>CAWJGE010000008.1:0-517481 GCA_963842265.1 uncultured Actinomycetota bacterium
CCGGTGCCGCGGCTCAAGGAGCGGTACCGGACCGAGATCGCGCCCGCGCTCAGGGAAGAGTTCGGGTACGCCAACGTGATGCAGGTCCCCGGGCTGACCAAGATCGTCGTGAACATGGGCGTCGGCGAGGCGGCCAGGGACGCGAAGCTGATCGAGGGTGCGGTCCGTGACCTGTCCACGATCACCGGCCAGCGGCCGGCCGTAGCCAAGGCGAAGAAGTCCGTGGCGCAGTTCAAGCTGCGCGAGGGCATGCCGATCGGCGCGCACACCACGCTGCGCGGCGACCGCATGTGGGAGTTCCTCGACCGCCTGCTGACCGTCGCGCTGCCCCGGATCCGCGACTTCCGCGGCCTGTCCGACCGGCAGTTCGACGGGAACGGGAACTACACGTTCGGCCTGACCGAGCAGGTCATGTTCCACGAGATCGACCCCGACAAGGTGGACAGGCAGCGCGGGATGGACATCACCGTCGTGACCACAGCAACAAACGACGCCGAGGGCCGCTCGCTGCTGCGGCGGCTCGGCTTTCCCTTCAAGGAGGGCTGACAGTGGCGAAGAAGTCGCTGGTCGCCAAGGCGAACCGGACGCCCAAGTTCAAGGTGCGCGGCTACACGCGGTGCACCCGCTGCGGGCGGCCGCGGGCCGTCTACCGCAGGTTCAGCCTGTGCCGGATCTGCTTCCGGACGATGGCGCACCGCGGTGAGCTGCCCGGCATCACCAAGTCCAGTTGGTAACCAAGAAGAACGAGTACACCGCAGGTCCCGGGGCCGGCGATAGCCGGAGGGAAACCACGGTGAGGAAGGCCTGTTGGCCATGACGATGACCGATCCGATCGCGGACATGCTGACCCGTCTGCGGAACGCGAACTCGGCGTACCACGACACGGTGGGCATGCCGTACTCCAAGATCAAGTCCCACATCGCGGAGATCCTCCAGCAGGAGGGGTACATCGCCTCCTGGCGCGTCGAAGACGCCGAGGTCGGCAAGAACCTCGTGATCACCCTGAAGTTCGGGAACCAGCGCGAGCGCTCGATCGCCGGCATCAAGCGGGTGTCCAAGCCCGGCCTGCGCGTGTACGCGAAGAAGGACAACCTGCCCAAGGTACTCGGCGGCCTCGGCGTGGCGATCATCTCCACGTCCGGCGGGCTGCTGACCGACAAGCAGGCCAACAAGCGTGGCGTGGGCGGGGAAGTCCTCGCCTACGTCTGGTAAGGAGGAGCTGCAATGTCAAGGATCGGGCGGCTCCCCGTGACCATCCCCAGCGGGGTGCAGGTCGAGATCGACGGGCGCCAGGTCACCGTGCAAGGGCCGAAGGGCACACTGCACCACACCGTGGCCGACCCCATCAACGTGGTCCGCGAGGACGGGGTCATCAAGGTCACTAGGCCGAACGACGAGGGTTCCGTGCGGGCGCTGCACGGACTGTCCCGCACGCTGATCGCGAACATGGTCACCGGGGTCACCGACGGCTACCGCAAGACCCTGGAAATCGTCGGCGTCGGCTACCGGGTGCAGGCCAAGGGCAGCAACCTGGAGTTCGCGCTCGGCTTCAGCCACCCCGTGACCATCACCCCGCCAGCGGGCATCACCTTCCGGGTCGAGGCTCCCACCAGGTTCGTCGTCGAAGGCATCGACAAGCAGATGGTGGGCGAGGTGGCCGCGCAAATCCGCAAGCTCCGCAAGCCGGACCCCTATAAGGGCAAGGGCGTGCGGTATCAGGGTGAGCAGATCCGCCGCAAGGTCGGGAAGGCTGGGAAGTAAGTCATGGCTGGCACCAAGACCAGGTCGCACGCACGCGCCACCGGACGAGTGCGTCCCCATACGCACGCGACGGCGGCCGCACGCGTACGCCGCCACCTGCGGGTCCGCAAGCGGGTCACGGGCAGCGCGAGCCGGCCCAGGCTCGTCGTCAACCGGTCCGCGCGGCACATGTTCGCGCAGATCGTCGACGACAGCGTGGGCCGTACGCTGGCCGCCGCGTCCACCCTGGACCCGGCGATCCGCACGGCCGAGGGCGACAAGACAGCCAAGGCGCGTCAGGTCGGTGAACTGCTCGCGCGGCGCGCGGCGGAGGCCGGCATCGAGGCCGTGGTGTTCGACCGTGGCGGGTACCGCTACCACGGCCGCATCGGGGCGCTCGCGGACGGCGCCAGGGAAGGCGGACTGAAGCTGTGAACACGGCACTTGTGACGTCCGCTGAGCGTTATTCAGAAATGAGGAAGGGCTAATGCCAGGAGCACCGCGGCGCGGCAGCGGCGGCGAGCGGCGCGAGCGCCGCGAGGACCGGCGCGGCGGCGCGGCCGATAAGCAAGCTGCCTACCTTGAACACGTAGTCACGATCAACCGAGTGGCCAAGGTCGTCAAGGGCGGCCGCCGCTTCAGCTTCACCGCCCTGGTGGTGGTGGGCGACGGCAACGGGATGGTGGGCGTCGGGTACGGCAAGGCCAAAGAGGTGCCGGCCGCCATCGCGAAGGGCGTGGAAGAGGCGAAGAAGCACTTCTTCCGCGTGCCCAGGATCGGCAACACGATCCCGCACACCGTGCAGGGCGAGGAGGCGGCGGGTGTGGTGCTGCTCAAGCCGGCCAGCCCGGGAACCGGCGTCATCGCCGGCGGCCCGGTGCGCGCTGTGCTCGAATGCGCGGGCATCCACGACGTGCTGTCCCGCTCGCTCGGCTCGTCCAACCCGATCAACGTGGTGCACGCGACGGTGGCCGCGCTCAAGAGCCTGAACCGGCCCGAGGAGATCGCGGCCAAGCGTGGCCTGCCGATCGAGGACGTGGCCCCCGCGGCCATGCTGCGGGCGCGCGCGGCCGCGGCTGGAGCCTAGGAGATCAGACAGATGGCACAGCTGAAGGTGACACAGATCAAGTCGAAGATCGGCGGGAACAGCGCGCAGCGGAACTCGCTGCGCTCGCTCGGGCTGCGCCGGATCGGCCAGGTGGTGGTCAAGCCGGATCGGCCTGAGTTCCGCGGCATGATCAAGACCGTGCGCCACCTGGTGACGGTGGAGGAAGTGGACTAAATGCCGGAGAAAAACACCGCCGAAAAGGGCTCAGCCGAGCCGCAGGGCGCGTCGGGGCGCGGGCTCAAGCTGCACCATCTGCGGCCGGCGCCCGGTGCGCACAAAGCCAAGACGAGGGTCGGCCGCGGTGAGGCGTCCAAGGGCAAGACCGCGGGCCGCGGCACCAAGGGCACCAAGGCGCGTAACACGGTCCGCCTGGGCTTCGAAGGCGGCCAGATGCCGCTGAACCGGCGGCTGCCGAAGCTGAAGGGCTTCTCCAACGCGGGCTTCGGCACCGCCTACCAGGTGGTGAACACCGGCCGGCTGGCGGAGTTGTTCCCGGAGGGCGGCGACGTGACCCCGGAGACCTTGGTCGCCAAGGGCGCGGCCCGCAAGGGTGAGCTGATCAAGGTGCTCGGCACCGGCGAGCTCGGCGTCGCGCTGCGGGTGACCGCGCACGCGTTCTCCGTCACCGCCGCGGCGAAGATCGAGGCGGCCGGCGGCACGGTCACCGAGCTTTCCTGATCCACCCGCAAGCCAAAGGGCGCCGGCGCTGCCTGGACTCTGTTTCTCCCCCAACCCATCCCAGGGGCGACGATGGAGCGACGAAGGCCCCGCCGCCGCAGGCGGCCAGGCAAGCAAGGCAGCGCCTCAAAGGGCGCCCGGCGGCGAGCGGGACGATAGAGCGCGACGAGGGAAGACGGGACCTCAAAGCGCTCCGGAGGCGAGCGGGAGACATAAGATGCAGTGCCGGGTAAGATACGTGGACTGCCCGATCAACCGAACCGAGGACTGCGCATGCTGACGGCCTTCGTGCGGGCGTTCCAGACGCCGGACCTTCGCAAGAAGATGCTGATCACGCTGGGCCTCATCGCCTTGTTCCGGTTCGGTGCCACGCTGCCCACGCCGGGCATCAACGAGAAGAACGTGGCCTTCTGCTCCAACGCGGCCACCGCGGCGGGCAGTTCCACGGCGGGCGTGCTGGCCATCGTCAACCTGCTCAGCGGCCAGGCGCTGCTGCGCCTGTCGGTGTTCGCGCTCGGCATCATGCCGTACATCACCGCCAGCATCATCCTGCAGCTGCTCACCGTCGTGATCCCGCGGCTGGAGACGCTGAAGCAGGAGGGGCAGGCCGGGCAGGCCAAGATCACCCAGTACACCCGGTACCTCACCGTGGGCCTGGCCGTGCTCCAGTCCACCGGGTACGTGGAGCTGGCCAGATCGGGCACGTTGTTCAACGGCTGCGGGGCGTCCGGTACCGCTAATCCGCTCATCCCGAACGGGTCGGTCCTCACCATCGCCACCATGGTGATCACTATGGTGGCGGGCACCACGGTCATCATGTGGATGGGCGAGCTGATCACCGACCGGGGCGTCGGCAACGGCATGTCGGTGCTGATCTTCACCACGGTGATCTCGGTCATCCCGGGTGAGATCCTGGCCATCTACCGGGTCAAGAATGCGTTCTACGCCGCCGTCTCCATCGCCGTGGTGGTCGCTATCGTCGCGTTCATCGTCTTCATGGAACAGGCGCAGCGCCGCATCCCGGTCCAGTACGCCAAGCGGATGGTGGGCCGCCGGATGTACGGCGGTACCTCGACCTACATCCCGATGAAGGTCAACCAGGCGGGCGTGATCCCGGTCATCTTCGCCTCGTCGCTGCTGTACATCCCGACCCTGGCCGCTCAGCTGTTCGGCAACACGAGCAAACCCCAGGGCTGGGTGAACTGGGTGGCTCGTTACATCGAGCAGAGCAGCTCGGCCTTCTACATGCTCGCGTTCTTCTTGCTCATCGTCGGGTTCACCTATTTCTACGTGTCGATTACCTTCAACCCGACCGAGGTAGCCGAAAACATGAAGAAGTACGGCGGCTTCATTCCCGGCATCCGGCCCGGGCGGCCGACCGCCGAGTACCTCCAGTACGTGCTCAGCAGGCTCACCGCACCGGGTTCGGTTTATCTCGGGATCATCGCGCTGTTCCCGCTGCTGGCGCTCAACGCCATCGGGGTCACCAACCAGTTCCCGTTCAGCGGAGTCAGCCTGCTGATCATGGTCGGTGTCGGGTTGGACACGGTGAAGCAGATCGAGAGCCAGTTGCAGCAGCGCAACTATGAGGGTTTCTTGCGATAGTGCGCATCGTCCTCGTCGGGCCCCCCGGTGCGGGCAAGGGGACACAGGCCCAGTTCATAGCGTCGCACCTGGCGATCCCGAGGATCTCGACAGGTGATATTTTCCGCTACAACGTGACGAACAACACCGACCTGGGCCGCAAGGCCAGGGAGTTCATGGAACGTGGCGACTTGGTGCCTGACGAGGTTACCGTGGCGATGGTCCGGGCCAGGCTGGGCGAGGACGACACGCAGGAGGGTTTCCTCCTGGACGGTTTCCCGAGGAACGTCCCGCAGGCCGAGACGCTGAAGAAGATGCTCTCGGAGTGGGACGCCCGGCTCGGCGTCGTGCTCGAGCTCGTCGTGGACGAGGACGAAGTGGTGCGGCGGCTGTCGGGCCGCAGGACCTGCCGCCGCTGCGAACGGGTGTGGCACGTCCTGTACGACCCGCCCGCCCGCAACGGCATCTGCGATGACTGCGGTGCCGAGCTCTTCCAGCGGGACGACGACTCCGAGGAGACCATCAGGCACCGGATCGAGGTCTACGCCGAGCAGACCTCCCCGCTCGTCTCGTTCTACGCTGACGAGAACATCCTGATCGGCATCGACGCGACCGGCCCGGTGGAGGAGATCACCAGCCGGGCCATGGCCGCGCTCCGTCCGTTCGTGCGCTGAGAGCGGCCAGTTATGTGGCGCGCAGGCATGACCATCGAGATCAAGAAGCCCGAGCAGATCACGGTCATGCGCGAGGCCGGGCTGGTGGTCGCGCGCACCTTGAAGGTCCTGGCCGCGGCGGTCCGGCCCGGCAGCACCACCGCGGACCTTGACACGCTCGCCGAGGCCGAGATCCGCGCCGCCGGGGCCACTCCGTCCTTCCTGGGCTATCACGGCTACCCGGCTACGATCTGCACGTCAGTGAACGAGGAGATCGTGCACGGCATCCCGAGCCAGCAGCGGAGCCTGCGGGATGGCGACATCGTCTCCATCGACTGCGGCGCCATCGTCGGCGGGTGGCACGGAGACGCTGCCGTCACCGTCGGCGTGGGCGCCATTTCCGCCGAGCATGCCGACCTGCTCCGGGCGTGCCAGACCGCGCTGTGGCGCGGGATAACGCAGGCGCGGGCCGGCGGCCGTCTCGGCGACATCTCGCACGCGGTCCAGACCAGCGTGGCCGCCTCGGGGCGGTACGGCATAGTGCAGGAGTACACCGGCCACGGCATCGGCAGCGCGATGCACATGGACCCGCCGGTGCCCAACTACGGGCGCCCCGGCCGCGGGCCGCGGTTGCAGCCGGGCATGGCGCTGGCCATCGAGCCGATGGTGCTGCTCGGCAGCGCCGAGACGGTGCTGCTCGATGACGGGTGGACGGTCGTCACCGCCGACGGAAGCTGGGCCGCGCACTTCGAGCACACGATCGCGATAACCCCCGATGGGCCGTGGGTGCTGACGGCCGAGGAGTGTGCCGCCCCTGGGGATGTCCCCCTGGACCCTCCTGGCCGGGCATAACGGAAGGCGGCCTCGGCGATACTAGGAACAGGACTGTGCGAGCATTCCGCCGACCTAAGAAGGTGCCCGGTGCCTAGTGACCCGCGGATCCGCGCCTCGGACGCGGATCGCGACCGCGTGACAGCGCTGCTGCGCGAGCACCACGCCGCGGGTCGGCTGACCGCCGAGGAGTTTGGTGAGCGTATGGAGCAGGCCCTGGACGCCAAGACCATGGGCGAGCTCGACGACCTGCTGAGGGACCTGCCCGCCATAGACCTGTACCAGCTGCCTGACGCCTCGCTGCGGCGGGCCCCGCCTCGCCGCGGGCAGTCGCTCCTGCCTGCGGATTCGGCCGGCCCGGGGCATCCGGTCCGGTTCACGCCGGGGACGGTGGCCATGGGGGCATGGGCCGTGGTCACGTCGGCGCTCATCGCCATCTGGGCCGTCGCCGCCGTGGTCGGCGGGGGGACCTGGTTCCCGTGGTGGGCGCTGATCGCCATCCCGTGGATCTGGGCGGTCGTCCGGCGCTCGCAGCATCGCCGGGAATAGTGGCGGGCTCGTGTGTGTCTTACGTCTGGGCGGTTCGCGTCGGGGCGCGGGGGCGAGTACACTCGACCCTGGCCCATCTGCTGGGTCCTACCCGGTCGGCGCTCGGAGGCTCGCGGAAGCGAGCACGATGCCGGCCCTTCCCGGTTATCTCGTCCCGCTGACGTGAGCCAGGCGGGGCAGGCTTGCCGCCCGGGCCTGTATGACGAGCCCAGCACGATGAGCCCAGCACGATGAGCCCAGCACGATGTAGCACAGTAGAGCCAGACCAGACCGCGCTTCGGCGCGGGCCATCACCACATAGCGAAGCGCGGAGGACATGCCCAAGAAAGACGGCGCCATTGAGATTGAAGGCACGGTTGTCGAGTCGCTCCCGAATGCCTTCTTCCGGGTGGAGCTGGACAACGGGCACAAGGTTCTCGCCCATATCAGCGGGAAAATGCGGATGCACTACATCCGCATCCTGCCTGACGACCGCGTGGTCGTAGAGCTCAGTCCCTACGACCTGAGTCGCGGGCGGATCGTGTACCGGTACAAGTAACAGGCCAACAAGCAGAATCAGATTTAGTGGAGAAACCACCGTGAAGGTCAAGCCGAGCGTCAAGAAGATCTGCAGCAAGTGCCGGATCATACGTCGGCACGGCCGCGTCATGGTCATCTGCACCGACCCGAGGCACAAGCAGCGGCAAGGCTGACTTAGCTAGAACGCGTACCGCAGGCAGCCGGTGCAGGCTGCGACCCCCGGACGGAGGCCGGGGCCACGTCCGGGCAGGGCGTGGAGGCGGCGCGAAGGACCTCCGCGAGATGAAGGAGAACTGCCCGCGCATGGCTAGGATTTCTGGAGTAGACCTCCCCCGCGATAAGCGGCTTGAGGTCGCGCTCACCTATATCTACGGCGTAGGCCGCACGAGGGCGCTGCAGACGCTGGAGGCAACCGGCGTCAGCGGGGACACCCGGGTCAGCAACCTCACCGACGACGAGCTGATGAAGCTCCGCGACTGGATCGACTCGACCTACCAGGTCGAAGGTGATCTGCGCCGCGAGGTCCAGGCCGACATCAGGCGCAAGGTCGAGATCGGCTGCTACCAGGGAATCCGCCATCGCCGCGGACTCCCGGTGCACGGGCAGCGGACGCAGACCAACGCGCGCACCCGCAAGGGCAAGAAGAAGACCGTCGCCGGCAAGAAGAAGGCCGGGAAGAAGTAGTCCGGAGCCGTCCGGACCGATCACCTCATAGGAAGCGCAAAAACAGACATGCCGCCAGCAAAGAGCCGCAGCCAGGCCGCCAAGAAGGTGCGCCGCAAGGAGCGGAAGAACGTCGCTCACGGGCACGCCCACATCAGGAGCACGTTCAACAACACGATCGTCTCGATTACCGACCCGGCGGGCAACGTCATCTCGTGGGCGTCCGCGGGTCAGGTGGGGTTCAAGGGGTCCCGCAAATCAACGCCGTACGCCGCTCAGATGGCCGCCGAGGCCGCTGCGCGCCGCGCGATGGAACACGGCATGCGTAAGGTCGACGTCTTCGTCAAGGGCCCAGGCTCGGGCCGGGAGACCGCCATCAGGTCGCTGCAGGCGACCGGGCTCGAGGTCGGCTCGATTCAGGACATGACCCCCGTTCCGCACAATGGCTGCCGGCCGCCGAAGCGGCGCCGGGTCTGATTATCCCCCGAGCCCACCCAAGGAGATAGCGACAGATGGCTCGATACACAGGCCCGGACTGCAAGCTGTGCCGCCGGGAGAAGACCAAGCTCTTTCTGAAGGGCGCGAAGTGCGACTCGCCGAAGTGCCCGATCGAGATCCGGCCTTACCCGCCGGGTGAGCACGGCCGGAACCGGCCGAAGGAAGGCGACTTCCTGCAGCAGATCCGGGAGAAGCAGAAGGCGCGCCGGATCTACGGCATCCTGGAGCGGCAGTTCCACGGCTACTACGAGGAAGCGGCCCGTAAGCACGGCCGGACCGGCGAGACCATGCTCCAGCTGCTTGAGCGCCGCCTGGACAACGTGGTCTTCCGCGCGGGCTTCGCCAAGAGCCGTGACATGGCCCGCCAGCTGGTGCGGCACGGCCACTTCACGGTAAACGGCCAGAAGGTCGACATCCCGTCCTACCGGGTCAGTGAGAGCGACATCATCGAGGTCATCCCCAAGTTCCTCGAGCTGACCCCGTTCGTCATCGCGCGAGCCGAGGCCGGCGAGCGTACGGTGCCGGCCTGGCTCGAGGTGGTCCCGGACCGGATGCGCATCCTGGTGCACTCGCTGCCCGTCCGCGCGCAGATCGACACCCAGGTCCAAGAACAGCTCATCGTCGAGTACTACTCGAAGTAACTTCGCTGGGCCTCGACGGCCCAGCGAAGTTGCCCCCCGGGGGCTTGCCCCCCGGCCAGGGGGGTCTTGGGGGGATGGCATCCCCCCAGGCTCGGGGGGGTCACCGGGGGGGTCGTCCCCCCGGGGGAAAACACGACGTCATATAGCGGGCGTCGCGGAAAGGGAAGAAAATGCTCATCGCTCAGCGCCCCTCGCTCGCCGAGGAGCAGGTAGACGAATACAGGTCCAGGTTCGTGATCGAGCCGCTCGAGCCTGGTTTCGGTTACACGATCGGCAACTCGCTCCGGCGTACGCTGCTGTCCTCCATTCCGGGCGCGGCCGTCACGAGCATCAGGATCGAAGGCGTCCTGCACGAGTTCTCCACCGTTCCCGGTGTGAAGGAAGATGTCACCGACATCATCCTGAACCTGAAGGAACTTGTGGTCTCCTCCGAGCACGACGAGCCGGTGGTCATGTACCTGCGCAAGCAGGGTCCCGGTGAGGTGACCGCGGCCGACATCGCGCCGCCGGCCGGCGTCGAGGTGCACAACCCCGAGCTGCACGTCGCCACGCTGAACGCCAAGGGCAAGCTCGAGATGGAGCTCACCGTCGAGCGTGGCCGCGGCTACGTCTCGGCCACCCAGAACAAGCAGCCGGGCCAGGAGATCGGCCGGGTGCCGATCGACTCCATCTACTCGCCCGTGCTGCGGGTGACGTACAAGGTCGAGGCCACCCGTGTCGAGCAGCGCACCGACTTCGACCGGCTCATCCTCGACGTCGAGACCAAGCCGTCCATGCGGCCGCGGGACGCGGTGGCGAGCGCCGGCAAGACGCTGGTCGAGCTGTTCGGGCTGGCCCGGGAGCTCAACGTCGACGCCGAGGGCATCGACATCGGCCCGTCGCCCACCGACGCCGCGCTGGCGGCGGACCTGGCCCTGCCCATCGAGGACCTCAACCTCACCGTGCGGTCCTACAACTGCCTCAAGCGCGAGGGCATCCACACGGTGGGCGAGCTCGTCGGCCGCAGCGAGCAGGACCTGCTCGACATAAGGAACTTCGGCGCCAAGTCGATCGAGGAAGTCAAGCAGAAGCTCGTCGACATGGGCCTCGCGCTCAAGGACTCGCCGCCCGGGTTCGACCCGAGCAGCGCGGTGGGCGCCTACGCCGACGACGACGAGAGCTACGTGGAGACCGAGCAGTACTGACAAGGAGTGGCGCTTGCCACGCCTGCATTAAAGAGCGAGAGAGGTCCGTATGCCCACGCCCACTAAGGGCCACCGCCTGGGCGGCAGCCCGGCCCACGAGCGGCACATCCTGGCGAACCTGGCCACCGCGCTGTTCCAGCACGGCCGGATCACCACGACCGAGGCCAAGGCGCGCAGGCTTCGTCCGGTAGCCGAGCGGCTGATCACCTTCGCCAAGCGCGGCGACCTGCACGCCCGCCGCCACGTGCTGACCGTGGTCACGGACAAGGGCGTGGTGCACCAGTTGTTCACCGAGATCGCGCCGGAGTTTTCCGAACGGGACGGCGGATACACCCGCATCACGAAGATCGGCCCGCGCAAGGGCGACAATGCCGCGATGGCGGTTATCGAACTGGTCCGCGGCGAGCCGGTGACGGCCAAGCCCCGCCGTCGCGCGCGCCGGGCCACCCCCGAGGCACCGGCGCCCGCGGCCGAGGCTGAGGCCACGGCTACGGCGGAGGCTGAGGCCGGCGAGCCGACTGAGACGTCAGCCGAGGCGACCGAGGTCGAGGACGACCAGGCCGAGGACGACCAGGTCGAGGACGACCAGGCCGAGGACGACCAGGACGACGAGGCCGAGGACGTCGACGACGAGGCGGACGCCGAGGATGACGCCGAAGCCGACGACGAGGACGACAAGCCGGCCAAGGACAACTAATCCCTGACCGCTCGAGGTGGGCTCGGATGGAGAAACCGGGACCGTTCGGCTCCGGGTTGATCTTGCCTACGACGGGTCAGCGTTTTCCGGGTGGGCCGCTCAGCCCGGCAGGCGTACGGTAGAGGACGTCGTGGCCGCAGCACTCGGCAGGGTGCTGCGGCTGCCCGTCCCGCCGAAGCTGACGGTGGCCGGGCGTACAGACGCCGGCGTGCACGCACGCGGCCAGGTCATTCACACCGACGTGCCCGTCGCGGCCTGGTCCCGTACGGCCGACCGGGCCATCTCGAGACTGGCCGGGGTGCTGCCCGGCGACGTCCGGGTGCACGCCGCCGGTCCCGCGCCCGCCGGGTTCGACGCCCGCTTCTCCGCGCTGTGGCGGCGCTACGCCTATCGCGTCTGCGACGACGAGGTCGCCGCGGACCCGCTGCGCAGGCACGAAACGCTCTGGTACTTCCGGCTGCTTGACCTGGCGGTCATGAACGATGCCGCGCGCTGTTTCCTTGGCGAGCACGATTTCGCCGCCTTCTGCCGCCGGCGGGAGGGCGCCACCACCATCCGGGCGCTGCGCACCCTGGACTGGCGCCGGGACGATCACGGCATCGCGGTCGCCACCGTGGTCGCCGACGCGTTCTGCCACAACATGGTCCGCTCGCTGGTCGGCGCGCTCCTGGCCGTCGGGGAGGGGCGAAAGCCATCCGGCTGGCCCGCCGCGGTGCTGGCGGCCACGGTCCGCGACCCCGCCGTCCGCGTCGTCCCCCCGCACGGCCTGTGCCTGGAGGAAGTCGCTTATCCCCCCGCCGAAGACCTAGCCGCCCGGGCCGCCACCGCCCGCCGCCTCCGCAGCATCAGCCACGATTTCCGGTGAGCGTGACGCTCTACTTAATAGAACCAATACAGTGCCACGTTCATTGGTTTTGAGCGCGATACCAGTGAGGCACGAGTTGGAAGGAAGCGTTTTTTGGCGGGCGCGGTACCTAGGCCACGCGCCTCGCTCAGGGTTTGCCGGTCAGCATCCGGGTGCTGAGGTTGATGTTGGCGCTGCCGGTGAGGAGGTTCGCGGCGAACTGCTCGAGAGCCTGCAGCTGGGCCTGGCCCGACGGTGACTTCAGGCTGGTGAACTCGGCCCACATCAAGATCAGGTAGTGCCCCTTGATCTTCGCCTGCACGACACCAGTCCCGCTGCCCAGCTTCTTGGTGGGACCTTTCTTACCGCTGAGCGGCGCGATGATCTCCTGCGGCCCGGTGACCTGCCCGGCCTTCTGGGCGGCGCTGGAACTGATCAGGTTGACCACGCCGATGGTGCCCATCATCTTGCCGTCGCCGGACATGTAGCTCGCGCGCAGGACCTGAGTGCAGTGACCCGACTGCAGATCCGCCTGCAGATCCGCGCCGTACACCGCCAGCGAGCAGGTCTTGGTGACGCTGGCCGCGGTCCTGACGTACGAGCTGCCGTCCAGGACGAACTGCGGCGGGTACAGCGCCGTGATCGTCAGCGGCTGCGGGTCCTGCGCCCGGGTCCCGATGTGCTGCCATTTGCCCAGGGTCTTGTCGAAGCCGGGGGATCCGGATCCGGGGGCGGTCGTCGGCAGCCGCAGCGTCGGCGGCACCGGCGCGTTGACCCTCGGCACGTACAGGAACTTATAGCTGGCGAACCCGGCGGCGGCTACTACCACCGCGACGGCCGCGGCGAGCCACGAGCGGGACCGCCGCTTCGTCCGGGCGCCGCGACGTCGGCCCGGCCCGGCGGCCTCGCCCGCGCCGCCCGCCGGATCCAGCGGGTCCATGATGCCCGTGTCGTCGTCCCGGTAGGCGTTCTCGGCCGGACCGCCCAGGAACGACTCCGCCGGCTCGCGTCCCGGCAGGAAGCCCCGGACCGGCGTCCGCCCCAGGGAGCCCGTCGACCCGGCCGCAGGAAACGCGCCCGACGCGCCGGGCGCCGGCTGAGGGCCGCTGCCCGGGCTCATGACGGGCTGGGGACCGCTGCCCGGGCTCATCAGGCGTTGCGGGCCGGTGTCCGGACCCAGGACCCGCTGCGGGCCGGTGCCCGGGCTGAGGACCCGCTGGGCGCCGGTGCCCGGACCCAGGACCCGCTGCGGGCCGGTGCCCGGGCTGAGGACCCGCTGGGCGCCGGTGCCCGGACCCAGGACCCGCTGCGGGCCGGTGCCCGGACCCAGGACCCGCTGCGGGCCGGTCCCGCCGGTTCCGTACCCGCCGTAGCCGGGTGACCGGATGGACATCGGGCCGGTGGTTTCCGTGCCGCTCTCCGGGACGCCGGGGCCACCGGCGTCGTCCAACGGCGGCCAGGGCGGCTGACGGCGCGTGTCCGCGGCCGAGCGGGAGCGTCCTGCACCCTGGTGATCCATAACGTCGAGAGTAGCGTTCTGTTCAGTTCCGGTAGGCTGGTCGCGGAAGTTTCCCGTTCTCATGTAGTTGACTGGCGGCGCGCCGTGACGCCCTTCCTGCGGAGGGCTCGCTGGCGAGGTCGCTTTGGCATCGCTGCATGAGACGGAGTATGCTGCATTGGCGTCATGCGCGACGGGCATGCACGCGGTGTGCCTTCCGTACGCGCGGTTCGCGCGGCGCGATGCGCCCGCGGAGCGCCTGTGGGCGGTCGTAACCAGCAGGTGCGGCCGGAGAAGATCACGATACATACGCGAAGGCTTAGGACTGTGCGCACATTCAGCCCGAAGGACAGTGACATTACGCGGCAGTGGCATGTCGTCGACGCTTCTGACGTGGTGCTCGGCCGCCTGGCCAGCCACGTGGCCGTGCTGCTCAGGGGCAAGCACAAGCCGATCTTTGCCCCGCACGTGGACACGGGCGATTTCGTGATCGTGATCAATGCGGCCAAGGTGGCGCTCAGCGGCAACAAGCTGGAGCAGAAGCACGCCTACCGGCATTCCGGTTATCCGGGCGGCCTGCGCGCGGTCTCGTACGCCAGCCTGATGGCCAGCAACCCCGAGCGCGCCGTAGAGAAGGCCGTGCGCGGGATGCTGCCGAAGAACTCGCTCGGCCGCAAGACGCTGAGCAAGCTCAAGGTGTATGCGGGCCCTGACCACCCGCACCAGGCTCAGCAGCCGCAGCCGTACGAGATCACGCAGATCGAGCAGTAGACCAAGACAGGAAGTACGAGGTCCAGACCGTGGCTGAGCCCACTGGCGTAACCACCACCAGCGTCGAGGACGACGCCGAACTCGCGGACTACGCCGACGACGAGTTCGGCGCGGACGCCCCGTCGGAGTACACGACAGAGACCTCACAGGACGCTCCGGCGCGGGCCGCCGCGCGGCGTCCGGTGGTCACAGGCAACGCGGGAGGCACCGGCCGCCGCAAGGAGGCCATCGCCAGGGTTCGCATCCTCCCGGGCTCGGGCCAGTGGCTGATCAACGGCCGCACGCTCGACGTGTACTTCCCGAACAAGGTGCACCAGCAGCTGGTCAGCGAGCCGTTCGTGACGCTCGGCGCGGAAGGCCAGTTCGACGTGGTGGCCTTGATCTCCGGCGGCGGCGTCACCGGGCAGGCGGGTGCCCTGCGCCTCGGCGTGACTCGGGCGCTGACCCTGGTGGACCCGGAGAACCGCCCGGCACTGAAGAAGGCCGGCTTCCTGACCAGGGACGCCCGGGTCAAGGAGCGCAAGAAGTACGGGCTGAAGAAGGCCCGGAAGGCGCCGCAGTACTCCAAGCGGTAAGTGCCGCTCGCGCCGAGCGTGCCGGGTACACGGCAACGCACACGAGCAGAGCATCGAGCGGAGCGAAATGGCTGAAGCGGGGCAGCGGAGCCGTCTCTTTGGTACCGATGGTGTCCGGGGGGTCGCTGGTAGTGAACTAACCGCCTGTCTGGCCATGGATCTCAGCACGGCCGCGGCCGCTGTCCTGGGCCGCCGGGCGGGCTCGGCTGGGCGCCCGGTGGCCGTGGTGGGCCGGGATCCGCGCGTGTCGGGCGAGTTCCTTGAGGCGGCTGTGGTGGCCGGCCTGGCCAGCGCCGGAGTGGACGTGCTCAGGCTGGGGGTCATCCCCACCCCTGGCGTGGCCTACTTGACCGGAGCGCTGGGCGCCGCCTTCGGCGTGGTCATCTCCGCGAGCCACAACCCGGCCCGGGACAACGGCATCAAGTTCTTCGGCCCCGGCGGGGTCAAGCTGCCGGACGCCACGGAAGACGACATCGAGGCCCGGCTGGGGACCGCGCCGCCGATGTCGGACGACGGGGAGTTCGGCCGGGTCAGCGACGCGGGTGCCGAGCACGAGCGGTACCTGGACCACCTGCTGGCCACGCTGCCCGATGACCCGCAGCCGCCGCTGGCGGGCCTGCGGGTCGTGGCCGACTGCGCGCACGGCGCGGCCTACCGCGTCGCCCCGCAGGCGCTGCGCCGGGCAGGCGCGGACGTCATCACCATCGGCGACGAGCCCGACGGCCTGAATATCAACGACGGCTGCGGCTCCACCGCGCTCGGCGCGCTGGCCGCGGCGGTCGTCGCGCACGGCGCGGACGCGGGCATCGCCTATGACGGCGACGCTGACCGGTGCCTGGCGGTCGACGCGGACGGGCAGCCGCTGGACGGTGACCAGATCCTGACCGTGCTCGCGACCGGGCTGAAGGAAGCGGGCCGTCTGGCGGGCGACACGGTGGTGGTCACGGTGATGTCGAACCAGGGCTTCCATGTGGCGATGCGCGACGCCGGCATCACGGTGATCGAGACGCCGGTGGGGGACAAGTACGTCTCCGCGGCCATGCGAGACGGCGGTTACGTGCTCGGCGGCGAGCAGTCCGGGCACATCATCATGCTCGAGCACGCCACCACCGGCGACGGCGTGCTGACCAGCCTGCAGCTGCTCGCCGCGGTGAACCGGCACGGCGTGCCGATGGCGGCGGCGGCCAAGATGATGCCGAAGTACCCGCAGGTGCTGGTCAACGTGCCAGGCGACGCCTCGCAGCTCGGCCCGGAGGTGACCGCGGCCGTTCAGCGGGCCGAGGCTGAGCTGGGCGGTAACGGGCGGGTCCTGGTCCGGCCGAGCGGGACCGAGCCCGCGATCCGGCTGATGGTCCAGGCCAAGGACACGAGCCTGGCAGAACGCGTCATCGGCCGGCTGGCCGACGAGGTTCGGCTGGCGCTCGCGGGCCGGTAAACCCATACAGTAGGAACTCCCATGCGAGACGCATACCAGGTCGCCGCCGTGCGGGCGGCGGAACACGCGCTGATGGAGATCGTCCCGGACGGGGCGCTGATGGCCCGCGCCGCCCGCGGGCTCGCGTCGGTCTGCGCGTCCCTGCTGGCCCGGTACCCGGGGCAGGTGTACGGGACGCGGGTGGTCGTGCTGGCCGGCAGCGGGGACAACGGGGGCGACGCGCTCTACGCGGGAGCCTTGCTGGCCCGCCGCGGCGTGGCCGTGACCGCGATCGCGGCCGGCCCTAAGGCGCACCAGGGCGGCATCGCCGCGCTGCGCGCCGCCGGCGGCCGGATAACCAGCGATCTGGCCGGCCAGGCTGACCTGATGGACCGCGCCGACCTGATCATCGACGGCCTGCTCGGCATCGGCGGGCGAGGCGGCCTGCGGGAGCCGTTCGCCGGCCTGGCGCGGCACGCCGCTCGCGCCAGGCAGGCCGGCGCGACCGTGGTGGCGGTCGACCTGCCGAGCGGCATCGACGCCGACACCGGGGTGGTGGACGGCCCGGCGGTCCGGGCCGACGTCACCGTGACCTTCGGCGCGATCAAGCCCGGGCTGCTGATCGATCCGGGTGCCGGCCACGCGGGAGCCGTCGAGCTGATCGACATCGGCCTGGGCCCGTACCTGAAGGAAGGCCCGTGCGTCAGGGCGCCGCAGCGAGAGGACATCTCCGAGCTGCTGCCCCGCCCCGGGGCCGAATCGGACAAGTACCGGCGGGGGGTGCTCGGCCTGCTGGCCGGCAGTGACCGCTTCACCGGGGCGGTGCTGCTCTCGACCGGCGGGGCGGTGCGCGGCGGGGCGGGCATGGTCCGGGTGGTCACCGCGAACGTCGCCGCCGTGCTGGTGCGGCAGGCCTGGCCCGAGACGGTGGTGACCGCGCATCCGGACGAGGGTGACTGGGACCTGCTCGGTTCGGTCGGCCGGGCTCAGGCGTGGGTGGCGGGCCCGGGGATGGGCACCGGCCAGGACGCCGTGGCGCGGCTGACCGCGGTGCTCGGCACGGACCTGCCCGTGCTGGTGGACGCGGACGGGCTGACGATCCTGAGTCAGGTCAAGGGCCTGCTGCCGCGATCGGCGCCGACGCTGATCACGCCGCACGCGGGCGAGCTGGCCCGGCTGCTCGGCACCGAAGCGGCGAGCGTCGAGGCGCGGCGGCTCGAGCATGCCCGGCGGGCGGCCGCCGAGCTGGGCGTAACGGTCTTGCTGAAGGGCTCGACGACGGTCATCGCGTCGCCGGGGGACCAGCCGGTCCTGGTGAACCCCACCGGCACGCCGTGGCTGGCCACCGCGGGCAGCGGCGACGTGCTGTCCGGTCTGGCCGGCGCGCTGCTCGCGCAGGGCCTGGCGCCCGCCCAGGCCGGGCTGGCGGCCGCTTACCTGCACGGGATGGCCGGTCGGCTCGCCGCGGCTGGCCTGGCCGCGGCTGGCCTGGCCTGGCGGGGACGCCCCGGTTGCGGATAACGGCGGGGAGGCCCCGATCGGGGCCTCGGATCTGGTCCGGGCGCTGCCGGCCGCGTTCCGGAGCCTATGAGCGCCATCCGGTACCGGCTAGCGAGCATGGGCCTTTCGGGCCCGTGCGAGCGGCCGGTGGCCCGCAGGGCTTCCGGATGGCGCGAATATCCAAAGGAGGCACTGTGAGCGCCATGGACCGGCAGGCTCTGGTCGACCTCGGCGCGATCACCGGGAACGTCGCGGCGCTGTGCGAGCTGGTGCGCGGCAGCCAGGTGATGGCCGTGGTGAAGGCCGACGGGTACGGCCACGGCATGGTCCCGGCCGCCCGGGCGGCGCTGGCCGGCGGGGCCGGCTGGCTGGGCGTCGCGGACCTGACCGAGGCGGTCGCGCTCCGGCAGGCGGGCATCACCCAGCCCGTGCTCTGCCTGATGACCTTCGGCGACCCTACCGAAGCGATCAGGCACGACGTGGACCTCACGGCCGGATCAGTGACCTTCGCCGCGAAGATCGCGGCCGCGGCCGACCGGGTCGGCGTGCAGGCCCGGCTGCACCTCAAGGCGGACACCGGGCTGAGCCGCGGCGGTGCCACGGCGGCGGACTGGCCTGGGCTGGTTCAGGCCGCCCTGGACGCCCAGGCCCGGGGTTCGGTGCGGGTGACCGGCTTGTGGTCGCACTTCGCCTGCGCCGATATCCCCGGGCACCCGTCGGTCGCCGCTCAGCTGGCCGCGTTCGCCGACGCCGCCGCGCTGGCCGAGAAGGCCGGCGTCACGCCCGAGGTCAGGCACATCGCCAACACCGCCGCCGCGCTGACCGTCCCGGAGTCCCGGCTCGACCTGGTGCGCTTCGGCGGGGCCGTCTACGGCCTGTCCACCTTGCCCGGCGGCGCGCCGTCGTGGCTGCGCCCGGCCATGACGCTGCGCGCCCGGCTGGCTATGGTCAAGCGGGTGCCCGCGGGCACCGGCGTCTCCTACGGCCACCGGTATGTGACCGCCCGCGAGACCACCCTCGGCCTGGTGCCCCTCGGGTACGCGGACGGGGTGCCGCGGACCGCGGCCAGCCGGCCGCTGATCGGCGCGCGCGGCCGTCGCTGGCCGATCGCCGGCACAGTCTGCATGGATCAGTTCGTCGTCGACTTCGGCGACGAGCCGGTAGCGGCGGGCGATGAGGTGGTGCTGTTCGGCCCGGGAGCTGACGGCGAGCCCACCGCCCAGGAGTGGGGCGAGGTGCTCGGCACCATCTCCTACGAGATGGCCACCGGCATCGGGGCGAGGGTCCCGAGGGCCTATGCAGGTGGTGCCCGGTGATGATTGAGCCGAACGAGCCGGGTGGCTTGCCCGCCAGAACGCGGATCGCCACCGACGCGGAGATGCGTGACCTCGGACGACGCCTCGCGGCGCGGCTGCGGGCCGGGGACCTGGTGATCCTGGCCGGGCCGCTCGGAGCGGGCAAGACCACGCTGGTGCAGGGCATCGGCGCGGGGCTCGGCGTACGCGGCCCGGTCACCTCGCCGACCTTCGTCATCGCGCGGGTGCATCCCGTGCTGGCCGGGTCCGGGCCGGCCCTGGTGCACGCGGACGCCTACCGTCTCGGCAGCACCGGCGAGGTGGACGACCTGGACCTGGATACCGACGCGGCCAGCGCCGTGACGGTCGTGGAGTGGGGTTCCGGTCTGGCCGAAAGTCTGGCCGAAGATCGCCTGGAGATCTCGATTGAGCCCGATTTGGACAGCGACGTGCGAACTGTCCGGATAATTGGTCACGGGGAGAGATGGCATGGTGTGCTCGCCGGCGCCGTAGCCCGTGAGTGTTATTCAGAACCGGCTAGCGAGCACGGGCCTGTTGAGCCCGTGCCAGCGGCCGGTGCACGTAAGGTACGGCGAGAACCGCCGCATGAATCTGAATAACACGAACTTTTTAATGCAGCACAGTTTATAGTTCCGCTGTACTGATCCCAGTTTCGCGTATCGCGACGTTACGTACCGCACCCCGATTCCGGAGGCGCGCAGTGCCCGAGCAGGAGTTCCTGCCGCCTCGCCCGTCAGCCAGGTCCTATCGCCCTGACTGTGACGACGAGGACCCGCCGCCGTGGGCCAACCTGCCACCGGTCCGTCCCGCACGGCCGCGGCGTCCCGCGGGCGGCGGCCATCCGGCTGGTTCCGGACGTCCGGCGGGCGGCCATCCAGGCAGTCCCAGCGGACCCGGGGTTCCCGCTGGCCCTAACGGCCCTGGCGGTCTCAGCGGCCCCGGCGGTCTCAGCGGCCCCGGCGGTCCTGGTGACCGCCCGGCGGGTCCTGGCGGTTTCGGCGGCCGCGCTGAAGGTACTGGCGGCCAGGGCCGGCTGAGCCCGGAGTGGCCTGCAGGTCCGGAGTGGCCCGCCGCTCAGGAGCCGCGCGGTGGCTCGGCGGACCCCGCGGATCCCCGGGGTCCTGCCGATCCCCGCCGGGCCTCCGCTCCGCGCCAGGACGAATCCGCGGCGCAGTGGGCCGACTGGGACGAAGCGGACAGCGACGAGAACCGGCCGCCGGCGCAGCCGCGCGAATCGCGCAGCCCCGGCGGGCGCGCTCTGCGGGCCGCGGCGCGCAGGCGGCGGCGGTGGTTCGTCATGGCGGGCGGCTTGGTCGTCGTGGTCGCTGCCGTGCTCACGGTGGTCCTGCTCGTGGGCGGCCAGTCGGCCCCCGCGACGGTCACGCCGGGAGCGCTCATCACCACGTTCCAGCCGGGAGAGCTGCGCCAGGTGCCCAATGCGTGCAGCGTCGTCCCCGCCGTCACCGTCCAGCGCTACCTGCCGGGCAAGGCCAAGGTAGCGTCCCCGCTGCCGGTCAACGGGTCGGCCGAGTCGACCTGCAACTGGACCATCGACAAGCCGCCGGTGTACCGGCTGATGGAAGTCAACCTGCTCGCGTACGCGCCGAACGGCCTGGCCAGCGGGGATGGCAGCGCCACGTTCGCCGCCACCGACGCCTACGATCTGGCGCTGCAGGATATGCAGTCTCCGCCGAAGCGCTCTCCTGCCTCGCAGGCCACCGTGCACACCCTGCCGGGGTTCGGGAACCAGGCGTTCAGCGGCATGCAGGTGTTCCGTGTCGGCGGGGCGGTGACGGACGTGGCCACCGTCATGGTACGGTACCGCAACGTGATCGTCACGGTCACGCTGGACGGACTCGAGCACTCCAACCACGGGTCCTATGGGCCGGTGTCTGCGCCCCAGTTGGCGGCGGCCGCCCTGGCGTTCGCCCAGGCGGCCGAGGCGTCGCTGCACTGACCACGGTTTGGCTCAGCGACGCCGCGCGCCCACTAGGCTGGTCGACGTGCTTGTGGTGGGTTTTGATACCGCGACCCCCGCGGTAAGCGTGGCATTGCACGACGGGGAGCGGGTGGTTTCCGAGGCGTTCGCCGTCGATGGCCGTCGCCATGGTGAGCTGCTGGCGCCCATGGTCGCGAAGGTCATGGCCGACGCGGGCGCGGCACGCGCCGATCTGACCGCGGTCGCCGTGGGCGTGGGCCCCGGGCCCTATACCGGGCTGCGCGTCGGCGTGGTGACCGCCAGGGTGCTCGGCGCGGTGCTCGGCATTCCCGTGTACGGGGCGTGCTCCCTCGACGTCATCGCCGTGGCGACAGTGCTCGCGACCGCGCCAGGACCAGAGTTCCTGGTGGCGACCGACGCGCGCCGCAAAGAGGTCTACTGGGCTTCCTACGATGCGGCCGGCCGGCGTCTGGAGGGTCCTGATGTCGGCAGCGCAGGTTCCATCCCGGGGGCGGCGGAGCTACCAGTGGCCGGAACCGGGGGACAGCTTTATCCGGAGGCGTTCGGCGAGGTAATCGGGCCTGCCCATCCGGATGCCCGCACGCTGTGCGCCGTCGTCGCGGGCCAGCTCGGCGAGCAAGCCATCCCGTCGCCCGCCGTGCCGTCGTCGGCTGGAGCCTTGCTGACCGTGCCGCTGCTGGCTGCGGAGCCGCTCTACCTGCGGCGGCCAGATGCCAGGGAGCCCGGCCCTCCCAAGCGGGTCACGCCGTCATGAACGCCTGGACGGGTAACGTCCGCCGGGGGGATGCCAGCCCGCGTAATGCCAGCATGGGTGATGCCAGCATGGGTGATGTCGGCGGGGTCCGGCTGCGGAAGATGACCAGGACCGACATGGCCGGGATCCTGGCCCTGGAGCGCGAGCTGTTCCCTGAGGACGCGTGGACGCCTGACATGTTCGCGGCGGAACTCGCTCAGCCGCCCTCGCGCCGGCTCTACCTGGTGGCCGAGGAGGGAACCGCGCTGATCGGGTACGCGGGGATGATGTTCACCGGCGGGTCGCAGGCCGACGTGGTGACGCTGGCGGTGAATCCGGCCCGGTGGGGCAAGGGCACTGGCACGGCGTTGCTCACGGCGCTTGTCGACGAGGCGGCTAAGCGAGGATACGAGGAGGTCTTGCTCGAGGTGCGGGAGGACAACCCCAGGGCCAGGCAGCTTTACCTGCGTCACGGGTTCGCCGAGATCGGGATCCGGCGCGGCTACTACCAGCCGTCCGGCGTCGACGCCGTGGTGATGCGGAAGGCACTCATGTGATGGCGTCCCCGCTGGTGCTCGGCATCGAGACATCCTGTGACGAAACGGGTGTCGGGCTGGTTCGCGGGCACGACCTGCTCGCCGATGCCGTCGCCTCGAGCGTGGCGGAGCATGCGCGGTTCGGCGGTGTGGTGCCTGAGGTAGCCAGCCGGGCGCACCTGGAGGCGATGGTCCCGACCTTCGACCGGGCCATTGCGGCCGCCGGGGTCCGGCCGGAGGAGATCGACGCGGTAGCCGTCACCGCTGGACCGGGGCTGGCCGGGGCATTGCTCGTCGGGGTGGCCGCGGCCAAGGCGTACGCCTTCGCGCTGGGCAAGCCGCTGTACGGGGTCAACCACCTGGCCGCTCACATCGCCGTCGACCAGTTGGAACACGGTACGCTGCCGTCGCCCGCGGTGGCCCTGCTGGTCTCCGGCGGGCATTCCTCGCTGCTGCTCGTGGCGGACGTGACCCAGGAGGTCATCCCGCTCGGGGCCACCATCGACGACGCGGCCGGCGAGGCGTACGACAAGGTGGCCCGGGTACTCGGCATGCCCTTCCCCGGCGGCCCGCCGATCGATAAGGCCGCCCGCGAGGGCGATCCGGCCGCGATCAGCTTTCCCCGCGGCAAGTACCGTGACGGCACGCTCGACTTCTCTTTCGCCGGGCTGAAGACGGCGGTGGCCCGCTGGGTCGAAGCGCGGCAGGTTGCCGGGGAGCCCGTCCACGCCCCCGACGTGGCGGCGTCCTTCCAGGAGGCGGTGGCCGACGTGCTCACCCGCAAGGCCGTGCAGGCCTGCCAGCGGCACGACGTCACCGACTTGATCGTCGGTGGTGGCGTGGCGGCCAATTCCCGGCTGCGCTCGCTCGCGGCGGAACGATGCGCGGCGGCCGGCATCAAGCTGCGCGTGCCGCGGCCGGGGCTGTGCACCGACAACGGCGCCATGGTCGCCGCCCTCGGTGCCGAGATCGTGTCCCGCGGCCTATCGCCGTCCCCGCTCGACCTGCCCGCGGACTCCTCCCTCCCCGTCACCGAGGTCGTCGTCCGCTAGGCCGCCTTTTCATGATCGTGCGTTGTTACTGCCACGATAAGGGTAGTAACAACGCACGATCATTGCACCCCATCGCTCGGATGTGAACGTGCGAGCGAGACGGGGGCCAAGTGGTCCCAGAGGCGTCCTGCGGCTGCGGGTTACGCCTTTTGACCGCGTGCCCCGCGACGGAACAGGTACCGGCCGAGCACGGCGAGCACGGCGACCGCGGCGGCGACCGGAAGTACCCGCTTGAGGATCGCCGGGCCGACCAGCCGGACCAGGTTGATGGAGTCGTCGTTCTGCTGGGCGGGCGGAGCGGAAGCCGTGGTCGCGACGGGGACGACGACGGTGGGTTCGGCGCTGCCTGACCCGGCCTCCGCGGTGCCGGCAGGCAGGCTCGTGCTCGCGTCGTCCGTGCTAACGGCCCCTGCTGCGGCGGCACCGGCAGCGCCGTCCGCCGCTGCGGCACCGTCCGCCGTGCCGGCACCGTCCGCCGTACCTGCAGCGCCGTCCACTGCTGCAGCACCGTCCGCCGCCGCGGCCGCACCGTCGCCGGATATCAGCTGGGCCAGGTTATCGGCGAACTTCTCCACCAGCTTGCCGCCCACCTCGACCATCACCCCACGACCGAACTGGGCCGGCCGCCCGGTCACGTTCATCGTCGTATGCATGGTGACCTTGGTCGCCGCGCCAGACGACTCAGGCTCCAGCGACGCCCGTACGGTCGCGGAGGCCGTGCCCGCGCCGCGGGTCTCCTTGCCGGACGCCTCCATCACCACCACGTGGGCCGCCGGGTCGCGCTCAATGAATTTCGCGGTCCCGCGGTAGGTCAGTGACACCGGGCCGACCTTGACTTTTATCCGCCCGGTGACCACCTCGCCGTCGAACTCGTCGACGGTGGCGCCGGGCATGCACGGCGCGATCCCTTCCACGTCGAGCAGCACGTCCCAGGCCCGGTCCGGCGGGACGGGGACGGTAAAGGAGTGGTCCATCTCCATGCTCATGTTTGGGTCACTCTTTCTGGCTGGATTCAATCAGTGAATTATGCCCGGGATCGGCCCGCATCGGCAAAGACGCCACGGGCGTTGCCCGTACCGCCCGCTCCCGCCGGGCGGTACGGGTCAGGCGGTGTCCAGCACTTGAAAGGGTTCGGCCAGGCGGCCCTCGGGAAGCCCGGCCATCCGGGCGGTAAGGCCCAGACGGGTCCGCAGTCGCTCCTCTAGGTCATGCATGTGACCGGTTTGGCTTTCGTGAGCGTGCAAAGCCGCCAGCTTGCGCGGGAAGGTCGCGGTCACGTCCACGTAGTGGTTCGGGTCAGGGCCGCCGGCGATCCAGACCTCGCGCACGGTCCAGGCGGCCAGCGACTCGGTCTGGAGGAGTTCGGGGAAGGCGAACGGGTTCCGTGCGTCCGGGTAGACGGCGTCCAGGGCCGCTGAGCCCACCGCACGGTGATCGGGGTGGCTGGTCCCGAGCCTGGCGTAGCTCCGCTCCGGGCTGGGGCACACGACGCGATCCGGGCGGACCTGCCTGATCACCCGGGCCAGATCCCGGCGCAGGTCCAGACTGGCCTCCACCCGGCCGTCCGGATACCCGAGGAAGCGCACGTCATGGACGCCGACGCATTTCGCCGCGGCGACCTGTTCGGCCCGGCGCAGGGCCGGCATCTCGGACCGCGGGAAGTCCTCGTCGAAGCCGCCGGCGTCGCCGTCGGTGACCACGCAGTAGATCACCTCGATACCAGCTTCGGTCCAGTGCGCGATAGTTCCCGCGGCACCGAAGTCGACATCGTCGGGGTGGGCCGTGATGGAAAGCACCCGGCCGATCTGGGCGTCATCGAGCACGCCCGCCATTCTAGCGGGGGCCGTCGCCGATCTGAGGAGGCAGCACGGGAAGGTGGCGCCGCCTGCCAGTGCTGGCCGGCGGGCGACGCCAGGTCAGCTACTCGTCGGGGACCAGGGTCGCAGTGGCCCTGGTGAGGGTTTCCTTCCTGAAGTACGCGGGCGCCGTGAGCCGCATGTAGGTGCACGCCAGCAGCCCGGCCAGCGCCGACAGGAAGATGATCATGAAGGCGCCGCCGACATGCCAGTTCGGGTAGAACGGCAGCTTGAACGACGTGTAGCTGTTGCCGGTGCCGACGTCCCAGTCCTCCCACAGGCTATAGGCGCCCGCAGCGTACATGATCAGGCCGCCGAGCAGCGGGATGATGCCACGCATCCACAGGTCACGCATGTTCTTGGTTAGGCCCTTGCGGTAGTACCACACGCAGGAGAAGCCGGTGAGCCCGTAGTAGAAGGCGATGTAGAAGCCGATCGCGGTCACCGCGTCGGCGATGACACTGCCGCCCGAGATGTAGTTCATCGGTATGTAGAGCGCGATGGAGACCACCCCCATCACGATGGTGGACACGGTCGGCGTCAGATACTTCGGGTGGATCTTGGAGAACGCCGCGGGCAGCGCCTTGTAGGCGGCCATCGACAGGGTGGTGCGCGCGGTCGGCAGGATCGTCGTCTGGGTGGACGCGGCGGCCGAGCTGAGCACCATCAGGATCAGCAGCCGACTCAGGAAGGTGCCGAGACCGCCGCCGCCGAAGATGGCGCCGCCCAGCACCGAGAGCACGTCGCCGGCATTGTTCGGGTTGTTCAGGCCGATCCCGCTGGTGCCGATCCCGGCGAAGGACATCACGGAGAAGATCACGATCGCGTAGGTGACGAGCAGCAGCACGGTGGAGATGATCGCTGCCTGGCCCGGGGTCTTGTTCTTGTCCTTGGTTTCCTCGTTGACCGAGACCGCGGTGTCCCAGCCCCAGTAGATGAACAGCATGAGTATGAGCCCGCCGACGAAGGCCTGGATGCCGCCGAGGTTGAAGGGGCTGAGCCAGCTCAGGCTCGGGTGGACCGAGCCGGCCGGGTGGTGCCCGGTGCCGACTCGCACCAGCGCGGTTATCGACAGCACCAGCAGCATGACGACCTCGATGGACAGCAGCACCTTCTGGAAGTTCGCGGAAACCTCGATGCCGCGGTAGCAGATGTAGGTCATCGCGACGATCCACAGGATGCCGACGAGCAGCACCCAGCCGCTGGCCGGATTCGAGCCGATGCCGTCGGCTCCGAACAGGAGGAACACGTACTGGCCGGCCACCTGCGCGAGGCTCGCCATGACCAGGACGTCGGCGGCGACGATGCCCCAGCCGCCGGCCCAGCCGGTCTTCGGCCCGAATGCCCTGGTCGCCCACGTGAACGTGGTGCCGCAGTCCGGGTCCGCCTTGTTCATCTCGCTGTAGCCGATGGAGCAGAACAGCATCGGCACGAAGGCGAGCACCGCGACCGCCGGAGCGTGGAAACCGACGACGCCGACCACCAAGGCGAGGGTGGCCGCGAGGCTGTAGGCGGGCGCGGTCGAGGCCACCCCCATGACGACGCTGGAGACCAGGCCGAGGGCGCCCGATTTCAGGCCCTTGTCGGTGGACTGTTCCGTGGGCTGCGCCGACGCGGTGGTGGCCATGTCTCACCCTCCTGGCTTCGACCCGGCGCGGCCGGGACCGGGAATACCCGGTAAGCGGTCCGCCGAGCGGCCGGACCTGACGACACGATGTGAGCACCGGGGCGTGACAACGGTATCAGCACCCATGATGCTACGGTTCTAGCATGAATTCCGCTTTGCGGCAACGATATCCGTAGTAACGCCTAGATATCACGGCTGGTCTCGTCAGTCGGAACGTGAAAGGTCTAGGATCGGCCCATGCGCATACTCCTGGTGGGCGCGGGCGGTGTCGGCGCGGCATTTGCCCGCATTGCCGCCCGCCGCCCCTTCGCTGAGCTGGTCATCGCCGACTACGACCTGAGCCGGGCCCAGCGCGCCGCGGCCGCCCGCGACGGGTACGAGGCCGTCCAGCTGGACGCGCGTGACGTGCAGGCCACCGTCGGCCTGCTCGGGCAGTACCGTTGCGATGCGCTCATGAACGCCACGGATCCCCGCTTCGTGATGCCGCTATTCCGCGCCGCGCTTCAGGCAGGCACCCACTACCTGGACATGGCGATGTCGTTGTCATACCCCCATCCGGATGACCCTTACCGCCAGACCGGCGTCAAGCTCGGCGACGAGCAGTTCGCGATGGCGCCGCAATGGGAGGAGTCAGGGAAGCTCGCGCTCGCGGGGATCGGCGTGGAGCCAGGGTTGTCCGACGTGTTCGCCAGGTACGCCGCCGATGAGCTGTTCCGCGAGATCGCCGATCTCGGCGTACGGGACGGAGCGAACCTTGAGGTGGCGGGGTACGATTTCGCTCCCACCTTCTCCATCTGGACCACGATCGAGGAGTGTCTCAACCCGCCGGTGATCTGGGAACGCGGCCGTGGCTGGTTCACTACCGAGCCGTTCAGCGAGCCCGAGATCTTCACCTTCCCGGCCGGCATCGGCCCGGTCGAGTGCGTCAACGTGGAGCACGAAGAGGTGCTGCTGATGCCGCGGTGGATCGAGGCGCGGCGGGTCACCTTCAAGTACGGCCTCGGCTCGGAGTTCATCGGCGTGCTGCGGGCCCTGCACAAGCTCGGCCTGGACAAGACCGACCCGGTTCAGGTTGGCGGGGCGAGTGTGTCGCCGCGTGACGTGGTGGCGGCGTGCCTGCCCGATCCGGCCGGGCTGGGCGACAAGATGAGCGGCCTGACCTGCGCAGGCACCTGGGTGACCGGGACATCAAGGGACGGCGCGGACGGCTCGCCGCGAGAGGTGTACCTCTACCACGTGGTCGACAACGCTTGGTCGATGGCCGAATACGGATCCCAGGCCGTGGTCTGGCAGACCGCCGTGAACCCGGTGGTCGCGCTGGAGCTGATCGACTCGGGCGCCTGGTCCGGAGTCGGCGTCCTCGGGCCCGAGGCGCTGCCGCCGCGGCCGTTCCTGGACTTGCTGACTGACTACGGCTCACCGTGGGCCTGCGAGGAGCGCACGCCGACGGGCCAGGCCTAGCCCGCGGGGGGAAGCCTCCGGGGGGCAGAACGACTGGGATCAGGTCTCGGCCAGGATCTGGTGGAGCGTCTTGGTGGTATTCGCCACCGGCTCGGCCTGGAGGCACAGCTGCTCCATGACCTCGAGGTAGCTGTCGACTTCGACCGGCTTGTCCAGGTAGAGCGCGCTGGTCAGCTGTTCGATGTAGACGACGTCGGCCAGGTCCGGCTCGGCGAAGCGCAGGATGGTGAACGGGCCGCCCATGGCTGAGTGCGCACCGGCGCTGAACGGCAAGATCTGGAGCGTCACCGCGGGATGATCCACGATCTCGATGAGGTAGCTCAGCTGCTCGCGGACGATTTCCCTGCTGCCTACCGGACGGCGCAGCGCACCCTCGTCGACGACCACCCACAGCTGCGGTGCGTCGGGCCTGCGGAGGATCTCCTGGCGGCTGGCCCTCAGCTCGCTCCGGCGGGCGATCTCCTCTTCCGAGGCCGCGGAACCTTGCCGGATCAGCGCGCGGGCGTAGCCCTCGGTCTGCAGCAGGCCCGGCACGAGCTGGATCTGGTAGGTCCTGATGACCGAAGCGGCCGCCTCCAAGCCCACAAAGGGCTCGAACCAGGACGGGAGGATGTCCGAATAGGCATGCCACCAGCCGGGGGTATTCGCCTCCCTGGCCAGGTTCAGCAGCGCGGCACGTTCCTCGCTGTCAGTCACCCCGTAAAGGGTAAGGAGGTCGCCCACATCGCGCTCCTTAAAGCCGACCCGGCCGTGTTCCATCCGGCTGATCTTGGAGTGCGAACCTCGGATGGCCTCCGCCGCCTGTTCGGCGGTAATGCCTCGCGACTCGCGCAGCCGGTGCAGTTGGCTGCCAAGCACCAAGCGCTGGACGGTCGGGCCGCCCGCGCGCGTGCCAAAAATGCTGGGGGGAACATCCCAGGCCGAGTCTTCAGACGAGACCATCGGCACTCCTCGCATCGTCGCACTCTAGAACCTGGCGGGGTGTGGACCAGTCTCCCATGTGATCTCACTCTTGCGGAAGGGGGTTGTGTGACAATTCAACAGATGTCTTGATCTCTCCGTGATTCCGCAGGTCATGGGGTACTAGTTCGCCAGGCTGTTACCGTCGTGTCGCCGCGCGCCGGCCGGTAGCATCGCTACTAGCGAGTAAGTTGGCTCGCTTCACCAAGCAGATGGTCAAATGCCCCATCCTTGGCTCCTGCCAGGAATGCGGTGATCTCTGCCTGAGTGTAAAGCAGGATGGGGCCTGCCGGGAAACGGGAGTTGCGCATCGCGATCTCGCCGCTGGGCAGTGCCGCCAGTTCGACGCACTCGCCGTTCGGGTTGCTGTGCCAGCTCTTCTGCCAGCCGACGTCCCCGAGTTCTGTGGCAAGCATGCCGTTGTAGGTGATGACCATGTTTATCCCCTTCCGACAGGGTAACGCGCGCCAGGCCCTGATAATTCACTCGCCGTAGCCTCTTGTTAGCAACTGGTGAGCAAGTTGCCTGATGCGTTCAGCCTGTCTGCCAGCCCCCCGTGCGCCTATCCGGAAACCTGTGCACAAAGCGAATGAACGTGCATCTGGTCTTGCATTTGCACAATATATCAGGCAACATGTCTTTAAGCACGCAGTTAAACCACCGTGATGGGCAAGGCTTTTCGTGCCCGCTGACATGCAGGGAAGCTGTTGCGTTGGCGCATCTGAGTGTCGCGACCGGTAGCGGGGATGACGATGAGGACATCAGCATCGGATGGCCCGTGGTCGATGACGGCATGCCACGGCTACTTCCTGTGCCTTCGGCCTGGTGGGAAACCCCGGCGGTTACCACCAGGGCACTGAGCGCACGGCCGGAAGAGGCCAGGACGGCCCGCCAGTTCGTCCGGGAGCTACTTACCTGCTGGGGCCTGGAAGCCCTGGCGGACGACGCCGAGATGATCGTCGATGAACTGGTCGTCAACGCCGTCCTGCACGGGACACAGGCGGGCCTGACCCGCGGCAGCTCCGGGGCTGGCCTGACCGTACTGCGGCTGTGCATGCTCAGGCGCGCCGGGGAAGTCATGATCGCAGTGGTCGATCCGGGCAACGAAACGCCCATGCCCAGGCAGCCAGACTGGGGCGGGGAGAGCGGACGCGGCCTGCAGATCGTCGGCGCGCTGAGTCACGTGTGGGGCTGGAGCCCCATCGCCGGGCACGGCAAGGCGGTCTGGGCCGTGCTACGCGATCCCTGAGAGCGGCTCCTCGGCCGCGGTCAGCAGGACGTGCTCGACCAAGGCGATCAGGACGTCCTTGGCCGACTCCTTGCTGCGTGCGTCACATAGGACGATCGGCAGCTCAGGCTCGAGGTCCAGGGCCATCCTGACATCTTCTGTGTCGTACCTGCGGGCGCCGTCGAAGCAGTTCAGCGCGACGATGAACGGTATTTCCCTGCGTTCGAAGTAGTCGATGGCCGGGAAGCTGTCGGCCAGCCGCCGGGTGTCGGCGAGGACCACCGCGCCCAGTGCCCCGATGGCGAGTTCGTCCCACATGAACCAGAACCGCTGCTGGCCGGGCGTGCCGAAGAGATAGAGCATGAGATCGCTGCGCAGGCTGATCCGGCCGAAGTCCATCGCGACCGTGGTCGTGGTCTTCCTTTCGACACCAGCCGTGCTGTCAGTGTGCAGGCTGCCCTCGGTAAGGGGCTCCTCGGTGCGCAGCGGCCTGATCTCGCTTACGGCGCCGACGAGCGTCGTCTTGCCTACCCCGAACCCCCCGGCCAGCAAGATCTTTATGGCGCGGTGCTGACTTGGGCTTCTTGGGTTCCCGCTGGCGGGATCAGAGACCCCGTAGTCCATTGAGGACCTCCCTGAGAGTGTGCTTGTCGATCCGCTCGGCCATCACGACGGGGGTGCGGATCGCGACCAGGCCGAGCTCGCGCAGATCGGCAAGGATGATCCGGACGACCCCGAGCGGGAGGTCGACATCCGAGGCAATATCCGCCACGGTGGTCGGCGCACGGGCGAGCTGAAGGACGCTGATGTGCTCGGGAGCCAGCGAGCCTAGGTCGGCGACCGCGGCTTGCGTGGCGATGACGGTCGCGACCAAGTCGAACGATTCCCCGGTGTGCCTGGTCCGGCCCTGGGTCAGGGCATACGGCCGGACCACAGGCCCAGCCTCGGCGTCTAGCCACCGTTCATCGTTGGACGGCATGGTGCCTCTTAAACCCAGCCGCTTAGCGCGGACGCGCGCGTGTTGATCCTGATGTGCTCACCGGTCCGGCGAACCAGGATGGCCATTTCGTAGGCCACCACGCCGAGGTCGGCGCCTTGCTCGGCGATCACGGCGAGGCACGTGCCGCTGCCCGCGGCCGACACCAGCAGGAATCCCGTTTCCATCTCGATGATCGTCTGCCGGACCCCGCCGCCGCCGCCAAAGTGCCGTCCGGCGCCGCGAGCCAGCGACTGGAACCCGGCCGCCAGCGCGGCTAGGTGCTCCGCGTCGTCGCGTCCCAGCGTCTGCGATGCTCCAAGCACGATGCCGTCCTGAGACAAGATGACGGCCTTGCTCACGTGCCCGACGCGCCGGACCAGATCGTCGAGCAGCCAGTCGAGCTGACCGGCGCCGCTAGCCGCGGCCGCCTCATGATCCATCGGAACTCCCACGTGCCTCCTCGTCCGTGGTCGAATCGCCGGCCCCGCTGCCAGCAGGCTCCGGGCCGGAAGGGTCTGACACCGCGCCGGCCATCCGCTGCGAGCGACCCTCCCGCCAGCCGCGCTGAAGCGCCAACATGGTCTGGCGGATCTCGGCGGGACTCGGGCCCGAAGAACCCGGAGGCCCGGTACCCACGCCGGTGCTGGCCACGGTGGTCTGGCGTTCCGGCGGGCGGTCCCGGAGCTGGGGAGCCAGGCTGGCCTGCCTGACCCGGCGCGGAAGCCCCTTGATGTCGCCGTCTCTGTCCGGCTCGGCCGCACTTGGGCCCGGTGCGGATCCGCCGGGCCCGCTCTCGCGGGTAAGCTCCCACGGCGGTCCGGAGGCCTGACCCGGCCGCGGCGAGGCCACCGGCGTCATCGGCGTGGCCGGCCCGGCCGGAGTGCCCGGGCCAGGCGCGGTCCGGCCGCCCGCTGCTCCGGGCGCGTTGTGCACGGTCCAGCCGGGGAACGGCGCCGGCTGGTCCGGATACGGCGCAGGGTCGGCGCCCGGATACGACGGAGAACCGCTGCCCGGATACGACGGAGAACCGCTGCCGGGGAACGGCGCTGAGCCGGCCCCAGGGAACGGAGCCGAGCCCGTCCCCGGGAACGGGCCAGACCCGGGGCCAGACCCGGACCCGCCGCCTAGCGCCGGATAGGGCGATGAGCCGCTCGGGGGGAACGACCGGGATGCGGTGTGGGACCCGCTACCGGAGTACGGTGCGCTCGGCTCGGCCGCGGACGCGGCCGAGCCTGACCCGGCGTCCGCGGCGACGGGCGTCTCGCCGGTGCCCTGGGCGTGCCGCCGTGGCGTGAACACGTCGAAAGCGGAGGGCGCCCCGCTGTCGGGCATCGCGCCTGCGCCGTTCGGGACCAGGCCGGCCCCGGACCTATCGTGATGCCGCCCCGGCAGGTCAGCCGGCCCGGGGCCCGCGGTGCCGTTCGCCGGGCCGAGCGCGGGCGCGGCATGCGCACCGCGGTCGAACCGCTCCGGGATGATCCCCTGCGAACGGCGCAGCGGTCCTGAGATGCGGACCCCGGGCGTCTGAGCCAGCCCGGGCATCCCGCCGGCCTCGGCGAACCCGGATCCGCCCTGGGCGGCCAGTTCGCCCGGGGCAGCGTGGTTCCCGTTGGTCGTGAGCTGCGCCATGGCGGCCGAGGCGGGCTCGCCGGGCAGCCCGGCGCGGAACGCCTCTTCCGTCACGACCAGGTGGCGCGGTATCAGCACGATGGCCGCCGTGCCGCCGTACGGGGAGGCCTTCAGGGTGACCCGGATTCCGTGCCGCTTGGCCAGCTGGCTGACCACGAACAGGCCGAGTTGCTCGCTGTCGGACGGGTTGAAGTCCGGCGGGTGGGCGAGCCGGTCGTTGAGCTCGGCCAGCCGCAGCTGGCTCATCCCGAGCCCGCGGTCCTCGACCTCGATAGCGAACCCGTTGGCGACCGTGTCCCCCGACACGCGCACGGACGTGTAGGGCGGCGAGAGCGTAGTGGCGTTCTCGATGAGCTCGGCCAGCAGGTGGATGACGTCCGCGACGGCGGAGCCGGCCAGCGCGGCCTGGCTCCGGGTCGCGACCGACACGCGCGCGTAGTCCTCCACCTCGGCGATGGCACCGCGCATCACGTCGACCATCCGGACCGGGCTGCTCCAGCCCCGGCCCGGCGGCGCGCCGGCCAGGATGACCAGGCCTTCCGCGTGGCGGCGCATGCGGGTGGTCAGGTGGTCCAGGCGGAACAGGTCGTCGAGGGCCTCCGGGTCGCTGGCGCGCCGTTCCATCTGATCCAGCAGGGTCAGCTGGCGGTGCAGCAGCGACTGGCTACGCCGGGCCAGGCTGCGGAACACGTCGTTGAGCCCCTGCCGCAGCCGGGCCTCTTCCACGGCCGCCCGGACGGCGGTCTGCCGGACCAGGTCGAACGCCTGCCCGACCCGGCCGATCTCGTCGCGGCCGATCCGCAGCGGTGGCGCCTCGGCGTTCACGTCGACGTTTTCGCCGCGCCTGAGCCTGGCCACGACGTCTGGCAGCTGAACCTCGGCCAGCTGCAGGGCCGTGCGCTCGAGGCCGGCCAGGCGGCGGATGATGCCCCGGCCGACCAGGATGGTCACCGTGATGGTGACGAGCAGCCCGACCAGGCCGATCGCGCCGGTGACCGCCACCCTGGTCCAGGCCGACCGGCTGATCGTGTGGTCGACCGCGAGCTGGGCGTTGGCGAGGTTGACGCCGCCGATGAAGTACTCGTCGAGCAGATGCCCGGCCAGCCCGGTCCACTGGGCCGGGGCGATCGACAGCTCGGTAACGGGAATGCCGGCTGACACCGCCCCCTCGATCTGGGCGAGCTGGGCCTGCTCGGCGTTGTTCACCTGCTTGTTGAACGTCGCCTGGCCGGCCGGATCAAGCAGGGACTCCGCGTCCACCACGTCGCCCTGCCGGGTCGCGACCATCTCGGCGAAGGCCGCGCGGTCGGCCTGGGTAATCCTGTTCCCGGCCAGCACCCCGGACAGCAGCGCGTATTCCTCCGACAGGGCCTCCCGGGCGGACACCGTCGCGATCAGCCCGAGGGCCTGGGCGGACGCGGTGGCGTTGGTCAGGCTGTCGGCCTCGGCCAGGAACAGCTTGAGTTCGTTCTGGATGCCCGCGGTGTAGCCGCCGAGTGCCTGCAGCGGGCTGATGGCCCGGTTCGTGACGGCGCCGCGGAGCGTCTGCATCTGGTTGAGGCCGGCGATGAGGACGCTGATGGCCTTCGCTTCGGCGGCGGTCTCGCTGCCCTTGGTGCCCGGCGAGTCCATCGCCGCCAGGAACGCAGGCTTGTCGGCGTCGGTCGCCTTGACGGCCGACTCGTACGCCGCCAGGTTGTCCGGGGTGGGCTGGAACAGGTAGACCACCGCGGCCGCGCGCTCGTTCTGCACCAACCTGACGAACTCAGCCGTCGGCAGCGAGGTCGCGTTGATCAGGTTGGGCGCCCGGTCCAGGTTAATGGCGTTATTAACAGAGGTGCCCGCCACGTAGGCGAGCAACCCGATCATGGCGACAAGCGGGATCGCCACCAGAAAATATATTCGGAGCCTAATGGATCGACCACGCGATCCCATGGCACCCCCACTGTTGAGAGGCGAGAATGCGAGCTGCTCCCCGTCCGCATCAAACTAACGGGTCAAGACGGCCAGAATAGCCCATAACAGGCATGGTCCGGAGTCAAAGAACGATATATCCACCGACAAGACGGAACGTCACCGCAAGGGTCGAGATCATTGCGTTATCGCAGGTAGCGAAGGGGGATAACGTCCGGTACCGGAAGCGCTGCGGATCGCGTTCGCTGTATTTGTCGGCACCACCGCCTACCCTGTGTAGGTGGCCGCCCTCGCGATAGATGCCCTCCTTGACGGACTCAATCCGGAGCAGCGTGCTGCCGTGGTGCATGAGGGCAGCCCGCTGCTCATCGTGGCTGGCGCGGGTTCGGGCAAGACCCGCGTGCTGACCCACCGGGTCGCCTACCTGCTCGCCGCCCGCGAGGTGGCGCCGCACGAGATCCTGGCCATCACCTTCACCAACAAGGCAGCCGGCGAGATGGCGGCCCGCGTCGCCGCGCTGGTCGGCCCGCGCGCCCGCTCGATGTGGGTGATGACGTTCCACTCGGCCTGCGTGCGCATCCTGCGCCGGGAGGCCAGGCGGTTCGGCTACCCCTCGTCGTTCTCCATCTACGATCAGGCGGATTCGCAGCGCCTGATGGCGCTGGTCTGCCGGGAGCTCGAGCTCGACGCCAAGCAGTACCCGCCGAAGGCCATGGCCGCCCAGGTGTCGAACCTGAAGAACGAGCTGATCGACTACGAGACCTTCGCTTCCCGGGCCCGGACCGCGCGGGACAAGGCCCTGGCCGAGGCCTACAGCGAGTACCAGCGCCGCCTGCTGGCGGCCGGCGCGATGGATTTCGACGACCTGATCATGGTCACGGTCAACCTGTTTCAGGCTTTTCCTGAGGTGGCCGAGCAGTACCGCCGCCGCTTCCGGCACGTGCTAGTGGACGAATACCAGGACACCAACCACGCGCAGTACGTCCTGATCAGGGAACTAGTCTCGGGTGGTGCTCCGCTCTTTTCCAGCCGAACGGAGCGGGTAGACAGCCCCGGCGACCCCCTCCCGCCCCCGGAACTGGCCGTCGTGGGCGATGCCGATCAGTCGATCTACGCCTTCCGCGGCGCGACCATCCGCAACATCGTGGAGTTCGAGCAGGACTACCCGGATGCGAAGGTCATCCTGCTCGAGCAGAACTACCGTTCCACCCAGAACATCCTGGCTGCCGCCAACGCCGTGGTCTCGCAGAACCAGGGCCGCAAGCCCAAGAACCTGTGGTCGGACCAGGGAGCGGGCCCGCCGATCGTCGGCTACGTGGCCGACAACGAGCACGACGAGGCCGCGTTCGTGGCCGAGGAGGTGGACCGGCTCACCGACGCCGGCCAGGCGACGCCCGGCCAGGTGGCGGTGTTCTACCGGACCAACGCGCAGTCCCGGGTCTTCGAGGAAGTGTTCATCCGGGTCGGCCTGCCGTACCGGGTCGTGGGCGGGGTGCGGTTCTACGAACGGCGCGAGGTCCGTGATCTGCTCGCCTACCTGCGGCTGATCGCCAACCCGGCGGACGAGGTTCTCGCTGCGGCGGGTGCTGAACGTGCCCAGGCGCGGCATCGGCGACCGGGCGGAGGAATACGTGGCCGCGTTCGCGCAGCGGGAGGGGATCACGTTCGCCCAGGCGCTGGCCCGCCCGGCCGACGTGCCGGGCCTCGCGACCCGGTCGGCCAACGCGATCGAGGGGTTCAACGCGCTCATCGCCGAACTGCGGGACCTCGCGGAATCCGGTCCGGTGGCCGAGCTCGCCGAGGCGGTGCTCGACCGTACGGGTTACCAGGAGTCGCTGGAGTCCTCGTCCGACCTGCAGGACGCCAGCCGGGTGGAGAACCTGAAAGAGCTGGTGTCGGTGGCGCGCGAGTTCGACGGCGCGCAAGTGAGGGGGGCAGGGGAGGTGGGTGGGACCCTGGCGGAGTTCCTCGAGCAGGTGTCCCTGGTCGCCGACGCGGACGAGATCCCCGAGGGCGAAGAACACGGCGGCCTGGTGACGATGATGACGCTGCACACAGCCAAGGGCCTGGAGTTCCCCGTGGTGTTCCTCACCGGGATGGAAGAAGAGGTGTTCCCGCACCAGCGCTCGCTGACCAACGCGAAGGAACTGGAAGAGGAGCGCAGGCTGGCTTACGTCGGCATCACCCGGGCGGAGCAGCGGCTGTACCTGACCCGCGCCGTGGCCAGGAACTGGTGGGGCCGTCCTTCCTTCCACAAGGAGTCCAGGTTCCTGGGCGAGATCCCGTCCGGCCTCATCGAGTGGCGCCGCAACGAACGGGCCGCGATGTCGTCGGTCATGCCCGCTCAGGAGCGGATGGCGCAGCGGCCGGGAACCCGGTCACCGGGGAACCGGCCGGTGCCTTCGCTGGCGCCCGGAGACATGGTGAATCACGACAAGTTCGGCCTCGGGACCGTGATATCGACCGACGGCTACGGAGACCAGGCCGAGGCGAAGATCGACTTCGGCGGCGACTACGGCGTCAAGCACCTAGTGCTCCGTTACGCCCCGCTGGAGAAGTTGTAGGGTTCGCCCCCGCGACGCGGGCTCGGCCGGGGGCCGGTAGCGCGCGAGCCCGGATCGGCCCAGCCCCCGGGGCCCCCGGGGCCGTCGGCCTCTCCGCCCGGCCGCGGGCTACCCGGACCAGCGAAGCCTGCGGGGTACCCGGGTTCCGCTGCGGCTTGCCAGCCCGCTCGCGGTGGCCGGGCGGCCCGGGTGGTGCCAGCTTGGCTGGTGACCGCTCGGTTGGGACCGGTCCTGGCGGTACTAGTCGGCGGGGCCGGCGGCTCGCGCCGCGCGGGGCCGGCCGGCCGCGGCGCCAGAGGAACCAGCGGGCGGCGATGATCACGACGGCCAGCACGGTGGCGAGCGCCATCGCGAAGAAGCCGCTGGCCACCCACTGCACCGCGGCGACGGCCAGCGCTGTGGTGGACGAATCGGCGGTCCGGTCGAATACGATCCCGCTTATCAGGGCGGCCACTAGATAGGAGAGTATCGGGACGGGGAAGATCATCCGGCCGGCCCTGGGCCGGACGGCCAGCGCGGCGGCCACCGTACCGGCCACGACGAAGAGTCCTAGCTCCATGCCGGGCGCGCTCCGGGCCGCCGTCGTGACGATGGCGCCGACGGCCGCGCTGGCGACGATGATGCAGACCCCGAGGCCGCCTTGCAGGGCGCCCCACCTTCTCACCCGCCCCTGACCACGCGGCCGGGGAGGGTACTTCCGCCCGCGGGAGTCGCGCGGTCCGCCCGGGCCCAGCGCTGCGCCGCGCATGCCGCGGGGCTGAGTCACGGCCGGCCGGGTCCCGGTGGGCTGGGTCCCGGTCGGCTGGGGCCCGGTCGGCTGCGTTCTCGTCGCCCGCGCGCGGGGGGACCCGTCCGCCCCGGGCTGGGCGGGCATCCGGCGGGTCTGCGTGTCGGCTCCCGGATCGCCGCCGCGCCTGCCCGGGGGCCCTGGATCCCGTCCGCTACCGCCCGCACCCGGCGCACCGGAGTCGCGGCCGCCCCAGCCGGGATCGCGGCGGGGCGTCCGAGCGCCGGCCGCCGGTATCCGCGGGGCGGCTTGCGGTGTCCGCGGGGCGGCTTGCGGCGGCCGCGGGGCGCCCGGCGGGATCCCGGGATCGCGGCCGCGCGGCCTGGCTCCAGGCTCACCGCCGTACGGCCTGCTCGGGCGTGCTTCGCGCCATCGTGGGTCGCTCATATGTGCTTCGGATGTTAGTCGTTGTGCACGGATAACGGGAACGTGACGGTAGGCTTCCACGAACGGTAACGATCCAGAGCTGGGACTGCTGAGGAACAATGCCATGGTTAGGCCAGGCTCTTCGGCCCCGTTGTGGGGTGCCGCCGGGAAGGCCGGGTATGCCCTGAGTTGCGTGGCCGCGGCCATGGTCCTCGCGGTGAGCGGCTTTTCCTACTTTGTCGTGCGCGACGTGAGCAGCATCGGCGGCTCACACGCGATCAGCAGCGGCCCATCCATCGGCGCGCAGAACATCCTGCTGATGGGCCTGGAGAGCCGGACAGACTGGAACGGCAACATCCTGCCTAACAATATTCTTAACGCTCTGCACGCCGGGAGCAGGCAGGGTGTCGAGAACGGGGTCGGCGGGAACGCCACCAACACGCTGATCTTGATCCATATCCCGGCGGGCGGCAAGAAGGCGGTCGGCTTCTCCATCCCGCGCGACAACTGGGTCACCTTCCCCACCGCCTACGACGGGCAGACCCAGGGCAAGATCGATCAGGCCTACGGGTTCGCCCTGGCCGGCGAGGAGTCCCAGCTCAGGCAGCAGAACTCCGGCCTGAGCCAGAACCAGATCGCCTTTCAGGGGAACGAAGCCGGCCGCGCCGCCGCGGTCGCGACGGTGGAGCAGCTCACCGGGGTGCACATCGACCATTTCGCCGAGGTCAACCTGGACGGGTTCTACGAGCTCGCGAGCGTGCTCGGCGGCGTGGAAGTCTGCCTCAAGCACCCGGTCGCCTACGACCCTTACTCGGGCTTTTACGCCCATCATGCCGGCTATCAGCATCTGTCCGCCGTGCTGGCGCTGGCGTTCGTCCGCCAGCGGCACGGCCTGGTCAACGGTGACCTCGACCGGACGCACCGCCAGCAGGCGTTCCTCGACTCGGTCATGCAGCAGCTGCGGACCGAGGGCGTGCTCAGCGACCTGACCAAGATCAATTCTCTGCTGTCCGTGGCGAAGCAGTACGTGATCACCGACTCGGGCTGGAACCTGCTCGACTTCGCTAGTCAGATGCGCAGCCTGACCAGCGGCAACCTGACCTTCCGCACGCTGCCGATCGTGGGCTACGAGACCATCGACGGGCAGGACGCGAACCAGGTCGACCCGGCCCTGATCCAGCGGCTGGTACAGAAGACGTTCTACCCGACCCCCAGCACGTCGAGCTCGTCCAGCCCCCAGCCCGCCAGCACGACGGCCGCCGCCCAGGCTGACGCCGCCAAGACCACGGTGGACGTCTACAACGGAGGCAGCACCCCGGGCCTGGCCGACCAGGTGTCCACGGCCTTGGTGAAGGACGGGTACAAGGCCGGGCAGATCGGGAACACCGGCGCCCTGGCCACCACCGAAGTGCTCTACGGCACCGGCTCGGCGGCCAGTGCCAGCCAGATCGCCTCGCTGTTCGGCGTCACCGCGACCGCAAGTTCCACGGTGGTGGCGGGACACGTCGAGGTCATGCTCGGCGCGAACGCCACCGTTCCCGGCGCCAGCGCCACGCCGGCGGCCTCGAGCTCGGCGGTTCCCATCCCCACCAGCGGCGCACAGGGCGGTGCGGTCACCGCGAAGAACGGTATTCCTTGCGTCGACTGAGCACATCCCGGCGCGCCACGAGCCGCGGTGTTGCGGTTAGGCTTGCCGTTATGAGCAAGATCCGGGTGATCGTGGCGAAGGTCGGGCTTGACGGCCATGACCGGGGGGCAAAGGTCGTGGCCCGCGCGCTGCGCGACGCCGGCGTCGAGGTCATCTACACCGGGTTGCACCAGACGCCGGAGCAGATCGTGGCCGCCGCCATCCAAGAGGACGTGGACGCGGTCGGGCTCTCCATCCTCTCCGGCGCGCACATGACGTTGTTCAGCCGGGTGATCGAGTTGCTCAAGGAGCGGAACGCCTCGGACATCGTGGTGTTCGGCGGCGGCATCATCCCGGGCGAGGACATCAAGGAGCTCTCCCGGATGGGCGTGGCCAGGATCTTCACCCCGGGAGCGTCCACGACCGAGATCGTCGCCTGGGTGCGCGCCGCGTTCGGTCCCCAGGTGGCCGAAAGCCAGGCGTAGCAGCGGGCCCTGCGCCGCGCTGAGAGTCAGCTCACACGGCAACCGCCGGCGTCGACATGTTCCGGGCCGGGCATTCCTGGCCGCGGCGCTGTCGGCCACAGCCGTCGTCGCGATGCCAGGGCTGAATGATCGGGCTAAGCCTGAACCGCTAGAAGCTAGGCCGCCTTTGCGGCCAGGCGGCCGTTGGCCAGCTCGCTCAGGTCGACGTCGTCGAGCGTGGCGACCACGATGTCGGCGTGCGCCGCTGCCAAGAGCCCGGCATCATTGGCGCGTGCGATTCCGATCGCCGCCATGCCCCCGGCTTTAGCGGCCTGGACGCCCGCCGGGGCGTCCTCCATCACGATAGAGTCCTCGGCTGCGGTCCCGAGTTCATGCGCTGCGGTGAGGAACATCTCCGGGTGTGGCTTTCCGTGCGCGAAGTCCCGGCCCGACACGTCGGCGTCGAAGAACTCCAGCAGCGTCAGCCCGGGTCGCAGCGACGCGGACACGATCCCGTGCTCCCGCGCGAAGCTGTCGAGCCTTATCTGCCGCAGGAACAGCCCGGCGTTCTTGGAGGAGGAGGCGGCCGCCACCCCGATCCCGGCATCTTTGACGGCGATGATGAAGCGCAGCGCGTCGGGGTATGCGGTGAAGTCGCCGGCTTCGATCAGCCGGACCACCATCGCTTGCTTCCGGTCGGCGAACTCGGCAAGGCGCCTGCCGTCGTCATCGGGGACGTGGAAGTACGCCAGTGCCGCGCGTGCGCCGCTCATACGAGGCTTGCCGGACATCTGCTCCTCGTAGACGCGGGACGTGAACGCCTCCGGCGACCAGCTTGTCCTGTCGCGGATGTCGCTCCAGTCCGACTCCATCAGCTGGCGCAGCGACTCACGCCATGCCTTCTCGTGCGGCGAGTCGACGAGCACCCCGTCGACGTCGAAAATCGCTCCCCGGAACGCCCGCACGCGTCCTCCCCCTCAGCCGTTGACCCGGCGCTCTTCGGCCGGCCTAGCCGGAGACAGCTGAAACATGTGCCGGTCTCCAGGGCAGAGTTCGCGGATTTCGCCGCCGAACCCGACTCTTACCGGCCCGCTCGCGCCCTCCGGATGGAGCGCGAGCGTGAGCCTGTACTTGTCGAGCGTCACCAGGAGCGGCGTTCGCCGGAACTGCATCGTAAATGACAGCTCGTCGAGCGGACCGGGAAGCCGCGGCTCGAAGTGAAGAACCTCGTCGCGAATCTCCGTGCCGAGGTAGGCGCGCTGCATGAGGTCGAGCGTCCCGGCCATGACACCCATGTGAATGCCCTCCCTGGTCGTCCCCCCCTGGACGTCCTCCACGTCGCTGTTCAGCGCCACCAAGAAACGCTCCCAGGAACTCCTCGGATCGAGCACGGCGAGTACACCCGCGTGCGTGATGAAGCTCAGCGTGGAGCCGTGCGACGTGCGCTGGTCGTAATAGGCGACGTTCCGGGCCGCGGTGTCGGCGCGATACTCGTAGCCCAAGCGCTCGAACAGCCGCCGGAGCGCGCTCGGGGAAAACAGGAAGAACAGCATTACCGTGTCGGCCTGCTTGGCGATCTTGTAGCGGTTCGGGTCGTCGCCCTCGGCGCGCAGGATCCGGTCGAGCCGCTGGATGTTCCCGTACTTCGCGCGGTAGCCTTCCCAGTCCAGTTCCGCCAGCGCCTCGTAGCCTTCGAACTGGCTGATGATGCCGTCGCCGTGGAAGGGAACGAACATGCGCCTGCTCATGTCCTGCCACAGCCTCAGCTCTTGCTCAGAGATCTCAAGCCTGGCGCGGAGCGCATCGGCTCTGGTCGTGGGCAGCAGCGAAAGCACCTCGCTCGCGAGCTCGCACAGCCACGCCACCATCACGTTCGTGTAGGCGTTATTGCGCAGGCCGCCCTTCTCCGCGCCCGGATACTTCTCGTGGAACTCGTCCGGGCCCATCACCCCGTGGATCTCGTAGCGCTCGCGGTCCGGGTTGAACCAGGCGATGGAGGCCCAGAAGCGCGCGATCTCCACCACCATCTCCGCGCCGTAATCCCGCAGGAAAGCCAGGTCCCGCGTGGCCTGGAAGTAGTGCCAGATGTTGTAGAAGATCGCCGCGTTCACATGGCGCTGGTTACGACTGAGGTCCGGCTCCCAGCGCCCGGACAGCGGATTGAGGTGCACCCGCTGGGTCTCCTCCTTGCCTTCGCTGCCGCTCTGCCACGGGAACATCGCCCCGCGGAAGCCCGCCTCACGGGCCGCCACTCGCGCCTCGTCGAGCCGCCGGTAACGGTACATCAGCAGCTCACGCGTGACCTCAGGCATACGGAAGCTGAGGAAAGGAAACACGTAAAGCTCGTCCCAGAAAACGTGCCCGCGGTATGCCTCACCGTTGAGACCGCGCGCGGGCACTCCGGCGTCCAGGTCGGCCGTGTGCCGGGAGCACACCTGGAGGATGTGGGAGACGTGAAGCCGCAACAGCATCTGGACCCGCTCGTCTCCGCGCACCCGCACGTCGCACACGCGCCACAACTCCTCCCAGGCAGCGACATGGCGCTTGAGCGCCCCCTCGAAGTCATGCCGCCAAAGCGCTGAGGTCCCGGCCTTTGCGAGCGTGTCGCTGGTCGCGGTGTCGCGGGAGGTCGAGAACGTCAGCATCTTCTCGACCCTGGTCGGCACGCCCTGCCGGACGTCGAACGCCAGCACCTGCTGGATGTAGTCCTCCATCTGGTACAGGCTGCGTTCAACGGCGAGCGGCACGCTTCCCTGGAAGACGCGTGTGCGCGCAGCCTGGCTGATGTAGATGTTCGACTGCCGCGTCTGGACCTTCAGCGCGATGACCTCCGCGCCAAACGTCCGCGGCGAGACGGGATTGAGATGCCGGCCCTCGAGCTCCAGATAGCGGGCGACGCCCTGGTTAGTCACGCGTCCGTCGATCGCCGAGATCACCTCCACCCGGCCCGACCAGTTCTGCGGCGTCAGCGTCCACTCGATAGCGGCCCGGTGCGGATGGGCCATGCTGACGAATCGCCTGCTGCGCAGCGCCGTCTCACGCCCGGCGGCGTCCCGGAAGCAAAGCTCGCGGGACACCACCGCCCGGTGAATGTCGAGCTCGTGACGGTACTCGAGCAGCTCAACATCCGCCAGCCGGAATTCATCTGCGCCCTCGATCCGCAGCTTGAGCACCAGCCAGTTGGGAAGATTGACGAGATCCTCATTGAGCACCGGCAGCCCGCCAAGGATCGTCGTCTCGCGGTTGTAGACCCCGTGCACGTAAGTGCCGGGGTAGTGCACACCGTCGGCGTTTTCCCACTCTGCGGCGCCACGGCAGCACAGGTAGCCGTTGCCGGTTGAGGTCAGCGCCTCCCGAAGCCCCTCCCCGGCCGGATCGAAGCTTTCGTATGTGAGCGCGAAACCGTTCATCGCAGCAACCGAGTGTATCTGACCCGGCCTTGAGCCGCCCGCTCGCGCTCGCTTCGGCTGGATCGCATAAACGTAAACGTTTCGCCTCAGTGAGGCGGCACCCGCGTTCAGCCCAGGCGATACCTGGAATCCCGGCGGAAAGGAGGCTGGCCGCCACGCCAGCTCCGGGCCGGAAATTCGCCTTCACCCGGAACAGGGTGGCGATACGGAGGCTGATGCTCATCCCGGCCCACTTCCCTTCACTGGCCCGATGCTACGTCCGCCGCCAGGCCGGGCAGCACCACAGTCGCTGCCGTCCGTCCCGGCGGCGATCCCGGAGCTGGTGCGGGCAAGCGAGCACACCGGTCAGCGCGGAGGGCGGTCACCCCGGCGAGTCAGTGACGGCTCAGGAGCACCGCCGCGTCAGTCGTCGTGCGTTGTGACGCTGGCCTGGCTGAATCGGCGGCCCCAGTCGGCGACCCGGTCAAGTAGTTCAGGTGGGGAGATCACCTGGAAACCTGCGCCGACCGCGCCCAGCGCCATGACGGGCCAGTCCAGTGAGTCGGCCGTCATGCGTACCCGGCAGCGGGTGGCGTCAATGTCCTCGACGGCGGCCCACTGGCCGATTCGCTGGCGTACGGCCGCGGCCGGAGCCTGGATGAGAACCTCAACGTCGTATACGGCGCTTACGCTGTCAACGCCGGCCCGGACGAAAGCGGCGGCGTCGGCGGCGGGCAGCGTGCGGGGCCGGAATCGTGTCCCGGTGCCGCGTGGCGCGGTGAGGCGGTCCAGGCGGAAGCTGCGCCAGTCGTGCCGGCCGAGGTCGTAGGCGGCCAGGTACCAGCGGTGGCCGAGCAGGACCAGGCGGTGTGGTTCAACGTGGCGGCCGGTGTGCTGGCCGTCGGCTGCGGTGTAGGAGAAGCGGAGCCGTTCGCTGTCCCGGCAGGCCAGCGCGACGGTGGTGAGGATGCCCGGGTCCACGCTCGCCTGGGCCGTGGTCCTCCAGCTTGCGGGCACCGTCATCGCACCCAGCGCCTCGACCTGGCGCCGCAGCCGGGCCGGCATGACCTGTACCACCTTGGCTAGCGCGCGCACCGAGGACTCTGCGATGCCCTCGACTGCGCTCTGCGCGGCCGCTTGCAGGCCGATGACCAGGGCGACGGCCTCCGCATCCTCGACCAGCAGCGGTGGCAGCGCGGTGCCCGCGGCCAGCTGGTAGCCGCCCTCGGCACCGCGCTGGGCCTGGATCGGGTAACCCAGCTCACGCAGCCGGTCGATGTCCCGGCGCAGGGTGCGCGGCGAAACCTGCAGCCGTCCGGCCAGTTCAGGCCCCGGCCAGTACCGGCGTGCTTGCAGCAGTGACAGCAACCGCAGCGTGCGCGTGCTCGTACTAGCCATGTCACCATCATCGCGTAATTCAGGTCAGGAACTGGCCGCTATGCCCCGTAGCGTGGGCTTAGACCGGTAACGGAATCCCGCCTCGCATCCACGAAAGGCCCAGATCATGACAACTAGCACCCCAATCACTGCCGGCCTGGCCGCTAGCGGCCCGGCCGACGCATCCACTGCCGACGGCGAGCGCGCCGACCTGCTGGCCATCCTGGCCAAGAACCGCCACTTCCTGCGCTTCACCACCCGCGGCCTCACCGACGAGCAGGCCAGGCAGCGCACCACGGTGAGCGAGCTCTGCCTGGGCGGCCTGATCAAGCACGTCACGGCCGCCGAGCAGGGCTGGGTGAACTTCATCCTGGAGGGCACCTCGGCGATGAAGGACTTCACCGCCATGACCGAGGACGACTATGCGCAGCGAGCTGACCAGTTCCGGCTGCTGCCCGGCGAGACGCTGGCCGCCGTCCTGGCCGACTACGCCGAGGTGGCCCGCCGGACCGACGAACTAGTCGCCAGCCTGCCCAGCCTGAACGCCGGGCACCCGCTGCCGAAGGCCCCCTGGTTCCCGTCCGGCGAATCGTGGTCGGCCCGCCAGGTGCTCCTGCACATCATCGCCGAAACCGCACAGCACGCCGGCCACGCCGACATCATCCGCGAATCCCTGGACGGCGCCAAGTCCATGGGGTAACCCCGGGAACCGCCGGGGACTCCCGGGGACTCCCGGGGTCTCCGGCACACGCAACAACCCTGCCGGCCATCCTGCACATCCACCGCGTGATACCAGTCAGGACTTTGCCGGCCCCCTGGTATAGAACTGGTCACTGCCCGCCGGAAGTGTCTTTGACCCGCTGAGACAAGGCCCGCTGAATCTTCGCCGGAGTGCCCGTAGAAATTAGAAATAAGTCAGCGTCTATTGAAGTACGATATGGCCTGATGTAGCGTAAGTAGCGACACGTCTGATTTTCCCGTAGCCGTGTTGGTCTCTGCTTAAGGCAGTTTTTCGGCAGCTTCCGGGAGCGTTGCTCCGGACCCTGGTAGCGCTGGCTTAGCGGATTGATCCATGAGACGCCTGGTTCGGGCAGGACGACCGCCCGCGGTCTGTCGCCTCGTACGGGCTCGACGCCTCCTCGGCTAGTGGCGAAATGCCGTGACCATTGTATTCGACGACGAGTGGGCATCAGTTTTGGTGCTCGGAACCCCAACGTGGTGGGCCTCGGCGCTCCAGTCTCGAGTGCGGTCGTAAACATTAACCCGGGAAATCCCGTCACGGCTCTGGTGGGCAATGGGCGCCTTCATACGATCTCCACGGAGAATGCACCTGCCATCCATATGACGGTTCTTAGATAGGCGGGGACCAGGACTAATCAACCCGGATTATCCGCCCCTGCCCGCGCATCGCGTGCCTGTTTCATGAATGTGGCATCCGCAGGCACCGACAAGGAGGAAACCATGGACCAAAGCTGCCCCGTGCAGGTGCAAGCTCGCCTCGACGAGCCGTTGAGCCGCTGGCTGTGGCTGGTCAAGTGGCTACTGGCGATCCCGCACTACATCGTGCTGTTCTTCCTGTGGATCGCGTTCGCCGTCGTCACCGTCATCGCGTTCTTCGCGATCCTGTTCACCGCGCGTTACCCCCGCTCCCTGTTCAGCTTCAATCTGGGGGTGATGCGCTGGTCGTGGCGGGTCGCCTACTACACCTACAGTGCCCTGGGAACCGACCGCTACCCGCCGTTCAGCCTGGCTGAGGAGCCGGACTACCCCGCGACGCTGGACATCGCCTACCCCGAGCGGCTCTCCCGCGGCCTGGTCCTAGTCAAGTGGTGGCTGCTGGCGATCCCGCAGTACGCCATCGTCGCCGTATTCGCCGGCGGCGGCGCCTACACCGCGACCGAGGCCTCGGGGAAAACGTGGCAGGTCGATGCCCTTTCCAGCGGCCTGATCGGGCTGCTCGTGTGCTTCGCGGCGATCGCGCTGCTGTTCGCGGGCCGCTACCCGCGAGGGCTGTACAACTTCGTCGTCGGCATGAACCGCTGGGTGGTGCGGGTCATCGCGTACGCCGCCTTGATGACCGACGCCTACCCGCCGTTCCGCCTGGACCAGGGCGGGGCCGGCGTCCCTGCTCCCGCACCTGATGACCTCGCACCAGCGTCAGCCGCCTCGGCCCCGGCCGCACCGGTCGGCTGAGCCGGGCAGCGGCTGCTGCTGGAGGCAGATAGAAAAGAACCCGCGAACCGGCCACGCCGAGGAGTACTGGTCTACGGCCGCCGCGGCCGGCCATGCCGCCGGTGCGGTACACCGATCCTGATGGCCGGGCAAGAGGACCGGTTGACCTTCTGGTGTCCGTCCTGCCAGCCCGGCTGACCGGCTGGTTTACATGTTCATGTTCATGGGCGCGCCGCCGAAGCCGATGTTGTGGTGGACCGCCACCCACCAGTTCCACACATCCCCGTGCACCGGGCCGGCCACGTAGGCCATCAGGTGGCCGTCGTCCTGGGTCCAGACCATGTACTCAAGCCCCTGGGTGTAGTTGCAGAACACCCGGCCGGCGGCCTGGTCGTCCGTCACCATGCCCATGCTCATCTGCTCGACCGTGAACGTCTTCGGGTGCTGGAACTGATGGTTCCAGCCGGCCTCGCCGTACGTTGCCTCGGTCTGGCAGTCGTTGAAGTCCTGCTGGAAATGACCGGAGTTCAGCGACGAGACCTTGGCCGTGTACGCGGCGTACAGGGCCTTCAGGTCCGGATAGGTCTGGAACACGGCTCCGCTGATGCCGGTGACCGGGGCGGTGCAGATCACCTTGGCCGGACCGTCCTGCTTGCAGCTCGACGGCGGCAGCTTGCCCGCCGCGCCGGAGCTGTCGTCCGCCAGCGTCAGCGCATTCATCAGCGCGCTCGTGGCCGGCTTCGGCCTGGGCTTGGCGGACATCGGCGGCATGGTCATCTGGTGGCCCGGGTGCGAGCCGGAAGCGTTCAGCCCGGCCCAGGTGCCCAGCCCCGCGGCCACCACGACCACGGCCGCCAGGACCGCGAGCCAGCGCGGCCGGCGGTACCAGCGTGGCTCGCGCGGTTTCCGGGTCCGGTCCGGCGGAGGCGGAGCGCCGGCGGGCTCGCCCGGCCCCGCGGAGCCGGGCTCCCGCCGGTGGGAGGTGAGGGTGCCGCCAGCCTTAGCCGGCCCGGACGGCGCCGCGGCGGCGACGCTCCCCGCCGCCACTGGGTTTACCGGGTCTACGGGGTATCCGGGGTCACCCTCGTGTGACTGGCTGGCCGGGCTGCTCCAGGAATACCTGTCCGCCCCGGCCTGGCTGCCTGACGACGACAAGGCCGTCATGGTGTCGAAAGCGAAGGATGAGTTCGTGCCCGGCCCGATGATGCCCAGGGCTATCCGCGCGGCCTCGACGAACTCGCGGCAACTCTGGTAACGCTCGCCGGGTCGCTTGGCCAGCACCCGGGCGAACACCTCGTCGATCTCGGGAGGCAACTCCGGACGCAGGACCGTCGGCATCGCGGGCGTCTCCTCGACGTGAGCCCAGATGATCGCGGCGTCCAGGTCCTTCTCGAACGGAACCCGCCCGGTCAGGCACTCATACAGCACACAGCCCAGCGAGTACTGGTCGGCCAGCCCTGTCACCGACGTGCCCCGGATCTGCTCCGGGGCCACATAGTCGATCGTGCCCAGGAACTGACCCGTCGAGGTCAGCCCGCTGCGGGACATCGCGTGCTTGGTGATCCCGAAGTCAGCCAGGTAGACGTGATCGGGGTCGGCCTCGTCGCTGCCCCGCTCGATCAGCAGGTTCCCCGGCTTGACGTCCCGGTGGACCAGCCCCTTGCGGTGTGCGGCGTCAAGAGCGCGCGCGGCCTGGCTCACCAGGAACAAGGCGGTGGCGGGGAGGATCCGCCCGCGCTTTTTGATCATCTGCCGCATGTCGGTGCCCGAGACATACCGCATCGCGATATACAGCAGGTCATCCTGCGAGCCCATGTCGTAGATGGGAATCACGTTCGGGTGGTTGAGCGAGGCCGCCATCCGTGATTCCTCCAGGAACCGGGCCCGGAAGACATCGTCGGCGGCAAGCTCAGGTGCCAGCACCTTCAGCGCGATGACGCTGCTCAGGCGCAAGTTCTCCGCCTGGTAGACGACACTCATGCCGCCGCGGCCGAGCACCGAGCGCACCCGGTAGCCCGCGAACTCATCCCCCACCAACGGCAGCCCAGACATCACGCACCCCTCTCCAGGTTCGCGGTCCCTAGCTCGGCAAACTGGGCGACGACTCTTAGGTCTCTCCTGTAAGAGCGCATGAACAAGGAGCTGATACATACGTCGGTAGTCCACGTCAGGATCGACCCACTCCAGAGTTAAGCTGCCGCATTCCCAGGGTTTACGCCAGGCCCGTGTACCGCCATGGCGGTCCTGGCCTTCGGCCTGCTGACGTGCATGCTGTGGATGGCCTGCTTACGGCCGGGTGGCCGGACCGGGCTCGCTGGCCGCTGGCGCGAGCAGGGAGGGCACGAACAGCGCGCCCAGCAGGGCGGCGACGGCCGCCGAGGAAGCTGAACGCGTAGAACGGACCGGGGGCGCAGCTCCCAGATCGGGACCGGGCGTGGCTCCTGATCCAGCTAGGCTAGCCGTGATCGACGGGTCAAGGCGATGATGTCAGATTCGTGTATCTGCTAGGGCGTTCTCGCATCTGTTAGGGCGAGCAGCAACAGATCTTAAGTTCGCCCCAACGCACCCCGGACCTTTACGGCCCGCCCCGGGCAGCGGGCGCGGATCCGGTTCATCAATGCCGGCGCCGACACCACCTTCCGCGTCGCCCTCGGCGGCCATCAGATGACCGTCACCCACACCGACGGCTATCCCGTTACCCCGGTACGTGCCGACGCGCTGCTCATCGCGATGGGGGAACGCTACGACGTTCAGGCAACGCTGGGCGACGGCGTGTTCCCGCTGACCGCTTTGGCCGAGGGGAAGAACGCCACCGCGCTGGCCCTGGTCCGGACCGGGGCCGGGGACCGGTCGCCCGCTGCCATCCGGCCGCGGGAGTTGAACGGCATGCTGGCGAACTACGCCGCACTAGTTTCGGCGCCTTCGGTGCGGCTGGCGGCCAGGCAGCCCGATGTCACCCACCGGCTGCGCCTGACCGGCGGGATGGCACGCTACGACTGGGGCATCAACGGCCAGGCCTTCGACATGTCCCGGCCCGGCGCGCTGCAGTTCCTCATGGCCCTGGGCCAGCGGGTCCGGGTAGTCTTCGCCAACGCCACCACGATGTATCACCCGATGCACATCCACGGGCATACCTTCCAGCTCGGCCAGGCCGGGCCGCGCAAGGACACCGTGATCGTCCAGCCCGGCCAGCAGGTGGCCTGCGACTTCGATGCCGGCAACCCTGGCCAGTGGATGACCCACTGCCACAACCTCTACCACGCCCCCCAAGGCGGCATGATGGCCATGCTCAGCTACGAGACCTGATGTCCCATTCGGCGCTCGGCCGCGGCCGAGATCCTGCGCACTAAGGACGGCCATGACGCTGTCCAGGTCGGCGAGGCCGGCCTGCGTGCAGCCGACGATAGGCAGGTTGCGGCGGCCGCCCGGGCCGAAGGCCGGGCTGTCGTCACTGAGAATGTCGCGGACTTCGCCGCCGAGCGCAACCTTGTCCTGGTGTTCGTCCTGAAGAAGAACCTGCCAGCGGGAGGCGGGCAGGCTGCCGCGTTGGCCAGGATCTTGGACCGCTGGGACAGGGACCATCCTGATCCGTATCTCGGTCACCATTGGCCGACGATGGACTGACAGGGTTTCGAGGAAGGGCAGCCATGGCAGAGACCAAGCGCCGCGCCCGGGGCGAAGACTCGATCTACTACGACCGGAGCCAGGGCTGAGAGCCAGCTCACACAGTGGGCAGGCGGAGCCAGGAAAAGGCTAGGCTTCCCATAAATGCCGCATATAACGCGGCGGTACCAGACGGCACCTAGAACGGACCCCTGTGGACCTGTTTGAGTATCAGTCAATTCCGTAGGGTGGCTGGATGGCGCCAGACGGGGCTGGATGTTTCGTCTGACCAGGCATTACGAGGTCCGGTGTGGCTGATCGATGGTGACCGTTGGCAGCCAATCAGGCTCCCAGTCGGGCTACCCTGCTCGCGGGTGAGGTTCTTTGTCCCGAACTGAGCGCGCAACCCGCAAAGCCCTGCTGCAGGACGTTCCCGCACGTCAGCGGAGTCCGACCGGGAAAGGTGACCACTTCTGACCGCGCCTGAAGGCGTTCCGCCGTTCCCGTTCCGCTCCCGGAATCGGACACCGCCTTAGCTGTGTCCCGGCCGTGCGCTGGCGCCCGGTCGTTCTCGACGGCAGGCCGTGGGTGGGCCTACGGTAGGTGACGAACTCGCGCCACGAAGGGGGGACCCGGTGTACCCAGGCAGGCACGCTCGTGAGCGCGCCGAGCAGGCCGCGTTCATCATGGCCTCGACCGGCGAAAGCATCTCGTACGCCGAATACGAGGCCCGGACCAACAGGCTGGCCCACCTGCTGCGCGCCCGGGGGCTGGACCGTGGTGATCACTACGCGATCTTCATGGAGAACAACGACCGGTACCTGGAGGCCTGCGGTGCCGGGGAGCGGGCAGGCCTGTACTACACGTGCGTCAACTCCTACCTGACCGCGCCGGAGCTGGCCTACATCCTCAACAACAGCACCTCCAAGCTCCTGATCACCTCCCGGGCGTGCCGGGATGTGGCTATCGAGGCGGCGCGCGACTGCCCGGGGCTGAGGTCCGGCCTGATCGTGGACGGCACCGGAGACGACGGCCTGTTCGCTGACTTCCAAACGGCGACCCGCGCCTTCCCCGGCACGCCGATAGCCGATGAGTGCCTGGGTACGGCGATGCTCTACTCCTCAGGCACGACCGGCCGGCCCAAGGGCATCCTGCGGCCGCTGGACGACGTCCCGCCCGGTGACATGCTCCCCGTGTTCAGCTTCCTTTCCCGGCTGTGGCGGTACCGGGAGGGGCTCACCTACCTGTCTCCCGCCCCGCTGTACCACTCGGCGCCGCTGGTATCGGTCGCCCTGGCCATCCGCCACGGCGGAACCGTGATCATCATGGAGAAATTCGATCCCGAGCAGTACCTCAGCCTCGTCGAACGCTACCGGGTGACGCACAGCCAGCTCGTCCCGACGATGTTCAGCCGGATGCTGAAACTGCCCGGGCAGGTGCGCGGCCGGTACGACCTGTCCTCGCTGCAGATCGCCATCCACGCCGCCGCTCCCTGCCCGGTGCCGGTCAAGCGGCAGATGATCGACTGGTGGGGGCCGATCCTCCTGGAGTACTATGCCTCGACCGAGGCCATCGGCTTCTCGGCATGCGGCACCGCCGAATGGCTCGCCCATCCCGGCACCGTCGGCAAGGTGGTGCTCGGCGAGCTGCACATCCTGGACGAGTCCTTCGAGCCCGCGCCGCCGGGCGAGCCCGGCACGCTGTGGTTCAAGCCGGGGTCGCCGTTCCGCTACTTCGACGACGCCGAGAAGACGGCCGAGTCGACCTCGCCCGACGGGTCGATGGTCACCGTCGGCGACGTCGGCTACCTCGACGACGACGGCTACCTGTACCTCACCGACCGTGCCACCTTCATGATCATCTCCGGCGGCGTCAACATCTACCCCCAGGAGTCCGAGAACCTCCTCATCACCCACCCCAAGATCGCCGACGCCGCAGTCTTCGGCGTTCCCAACCAAGACCTCGGCGAGGAAGTCAAGGCCGTCGTCGAGCTCATGCCCGGCACCGACCCGGGACCGGACACCGCCGCCGAGCTGATCGCGTTCTGCCGCGAGCACCTCTCTCACGTCAAGTGCCCCCGGTCGGTCGACTTCACCGGCAAACTCCCTCGGAGCCCGACCGGCAAGCTCTACAAAAAGGCCCTCCGAGACAGCTACTGGGGCAAGTCCCGCAACCGCATCATGTGACGCTGCCGTTTACAAGACGGTCCGCCACGCCCGGGACCATCATCGCCAGCAAGATGACTCAGCCCAGCTTGCGCGCCTGCTGCTTCGGTGCCACGCACCCCACTGCATGGGTCAGCACGGCGAAGTGACGTGCTGAGTCAGGCGGCGAACAGTTCCTCTTGTAGCCACACGGTAGCGACTGCGGCGTTCTCGATCGTCTCGGCCCGCTTGTCGGCCACCCCTAGCCCGAAGTCCACAACGTCTAGGATCAGGCAAGAGGCGTCGAAATACTCCCGGCCCCGTACGGGCTTTTCTCCCGCTAGGGCGAGCGCAGACTTGACGGCATTCTCCGTGTCCAGCGCGACCGTGCCGGGCAGGCCGGTCACCAGGCGTACGACCTCGGTGTAGCCCTGGCCAGCGTGGATGAGCAGCCGGTGGCGCCCGTCACCGGTGGTGATCCCGCACTTGACGACCCCGCCACCTGTGACCACTTAGAACGCATCCCACTCGGCGCCCGCAGAAGCGGCAGACCCGTGCCCTTGGCCGACAATGCCCGGCGTCGGCCGGCTGAGGTGCCCTTGCGCACACTTCACGCGGTGCGGGGTGGCAGAGCCAAGCCATTCCGATTCCAGCAGCGTTGCGCCTAGCTCCGCTAGGCGCGCCCGGAACTTGACCTCAGCAACCGCCGAGCCCTTCCCGGCGCAGGTTACACAGATTCCGCGGCCTACCGCCCGCGCCACTTGCACGGTCGATGGCCGCAGATACAAGTCATGGCCGTCGGCGCAGCGTACGTGATGCCTGGTCTGGCTGTTGGTGTACGGCGCCAGCAGCACGGCGCCCAGTTCGGCGAGCCGATCCCGGAAGTTCGCCTCAGCGACAGCCGGATCCTGCCCGGAGCAGGTGCGGCAGATCCCGCAGCCGTCTCGCACTTGCCCGGGCGTGGGGTAGCAATCGTGGGCAGCGGCGCAGCGGACATGATGCGGGGTCCCGCTGTTCCTGTACGGCTCCAGCAACTCCGCGCCGAGTTCGGCAAGCCTGGCGCGGAATCCGGCTTCTGCGGTCACCGGGTCTCTGCCGGCGCAGGCGCGGCAGATACCGTCACCGTTGCGCACGTCGGCCGGGCGCGGATAGGAATGACCCGGATCTACCCGGATTGCCTGGCGTGGTCTGCGAGGACCGGGGGTTCCTCATCAGAGCCGTCACCCCCGGCGGCCCGGCGGCCCGCTTTCCAGCGGACCGCAGACCTGCGGCCGGCGGCCGCGCTCCACTGGACTTCCGCCACCTCCACCTCGCCGGGTAGCAGGAACGTGACCACGCCTTCCGCGGCGCCGTCCTGCGTCACCTGGATCTTGCCGTCCTTGAAGCGGGAGTACCCGGCAATCTCGGCGGTGCTCGTGGTGTAGGTCTGGTCATTGCTGCCGATGAGCGCGGCGTTGTTGTTCGCGTCTTCGTCCTCGGGGCGTCCGCGCCGGGCCCTGATCTCGAAGACCGCACCCACCACCCGCGTGCCGTCATCCGGGTTGACATCCGGGGCTGCCCTTTTACCCGGATCGACGATATCGGTCAGCGTCACGCGATAGCCTCTGCCGCTGCCGTCCCGGACCCTGTAGGTGGACTTGACTGCCCTGGCATGAGACCGCCAGGCCTGGCGCGCTATCCACAGGGCTTCGAAGCCGCATGCGCCGAATGCCAGGCCCAGTGCCCACCACTGGATATTGGCCTGCATGCCCTTCACGCGGTATGGGGCAACAGCCAGGGCCATGCCCGCGAGCAGCGCAATGATGCCCCAGTGGTACGCGCGCCGGGTCCGCCTGCTCCAAGCCAGTCCCAGCTTTCTGCGGCCGCTTTCCCAGGGCGTGAACGACTCATTGCCGGCGGGCTCGCCCGCGAGGTACATGCGAGCGTGGTAGGCGCATTGGACGGCTCCTATGAGAAGGACGGTAGCGGTGGCCAGGACGGTTATCGTCACGCCTGGCCACCGGAAGTGGTCAACGTCGTCGCTGACCACGATGACGGTGGTAGTGCTGAAGCCCGCGAGCACCGGCAAGGTGGCATTACCGAGCGCGTCGACCCACGTCGCCACGAGGGCAGTATCGGGCCTGCCTCTCGTGCCCTGGCTGAATTCCCGTCCGGCCATGCCGTCCCTCCCCAGTGCGTTCCTGGGCCGCATGCAGAGCAGCGTCTCACACCAAGGCGATAGCCATGAAGTCCCAGATCAGGCGTCGCCAGGAAGGGCTGGCCCAGCTCTCGTCGTATCCGGTGGTGCCGTCCCACAGGGCGCGGACCTCCCTTGTCAGGGGCCTGCCTTCCGTCGCGGGCAAGTGTCCGCAGCGACAGCCCGGGGACCAGGTAAGGCGCTAGGCCTACCCCTTCTCCCACGCTCTCAGGTCCGCCGTGGCCGCCTGGAACTTGTTCGCGCTAGCCGTGATCTCCCTCGCCGGCCTGACCGCAGGTCATGGCGTTCCGCAACTTGACATAAATGCCCGTTAGCGGCGTTTGAGCCTCATCCGGCTAGCAGAACGCTAGCTCCTGCAAGCCGCCGCGCTCTGGGTGTTGCTGCCCCTCGCAGGGGCGATGATGACCGGGATGCGGCTGACCCCCACGACCATCACGTTCTATTAGTTGCTGCCCCTCGCAGGGGCGATGATGACGGGCCTGAACACCAGCGCGATGCTCGACCGGGGCGTCGGTTGCTGCCCCTCGCAGGGGCGATGATGACCACCGCGTTCCCGATCTTCATCTTCATCGGGCTGCTGGACACGTTGCTGCCCCTCGCAGGGGCGATGATGACGGACACCACCAGCGGAAATAGCACCTCCTACTACATGTTGCTGCCCCTCGCAGGGGCGATGATGACCTGCCGGGCCCAGGTGAAAACACTGGTCGCCGCCGCGTTGCTGCCCCTCGCAGGGGCGATGATGACCTGCCGGGCCCAGGTGAAAACACTGGTCGCCGCCGCGTTGCTGCCCCTCGCAGGCGATGATGACTCGGCGCCACTTTCAGCGGCACCTGGAGCAGCATGTTGCTGCCCCTCGCAGGGGCGATGATGACTTGCTGTCGCCGTCGGCCATGGATGCCACGACCTCAGGTTGCTGCCCCTCGCAGGGGCGATGATGACCGGTGCCCTCCTTCGCGGTGAAGAACCCGTTCTCACGGTTGCTGCCCCTCGCAGGGGCGATGATGACCGGATCTGCGCCGGGATGATGGACGCCGGGATGATGGTGTTGCTGCCCCTCGCAGGGGCGATGATGACTCGACGGCATGACCATCACGGGCGCGAACATCATCGCGTTGCTGCCCCTCGCAGGGGCGATGATGACCCGAAGGTAAAATGCCAGGCCAGACGGCAGATTTTGTTCTCAGATCCTGGTGGATTGCAGTGAAGCTCCGGTTGTGCAAGGCGCCGTGGGGTTTCGCTGCACATGGGTCATCGATGCTAGTCCGCTTGGGTTCAGAGGATGTCAGTCGGAGCAGGTTCGCCGCTGCCCCACTGGTCATGTTCTGGCATAGTGCCGTAAGGGAACGCGTAGATCAGGACGCTGTCGTAGCCTCTGTCGATGACGCTCTCCACGGCCGTTCGGAAGCGCTTCAGCTGAGCGGCGCTGATCTCGCCTTCGAAGACGCTGCGTTGCACGTGGTGGAGGTACTGGCGGCAGGTGCGGAGGATTTTCGGGTTGCGGTCGGCGAGAGTGTCGTAGACGACGATGATGTACATCATTACCACCAGATCCGGAACGGACGGTACGCAGTCCCTTCGAGGCAGGCGCGGGTGAGCTGGAGCGCCTCAAGGTACAGGAGTTCGTCGTAGGCAACGTTGCGGCCGAGGCGGCGGTGCTTCACCGTTGTTGCGAGCTCATCGCGTACTGTCTGGACGACCAGCTTGCGGCCCGAGTCGCTGAGCATTGCCAGGCCGACATCGGAGTCAAAATGACAGGGCTTGAGCTGCTGCCGTCCGGACAGGCGCAGCAGGAGTCGCTCGGCGAACATGGGCTTGAACACTTCGGCGATGTCGAGGACCAGGGAGTGCCTGTGCCGCTCCATCGTGCTGTGCAGGAACGCGATGCCGCTATGCAAGGGGGTGAGCCGGATGGCGGTCAGTACCCGGGCGTAGGTGATGCCGTTAACGTAGCTGATGAAGGCGTTTCCCGCATTGCCCGGCGGGCGGCGGGTCCGGCCGGAAAGCTGCAGCCAGCCGGGGAGCCTGGTGTCGAGCACTTCCCATGCCGAGCGCCGGAATGTGCCTTCAGCGGCCATGAGCTGGCCGGTTGAGGTTACCGCGGCTGCGGACGCTTCGAGCACCGCGAACGGACGGTCAAGAAGCCTTCGGTCGACGACCCGCCGTATGTTGAAGGCCGCCGCCATAACGATGCTGCGCGCGATCTCAAGCCGGATCCGGGGGTCCTCCATGAAGCGAACCTGCCCGAGGACGACTTCGCCGGAGGCGGAGGTCTCGGCGGTGAGCAGCGAGCCTGCATAGTCCCCGTAGTGGCTGAGAAAGTGAATGTTGATGTGGTGCTGGTTGAGCAGGCTGATGGCGGCGGTGTTCAGGTCGGCGGGGGCGCAGGCAATGATGTCGCGCACGTCAGTGACCGGGATGTGGACCTTATCGCCAGACTCGCGTTCAATGACCAGGGACTGGTCCTTCCGGCGGATCCGGCACGGGGTCGTGAGCCAGTAGGTGCGCGCGGCGGCGGGCATTATCCTGCCCAGCAGTAGTCGAGGTAGCCGCAGCCACGGCAGTCCGCGCGGTCGAGGCGGGGTGGTGACTGGCCCGCCTGGAGAATGGTCAGGGCTTCCGTGATGTCGGCGCGTGCCTGTGCTTCCTCGGGCTGGGTGTAGTGCAGCCGCCGGGTGCGCCGGGTCTTCGGGTAGTGCAGGATGCCTCCGCGGGCATCGATTCCAATCTCCTTGAGACGGAAGCAGTAATGCACGGCCTGTGCTTCGTCAGCCTTTGTCGGGCCGGCGGAGGACTTGACTTCGTGTACCCAGTTCTGCCCGTCAATGAAGTCGAGCCGGGCCGCGCCGAGGTCGACCGGGGAGGTTCTCGTGTATGAGGTGTCGTTAACGGCCTCGCCGAGCTGGACCGAATCGTTGAGGTGCTCGGGCCTGAATCCTCGCCCGTACAGCCACAGTTGCCGGCGGCAGTGATACAGGTACTTGATGTGCACGCCGCCGATGTCCGCCGGTCCGATCACAGCACCTCCCCGGGCGTGTACCGGCTGCCGTTCCTGCCGTGGATCTTCAGCAGGCCGGCGGCCTCGTCGTAGTCAGCGTCGATCACCGTGACGCGCAGCGCCTTATCCCACTGCCCCAGCCGCGCGCCGTAGGCGGGGATAGGCAGCAGCAGCCGCGCCGCGAGCAGCCGACCGGCTGCGGGCGCGTGGTCGTCCAGGAGGCGCCGGTACTCAGCGACGTCGCGTTCCAGGACGGCCTCTATGCCGTCGAAGAGCTGGTCGAAGGCGTCCGCGAGTCCGCTGCGGTCATCGAAGGGCAGCTTGAATCGCAGGTAGACCTCATCGAAGTACCGGTACTGGCTCTCCACGTCGGCGCGCCACCGCTGGCCCCAGCCGGTGGCGTAAATCTCCTCCAGCCACTGACCGAAGACCTTCTCATCAAGGTCCTCGCCGGCGTGGCGGGTGAGGATTGCCCAGGCGAGCCGGGTGGGCTCGGCGTCATAGACGCCATCGGCGTATTCGCTGGCGGGCTGGTTGCGGCGCGGGCCGTATACCGGGTCGTGTACGACGACAAGGGCGGGCGCGGGGAGTTCGCCGAGCCGGTTGACGCGGCCGAAGCGCTGGATCAGGGGTTCGAGCGGGGCGCCGGAGGTGTGCAGCGCGTCGAAGTCGACGTTCAGGGAGACCTCGACGGTCTGGGTGGCCACCAGCAGGCCGGGCCGGCGGGGCTGGCCGGCCTCGAAGCGGTCCAGGATCTTCTTCTCTATGGCGGCCCGGTCCCCGGCGCGGAACCGGGAGTGCAGCAGCAGCGCGGCGTCCTTGCCGTGCCGGCTGGTGACGGCGGGTGCGAGCTGCTGGTAGAGGTCACGGGCGTCGGCGATGTTGTTGGCGACCACCAGGACGCTGTGACCGGCCTGGAGCCGTCCGGTGATCTCGGTGACCGACCCGGGTGCGGTGAGGTGTTCCGTGCGGAGCGCGAGCCGGTGGCGGACCGGCCAGGTCCACGAGTCTGGGGGCTGCACCATCTGCGGCCTTTCGCCGAGGGCCATGGTGAGCAGATCGGCCAGGGCGGCGGGCAGCGTGGCCGAAACGACGCCGACCCTGCTGCCGAGCCGGGTCCACAGCCGCACCATCGCCAGGATCATGCCGAGCCTGCGGGGCTCGTAGGCGTGCAGTTCGTCGAGGATGAACACCGAGTTCGCGGCGTCGATGAGGATGCTCGCGTGCGCGGGGCCGGCCAGAGCGCCGCGCACCAGCTGGTACGGCGTGCCGACCCGGACCGGTTCGCGGAACAGCCGGGTCGCCCGGTCACGCGCGATAGCACGTGTGGCCTCGCGGGCCAGCAGTGCCGCGTCGTACTCACGTGTCTCGCCGCAGTCGTCGTCGGCCGCGCGTTGCAGGTAGTAGCTCGCCGCGCGGGAGTGCGCAACGCCGATCAGGCCGTGACCGGCAGCGTCGAGTTCTTTCCGGAGACGGGTCGCTCATGGCATTGATCGAGGCCAGGTAAGGCAGGGTGTAAAAAACGCGCGACACTCCGCCGGCCGACGCCCGCAGGTGTTCGACCTGGGTGCTGGCCCACAGCAGCGCTGCCTCGGTCTTCCCCTGGCCCGTCGGGGCGGGCGGGAGCAGGTGCCCGGCCGCGGTGCAGGCGTGCTGCTGGTGCGGGAACAAGGTCTTGCCGTCTTGCCTGAGCCGGCTGGTCAGCGACTTCGGGTAGCTCGCATCGACTGGCTGGCAGAGGAGCAGCCCGGTGCGGGCGGAGGCGACGTGGTCGGCCAGGGTGACCGCGCCCTGCACCAGGACGCCGGTCAGGTCCCGCTCCGGGGTCGTGCCGAAGGGGTCGGTCCACTGGTCGATGAGAGTCTTCAGCTGCCAGTGCGCGGCGCGGGCGATCTCATCGGGGCTCGGGTCGGCAGGTCCCGCCGTCCCGGTTTCGGCGCGCAGCCACTGGTGCAGCTCGCTGGCGGCCACGGGATCGACGCGGCCGAGTGCGGCGATCAGGTCCCCGGGAGTCCGGTATGTGGTGCGGAGCCGGACGCGGAGCGACCGGTCACCTTGCAGCGGCTGGTGATGGGTGGCCACGCCGAGCATGATCCAGTCCCGCTCATCGCCGGGCAGATGGGACAGGGCATGGGCGGCGAACCCGAGGGAATAGACCTCATGCCGTTCACCCCAGGGCCGCGCGGGAGGGGGATTGCCGACCATCTGCTGGAACCCGTCCGGGATCTTCCCCGCGTCGTGCAGCAAGCAGGCGAGGATCACCCACTCCCAGAACCTGTCCGGCACGGCGGGGATGCGTCCCACCCGCCGCCGCAGCAGGCGTGCCGCGTCCCGCGCCGCGAGCAGGTGCTCGGTTAGCAGCTCTCCGCGCGGGTCAGCGGGGTTCACGCGGCTTTTCGCCCATACGTCTCCCAGTGCCCTCACCGCAGGCGGCCTTCGTCGAGGCGGCTGGGGTGGGCTGGCGGCAGGAGGGCGACCGCCTGCCCGGCCTCGGTGACGTGACCGGCATCGATGGTGACATCCCCGTGGGTCGCGGCATACCGGTAGGCATCCCAGCGGGTGCGTGAGCGGTCCTCGGCGATCGCGGTCGGAAGCCGCAGCAGCGTCCCCGCGCCGGTCAGGCCGGCGGGAACCACGGCCTGCCCCTGCCGGCCGGGTCCGGCGCCCAGCTCGACGTTGCGCGTCCGGGCAGAGGCCAGGTCCTGGCTCCTTCCCAAGCGCAGTGGCCATACCGGCCTGCGCAGCGCCGTCTCCCACAGGTCCAGGTCCTCGGTGAGCCAGATCGTCAGGGTGGCGCATGCGAGGAACTCGCGGTCCTTCGGGGTGGGCAGGCTCGCCGTTCCGCGGGCGTCCAGCGGATGGTAGGTTTCCAGGTCGCTGCCGGAGCCGCGTGCGGTGAACGTCATCGCGAACCGGGTATCTTCCGGCATCCGTGCCCAGCCTCCGGCGGCTGAGGCCAGGAACCCGCCGACGGTGGACGGCGGCGGGCACGGCAGCCCGACCTGCACCCCCGCATACAGGGGGTTGCGGAACGACACCACCGGGGAGGTGACGCTGATTTCCAGTGCCGCGGTCACGCCGGCGGGTCCTCGAACCACGCGTCGTGCTGGCCCGTCTCGATCTGGCTGGCGAGCCCGCGCAGCAGCGTCCGCGGATGGTCGATCACTAGCCGGCCGTCCCTGATCTGATCGGCGCACGCGTGGCGCGCCTGCTCGCGCTGATCACCCAGGAATCCCGGCGACCAGCCGATCAGCACGGGCCCGTCCAGCTCGCCGGCCCATGCTCTGCGTTCCTCGCCGAAGATGTCCGCGTCGAAGCGGACGCGATGGTCTTTTGCTGCCAGCACCCGGGTGAACGGGTTGTTGCCGCCCTTGAGGGGTGTCAGCAGCACGAACGCCGGTGAGCGGTCACCGTAGTGCATGGCGCGCTGTGCGCCGCCCCGGCCAGCGTCCGCAGCAAGACGGCGACCCGGCGGCGCCGCTCCGGCAGCGGCAGCCGGATCGAGGCCACGTCACGGAACTGTGTTTCCTGCGCGCCGGCTGCCAGCGCCTCGGCTGCGGCATCAGCCCGCAGCGCGCGGCGCAGCCCGCCGCCTTCCTGCTCGAAGGTGCCCACCCCGGGGCAGGTCCAGGAGAATGTCCCCGGCGAGCTCGGCGGTGTAATGCTCATGCTCATGGATCACCGGATGCGCGTCCGCCGGGAACCCGCGGCTCATCGTGCCGAAGTCCGGTGTCGGACGTCGCGGGGCGACTGCCACCAGCGTCCCGGTGGCCAGCACGGTGTCGCGCTGGAAGTTTTCTCCCTTGACCGCGACCATGTACCCGAACAGGTCATCATCCAGGTACCGGTCCGGCCGCCCGGCGGTGTAGGCCTGCTGTTTCTTGCCCTGTCCTTCCCGGGTCACCGGGGAACGGGCCTCCGCGGCCGGGAGGGAGTCACGCACCCACCGGCGGAATGCCTGGGCGGACACGTACGGGTATGCCTCGCGGCCGATCCACAGCTTCTTGACCACGCCCGTGTTGTCTTCGCCGCGCCCGTTATTCGGCGCGCCAGCGGTGATGTCCAGGGCGATCTTTCCCACCAGGTACGTCATGCGTCCCGTTCCTCGCCTTCCTCGTCGAGTTCGTCATCGGATTGCCTGCGCGCGCCGGGGTCATCACGGCGCCACTTCGGGTCACGGTCATGCACGGCCATCAAGGCGTCGATCAGCAGCAGATCGCGGTTCAGGAAGCCGTCATCGCCGGAGTCGAACAACAGCCGCCACTGCCGCTCGGTCACGAAGGCATCTGGCTTCCTGGTGAAGCGGACCTGGTCGATCGCCTGGCGGCGCAGCCACCTCTTCAGATCGCCCGTCTTCCGGCAGGCCGTGACGAACGCCTTGAACTGGCTGTCGTCCTCGTTCACCACGCCCGCGATGTTCGCCGCGAGCCCGCGGACCTGGTCCGCATCGGATTCGTTCATATCAAGCACCTTGATCGCGTAGTCGGAACACAGGGCTCCGAGGTCGGGGGTCTCGCCCGGCGGCATGCCCGTGTCGCCGGCATGCTGAAGCAGGTACTGCGCTGCCCCACTCACCACCCGGCCTGGCCGGTCGAACAGGTTGTGCGCCAGCGCCGACAGGCCGGGCACCTTCGCGCCATGGTGAGCACGCGCCAGGTAACGCCAGCCGTAGCCGGAACGCTGATCGTGACGGATCAAGCGCAGCCACTCCGCCAGCGGCTGTCCCATCGCGTGTACGTCGAGGGTCTGTTCCTTGTTGCTGTTGCTGAACACCACCAGCTCCACCCCGGCGGTGAGTTCCTCCTCATATCCGCGTATCCGGCGCAGCGCGGCCACCTGACGCATACCGCCGCTTATCGCCGAACCCGCCCGCCGCCACCGCCGCGTTCTGCCGCATCCGGTACACCTGGACCGCCACCGTGGCCGCCATGAACCGCTCATCCCAGCTGTGCAGCACCGCCGCGCGGCCACCGGCGATCGCGCACCCGTACGGCAGCGCATGAAAACTGGCAAGGCACCCCCGGCACAACGCCAGGCCCTCATGACCGCGGGCCGTGGTGTTGCGATGCGCCGTGCTCACCCCCAGCGGCACATCCACCTTCCCGTAGAATCCGCACGCCGGCCGCCCGCACAAGCCACACGGCACCCCGATCGTCTGCTCCGGGCCGGGCAGCGTGCGCCACGACTCCAGACGGTCCACCCGCTCCGCGGCCGGCATCTTCCCGCGGCTGGGATGGCTCAGCGCCGAGTTCGGCCAGAACAGATGGCTGGCCCCCAGCCAGAACCCGCCCGGTGCCTTCGCGTCCGCCAGATCAGCCGTCGCACGCAGGTCCTTACGCATAAGTCCCACAGCCCGCAGCAGATCAACCTCGCTGATCAGCGCGGGATCACGCTTTCCGGCCAGCACGGCGAGCGCGAACGCCCCGGCCCGCTGCAGCGGATGCGCAGTCAGCGCCACCAGAGAATCCGCGGGCTGGGCCTTGGATGCCGTGGTCATGCCGCCACCCACCCGAATCCCGCGGAGTTGGCCTGCCCCAGGCCCCACGACCAGATCGCCCGCAGGGTCTCCGGCGCCCCCCGCAGCTCCGCCTCGACCGGCGCTCCAGGCTTGAGACCACCGGACACAGCGAACGAGCGCCTGGGGCCCACCCAGGTGATCGCGTCCAGCTCAACGTCCGGGTCAAGGCCGAGCGTGTGCGCCTTGCGCCGCAGGTTCCCGACGAAGTACTCCGGGAACTCGGGCTCGGACGGCAAGACCCACGCCTGCCGGGTCCGGCGGACACCGTCGCCCTCGCGGCCGCTGCCCTTCATCACCACCGGCGTCAGGGTCCGCAACCGGGCCCGCCCTGCAGCGAACTCTGGCGGATCGACCGGAACTACCTTCCGCACATGCAAGGCCACGCCGCCCCAGTTGATCAGTTCGCGGCCCGCCAGGACGTCGGCCCAGGCCTGCACGATCTCCAGCACAGGACTGCCCGCCTCTATAACCCCGTGCCCGCCTGCCGCATATGTGCCAGGCCGCCGCACCGCCTCCGGGAAGATCGGAGCACCATGACCGAACGGCACCATGCCGTGTGGTCCCTGCCCGCAATCATGAAGCCGGCGACCCAGGTCAGGCGCGCCATGGGCCAGCAAATCGTACAGAAGTGACCGCCCGGGCCGCAGCACACTTGCCCACGGCAGCTCAGACGCGCTCGTCGTCACCTCGATCCGAAGCCGCAAAGATACCTCCTCACAGGATGTGACCAGATAGTCGCAAGTCTGATGACGGCAAGCTAGCAGGACCCACCGACATTTCCCAGAGAGTGACCGAACAGATGCAGATTGGAGCCAGGCATCACCTACGTCATGGTCGGGTGTCTCTGGCAGCCTGTCCGTGGCGAACACAACGATCCTCCTCTACCTCAGGCCGGAACTGAGGCCGGGCCCGGCTGAGCTACCAGCAGACCGGCTGGCCTGACCGTGCTGCGGCTCTGCATGCTCCAGCCAACGAGCGTGTGATCAAAAACAGCCGATTGTGAGACGGTGGCCGGAGCGGTCTCACGGGGCAGCTTCCGTGTTCCAGAACCCGTCTAACAACTTCCCGGAAACGCGGAAAGTTGTGAGACGGTTTCGCGACACTAGGGGGGCATGGCACACACCGCGGTCATCGCCCCGGCCTTCACGGTGCTCGATCTCCCGGGCGGCGAGCGCACCCTCATCGGCCTGGCCCGCGTCTCCACCGACGCCCAGGACGCCCGGCTGGAGCACGACGCCCTCACCGAGGCTGGGTGCGGCCGGATCTACACCGAGAAGGTGAGCACCCGCAAGGCCGCCGCCGAGCGCCACGGTCTGGCCGCCGCGCTGGACTACCTGCGCCCCGGTGACACCCTCGTCGTCTGGAAGCTCGACCGCCTCGGCCGCTCCGTCAAGGACGTGCTCACCATCGCCGATGACCTGCACGCCCGCGGCTTCGGCGTGAAGATCCTCACCGGCAAGCTGTCCGGCAGCTACTCACCGCACGGTGAAGGCAAGTTCTTTTTCACCATGATGGCCGCGTTCGCCGAGCTTGAGCGGGACATCATCTACGAGCGCACCATGGCCGGGCTGGCCGCCGCCTGGGCTCAGGGTAAGGCCGGTGGACGGCTCACCGTGATGGACCCGGACAAGCTCGCCGCCGCTCGCGCCCGGCGGGCCCGTGGCGAGAGCCCTACCCAGATCGCAAGGCCCTTGGCATCAGCCGTGCCTCGGTCTACCGGCACCTCGGAAGCGGCAGCCACCAGGACTAGGCCAGCCCGGCAGAACCAGGCTCAAAGCGAGAGCGGGGGCAAATCGGGGGAGGCCGGGCGGCTGGATAGTGAAAACTGCCGAGGCCGCGTTCTGGTCAGAACTCGGACCTCGGCCCGGTACATCCGCGCCCCGGTGCCGGTGGCGAACAGGACCCGGCGCCGCGCGGCCGTGCTGCCCGGGATGGCCGGGATAGCCGGCAGCACGGTCACCTGCCCTGCAAGTCTGTTGTGACTGCGGAGCTGCATGATGATTCCGGGTTACTGGGCGTTTTCCTGGCTGGTACTAATCTCGCCGAACTGGCCATCTGGCCGGGAACGCCAGCGCATCCCTGCAGCGTCGCGGAAGGACGCGACGGCACTGAACCGGCTGGAATCCTCGCCGGGTCGCATGAGCAGGATTTGGCGATCCTCTCCTCCGGGCATGAGCGGCTTCTGGCGCTCAGACTCCTGACGGAAATCGGCATCGTATGTCCACGTGACCACGAGGCCGTAGACCGGCTGATCACTGGCGTTCTTCACATGTCCGACCATCAGGGGCCGCGACTCCCCTCGGGGAAGAGGCCCGAGATGCGCTATGTAGTCAGGCGGGTCCGCGTGTAGCGCCGGGTTTCCTTCGCGGTACTCCTGCCAGATGAACACGCGGGACGCCTGTGCCCGCCGCCGTTCGCCGGCCTCCCGCTTCCGCTCCGCGAGGGACTCGCGGAGTTCTTCGGCCTGCAGCTTGAGGACTTCGGCTTGCCGGGCGTTCACCTGCCGCTGCTCGTCGAATTGCTGGTGCTGCACCTCAAGCTGGCCGGATTGAACCTCGATCATCCTGGCTTGCTGGCGGGTTACTTCTTGCTGGTCCTTAACCTGCTGTTCTATGGCGCTGACTTCCTGGGACTGCTCGAGGAAGGCCCGTCGCGCATACCAGGCCGTGACGATTGCGAACACGGCCAGGACGGCGGTGGCCACTGCGGTGAGTTGGGTCGCGAAGATGAGCGACATGGGCGAAGACTATGGCTCGTGATGGCGCCGGCGCGCCTCCGCCGCGAAGTAATCCGACCTAGCTAAGGTAAGCGTCATGGCAGGTCCGATCCGGGTCACGAACCCGCTACTGGACGTCCTGGAGGTCTTGCTCCAGGCGTTCGGCAACCACGACGACCTGCACGGCTGGGCGATCATGAAAGCGACGAAGCGATCAGGGCCTACCGTGTACGGCGTCCTAGACCGGCTTGAGAATATCGGCTGGATTAGCGGAGCGTGGGAAGACGAGAACCCCGAGCCCGGCAAGCCGCGGCGTCGCTTCTACAGCATTACGCCCACCGGGGTTATCGGCGCGCGGGAGATTCTCCGCGAGCGCCGTCCGCGGGCGCTCCGCAGCCGACACGCGGTGCGTGGCCCGGCGCTGCCCGGCTGGCAGCACATCACGCAGGGCGGTGCCACGTGATTGCCGTGATCCTGATCGGCATCGGGTGCGCGTATCTGGGCAACGAGCTCTGTGACTTTAGCCCCTGGTGTGCGCGAAAGCTCGTTCGCTGGTCAGCGTTCCGGCGGTACGCCAATCCGGGCCGTGCGGAGATGCGCGCCGAAGAACTGGCCGCGGTCATCGATGCCCGGCCCGGCAACCTGCTCAAGCTCATCACCGCAGCCGGATTCGCCGCCGCAGCGGTCGTCCTCTCTGCCCTCCGTACCGTTGCCCGGGAATCAGAGGTCGTCACCGCGCGGCACCGGCCCGAGGCCATGGGCCGCTGGGGCGAGCTGCAGCTGCGCCGGGTGGCCGAGCTGGCCGGGATGAGCGCGCGCTGCGACTTCGACGAGGAGGTCGCGGTGAGTTCCGCCGACGGCACGCAGCGCCCGGACATGGTGGTCCGCCTGGCCGGCGGGAAGAACATCGTGGTCGACTCGAAGGTGCCGCTGGCCGCGTATCTGGAGGCCGCGGAGAGTGGCGATGACGCGGTGCGCGCGGACAGGCTGGTCGCGCACGCCCGGCACCTGCGCGAGCACGTGGACCGGCTGACCGGCAAGGCCTACTGGGCGGCGCTGAGCCCGTCGCCGGAGTTCGTGATCCTGTTCATCCCGGACGAAGCGTTCCTGGCCCCGGCACTAGAACGCGACCCCGGTCTGCTGGAGTACGCACTCAGCCGCAAGGTCCACATCGCTACGCCCACCACGCTGCTCACGATGCTTCGCACGGCGGAGTATGCCTGGCAATTCCAGATCAGAGAGTTGCGGATCCGCGCAGAGACCGTGCGCGAGCTGGCCCTCATGCAGCCAGATGAACGCGCCAGGGTGCTGAGCCTGGCCTGCCACCCGTCCTCGAGAAAGGCCGAGTGATGGCAGAGAGCCCGGATGGGCGGAGACGATCGGCAGAAGTGTCGAGCGACGCGGGAACGTCAGTGGGCTGCGACACGGGGGATGTCAGTAGATCGCGACACGAAGGCGTCAGGAAGTTGGCGGGCTGAGTCGTCCCGGGGCGGTGCGTTACTGACTCCTCTGGCGTTCCTCTAGGGTCTCGATCATGAAGCAGGACCAAGCGACCGCGGCCCGCGCGGCGAGTCGCCCTTCCCGCAAATCGAGGCCAAGCGCGCTGGATCCACCGTGGCCGTCCCCGACCGCGTTCCGCAGGTCGGCGACGCTGCTGGCGATGCCGTTGAGCTGACCGAGGATCTTCCCCATGATCGGGTCGTGGGCTGCCACGGTCTGCCGGTCGAGCCCGAGTGCCTTGAGCGCGAGAGCGGAGAGGTGAGCAGGAGACTCATTGTTCGGGACCGGCAGGCCGAGTTCGGTGAGCACCGCCTTGGCAGTGGCCTCGATCAGGTTCTTGGACTTACCCATCGCCGCGCTCGGGTCCTCCGCGATGCTGTCCTCGATCCGCGTGAGCTCCAGGCGGATGGCCGATGGGTCGGCCAGAGCGTCCTCGGCAGCACCGTGCAGACCGGTCAACCCGGCCTGCACGTTCCCCGCAGCATGATCGTCGATCCGGCGTTGCAGCAGCTCAGCGGTATGCGCCACCCGGGAGGCAATATCAGCCTTTCCGCCGGCCGTACGCTCCCGAGCCGGAGATCGTGGCCTTGTAGAAAGCCAGGCACTCCTCCAAGCTCGCCCACGGGAACGGCATGGCGACGCCGAGCCCGGCGAGAACCGCCTCAAGCTCCCGCCGCTCCTTCTTGTACACGCGCTCGTTGCCGGAAGGGCTCATGCCCTTCGGTGCCGCCGCCGCATACAGCGCGGACGCCTGTCGTTCAAGGAGCTCCAGGGCACGGTGTGGGTCAGCGGGAACCTCCGCATCCCCGAACGGGTCAGTGTTCACCCCGTCGAGTGTCCTCCGCCCCGGCCACCCGAGCCACCCGTTTTGGGCGGCGCACGCCCCGCCTCCGCGAGGCAAGCAGTGTTACCCGCATCACTGACATTCTCATGTCGCTTCTACTGACATTTTCGTGTCGCCGAACAGGAAGCCAGCCAGACGCCAGTACGGGAGAGCCAGCCGGTCAAACCCGCACGGGTCACGCTGAACATGCCGCCCGAGCTGTACCGGGAGCTAGACCGCTGGACCAGCACTGCGGCCGAGGCGATTGACGTGCTCCGTCTCGATCCAGGACGCGCTACGCGCCATGATCCGCGCCGGGCTACACGACAAGACCGCCGAGGCTGCGGTGCTGGCACGGCTACAGCAGCAGGAACCCGGCTAACTCGATCTGGTCGTCTAAGTACTTGTACGAGGCGGCGAACGCAGCGCCCGCGCTGATGACGATCAACGGGCCAGGCTGATGAGCAACGTACATGAGAGCCACGTCTGCGAGGGCGAAGCGGGCCGCCAGGTCCAGAACAAGTGTCGAACGAACTGAGATTTTTGGTCGATTAGGGCGGTTAGGCTTCCGGCTGCCCGCAGTCGTCACCCGGTGCGGGCCGGGTTGCCGACGCGGGCAGCGAACCTGCTAACAAGCCTAGGGCTTGAAACTGGATCCGCGCGTCCGTTGTCGCTAGCGATGATCTTGATCAGGTCGTCGGCCATCCCGATGTAGGGGAAACGACCGTTACCCCGACGCTACCGGGCGGAGGATCTCTGACGAGCGCTCGGGCCGGGCGGTGGTGTTTCCCGGGGCCTGGCTGGTGGCAGACTCGGGTGGCATGACGGGAGGGGCCGGCGGGTGACAGCCCGGATGCCGGGCGCGGGCGGCAGTGGGATGTGGCGCTCTACGGACTGGAGCCGCAGGTCAATGACTTCCGAGAACAACTGGTCCGGGGAAGTCCTGGCGGCCAGGACTTCCGGGAACGTAGGCCTGGACGTCCCATACGGTCAGCTCAGCGCTTCCGAGAACAGGGACCCGGGTCTTCGGCGTCGCCGTTGGAGCTAATCTCCGGCCCGATAGTCCCCGGACCCCTAAACGTCCAGTGCTCGATCAGCTCACCAAGGCTCAGCGGAGCAAGGCGATTCACAAACGCTCATCATCCAGGACAAGCAGCCCCACCGGTCACATGTTCACGAATTTGGCACTTGGGCGCACGGTTCTTACACATACCCCTGGAACAACGCCGGACTATCCGACGATCCTTGATCAACTTTTTGATACTTGGTCGCAAGATCGTTAACAACGCGCCTATCGTCCCGGACTTCGTCTTCGAACGTAGCCAGGTATGCCGCGGCCGGCCCTGCCTCGGCGGCTCCGATGCGCTGGTAGATCGCTATGGCTTTGCTGAGGCCGGTGCGGGCGGCTGCCTGGTCACCCGTGCGCGCCGTGCAGCGGGCGGCACCTTCGAGCGCCCGGGCCTCATCCAGGGGACTGTGGACCTGACGTGCGAGCTGGAGGGCTTGCCGGTACAAGGCCAGTGCTTCTTGCGGCCCTGCGGACTTGGCCAAGAGGGCGCCTGTGCTGTAGAGAGCCTCGGCTTCCCCTTGCACATCACCGAGTTCTCGAAACAGCGCCAGGGCCCGCTTTAGCAGGCTGGTGGCGGCCGGGTAGTCCCCGGTGGCGAAGCGGACGCGACCCAGGTTGCGGAGGGCGTTGGCCTCGCCGCGGCGGTTGCCGAGGTCCTGGTAGAGGGCCAGGGCCCGCTCCTGCAGGCTGGTGGCGGCCGGGTAGTCCCCGGTGGCGTAGCGGACGCGACCCAGGTTGCGGAGGGCGTCGGCCTCGCCGCGGCGGTCGCCGAGGTCCTGGTAGAGGGCCAGGGCCCGCTCCTGCAGGTCGGCGGCGGCCGGGTAGTCCCCGGTCATGGACCGGACGCGACCCAGGTTGCGGAGGGCGTTGGCCTCACCGCGGCGGCTGCCGAGGTCCTGGTAGAGGGCCAGGGCCCGCTTTAGCAGGCTGGTGGCGGCCGGGTAGTCCCCGGTCATGGACCGGACGCGACCCAGGTCGTGGAGGGCGCCGGCCTCGCCGCGGCGGCCGCCGAGGTCCTGGTAGAGGGCCAGGGCCCGCTCTAGCAGGCCGGCGGCGGCCGGGTAGTCCCCGGTGACGTAGCGGACGCGACCCAGGTTGCGGAGGGCGTCGGCCTCGCCGCGGCGGTCGCCGAGGTCCTGGTAGAGGGCCAGGGCCCGCTCTAGCAGGCCGGCGGCGGCCGGGTAGTCCCCGGTGACGTAGCGGACGCAGCCCAGGTTGCGGAGGGCGTCGGCCTCGCCGCGGCGGTCGCCGAGGTCCTGGTAGAGGGCCAGGGCCCGCTCCTGCAGGCCGGCGGCGGCCGGGTAGTCCCCGGTCACGAAGCGGACGCAGCCCAGGTCGTGGAGGGCGTCGGCCTCGCCGCGGCGGCCGCCGAGGTCCTGGTAGAGGGCCAGGGCCCGCTCTAGCAGGCCGGCGGCGGCCCGATAGTCGTCGGTCAGGTAGCGCACATAGCCCAGTTCCTGAAGGGCGCCGGCCTCGCCGAGGCGGCTGCCGAGGTCCTGGTAGAGGGTCAGGGCCTGCTCTAGCAGGCCGGTGGCGGCCCGATAGTCGTCGGTCACGTAGCGGACGCAGCCCAGGTCGTGGAGGGCGCCGGCCTCGCCGCGGCGGTCGCCGTGGTGGTGGGCGGTGGTGGCTGCGGTGTGGTGGAGGGTAGCGGCCTGGTGCCAGGGGCCTTCTTGGAGGAGGAAGGCGGCCAGGGCGGCGGTCAGGGCGATGATGCGCTCGGGCTGGGTCTGGGTGGTGGCGTAGCCGATGCAGGCCAGCAGGTTGGCGCGTTCGGTGTGCATCCAGGCCAGGGCGCTGGCCTGGTCGGGCAGGTCCGGTGCGGCCGCGGGCGCTGTGGTGACCGGCGGCGGGCTGGGGCGGGTGTGGCGGGTGAGGTGGTGGTCGGCTGTCTGGGCGGTGTGCTGGTAGTAGTCCAGGAGCTGTTCGGTGGCCTGGTCGCGGTCGTCGGCGGGGTCGTGGCGGGTGGTCAGGGTGCGGGCATATTCGCGGATGAGGTCGTGCAGGCGGTAGCGGCCGGGAGCGGGTTCGTCGATGAGGTGGTCGGTGTATAGGGCATCCAAGCCCTGGCGGGCCTGGCCGAGGGGGACGCCGGCCAGGGCGGCGGTGGCGTAGGCGTCGATGCCGCTGCCGGGATGCAAACTCAGGCGGCGGAACAGGCGCTGCCGGTCTGCGGGCAGGTCCCGGTAAGACAACCCGAACGCGGCAGCGACCGCTGGGTCTTCGGGGTGGTCTCCGGCGGCGAGTTCGGTAAGCCGGTCCTGGGCGTCGGCGAAGTCGCCGGTGAAGGTGGTGATGTTCCAGTTGGGGTGGTGGGCCAGGCGGCCGGCGAGCAGGGCGATGGCCAGCGGCAGATACCCGCACAGCCGGGCCAGCTCGGCGACGGTGCCGGCGCCAGAGCCGTCCGGGGTGCGGCGGGCTAGGCGGAGGAAGAGCTCGACGGCCTGATCCGGGGGCAGGGTGTCCAGCGCCAGCGGCTGCGCGCCGTCCAGGGCGATCAGGCGGCGGCGGCTGGTGACCAGCACCAGGCACCCGGCCGTCCCGGGCAGCAGCGGCCTGACCTGGGCGTGCCCGGCGGCGTCGTCCAGCACCAGCAGCACCTTCTTGCCGGCCAGGCGGCCGCGCCACCGCTCCGCCCGCGCCTCCAACCCGGCCGGGATCTCACGGGGGGCCATGCCGGTGCAGGCCAGCAGGCCAGCGAGCACCTCACCAGGGTCGGCCGGCTGCTGGCCGGGCGTGTGGGCGTGCAGATCGACGAACAACTGCCCGTCGGGAAAGGTGTCGGCGAGCAGGTGCGCGGCGTGGGTCACCAGCGCGGTCTTGCCCACCCCCGGCATGCCGTCCACGGTATGGACCGCGACCACACCGACCGCTCCGGCGGCGGCGGCCATCAGCCGCTGGAGCTCGGTGTCGCGGCCAGTGAAGGCCGCCACATCCCGCGGCAGTGTCCGCATCGTCGCCACCGGAGCCGGCACCGGACCGGTGAAGATGTTCTGGTCCCGGCCGGCGACGTACTGCCGGGCCTGGCCCCCGGCGCGCGCGCCGATCCGCGTCCGGGAGGGTTCAGGCTCACCGCCGGGCGTGCTCATGACCCGGTGATGTGCTGGTCGCGGCCAGCGATGTACTGCCGGGCCTGATCGTGGGCCTGGGCATTGATGATGATCTGCTGGACCCGGGCCTGCTCCGCCGCGGGCAGCGCGGGAGCCAGGTGCTCCTCCAGCAGGCGCGCCAGCCCGGGGCCTGCGGCGGGATCCTGATCGAGCAGCTCCTGCAACCGCAGCCGCCAGGTACCCGCCAGCGCCTGCTCGGTGTCCTCATCACCCCGCTCGCGGGCGGCCAGCACCCGAGCGCGGGCAGCATCCAGCTCAGCCCCCACCGCATCAGCCCGCCTGGGATGCACCTTCCGCCACCACGCCACCACCGCAGTGCGGGTCTGCTGCCACCCATCGGTGACCATCGCCCCGACCAGCGCCGTCCCTGCCGCCAGCACAAGCGGATCCATCCTGCCCCCCTCTTCGGACCCCGGAGAAACCCACAGTAGGCGGCCATGCGCGCCGCCGGGAGAACATCGGCCGATCCCGTACACCACCCGCCACCGGGATTACCCCACCAGACCGGTGCGTGCGGCGTCTGGCAGGGTGCCGGTGGCCGCTCGCGGGCGACTGACCGTTAACGAACGTGTCACCAGCCCAAACGAGCCCGGGAGCCGATGTCAGGTCAGAACAGCGGCTCGCAATCGCCGACGGGAACACGCAGGCGTCGGCGGGGCAGCCGGGGCGCGTCGGCTTGGAGCGTCGCCTGGACGGCGGCGGCGACGTGCTGCGCGGTCTCCGCGTCGATGACGATGTTCCGGCGGAGCAGCACGCGGCGGACGACCTGCCCGGCGTGCCGGGGTGTGTCCTGCGGGTCGTCAGCCAATGTCAGCGCTCCTTCTTGAGGGGGTGCTGGGACTATTCGGCCGGAATTGAACGCCAAGCCTGCCGCCGCAGGTCGAACGACGATGCGTTGCGCCTTTTGGGCTTACCTTGGCTGCACCCCGCGATGGAGCGGGGTTGGTTGCGTTGGCTGATCTCGGTTGGGATGTACCGGCTGGCAGGTGATCGTTGATCTCATACCGTAACGATTTATGTCGGTTCAGTATTTGTCTGAGGATCAGAGGGCCCGGTACCGGAGGTTCCTGGCGGATCCGTCGCCGGAGGATCTGGAGCGGTTCTTCTACCTGGATGCCGTGGCGCTGGCCGGGGTGGCGAAGAAGCGCGGGCCGCACAACCGGCTCGGGTGGGCGGTGCAGTGGGGGACGGTGCGGATGCTGGGCACGTTCCTGGCCGATCCGGGGGATGTTCCGCACGTCGCGGTGGAGTACGTGGCCGAGCAGGTGGGTGTGGCGGACCCATCATGCATCAAGAACTATCCGGAGCGGCTGCCCACCCAGCACGAGCATGCGCGGGAGATCCGCGGCCTGCTGGGGTACCGGGAGTTCGCTGACGCCGAGGCGGAGGTCCGGGCGTTCGTGGCCTCCCGGGCGGCGCAGACCCGTGACTCGCGGCGGGAGCTGTTCGACCGGGCGGTGCTGTGGCTGATCGGGGGCCGGGTGCTGCTGCCGGGGATTACCACGCTGGCGCCGCTGATCACCAGCGTGCGGGCTGAGCAGCTCGCGGCCATCAATGACCACCTGGTGGAGCAGACCCCCCTGGAGATGCGGCGGGAGCTGCTGGGCACCCTGGTCGTCCCCGAGGGCAAGAAGGTGTCGCCGCTGGAGTGGATGCGGACCCCCGTGGCGAAGGTGTCAGGGACGGGCATGAAGGAGGCGCTGGACCGGTCGGCGGCGGTGTGGGCATTCGGCGCGGGAGCGGTGGACGCCGGCGGGGTCGCCCCGGTGAAGCTCACGGAACTCGCCGCGTACGGCATGCACGCGAAAGCCCCGAAGATCGCACAGCTCACGGGCACCCGGCGGGTCGCGACGCTGCTGGCGACCATGCGGCACCTGGAGGGCGTGTCGGTCGACGATGCCCTGCTGCTGTTCGACCTGCTGATGGCCGCGAAGCTGCTGGCGAAGGCGAACCGGGATGAGAAGAACGCGAAGCTGAAGTCGCTGCCCCGGCTGCGCAAGGCCGCGCTGCAGGCCGGGTCAGCGCTGCGGGCGGCGCTGGACACCCCGATGACCCAGCCGGGCCAGCCCGCCGGCGGCGAGGCCGGCCATCCAGGGGCGGACCCGGTTGCGCGGGTGACGACGGCGCAGGAGATGATCACGCGGATCGCGCTGGTAGTGCCGATCGAGCAGCTGGAGGCCGCGCTCGCGGTGATCAGGGAGTTCCTCCCGGCCGAGCAGGACGACGCCGACCTGGCGTGGCGGGCGGAGCTGACGAGCAGGTTCGCCTCGGTGCGGGGGTTCATCGAGCTGCTGGCCGAGACGGTGCCGTGGGGCGGCACCGACGCCGGCACCCCGGTGATCGCCGCATTGCGGGCACTGCCACGGGTGCTGGCCTACGGCAAGCACGCGGGCGCCCGGCACATCGAGGCGCACAAGGACCTGGTGTCGGGCTCGTGGCGGCGGCTGGTGTACGGCAGCCCCGGCCCGGGCGACGGGCAGATCGACCGGCATGCCTGCACATTCTGCGTGCTGGAGGCCTTGTGGTCGGGGTTGCGCAGCAAGGACGTGTACGCCGTCGGCGCGGGCAGGTCCGGCGACCCGCGGGCCGGGCTCATCCCGGACGCCCTGTGGAGCGTGCACTCGGGCAGCATCCTGACCGCGCTCGGCCTGGACGCCGACCCCGGCGCGCACCTGCGCAAGCTCGCGGGCGACCTGGGCGAGGTGTACCGGGAGCTCGCCGGCAGCCTGGACGCCAACCCGGCCGTCACGATCAAGGACGGGCGGCTGAGCCCGGCGAAGCTGGAGGCGGCCCCGCTGCCGGAGGCCTACCCCGCCGTGCACGACGCGGTGATGAGGATGCTGCCGCGCATCGACTACCCCGAGCTGCTGCTGGAGGTCCACGGCCACACCGGCATGTTCGACGCGTTCGGCCACATCTCCGGGTCGACGTCCCGCCGGCCGGACCTGGACATCAGCCTGGCCGCCCTGATGGTGGCCCGCTCCTGCAACCTCGGCCTGGGACCGGTGGTGAAGGCCGGCGACCCCGCGCTCGGCCAGCACCGGCTGATCGGGGTGGAGAAGGGCTACTTCCACCACGAGGGCATGGGCGCGGCGTCCGGGAAGCTGATCGAGGCGCAGGCCGGCATCGACATCGCCCGTGAGGACTGGGGCGGCGGGCTGGTCGCCTCCGCCGACGGGCTGCGGTTCGTGGTCCCGGTCCGCTCCTTGTACGGGCGGCCGAACCCGCACTACTTCGGGCAGTCCAAGCGGTCCAAGGGCGCCACCTGGCTGGCGGTGGTGTCCGACCGGGTGATGGGCCTCGGCGGGCTGCTGGTCCCCGGGACCATGCGGGACTCGCTGTTCATCCTGGACGCCCTGCACCGCCTGGACGCCAGGGAGCAGCCGGAGGTCCTCACGACCGACACCGCGTCTTATTCCGACATCGTGTTCGGGTCGTTCGCGATCTGCGGCTACCAGTTCGCGCCCCGGATCTCCGACATCGGCGATGCCCAGCAGTGGTGGATCGACCCCGCCGACGTCGGCCTGGCCGGCAAGCGCACCACGCCCGCGGACAACGGGTACGGCCGGCTGAGCGAGCTGGGCCTGCGGCGGGTCAACATCGCCCTGATCAGGCAGCACTGGCCGCAGATGCTCCAGGTTGCCGGGTCCCTGGTCACCAGCCAGGTGCGGGCCTATGACCTGATCCGGATGATGACGGCCGACGGCCGCCGCACCACCGGCCCGGGCCGGGCGTTCGCGCACTACGGCCGGATCTTCAAGTCGATGCACCTGCTGCACGTGGCCCACCTGGAGGACTACCGGCGGATGATGGGCGCCCAGCTCAACGTCGGCGAGGGCCGCAACGGCCTGGCCCGGGCGGTGTTCTTCGCCAACCTCGGCCAGCTCCGCCGCGGCTACGAGCGCGGCATGGAGGACCAGCTCGGCGCGCTCGGCCTCGGGCTGAACGCGATCGTCTACTGGAACAGCCTCTGCATCGACGCCGCGGTGAAGAAGCTCGCGGCCGGCGGCATGCAGATCAGCCCGGAGATCCGGGCCCACCTGTCCCCGCTGGCGTGGGAACATATCAACTTCCACGGCACCTACCCGTTCAACCGGCCCGAACTCCCCGGCCGGCTGCGTGACCTGCGTGACCCCTACGCCGACGACGACCAGGAGCAGTGAATGGGCGAGACCCGCGAAGGACTCGGCGAGATGGCCGACCCCGCCAACCTGGTCACCGCGCTGGTCCAGCTGGGGTTGCTGGAACGCGCCTTCACCGGGACCGAGCTCGCGGCCGAGACCGACCGGGCGGGCGGCGCCGATAGCGGGCTGAGGACCGCTGGGTTACCGCCACCGGCCCGTTCGGATCTCGGAAGAGTGCTGGCGGCCATAAGGATCAGTCGGTGGTCGTGATCGAGATCAGTCCGTCAGCGTCCCGGCGCAGGGTCGCGGCCAGCTGGCTGCGTGCCGTCTCGGGAATCCCGTCCGGGAGGTTGCCGCCGTTCGCGGCCAGGTCGGCGGCGCCGCTGATGTACCTGGCCGCACGGCGCAGCAACGCTGGCGGGAACAGGATCCCTGCCGGGTTGCCGGCCTGCTCCGGCGCGGCGCCGGCGGTGACCTGCCCGAGCCCGGACAGCGTCTGCGCGTAGGTGGTGATGACGTCCCTGAGGTGGCCGGGCGGCTCGTTCGCCGCCCGGACCTGCATTGCCTCGGCCAGGGCCGCGACGGTGATCCCCACCAGGGCCAGCGGCAGCGGAACGGTCCGTGGCGCCTCCATCAGGTCGGCGCCGGGCCGTTCGCCGGCGACCTCGAACAGCATCCGCCGGGCCATGTCCTTGATGACCTCGTCGCCGAGATAGGTGCGGGCGGTTGCCTCGGTGACCCTCATCAGGGTTGCCACGGCACGGACCTGCCCGGCGATCAGCTCACCGGCACGGTGCCGGTCGAGGTGCATGCCGGCCGCAGCAAGCTCCTCCAGGAACACGTCGATCTTGCTGTCGAGCCACGTACGTCTAGGCACGTGACAAGTCTTCCATCCTCCCGCCCCGGGAGCCCGGTTACATCCGAACGGCCCCGAGCTTTACCGGTGCGCCGTGCAGCGTTGAGTAAGCCGCCGACCTTGGTGGCCTGGGTGAGGATGGTGATGAGGGTGGCGACGGCCTCCTGGGCGTCCGGGCCGGCCGCGGAGACGGTGACGTGCTGGCCGCTGGTGGCGCCGAGGCCCATCACCCCGAGCACGCTCTTAGCGTCGGCGGTATGGCCGCCCGCGGTGACCGACACCGCCGAGGCGAACCGGCCGGCCGCCACGGCGAGCGCCCCGGCCGGGCGGGCGTGCAGGTCGCCGGCCAGGGTGATGACCCGCTCACAGCTTGCGGACATGACGTGCCTCCTCGGCCGCGGCGGCGACCGCCTTGATGTCGCCGCCCGCGGCGGCCGTGACCGTCGCGGCGACCGCGCCCTCGACGAACGGCGCGTCGGCGAGCAGCACGCTCTCGGCGTCGCCATCATCCTCGAGCACCGCCCGCACGGTGAGCACCGCGCTGCCCAAGTCCGGCAGCACGACCACGCCTGCGCCGCTCTCGGCCTCGCTGAGCCCGCGTACCACCTTGGCCGCGCTGGTCCCGAGATCGCCATCGTCGGTGCCGCCCGCGGCGATGATCGTCACCGTGCCGCCGCTGACTTGCGCGGCCAGGTGCGCCGTGCCCGCGGCGAGTTCGGCGCTGTGCGAGACGAGGACGATTCCGACGGTGGCAGCGGTCATGGCCTATCCTGAATGTTGTTCGGCGATGCTGAAAGGGTGTCATGATCCAGTCGGTGCAGCGCGCAGCGCAGATCCTCGCCGTCCTCGGCTCCGGTACGCCGCGTCTCGGCGTGACCGAGATCGCCGACCGGGTGGGCCTGGCCAAGCCCACGGTGCACGGGCTGCTGCGCACCCTGGAGGCCCACGAGCTGGTGGCGCAGGATCCGGACACGGGCAAGTACAGCCTGGGCCCGGGCGTGCTGCAGCTCGGCAACGCCTACCTGGACGGATCTGACCTGCGCGCCCGGTCGCTGCGGTGGGCGGAATCCCTGGCCGAGCGGGCCGGCGAGGCAGTCTGGGTGGCCACCTTGTCCGGATCCCGGGTCATCGTGCTGCACCACGTGTTCCGGCCGGACGACACCGTGCAGATCCTGGAGGTCGGCGCGGCCATCCCGTGGCACGCCTGCGCGCTGGGCCACGCGATCGTGGCGTTTTCGCCCGAGGCCGACCGCGCGCGGGCCCTGGCGGGCGAGCTGGCCCCGCTGACCGGGCGCACCAAGACCACCAGGACCGCGCTGAACCGGGCCCTGGCCCAGGTCCGGCAGCGCGGCTACGCGGTCGAGGACCAGGAGGCGACCGTGGGTGACGCCGCGATCGCGGCGCCCATCGTGTCCAGGGACGGCGTGGTGGCCGGCGCGATCGGCGTCGTCGGCGCGGCCGACCGCCTGCTCGTGCCGGGCACCCGGGACGAGCTGGTCCGCGCGGTCGGCGAGGCGGCCCGGGCCGTCTCCCGGGACCTGGGCGCGGGACGCGGCGGCGTGGTGCTCTCCGCCTTGAGCTGATGATCTCCAGGTCCGGGCGGCCATTACCGGTTCACCTCTTCCTGGCCCGCCGCGAGGATCCCCGCGGCTTTGAGCGCGGCCGCCCGGGTGTCGGTGGCGGCGATCCAGGTCGCGACCTGGGGCACGCGCGCCGCGCCGACGCTCAGCGTCCGCACGCCGAGGCCGAGGAGCAGCGGCAGGACCAGCGGGTCGGCCGCCGCGTCGCCGCAAACGGATATCTTTACCCCGGCTGCGCTGGCCGCCTGGACCACTTTCTGGATGAGCGCGAGCACGCGGGGGTCCGCGGCCAGCGCGGGACGGGTCTGCGGGCCGGCCCGGTCCAGGCCGAGCACCTCGCTGGCCAGGTCGTTGGTGCCGACGGAGAAGAAGTCGGCCGCCGGGGCGAAGTCCGCCGCCGCGGCGGCGGTGGCGGCGACCTCCACCATGATGCCGAGTTCGGGCGGGTCGATACCGGCCTCGGCGGCGGCCTTGGCGAGCGCGGCGCGGACCTGGGCCACCTCGTCCAGGTCCTTGACCATCGGGACCAGGACGGCGAGCTGAGTATCGGCGCCCGCGAGCAGGATCGCCCGGAGCTGGTCCCTGAGCGCTTCCGGCGCGCCGAGCAGAGCGGCCAGGCCAGGTTCTTCGCCAGCCAGGAAGGGCGGGATCTTGTCGCCGGAGAAGTCGAGCAGCCGGACGACCGCCGGCCTGCCCGCGAGCAGGCCGAGGGCCGGCGTCAGGCGGGCCAGGTGATCGGCCTGCGACGGCCAGCCCGAGGCGCCGGTGAAAGGGATCTCGGTGCGCAGCAGGCCCACGCCGGCCGCGCCGCCGGACAGGCCAAGCCGGGTTTCCGCGGCCGAGGCGACGTTGCACAGCAGCGTGACCGGCTCGCCGTCGGCCGTGGTGACCTCCTGCGGGGCACGGCCGGCGAGGTCCGGCGTTACGCGGGTCGCCGCGGCGAGGTCGAGCTCGGTCTGCGGGTCCGGGTCGACGATCAGCTCCCCAGCGCCGGCGTCCAGGATCGCCGGGTGCCCCGCCGCCGCGGCCAGCACCCGCGGGTCGGCGCCCGCCAGCATGGGCAGCCCGAGGCCGCGCGCGATGATCGCGGCGTGGGAGCTGGCCCCGCCGGCGACTGACACCGCGCCGGCCAGCCCGCCATCGGCCAGCTGGATCAGGTCGGCCGGGTCGACCTCGCGGCGGACCAGGATGAACGTTCCCTCGGGGGGCGGGGGCGCAGTGTTCCCGCGCAGGTGATCGACCACGGCCGCGGCCACCTGGCGGACGTCGCCCGCCCGCTGGGCCAGGTCGGGGTCGGGCAGGGCGGCGAGCACGGCGGCCTGAGCCTCGGCGGCCGCCCTGACGGCGGCGACGCCGTCGGCTCCGGCCCGCACCGCGTCGATCGCCGGGCCGACCAGGGCGGAGTCCGCCGCGATCAGCGCGCCGATGTCGACGATGCCGGCCTGGAGATCCTGGCCGCGCTCGCGCAGCCGGCCGGCGAGCGCGGCCCGCTCCCGCGCGACCGCGGCGAACGCCGCCCGCACGTCGTCCTCGCCCGGGTCCGGCTGGCCCCGGTCCGCTTCGCCGGGAGCGTCACCGAGGTAGATCTCCCCGGTGCCGATGCCCTCAGACACCGGCTGGCCCCGGTAGCGACTGGATGTGGTCATCGTCCGGCCTGCGCGGCGTCCCTGAGGGCGCCGAGGATGAGCGCGGTCGAGACGGCGCCGGGATCCTCATGGCCGACGCTGCGCGGGCCGAGGTAGCTCGCGCGGCCCTTCAGCGCCTGCATGGGTACGGTCGCGGCGGCACCGGCCCTGGCCGCCTCGACGAGCACGGAAAGGGCGTCGTCCGGCGACGCCCCCGCCGCGATCGCCTTGCTGAAGGCCCTGGCCGCAGGCGCGAGCGCGTCGACCATCGTCTTGTCGCCTTCGCGGGCGGCGCCGAGCTGCTGGACGCCCGCGAGCGCCGCATCGAGCGCGGCGGACAAGGCGGGCAAGTCGACGTCGGCGGCGCCTCCCAGCGCTTTTCCGGCCCGGCGGAAGGCCGTGCCGTAGAGCGGGCCTGAGGCGCCGCCGACCTTGGATATGAGGGTGTTGCCCGTCAGGGTCAGGATGGCCCCGGGCGTCGCGGCTTTAGCCTCCGCGGCGTCCAGGGCGCTGAGCACGGCGGTGAAGCCCCGGGCCAGGTTGATGCCGTGATCAGCGTCGCCGATCGCCGCGTCCAGCTGGGTCAGGTGGTCGCGGTTGGCCTCGATGACCCCGGCGGCCGACACGATCCAGGCCCGAAAGACTTCAGCGTCCATGATGGCTCCTACCAGAAGGGAATCGCTGGCCCTAGCGTCCCCACCGCAGGGCCGGCGTGTCCACTGGCGCGTCCCACAGCCGGGTGAGCGTGTCGGTGAGCTGGCAGACCGTCACCGAGAAGCCCTGCATCTCCAGGCTGGTGATGTAGTTGCCCACCAGGTTCCGCGCGACGTTCCCGCCGTGGGCGTCCAGGTACTTCCGCACCTCGTTGAAGATGAGGTAGAGCTCGATCAGCGGCGTGCCGCCCATGCCGTTGACCATCACCAGCAGGTCACCGCCGACGGGCATGTCGGCGCGGATGGCGTCCAGCGCCACCGCGGCCAGCTCACGGGAGGGCGTAAGGGCGGCCCGGGTCCGGCCGGGCTCGCCGTGGATGCCGATGCCCAGCTCCACCTCGGCCTCGCCCAGCTCGAAGGTCGGCTTGCCCGCCGCGGGGACCACGCACGAGCTCAGCGCGACGCCGAAGGACCGGCTTCTCTCGTTGACCTCGCGGGCCACCGCCGCGGCGGCGGCCAGGTCGGCTCCCTCCTCGGCCAGCGCCCCGGCGATCTTCTCCACCAAGACCGTGGCCCCGGTGCCCCGGCGGCCCGCGGTGTAGAGCGAGTCTTGCACCGCGACGTCATCGTTGATCACGACCGGGACGACCTCGATGCCGTCGTCCTCGGCCATCTCCGCGGCCATCTGGAAGTTCAGCACGTCGCCGGTGTAGTTCTTCACTATGTGCAGCACGCCCGCGCCGCCGTTGACCGCCTGGGTCGCCAGAAGCACCTGGTCAGGCACCGGCGAGGTGAACACCTCGCCCGGGCAGGCGGCGTCGAGCATCCCGTAGCCGACGAAGCCGCCGTGCAGCGGCTCATGGCCGGAACCGCCGCCGGACACCAGCCCCACCTTGCCCGGCCGGGGTCCGCCGGCCCGGGTGATCACCTTGTTCTCGACATCCACCGACAGCGACGGATGCGCCGCGGCGACACCCTCGAGGGCATCGGTGACTACCGTCTCCGGGCTGTTGATGAGCTTCTTCATGACGTGGCTCCACTGACCTTTTCCGAGTTGGCGGTGCTGGGGGCGGGGTCGCCGGGCGCGAGGCTGGTCATCGCCGCGTCCTCGCGGACCCTGCCGATCGCGACCCACGCCAGGCCGCCGAGCGCGCCGCCGACGAATTCTCCGATGAGGTAGGCGGGCAGCTGCGACCACAGGACCGTGCCGCCGAAGGCCTTCAGCATGAACACCGCGCCCAGGTAACGGGCCGGGTTGATGGCGGCCCCGGTGGCGGCCCCGAGGACGATGATGACGGCGAAGACGACGGCGCCGATAGCCATCGGCGCCCAGCCGGGCACCGCGCGGTGGTCGATGACGCCGAAGATGACGAAGACCAGAATGAACGTGCCGATCGCCTCGATCACCATCCCGCGCCCGAAGCCCATCGTCGCCGGGTTGTAGGCGGTCACCCCGCCGCCAGCCGCGACAGTGGCCAGCCTGCCCAGCGTCAGGTAAATGGAGGCCGCCCCGGCTATCGCCCCGGCCAGCTGGGCAATCATGTACCCGGGCACCTCTCGCCACGGGAACTTGCCGGACACGGCGAGTGACAGCGTGACTGCGGGATTGATGTGACCGCCGGAGATGTGCCCGATCGCGTAGACCGCGCCGACGATGACGAGCATGAACGCGAACGAGATCATCCCGAGCTGCGCCATGGAAAACGGGACCTTGGTCCCGGCTGCGATCACGCCGGTGGCGGCGGCCGAGCCTGCGCCCACGAACACGAGGAACGCGGTGCCCAGAAACTCGGCTGCGAGTTTCTGGGGGGTGGTAGGTGGTGCTGCCATGTGGTTGGCCTCGGCCGCCTGAGCGGCCGGGGCTTCTCACCTCCCTCAGGCGAGATGGGATCCTGCTCGAAACGTGTTCGACATCGTCGAACGGTGTTTCACGAAACGTAAAGCCCGGGCCCGGCCTCCGTCAAGAGGGCACATCAGATTTGCCCGGACAAATATCTGCGGCGCCGCCGGGCTGGCCGGCGACGGGGCGGGGCTCGGGCGCGCTCCTGGATGGCCCTCATGAGCATCCCGCCGCCACCATGAGCGCCGCCGGCCACCCGCAAGCCCGGAATGTCCGGTTCAGCGTGCTCCTCGTGAGTGACGCCGCCACGCTCATCCTGAGTGACGCGCAACACCTGATACCTGAGCCCGGGCCGGGCGGGTTGCATGCCGCTTTCGTGGCAGTCAAGGCCCGCGCGGTACCTGGGGGAAGGCGCCGCTGAAGAGGGTCTTTTCGCCGGGGTGTATCACGGGCCGCTGCGGCTTGCACCGTTGTGGGTAACGACAGCCAGTCCAGCCGTCCCCGGGGCGGCGTCCGGGACCGGCGATCGGTGATCGGAGGGGTAATGACCTCTTTCTCGGCCCTTTCCCAAGGCGCGGCACTGACCATCGAACCGGATGAGCTCCTGGGGTTGACTGCCCTGGCTGAGCTGGGCAAGGCCGATGCCGGCCAGGCCGGCGCTGACGCCGTGACCGAGGCGAGGACTCTCATGCGCAGGGCGCTGGCGGACAAGCTGGAGGAAACCGGCCTGCCGTGGGCTCCGTCCCCCGAGGTAGTCAGGCGGCGCGCCGGGGCCGCGGAGCCCGAGAGCGCCGTGCTCCGGCTCGCCCGGGACGGCAAGGCCCGGAAGGTGACCGGGTACGTGCTGGCTGTCGCCGCGCTGGTGGTGCTGTGGGGAGGCTATGCGCGCGGCTGGCAGTGGACGGGCCTGCGGGCTAATGGCCAGCTGTGGGACTGGCTCAGCCTGCTGCTGCTGCCGGTCGTCCTGGGTACCATCCCGCTGTGGATGCAGGACAGGAAATACATCCGCCATCGCCGGCGCGTCCTGTACGGAGCCGCCGGCCTGGCCTGGATCGCCCTCGTGATCGCCGGTTACCTGGTCCCGCTCAACTGGACCGGCTTCCGCGGCCAGAAGCTGGCGGACTGGATGCAGCTGCTGCTGATACCCGCGGCGGTGACCGTGACGATGGCGATGATCAGCAGGCGCGGCCGGCTGCCGCAGGGCCGCTGGCTGCGGCCCTACCATGCGGGAATCGCCGCCGCCCTGGTGACCGGCTGGATCATCACCTTGATCGGCGGCTACCGCCTGGGGTGGACGTGGACGGGCTATGTCGCTGATCCGCCGCCGCACCCGCAGCTGGGCAGCCTGTGGGACTGGCTCGCGCTGCTCCTGCCGATCGTCTTCCCGGTCCTGCTGCTGCCGCCCTTGGTCAAGTGGGTCACGGGCGACGCGGCCGGGCGTGCCGAGAAGGCGGAACAGGCCATCGTGGCCGGGACGGCTGCCGCCGCGCCCGGACCACCGCCGGCGAGCAGGCCTGCGGCGGGCAGCTGACCTGTTACCTGTTACGAGGGCAGGACGCCGCAGTTCCCGCTTTCACGCCTACCGCCCAGCTGCTATGCACCGGGCTGCTCCGTAACGGCCACTATGCAGTAGCAGGAACCGAGGTGCCTCACCGCCAGGTCCGGGCACGAGTGAGCGCCCGGGCCCTGGCTTCCGGCTCGGTGTCCGTAAAACTTCCCGTCACCGGACCATTGAGCGGACTGGTCTTACGAGACGATGTCGTAGCAGGTCATGTTGCTCGCTGAGCCGTGCTCCGGCGTGTCCGGCGGACGGGGTCCCCCTACGGACACCGGGTGCCAGCCCGATTTACCTCGAGGTGGTCGTACGATCCCCGCCGGGACAGCCTGGACGGCCGTGCCGCCTACCGGTCGGCTGCCTGCCCGGCTCGCTGCCCAGGTGGCGGGCTTCGCGATTCCGGGCGTGATGTCGTTGCCGGCGAGGAGGATCAGGTGGCCGGCGTCTACCTGCATCTACGGTCGCGACTACGAGGCCAGCCGCGTCCAGGTACGGGCTCCAGACGGATCATCCCGGCCGGTCCGCCCGCTCAGCGCGTGCCGGGCGAGCCGGACCAGCTCATCGGCAGAGACCGGCACTCCCCCCGGGCGCGACCCGGGTCGGCGCACCGGCTCGGCGATCGCGAGCACAGCCACTTCCTCGCCGTCGCAGTACACCGCGAACTCGCCCCACTGGCTGCCGGAACCAATGCCGAGGTGGTCGATCTCATAGATGCTGCCGTCGTGCTCGAAGACGGCGACGGTCTCGCCGGAGCCGGGGTCGTCTTCCGCGGCCCGCAGGGCCAGGCATTCCTCGCACTCGCACCTGCAGGTCTCCTGGGTCATGGCAGTCATCGATCGGTCCCCTCCCGCCCTGACCGCGGCTACCTGGTCATAGCTCCGGTCCAGGGGTCAATCTCATCCATCGCGGCGGGCACGCTGCCGCACGCCCCGGCGCGGCCGGGCACCCCGCTCCGCGCCGTCCGTGCCCTTCCCGTGTAACCCCTGCCACCGGGCGGGAAGGACTCTACGGGTAGGAGCGGCCGACGCTCGTTCTGATACCTTCCACCCGTCACAGAACGACGGGTACGGTCCCGTCTCCCCCGGTCGGTCAGGCATCGCACCTAGCCATTCCGTGCCCCCATCCGGGCACAAAGGTACGGCTTGTCACGCCAAACCGGACCGCCGCCGGTTTCTTACCGTTACTTTCTGTTCCAGCAGCCCCGGGCCTAACGCGCGAGCCAGGCAAGCTTCGCCCAGGACGACCCCGCGGTGGCGGCCATCAGTGTGGCCAGGGGCAGCCACGCGGGCCCCGATCCGGTGCGCGCTCAACCGGCCGACCTGAAGACGCCGGCAGAGAGGGCGGCGTCGAGGACTCCTGAGAATGATCTTCAGGAGCAGACTTCTGACAGCCCTGCGTCTGCAAACGGTTGTTTCCCCTACACCAGATCTCCGGGCCGGGCCGAAGGATCATCGCGGCCATCCCGGTGTGGCAGGCGGAGTACTTCGGCCCTGCGCCGTCACCACCTGGCTCGCAGAACACGGCCTGTGACGAGGATCGGTACAGGATCCTGAGTAAATCGGTTCGTGGCGGTCGGAGTCCGGTGGTGTTAGCTGCCCCGAACCCGGCCAGTCGCAGGCCGGCCCGCGCTGGTGCCTTCCCCTCGGTGTCCGGGCCCGCCGCCATCCGTATCTCAGCGCCGCCTTGACTGCCCCGGCCAGGATACGAGGTGGTCACGCGGCCGCGTCAGGTTGGCGGCTATGGTGCACCGGCGGGTCCTCTGCCGCGTCTCCTGTAACGGGAGAGCGCGGCCGGTCGTGCCGCGCGGGGGAGGAAGCTATGAGCTATCAGCGACCGCCTGACTACGAGGCCGATGCCGCAGGCACCACGAACCCGCCGGGGTGGTACCTGGACCCGATCGGGCTGCAATCGCTGCGCTGGTGGGACGGCGCGCAATGGGCCCGGGATACGCAACCCCTGCTCGGACCAGCACGGGAGCGTCCGTCTCCGTATCCGGACGCTATTGCGTCCGGATACGGCGCGTTCCGCCAGCCGGGCGGCGGCCGCCACCGGCAGCAGGACGGCCCGCAAGGTGGCACGGGGGATGCGCCGGGCCTGGCGCCAGAGTCATTCCCTCCGGTCAGGATGCAGGCGCAGCCGGATCCAGGCCAGCCTCAAGACCCGCAGGGATCGCCGGACCAGCGGTCCCGCGTGCCGGGACCGCCGTCTCCAGCGCACCACGCATCACGGCAGCGGAGGAACCATAAGGCCCGGGGCGCGCTGACTGGCCTCGGCGCCCTGATCGGATCATCGTCGCTGTCAGCGCGGCGAACCCGCACCGCTCGCCACCGGCAGCAAGCGTAGCTGCCGCGTGCATGACTTCTGCTGCGGGTGACGACGCCAAGGGCTGGGACATGGCCAGCGCCGCGGCTGAAGTCCGGCCCGGGTAGCCAAGCCCGGTGACTTACCCTGGCACTAGAACGCATGATCGATATGCGTCCGCAGGCTGAGCGTCTTCTTGTCGTCAAGCTCACCGGTAAGTCGAGGCATCACGCGAAGTGGCGGCCGCTGACTGCCGACGAGGAAGCCGCCGCGGTGGCCGCGCTGCGAGAGGTCGCGGGCGACCGGGCCGACCTGCTCGCCGAAGTCGCCGACGTCGCGCTCGGCTTCTGCGAGAGGTGGCGACCGGATACGCCGGGATCAGGACACGCTGTGCTGTTCTCGCTGGTCAGCGGTCTGTGGGGAGCAGGTTGAGGTCTTGGTGCGGTCGTCTTCGGTGGGGCGGGTGCAGGCGCGGACAGTGTCGAGGCGGGCGTGGCCGAGCAGGTCGGCGACGACAACAAGGCCTGGGACTCCCGCAGCTACGGCGAGCCGCCAGCCCTCATCTGACCAATTTCTTTCAGCCTGACTAATTCCCTGGAGACCGGTTCTCACCTGTGCGACGGTTGTGTGACTGACGCCAGCAGGCTGACCGGGCCAGGGTGTGAGCGGACGTGGTACCTGGCCAGCAGGCCCCCGGGAAGACACCGCTATCCGCGCCTGCCGCCGCTGGTCCTGTGTCGCCGTCCGGCTTACCCCCCCGGCCGGACGGCGACCCAGACGATCCCCGCTCGCCCCTGTAGGACGCGCTGGGCCGCGTAGAGACCGGGAGAAACCGTGGGACGGGTCAGGCGGCGACGTCGAGAGGCTGACCTGGGCTGGTGAGTCCGGGGTACCAGCGGGCGAAGTCGGCGGGGGCGTGGCGGTGGCCTTCCTGAGCGCGCGGCCTTCGCTTGCGATCGATGCTGCTACGTTCGTGCTCTCGGCTCTGCTCATCGGCCTGGGAACCCGGGGCCAGGCCGGCCGCCGCGCCGGAATCTGTCCAGTCGTCCCCGTGGGCGCGCACCCGCGAGGGCTTCCGCCTGGTGTTCGGCAACCGGGCACTGCGCACCCTGCTGCTGTTCGGCTGGCTGGTGGCCTTCTACACGGTCCCCGAGGGGGTCGCCGTCCCGTACACGGCGAAACTCGGCGGAGGGTCGTCGGGCTTGCGCCCGCCTGCGGGAAGGAGAAAGCTGTGGCGCGGCACGGAACTGGACCGCCCCAGGGCGCTGCCGTGGCGTGCCGTTGCGATCTGCCGGTTCGATGAGATGAGGAAATGACATGCCTGCTGACCCCATGAATCCGGTAACCGCGGTCACCTGGGGGCCCTTCATCCAGGCCGCGTACGAGCAGTTCGTCAGCGATCCCGGTCAGGTCAATCCGGCCGCGATCACGAACATGCCGGCCGGGTACACGCTGGTGCGCACGATTCAGATGACCGACTCCTTCGGTCCGGTGCAGTCGCGTGTCTTCTACGGGTTCGTCGCGGTTGGCGGCGCGCCCACGACCGCCGTGGTCGCGTTGCGCGGCACGGCCACGACCACCGAATGGTGGAATGACTTCCAGTGGGATCTGGTGCCGTTCACCCAGGTTCCCGGCGGCGGAAACGTCGCCCAGGGCTTCCACGACATCTACGACACCTTCGGCACCATGACCCCGGGCCAGCAGCACAGCGCGCCCGCGCCGGCCACCTTCGCCGCCGACGTGGCCGCCGCGGCCACCGAAAGCCTTGCGGCCGAGGTCGATCCTGCTGGCCTGCCCATCGTGGTGACCGGCCACAGCCTGGGCGGCGCACTGGCCACGCTACTGGTCACGGACCTGACCGCGAACACGCCGCTGAAGCCTCAGGCCTGGACATTCGCCTCGCCCAACGTCGGCGACGCCGCCTTCGCCGCACGCTACGGCGCCCTGAGCACGGTGTCCTGGCGGATCTACAACCAAGTCAACGTCGTCCCGTACTTTCCCGTCGACATCTTCGACCACTATCAGCCCGTCACCACCGGGTACGCGATCAACTCCCTCGGGAAGGCCAAGTGGAACCTGGGCTGCGCCCACGCGCTGAACACCTACCTGCACGTGCTGTCGCCCGCCACGGTGCTGCTGGACCCGGCCTGCCGCTAGCCGCCCGGTACGGGGTGTCGGCAAGGAACGAACCATCAGCTGCGCCAGCGTGTCCGCTTTGCTGAACATCGCTGGCAGGGCACGCTTCTGGCCACGGAGGCCCGCCTACCGCCAGTGAGCGTTCCGTTGTTCCCGATGGGCTCACTAAGAGCTCCTAACAGAATGAGAGGTTGGTCAGGCGGCGCCAGCAAATGATGGCGCAGGCCAGGCTGAGGAATGCCTCGTGGATGTCGTCGCGGATCTCCCAGCGGATCCGCAGCCGGCGGAACCAGTGCAGCAGCGCGATCGACTGCTCCACTACCCAGCGGTGCACGCCCAGCCCGGAGCCATGCCCGGTGCCGCGCCGGGCGATCACCGGGGTGATGCCCTTCCCCCGCACCTGCTTGCGGTACTTGTCATGGTCATAGCCCCGGTCGGCGTAGACGCGGTCTGGTCGCTGGCGAGGTCGGCCGCGACGCCCCCGGACCGGCGGGATGGCCTGGATCAAGGGCATGAGCTGGGTGACGTCGTTGCGCTGCCCTCCGGTCAGCGACACTGCTAGCGGGATTGCCCTTGCGACGATCCCCGCGGCGGCGTGCCGCAGCATGTTCCGCGCGGTCCTGGCGAGCTGCCAGGGCTGGCGGAGGCGGGCACTCCAAGGCTGGCAGGCGCGTTCAATAACGGTCGTTTCCCCTACACCGGGACGGACCGGCGACCTTATCAAGATCATCGCTAGCGCCAACGGCTGTACGGATCTTCCCCGAACCCGTGGTCCCTCGGGCGGGCCAGGTCAGTCCTCCCAGATGTCGCTGGTGAGCGTGATCGTCGCGAACCCGTGCCGGGTGCGTTCCCGCTTAGCCGTGCCGGTGATCGTGGTCATCCTGCTGTCCTGGTGATATTCGTCGCCCAGCCTGATGCCGAGCGCCGCGGCCCACGCGGCGAGCGCGGCCCGGCGGGCAGCGCCCGGCTGGGCGTAGGACCGGCCTGTGACCTGGGCGCCGGTATGGCTGATCGTCCACTCCAGCACGGGCAGGCCCTCGCGGGCGCCGCGCTCCAGCAGGTCGGTGAGCACGCGGGCGGCCCGCAGCTGCCAGGCCATCTGCTCACCGAACCCTGACGTGGCGCTCTCGCCGCCGGCCTGCGTCATGGCCTGCTAAGTCCTGGCCCCCTGGCGCAGCTGCTCGATGACTGCGCTGGCCACTGCCTCGCTGGCCGTCGTGGCGTGGATCATCGCGCGGATCGCCTTCGCCAGCGGCAGCCGCGGGAAGTCCGGGTTGACCGCGATCGCGGCACCGCCCACCCACCGGTTCAGCTCCGTGTACGTGGCCGGGTCCAGGTCGACGGTCACCCGCACCGGCTTGGTCCGGATCGCCGTCCGGCCCGGCTCGCAGGCCGGGTCCGGCCGTTGCGCCGCGCTCTTGCGTGCCGTCATCGCACTGCCTCCGTGGCCAGCCCGGCCCGCAGGTGGCCGAGGTCAGCCAGCATCCGGCCTGTGGCGTGCACAGCGCGTTCCGCGCTGGCTGCGCCGGGCTGGTGCCACAGGCCGCGAGCCGGTATCTTCATGTCCTGCTCCAGGTTCCCGGATGATCTCCCGCCGCCCGCCGCGCTGCCTCCGCCAGCTCGCGCGGCTGGCGGCCCCGGCCGTGACTACCTGCCATGCGAGGCCCGGCCGATCCGGCCGGCGCGCCGTAGGACTGCGCGTATAGCTCCGGGCGCGGCACGGTCATGCCGGGCACCGTGAACCCGGCCGCCGCCAGGGCCTGCCGGGCCGCGGCCGTTGAGCTGGGCGTTCGCGGCCGTCCGGTTGAGCAGCACGCAGCACCACGGCGGCGCGTCCCGCTCCGCTGACAGCCCGGATCCCCGCGAGCCGGGCACGGCTCTGGCGATACCGGCATGGTCCTCCAGCTGGCCGCGGCCGGTGATCACCAGGTCATCCGGCCGTGTATAGCCGGCTATTCGCTTATCTAGGTCCCGCCTGGGCAGGTGCACGATCCGGGATGGGAAGCCTCCTGCCCGGCCGGCCCGGTCCAGCGCGGACCTGTCCGGGTCGGCGTCGGCCAGCAGGACCGGCTGCCCGGCCTCATGGAAAGCCCGGGCGAGCCATCCCCCGGGGTCGCCGTGCCTATTCACGGCTTGCCGTTTGATGAACGCGATGCTGATCACGGCTGCGGCCTCCATGTCAGTCATCGGGTGCTCCCTCGCACTGCGGCCATGATGGCTTGCGCATGGGAGCATACTGCGGATACGGAACTACTGCGCGCCTGCCGCTGCCGGGATCCGGGCACCGGGCCGGCGCTGGCGGCCCGGCTGGTGGCTGGATAGGGTGGCGCGGGCGAGTGCGGTGATGAACGCGGGCGTGGATGCGGCGCTGGTGAACAGGGCTCGCTGGCGGTCGGCTCCGGTCCCCCGCTGGTCGAGCTGGTGCAGCAGGCTGGTGATGATCTCGGTGTCGCCGTGGTCGCGGAGCGCGGGGTAGACGTGATCGAGCAGGCGGGCGCGCAGCGCCGGCGCACCGGCGGGCTGCCCGGTGACCGGGTCGGCTGCGGCCCCGGCGAGCCCGTGCCGGGCCGCGGCGGCCAGCGCCGCGGCGACGTGCCGGGCCGGCGCGGCTGCGGCCGGCGTGCCGCGGCGGGCCTCGGTCAGGGCGGTGGCGACCAGGGCGCGGGTCAGCCCGGCCAGCAGTACCGCGGTGCCGGTGTCGAGGCAGACGTCGGCGATCCGGACCTCGATGGTGGGGTAGCGCGGGGACAGCCGCGCGAGGAAGTAGGTGCTCCGCTCGTCCAGCGCGGCGCCCCGGGCGATGAGGCGGCGCACGGCGGTGTCGTAGGCGGCGGCGTCCGGCCACGCGGCGGGCGGGGTCGCGGTCGGCCAGCGTGCCTGGATCGCGTACCGCCAGCTGGCCCATCCGGTATCGTGCCCGCCGGCGATCGGGGAGTTGGCGGTGATGGCGAGCAGCGGCGCGAGCCAGGGCCGCAGCCGGGCCAGCACCTGGACGCCCGCGTCCCGGGAGGGGACCCCGACGTGCACGTGGCAGCCGCAGGTGCCGGCCTGGGCCACCACGGGTGCGTACCGGCGGGCCAGCTCCTGGTAGCGGGGCTGGTCGGTGATGGCGGCCAGCCCGGGGGTGCGGTACGGCGCGACCCCGCAGGCCACCAGGCGGCAGCCCAGCGATGCCGCGGCGGCCGCGGCGAGCCGCCGCAGCCGGATCAGCTCGCGGCCCAGGTCGTCCAGGCCGGTGCACACCGGGGTGCCGGTCTCCACCTGGAACCGCATCAGCTCCTGCTGGATCCCCGGCTCCCCGCCGAGCATCCGCACCAGCTCCGGGGCGGCCAGCACGGTGGCGCCGGTGGCCGGGTCCAGGAGCACGAACTCCTCCTCTACCCCCAGCGTGATCGCGGCGGCCGCGCGCACCGCCTCCGCCCGGCCGCCGGGCACCGTCGCGGCCCGTCCCGCGCCGCCCGGTCCGGGCGTCACCGCGACCGCCTGCTGCTCCGGGAGCGGGCGTAGCGGCAGCTGCTGGCCCAGCGCGCTGGCCAGGCCGGCCATGGCGCGGGCTGCGGGGATCAGCGGCCACAGCAGCGCGGCCAGCGTGATGGAGGCGGCCGCCTGCACGGCCGCCGCCTCGGCGCCGGCCAGCGTGATGACGTGCCCGGCTGCCTTCCTGGTTGCGTCCAGCGGCTGCCCGGCCGGGATCGGCAGGGTCTGGGCCATTGCCTGGTCCTTTCTGTCGTTCAGGACACCCCGAAGCCCGAGGGGCAACGCGGGCTGACCAGCGGCATGGCTCCACGCCGCAGCCGCCAGGCTCAGCGCCCTTCAGCGCCTCCCCTTGGCCAGGAGCCACCCGGGGCGGTGGCTGCCCGGTAGCTCCCCGGCGCAAAACCAGCGATCAGCTGAGGCTGGCCGTGCGGGTTACCGGGCTGGCGGGCGCCCGGCGTGCTGCGAGCCGGAGGCGGCGACGTGGCGGGCGACGGCTCCGGGGCCGGGCCGGGCGCAGCGCCCGGGGGAGCGGACGCAGGCGTGCCGGGAGCGGGCCAGGCGGCCGGCCGCAGGGCGGATCATCCCGGCCGGCCCGCCCGCTCAGCGCCTGCCGGGCGAGCCGGACCAGCTCATCGGCACAGACCGGCAGTGCCGCCGGGCGCGACCCGGGTCGCAGCACCGGTCCGGCGATCGCGAACTCAGCCACTTCCCCGCCGTCGCAGTACACCGCGAACTCGCCCCACTGGCTGCCGGAACCAATCGCGAGGTGGTCGATCTCATAGGTGCCGCCGTCGTGCTCGAAGGCGGCGACGGTCGCGCCGCAGCCGGGGTCATCTTCTGCGGCCCGCAGGGCCAGGCATTCCTCACACTCGCACCTGCGGATCTCCGGGGTGGTGGTCATCGTTCCGTCCTCTCCCGCCCTGACAGCGGCCACCTGGCCTAGCTCCGGTCCAGGGACGGACGCAATAGGGGCGAAGTGACTGGCGGGTACCTCCGCGTCCCGGCACCGGGCAGCTGCCGGCGACGGCCGGGCTGAGCACCCTGACCTCCTGCCGTCCGGGGCGGTTGCCGGGCCTGGGCGGCCCTCGCGGTACGGCCAGCCGGACCGGCCCGGGAATCCCGGAGCTCCTGCAAGCCGCAAGGCAGCCGCCGGGCCAGTCTCAGCTTCCAAGCGTAGTTGTCTCCGGGAAGCTGAGCCCGGGGTCAGCGCGGCTTCCCGCGAGCCATGTCTTGCGTAGTGTCAGCGTGCTTTGCGCCGGGGACCAGGCAAAGCGCCCTGACGGCCGTTGCCTGGAGCCGGCCTGATGCCGTAGGACGCGGGATATACGCGACGCGGTTACCGCAGGTCAGCGTAGGGCGGTAACAATCGGATTACAGCTCCGTCCGCCGTTCGATTGCCACGCCAATGCCCGGCTGCCGGTGTCCGTTAGGGGACCCCCCGCCCACCGGACACGCCGGACCCGCGCCTGGCGGGCCGTGCGGCCTGCGGGAACGTCGTCTCGTAAGACCGGTCCGCTCACTAGTCTCGGTCTTCGCACATGGGATTTCACTGGGTGAGCCAGCGGGGCCGGCTGATGTCGACATTCAGGAGGTCCAGTAGATGGGCCTGGACGCCGGCGGGTTTGGGGATCAGGACGGGGTTGCCGTCGTGGGCGGGGATCAGGCGCAGGTCGGCGAGGGCCTGGAAGATGGTTCTGCCGGTGGGCCTGGCCGGGGTGAGGCGGTAGCCGGGCAGGCCGGTCATCATCTCGCCGTGGGGGTGCAGGGCGTTGCGGACCTGCCGTTCTACCAGGCAGAAGATCAGCAGGGCCAGGCAGATCACCGTGATCAAAGCGGCGATGCGGCGGCTGGTCTTGAGGAACAGGGGAGCCACCGCGAGGGGGCCTTTGAACTCGCCGTAGCGGCGTTCAACGACGTGCTGGCCTTTGTAGCGGCGGAAGACCTCTTCGGGGCTGGCCTGGCCAGGGGCAAGGTTGGTCAGCAGGGCGTACCAGCCGTCGGCCGCGGCCGACGCGTCGATCGCGGCCTGGTCGAAGTGCCATGACAGCACGGGCTTTCCGGCGGCGTCGCGGGTGATCGCGGTGCGCACGTAGGCCCCGGCGCGGCGCTTTGCGGTGATTGCCTTGACGCGGGCGGCAACGGCGTCTGCGGTGGGGTGAAACCGGGTCCCGGCGGTGCGCACCAGCCGGTCGAGGTCCTCGGTGGCGTTGGCGAGTTTGCGGGCGCGGGCTTTGGCCGCGCCGGCGGCGTTCGCCGTGGAGTACACCAAGATCCGGCGCAGATGCACCGGCGGATCGGTCTTGCGCGGGCCGGGCAGGTCCATCCCGCCGTCTTCCAGCACCCGGTAGCTGCCGCGGGCGGCGGCGGGCTTGCCGGCGTCCCGCCCGGCAATGTAGTCCACCGCGGTGCCGGCCTGCGGCGGCAGCGCGGCGAACAACCCGGCCGGGACCCTTGCCGCGGCCAGCGGCGCGACGAACCCCGCACCCTGGGCAGCCATCGCCGCCGCGTTCGTGTAGGAGATCAGTTTCGAATCGCCCACCAGCAGGAACGGGCGCGGCCCGGCGATCTGCTTCAGCGCGGTCATCGCCCCGGTGACCTGGGCCACCTCCGCCGCCCCGCCATGGTAGGCGCGGTGGAAGACCGGGATCCCGCCGTCCCCGCTGACCGCCAGCCCGGTCTGGATCTGCTTCAGATCGGGCCTGCGGTCCTTCGGATGCCCCCACCGCGGTGCCGGATACTCCTCATCTGCCTCCGGGTACGCGCCATACAGCGAGATCGAGGTCAGATCCCAGTGCAGCCGCGACACATCGACGCCGAACTCGGTGATCGCCGCCGCCCCGACGCTGCCGGTGATCGCGTCCAGCTGCGGGGCGACCGCGTCCAGCGCGCGGGCGATCCGGTCATCGTTGAGCAGATCCGGCGCGATGCCATACGCCTCCTCCACCGCCATCGCCGCCGCCCACTCGTGCACCCGCAGCATCGGCGCCGGCGCGGTCAGCCGGTTGGCCACCAGCGCCTCGATCACCTCGCCGTGGGAGATCCACGCCACCGGCCGGACCGGGCACAACTCATCAACGATCTCCGCGATCCGCAGCCGGCGCCCGAACTCCGCGACCACCGGCAGCGCCCCCAGCCGCTTTTCCAGCACCCGGACAACCGCGACCTCCGCCCGCGCCCGCCCGCGCCCCCGCCCAGTCCTCGACATCCCGCTCATGTCAGACGTCAAACCGGCAACCAGACACGCTATTCCCCACACGCCACTCAAAGCTGCAAACGACCTAGCAGTCAGCCATCACCCAGCCGCCACACGCATCCAACCTCATGTGCGAAGACCGGGACTAGTCCGGTGACGGGCGGTTAAACGTACGCTGCTCCTGCCAGGAGCAATGCGCTCCCGAGAGCTCGGGCCGCGAGGTGCCATGAATACATGAATAAGGGCCGCCGGTGCGTGTCCCGGGCTAACAGACCTGCGCCGGAAGCCGGGCATATGCCTGGCTTCCGTTGCTCAGCCTCCGGTGACCGGCTGCTGTCCGGCAAGTAGTCCGGACAATCTCCGCTTCGTGCCCGGGCCGCCCCCGGCCGGTGCGCGGGAGAGCGCGTAAATCGCGGAAGCGCTGGCGGTAACGGCGCACCTGGGCGCTGACCGGCATTGCGCGGAGTGTTAGCAGGGAGGTGAACAGCGGTGGTGCTCACTCCGCCCAGCGCCCCAGCAGCTTGCGCGCCTCTGCCGCCGCGCCGGCCGGGTTGTCGCAGTCGGGACACCGGGCCGAGTAGGGGTCGGCGTACCGGAACGTGCCGTGACCGGCGGCCGAAGCCGCCTCCGCGGGGGCGGGCCGGGGAGCGCTCAGCGTCTGCCTGATCTGCTGCGCGACGATCGCGGTCGCGTGCTCGCTGGTGATTACCGGGAGAAGCGCGGCGACCGGGTCCTCGTCGCCGGCCCCTCATCCTCGGGTAGCGGGAGCGTCTTCCTGCTCGCGGCGGCCTGCTTGATCCAGTCGAGCGCTGCCGCATAGTCGCGGTCAGTGCCCGTCGCCAGGATCTGCTCGTTCATGATCGTAAGTCCCTTGATTGTCTGGTGCGTGCATGAGTGCGCGCATTCCCGGTGGCGCCCTTATAGAGACCGCGTAAGGGGTAGCCCTGCGCGGTCAGCTGCCCGGCAGCTTGATGGTGACCTCGCCGGTGCACACGTCCAGGCCCGCGACCTCGCCGGCGAACGCGTGGCCGTCGCGGCTGGTGACCACGGCGAAGTCGCCGGGGAACCAGCGGTCGGGACTGATCACCGCGACGCTGAGCGTGTCCTGGCCGGCCGCGCTCGCGATCTGGCCGGCGGTCAGCGTGCTCGCGATGTCGTGAGGCACCGTGTCGGTGATGCCGTCGACGTAAGGCTGTGAAACCATGGCTTGTCCCCTTTTGCCCGGTTTGCGGAGTGAATGCAGCTGGCTGGCCGTGCCAGAAGATATTTCCGGCGGGCGCCATTCCGGTCTTTCCCAGGCCCCGTTGCGCCGGGAAGTCTCTTATCTTATGTCCGGGACGGCCGAAGGCAAGGCCAAGGCAAGGCCGGGATTGCCCGGGGCTTCTGACGCCACTCAAGTCGAGTTCTCTGACCTGGGGAAACGCAAACCGGAAATTGGTTCATTCTTGTCGTTATCTACCGGCCGGGCGTGCCGGCAGGGGTATCCGCTGGGGTACCGCTGTTGTGGCATGGGACTGATGTTCTCCTCGATCCAGGCGATGAGCACGGCGGGATTGTGCCACTCGGGACAGACCGTAATGCGGCCGTCATAATCATGTCTGCGAATCTCTGACTGATGAATTATCAATTAACTCTTAGAGGGTGCTGGGCATCGCCCTTGGCGGGATGACTCGATGAAGCTGGAGGGCAGCCTGGTGCCCCGCGCTCTAAAGCAGCATTCCAGAAGTTCTGCTCGTAACCCGGCGGCAGCCATGGGCTGGTCCAGGGCGCGGCGGCATCCAGCATCTCATCGGGTGAGCGGGCGCGGAAGAACGAGTGGATCTGCCGGAGCCGGCCGGGCCAGGTCACGGCGGTGTTGGCCACGTAGTTCTTCAGTGCTCCCCAGATCCGTTCGACCGGGTTATCGTGCGGGCTGTACCGGGCGCCGTACAGCAATTCCAGGCGGGGGTGCCCCTCCAGGTAGCGGGTGACCTTGCGGGCGTGGTGGATGATGTCGTTGCCGCAGATCACCGCGACCACCGGGGCGCCGGGGAACGCAGCGAGCAGCTGGCCCGGCAGCGCGATGAAGTCCGCCGCGCAGCGCCGGCCCAGCCGGTACACCCACGCCCCGGTGGTCACCTCGAGCGCGCCGAACACGGTGACCTTGCGGTTCTTCCCCGGGGTGGGAACCTCCGGGCGCCTGCCGCGCAGCGTCCAGCTGGCCCGCACGTGCGGCAGCAGGTTCAGGTGCGTCTCGTCCTCGGCCAGCACGACCGCGCGGCGCGGCAGCGCCAGCAGCCGGGCCACGGCGCCGGCCACCACGTGGTCATGGTCCGGGTCGCCGCGGGCGGTCAGCTTCGGCCGCCGCCATACCGCCACCAGCCGCACCCGCCGGTACAACGTCCGCGGGCTGACCTGCGGCCAGCCCAGGTACCGCCGGATCCGCGGCAGCGTCCACGGGCCGGGGCGGCCCAGCAGCGCGGTGATCCGCCTGGTCAGCCGGCGCCCACCCAGCCGGGGCCGCCCGCACCGGGGCCGGTCGGCCAGCCCGGCCAGCCCCTCGCCGTTGAACCGGCCGATCCAGCGGCGCACCGTGGCAGGGTGGCACTCCAGCAGCTCCGCGATCTGGGCCGCGGGCAGCTCGTGCAGCGACAGCAGCACCATCACCGCCCGCGCCGCCTGGCGCCACGGGCCCCGCAGTTGCGCGCGCAGCCGCTCAGCTTCGGCATCGGGACCGTTGGCGAACACGCTTACCGGGCGCATACTGATCACGACCTCGCCGGGTGGATGGTCGCTGGAGGCAACCTCGATCCAACACCTGGCGAGGCTGTTGTCAACGGCCCGGCACCCGGCAGCCGCATCCCCGGTAACGCGCAGAACTTATGGATAGGCGCTTAGCAGCGCCCGCCGGCCGGCTTCGTTCGCGGCGAGGTAACGATTGGCGAGCGCCGGCCACTGGTCGAGCTTGAGGATGGACCACTCACGGGTGGTCAGGAACGGCCGGTCCAGAGCCGGGCTGGCCATCCCGGTCGTGGTGAGCGCCGCCTCGACCGCGGGTCGGCCCAGGAGGTTGATCAGCATGTCGGCGGCCGTGTTGTCGCTGATGGAGATCATGTAGGCGGCCGTGTCCTGCACGGAGATGCGGGTGCCGTCCGGCTTGTTCTGCAGCTGGCCGGAGGGCACGCTTTTGAGTTGCGCGGTGACGGTCAGCGGCTGGTTCCAGCGGACCTTGCCCGCGGCCAGCGCATTGCCCAGCGCGGCGAGCACGTAGAGCTTGAAGGCCGAGCCGAGCGGCGCCGCGGTCGCGGGGTCCATGCTGTGGACCGGCTGGCACGAGCCGCTGCTGACGTTGGCGGCCAGCAGGCGGACCTGGGGGGCGACCGAGCGGAGGGCGGCATCGACGCCGGCCCAGGTGCCGGGCACCGGCCCGGTGGCGGCCGGGCTGATGAGCAGCCCGCTGATCAGGCCCGCGCTGTCGACGGCGAGCCGGACCCGGGCCCGCGGGAGTGCACCGCTGGTGGAGACAATAGCGACCAGCATGCTCGGTTCACTGACCTGGATCGAGACCAGCTTGACGCCGGTCGCTCCTTGCAGCGCCTGGTTGAGCATGGCCGGGCTGGCCTGGGCGAGAAAGGCCGCGTCGAAGTGGGCGCGTACCTGCGCGTCGGATATGGGCAGGTGGGCCACCGCCGCGATGAGCCACCGGAGCTGGGCCCCGGCCGGCGTACCGGGCGGGACAACGGTCTTCGCGGGTCCCGCCGAGGCTGCGGTGGTAGACGGTCCCGCGGGCGCCGGCCTCCCCGGGGAGCTGCATGCCGCGGCGAGCAGCAGCACCGCGGCAATCAGCACCAGCAGGAACGGCCCCGCCGGATGGCCCCGCCTGCCGCTCCTCCGGTTACAAAGCGCAGGCATTCATCTTCCTCCCGCACCACGCCTAGGGCCGAAAGCCCGGCCTGCACGGGCCGAACGTCGTGTTTCCCCGAAGCCCGCGGCCTCGCGGGACGGCGGCGTTCATGCTTGCAAGTCTGGCCCGCAAGGCCATTCACGGGCGGTGGCTGTGGGCGGGCCCTGTCGAGAACCGATCGATTCCCCGACAGTCGCGGTACGTGGCGGGACTGCGTCTTCTAGGCCCAAAGTACGTCGGCTTGTTGCTTGAAAGGGGACATGAGCTGCAGAAACGGTTGGGCCGCGAAGATGTAGCCAGAAGGATATGGCGATGCCTTCGACGTGATACCAAGTTGATCGTCAACGGACGGCCGGATGCCGCGCCGGACAGGTCGGCCCGGAACCTGTCCGGGCGGGCCGTCAACAGCTCCCAGTAGATGCCGGTGGCCTCCTGGATCGCGGCCAGCGTCCCCTCCGTCGCCCCAGGTCGGCGCTGACCTGGGCGCTTCCTGCGGTCCAACTTCGGAGACGCGGACATCGCCGCAGGTCAGGCCCCACCCGTGATGCGACACTGCCCTCGGTCTTGAGCCATGTGTGATCACGGCATCTCAGGCGGCTAGCTGTCGGCCCCTGCTTGATGAGCTGCCTGGCTGGTGACCCTCTTATGCGAGGCGGGGCGCGAGCTGGGCGCGGGAGCCGGGTTTGCGCAGGCCGGGTTCCGGAATGTCGTGCACGCACCCTGGCTCCTGCCGTGGTTGAGGGCCGTCGTCACCGCGATCACCGTGACAGCTGTCAGGAGCGACAGCAGCAGCGCGGCCCCCTGGAAGGCCAGGCGCCTGGACATCCGGCCTGCGGGCCGGCGTGCTTCATCGCCGCGCGGGTGCCGCCGTTGGCGCCGCGAACACCGGATAGCCCGGCGCGGGCCAGCCCGGATCCTCTCGCGCTGCGGCATCTCCTCGCCCGATGCCAGCCGGGTGAACCCCGTCAGCAACGCTGCAAGCCCGGGATCGGAATCGGCGAGCCGGTCCGTAATCGAATCCAGGGCCTGCTGCTCTCGCGCGCTGAGGCTCATCGCTGGTCCCTCCAGCGCCTGGCCATGCCCTGATCCGCAGAAGCGCCAGGAAGAAACCGGCGAAGCCTGGCCGCGCTACCTGTCCTGCGTGCAGTGGTCAGCAAAGCGGGCACGCTGGCGGTGTTCATGGCGCGGTTCTTACCGGTGCCCCAGCTCCCGCAACGGCTACCGGCGCCGGGAGCGGGACACCCGGGCCGGGACGATCGAGCTGGCGATCCCGGAGCTGCGGGCCGGGTCGTACTTCCCGTCGTTCGCGAGCACCGCCGCCGGGCCGAGCGGGCGCTGGCCTCGGTCGTGGCGGCCCGCTACCTGCTGGGCGTCTTGACCCGCCGGGTGGGAAAGCTCGCCGTCTCCCTCGGGGAGCCACCCGGGCCCATCACGTCGGACGTGCCGCGGTCACGGCCCATTGTCGAGAAGTCCGAGGAGGGGAACGGGAGGCCACCCGGGCCCATCACGTCGGACGTGCCGCGGTCACGGCCCATTGTCGAGAAGTCCGAGGAGGGGAACGGGAGGCCACCCGGGCCCATCACGTCGGACGTGCCGCGGTCACGGCCCATTGTCGAGAAGTCGGTCTCGGCGGGCCAGATGATCCAGGAACCATCCCCGGCCAGCGGATCGCTGACTGCCGTTTGAGCGAGATCCTGCTGGATAACTGTGTCCATTGCCGGTGCATTTCGCGTGTCCATTGCCGGTGCCTTTCTCGTTGTAAGTATTCGGAAATCGCATGACTGCGTCCGGCCCGGATCGCGTCTACCAGGCACGATGCGATGGTGACACAGGACTTCCGAATACGGGCTTTCTCGTAGCTGAGACCTCACTCGATGAACGCCGGGCCAGCATCTGCCGCGGCCGCAGGAGCGCGGGGAAGAATGAGCGTAACTATCCGGAAGTGCTGTGAATGCGCGGACATGCCTCCTGCGTCGTGCCTGCTAGCAGCCCCGTAACGTGGTAAGGCGGGTCAGCGGGCCACAAGGTTCCCGGATACTTACGAATGAGCGCTATGCAAAACCCCCTCCCCTTAAGCTTCTGACCAGCAACGATGCCCGCGTGACATCGAGTTTTGCATACGCCTCAATGTAATCGTACCGCAGGCGGCCAGCCTACACACGGGATGGCCAAAGTGACAAGGCTTTGGGTCGCTTGGTAAGGAACGTGTCACCCGGGCGAAACAGCCGAGCGCTTTGGGGAGTTCCGAACTGCGGGAACGCGACTCGGAGATTTTTATTCTCGTCGTTTCCGGCCCTGGGGCTGACGTTTTCCCTGATTCAGGCGGCAACACGGCGGGATTATGCTATCCGGGATACTACCGGCACCTTGATGGCCGATAGCGCGCCGCGAATTGACCGATCTTGCACCCGATACGCAAGCGATTATCTACCGGGCCTGCCCCGGGCCTGCCCCGGGCCTGCACCAACGCGCGGCTTTACCTCGGGGAACGAGCGAAGGCACCCATCCCTGCTCAGGGCACCACGGTGACCGGCCATCGAGCCGCCTTAACCAGCCGCACCGCCAGCGAACCGACCAGCCGGTGACCGGCATGGGCAGACGCCCCCACCACCACGGCATCGGTACCGATGCCCTCAGCCACGCGGCACAACTCAGTGAAAGGGTCGCCGCTGGCGGCGATGAAGGTGATCGGAACGCCCAGCTCCCGGAAGATCTCCTCAACCCCGCGGCGCGCTTCCTCAGCCGCCTCCCAGGGGAAGCCCCCGGGGGCAGCGCGGCCATCTGCCGGCCGGCCCCGCCGACCGCCGGGCAACGAAAACAGCGGTCACCCTGGCCCCTTGCCGGCGCGCCAGGCCAGCCGCATACCAGCCAGCCCGCGCCGCGGTCGCCGATCCATCGACGCCGACGAGAATCGACCTGGGGCCGTCGGTTCCCAGTTCAAACGGAGCGTCTTTACCTGACGGCACAACAGGAGTGTAGAAATCAGGCGGCACCCAGGCAATGTCCCAGCACGCGGCGGTAGCCGCGTAGCGGGCTAGCCGACCGCGGACGGGAAGCCCCGGCGGGTACAGCTCGGGGTGCCAGTGGTCGCAGCTCCATCCTGACGTAACCGATCCTGGCGATTACCGCGGCCTCTCACCGGGCGGCGATCACCAGGCGGATTGCCCGCCGCCAGGCTGTTGGCTGGTCTCCGCCGGGCCGCCGGGCGGTATGTCCGCATCCACCAGGGCGGTCGACCCGGCCGGGCGGGTGACGGTGTTGGGGCTCGAGCAACAACGGAACGGCCAGTGGCGATAGCGGGCTGAAGACCGCTGGGTTACCGCCGCTGGCCGTTCCGTTTAATCAGCCCCGGCCCGGCGGGCGCGTGAGAGCAGCCGGAGCCCGCCCGCCGGGAAGCCGGCCCGCCTCAGGTGCGCGCGGGCTGGCGCGGCTCGCGCTGCTCGCGCAGCCGGGTGCTGGCCCGCTCCGCAGCCGGCTGCGCCAGCGCCGGGGCGGGCGGCGGTGACCAGCCGGCCTCTTCCAGGACGGCGCGGCACTGGTCATAGCCCGCGGACAGCCGCCGCTCGATCGAGGCCCGGGAGAAATCCCCGGGACTGTCCTGGGCGGGCTTGTTCATGCTGATCAGGTGGATGTGCCGGACGTGGTCGTAGTTGAGGCTTTCGATCCACTCCGGTGTCTGGCGGACCGCCGCGTCGGGAGGCAGCTGCTCGTCGGCCTGCCGTAGCGCGGTGATGAACCTGGTGTAGGACCGGGAAGTGTCCAGGTCCGCGCGCAGCCGGTTCGCCGCGAACATTTCGAGCAGGCGGAATGCGCCCTGCACCATGTTGCCGGGCAGCGGCGCGGTGTCGGAGTTCACGTCGATGACGAAGATCGGCATGGTGGCTGGCTCGTCGCCGCGCAGGTTGTCGAGCACGGGCTTGAGCGGCGTGTTGTCGATCAGGCCGCCGTCCCACCATGCCCTGTTCGTGATCATTGTCCACGGGAAGCCGGGGAAGATGCTGCCGGACGCCTGCACGTGTTCCGGCCCGAAGCGGACCGCCGGGTATTCCGGGCCGCCGGGCAGATCGTCCGCGCTGATGTTCGAGAAGTACGCGATGCGGCCGGTTTCGACGCCGGACGCGGACACGATCAGCCGCATGTGACGGGCGTCACGGACCTGGTCCCAGTCCAGCAGGTCGTCCAGGGTCCGGCGCAGCGTCGGCTTCGTGAGCGACGTCCAGGACGGGAGATTCCAGTAGTCCAGCCGCGGCCGGTACATGCCCGGCACCCAGGGTGACGGCATGTAGTAGCTCCAGATGCGCTGCGCCAACGCCGGGACGAACGGCGTCGGCACTTTCGGCAGGAACGGGATGAGCCCGTCGACGGCGAGCCGCTCCCACAGCTCGCGCAGGACGCGCGGCGGGTACCTGGTAGCCCCGGCGAGCGTGGCGGCGTTCATCGCGCCTGCCGAGGCCCCGGCGGCGATCGCGCATTCCATGCCGAGGCTGTACAGATAATCGATGGCGCCGGCCTCGTATGCGCCGAGCGCGCCGCCGCCTTGCAGCACCACGCCAAATTTCGGCCTGCCGCCGTCCATGACGTTTGTGACCTGCGTATCCACTGGAAATCACCCCACCTTGCCCGTAACTGGCGGCACCGGGCCGCGCGGACACGGTTTGCCAGCTTCCCGTCCCCGCTGACCAATGCCCTTTACTTCACACCAGGCCATTGGCGGGGGATGCGGAAGAGGCCTTGGCCCATTCTGGCCAGGACTTCCGCCACGAAAACCAAGAGTTCGAAAGACAGGGCCTGGGTCAAAGTCGGTAGATGGGCATATCGGGCTGCCGTTTTATGGCTGAGTGAACTATTCATGCTAGTTGTGAGATCAGAATCAGGTGGCTGCCGGGACTTTTGAGCTGACAGTCCGGCTTGTCAGCTTGCCATCGGATCACTCGTGACGCTCGCCGTACTCCGGCTCACACCCGAGCGCGAGGCAAACGGCGTGCCCGTCGCTACACCGAGCGGTTCTCGGCGCGGTTGAAGCCGAGACTGATCGTCAGCGGACAGCCAGCCGCCGAACCAGGCAAGGCCTGCCCGCAAGGGGACCCCCGGGCGAGACATCCAGAAACATGGGCACCGGGAGTGCTGACCTGCGGCAGGTCGTCTTATAGAGGCGGTCCGCGAGATTGTCCGGTGAGGGGAGGCTAACGGGCTCGGTGCCGGGGCGAGAGAGCTCATCGGCTACGCCAGGTGCTCCATCGTCCTGCGGCCGGCGCCAGGAAGCCCGCGCCTGCCAGGTCAGAACAGGGGGGCGCAGCCGGCCGGAGGAACACGCCGGCGCCCGCGCGGCGGCCGGGCGGGCGCACCGGCGCGGAGCGCGGCCTGGACGGCGTCGGCGACGAGCTGGGCGGTCTCGGCGTCGATGGCGATGTTGCGGCGGAGCAGCACGCGGCGGACGACCTGCCCGGCGTGCCGGGGCGCGTCCTGCAGGCCGTCAGCCATGTCAGCTCTCCTTCTTGAGGTAGTCATAGACGGTGGTGCGGTGCACGCCGACGGCCTCGGCGATCTCGGCGACGGTGTGCTGCCTTTTCCCGCCGGTGCGGCCGCGGGCCCGGGCGGCGGCCAGGCCCTCCCGGGTGCCCTCGACGATCAGCTCGCGCTGGAACTCATCGATCGCGCCGAGGAGATGGAACACCAGGCGCCCCTGCGGGGTGGTGGTGTCGATCTGCTGCTTCAGGACGACCAGGCCGACGCCGCGGCCGCGCAGCTCGTCGGCGAGGGTGAGGAGGTGCTTGAGGGATCGCATAGCGCGGGACAGCCGGGTGATGACGAAGACGTCGCCTTCGCGGAGGTAGGCCAGGGCGTTGTCGAGCTCGGGGCGGGCGGCGTTCTTGCCGGAGGCGGTGTCGGTGAAGATCTTCTCGCAGCCGTAGGCGGTCAGGTCATCGACCTGGCTGTCGTCGTTCTGGCTGCGGGTGGACACCCGCGCGTACCCGATCTTCGCCATCACCGGGCCCCGGCCCGGCGGGCGGGCGGCGGCTGCCCGGCCGGGCATCACGCCGGGGTGAGGAGCCGGGCCGCTGTCATGCCCCTGACTGTAGCGTAAACGGTGATGCCAGGCTGGTCAGGCGGCATAGTTTTCCCGACATGGTTTCCCGACATCGTGACCTGCGGGGCGTCGTGCGGCGCCGCGCCGGGCGGCGGTGTCGGGGTAACGCTCGATTCTCGACACGCGAAGCACGCCCGGGAGCGGTCCGGGTGACCGTGCTTCTGGTGTCTCGCTGAAGGATCCCTTAACGGACGCTGGAGGTCCCGCCTGTCCTGTGCATGCGGCGCTGCGGCCGGCCGGGAAGCGGGCAGCGCAGTGGCTCCCGGCGCCCGGCCGCCGGCCTGGCCGCGGCGGGCTGTACATGGCCATAACTTGGCCACTGACATCCAGGTTGCCGGATGACCGGGAAACGAGCAGGGCACCCAGCGAGGCCTCGCTCTAGCTCGCCTGAGCCTCCAAGGCGCGTCTTGCCCGATAGCCGTAGTTATCTCGCAACCCCCTCGCCGACGCAGGTCTGGCCAGTCATATCAGGAGAGCCGTTCCAGATCCAAGGCTGCGGAACAGGGCCGTTTGCACGACCTGCTCCAGGAGCAGGAGTACCGCCCGTGTGGCGGTTGCTGCGGATAGTCCTACCCGCCCAAGGCAGATAGCCAGGCGGTCGGTGACCACGCTGTGTTACCACCGTATACCTGTTTCCTGGCCGCGAACGATGCGCTACATGCAGTCGATGTGATCTCTGAACGTCCCCACGGCTAGGAGGCTACCCCTGCGGGATGATCAATTCCCGCTGGTCGGCATGATTCTGCACGTGCGTATGAACATGCAGTTTTATCCGTCAGCTGACGGATGTTTCCGGCTGCAATTTGCAGCAAAATTGTCATGTCACCGGTTCTCGTCACGCTCGGCATTCAGGGCGCCGCACTCAGCTCCGCGTCAATGTCCACGACACCTTGTCCTCCCTGCCGGTGCTGGCGGATGCCGGGGAGCCTGACCGCGCGAGCGGAGGCGTGCGCGCAAGGAGTACCGCCGGGAGCGAGTGCCGCAGCATGGCCGGACCGGGCTGAGAACCCGGTGAAGTGGAGGGGGAAGCCCATGAAGCTGGGGTCAACGAGTGCCGGAGCGAAGACGCGGTCGCGGCCGCCGGCCAAGCATGCCGCAATGGCTGTGGCGGTCTTGTGGCTGCTCTTGCCCTGCGTGCTCGCCGCCACGTCGGGCCTGATCGTAATCTCGCTGTTCATCGTGGCGCCGTTGATCGTCGCTACCGCGGCTGACGAACGCCGTACGGCCATCATCGCCGGCGCGACAGTGGTGCTGACAATTGCGGCTGGGTGGTGGCACGGCCCCATAGGGGATCCGAACTGGATCCGGCTCACGGCGGTCTGCGCCATGAGCCTGCTGGCGGTCGTGCTGGCGGGGGTGCGCCGCCGACTCGAGGAGCGCCTGGCGCGGATGACCGCGATCGCGAAGGCCTCGCAGGTCGCGCTGCTTCCGCCGGTGCCCCCGCAGATCACCGGGATCAGCATCGCGGCCCGCTACCGCTCGGCGACACCCGGAGCCTCGGTCGGCGGGGATCTATATGAGATCATCCCCACCGGGCACGGCATCCGGGTGATCATCGGAGATGTCCGCGGCAACGGCCTGGACGCCATCCTGCTGGCCAGGCATGTCCTGAGCGCGTTCCGGCGAAGCGCGGTCGCTGTGCCCGCACTGGAACACGTGGCGAGCGACATCAGCAGGGCCATCAAGCCGCACCTGGGCGAAGAGGACTTCGTCACCGCGGTGCTGGCCCAGATCGCGCCCAGCGGGGAGATCACCGTTGTCAACTGCGGCCATCACCCGCCGCTGCTGCACCACGGCGGCAGGCTGCGGCCGCTGACCGGCACGACGGCCCTGCCGCTTGGCCTGGAGGATGACTTCACCGCGTTCACCGCGAGCTGGCTGCCCGGTGACCGGCTCTTGCTCTACACCGACGGGCTGGTCGAAAGCCGTAACCATCACGGGGACTTCCTCCCCGAAGACCAGATCGCCACGGCGCTTCTGGCGGCCGACTGCGACCAGGCGCTGGACACGCTGATGACAGCCGTGCGCCGGCACACCGGCGGGCACGGCCACGACGACATGGCGCTTCTTCTGCTGGAATACGGCGCGTATCCGCACGACGGCGCCAACGGGCACCCGGGCCCAGGTCGCTGTCAAGACGCTAGCGTCCCAGCAGAGTTCCTGCCCTGAGAGCCGAGGAAATCGCCCTCGAGTCCGGGCACTCAGGGGTCGGTTACCAGTAACCGACCCCAACAAGAAGCGCTGACATGGCCGGCAGCCCGCAGAACCCGCCCCCGCACGCCGGCCACGTCGTCTGCCGCGTGCTGCTCCACCGCAACATCGCTATCGACCCCGAGACCGGCCCAGCGCGTCGCCGACGCCATAGCTGGCCGCATCTGGACCCACTCGTTCCTCCAGGAGTGCAGTGTCGGGGTAATGGTCGTTTTCCCTACACCCGGGGGCCGCTCGCGGGCATGTCGAGCCGAAGGCGCCGGAATCCGCACAGCCGTGGCGGCGGCCGGGTGAATTGATGTCACGAGGGCTGATCGTCGCCCGGCTTGGCTGTACGAATGGCAGTCCGGATCCCGGGTGAGCGGCGTCTGGAGGTAAGGAGCTACTGGCACAGCACCACTGCCTTGGCTGCCAGTGCTTCAGGTGGGGGGCGGAGGATCCTGTACTGCTCTTTCTGAGATCCCCTACTGCGCGCCTGCCGCTGCCGGGAGCCGGGCATCGGGCCGCTGGCGGCCCGGCTCGTGGCCGGACAGCGTCGCGCGGGCGAGTGCGGTGATGAACGCGGGCGTGGATGCGGCGCTGGTGAACAGGGCTCGCTGCCGGTCGGCTCCGGTCCCCCGCTGGTCGAGCCGGCGCAGCAGCGTGGTGACCGTCTCGGTGTCGCCGTGGTCGCTGAGCGCGGGGTAGACATGATCGAGCAGGCGGGAGCGGAGCGCCGGCGCACCGGCGGGCTGCCCGGTGACCGGGTCTACCCCGGCCCCGGCGAGCCCGTGCCGCGCGGCGGCGGCCAGCGCCGCGGCGACCTGCCGGGCCGGCGCGGCTGCCGCCGGCGTCCCGCGGCGGGCCTCGGCCAGGGCGGTGGCGACCAGGGCGCGGGTCAGCCCCGCCAGCAGCACCGCGGTGCCGGCGTCGAGGCAGACATCGGCGACCCGGACCTCCACCGTCGGGTAGCGCGGGGACAGCCGGGCCAGGAAGTAGACGCTCCGCTCGTCCAGCGCCGCGCCCCGGGCGATCAGGCGGCGGACCGCCGTGTCGTAGGCGGCCGCGTCCGGCCACACCGCGGGCGGCACCGCGGTCGGCCAGCGTGCCTGGATCACATACCGCCAGCTGGCCCATCCCGTATCGCGCCCGCCGGCGATCGGGGAGTTGGCGCAGACGGCGAGCAGCGGCGCCAGCCAGGGCCGCAGCCGCGCCAGCACCTGGACGCCCCGGTCCCGGGAGGGGACCCCGACGTGCACGTGGCAGCCGCAGGTGCCGGCCTCGGCCACCACCGGGCCGTACCGGCGGGCCAGTTCCTGGTAACGGGGCTGGCCGGTGATGGCGGCCAGCCCGGGCGTGCGGTACGGCGCGACCCCGCAGGCCACCAGGCGGCAGCCCAGAGATGCCGCGGCGGCCGCGGCGAGCCGCCGCAGCCGGATCAGCTCCTGGCCGGCCTCGTCCAGGCTGGTGCACACCGGGGTGCCGGTCTCCACCTGGAACTGCATCAGCTCCTGCTGGATCCCCGGCTCCCCGTCGAGCATCCGGACCAGCTCGGGGGCGGCCAGCACGGTGGCGCCGGTGGACGGGTCCAGGAGCACGAACTCCTCCTCGACCCCCAGCGTGATCGCGGCGGCCTCGCGCACCGCCCCCGGCGGGCCGCCGGGCACCGTCGCGGCCCGTCCTGCACCGCCCGATCCGGGCCTTGCCACGACCGCCTGCTGTTCCGGGAGCGGGCGTAGCGGCAGCCATGGGCCCAGCGCGCTGGCCAGGTCGGCGGCTGCGTGGGCTGCGGGGATCAGCGGCCACAGCAGTGCGGCCAGCGTGAGGGAGGCTGCCGCCTGCACGGCCACCGCCTGCACGGCCACCGCCTGGGCGCCGACCAGCGTGACGACCTGCTCGGTTGCCGTCCGGGTTGCGTCCAGCGGCTGCTCAGCCGAGATCGGCAGGGTCCGGGCCATTGTCTGGTCCTTTCTGTCGTTGAGGACACGCCCGTGAGTCCCCGGCTGTGCGGCTGTCCCGGGGGGCCGGTCAGGAGGCGATGAAAGGGCTGAGCCTGGCGCTGCGGCGTCGGGCCAATGCCCGCTTCAGCCTGCGGTGTCCCGGTCACGGAGGGGCCGGGCGAGTCCTCACGCGCGATGAGCACGGCCAGCGGCGGTCGTGCCGCCGCGGCCGGGCCCGGGACCCGGCTAGGGTGACCGGCGTGATCGCCGGCGCAGGTTTTCAGTGTGTTACCCACTGGGGGATACCCGAAGGCATGATTTCGTATAGACATGATAACGGAACGTGGTTGAATGTGGCAGGGGATCACGCCCCGGGCTGTGGCTAGGCCTGCCCATTCGCCCGGGATGGACGTGGAGGTGACGCCGCGCATGGCGGCTGGAGGACTGGTGGATCTGAAGCTGGGGCACTACAGCAAAGACGGCATCGAGGTCGTCACCGTCGAGGGCGAGATCGATATCTACACCGCGCCGCGGCTCCGGGAGCTGCTCATCGATCTGGCCGGCAAGAACAGCTACCAGCTCATCGTCAACCTGGACAAGGTCGGGTTCCTCGACTCCACCGGCCTGGGGGTGCTGGTCGGCGGCCTGAACCGGGTGCGGCCGCATGACGGCTCGCTGGATCTGGTCTGCACGCAGGAGCGGATACTGAAGATCTTCAAGATCAGCGGGCTGACGAAGGTCTTCAGCATCTACCAGACAGTGGACCAGGCCATCGCGGCCAGGAAGTAACCAACAGCCGCCAGGTTCGCGCTAGCCCTCAGGCCTGCTCCCGCTCCCCCAGCCCGCCGACAGCTCTGCCCGCACCCGGCCCAGCGGCTCGCCCGCCACTGCCGCCGGGCCCGCGCCGGGCGCGGCCGGGGAGACGGGTGCGGGCAGCCGTTCAAGGTCACCTGGCATGGCCCGGATGGTAGCGCCGGGTACCGACACTGGCCGGGTGATACAGCGGGTTATCACCCCTTCTGCTCCAGGTCGCGCCCGGCCGTAGGGTGTAGTTCCGGCGAGTCGCCTGACGTGTGGTGCCAGGTGCAGGTCACCCCGGAAGCGCCGGAATAAGCTTGCCGGGACACAGCGGGTGCACTGGGCTAGCCTGGCCTGATGGTGACACCGGTCCTGGTCTTCGACGCCACGCACGACAACATCGGAGCGCTGCCGGCAGGCGCTCAGGTAGCCGGCTACACCACCGGGACCGGCACCGTCCGGTGGACGGCCGCCGACTTCGCCGCGCACCCGGGCGCGGTGCGGATCGATCAGGACCCTGCCGCCTCCGACCCGGCCGCCGACGTCCTGGACATCGAGGCGGGAGCCGCCACCCCGGCCAGCGCGCCCGGCTGGGTGAGGCGGGCACTGGCCAGCCGCGCGAGCCAGGCCCGGCCCGGGCAGCGGTCCCCGGCCGTCTACATGAGCCAGTCCCGGGTCACCGAGGTGGTCAACGCGCTGACCGCCGGCGGGATCGGCTCCGGGGCCGGGCTGTGGGTCGCCCACTTCGGCCTGACGCAGGCACAGGCCACTGCGATGGTCCTGACTGCCAGCGGCCCGTTCCCGGTGATCGGCGTCCAGTTCCGCAACACCCCGGCCTTCGACGTCAGCGTGTTCAGCTCCGACTGGCTCGCCACCGGCGGCCAGCCCTCCGTGCCCGCCTGGGAGACCGCCATGATGAACGTACTGCCCACGCTCCAGCAGGGAGCCCAGGACCGGCCCGGCCAGGTGTTCTTCGTGCGCCGGGTTCAGGCGCTGGCCAACGTGATCGGCAGCGTCAACAGTATCCCGGCCGCCTCGAACCTCGCCGAGGACGGAGTGTTCGGGCCGGCCACCACCGCGGCAGTCAAGGCGGTGCAGCAGCTGTTCGGCATCACCGGGGACGGCATCGTCGGGCCGCAGACCTGGAGCGTGCTGGTCACCGGGTCCGCCCCGTGAGCACCCGACGAGTTATCAGAGGTAACGGCGCATTACTTCTGGTAACTCGCGACTCTCCAGTGGCATCGGAATTGAGGTTCCGATCACCTCGCTGCCTTATAGGCCCGACGCGGCTGTCCGGAGGGAATGCATGAACCGTCCTTGCGCTCGATCCGTGACACAGGTGCTAGCCATGTGCGCGCCGGGTGCTTCCCCGCCGGCCGCCGCTCGCCCACATGTTGGCCTGTGACGAGGATAGATGCAGGATCCTAAATGGGCGGGCCGGTTGGCTATCGCACGGACGATCAAAACCGCAGGTCGGCCCTGTCGTCAGCCGTTGCGCAAGCAGAACCGCCGGTTCTCCTCTCCACACCCGTTCGGCTGGGCGGGGCTGGCGCGATTCGAGCCGCGCCGCCTGGTCAGCACCTTGGAGCGAAGGCTCCCCGGTGAGAACGTGTGTTATCTCAGGAACCTTGGCATCGAGAGCCGCTGACCAGCATGAACGGGATGGCCCGGGGGTCGGGCAACCTCATCGTTATCACCGGAACCGACAGAACCGACGGAACCTTAAGCCGATCCGGACAGGCTCTCGTTCAGGATCCTGTACAGATCCTCGTCACAGGCCAATTTCCGGGTTGCGTTCCGCAGGTCAAAGCGCTGGATCTGAGCGGGCACCAGAGGCCCGGGCACCCCGGCCTTGCCTTCAGCCGTCTGGTACGTAGGCTTGGAGACTTGCCGACGCGCCGGGCCCGGGAAAGATCAAATGGCGCCGGAAAACTTCTCTTGGCACAGCCAGCAGCTGCATTCACTCAGCAAACCGCGCACAGGAAGAATGAGCCATGATGGCACAGCCTTACGTCGACGGCATCACCGACATGGTGACTCACCACATCGCGAGCCCGCTGACTGCCTGGCGGTGACCGCGTAGGGGAGGGGCCATGACGGCAGTCCGCGGGGTGCGGTCCTGGCTGGCGACCGGCGACTGGGGCCAGTATCGCAAGCACCCGTGGTGGGCGGCGCTGCTGTTCGGCCCGGCCGTCGCCGCGGTGGCGGCGCTGATCGCGGGGGCCGCCTGGCGGACGCTGATCGTGCCCGGCCCGGACGGCGCCACGGTGATCCCGGTCCAGCACGCCTCGTCCAGCCGGCCCCCGCCCCTGCCCCCGCACCGGGCCGCCTCCGCCCGGCCGTCCGCGCCCGCCCGGCCGGCCGCCACCCGGCAGCCGCCGCGCCCGGCCGAAGTCGTTCCTCGAGACACGAGCTCGGCCCCGACGTGGCCGGCGAGTTCGAACAGGCCGTCGCCGTCGAGCCCGGTCCCGGCGCTGTCGTCCCCGCCGTCACTGCCGCCGAGTTCGCCGCCGCCGTCCACCGAGCCGCCGAGTTCGCCGCCGCCGTCCACCGAGCCGCCGAGTTCGCCGCCGCCGTCCACCGAGCCGCCGAGTTCGCCGCCGCCGTCCACCGAGCCGCCGATCACGGAACCGCCCAGCCCGGGCGAGAGCCCGCCGCCGACCTGGCCGCCGTGGTTCACCCCGCCGCCCGGGACCACCCCGGGTAGCGACCGGATACGCCGGAATCAGGACACGCCGCTGGGTCTAAAGTGATCCAGGTCACATCTTGGCGGTGGAGTGTCGGATGACCTGGATTGAGCGGACGGCTTACCCGAGGTTGCCGCGCGCCGTTTCACTGAAGGAGTTGCGGGAGTCGTTCACGCCGGGCGATGACGAGATGGCATGGGCGCGGACTCACACCCAGTCGGATCGGCACCTGCTGGCGCTGGTGGTGTGGCTGAAGTGTTACCAGCGGCTGGGGTACTTCCCGCCGGCCGCGGCGATCCCGGCGTCGGTGATCGATCATGTGCGCGCGACGCTGGGGGCTGGACGCGGGCGTGACCGCCGAGTACGACGTTGGCCGCACCGGGACGCGGCACCGTGACTATGTGCGGGCACGGGTGGGCACGGGTGGGCGCGGTGTGGGAGCCGGGCGCGGGCGCGGGCGGTGGCCGAGACGGCGATGCGACAGGCGCTGCTGGGCAAGGACAACCCGGCGGATGTGATCAACGTGGCGCTGGAGGCGCTGGCGGCCGGCGGGTTGTGAACCGCCCGGTTACAGCACCCTCGATGAGTAAAAAATAACCCCTGAGTTCCCGGCTGCCCCACCAGCTCACATAGGCCCAGGACCAGCGTCTTCTCAGCCGTGACGATACCAGTTCTGTGATTGATGAGACTTCAGCTTTCCTGAAACCCTATCGTCTTCCCTGTTGATCGTGCGGTTCGGGTGAAGGCGGGGTCTGGATTGACGCTGGCAGTGGTGCGGGACCTGCGGGACGCGCGTGCCCCGGCGGGTCCGGATGAGCTGGACGCGTTCGAGACTGACGTGCTGGCCGGGTTCGTGCTCGCCCGGGCGGCGGCCGGGCTGTCGGACGGGACGATCAGCTCCGACGTGATCCACCTGGAGCAGGTCCGGGCCTGGCTCGGCAGGCCGCTGTGGGACATGGAGCCGCCGGACGCGGATGAGTACTTCGGCAAGGTGCTGCGCTGCACGGCCAAGGGGACGCGGCTGTCGCGGGCGCAGGCGCTGAAGACGTACTTCCTGTTTCTTGAGCTGCGGCACCAGGTCGAGATCCACCAGATGACTGGCCGTGTCGTCGAGTGCCCGATCGGCGAGATGAACCGCCCTCGTGGCCAGCAGCAGGCCCGGCTGCGGATCCCGCCGCCAGCCGAGCAGGTCGGCCGGCTGTTCGCCGGGTGGCGTGGGGAGCTCGCGACCTGCCGGAAGTTCGCCCCCGCCGCCCGCAACTACACCGCGTGCAGGCTGATGGCCGACGTCGGGCTGCGGGTCAACGAGGCATGCAAGCTGGACCTCGCCGACGTGAAATGGGACCTGGGCCGGTTCGGCAAGCTCCACGTCCGGCACGGCAAGGGCGCCCGCGGCTCCGGACCCCGCGAGCGGATGGTCCCGCTGATCAGCAACGCCGGCGCCACGCTCCGCTGGTTCGTCGAGGACGTGTGGGCGCAGTTCGGCGACGACCACACCAGCCCCGGCGTCCCGCTGCTGCCGTCAGAGCGCAAGAACGCCGACGGGTCGGCCGCCCGGGTCGGGGACGAGGCGCTGCGCGCCACCCTGAAGGATGCGGCCAGGACGCACCTGCCGGACTGGCCCAACGTCGTCACGCCCCATGTCCTGCGGCACTTCTGCGCATCCCAGCTCTACCTGGCCGGCATGGACCTGATCGCGATCCAGGCGACCCTCGGGCACGCATGGATCGCGACCACGATGAACTACGTCCACGTCCCCGGCACCCACGTCGAGGATGCGTGGATCGCAGGCCAGCAGCGCGCCGCCGAGCGGATGAAGGGGCTGAGGAAATGAGCATGGCGTTGGTGGCCGGGGGCGGCCGGGAGGGGCAGCGATGAAGTGGAACCTGCGACTGGCGGCCGCCAACCGCGGCATCTGGAAGGCCAGCGAGCTGCAGCGGATGCTCGCCGACCGCAACCTGGTCATCAGCGCCGGGAAGATGTCCGGGCTGTGGTCCGGCGACCCGGCCAGCATCAAGCTGTCCGACCTCGACGTCATCTGCGCCGTCCTCGGCTGCGGCGTCGAGGAACTGCTGATCCCCGAGCCCGCAAGGTCAGCAGCGGCAAGGAGCAGGAGGGCCAGCCCGCCGCCGCGGCCTCGGCGGCGGCACCGCCAGCCGTTACCCCAAGGCGGCGCGACGGGCGATCTCTTCCCCCCGCCTGATGGCGGGCAAGCGTGATCCCAGGCCGGCATCGAGCTGCGCGGGATGCTTCTCGTGGGGCAACCTGCCGCTGAGGTTGTACTGCAAGGCATGCCAGTCCTTCGGCGTGACTCACGAGCCTGGCGAGTGTGCTGCCTGCCACCGCGTCGTCCCGCTGAAGAAGGGCTACTGCCGGCTGTGCTGGATGCAGGCCAGCCTGGAGGCCAAGGGCCAGGTCACCGTGCTGGAGCCGTTCCTGCGCGAGATCGGGCACCATCAGCTCAGCTTCGCCGGCATGCAGCGCTGGGGGACCCGCGTGCCCGGGCACCCGGCAGGCAGGCAAGGACGGCGGGCCGGCAAGCCCCGGCCCCAGCCGCCGCCACCGCCCCGCCCCATCACCGGCTGGATCCAGCTCAAGCTCTTCGACGCCAGGAAGGACTACACCCGGTTCGGCCGGAGCCGCCACGCCGACCTCGCCAGCCCCTGGCTAGCCAGGGCACGCACCGCCGCCCAGGCCATCGGGGAGGCCCGCGGCTGGACCCGCTGGGTCGCCAGCGACGTCGATCGCGGCCTGGTCATCCTGCTGTCTGGCCATGAGGACGGGGACGAGGTCCGCTACTCCGAGATGTTCCCCGCGCTCCGCGCCCACGGGATCAGCGCCGAGCGGACCGCTGAGATCCTCAGCAAGCTCGGCCTGCTCCGCGACAACCGGGTCCCGGCCTTCGAGACCTGGCTGGAACGCCACCTCGCCGGCCTGGCCCCCGGCATCCGGGCCGACGTCGAGCACTGGCTCAGGACCCTGCGGCACGGCGGCCCGCGGTCACGCCCCCGCGATCCCAAGACAGCCTGGACCTACCTGCACGCGATCGCCCCGGTGATGGCGGCCTGGTCCGGGCGCTATGACCACCTGCGCGAGGTGACCAGCGAGGACATCCTCTCAGCCATCGATGGCCTCACCGGCCACGAGCGTCATCACGCCCTCAGCGTCATCCGGTCCCTGTTCCGGCACTGCAAGAAGAACCGCACGATCTTCCGTGACCCCGCGGCAAGGCTACGGGTCGGCGAGCAGCCCCGCAGCGTCATCCTGCTGCTAGACGGCGACGACATCGACCAGGCAGTAGACGCCGCCCGGAGCCCACGGGACCGGCTTGTTCTCGCGCTAGCCGCCATCCATGCCGCCCGGCACAAGGCAATCCGCGAGCTCCACCTCGATGACATCGATCTAGGCAACCGGCGCCTGACCATCGCCGCCGGACCCGGCCACTGGATGACCTCACCCGCCAGGTGATCCTCGACTGGCTCAGCTACCGGCGCGAACGGTGGCCCAATACCGCCAACCCCCACCTGATCATCACGCGGCAGACCGCCATGGAAACCGGGCCGGTCAGCAAGGCATGGCTGACCGATTCCTTCCGCGGTCAGGCGGCAACCCTGGAACGCCTGCGAGTCCACCGCCAGCTCGACGAGGCCCTCGTCCAGGGACCGGACCCGCTCCACCTGGCCGCGATGTTCGGCCTCGACCCCGCAACGGCGATCCGTTACGCGGAAAGCGCCCGGCAACTGCTCATCACGGCAGCCGAAGCGCAAGATCCCGCCAATGCCGACGCGTCCACGAACGGTGGACACGCGGCCGGGGGAAGGAAGGAGGCCGGAGACGGGCGATGACGGGCTCGCCAGCGTCGCGGAGACGCTGTCCGGCCTCACTGCTGAAGCGCGCGCCGGCAGCCTGGACGACGCGGCCGCGCTCACCGCGCTTGCTGCCGCCCGCCGCATCGCGGCCGAACTCGAGCACTGCGAGCTGGCCCTGATCGACGCGGCCCGGGCCGACGGCGCACCTGGTCCCGGATTGCCACCGCGATGGGCACTAGCAACCGGCAGACCGCGCAGAAGCGCCACGCCGACCTTGCCCGCCGCTGCACGTGTCCACCATCGGTGGACACGTCGGCGACACAACCCGGGCAGCAGTACCCGGAGGCCGGGCAGGACCGTGCCCTCGCCGGGGCGAGAGTCCAGCCGCCGCTGGATGCCGGGGACGCAAGCGACTCCGTCCCGGGCGCTCGCCGGGATGCCGGGTTGCCAGCCGCACCCCAAAGGCGGTCGGCCGTCCCGAGAATCACCGACGCCATCATCGCCGAGGGCCGCTACGAACTCGTGCGGGCACCAGACCATGCCGAGACCCACGCCTGGCACGTCCTGGCCGGCGGCAGGCTCGCGGGGCTGGTCCGCCCCACCTGGCGCGGGGAGCGCAGCCGACCTGGCTGGGAGCCCGTCGACACCGCCGGGACCGCGCTGCCCGCCACCGGGATCGGCAGGGTCACCTCTGCCGGGAACGCCCGCACCCGCGACGCAGCCGCGGTCAGCCTGCTGCGCGCCCTGCAGCGCCAGCAAGGACAAGAGCGCAAGAAGGCCGCCCGCTGAACCGCGCAGCCAGCCATCACCTCGAACGGAAGGACCACGATGCCCGGAATCAGCCTGGCCGCCGCGGACGCCGCAGAGCTAGCCGGCTTCCTGCGGTTCCTGGGCGAGTGGCTCGCGACCGACCACGGCCAGCTCAGCGACTCCCTCGCACAGTTCATGGATGGCCATCCCTACGGGGTCGAAACGCTCCGGCACGACCTCGCCCGCTTCACGTCCCTGCCCGGCGGCAACGACGGCGAGCACCTCTTCCCACCCGAGTTCTAGGCAGGCAGCGGGCCACGGCAGCACCGTCCACCATCCGTGGACATTCGGATGCCCGAGCGCGCGAGCGAATCCCCGCGGGCCGAGGGCATCGTCCCTGGCTTCATGCGAACCCAAGGGTCCAGACAGCCCATAAAGGCCGAACAACCTTCAGTTCCTATACAGGATCGTCAGTTGGCTGAACTCTGGGAATATGGCCTGGAACTCCTATGGCTACGGCGAGCCGCCACTCGGTGAGAGGCGCGTCCGTGAACGATAGTTCGGGGTCATCAGCAGTTGCGGGTGTGCGTCCTGTGACTGTGAGGTTGTTTGACGGAGGGTAACCACGGCGGTCCGAGCCTTCGATTAGCGGCCTGGCTTGGCCAGACTGTCGAACTGGCCCGTTCCCCGCCCGAAAACTAGACATCTGCCCCATTTGGCATCACTTTAAATTATGGGGTTCCTTCTCATACTGATCGTCCTGTTTGCCGTCTTCTATTTGATATCGCTGCGGTTGCACCCGTTCCGGGGCTGCCCTGCCTGCCACGGCACCGGGCGGCACCGCGGGGCGTTCTTCACGTACTCGCACCGCCGGTGCCGGCGCTGCGGCGGCGGTGGCCGCCAGAACCGCCTTGGCGTGCAGGGGGGGTTGGGCGGGGGTCGGGAGCGTCTACCTGGGAGGGGACGCGGCGGCGCGTGATCTCCGGGTCCCTGCGGCGACGTCTACCAGCTGCGGGTGGTGATCGCCGGGATCAGCCCGCTGATCTGGCGGCGGCTGGAAGTGGCCGCCAGCACCCGATCCCGCGCCCGGAATGTCCGGTCTGGGGGCACGGCACCTGTGTAGGGATAACGGTCGATTCCCGACACCTACGGACGCCAAATCAGTCCCACACCCGCACCGTCTTGTCGTTGCTGGTGGTCAGTGTTCTGTCTTCACGCCATCGCCGCGCAGGACGCAAGAGTGCCCGCTCGTTGTCGTCGGCGAGCAGGTTGAGCGGCATCGATTGCGATCCGCATGTCCGAGAACTCATCGCGGTGGAGAGTTATGTAGCCACGGTCGCGGACCAGGGCAAGCATCCGGGCGTTGCCGAGCATGATGTCGGCTTGCAGGTTAGGCACGCCACGTGCCGCCGCGGCGGCAACAACGGCGCCGAGCAGGTAGCGTCCTAGCCGCCACCCTCGCCAGCCAGGGGCAACAGTAAGGGCGAACTCACCGTCGCCGTCAGGCAGGATGGCGTAGCCCGCCTCGGCGACCAGTGTGTCCTCGGGGCCGGAAACGACCGCGACCAGGCGATATCCGCCCTCATCCTCGGCCCGGGTCATCTGCTCAAGGAACTTGCGAGCCGGATGGCGCAGACTGAAGAAGCGGTGGTGCCGGTCGTCATCGGAGAGCCCCTGGAACAGCGCGTCCAGCCCTTCGACGTCGGCCTCCGTCACGGTCCGCACGGTAAGGGCCGGGCCATCGGGAAGGCCCAAGGTGGCGACGACGCCATCGGCGGCGTCCGCGCCAGGTTCAGGTCGAGGTAGCAATGTGCACTCCTTCGGTGCCGGGCGTGTGCTGCGGTTATGAATAGATCGCGCGCCGGTTGAGTGCCGGATGAACCGGCGGGGCGTCGTCAGGGAAGGGACGATCTGGCCACCGCTGGAAGGTGCGATGGCTGCTGTGCGGGCCGTTGGTGTCCCGGGGAAGCGGAGAGGAGCCAGGGCGAGGGACCTGTGCCTGCTTGGCGGCCAGGCGATCACGGAAGCGCGCGACATCGACGACCCGCAGGCCGTGCTCGCCGGCGGCGGCGATCTCGCCGGCAGCATCGGCGACGACGACCGCGAAGCGCACGGACCGGCCTTCGACCGCGATCGCGCGGGCCTCGGCCGCCAGCGACGTCCCCGGCGGGCTGGCGGCGAGGTGAGTCATGTTGATCAGCGTGCCGACGGTCACCTCGCCGGGTTCCAGGTGCGGATAGACCGCCGCCATGCACGGGGCCTCCATCAGGCCGACCATGAATCCGGTCGCGAACACAGGCTGCCCGCGGCGGAATTCGGCAAGGGCGGGGAGCAAGTCCGGCACGGTCTGGTGCACCGGCACCGTGTATCGGACGACGTGCCTTGCTCCGATCACTAGCCCTGGTCTCATGACGTGCGCTCCTCCTCGGTGAACTTGAAGGTCCCGGCTCCGGGCGGGCGGTGCGCGGGGCGGGGGTCATGGGGCGCCTTCGCCGGCCGAGATGGCCACCATGTTCGTGCGGTCACCGCTGCGGCCACGGCAGTTGCCTCCGTGCTGCGTTAGGCTCTTGGCTCGTGCATATTCGGAGGCCCGCCCGGGCGACCTGATACACCAGATCTCCGGCAACAGGACATCGGCGAGGTCACCATCAAGCTGCCGGGCAGCTGCCTTCGCATGGCCGTTGCGGTAGAGCAAGACGCCGATGATGCCACCCCGGAGGCATTCATCGCCGCGGCGAACGGCCATACAGTGTAATTGAGGCAGTAATGCCTGGTCAGGTCGTACCTGGTCCGCCGGTATTGGCCAGCGGGCCGGAGATTGTCCGGACTACTTGCCGAACAGCAGCCGGTCACCGGAGGCTGAACAACGGAAGCCAGGCATATGCCCGGCTTCCGGCGCAGGTCTGTTAGCCCGGAACACGCACCGGACAGAGAAGGCCTCCCGTTGGCGCGGGAGACCTTCTTACTTCTCCGGGGGCCAGACCGTGCCTGTGAAGGCACGGCTGGCAGCGGCGGCCCTTATTCATGGCACCTCGCGGCCCGAGTCTCTCGGGAGCGCATTGCTCCTGGCAGGAGCAGCGTATGTTTAACCTCCCGTCACCGGACAAGTGAGCGGGCTGGTCTTACGAGACGACTTTCCCGCAGGTCAGGTAACCCGCACAGCGGTGCTCCGGCGTGCCCGGTGGGCGGTCCTCTTGCGGACACCGACCGCCGGGCATTGGCGTGGCAATCGAGCGGCTGGCTGAGTCGTAATCCGATTGTTACCGGCCCACGCTGACCTGCGGTACCGCGTCCCGCGTCATACGGCATCAGGCCGGCTCCATGCAACCGCCGTCAGGGCGTTTTGCCTGGTCCCCGGCACAAAGCACGCTGACACTACGCAAAACATGGCTGGCCGGGAAGCCGCGCTGACCCGGGCTCAGCTTCCCGGAGACAACTATGCTTCGAAGCTGAGACCGGCCCGGCGGCCACCTTGCGGCTTGCCGTGGCCCCGGGATTCCCGGGTCGGCCCGGCTGGTCGTACCGCGAGGGCCTCCCCGGCCCGGCAATCGGCCCGGGAGGGTATCAGAACGGGGCGCCCGTCCCTCCTGCCTTCAGAGCCCTTCCCGCCCGGTGGCGGGGGTCACCCAGGACGGGGCACGGACCGCGCGGAACGGGCGCCCGGCCCGCCGGGGCGCACGACAGCGCGTCGGCCGGGATCGATGAGATGGAACTGGACCGGAGCTAGGCCAGGCCGCCGCTGTCAGGGCGGAGAGGACGGAACGATGACCACCACCCCGAAGACCCGCAGGTGCGAGTGCGACGAATGTCTCGCCCTGCGGGCCGCAGAAGACGACCCCGGCTGCGGCGCGACCGTCGCCGCCTTCGAGCACGACGGCAGCACCTACGAGATCGACCACCTCGGCACTGGTCCCGGCAGCCAGTGGGGCGAGTTCGCGGTGTACCGCGACGGCGGGGAAGTGGCCGAGTTCGCGATCGCCGAGTCGGTGCTGCGACCCGGGTCGCGCCCGGCGGGACTGCCGGTCTCCGCCGATGAGCTGGTCCGGCTCGCCCGGCAGGCGCTGAGCGGGCGGGCCGGCCGGGATGATCCTCCCTGCGGCCGGCCACCTGGCCCGCTCCCGGCACGCCTGCGTCCGCTCCCCCGGGCGCTGCGCCCGGCCCGGCCCCGGAGCCGTCGCTCGCCACGTCGCCGTCACCGGCCCGCAGCACGCCGGGCGGCTGCCAGCCCGGTAACCAGCACGGCCAGCCCCGGCTAACCGGGGTACTGGCAAGGACCGCGCGCCCAAGTGCCAGATCCGGCCCGTTAGCAGCACGCCCTGGCCGCGGCGGGCTGCCTCCGCGCGTTCGCCGGCAAGCTGCCGGGCAAGAACGCTGACCGGCCCGAGCTGGCGGCCTGCCTGGACTACGGTGCCGGTAACAATCGAGCCGTCAGCACCGCTACGGCGTCCAGTTTCCTGAACGCGGCTGGCACGATGGGGCGGGTGACGATCAGCGAGCGGATCGAGGCGGCCCGGCGGGAGCGGCGGGTCCTGACGCGGGTCTCCCGTGCCGCGTGGCGGCTGGAGCAGGCCGAACGGGAACGGACCTGGGCGCTGGCCTCGGCCCGCGCCGAGGGGATCTCGATCCGCACCCTGGCCACGGCGGCCGGGCTGTCACCCTCCCGGGTACACCAGATCGTGGCCGCCGCCGACCTGGATGCGCTGGACACGGCGCTCGGCGAGCTGCGGGCAGCAGGCTGGCCAGCCCCCGAGGATCCAGACTCCGGGGAGGACACCGAACTCGGCGGCCGGGACACCATCGCCGGCCGGCTATCCGATGAGGTGAGCTGGCTGCGGCAGTGCGCAGGCTGGCTCGCGCACCTGGACGCCGACAGCTACCCGCCAGCGGTCAGCCTGCGCCCGTCCGCCGACTGGCCAGACCGGGCCGTCGTGGCCGCCGGCCTCGCGCGGGTGGCGGCGGTCATCGACCGCATCGCCGCCGACGTGGACGAGCTCGCCCGGGCCCGGCGGGCCCGGGACCTGGACACCGCCGCGGTGCTGCCCGACCCGCGGGCCGAACGCCGCCGGCGGCTGGCCGAGCCCGACCTGGAGTTCCGGGCCTTCTGCACCCGGCGGCGGCTGCCCGCCTCCTCAACCCCGCAACTGGAGCGGGCCTGGGACGCCTGGCAGGCCGAGCGATACCACCGCGGCGAGATCAGCCAGCGGCCCGGCTAGAGGTAGCGACCGGATACGCCGGAATCAGGACACGCTGTGCTGTTCTCGCTGGTCAGCGGTCTGTGGGGAGCAGGTTGAGGGCCTTGGTGCGGTCGTCTTCGGTGGGGCGGGTGTAGGCGCGGACGGTGTCGATTCGGTCAGCGGTAGCGCCAGGTGCGCCTCGCCGGGAGGCGGCGGGGTCAGGTCGAGGTGCCAATCGCCGAAACGACGGATGGTGTGCCTGATCAAAGGGCTGATGGTGGCGAGATCGTCGGCATCGACCCGGTGTCCGCCTCGGGCGAGCGCGTTGGCGACGGCGGTGATATCGCAGGCAGTGGAGTAGAGCACGCATCGACCTTGCGTTTCGTGGAGTCGATCGTGCTAGAGAGAGAAAGGATCATCGTATTTACGTCATCAAGCACCACTGGGCCCGGTTCCTTCAAGCCCGACGGTTCCGCCGCGATCACGAAGAGTCGAATCGTACCGGCCTTAACCAGACCTGGGAGAAAGAACGGTAGATCAGGAGAGGTCACACCGAGTTCAGAGAAGAATCTGACCCCGCCGATTGATTCTGTCTTGGCCGTCTCCAAGGCCTGATTGTTACCGTTAGTCAGAAATTCCTGGATTCGATCCGCGGCGATGTCGGAGCGAGAAAGTGCCAACGCCATGGCGTTCCTGTTGACAGCGTCAACAATAATTTGAGTTTGCTGCTGGATTAGATCACCCAGCGCTTGAAAGTCACGGTCGAGATCTTGACGCAAACCATTAATTGCATTCAGGATCTTATCTGTGTCGCTCTCCTCGAAGAGAGAAATGAACGCCGCGATGCCCTGAATTGTGCCGCTAAAATTGGCTGCCAACCCGATGAGCTGCCCGAAGTCGCTTTCATTGATTCGCTGGAGAAAAGTCTGGTTCTCGTCTGCCATGACGCCCACTCCTTCTAATCGATCGCCGCTGTCAGTGTCCTCCAAGACAGCAGAATGTAAGGCCAGATCAGCCCTGCATGAGCAGTGTCGTGCCTCGGCCAGCCCTCAATGACGCCGCCTTGACCCCGAGGTGGTGTCCCGGCTGCAGGCGAACTTCCTGAGGCGACCGGGATAGTCCGCGGAGCAGCGTTAGCCGGTGAGATAGGCCACGGGCGCGGTGCACGCGGCCGGTGAGCAGGTGGCGGTCTCGGATCAGGTTGATCACTGCCACTGTCCTGGCCTCCTTGTGTCGGGTCTTCCCAAAGCGTCGGAGGGGCCCATGACGCGACCTGATACCTCCGTTCCTGGGCGACGCCTGGGCATCGGTTTCCGGCACGCCGCGCAGGTGATGCCGATCGGGGTGCTGTTTCCGGGGCTCTGGGGCACCTGCCGCGCACGACCCAGCAGCCGGCTCGTAGTCACTGCCTGGTTCAGCACAACCCGCAGCAGCTCATCGTGCGGCCGGCGGACATACGTCGGCATCGTGCCCGCCGCCCATTACCTTGTGCACGCCTGGCTCCACCTCATCCAGTCGCCACGGTGCTGCTACCTGCTGGCCGCTACGGTCAGCGCAACTGCGCTGGTCGTAGTGGTTCAGTAGCTGAATGTCGTCGCCGCGTCTCCTATCCACTCCCACAGCTGGACGGTGCCCGCCAGTTCGGCGGACGGCAGCAGGCTGGCCTTGTCCAGCTGCTTGGCGTTGAAGCAGACCGTGCAGACCATGTACCGGCCGCCTGCTTTCTCATACCGGGCGAGCAGGTCAGGCAGGGGCGGGCAGCCGTCACAGGCCACCCCGGCCGCCACGCCTTCCAGAGACAGCCGTACCGCCTCCTTCGCCTGGAACATCAGCACCTGCCGCCCCGCCTCGGCGGCCCCGACCGCCACAAGGAAGGCGATGGTCACCTTCTCCGGGTCCTCCATGCCTGTGGTAAGGCTGATCACGGTCTTTCCTGCCATTGCTGCCTCGTCTCGGTTGATCTGATGGAACGTGACGCCTGCTCACCGGGCTCACGGGGCGAGCCGGGGCTCACTGGCGGCCGGCAGCGGGACGAAGCCCCGAGCGCACCGTGCGCAACCATGTGATCTTGTTGCCGACGACGTCGAAAAGGGCGTGCTCGACGACGAACCTGTGCCCGACTCCGGGCCGCCGGGACAGGACAACTTCGAGATCATCCATGTGGGTGGCCCCGCTTGTCTCGGCTGACATCATTGTTGTCCCGGGCGGCCGGCCTGGCATCCGTGCATCACACGGATTCCTCGTCCGTGCGATTTGCGATGATGTGACCATGGAGCCAGCAGGGCAGGCTCGCCTGGGCGCAGCAGGGGTGACGGCCCGGGAGGCGGAGATACTCGCGGCTATCGGCCGGCGGCTGACCAACCGCGAGATCGCGGCCCGGTTGTCCCTATCGGTGCGCACGGTGGAGAGCCACGTCTCCTCGCTGTTGCGCAAGCTCGGGTTCTCCGGGCGGCCGGAGCTGGTCGAGCTGGCGCAGCAGCTCACGGGCGGGCAGCTGATACCCACGTCCACGACGAGCTTCGTCGGCCGGGACAGCGAGCTGGCCGAATTGGGCGCCATGCTGGCGGCGAGCACGCTGGTCTGCCTGGCCGGCCCGGCGGGATGCGGCAAGACCAGGCTCGCGCTCGAGGCCGCACGCCGCTGGCGCGGCGAAGCACGCGGTGACCCGCGCCGCGAAGCAGGCAGGGAAGCGCGCCGCGAGGCACGCGGTGAGGTGCGCATCGTGGAGCTCGCATCCGCGACGGGCCTGGACGTCAGCGCCCTGATCGCGGCCGGCCTTGGCATCGGCTACGAGGCTCGCGATCTTGTCCCGGCCGCCCGCGTCGCCCTTGCCGGAAGCGACGTGCTGCTGGTCGTCGACAACTGCGAACACGTCCTCGGCCCCGCGGGCGAGGTGCTCGGGTCATTGGCCAGGGGTGTTCCGGGCCTGCGCGTTCTCGCCACAAGCCGCGAACCGCTCGGCCTGGACGTCGAGCATGTGCTTGCTCTGCGGCCGCTCGGGCTGCCCGCCGGGTCAGGCGCAGCAGACGTGCGGGCCAGCGAGGCCGGCCAGCTGTTCCTCGACCGCGCCCTGGCCACCTCCCCGCGCTTCGGCCTCGACGAGGCGTCCGCTCCTCACGTCGCCGCGATCTGCCGCCGGCTCGATGGGCTGCCGCTGGCCATCGAGCTCGCGGCCGCCCGCGTCCGCAACTTCGATGTCATGGAACTCGCCGAGGCCCTGCGGCACCGGCTCGGTGTCCTGGAGCGCCCCGGGCAAGCCGACAGGCACAAGTCCCTGCATGCGGCGATCGAGTGGTCCTGGCAGCTGCTCGGTGACACCGAGCGCCGCCTGCTCCGCCGCCTGGCTGTCTTGCCCGGCGAGTTCACCCTCGCACTCGCCGAGACGGCCGCGCGCAGCCCGGCGATCGTCGACATACGCTGCGCGCTGGGGCGGCTGGTGGAGCAATCGCTGGTCAGCATGCGGCTGCCGGAGGGAGAACCCGCGCGCTACTGGCTGCTCGACGTCATCCGCGCATTCGCGCGTGAGCACGCCGACCCCGCGGCCGAGGAACAGGTCGCCAGGGCCCACGCGCTGTTTTTCTGTGACGCCGCCAGCGGCGCGGCGCGGGCTCACTACCATCCCGCGCAGGGCACGCCGCCTGCGGAGGTCGACGAGCCCAACTTCCTCGCCGCGCTTGCCTGGTCGGCCGCGCGCGACCCCGGCCTGGCCGACCGCCTGCTCGTGTCGATCAGCCAGCTCGCCGATCTTGAGCCGAGCAGGCAGACCCTCGAGGTGATCTACGAGGTCGCCGCCGGCTGCCCGCCGCACTGGAGCAGCGAGGCACTGGCCCGGGCCGCAAACGCCGTCGCGTTCATGCGCCTCGACCACGCCGAGCAGCTCGCGCGGCAAAGCGCTCGTGCCGCCGCAAGCGAACGGGACAAAGCCTTCGCCAGCTGGGCGGCCGGCTGGATCCACGCGTACCGCCATAAGGAAAGCGCGGCGGTGAATTGCCTCGGCCTGGCGATCTCTTACGCCAGGAGCGCCCCGGACCCGTGGCTGGAAGCTTCGGCGCTGCAGGCACGAGGCGTCGCGCGGACCAGGGCACAGGACGCCCTCGCCGACTGGGAACGAGCCATCAGCCGGTTCGTGGTCTCCGGTGACCTGACGCACGCGAGCAACGTCCGGTACATGATCGCCAACAACGCGGTGGACACCCGCACCCGCCTGCAGGACGTGCCGATCTGGCTTGATGAGTGCGAGTCATACGCGGCGAGCCGCGGATACAAGCACGAACTCGCGCACGCCCGCCGCGTACGCGCAACCTACGAGCGGATTCAGCGGCGCCCGGACACCGCGCGGCGCCTGCTCGACGCGGTCCTGCCGGTCTTCCGGCAGGCCGGTGACTTCCGTTGCATCGCCCGGACCCTTCTCGAGCTCGCCCAGCTCGCCAAGGCCGACGACCCGGCGTCCGCGGCGGGCCTTCTCCTCCAGAGCCTGCAAGCGGCCGCCATCGCAAGCGGCCCCGCCACGCACGCTCAGATCCTCGGCGAGCTGATCGCCGCCGCGGCGGCAGCCGATAACCTTGTTCTTTCCGCCCGCGGCCTCGGCGCTCTCGATGCGCTCGGCAACGCGGCCGGGCCCGGGGCCGCTCAACCGGCCCTCCCACCCGCGGACCCGGCCCTGGAACGCACACTGCGGGCGCCCGCCTACGCGACCTACGTCAGCGAAGGCCACGCGGGCGGCATCGATCTCATCACGGCGCTCTACCCCCGGTGACGGCCCGCCGCGCGGGCATGGCCAGGGGGCGTGTGCGCGCCACAACGCGCAAGCAGTTTGGCATCCCCCAACCGAGTATGACCGAGATACATGCGAAACCGGCCATGGGTTGATCTTGGCCGCCGCATGAGACCGGGAATCCTGGGGTATTGCGCCCAGCGGTTGGCTGACAGCCTGCCCGCAATGACGAAGATCATTGGAATCTGCCCGCTGGCGGTGATGAGGAACTGCCCGGAGACGGCCAGCCCGATCACGGAATGTGACTACCCATGGAGCCACGGCCGCGCCTGATCCGCCCAATTGGCAATCAGGTTGCGGAGATGACCGCCCGACGCCACGCCGAACCGGATGATCTGCGCCCGGCGACGCGCCTGGCTTCGTCCCGACGGCGCCCTCATCTGACCCGAGCCCCCGGGCGCGCTCGCTCCTGTGGCATGAGCAGGCCGCTAGGCCGCGCTCGATCGTCTGACTGAGCAGCTTCTCGGCACCCCATAAGGGCCGCCACTGTCAGGACGGCGCACGACCCCGCCCCGCCCGGGCCGTCGCGCGGGATTCGGCTATGCCTGGCGTCGCACTTCTGCGTGCGCGGCTGGACGCATTTGGCGAGCGCTCCGGGCTAGTGCCCGGCCGCTGGCCTGGTACCACTGGGCCATCAAGACGATGGCAAGGGCGATGTCGATGATGGTGCCGCCGTAGTAGGCCTGTCGGTAAGGTAGCTACCACCTGCCGCCATCTGCAACGTTTCCGCAGGTCAAGAGGTGTAGCCCGGCACGCCGAACTGGAGGCTGCCAAGCCGGAGCTGCCTGGCAGCAAGCACGCTGCCCTGGCGGACTTCCTGCGCCGGAACACCCTCGGCGGCGCTCTCCTGCGCCGCCTGCATCCCGCCGGAGCGGCAGGCTGACCGCAGGCCGTCAGGTACTGGGGCCGCCCGCAGCCAGGTTCAGGCGTCGATCGAGGTTGAGCTGGATCTCGCCGTAGGGCGTCATGTTCACGGTGAACAGCGGGGTCAGGCCGCGCCGATCGGCATCGCCAAGCCGGTCGGCCCACTCGGGCTCGGCGAGAGTGTCCTGAATCATCAAGGTATTGATGTATCCGAGGCAGCTCTGAAGGATTTGCAGGCAGATCATGGAGATTTCCTGCTCCTCGCGCCGGTTGGAGGACAGCTCCCCGGACTTGCCGAAGAAGATGTAGTCGTTGACCCCGTTGTAGTTCTCCACTACGTTCAGGCCGGCGTTGATCTCCCGCTGCAGGTCCCTGTCTCGCAGGTACCGGGCTATGAACGGGGACAGACCAAGTAAGCCCGAAAGGGGCAATGGGCTGGTGAGTGGGCCACCCCAGTCGTCGGCGTCGTACCGGCGAGGCTGGCTACAGTCACACCCGGTAGCGTCCGCGGCCTGGCCAGCCAGCATCCGCCCCGAGTGCGCTCTTCCGGCGGCCGCTACCCGGCTGCTCGGTCGGGGAACGCGCGGGTGACCGCGGCGGTGCGGCTGGATACCTGCAGCCTGCTGTAGATGTTCTCCAAGTGTTTGCGCACGGTTCCCTCCGACACGCCAAGCCGGCGGGCGATCTGGGCGTTGGTGTGCCCTGCGGCGACCAGGTGCAGCAGTTCCCAGTGCCGGCGGGTGAGCGGGGGGGTTCCGCGGCGGCGGCGTTCGGCGTCGAGGTAGGCCTGGTGCAGGTGGGGGCGCAGCAGCGCCAGCAGCGTGCGGTCGCGCTCGGAGAAATCTGGCCCGGGCCCGCGGAAAAAGATCAGCTCCACCGTTCGCCCGGGCCCGACGGTCGGCCCGGGGTCGGCTGGGAGGCACAGCCTGAGATGGTGCTCGATCCCCAGCGGGCGGGAATAGTCGCTATACATGCCGGTGTGGTGAAGTTGCCGGGATGAGTAGAAGTCGGAGATCTTCGTCACGCTGCGCAGGTCGCGGCTGCGGGCCGGGTAGCTGCAGGGGTCGAAGTCCCAGAAGTGTTCCCAGTGCGCCTCGTCATAGGCCTCACCGTCGTCGCAATCGGCTGGCAGGTCCTGCCAGGACCAACACGTCCGCAGGTTGCTGTCCAGGCCGAAGAACGACAGCTCGTCGCAGCGGATCTGGTCCATCAGCTCGGCCAGCAGGGACAGCGGCAGCCCCCCGTCTGCCGGGAGGTCGCTGCGGTCGTCGCTGACGATCCCCAGCAGGGTGCGCAGGTCCCGTTCGCTGACCGTCACCGGGGATGTCATGAATGCTCCCCCTTCCCCTGGATACCCCCACCCTACGCGCGCGCCACTGGCCTGGGCATACGCAGAACGTCGAATGGCGGCCGCGCCGCGGGCCTGCACACACTGACACCTGACCGATCACAACCTGAATCGAAGGAGATCGTCATGCACCGCATCCGCCGTTCGTTCGGCGTCCTGGCCGCGCTCGCCGGCGCCTTGGCGGCGTTCGGCGCCGCCGTCCCCGCAGCGCTCGCCGTCACCGTGCCACCTGGCCCAGACAGGCCCGCGGTCCTGCCGGCGCCGTCGGTCCACACCGTCGTCGTCGGCGGCATGCCCGGCTGGCAGATCGCTTTGATCGCGATCGGGGCCGCGCTGTTCGCAGCCGCCGCGGCGGTGCTCCTCGACCGGGCCCACGCGACGCGGCAGAGCGTGACCGGGAAGGCCGCCTAATCAGTACCACATCCGGCACGGGGCCCCGCGCCGACGCTCACCGGCCGCGCGGGGCCCAGCTGGCCCGCGCGGCGGCCTAAACTTGAGCAACAACCGAACGGCCAGCGGCGATAGCGGGCTTGTGGGGACGGAGTAACCGCCATCTAGCGTTCCGATGTGAGTACGGACCTTGCTGGTTACTCGAAGACGCGGTCGACGACGGCGGCTTGTTCGGCGTTGCCGGCGCGGAAGTAGCGGGCGGCGGTTTCGATGGAGGTCTGGCCGAGGAGAGCCTGGACCTGGGCGGGGTCGGCGCCGCCTTGGCGCAGGCGGGTGGCGTAGGTGTGGCGGAGCCGGTGGGGGCGTAGTCCGGGGATCCCGGCGTCCTCGCCGACGGCCAGGACGACCTGGGTGATCCCGGAGATGGTGAGCCGGCCACGTTGCCCGGTCCACAGCGGGCCGTCGTGGGTGCCGCGCTCATCGAGCCAGGCGGCCAGGTGCTCGCGGCCGGCCGGTGGCAGCGGGACGGTGCGGACCTCATCGCCCTTGCCGTGCAGGCGGATGTGGCCGGTGCGGGCGGTGAGGGTTACGTCGCCAGCGTCTAGGCGCCCGCATTCTCCGGCGCGGGCCCCGGCGTACAGCAGCGTCGCGACGATCGCCCGGTCGCGGACGCCGCGGCGGGCGGCGGCCCGCTCCACGCGGCCCTGCCCGGTCTTGGTGAGCGCGCCGGGCTCGCCGGGTCTGGGGATGCGGGCGCGCTTCACCGTGATCCGGAGCCCGGCCCGGGCGTACAGGAGGGTGACGGCGGCCAGCGCCTGATTGATGGTGGCGGGCGCGGCCTTGCTGGTCATCAGGTGCCTGCGCCAGGCGGTGACAGCGGCCTCGGCACCGACCACGTCGGAGAAGGCGTCGGCGTGATCGGCGTTCCCGGCCAGCCAGGCGACATACGCGGCGGTCTGCCGCTTGTAGGCCTTGACGGTGTTCGCGGCGAGCTTGCAACGGCCGAGATGCCGGTGCACCGCGGCGAGGGCGTCGCGGGCGGCCGCCGCGACGTCGGCGGCGGGGCGGAGCGAGACGACGGGCGCGGCGATCGGGCACTCCTTCTTATCCGCTGAGTTCCGTCCCGGCTTCCATACCCCCGGCGGCGGCGTTATCCACTGAGATGCTGGCGGTGCTCAGTGGATAATGATAGTTATCCGCTAAGAGCGGGCGAGCCATGCCGGGAGGCCCTCCGGGGGTGCAGCCAAGGTAAGCCCAGAACCCGCCATGGGATCCTGGGTGGGTCAGCCGGCGTCCGGCGTTAGGTTACAGACAGTGACTAATAGGCGTTCGCGCCGCGGGCGATATCCGTTCGGAGCGGCTGGCGACTTCTCGGGCTGACTTGCTGGGGGCGCGCTATCGGGCATTATGTACTCCCTCAAGGAGTGCCTTCGTGTTCGGTGGATGCATCCGATAGCGGGAGGGCCGATGCCGGGCGGCGATGAGATCCGGGACGTTCAGCGAGCGACGTGGGCCGGGCTTTCTGCGGGCTGGGAGAAGTGGGACTCGGTCATCATGGATCAGCTGGGCCCGGTCGGCACAGCGATGATCGAGCGTCTCGACATCGCCGGTGATCAGCAGCATCTCGACATCGCCGCGGGCACTGGCGAGCCGGGGCTGACCGTCGCCAGGCTCGCGCCGGGGGGACACGTCGTCCTGACCGACCTTGCGGCTGAGATGCTCGACATCGCGACGCGACGAGCGGACGCGCAAGGGATCACCAATTTTGAGACCACGGTGTGCAGCGCGGACGACCTGCCATTCGGTGACGCGGCATTCGACAGCATCTCGGTACGGTTCGGGTACATGTTCTTTCCCGACGTCGCCAAGGCCACCGCCGAGTTCGCGCGGGTGCTCAGGCCAGGCGGGCGTGTTTGCTCGTCGGTCTGGGCCGGGCCCGGGGAAAACCCGTGGACGACGATCGCCATGCAGGCAATCGCGGCGGACGCGGTGCTGGCGCCACCCGACCCGGGCGGGCCGGGTATGTTCCGGTGCGCTGCCCCGGGATATGTCAGTGCCCTGTACCAGGCCGCCGGGCTGCGCGAGGTTGCCGAGTGGAACGTCGGCTCGAACTGGTGACGGACTCGCCCGCGCAGTACTGGGAGATGATCAGCGAGCACGTCTCGCTCGCAGTTGCGGCGCTTGCGCAGGTCGGCGAGCCGGCGCGGGAGCGGATCGCGAAAGCCGTCATCGCCAGGGCCGGCACCTACGAAGAAGACGGCAAGGTAAGGATCCCGGGCGTGGCCCGCTGCATCGTCGGCACGAAGTAGGGACGCCCGCGGGACGCCCGAACTGGAGCGTCTGCGCGCAGTTGCCGAGCCGCGGAGCTCATCTTGGCAACCGGAAATAGTCGATCTGTGTGGATTCGTCGCCCGCCGGCCAACAGTGCCAATCACGCTCCGTGATAAGTCGTCGCGGAAGCATCCTCTGGTAAGCGCCGGGCATGCCCGAACGGCGCCTGTATGTAGGGATGCCAGTGGTCCTGACGAAGGATCCAACGGATATGGGCCTGACCTGCGGTTAGGGGTGAACTGCCGTCCGGCGGTCAGTATCTGGGCTCCGCGTAGGGGTGGACCTCCGCGTACTCGTCGTCGGCCTCGGTGAGATCGAAGCCTTCTTCCCACTCGCTGGTCTTGGGCCAGTTGACCGGCGGCCCGGCTCGCAGGTGGTCGTATTCCCAATGCGGCCCGGCCACGCAGTACGCATGGGTCTGGGGCTGGTCATCGTCGTGGCGGCGGATGAACTTCTCGTCGTAGACGCAGAAGTGGCCCAGGTCGTCGCGGTCTTCGCGGATCTCCTCCGGCAGCGTGACCACCCGGGTCACTGTGTCGTCGTCACAGTCCACCTCGACCATGACCGGCATCACGAACCGCACCCACCGGCGCGTCGCCGACCCGGAGCGCTCCTCGATGATGGCCAGGTCGCCCTCATCTTCGTCGCCGAGGTCATCAACGACCTCATCCAGTGCCGGGTGTGGCTCAGTCATCCCGCCGCCTCCTTCGCCCTGCGCAACCCGAGGAGACCAGCATTCCGTACCCGCCCGGCCGTCACCGCGGGTTTGGTCAGACGGGGGTGCGTGGGCCGGTCACAGCAGACCCAGGCAACTGGCCGAAGGATCAGGCGGCAAGGCCGAGGGCGGTGAAGTCGACTTCCCTGAGGACCGGGTTGAAGGCCTCGGGCTGGCGGGCGAGGTCGTCGGTGGCGTAGGCGCCGAACCGGCTGATGTGGCCGCGCAGGTACGGGGACATCGCGCCGAGCTGGTCGGCGGTGATGAGCCAGCCCTCGGCGACCAGCTGGCGGACGACGTCCATGATGTCGAGCGCGTTGTGGAAGATGACCAGGTTGGCGAGCAGGGTGTTGAGCTTGATGAGCTTCTCCTGCTCGGCGGGGTCGTTATCGGCGAGCACGCCGTTGTTCCCGAATGCCAGCCAGTGGGAGAACCCGTTGTAGGACTCGACCTTGTTGGTCGCGGCGGTGATCCGCGCCCGGAGCTGGGGATCAGCGAGGTAGCGCAGCAGCGCGACGGTACGGACGCTGCGGCCGACCTCGCGGAACACCTTGTAGACGCGGTTCTTGCGGGAGTTGGACCGCAGCCTGCGCATCAGGGTAGCGGAGCTGAGGCGGCCCTCGCTGATGGAGATCGCCACCTGCATGAGGTCCTGCCAGTGGCGCTCAATGAGGCGCCAGTCGATGACGTTGCGGCCGCGCTCGCCGAACAGCTCGTCGATGTGCGGGTAGATGAGGTGCTCGCCGGCCCGGAAGAAGATCAGGTCCTTGAAGTTGCGGATGCGGGGCATCAGGTCGAACCCGAACAAGGTGGCCAGGGCAAAGACCGGCGCCGACTGGCCCTGCGTATCGGCATGGACGGTGGAGGGCTGGATGTCGGACTTGTTGGCCAGCAGGCCCTCGATCAGGTGCACCGCCTCCCACACGCCACAGGGGATGAACCTGGAGAAGAGCGCCACGTAAGTGTCTGATATGTAGTGGTACGCAATGCCACCCACCCCTCCGTACCGGATCGAGGTCTCAGCCAGGAGATTGTCAATGTAGGTTTCCACCTGGGTGCCGTCGGCGGCCACCGCGGTGCCGTCGCCCCACGCCTTGACCACGTCGAGCTCGGCGAACGCGTTAACCACGGTGGCGATCGCGGCGTTGAGCTTCTTCAGGTCGATGTGCCGGTTGCGGACCATCGACAACTCCCGGGCCGACACCCCGGCGATATGCCGGGCCGCCTCGTACGGGCCGATGTTGACCCCGCCGGTGAACACCGCCATGCAGTACCGGCCCAACGGGTCGGAGATCTTCGGGTCCGACCCGGAGGCCGGGCCGAAGTGGTGGTGCCAGCCCAGCCAGTAGGCGGTGCGGGCCACGATCGACAGCAGCGACCGCTCCGGCATCCGCCGCGCGACCGCCTCCGGCAGCTTCTCCGCCGCCTCCGGGGTCCCCGCGCTGCGGCGCCGCTTGAGAGACGGCACGCCGCCCTCGCCGATCACCAGGTCGGCGTTGTCCTCGTACCCGGCGTCCAGCCCGGCTGCGGCGTCCAGGTGGGCGTGCCGCAGCCGCTCGGTGAACCCCGCTGCCGTGGCGGGCAGCCCGGCCCCGGCGCAGAACCCCTCCAGCAGCGGCTCGCACTCCTCCCACGGCAGCAGGTTCGCCCGCCAGTCGGCGTACTCCCCGGCCCCGGTGATCGCGATGTCGCCGGTCCGCAGCTCCTCGGCCAGGTAGGTGAACACCATCGCCTCGAAGTGCCGCCGGACCACCATGCCGGGATGGCGGCGGTCGGTGACCGCGCGACGCCAGTTCCCCGACGCGAACGCAATGCCCGAGTCCGCGTCCTCGCCGTCAGCGGGCGGCGGCAGCGGGATGTGGTCACGCCGCGCGGCAAGCACCGAGGCGTCACTCGATGTGGCCACCAGCTCGAGCTTGCCGGCCAGCTCGAACATCACGGCGCGGTCCTTGCGGAAGAACCGGTGCACCAGCACCTCATAGTTGTCGCCGTGGTAGGCCGACACTCCTCGATGTCGGACAGCTGGGCGGCGAACCCGCCGGCCTCCTCGACCGCAGCCACCGCGCGGGCCGCTCCCTGGCCCGGCTCCTGGCTGGCGGTCTCGCCGTCCGGGTCGAGGTGCTCCAGCACGGTGCGGTAGGTGCCGATCAGCCGCTCCGACACCGCACGCTGCCGGAGCCGGATCTCCTCCAGTTCGTCCTTGGCCTTCTTGACGATGGACGCGACCCGCTTGCACAGCATCTCGGCCAGGTCATCGCGGGCGCGCGTCCGGGCGGTGTGGACCAGGCACGCCACCAGCGACAGCCGCTTGTCATCCCCGTACCGGGACAGCGTGTCGACGTCCTGGGCCGCGGCCTCCCCGGCGAAGTCAGCGATCTTCGCCGGGGCGATGCCCTCCAGCCACCAGGCGGTGTCGCCGAGCTCGTCGACCTCGTCCAGGTACTCGGCCTGGGCCTTGAACCGTGACCAGGTAGCACGCTGGGCCGGCTTCTTCAGCCGGTTGAACATCGACCTGCCATCGGACCCCGCCGTGGCCAGCAGTCCCTGCGCCCGCTGCCGCCCGTCAGTGCCCATCCGGGAGACGATGCCCGCGAAGATCGCCTCGTTGACCTCAGCGCGGATGGTCGTCGCCATCTCGTCCAGCGTGGAGTACGCCGGGAGCTCCAGCGAGGCCTCGATGATGCGCTCCAGCGCCACGTTGATCAGGTCCGGCGGGTGGTTCCGCACCAGCGCCGCCTCGCGGATCACGGTCTCCGCCAGCGTCCTGGCCCGCTGCGGGTCACGGGTCACGCCCTGGCGCTTCCGCACCTGGCCGCGGTGCCACCTGGCCGTCCGCCCCGCCCCGTGGTCAGGCTCGACTTCCGGGGCCAGCCCGAGGCAGTGCCGCACGTGATCGGTGACAGCCTGGGGGATCTCCTCGCGCGAGCAGAACCGTGCCATCTTCTGGAAGCACTTCAGGTCAACCAGCAGCGCCAGCAGTGCCTCCGGGGTCTCGGTCCGCTCCCGCGCCCAGGCGACCTCATCCTCCGCCGGGGTGAAGAACACGTGCAGCACCCGCGCTGAAGTCAGCCGCCAGAACTGCGGATAGGCAGTGCGCTCGATCGACGTCACCCGATGGTCCCTTCCGACCACGCCGAACCAGGACGCATGCACCGTAACGGTGAGCGATCATCCCTCACGCCGAAATTCACCGAACTGCAATCAGTCAGCATCAGGCAGTGAAGCTAGTCCGGCAGGATCCGAGGCCGCCTAAGCCCATTGCCGCTTTCCGGCTTACTTGGTCTGCCCCCCTGCAGGTTCTGTCCGCTCTCTGCGACATCCTGTCCTGCACCCCGGCCGACCTGGTGGCCACCACCGCCGAGAACGCCGGCGTGCGCAAGACCGCCGACGGCGACCTGCCCGCCCCGCCCTCCGGGACCGTGAAGCTGCGGCCCCGGGCGGCCCGTATCCTGCCCGGGCCGTGAGCCGTCCCTATGCGACCGGCGAGCAGTACGAACGCTGGTACCTGGCGGAGTGCTGCCGCTGCAGCCGCCGCAGGCACAAGGCGGGCAGCTGGCCGGACGGGCACGTCTGCCGGACCTGCGCGGACCGCGCCGTGCGAACACGGGGAACCTGCCCCGGCTGCGGTCAGGAGCGGGCGCTTCCAGGTCGGCGGCCCCACGACGATGCCGCGATCTGCGCCGACTGCGCAGGGTTCTCGCAGTCGTTCGCCTGCTCACGGTGCGGGCTGGAGGACAAGCTCCACGGCGGCCGGCTCTGCACCCGCTGCGCTTTCGCCTCCCGCCTCACCCAGCTGCTGGACGACGGCACCGGCCAGATCCGTCCCGAGCTTGCCCCGCTGGCCGGCTTCCTGCTCACCGTGGACCACCCGCTGTCCGGGCTGACCTGGCTATGCGCCCGCAAGGGACAACCCGGCTCACCCGAAGACCTACTGCGACGGCTCGGCCAGGGCGAGATAGCACTGACCCACGAGGCGTTCCACGCCCTCCAGCCCTGGCGGGCCGCTTCCCACCTGCGCGAACTCCTGATGGCCTGCGGCGTGCTCCCCGCCATGGACAAGCAGATCTGCTCGTTCGAGCGGTGGCTGGCCGGCCACCTCGCGGAGATCACCGACCCCGAGCATGCCCAGCTCATCCGCCGCTTCGCCACCTGGGAAGTCCTGCCCCGGCTCCGCGCCCGTGCGGACAAGAAAGCCATCACCCCAGCCGGCCGCCGCCACGCCGGCGACCAGGTCAAGCACGCCACCGCCTTCCTGCGATGGCTCTCTGACCGCGGCCGCGACCTAACCGCCTGCCGCCAAGCCGACGTCGACGCCTGGCACGCCGAGCACAACGAGTACAGCCGCAGCACCCTGCGGGCCTTCCTGCTGTGGTGCATGACCAGCAACCTCACCCAGCGCTTCCGGTTGCCCACCCCGGTGATCCGGCAAGCGGCACCGCTTGAGCAACGCGAGCGACTGAACCTGCTCGGCTACCTCCTGAACAGCGGCGACCTGCCGCTGCGGCCCCGGGTTGCGGCCATCATCGTCCTGCTCTACGCCCAGCCCCTCAGCCGGGTCGTCCGCCTCACCATCGACGACGTAATCCATGACGGCGACCAGATCCTGCTGCGGCTCGGGGACCCGCCATCCCCGCTGCCCACTCCAGTCGCCGACCTCCTGCTCACCTGGATCGACAACCGCGACAACATGAACACCGCCACGAACCGCCACTCCCGCTGGCTGTTTCCCGGCCGCCGCGCCGGGCAACCCATGCACTCCGACACCCTCGCCGCGCTCGTCGGCAACCTCGGCATCCCCGCCACCGCCGGCCGGGCCTGCGCCATCCGCCAGCACGTCATGGAAATGCCCGCCCCGATCGTCGCCGAGGCCCTCGGCTACCACCACGTCACCACAGCCAAACTCGCCGCCCAATCCGGAAGCACCTGGAGCCGCTACGCCCCCGGAGACCACTCCCGGTCATCATCAGACCAAGCCCAGCAGCGAATCCGCGACAGTTGAATAGGCGAGCTCACCAGTATCAAGCCCCTATTCGGGGCATGAAAAGGGGCCGCGCGGGTCCCGGTCGGATCCGCTATCGTCGGCTTGTCGTGACGCCGGGGGTTCGGCCGAACAGCCAGGCCATCACGAACGGATGGCGGGTCGGTCGGCGGAGGCCAGCGTGACGTGGTGCCACGCTCGGAAAGCCGCTTGGCTACGGGAGTTCTCGCAGACGCCGGGCGTCCACCACGGCCTGCACGGTCAACGTCGTCCCGTCGTCCGCGTAGTAGATGCCGATCTTCCCGGTTGGGAAATACCAGACGCCAGGTTCGGATGTGGCTCGTCCGTAGTTGAACCCCGTCGATGCCATGCGCTCCATCGCCTCGACGGCGGTGAGCGCGGCCGCTGGCATCACGTCCGCCAGGTCTTCCAGCTCTTTAAGGGCACGGTCCCGCCATGTCAGGCGACGCCGATGCTCGGGCACCCGGTCAGGATGAGCCGCGGGACTTGATACGGGCTTCGATTCGCGCTCGGGCCGTGGCTGCGTCGACGGTCTGGAGGGTCCCTGCGTGCAACTCGTCCATCGCAGCACGAAGGTCCTCGCGCAGGCCAGGGGTCGCGTCGAGGAGCGCTTCAGCCTGGGCGGAGACCCAGTCGTCCTCGGGGATCGAGTGCACCACGGGACTCAGCGTAGCACTGAGGCTTTCGCGGCGAACCACGGAGATCGCGCGCCCGGGTCCTCCAGCGCCTTGCCCGGCGTCATCTCAACGTCCTCCCGGCGCCGCGGGCAAACGTAGTCAGAGCCAGGTTGATCCTCTGCCGCATTAAGCCACGTTCCATTATCAGGCGTATACGAAATGTAGCGACTGCCAGGGCGGCGGCACTCGGTCCCGGGCCGTCACTGTTGTTCGAGGTTGCGGGTCAGCATCTGGTCGTACTTGGTGACGTCAGGCACGGGCCGGGTGCCGGCGGGAAGCGGGGGAAGCCCAGCCGTGCGGTCTAGGGACCGGTACACGGTGGGCCTGCTGACGCTGAACAGGGCGGCGATCTCGGCGACGTTGTAATCGCCGCTGTCGTGCATGCGGCGGATCTCGCGGTCCTGGGCGGGCTTGAGTCGGGACTGCTTGCCGCGCAGCTTGCCGTTCTGGCGGGCGATCTCCATGCCCTCGCGGGTGCGCTGGCGGATCAGGTTGGCCTCGAACTCGGCGATGACGGCGAGGATCTGCAGGAACATCCGGGCGAACGGGTCGTTCCAGTCGTAGACCGACCCGCCGAGTGCGAACCGGACGCCGCGGGCCGACAGGTGATTGAGGATGTCCAGCGCGTCGGGCACGGACCGGGCGAGCCGGTCCAGCTTCGTGACGGTCAGGGTGTCGCCCTCCCGGACGGCGGCGAGGGCCTGGTCGAGGCCGGGCCGGGCGCGGCTGGTGCCGGTGAGTCCCTTGTCGAGGTAGACCCGGTCCGCGGGAACGCCGAGGGCGGCCAGGGCCTGCCGCTGCGCGGTGAGGTCCTGGGCCAGGGTGGAGCACCTGGCGTAGCCGACGTTCGCCACCCGGCCGCTTCCTTGTCCGTTTAAGGTACCTACCCGTTACACACTCACCGTACACCCTAACTGAGACATCGCGAGGTGTGCTGATGTGTGACTTTCGGCGATAAGTGGCAGGGAATCTTCAGCGCTAAATGGCGTCCTCGCGCGGTCCCCGCCGCCTCGCCTCTGTCAGCCTGGCCGACGGAAGCCCGCAGCCTGGGCAGGATGGCGGCCAGCGTTCAATGCTTCCAGGGTCTCGCCCGCGAAGATCATGTACTGGCGGTCGCCCGGATCCGGCCCCTGTCGAGAATCGATCGATTTCTGGACAGTCACGCTGTGTGCGGAAGGGCGAGTGGCAGACCCGGGAGTCATGACGGGAGTCGACGGAGGAGCGGACCGGTGCCCGGTAGGGGCAGGATGATGACTTCTCACGTGTTCCCGCGCGGCTATCCGGGGGCCAGTACCAAGTAAGCCCGGAAGGGGCAACGGGCTGGTGAGCGCCGAACAGGCGTTATGTGAGCCTCGTTATGTGAGTCCTGGCGCGCGACGGCATGCGCTGGTGTGCCCGGTGGCCGGCCGCGGCCGGGCGGCGGCCTTAACTGCCTGCCGGGGTTGCCGTTGCTGGCGGGGCCGAGCCGGCGGTGCACGACCTGGCGGGCCAGGTCCAGGACCGCGGGGTTGTCGTGCAGGACGAAGTTGGCGTCGGCGGCCAGGATGATCCCGTTCAGCTCGAAGGCAAGCTGGTCGGGGTCCTCGCCGGCGGCCAGTTCGTGCTGCTTGATGGCGGTGGCGGCGAAGCCGCGGAGCAGGTCCACGAACCCGCCCTGGAAGGCGGCGACCGCCTCCTTGACCGGACCGGGGCGGGTGCCCATCTCCAGCGCCGCGCCGGCGAAGAAGCACCCGCCGGGGAAGGTGCGGCGCTGCAGGTGCTCGAAGAACGCCTCGCACACCGCATCGAGCTGGGCCAGCCCGGGCGGGGCGGCGAGCGCGGGTGCGACGACTTCGTCGGCGAAGATCTGCCCGGCCGCTTCCACGGTGGCCAGCTGGAGTTCCTGCTTGGAGCCGAAGTGCGCGTACAGCCCGCTTTTGCTCATGCCGATCGCTGCGGCCAGGTTCCCGATCGACAGGCCCTCCAGCCCGTCCACGGTGGCCAGCGACGCGGCGGCCCGCAAGATCGCGGCGCGGGTGCGTTCCCCGGCGGGGGTTTGCCGGCTGGCAGTCTGGCTCATTGTCTTGACAGGATAGCACGACCAGTCGTACGTTCATGGCACGAACGATCGTGCCATCGGCTGGCGGTCCCGGCAGAAAGGGGAACCGGCCGCGCTGGCACCGGACGAGAAAGGGGGGCGGTCATGGCGGGAAAGGCAGTGATCAGCCTCAGCACGGGCATGGAGGACGCGGAGAAGGTGACCGTGGCGTTCCTGGTCGCGGTCGGCGCCGCCGAAGCGGGGCGGCCGACCTTGATGTTCCAGGCCAAGGAGGCCGTCCGGCTCGCGCTGGACGGGGTGGCGGCAGGCGTCGCCTGCGAGGGCTGCCCTCCGCTGCGCGACCTGCTGGCCCGGTATGACCAAGCCGGCGGCCGGTTCATGGTCTGCCCGGTCTGCTTCAACGCCAAGCACCTCGACAAGGGCGCGCTGCTGCCCAACGCCGATCTGGCAGGCACCGTCCAGCTGTGGGAGTGGATCGGGGATGAAGGAGCGACAACCTTCAGCTATTGAGGCCTCCGTCAGGTTGAAGCAAACGGAATGAGCCAGCGAGCCGGCGAATCCGTCACCTGAACAGCGCGCCGGATCGGCCTGACCCAGCCTGCGCCCCCGGTCCGGTGTATCAGCCGGCGCGCTAGCGACTCTGTTCTGGCACATTGGCGGGCCTGCCGGGGCCCGGGAGGTTAAGGGGAATCATCATGAAGGTCTTGCGATCGCGGCGGCTGACCGCGCTGGCGGGGTGCGCCGCGCTGGTGTTCGGCATGGCCGGGACGGCGGGCGCGGTACCGGCGTCGGCCCAGGCCCGGGTCGCCGCGGCGCTGGCCCCGCCGCCTGACGTGGCGAGCTGGGGATATAACGAGAACGGCCAGCTGGGCGACGGCACCACGACGAATAGGTCGCGGTATGTCGACATCGGGGCCGGCAACAACGTGGTGCAGGTGGCGGCCGGATACGGCTCCCCGTCAGGTCACGGCCTGGAAGTGAGGACCGACGGGACCGTGTGGGCCTGGGGGACGAACAGCTTCGGCCAGCTGGGCGACGGCACCACGGACAGCCGGCTGGCGCCGGTTCGGGTGACGGGCCTGACCGGGGTCACCCAGGTGGCGGGCGGCTGCAACCACAGCCTGGCCCTGCGGTCCGACGGCACGGTGTGGGCCTGGGGCGGCAACGCCGCCGGCCAGCTGGGCCGGGGCACGACCAGCGATCACGAGGTCACGCCCGCCCCGGTGAGCGGGCTGGCCGGGGTGACCAAGATCGTGGCCGGGTGCGGGTTCAGCCTGGCGCTGCGCTCGGATGGCACGGTGTGGGCCTGGGGTTATGACAACGTCGGCCAGCTCGGCACCGGCAGCACCGCTAGCAGCGCGGTGCCGGTCAAGGTCACGGGCGTGTCCCAGGTCACCGGCATCGCGGCGGGCTGGGACTCCGTGGTCGCGATCGTGGCCGGCGGCGCCTCGGTGTGGGCCTGGGGCGCCAACGACTACGGCCAGCTCGGCGACGGCACGCTGGCCGGGCGCACCACCCCGGTGCGGGTGACCCAGATCGGCACCGTGCACATCGCCGGCGCCGCGGTCGGCGTCAAGTTCGCCGCGATCCTGGGCACCGACGGATCGGTCTGGGCCTGGGGCGCCGACACTCTCGGGCAGCTGGGCAACGCGCCCGTCGGCAGCCCGGTGACCCGGCCGGTGAACACCATCGCGGCCGGCAGCGGGATCATCCAGATCGCGGCCGGCGGCGCCTTGATGCTCGGAGTGAAGTCCGGCGGCACCGTGCTGGCCTGGGGCGACAACAGGTTCGGCCAGCTCGGTATCGGCACCACGACCAGCGTCGCCGGCCCGGTGCAGGTCACCGGCCTGACCGGCGCCACACAGGTGGCTGCCGGAGCGTTGTCCGGCTTCGCGGTCCACGTGCCGCAGCCGGTGCCCCCCGTGCCTGACCTGACCGGTGACACCCAGGCCCAGGCGGGCCAGGTCCTGCAGGCCGCCGGCCTGGTGCTCGGCGCCGTCACCAAGGTCACCGACAAGTACTGCGATCACCTCGGAACGGTGATCAGCCAGAACCCGCCCGCCGGGACCGCGGTCAACCCCGGCTCCGCGGTCTCGATCACGATCGGCCAGCCTCCGGCGAACGGATGCCCGTGAGCCCCGGCACCAAGGCGGGCCCTAGTCTCGGGACGTCCGCTCACCGGCACAGCAGATCCGTACTCTGGCCGCGCCGGGTGTATCACGCCGTCCCGGCCCGCCTGTGCCGGTCAGGAAGCCCACACAGGACCTCGCCGGCAGGCACGGAAGGTCGCGCAGGAAGTGGTGATGGCTGATGTTCAGGCCGGGCAGCAGGCGCGTGGTCCTGGTGGTGGCCGGGCTGGCGGTGGCGGCCAGCGCGGGGACCGCGGCGCCGGCCACGGCCGCCGCCACGCCGGGCGCCTTCGCCTTCGGGTACAACCCGGCCGGCGAGCTCGGCGACGGGACCAGGGCCGAGCAGGATCTGCCGGTCCCGGTCAGCGGCCTGCCGGGGACCGTCCGTCAGCTATCGGCCGGCGGCTCGACCAGCGCCGCCCTGCTGTCCGACGGCACGGTCTGGACCTGGGGCGACAACACCTTCGGCGCGCTGGGCACCGGCACCTCCGGCGGCACCGCGGTCACGCCGCAGCCGGTGGCCGGGCTGTCCGGGATCACCCAGATCGCCGTGGGCACGGGCACCGACGACCGCGACGTCTACGCGGTGCGGTCCGACGGCACCTTGTGGGCCTGGGGCGACAACGGCGCCGGCGAGCTCGGCAACGGGACCACCGTGAGCCGCTTCAGTCCCGTCCAGGTGCCCGGCCTGACCGGCATCACGCAGGTGTCGGCCGGCCCGGACTACGCGCTGGCGCTGCGGTCGGACGGCACGGTGCGGGCCTGGGGCGACAACAGCTACGGCTACCTGGGCGACGGGACCACCACCAGCCGGCTCGCCCCCGTGACAGTGCGGGGCCTGACCGGGATCAGCCAGGTGTCGGCGAGCGGCGCGAGCTTCGCGGTCCGCTCGGACGGCACCCTGTTCGCCTGGGGCCGCAACGCCGACGGGGTACTCGGCATGATCGGCGGCTTCTTCGTCACCCCGGCCCCGGTGCCGGGCCTGTCCGGGATCCGGCAGGTCGCCAGCAACGGCACCGCCACCCTGACCGTGGCGGGCGCCGGCGGCCGGGTCTGGGCCTGGGGTGACAACACCCACGGAGTCCTCGGCGACGGCAGCACCACCAGCAAGCTGAACCCCGAGCCCCTCGGGCTGAGCGGCGTCACCCAGGTCGCCGTCAGCGCCGGCTGGAACAGCGCGGCGGTCCGCTCCGACGGCACGCTGTGGACATGGGGTGACAACTCCGACGGCGAACTCGGCACCGGCAACGGCTCCACCCTATGGATTCCGGACCCGGTGCAGGTCACCGCCCTGGCCGGGGTCAGCCAGGTGTCGGCCGGCATCCGTTACGTGCTCGCCATCGGCTCGCCCACGTTCGCCTTCGTGCCCGACCTGGCCGGTGACACCACGGCCCAGGCCGGCCAGGCCCTGCAGGCGGCCGGGCTGGTCCTCGGCGCCGTAAGCAAGGTCACCGACAAATACTGCAACCACCTCGGGACGGTGATGAGCCAGAACCCGCCCGCCGGGAGCAGGGTCAGCCCCGGCTCGGCGGTCTCGGTCACGACCGGCCAGGCTCCTCCGAACGGATGCCCCTGACCGTGCCGGGTTCCGGCGTCTTCCACGGCCTGGCTTTCCGGTCGTGATACGGACGGCGGCCAGCCGCGGGTTCCCGGCCCCGCGGCTGCGGCTGCCGGCAGCGCGATCAGGAACGGCATGTGCACCTGACCGGGACAAACGGTGCTGTGGTCCAGAAGAGCACGCCCGGACAGCCGCCGGGGGCCGCTCAGAAAGTCAGGCCGTCAACAGGGTGTATCACGGCCGGCCAGACGCTCTCTTAGAAGTGGTGGCGGAGTCAGAAGGCTCGCCAGGGTGCCGGAGGTAGATCAATGCGCTGGAGTAAGAGGATCATCGGGTCCGACGTATCTGAGGGGTTCCTTGAGGTGCCGATGGCGGCACACGCCGCCTCCGACGGAAGCCTGCACCTGATCGTCAAGCAGCACGACGAGAACTTGCGCGAGCTGTGGTGGACCGACACCACGAGCGGAGCGGGGGACCTCACCGGCCACGGCGTGCCGCCCACGGTTCCCGAAGTGGAGTTCGCATCGGTGTTCGGCGACGTCGCCAGCTACGCCACGGCGGACGGCCGTCAGCATGTCGTGTATGTCACCCGGGACCGGCAGCTGTGGGAGCTGTACTGGCTGGGCAATCAGCCCGCGCAGGGCGGCGACCTGCTCGCGCAGATCTCCGCCCCGGGCCCCAATCCGTCCCTGAGCGCCTACGTCAACCCCCACGACGGCAGCCAGCACGTCATCTATCTCGACCAGCAGCGCCGGGTCATCGAGCTGCAGTGGTCCGGGAACGCCGTGCCCACCCCGCAAATTGCCGGCGGGGACGCTGATCATGGGGGGTTCCCCGCGGACGACCTGCCCGTCTGCAGTCACGTCTACCCCCACGACGGCAACAGCCAGCACGCCTTCTACCTGTCTGGCGGCGAGATAATTGAGCTGCGCAAGGCGACGGGCGAGGACTGGCAGGCCCGTAACCTGACCCGGATCAGCGCCGGCGCTCCGCCGCTGGCGGTCAGCGGGCCGGCCAGCCACGTCGCGGCAGACGGCTCGCAGCACGTGTTCTTCGTGGCCGCGACCGGGGAGATCTTCGAGCTGTGGTGGTTCGGCAATGCAATGCCCCAGGCGGAGAACCTGACCCAGCAGGCCGGGCCGCCGTTCCCGCGCGCGGAGGTCTTCACCAGCGACACCGGAGTCACGACGTCACTGCCGGTGGCCACGCACTATGTCCAATCCGAAGGCACCCAGCACGTCTTCTTCGCCGACAAATCCGGGATTCCCTGGGAGATCTGGTGGCGCGGCTCCGCGCCCAAGACCCCAGAGAACCTCTCCAAGCTGACGGGGGCGCCGAATACTGACCCACGGTTTCCCTTTCATAGCCTGGTCGCCGCCGACGGGAGCCAGCATGTGATCATCCTGTCCTCCTTCCCCGACGCGTTCGTGGATCTCGTCGCCCGCCCGTAACGTGGCCGGCCCAGCGGGATAAACGGAACGGCCAGCGGCGGCAGGCGGATCCGGGCCGCCGCCTTCCGGGTGATGGGAAGCCTGCTGTGATCTACGTCCGGGACAAGGCCACCCGAACCGGCCCGAGCCCGGTGGCCACGCCGAGTTGATCATGTCGGGAATCGAACGATTCTCGACATGATCAACTTCTGTCCGCTGAGTACACCGATCGTGGCTCGGAAGGTGTTGTAAAACGTGTCGCAAAGCCGGCGTGTCTAACAACTGGGTCGGGACCGTAGTAATAGGACAACGCGCTAGGGGCGGTTGTCCTGCGGTGATGCGATTGATACAGGAACGTCCTCCTGGTGCGGTAGTACGGGCTTGGTGTCCCAAACGCAGCCAGAGAGGACGTTCTGATGAGCAAGGGTAGCGGCAACGGCGCGACGCGTGGAGACCGGCGGCGGAACGCGCGGCGGGAGCGGCTTCGCGAGCTGTTGCCGCGCGATGGCGCGGTGATCGGCATCGACCTAGCCGAGGACAAGCAGGCGCTGGCGGTGGTCGATCATGATGTGCGGGTGCTGGCCCGCAAGACGGTGAAGGTGAAGGCGTTCCGGCTGGGCGAGGCGCTGGACTGGGCGGTGGCGCAGGCCAAGGTGAAGGGGTTTAAGCATGTGGCGGTGGCGTGCGAGCCGACCGGGCCGCGGTGGATGCAGGTGCAGCGGCTGTGCGCCGAGCGGGAGCTGCCGCTGGTGTGCATCCAGCCGCTGGTGAGCCATATCGCCCGTGAGCAGCAGGATTACACCCCGCACAAGACCGATGAGAGCGATTGCGTGCTGATCGGGCGGCTGGCCGCCGAGCTGCACTGCTATATCCCGGAGGAGCTGGATGAGACGTGGGCGCAGCTGCGGCACCTGGGGCGGCGCCGCGCCCAGCTGATCACCGCGGCGACGGCGTCGGTGCAGCGGATCGGGGATTTCTTGTCGGTGGCCTGGCCGGTGGTGACCGAGGTGTGCGCGCAGCCGTTTAAGTCGGTGACCTGGCTGGCGGCGCTGCAGGTGGTGACGGCCCGGTGCGGCGGGGACCCGGCCCGGCTGGCCGCCCTGGGGCCGGAGGAGTTCACCGCCGTGGTCCGGGCTGCCGTGCCCGGCTGGGGCGGCAAGAAGGGCTGGGGCACGATCTGCGGCCGGGTCTTCGCCGCGACGGGCGACACCGAGGGCGTGGTGGCCTGGTCCCGCCGCGGCCTGCTGCGCCGGGTCGCCGATGAGCTGGGCGACCTGCAGCGCACCCGCGCCCAGCTGCGCGCCGTGGAGGCGGACATGGTGATGGTGCTGGGCGAGCTCGGCCTGTCCCGGCTGGGGGACATCCCCGGGCTGACCGCCGTCGGCGCAGCGGCGATCTTGGCCGAGACCGGTGACCCGCGCCGGTATGACAGTTCATCATCCCTGGTCAAGCACGCCGGGCTGTCCCCGTCCGAGAACGCCTCCGGCGCTTTCGAGGGCCAGGCGCACATGTCCCGCCGCGGCCGGCCCGGGCTGCGGCTGACCGCCTGGCGCGCGGTATGGCCGATGCTCCGGTTCAACCCGGTGATGGCCGCCAAGTACGCCGCGCTGACCCAGGCCGCCGACGCCGCGGCGGCTGACGCGGGCCCGCGGCAGGCCCGGGCTGCGGCCGCGGCCCGCGCGCGGCGCGCCAGGGCCCGCGTGGCGTGCGCCGCGTCCTTGCTGCGCTGGATCTACTCCCTGGTCGTCCACGGCACCAGCTGGGATGCCGCGGTCGCCTCTGGCGCCGCCGCCTGCCAGCACGCCCCGCGCTGCCAGCCCGAGGCGGCCTGACCAGCGTTTCCATCCGCCCGCACCGCGGGTGCCCTTGACCTTCCTCCTGATGAGGGGGAGAGCGAGCCCGCAAGGCCGTCGGGGACCAGCCCCGGAAGAAACCCTGGGCAGCTCTCCCCCGGTCGCCTGGAGCTTCTCACCAGCTCGGTTGAACGCTGTCGGGGCAGGCCCGGCCGCCTCCCGCGGCCCCGGGCCGAGCCCGCTTGCACTACGTGGAGCGAGAAGACCCAGGTGGCGGGCATCCGGAACCGCGCTGGGGAAGGCCGTCGTCAGTCATCCCGGCGCGGGACTTCAGCATGCCCGCAGCCAGGACCCCGGGGCGGCCCGCCGCGAAACCGCGGCACGCCGAACACCAGCCGTAGCAAGAACCCCACTTCGCAAGACATTCCCATCGGCACCAGAAACTCTCCGGCACCGCTTGACAAAACTCTTCTTACGCTGGTTTCTTTTACAGCCGTCCTCATCGGGGGATGGTCGCGTTCGCGTGAAATTTCGGTATGTGCGGGTGGGCGGCTGGCGGAGGTTACCCCGTCTGTGGTGCGGGCCGGCTGGTTCGTGCGGGCCTGCGGGTGGGGTTGGATGGTGGCGGGCTGCCTGTGACGCCGGCAGGTCTGTGGGATCTGAGCCCGTTTTACAGCCTGGCGCTGGGACCTGACCTTTGAGGGTTGCTTTCTGCTGCCGTGAGCGCGCTGGTCAGACTTCGGCTTTCGTGAGCCTGCTGACCTTGGTCCCCGGGCAGCCCGCCTGTCATTACCCGAGGTTAAGGATAGGAGGCGCGGTGGCCGCGCGGAAGCAGAAGAAGCAGAGGCGGATGAGCGCGCAGGTGGTGGAGGATGAGGACTACCAGCTGCGCTATGAGGTCGTCGCGGGGATCGACGTGGCGAAGGAGTCCGCGGTGGTGTGCGTCCGGATGCCCCCGGCGCAGGGAAGGAAGCACCGGACGTCGCACCTGCAGACGGTGGCGGCGACGGTCCCGGCGATCGGGGAGCTCGCAGCGGAGCTGAAGGCGGCCGGGGTGCAGATGGTGTCGATGGAGGCCACCTCGGACTACTGGCGCGTGTGGTTCGCGGTGCTGGAGGAGGCCGGGCTGGCGGTGCAGCTGGTGAACTCCTCCCAGGCCAGGAACCTGCCGGGCCGGCCGAAGACCGACAAGGAGGACGCGCGGTGGATCGCGCGGCTGACCGAGATGGGGATGCTGCGGTCCTCGTTCGTGCCGCCGCCGGAGATCCGGGCGCTGCGGGTGTACACCCGGCACATCTGGGACCTGACCACGGACCGCACGAGGTACTGGCAGCGGCTGGAGAAGCTGCTGGAGGACGCCCTGTGCAAGCTGACGTCCGTGGTGTCGAAGCTGGCCGGGCACCAGACCGCCCGCGCGGTCATCGAGGCGATGATCGCCGGGGAGCGCGACCCGCAGGTCCTCGCCGCCCTGGGCCGGGGCAAGATGAGGAACGACAAGCTTCCCGCGCTCGCCGAGGCGCTGTCCGGGATGCGGTTCGGTCCTCAGCACGCGCATGCCGCCGCGTCTCTGCTGCGGGCCATCGACCTCCTGGAAGCGGAGCTCAGGGACCTGCAAGAGCGGGTCAGCGCGCACCTGGCCGCGATCCCCGCGTCCTGGGGCGTGGACGCGGACGGCGTTACCGGGCCGGAGGCCGGGCGGGCCGACGGTGCCGCCGCGCTGCCGGCCGCGGACCGGCTGGATGAGATCCCCGGCCTGGGCCGGGAGGCCGCCGCGGCGCTGATCGCGGAGATCGGCCTGGATATGAGCCGTTTCCCGACCCCGGAGGCGCTGGTGTCCTGGGCCGGGCTCACCCCCACTGCCCGGCAGTCCGGACCCGTCAAGGGCCGCGGGAAGAAGGGGCACGGCAACACCTACGCCAAGCGGATCGCCGTCCTGGCCGCCTACGCCGCCGCGAACACCGGCACCTTCCTCGGGGAGCGCTTCCGCCGTCTCGCATCCCGCCCCGGCGGAGGCGGGCGGAAGAAGGCCGGCTGCGCCGTGGGCCGCTCCATCCTGATCATCGTCTGGCACCTGCTGAACGACCCCGCCGCCCGCTTCCGCGACCTCGGCCCCGACTGGCACGCCAGGCACACCGACCGCAGCCGCAAGGCCCGCAACGCCAGGCGCCAGCTCGAAGCCCTCGGCTACGACGTCATCATCACCCTGCGGGAGGACGCCGCCTGATCATCCAGCGCCGCTAACCGCATATAGCTACCGCCAGGCCCCGGGACCACGACTCGCCACGGGGCTATTCCGTCGTCTGCCAGAACAGTGGTCACGCTAGACGGCTGAGGTGGTTATTTCTTGGTCAGTCCGGGATGTGGCCGCGCCCCAACCCGGTACCTCCGAAACCCCCGGCAACCTTCTCGCCCCTGAACCGGCCGTCCGGACCGGCGCGCTGATCGGCTACGCCCGGGTCAGCACCTCCGGCCAACTGCTCGACCGCCAGCAGCACGCCCTGGCCGAGGCGGGCTGCCTCCGCGTCTTCGCCGACAAGCTGTCCGGCAAAAATGCTGACCGGCCTGAGCTGGCCGCCTGCCTGGACTACCTGCGGCCCGGCGACACCCTGGTCGTGCCGAGCCTGGACCGGCTGTCTCGGTCGCTGGCCGACCTGATCCAGATCGTCACCACGCTGCGCCGGCGCGGGATTGGGTTCAAGAGCCTGCACGAGGCCCTGGACACCACCACCCCCGGCGGCCGGCTGGTCTTCCACGTCTTCGCCGCGCTGGCCGAGTTCATCCGCGAGCTGATCGTCGAGGGCACCCGCGAGGGCCTGGACGCCGCCCGCGGCCGCGGCGCGCGCCTGGGCCGACCCCCGGCCATGACGGTCGAGCAGGTCCGCCACGCCCGCGACCTGCTGACCCGGCCGGACAACACCGTCTCCTCCATCGCCCGGCTGCTCGGCGTCAGCCGGGCCACCATCTACAAGTACGTCCCCGAGGTCACCACCGGCGGCCAGGTTGTTGCCCTGCCTCCCGGCCAGGAAGACGCCATTTAGCGCTGAAGATTCCCGGCCACTTGCCGCCGAAAGTAACAGTCATGATCTCGCGTTCAAGTTCTTGTCGCGGGGAATCCGGCATTTCCTGCGGCAAGGCGTCAGGGTGCCGCTCCCGGCAGGGCCAGGGCGGCCCGGGACCGTCACGCGGCGGTGAGGTCGAGTCGCCTGTCCATGTCGAGGCGGAACCGCCCGTAAGGGTTGACGTGCGACCAGAACAGGGGGGAGAGCCCCCGGCGGTCTTCCTCGGTGAGCTTGCCGGCCCAGGCCGGGTCACGGAGGACCGCCTGGAGGAGCTGGGTGTTGATGTACACCAGGCTCGATTGCAGGAGGTGGAGCGCGAGCATGGAGACCTCGGCGTGCTCGCGGTCGTCGCCGGTGATGACGCCCTCGCGGCCGTAGTAGATCTTGTCGTTGGCCGAGTTCCAGTTCTCGACGACCTGCAGGCCGCTGTTGATCTCCCGGCGGAGCCGCTCGTCGGCGAGGTAGTCGCAGGCGAAGATCGTCCGCACCACGCGGCCGAGCTCTTCCAGGGCGAGGTAGACCGGCTGCTTGGGGCCGCCTCCCTTCATGAAGCGGCGCAGCACCTGGTCGGTCTCGGCGGTCCGCAGCCGCAGCGCCGTGGCGTACTTGACCATCTGGTCGTAGTTGCGGGCGATGAGGTCCCAGTCGATGGGCCGCTTCTTGAGGATCTTCTCCAGCCTCGGCCAGGCGGCCTGGCTGGGGCCGGGGGCGTAGAGCTGGATCGCGCCGATGTTCTTCAGCCGCGGCAGGAGCTTGAAGCCGAGCAGCTCGGTGAACGCGAACCCGATGAGGCTGGCGCCGTGGGTGTCGGTGTAGTTGGCGGAAATCTCCGCGTCGGTCCCGTGCCGCAGCAGCCCCTCGATCATCGCGGCGACCTCGGAGGACGAGCAGGACTTGAGCTGGGAGTAGACGCACAGCCTTCCCCGCTCGACGTGCCAGTAGATCATGACGCCGTAGCCGCCGTAGCGGGCGTGGAACTCGGTCATCAGGTTGGAGTCCCAGGACGCGAACCGCTTGGAGTCCGACGCGGTGCTGGTCGCCTCGCCCCACCATGCGGGATCGCGGGCCTCCAGGGTCGCGTTGACCACGGTGGTGACCGCCGCCCTCAGGTTCTCGCGGGTGACGTAGGTGGCGCGGACGTGGCGGAGCTCGGCCTCGCCCACGCCGTGCTCGCCGGTGACGGCCATCTGCCGGATGCCCATGTTCGTGCCGAGCGCGAACAGCACCAGCAGCAGCCGCCGGTTCAGGGTGCCGCGGTCCAGCACCTCGCGGCTGGCGACCGAGACGAACGAGTCGGTGAAGCCGGTGATGAACGCGGTGTCCTTCAGGATGTCGAGTAGGTCGATGGTGCCCCACCGTCGCTGCACCTCGGCCTTGAGCGCGCCGAGGTTCCTGGGCTCGGGGAGCTTGTCGAGCTTGGGGACGCTCACCCACGGGCTGCCCTGGCGGGTGATGATCCGCACCCCGCCGGCGGTGCCATTGGCCAGGGCCGTATCGAGACGGGTGAGCCCCTCGTCCAGGCGCCTGCGGAGGCCTTCGATGAACTCCGCGGCGTCCTGCGGCTTGCCCAGCTCGGAGTAGTGGACGTCCCGGTTGTCCTCGAAATCACCGGGCAGGTCCTCGTCCGGGTCCTTCCAGCGGCCCGCGCCCTGGACGTAGACCTCGCGGCGGCGCAGCGCGTCCCGCAGCGTGATCAGCACGCACAGCTCATAGGGAATGCGCTCAACCCGGCCGTCATCGCCGATGACCGCCTCCCGCCACGCCTTCGGCACCACCCCGTCGACAGGTACTCTCTCTCCCCGGCCGCGTAGTGCCTGTGGTCGCTGTCGGTGCCCGCGTAGCGGGCGAGCAGGTCGATGGCGTCTGTCACCGGCCGGTAGGCGCTGTTGTTGCACCGGAACTCCAGCGAGCCCAGCAGCGGGGCGAGCATCCGCCGGTAGTAGTGCGTGTAGGAGCCGCGGAGCTGGTAGCGGACCCGCTCGGCCACCGCCCGCTCGGTCGCCTTCAGCTCCCGGGCCAGGGCGCTGAGCGTCTTCACCCCGCCCGGCACCACCGGGTACACCGCCTCCCGTACCGTGTCGTCAGGGTGATCCAGGGCGGCGTTCACCATCCTGGTGAAGATGCCGCGCTTGCCAGGCACGTTGGCCAGCTCGCCGATCAGCTCCTTCTCCACTCGCCGCTCGGCGCGGGCGTTGATCCGGTGGATCAGCCCGATCAGCAACTCCACCAGGCCGTCGACGAGCTCGGCCTGCCGGGTCCAGCACAGCGCGGCCAGCAGCGTGTACCGGACAGGGACCCCGCAATCCTCGAAGTCCGAGGGGTACATGCGGGCAGCCCGCGCCCGCCACGCGGCCACGATCCGGTCAGACGTTCCGCTGAACACCGTCTCGTCCAGGCCGAGCGCTCGCCCCGTCGACAGCTTGCCGATCTCCGCCAGCAGCGTGTCCAGCCCCAGCGGCCCCGGGTCGGACTTCAGGTCGGCCAGCACGCTCGTCCTCGACAGCAGGTCTTCCAGCCGCCCGCACACCGCGGGGCCGAGCCGCCCGGCGGCCATCGCGGCGAAGTCATCGTCGAACTGCCTGCACCCCGAGGCGACGATGCGGTCCACCTGGCCGAAGGTCGGCGGCTCCACCTTCTCGCTCCGGCAGCGCCGCCGCAGCGCCGCGGCTAGCCGGTCCCGGCTGACCTCCGTGGGGCACATCTCCTCGGCGAGCCACCGCGCCCACCGGTCCTCGTCTTCCTCGGTCGGTCCCCGCGTCCCGAACACCTTGCGGATCTGCGTCCGGTGGTACTTGATTGACCGCCCCGTCCAGGAGTACTTAGCGAACAGCACCGGGTCGACCTTCACCAGCGACCCCAGATACCGGACCGCCGCGGGCGGGACCTCCTCCGGGTAGGCAGGGAACCGGCCCTCGAGCTCGTAGAACTTCAGCATCACGGCGAACCCGATCCGGGTCACGCCCGACTTGTTCCCCATGAGGTCCCAGTCGCCCCCGGTCAGTGTCCACGCGCCGATCAGCTCATCCGGACCCCACTCAGTTTTCACCCCGTAGCCCTCTCGCCAGCGATCACGGAAAGACGATCGCCACCACGATCAGGAACGACAGTCACCTACTCGCCGGTATGCCTTACTTGAGACCACTACGTGCCGAATTCGATAGGTGCCGCAGCGCTACTTTGCCCCTGGCCGTAGCTTTAGGAGTCCTGGGCCGAGATTCCCAGGAGTTCAGCCGAACTGACGGATCCTGTATAGGAACTGAAGGTTGTTCGGCCTTTATGGGCTGTCTGGACCCTTGGGTTCGCATGAAGCCAGGGACGATGCCCTCGGCCCGCGGGGATTCGCTCGCGCGCTCGGGCATCCGAATGTCCACGGATGGTGGACGGTGCTGCCGTGGCCCGCTGCCTGCCTAGAACTCGGGTGGGAAGAGGTGCTCGCCGTCGTTGCCGCCGGGCAGGGACGTGAAGCGGGCGAGGTCGTGCCGGAGCGTTTCGACCCCGTAGGGATGGCCATCCATGAACTGTGCGAGGGAGTCGCTGAGCTGGCCGTGGTCGGTCGCGAGCCACTCGCCCAGGAACCGCAGGAAGCCGGCTAGCTCTGCGGCGTCCGCGGCGGCCAGGCTGATTCCGGGCATCGTGGTCCTTCCGTTCGAGGTGATGGCTGGCTGCGCGGTTCAGCGGGCGGCCTTCTTGCGCTCTTGTCCTTGCTGGCGCTGCAGGGCGCGCAGCAGGCTGACCGCGGCTGCGTCGCGGGTGCGGGCGTTCCCGGCAGAGGTGACCCTGCCGATCCCGGTGGCGGGCAGCGCGGTCCCGGCGGTGTCGACGGGCTCCCAGCCAGGTCGGCTGCGCTCCCCGCGCCAGGTGGGGCGGACCAGCCCCGCGAGCCTGCCGCCGGCCAGGACGTGCCAGGCGTGGGTCTCGGCATGGTCTGGTGCCCGCACGAGTTCGTAGCGGCCCTCGGCGATGATGGCGTCGGTGATTCTCGGGACGGCCGACCGCCTTTGGGGTGCGGCTGGCAACCCGGCATCCCGGCGAGCGCCCGGGACGGAGTCGCTTGCGTCCCCGGCATCCAGCGGCGGCTGGACTCTCGCCCCGGCGAGGGCACGGTCCTGCCCGGCCTCCGGGGACTGCTGCCCGGGTTGTGTCGCCGACGTGTCCACCGATGGTGGACACGTGCAGCGGCGGGCAAGGTCGGCGTGGCGCTTCTGCGCGGTCTGCCGGTTGCTAGTGCCCATCGCGGTGGCAATCCGGGACCAGGTCGCGCCGTCGGCCCGGGCCGCGTCGATCAGGGCCAGCTCGCAGTGCTCGAGTTCGGCCGCGATGCGGCGGGCGGCAGCAAGCGCGGTGAGCGCGGCCGCGTCGTCCAGGCTGCCGGCGCGCGCTTCAGCAGTGAGGCCGGACAGCGTCTCCGCGACGCTGGCGAGCCCGTCATCGCCCGTCTCCGGCCTCCTTCCTTCCCCCGGCCGCGTGTCCACCGTTCGTGGACGCGTCGGCATTGGCGGGATCTTGCGCTTCGGCTGCCGTGATGAGCAGTTGCCGGGCGCTTTCCGCGTAACGGATCGCCGTTGCGGGGTCGAGGCCGAACATCGCGGCCAGGTGGAGCGGGTCCGGTCCCTGGACGAGGGCCTCGTCGAGCTGGCGGTGGACTCGCAGGCGTTCCAGGGTTGCCGCCTGACCGCGGAAGGAATCGGTCAGCCATGCCTTGCTGACCGGCCCGGTTTCCATGGCGGTCTGCCGCGTGATGATCAGGTGGGGGTTGGCGGTATTGGGCCACCGTTCGCGCCGGTAGCTGAGCCAGTCGAGGATCACCTGGCGGGTGAGGTCATCCAGTGGCCGGGTCCGGCCGGCGATGGTCAGGCGCCGGTTGCCTAGATCGATGTCATCGAGGTGGAGCTCGCGGATTGCCTTGTGCCGGGCGGCATGGATGGCGGCTAGCGCGAGAACAAGCCGGTCCCGTGGGCTCCGGGCGGCGTCTACTGCCTGGTCGATGTCGTCGCCGTCTAGCAGCAGGATGACGCTGCGGGGCTGCTCGCCGACCCGTAGCCTTGCCGCGGGGTCACGGAAGATCGTGCGGTTCTTCTTGCAGTGCCGGAACAGGGACCGGATGACGCTGAGGGCGTGATGACGCTCGTGGCCGGTGAGGCCATCGATGGCTGAGAGGATGTCCTCGCTGGTCACCTCGCGCAGGTGGTCATAGCGCCCGGACCAGGCCGCCATCACCGGGGCGATCGCGTGCAGGTAGGTCCAGGCTGTCTTGGGATCGCGGGGGCGTGACCGCGGGCCGCCGTGCCGCAGGGTCCTGAGCCAGTGCTCGACGTCGGCCCGGATGCCGGGGGCCAGGCCGGCGAGGTGGCGTTCCAGCCAGGTCTCGAAGGCCGGGACCCGGTCGTCGCGGAGCAGGCCGAGCTTGCTGAGGATCTCAGCGGTCCGCTCGGCGCTGATCCCGTGGGCGCGGAGCGCGGGGAACATCTCGGAGTAGCGGACCTCGTCCCCGTCCTCATGGCCAGACAGCAGGATGACCAGGCCGCGATCGACGTCGCTGGCGACCCAGCGGGTCCAGCCGCGGGCCTCCCCGATGGCCTGGGCGGCGGTGCGTGCCCTGGCTAGCCAGGGGCTGGCGAGGTCGGCGTGGCGGCTCCGGCCGAACCGGGTGTAGTCCTTCCTGGCGTCGAAGAGCTTGAGCTGGATCCAGCCGGTGATGGGGCGGGGCGGTGGCGGCGGCTGGGGCCGGGGCTTGCCGGCCCGCCGTCCTTGCCTGCCGGCCGGGTGCCCGGGCACGCGGGTCCCCCAGCGCTGCATGCCGGCGAAGCTGAGCTGATGGTGCCCGATCTCGCGCAGGAACGGCTCCAGCACGGTGACCTGGCCCTTGGCCTCCAGGCTGGCCTGCATCCAGCACAGCCGGCAGTAGCCCTTCTTCAGCGGGACGACGCGGTGGCAGGCAGCACACTCGCCAGGCTCGTGAGTCACGCCGAAGGACTGGCATGCCTTGCAGTACAACCTCAGCGGCAGGTTGCCCCACGAGAAGCATCCCGCGCAGCTCGATGCCGGCCTGGGATCACGCTTGCCCGCCATCAGGCGGGGGGAAGAGATCGCCCGTCGCGCCGCCTTGGGGTAACGGCTGGCGGTGCCGCCGCCGAGGCCGCGGCGGCGGGCTGGCCCTCCTGCTCCTTGCCGCTGCTGACCTTGCCGGGCTCGGGGATCAGCAGTTCCTCGACGCCGCAGCCGAGGACGGCGCAGATGACGTCGAGGTCGGACAGCTTGATGCTGGCCGGGTCGCCGGACCACAGCCCGGACATCTTCCCGGCGCTGATGACCAGGTTGCGGTCGGCGAGCATCCGCTGCAGCTCGCTGGCCTTCCAGATGCCGCGGTTGGCGGCCGCCAGTCGCAGGTTCCACTTCATCGCTGCCCCTCCCGGCCGCCCCCGGCCACCAACGCCATGCTCATTTCCTCAGCCCCTTCATCCGCTCGGCGGCGCGCTGCTGGCCTGCGATCCACGCATCCTCGACGTGGGTGCCGGGGACGTGGACGTAGTTCATCGTGGTCGCGATCCATGCGTGCCCGAGGGTCGCCTGGATCGCGATCAGGTCCATGCCGGCCAGGTAGAGCTGGGATGCGCAGAAGTGCCGCAGGACATGGGGCGTGACGACGTCGGGCCAGTCCGGCAGGTGCGTCCTGGCCGCATCCTTCAGGGTGGCGCGCAGCGCCTCGTCCCCGACCCGGGCGGCCGACCCGTCGGCGTTCTTGCGCTCTGACGGCAGCAGCGGGACGCCGGGGCTGGTGTGGTCGTCGCCGAACTGCGCCCACACGTCCTCGACGAACCAGCGGAGCGTGGCGCCGGCGTTGCTGATCAGCGGGACCATCCGCTCGCGGGGTCCGGAGCCGCGGGCGCCCTTGCCGTGCCGGACGTGGAGCTTGCCGAACCGGCCCAGGTCCCATTTCACGTCGGCGAGGTCCAGCTTGCATGCCTCGTTGACCCGCAGCCCGACGTCGGCCATCAGCCTGCACGCGGTGTAGTTGCGGGCGGCGGGGGCGAACTTCCGGCAGGTCGCGAGCTCCCCACGCCACCCGGCGAACAGCCGGCCGACCTGCTCGGCTGGCGGCGGGATCCGCAGCCGGGCCTGCTGCTGGCCACGAGGGCGGTTCATCTCGTCGATCGGGCACTCGACGACACGGCCAGTCATCTGGTGGATCTCGACCTGGTGCCGCAGCTCAAGAAACAGGAAGTACGTCTTCAGCGCCTGCGCCCGCGACAGCCGCGTCCCCTTGGCCGTGCAGCGCAGCACCTTGCCGAAGTACTCATCCGCGTCCGGCGGCTCCATGTCCCACAGCGGCCGGCCGAGCCAGGCCCGGACCTGCTCCAGGTGGATCACGTCGGAGCTGATCGTCCCGTCCGACAGCCCGGCCGCCGCCCGGGCGAGCACGAACCCGGCCAGCACGTCAGTCTCGAACGCGTCCAGCTCATCCGGACCCGCCGGGGCACGCGCGTCCCGCAGGTCCCGCACCACTGCCAGCGTCAATCCAGACCCCGCCTTCACCCGAACCGCACGATCAACAGGGAAGACGATAGGGTTTCAGGAAAGCTGAAGTCTCATCAATCACAGAACTGGTATCGTCACGGCTGAGAAGACGCTGGTCCTGGGCCTATGTGAGCTGGTGGGGCAGCCGGGAACTCAGGGGTTATTTTTTACACCCCCGGCCACCAAGCAACACCGCGACGCCCACACCAGACCACCTCAGGCATCCCTGCATGCCACTCCGGAATCACCCAAGGCGCCGACCTGGCTGAACGCAATCGCGTGTACCTGGTGGCAGCAGTCTTACCGGCACGTCGACCTGAAGGGCGCCCTGAGCAGTCGCGCCGCGCGGCCATGTCGGGGTAACGGTCGTTTCCCCTACACCGCGAACCTGGCGGCTATTGCTTACTTCCTGGCCGCGATGGCCTGGTCCACTGTCTGGTAGATGCCGAAGACCTTCGTCAGCCCGGTGATCTTGAAGATCTTCAGGATCCGCTCCTGGGTGCAGACCAGATCCAGCGAGCCGTCATGCGGCCGCACCCGCTTCAGGCCGCCGACCAGCACCCCCAGCCCGGTGGAGTCGAGGAACCCGACCTTCTCCAGGTTGACGACGAGCTGGTAGCTGCCCTTGCCGACCAGATCGATGAGCAGCTCGCGCAGCCGCGGCGCGGTGTAGATATCGATCTCGCCCTCGACGTTGACGACCTCGATGCCGTCTTTGCTGTAGTGACCCAGCTTCAGATCCACAAGTCCTCCAGCCGCCGAGCCCGGCGTCATCGCAGCGTCCGTCCCGGGCGGATGGGCCGGGACGGAGCCACAGCCGGGGCGTGATCCCCGTCACATTCAACCACGCTCCGTTATCACCTTTGTACGAAATCATGCCTTCGGGTATCCCCCGGCGGGTGACACAGTGAAAACCTGCACCGGCGATCACGCCGGTCACCCCAGCCGGGTCCCGGGCCCGGCCGCGGCGGCACGACCGCCGCCGCCACGCTCATCGCGCGTGATAACCCGTCCGGCACCTCCGCGGCCGGGACAACGCAGGTGACCAGCGGGCATTGCCCGGCGCCGCAGCCGCCAGGCTCAGCCCCTTATCGCCTCCCCTTGGCCAGGAGCCACACGGGCGCGGTAGCTGGCCGAGGGACTCACGGCGTGTCCTCAACGACCGAAAGGACGAGACAATGGCCCGGACCCTGCCGATCTCGGCCGAGCAGCCGCCGGACGCAACCCGGACCGCAGCAGCTGAACGGCCAGTGGCGTTAGCGAGCCGACGCGGACTGATGAACGAGCTATGCCGGCCGTGGGGTAAGGCACGATGTTCTGTTCGCCCGGTGTGCCTGTCCTCGGCGGACTACGATGCGTGAGGTCAAGCATTCCTACTGCGCGGGAGCACGTGGGGGATCATGAGCGCGCCGCTGATGGAGTTCACGTCGCACATTGAGGGCCGCAACGCCAAGGTGGCCATCTACGAGGACCGCATTGAGTGGGGCCGCAGCTCGTGGCACGCGCCCGGCGGCGCGACTGCTGCCGTGCTGACTGGCGGGTTCAGCCTTGCGCTCTCTGGCAAGCGCCGGGACTCGAACATGATTCCCATCCGGCAGATCCAGGGCGTGACCACGCACCGCGCCGGGCTGCGGTACACCGTGGTGAAGGTGGCGACCGGAGCGGACGCTATGGAGTTCCACGTCCCCAAGGCGCAGGCCGAGGAGGTCAAGACCGTCATCACCCGTCTGATGCTCGGCGGCCCGCCACCGGCTGCAGTGCCTGCCGAGGCGACCGTAGGGTCCGTAGCTGACGAGCTGGCCAAGCTGGTGCAGCTGCGCGAGGCCGGGGCGCTTACGGACCAGGAGTTCGCCGTGCAGAAGGCGAGGCTGCTCGCAGGACCCCAATTGCGCTGAGTGACCGAGGAGGGGACGGCTATGACAAAGGAGAAAGACCCCGCCGAGGTGGTCGCCACCATCCGACGGTCGATCGAGGTGAGTACTTACGGCACTCGCCGGGTCCGGTTCTACCGGCTCCGCGATCTGTTCGGTTTCCAGGCCTGGTCGCCCCCGCGCAAGGAAATGGTGGCCAGGCAACTGACCGCTCAGGGGATCGCAGCTCAGCCGCCGCTGAGCGAGCTAGACCTAGACGACTGGGTGGTCTTTAGTCTGCCGATCCGGCCGCCCGAGCGAAACGACCACCCGGACCCGAGACCCAGACCGGAGTTCTTCGACCATCTCGAGTCGGTCCGGCTGGACTCCGAGCGCGAGGTCGAGATGCACTTCGTCAGCCCGCTGTTCCGCGAGCTTGGCTACAAAGAGGAGCAGGAGGCGGCCGAGTTCCCGTTTGACATGTTCGAGGGCGTGCATCACCGTGTCGCCGCGGCCGACCTGCTGTACTTCTCTGATGACCGGCACAGGCTGACCGATGGCGAGCCGCTGGTCCTGGTGGAGTGCAAGGACACCGACAAGACTCGCCCCGATGCCGGGCTCGGCCAGGTCAAGTCCTATTCGTTCTGGATCAAGCCTGCCTATTACGTGACCACCAATGGCGACTTGCTCACTGTGTACAACTACCAGGGTGGCGCAATCCCGGACTTGAAAGTGCTGGAGGTGAAGCGGTCCGACTTGCGGGAGCAGTTCGACGACCTCTACCGGGTACTCAATCCGCTAGCTGCCACGGAAGCTCGCCGAGACAAGATCGCGAAACTCACGCCGCCTGCCGCAGACCTTCGATCCTAACTGTCATGCAGGTGCTCGCCTCCGCGACTGAGGCCTTATCGAGATCACGCCGGGGTTGGGGGGCCGGTAAGAATGGTGTCAGGAACCGCGTTAAAGCGTCCAGTTTGCTGAACACGGCCTCCCGGCAGGGTGCTATGCGTACGGGCCCGGCTGGCGGCGACGGAACGGGTTGTTCTGGTCCGGCCGGAAGGTTGACGGCAGTCCAGCCGGGCCATGGGGATGGGAAGATCTGGACTGACGCCGGCCAGGCTTGGTAACACGTGATCCTGGTCGGTGTCCGTTAGGGGACCGCCTGCCGGACACGCAGAGCGCCGTCCCGCGGGCCTGGCGGCCTGCGGAAACGCTGTCTCGTAAGACCTGTCCGCTCAATAGTCCGGTGAGCGGGAGCTGAACGGTATGCCGCCAGGGAGGAGTCCGGGCGGAAGATGGGTGACGTTAACGGCGCCCGGTGGCGCGCCGACTACGGCCAGGCACCCTTCCAGTGGCTGCCCGCCCATACCGCGCCCGGAGCCGCAGCCGCCTGAGCGGGACATCATCCGGCTCCCGACCCGATCCCAGTGCTATTGGAGATAATGCGCGGGAGTCAGTCCCGCCGTGGGCGCCGTTCCCGCAGGACCGCCGGCGGGTTATCAGGGATAATGCGCCGTTACCTCTGATAACTCTGATGGATTCCACCAGCGAGGTTGCGGGTGCTGTACGCCGCGTTCCTGGTATGCCGCAGGTACCAGACTGCTATGCCCGTTGATCCGTTCCTCGAACCGCTCCTCGTGAACCCTTCGCTCTTGCCGGACGAAATCGACGACTTCCCCGTGGCAACCTGGACCGCCCTGTGGCCACCTCCTCGCCGGGCACCTCGGCCCGCCCGCTGAGCCGTCGTCGGGGGAGAATCCGCATCCAGCTCATCGCTCAGCGGGGAGCGTGCTCACTATGGCCGACGGGATCTTGCTGACTTGATCACCACGTAACTGGTCCTGTCCCTCCAGCCCCTGGTCGCCTTGCGAACTGGGACTTTCACGAGCCGACCAGCTCGGAGACCTTGCTATTGAGGCGGCCGGTAATACACCGGCCGCGTGAGGTTGCGGAAGGCTCTACATGGACCACGACAACATGGCCGGCACCAACGGCCCGCCTGGATCGGGTCGGCCATGAAACCAGCACAGTCTGCGGCGTACAAGGACCCGAAAGGACTACCTGCCGGAGGGCCCAAACCGCCTAGCTCGCCGCCCTGGCGGACGGTAGGCGTGGGCGTTGCCTCGCTCGGCACTCCGGTCGGCATCGCGATACTCCACCCCATGCTCGGTGAGATCATCGCCGTGATCGAAGTGATGATGGTGCTCACGATCATCGGCACCGCCCTGTTCGGGAGTCCGGCCCTGAGCGAGCGGGCTTTCCGCCTCCTGCGCTGGATCGGGAATCGCCCTGAACCCCCGAGCCCCGCGTCCGGGCTTCCAGCTTGCTCGTCGCAGGCGGATGTTCAAGACGCGCCCGGGTGATACAGCGGGTGATCGCCGCGGTGGGCGGCACGTACGCCAGCACGCATTCCATCGCCACCACGGTATAGCTGGCTGTGCTGGGCTCGCATGCGCCGCGGTGGTGACCTGGAAGAGATGACTGCCGGAACGCGGGTCGCTCCGCGAAAGATCTTGAAATTGGTCTTCACGCTTCGCCGCGGCCGCGGACCTAACCTATGGGAGGAACTGTGGGTGCGCGGCTTGAGAACCTAGTACGAAAGGTTTCGTATGGAGCCGATGGACCAGGGCGGGCCAGCGGCCGCGCCTGCCCGCCACGTCACCCGCGTCCAACTCGAGGCGGTCTACACCGCCGAATACCCCAAGCTAGTCAGGCTTTTGGTGGTCATGGGCGACGATGGAAGAGGCCCAGGATGCCACGCAGGAGGCGATGAAAGACTTCTTCAGGCGATCCAGAGTCGGCCAGGCCTTCAGCAACCCGGCCGCCTACGTGCGCCGGGCGGCGATTCGTTTTTTCATCAAGGCCCGCCAGCGTGACCGCGAGCGCCAGCCACGTGAGATCGAGGGTGGTCACCTGACCCTCCCTGCGTACCTGGACGACGAGCTAACCGCTTGCGAGGACGAACTATGGGTCGAGCATGTACTCGACTCCCTGACACCGGCTCAGCGTGATGTGTTCAAGCTGGTCATGGACGGGATGTCCACCCACGCGATCGGCAAGCAGCTCGGCAAAAGCGAGGCAACCATCCGCCAGCACCTGAAGAACGGCCGGGACCGTCTTCTGGATCATCCGGAGATAGCCCCGCGCGCCCCCCGGGAGCTTCTGGCCCGGAACCCCGCTCAGGGGAGAGTGAAATCGGCGGCAACGTCGGCGCCGAGAAAGGAGGAGGTCCAGTGAACGACCACGACAAGTCCCAGGACGCGGCGCAGCAAAGTGAGTACGCGCGGGAACTGGCCGACCTGCTGAGCCTCTTGGAAGCCGTCGACCGCGAGATCACTCCTGAGCATGTGGCACGGCGGTTCCGCGAACTCCTGGGTGAGACGGGGGATGGCACCCCGCCGATGCCGTCAGCTGACGAGCGTCTTCGGAGGGCTCTCAACCTGTCGGATCACGATGGCCACTTCATAGCCCCACGTCGAAAGTACGAAGCCGAACGCTGCCTGGATCCGATGGACTTGATGGGCTCAATGGAGGCTGCCATCGCGGCGGCCCGCGGTGCTGCTGCCGACATCATCGCCGACGCCCAGCTAAAGGCCGAGGCGGCGGCCGATGATCTGCGACGGGCGCGGGAGGAGGTCGTCGCTGCCCGGCAACAGGCACAGGAGGCTCTTAAGACTGGCCGTCAAGAGGCGGAACAGATTATCGCCACCGCCCGTGACGAGGCGCTGAATCAAGCTGCCCAGATGATCCATGAAGCCAAAGAGCAGGCTGGCCGGATCCTCAGTGATGCTCGCACCGCGGCAGAACAAGCCGCCCAGATGATCTATGAAGTCAATGAGCAGGCTGGCCGGATCCTCAGTGATGCTCGCACCGCGGCAGAACAAGCCGCCCAGACGGTCGAGAAAGCCCAAGGCCGGGCTGAACAAATTCTCAGCACGGCTCATCGCGAGGCTGAGCAGATCACTACTGCTGGCCGGAGCCAGCAGGTGCATCAGACCGCTTGGGATGCCCGCGGATACACAGCCGTGCAGTGCAGAATGGGGTCCGCGGCGATCAAACTGTCAGGCGAGACGCATCTCGCAAAGACTGACGCCTTCCAGCGTTTCGCCGACTACATCGGCATCACAGTGACAGCGGACCGGTACCTGACTGATCCCGTCCGCGACGCCTTGCTTGGTTCGGCCCAGGGCGAAGGCTTGATTACATTGGTGGACGCATGCGGCAGCAGCAATGCTGTTTCGATTCCCGTGGTCTATGAGGCGGACCGAGAGTGGATCGAGTGGATCGGGCGTAATCTCAACACCTACCGGTGCTCCGGCCGATTTGCCGCCGTCGGGTTCCCAACCGAGCCCCCGGCCGGCCGCCATCGCCGGGTAGTGATGGCGGTGGCGGTGACGGTGACGGTCGGTCGGGCCGCCACCCGTGACATCATCGCCGGTGCTGCTGGCACGGTTTTCCTCACCGACGCCGGTTCCAACGGGCTGCTTGTCGAGCGGGAAAGCGGCCAGTACTGCTTTGCCCACCACACCTTCCAGGAGTACCTCGCCGCCGTCCACGTTCCGGGCAGCGAGCTCCTGGCCGGTCACCATGGCCGGGTAGTAGCGGTGGAGGTCAGTCGGGCCGACGGCCGTGACATCATCGTTCCGGACACCTGGGACGGCACGGTGCGGGTGTGGGACCTGGCCTCCAGCCACGGTGACCTCACCGCGCAGCGTGACCGCGTAATCCGTGCCCACAACGAGACCGCCATCACGCAGCTGACCGGGCTGCCGACCAGACACAGCGGTATCCCACGTAATGCCTCACCCCGTGCCGCAGAGGTGGACACTGAGGAGATCGGCTACCGTGGCCCGGTCGCGTGCGCAGCCGCCAGGGTCACCGACAGCCAGCTGGACTACTGGGCCCGCACCGGGCTGGTCAAGCCGAGCGTCCACGGGTCCGGTTCGCAGCGGCTGTACAGCTTCCGCGACATCGTCGTGCTGAAAGTGGTCAAGCGGCTGCTCGACACCGGGATCACGCTGCAGCAGATCAGGGCCGCGGTGCAGCACCTGCGCGACCGCGGCAGCGCCGACCTGGCCCAGGTGACGCTGATGAGCGACGGAGTCAGCGTCTACGAGTGCACCTCCGCCGACGAGGTGGTCGACCTGCTGCAGGGCGGCCAGGGCGTGTTCGGCATCGCGCTCGGCCGGGTCTGGCGCGAAGTCGCGGGCGACCTGGCCGGGCTGCCCGCCGAACAGGCCAAGAACGGCCTGAGCGAAGCGACGGGCGATGTGGTGATCGCGATGGACACGGACCAAACGGACCAACTCGAGCTCTACCAGGCCCAGATGCGTGCCGTCCAGGCCGAGCGCGACATGGCCGTGCTGCCCGCTGCCCAAGCCATGGGCGACTACTTCGGCCGGGTCATCTCAGGTGCGGGCTGGTCGATGCCTTCGGGCTATCACTATCAGAGGTAATGGGTCATTACCTCTGATAGCTGAAGGTGTGGGTCAGTCCGCGCTCGAGATCGCCAGGGCGTCGGCGTCGTCCTCGGTTCTCACCGCGGGCAGCACGCCCAGGTCATCCTTGACCTCGCGCTAGACCGGTCAAGCGCGATGCCGAATACTCTCTGACCGCCTTGTGCGCTAGGGCACTCCCGCGCGGGCGAGCTGGCGTGGGCCGACGCCGCCGGGATCAAGTTAAGCGGTGGGCGGACCGGAACCCGGAGCTGGACACTAAGCCGGACAGCCCGCGCGGGCGACACCGCTCCCCGTAGCCTCCGACCATGTCGCTCACCTTCGCGACCCAGCTCACCGCCGTCGCCACCCTCGCCCTGGCCGTGCTGGCCCTCGCCGCGGCAATCCTCGCCGGGCTCGCCTTCCGCAAGCAGTCTCAGGAAGTTGGCATCCTCCTGGAGGAAAACAAGCGCGAGGCCGCCGAACGCCGCATGGCCCAGGCGTCGCAGGTGTTCATCTGGACCGAGACCACCGGCGAGCCCGTTATCGACGGCGTTCAGCGCCAGATAGGACCGCACGTGGCGATCGTCGCCCACATTAAGAACACCAGCCAGCAGCCCGTCTACAACCTCGAGATCTCCTGGCACAACAAAGGGATTCCCTGGGACAAGCCCGACGTGATCAGGCCCGCTCTCATGCCGGCAAAGCCTGATCGTCGAGGGCACCCGGGAGGGCCTGGCCGCGGCCCGGGCCCGCGGCCGCACCGGGGGCCGCAAGCCCAAGCTGAACGACCGGCAGGCCGCCACCGTCCGCCGCATGTACGCCGCCACCGGCCCCGACGGGAAAAGGCAGCACACCGTCGCCGAGATCGCCGAGGCCGTCGGCGTGCACCGCACCACCGTCTATGACTACCTCAGGAAAGAGGACTGACATGGCCGACGGCCTGCAGGACGCGTCCCGGCACGCCGGGCAGGTCGTCCGCCGGGTGCTGCTGCGCCGCAACATCGCCATCGACCCCGAGACCGCCCAGCTCGTCGCCAACGCCGTCCAGGCCGCGCTCCGCGCCGGTGCGCCCTCCCGGCCGCCGCGCCCGCGTCGGCGTGTTCCCCCCGCCGGCTGCGCCCCCCTGTTCTGACCGGGCAGGCGCGGGCTTCCTGGCGCCGCCCGCAGGACGATGGCGCATCTGGCGTAGCCGGTGAGCTCTCCCGCCCCGGCACCGGGCCGGTTAGCCTCTCCCTCACCGGACAATCCCGCGGACCACCTACATGAGACGACCTGCCGCAGGTCAGCGGCCCCGGTGCTCGTGCTTTTGGATCTCTCGCCCGGGGATCCCCTTACGGGTCGCCGTGACCTTGGCTGGGTGGTCTTGCGCGGATCCGCGCTGCCTGCTGGACCGCCTTGGCCCCGGAGAGTTCCGCTGCCCTGGCGTGCGCGGCGCGGGTGCACCTGGAGCGCTCGCAGCCGGGGTCAACCCGGGGGTGGAGATCGGTGTCAACCCGGACTCCCGCCCGTGGGCTGACGCCCCGGAGGGGTGGCGCGCGGCACGCTGCGGTCATGAACATCAACATGTACGTGATCAACGCAATCCTGGTCCTGATGGTCGTCCGCCAGATCCGCGAGCACTCCCTGGACCTGCGGTCCCTGGCCGTCCCGGTGCTGGCCGTGGGCGCCGCTGCGGTCATGTTCCTGCATTCGGTGCCGGGCGGCGGCAACGACATCGCGCTGGAACTGCTCGGCGTGTCGGCCGGCGCGGCCATGGGCGCGGTCGGCGGGCTGGCCACCCGGCTGCGCCGCGGCGCCGACGGCCGGGCGCTGGGCCGCGCCGGCGCGCTGGCGGCCGGCATGTGGATCGCCGGGGTCGGGGGCCGGATGGCCTTCGTGTTCGCCGCCACGCACGGCGCCGGCCCGGCGATCGGGCGGTTCAGCATCGCGCACCACATCACCGGTCAGGGGGCCTGGGTGGCGGCGCTGGTCATGATGGCCCTGGCCGACGTGCTGACCCGGCTGGCCGTGGTCTGGCTGCGCGGCCGCCGCCTGGCCGCCGCCCCGGCGGCCGCCCCGGCGCTCATCCCGGCCGGCACCCATGCCTGATCTGGTCTCCGGGCCCGCCGCGGGCCAGACTGTGCCTGTGAAGGCACGGCTGGCAGCGGCGGGCCTTAGTCATGGCACCGCACGGCCCGGGCCGGCTCCTGCCGCCGCCGGGGCCGGGGAGCCCGGTTCGGCCCGGGTGGCGCAGGCGCGGTCCCGGGCCCGCGAGCGCGGTGACGCTGCGCGGCAGGCGCTGTGGCCGCTGGGCTGGGCGTTCATCGCGATCGTGGTGACGGCCAGCGTGCAGGCCCATCCCGCCCCGGGTTGGCGGGGTGCCGGACTGGGCGTGACACTTGCCCTGGCCGTTTACGCGACCGCGGTAACGCCCGGCTGGGCACGGCGCGGCCTGGCCGCCCAGGCCGTCGTGGCCGGGCTGATCGGCGGGGCCGGGGTGGCGCTGGCCGCCTGGCAGCCGCACGGCCCGGTCGAGCTGGCCGCGCCGGTGGGAGTCTGGATCGCCGCGGTCCGGCTGCCGCCCGCCCCGGCCGCCGCCGCGGCCGGGGCGATCACGGCGGCGCTCGCCGTGGCCGCCGGCCTGACCGAGCACCCGCCGGTCCCCTCGGCCATCACCGCGACGCTGGTGTGCCTGCTGCTGGCGGTGACGGGCCAGTTCATCCGCCGCGGCCGGGAAAGCCAGGACCGCACCGAGCTGCTGATGGCCCAGCTCCAGGACGCGCGTGAGGGCGAGGCCGCCGCGGCCGCGCTGGCCGAGCGCAGCCGCATCGCCGGCGAGCTGCATGACGTGCTCGCCCACTCGCTGTCCGGCCTGGCCATCCAGCTGCAGGGTGCCCGCAAGCTCGCCGGCCGCGAACAGGTCAGCGATGCCCTGCGTGTCACGATCGAGCGGTCAGCCGAGCTGGCCAAGGCCGGACTGGCGGACGCGCGGCAGGCCGTCAGCGCGCTGCGCGGCGGCCGGCTGCCCACCGTGGACCAGCTCAGCGCCCTGGTCGAGGGTTTCCGCCGCGACACCGGGACAGCGGCCACCGTGCGGATCGACGGGACACCCCGGCCGCTGCCCGCCGAAGCCAGCCTGGCGCTGTTCCGCGGCGCCCAGGAGGCGCTGACCAACATCGCCCGCTACGCACCCGGCGCGGCCACCTCGGTGACCGTGAGCTACCAGCCCGGCCGCACCCTGGTCAGGGTCGAAGACCACGCCCGCCCCTGCGCTGCCCGTCCCGGCCCGGCCACCGAGCCCGGAGCTGCCCTGCTCGCCGACGCCGGCGGCGGGCACGGCCTGACGGCGATGCGCGAGCGAGCCCAGCGGGCCGGCGGCACCGCCCGGGCCGGGCCGACCGCCGGCGGGTGGCGGGTCGAGCTGGAGGTACCCGCGTGACCGGCACACCCGAGCCGGGCACGATCCGGGTCCTGATCGCCGATGATCAGCGGGTCGTCCGCGACGGGCTGGCCATGCTGGTAGGACTCCTCGACGATGTCCAGGTCGTCGGCACGGCCTGCGACGGAGCCGAGGCGGTGCGCCTGGCCGGGGACCGCCGCCCGGACGTGGTCCTGATGGACCTGCGCATGCCGGGGACCGACGGCATCGCCGCGACGGCGGACCTGCGGGAGCGGCTGCCGGCCGCCCGGGTGCTGGTCCTGACCACCTACGCGGACCAGGACGTGATCGTGCCCGCGCTGCAGGCCGGGGCGCGGGGCTACCTGACCAAGGACGCCAGCGCCGAGCAGATCGAAACCGCGATCCGGGCGGTCCACGCCGGGCAGACCCACCTCGACCCCGCCATCCAGGAAACCCTCGTCGCCGCGGTCACCCGCCACCCGCCGCCCGCGGACCCATCCGGCCCCGGCCGCAAACCGCCCGACGGTCTCACCGCCCGCGAGGCCGAGGTACTCGCCCTCCTCGCATCGGGGCTGAGCAACACCGAGATCGCCCAGCGCCTCTACCTCACCAACGCCACGGTCAAGACCCACATCAACCGGATCTTCGCCAAGACCGGAGCCCGCGACCGCGCCCAGGCCGTCCGGTACGCCTACCAGCACCGCCTGGCAGCAGGCTAACCAGCACCTGACCAGACCGGATGCCCGCCCAGATTCTCACCGGACGGAGCCGCCAGGCGGCGGTGACGACGCGCAGCAGGCAGCCGGGGTCACCGAAGAGCCACTAGCCTGGAGCACGCGCGGGATGGCCGCGACTCCCATGACCGGAGTGCCGCGCACGCCGATCGGCCGCGAAGACCGGCGGCGCTGGACCGGCTCTGATTCCATCCGTGTCGGGGTAACGGCCGTTTCCCCTACACCGGGACAACGGGTAACCGGCCAAGATCATCGCTAGCGCCAACGGCTGTACGGCCAGTACCGGAACCCGACCCCGGCCTCACCCGACCACCCGACTCCGCGGCACTCGCCGCGTAGCCTCCCCCACTGACACGAAATTGGGTCCTTTGGGGGCGCACGGCAGTTGACCCTGGCCGGTGATGTGGCGGGGCCGGCGCGGTGCCCGGCTGGTGTCCGGGGTGGTTCCCGGCGGTGGCCGGCATGGTTATGAGCTGTCCGGCGGGCAGCGTGCTGCGGACGGGGCTCGGCGGCTCCTGGGGCGGGGTCTGGTGATCAGGCAGTCTGCGCGTTCAGGCGGCCTCCGCGGGGGTGATGGTGATGACGCAGCCGGGGTTGAGTTTCTGCAGCTGCCGCATCAGGTAGTCCTGCCTGGCATCGGGGGATTCGCGGCGGGTGCAGGAGTCGGCGCCCAGGTCGGCATACGGCTTGCCGGTCTTCAGGACGCTGTAGGCGATCTTGAGCAGGGTGTGGGCGATCGCGGTGATCGCCCGCTTCTGCGCGCCCTTGTTCCTCGGGCCGCCGAACTTGCGGACCAGCCGGCGGAACCTGGCCTGCAGCCGCCCGGGGATCCGGACCGCGGCCCAGGCGGCCTGGATGAGCAGCGGCTTGATGTAGGCGCCGCCGTTCCCGGTCCGCCCGCCCTTGCTCTTCTTGGCGCTCATGTAGTTGCCCGGGCACAGGGTCGCCCAGGAGGCGAGCCGGCTGGCGGTGGCGAAGTGCTGGTGCGGGGCCGGGCCGATCGCGCCCAGCCAGCCGGCCACGATCACGTCCCCGAACCCGGGCAGCGACTTCAGCAGCTCCGCCTTCCGGTCATGGCAGGCCACCTTGGGCGCGATGCGGGCGTCCAGGTCGGCGACCGCGTCGTCGAACAGCTTGATCCGGTCCAGGTGCAGCCGGCACATCAGCGCGTGATGATCGGTGAACCGGCCGGTCAGCGCCATCGACAGGTCGGCCATCTTCCCGGCGGTCCGCAGCCGGGTCTGCGCCAGGCCCGCCATCACACTGCCGCGGCGTTCCCCGCTGATCAGCGCCTCGATCATCGCCGTCGCCGAGCCCCCGGTAATATCGCTGACCACGGAGTCGAGCTTGATGCCGGCCGTCTCCAGCGCTTTTTGCAGCCGCTGGATTTCCGAGGTGCGGGCCTGGACCGTCTTCATCCGGTACCTTGCCAGGTCCCGCACCTCCCGCAGGTCCGGATCGGGCATGTAGGAGCCGGACAGCAGCCCGCACTCGTACAAGTCCAGCAGCCGGACGGATCGCGTCTTTCGCGTCGGTCTTGTGGCCCTTCAGCGCCTTGGCGTGCGCCGGGTTGATCACCATCACCTCCTCAAAGTCCAGCTCGCGCAGCGCGTGATACACCGGGTCGGTATACACCCCGGACGCCTCCATCACCACGTGCGTGACGCCACGCCGGCGCAGCTCACGGGCCATCTCCTGGAGCACCCCGTAAAACGTGCGGAACTCCGGCACATCGGTCTTGCGGGTCCCGCGCTTCGCGCCCGGCACCCGGATCGCGACCTTGACCATGTCCTTATGCACATCGATCGCGGCCACCCGGTCATAGAGCACTCGCATGCGCCACCTCCTGAAGCGGCTGTCGTAACTAACCGGGAACACAAGGCACGCCGCCCGACGGGACCCCTCACATCAATCAGGAGACTGACACACGCGCTCGCAGCAGCAGCGGGCATGACCCGCAACGGGGATCCCAGCACCAAACTTTGTCACGGCCTCAAACGGTCCAAAGTGAACGGGTGACGACGGACGGCACGCCAGACCCAGCATGCACCTTCCGCCCAGCCACATCATGCGGAACCACGGCAAACCACGCGCAGACCCCGGCCCGCCCCAATTTCATGCCGGGCATCGCGCCACGAAGTGGCCCATCTTTTCCTTTGTCACGCTTGTCTCATGATTCTTGGTCGCATCATACTCATGCACCATCAGATGAGCATGGGCAGTTCCGCCGCGCCCGCGGGCGGTGGCTTAGAACTCCTAACAGAATGACGTGTGGGAATAACGGTGTTCATGTGATGGTTGGGCCTGGGCGTGAGGAAGGGGCAGCAGCCGCCGTGGATCGTCCCGGACGGACTGTGGGCCCGGATCGAGCCGCTGCTGCCGGTCGTCCCGCGGCGGGCCGATCATCCCGGCCGCAGGCGGCTGGATGACCGCAAGGTCCTATCCGGGATCCTGTTCGTGCTGTACACGGGGATCCCGTGGGAGTTCCTGCCCCAGGAGCTGGGCTTCGGGTCCGGGATGACCTGCTGGCGGCGGCTGCGGGACTGGCACCAGGCCGGGGTCTGGCAGCAGCTGCACGAGGCGCTGCTGGCGGAGCTGAACGCCGCCGGGGCGCTGGACTGGTCCAGGGCGGTGACCGGCAGCTCGCACGTACGGGCGGTGAAGGGCGGCCCAAAACGGGTCCGAGCCCGGTCGATCGCGCCAAGCCGGGCTCGAAGCACCACCTGATCACCGAGGCGCACGGGATCCCGCTGGCGGTGTCGCTGACCGGCGGCAACCGCAACGACGTCACCCAGCTCATGCCGCTGATCGCGGCGATCCCGCCGGTCCGCGGCCGCCGCGGCCGGCCCCGCCAGCGGCCAGACCGCATCTACGCCGACCGGGGCTATGACCACGACAAGTACCGGCGGCAGGTCCGGGACAAGGGCATCACCCCGGTGATCGCCCGCCGCGGCACCGGGCATGGCTCCGGCCTGGGCGTGCACCGCTGGGTGGTCGAGCAGACTGTCGCGTTGCTGCACTGGTTCCGGCGGCTGCGGATCCGCTGGGAGATCCGCGACGACATCCACGAGGCATTCCTCAGCCTGGCCTGCGCCATCATCTGCTGGCGTCGCCTGACCAACCTCTCATTGTGTTAGGAGCTCTTAGCGGGTGGCGGTTGTCGCGACCCTGAGTAAGGGATACGACCTGGAGTACATCTGGAAGCAGGTCGACCGAGGCGCGACGAAAGACGCGGCCAGCTACTACATCCAGGCGAGCGAGAGCGGGGGAGAGCCGCCCGGCCGCTGGTGGGGCCCCGGCGCGAAAGCCCTCGGCTTCGAACCGGGGCAGCGGATCGAGCGCAAACCTTACGACCTAGTGTTCGGCGAGCGCAAAGCCCCGGACGGCACCCAACTGGGCAGGCCCCCGAACGGCGGCCGGAAAGCCGCCGACCTGTACGCGCAGCTGCTGGCCCCCGAGCCGCACGCCACGGCTGAGCGCAAGCGCGAGCTCCGCACCGAGGCCGTCCAGAAGGCGCGCCAAAGCCCACTCTTCTTCGACCTGACGATTTCCCTGTCCAAGTCCATCTCGATCTTCCACGCCTCCCTCGGGGAGAACGCCCGCCTGGCCCGCCAGGCAGGAGACAAAGAAGGCGACCAGTACTGGACTGCCCTGGTCACCGAGGTCGATGACATGATCTGGCAGGCCGTCCACGCCGGGTTGGGTTACTTCCAGCGCGAGGCCGGCTACACCCGCACCGGCTCCCACAACACCCGGGTCCACGGCCGCGAGACCGGCCAGTGGCACGAGGCCGACCTGGCCGTAGCCCACTGGCTCCAGCACACCTCCCGCGACGGCGACATGCAGCTCCACGTCCACTCCCAGATCGCCCACGTCGCCAGGACTGTCACCGACGGCAAATGGCGGGCCCCGGACTCCCTCGGCTACAACGAGCACATCGGCGCGGTCGCCGCGATCGTCTCCCAGCACCTGGAGGATGCGCTGACCCGACGCTTCGGCCTGCAGTGGGTCGCACGCGACGACGGCCACGGCTTCGAGATCAAGGGCATCAGCGGCCAGATGATGCGGCTCTTCTCCTCCCGCCGCGCGTCCATCACCGCGGACCTGCGCGCCCGCGCCGCGCAGTTCGAGCAGCGCTACGGCCGCAAGCCATCCCAGCGCGAGCTGGCGCATCTCGCGCAGGCAGCCAACTTCAAGACGCGCGCCGCGAAGGAAGGAGCCCTGAATCTCCCGGAGCTGCATAAGGGCTGGGCGGACAAGCTCGCGCGCACGCTCGGCGTGAGCTTGGCGTCGGTGGCGCCGTCGGTGTGGCATGACGGCGGCAGCGCAGCCGCGCGCCCGCGCGGCCCGGGCGATCCCGGCCCGGTCCCTGGCCAGCTCGAGATCAGCCATGCGGCGGAGAAAGCGGTCGCGCTGGCCCAGCAGGAGAAGAGCGCCTGGACCCGCGCGGACCTGATCAAGTACCTGGGCCGGGTCCTGCCCCGCTCCGGCAGGGACCCGGCCGCGGCCGCCGCCCGGCTCGAAGATCTGGCGGACCGGGCGCTGCGGTCGGAGTTCGAGCCGGTGGCCTGCCTGGCGGCGCCGGAGCCAGCCGGGGTGCCGCGCAGCCTGCTGCGCGCCGACGGGCGCAGCATCTACCAGCGGCACGGGGGAGTGCGGTACGCCACGCACGCGCAGCTGTCCATGGAGGAGCGGATGCTCGCGGTGGCGCGCGCCGATGGCGCGCCGCGCCTGACCCGCGCGGATGCCGCGCGGGCGCTCGGCGCGGACCTGGCGCAGCTCGAGGCCGCGCTGGCCGGCGACGCGCACGACACGCCAGACACGCGCAGAACACGCACCGGGCTGCGCGTGGATCAGGCCGCCGCGGCGCTGTCGGCGCTGACCGACGGTCGGCGCGTCGCGGTGATCAACGCGCCCGCCGGATCCGGCAAGACGTGGCTGCTGGCCGCTACGGGGAAGGCGTGGGCGGCGGCCAGGCTCGGCCGGGTCATCGGCATTACGCCGTCCCAGTCGGCCCGCAACACCCTGGCCGCTGCCGGGGTCCTCGAGTCGTACAACTACGCCCAGTTCCTGGGCCACCTGCCCGGCCAGCGCGGCGCCCGCGGCCCCGTCAAGCTGCGGCCCGGCGACCTGGTCCTGATAGACGAGGCGTCCATGGTCTGCACCCCGGACCTGGCCGACGTCATCAGTCAGGCGGCCGCCAGCGGCGCCAAGGTGATCCTGGCGGGGGATACCCAGCAGCTGCAGGCGGTGGAAAACGGCGGCGGCATGTCCCTGCTCGCCGGTGCGCTCGGCTACGCCCGGCTCACCGAGCCGCTCCGGTTCCGCGCCGCCTGGGAACAAGCCGCCAGCCTGCGGCTACGGGCCGGCGACACGGCCGTCCTGGCCGAGTACGACCAGCACGGCCGGATCCGCGGCGGGGAGCCGGAGCAGATGATCGACGCCGCCGTGGCTGATTACCTCGCGCTCACCCTGGACGGTACCGACACGCTGCTGATGGCCGCGGACCACGCGCTGCGCCGGGAGCTGTCCCGCCGCGTCCGCGAGGACCTGATCCGCCTCGGCGTGGTCCAGCCCGGGCCCGCGGTGCGGATCGCCGACGGCGCCACCGCCAGCGCCGGGGACCTGATCATCTGCACCCGCAACGACCATTCGGTCCAGGCGGGGGAGCCCGGCCGCACGCTCGCCAACGGCGACCTGCTCCGCATCAACGCCGTCGCCAAGGCCGGGCTGATCGTGCGCCGCGCGCTGGACGCCGACCCGCGCACCGGTCAGCGCCGCTGGACCGGCCAGCCCTTCCTGTACGCCGATTACGGCAGCGCCGAGCTGGGCTACGCGGTCACCGACCACGTCGCGCAGGGCCGCACCGTGACCGCCGGCCTGGCCGTGATCTGCGGCACCGAGGACCGCCAGCACGCCTTGGTCGCCCTGACCCGCGGCACCGACATCAACCTGGCGTACGTGTTCACCGTGTCCCCCAAGCGCGCCGACCCCGCCCCCGGCCCCCGGCCCGCGGCCGAGCTGGCCCGCTACGACCAGATCCAGACCGAACGACCCGGCTCCCCCGCCCCGGCCACCCCACCAGCCCCGCCCGGCGACGCGCTGGCCGTGCTCTCCGCCGTCCTGGAACGAGACGGCCAGCTCCACTCCGCCACCCAGGACCGGCACCGCGCCCTGACCGACGCCGACCACCTGGCGATCCTGAACGCCATCTGGACCGCCGAGACCGCCCCTGCCCGCGAGCAGCGCTACCGGGACCTGCTCCTGGCCAGCCTGCCGCCCGGCTACCGCCGCGAACCAGGCCACCAGGGGCGATGGCTGCGGCGGACGATGCGCGCCGCCGAGCTGGCCGGCCTGGACGCCGGGCAGCTCCTGGCCGCCGCGATCGCCGAGCGGGACCTGGCCGGAGCCCGCGACCCGGCCGCCGTCATCGACGCCCGCCTCCGCCACCGGACCGGATCCCTCGCTCCGCTCCCTGCGGGTCCGTGGTCCGCGCAGGTCCCTGCCATCGCCGACCCCGGACGCCGCGCCTACGCCGCCGAGATCGCCGCGCTGATGGACGCCCGCAAAGACCGGATCGGCGAGCACGCCGCCGACAACGTCCCGCCCTGGGCGATCAACGCCCTGGGCCCGGTCCCCGGCCACCCGCTGGACCGGCTGGACTGGCAACGCCGGGCCAGCTCCCTCGGTGCCTGGCGGGAACTATCCGGGCACGACCACCCCACCGACCCGATCGGGCTCGAGCCTGTCGCGGCCGCCCCCGACATGCGGGCGGCCTGGCACGAGGCCCTCGCCGCCCTCGGCCCGGCCGACGGCCCCGACGTGCGCGGCATGCCCGACGGGAGGCTGCTGCACCTGCGCGACACCTACCCCATCGAGACCGCCTGGGCGCCGCAATACGTTGGGGATGAGCTCCGCCAGGTCCGCACCGGTGCCCCCCCACCCAAGCCCAGCGCGACGAACTCGCCCCGACCACGGCGGAGCAGATCCGGGAGACCGGCCAGTGGATCAAGGACCTGGCCGCCCAGCACCGCACCTTCGCGAGCCAGCTCGCCGACCGGCAGGACCTGACCATCCCGTCCGAAGATCCTGACTACGGCGACCTCGGCCAGGCGTTCCCTGCCTGGATCGGGGCGGGCCCGGACGCGATCCTGCAACCTCCCAAGCCCGAGATCCCCCCGTCTTCGCCGATCCTGCAGCGCGTGATGGATCGCAACGCTGACCTGGAAGCCGCCGATTGACAGCTGCCGCCCGGCGTCACCGCGGGGAGGTGCCTTTGAAGCGGGAGAACCTGTCTTCGGCCTTGCGTCGCTAGCTGGGCTGCGCGTGGCCGGAAACGATCCACTCGGATGGATAGCGGGCCTTGACTTCCGGGGCCGACTTGGCCGATTGTCGGGGTATGCAAGCTCGTGCACACTCCTGCAAGGAAGGCTGCCATGACACTTCGGTTCATCGGCGTGGACCCGGATTCCCCGAACAACGGGTCTCCCACGGTCTGGCTGGACGAGGACGACCAGAGCATCGTGATCCAGGGCTGGAAGGTCACCGATGAGCACACGATTTCCGAGATCACGGCCACCGGGCCGATCCCGGATCACGAGACTGTGGTGAGGCTCCCGGCGCGTATGGCGCCGTTTCTCCTGGAGGTATGCGGTGGCGACGGAACCGGTGGCATACAGCCTGCTTCGCTCGGCCGAGAGCAGCGCGGCGCACATGGAGATGCGGGACAGCTACACGCCGGATGACCCGGACTGGCTCGACTGGCAGGCCGGGCGCCGGTTCGATCCCGAGGAGCGATGGGCCAGCTGGTCTGACCTGATCCGCGCCACCGTGGCCCGCGGCTTGACCGTCCGCCGTATCCGGCTGGTGTCCGAGCCTGTCACCGACTACATCAGGTTCGAATACGACGTCACGGCCGCGCACAACATCGCAGCCGGCGAGGATGTCCGGTGGCTGCCCCGGAGCGCCGCAGCCGGGCTCCTGGTGCCCTGCAGCGACTTCTGGGTCCTCGACGGCCAGGTGGTGCTGTGGAACCATTTCGCCGGCGACGGCTCGTGGGTCGGCGAGGAAAGGTGTGATGACCCGGCGGTCGCGAAGCTCTGCGCGTCCTCGTTCGAGGCTGCCTGGGATCGGGCGATCCCCCACCAGGCCTACCAGCCGGCCTGATCCCGCCTCCCGCCTCCGGCTGCCGCCGATGCCCACGCCGCCGTCATCCTCCAGCGCCTGGCAAGCCCGCCAGGCCCTCGGCGCCCGGCTGGGCGAGCTCCGCAAGGACGCCGGCCTGAGCGGCCGGGCGCTGGCCCGTCTGTGCGACTGGCACGAATCGAAGGTGTCGCGGATCGAGCACGCCCGGACGGCGCCGTCCGCCGACGACATCCGCGCATGGTGCGAACACTGCGGTCAGCCGGCCGAGACCGGGGACCTGATCACGTTCCTGCGCGCCGTCGAGGGCATGTTCATCGAATGGCGGCGGATGGAGCGCACCGGGCTGCGGCGGGCGCAAGAGGCCGTACTGCCCTTGTGGGAACGCACCCGCCTGTTCCGCGCGTACTCCTCGTGGCTGATACCCGGGGCCGTCCAGACCAGCGCCTACACCACGGCCGTCCTGCATGCGATCGCGGCCAGGAGGGAACTGCCCGACGATGTCGAGGACGCCGTGGCCGTCCGCGCCGACCGGCTGCGGCTGCTGCGTGAAGGTGATCACCGGTTCCTGGTGCTGATCGAGGAGTCGGTCCTGCGGAACGTGATCGGCGGCGCGGAGGTGATGGCCGGCCAGCTCGGCCACCTGATCACCGTGGCGTCGCTGCCGTCGGTCTCGGTGGGGATCATCCCGATGGGCCTTGACCGCGACGCCGTCTGGCCGGTTGAGGACTTCTGGATCTTCGACGACAGGCAGGTCAACGTCGAGCTGGTCTCAGGCTGGCTCACGCTCACGCAGCCGCGCGAGATCGCCATGTACGCCGGGACATTCAGCCAGCTGTCGGAGATCGCGGTGAGGGGAGCTCAGGCGCGGGCGCTCATCACGGCCGCGATCAACGCCCTTGGCTAATTGTCATGCAAACACGTGCAAGTTCGTTTACCCGTGCCCAGTGCGTGGGGTTGGCTACCTGTATCCACGTCCGGTAGCGAGGAAAGGCACGTCACATGGGACGGGCGCCATCACGCCACTCTGGCCGGAGGTCAGCGCCAGGCGGTAGCCGATGAGGTACCGCGAGAACAAGCCTGAGGATCTGAACAGGGCACGCGCCGCGGTCGCGGCCTGGCGCGGTCAGCACCCGCAGGGAACAGCCGAACAGCTCGTCCACCACCTCGGCGGCCAGTTCCACTGCGACTACGATGTCGTGCTCCGTGCCGTGCTGTTCACGGTCGACTCGCACGCGGCGAAGATCACGACCGGCCTGTCCATAGTCGGGACGGTGCGGTGACCACGCGTGCGGCCATGAACGCGGCGGACGCCCGCAGCGGACTGCGAGTCATCGACGGCGGTGCCGTCCTGACTGACCCGGTGAACCGGCTCCACCGGTTCCAGGGTGAGCACACCGAGGTGAGGTTCACCGCGCCGCACATGGGCGGCCGGGGCCGCTACATCGCCGTCATCCCGGCCGGCACGATCCCCGGCGAGCCCCGCGAGGTCACCACCACCAGCGCCGACCTGACCGGCCTGATGGACCAGCTCGATGACCTCCTGCCGCCAGGCCATGGCACGTCGGCCGAGCAGCCGACCTGAACATGCACCCTGGCTGGTGAGCCGATGGCCTGCCAGCTCTGGCTGAGCAAGGTCAGCGTGAGCCAGTCGGCTTTCCGTGAGGGGGAATGACACTAGGCCGCTGTAATAATGCTGGTATGGCTGTCCTGTAGCCGCGGCGAGACACGACTGTGATAAAGGCAACCAGCGGGGCCCGGCCGAGGTCCGGGCAGCTGGGTACCTTGCGCGGTGCAGGCGATCGGGCGACCCCAGCGAGGAAAGGAAGCCATGGCACAGACCAAGCGCCGCGCCCGGGGCGAAGACTCGATCTACTACGACCGGAGCCGGGAACGCTGGGCCGGTACGATCACGGTCGGCTGGAAGCCAGACGGGCGCCGAGACCGGATCATCGTTCGCGGCAGGACCAAGACCGAGGTCAAGGACAAGCTGCGCACCAAGCACACCGAACTTGCCGCAGGCATCCGCACCCCCGCCCATTACACCGTCGAGCAGTGCCTGAAGGACTGGCTGGAGACCCTGAACACGCAGGCAGAAAGCACGCTGACAGGCTACCGGATCATGGTCGGGCACCTGGCCGAACTAATCGGCAACGTCAAGCTCGTCGAGCTTAAGGTGCGGGACGTCGACTTCGCGCTGGGCAAGCTGGCTGAGCGCTTGTCAACCAGGAGCGTTAGGCTGGCCCGGATGATCCTGATCCAGGCCATCCGGAACGCGATGGTCAATGACCTCGTGGTGCGGAACGTCGCGGACCTGACTGCCGTACCCACAGGAAAGCCAGGTCGGCCGTCCAAGTCACTCAACCTGGACCAGGCTCTTGCCGTGCTGGACGCAGCCAAGGGAGAGCGCCTGTGGCCGTACGTGGCCGTGAGCATACTCGGCGGCATCCGCACCGAGGAAGCCCGCGCTCTGCGCTGGTCCGAGGTGGACCTTGAGGCCGGCACCGTGGCCGTCTACCGGTCGGTGAGGCGCACCGGGGAGACCAAGACCGAGAAGTCGCGGCGCGTGTTCCAGATCCCCGAGATCGCCGTCGAAGCGCTGCGGGACCTGGTCCTTAAGCAGGCGGGCGCCCGGGCCAAGGCCGGGACGGCCTGGAAAGAGAACAACCTGGTGTTCTGCACGAGCCTCGGCGGCCCGATGTATGCGACCGACGTCCGGATGGAGTTCAAGCGGATCACCGAGAAAGCGGGCCTCGGCCGGGACTGGACGCCGCGCGAGCTGCGCCATACCTTCGTTTCGCTGCTTTCGGATTCCGGCGTACCCATCGAGCAGATCGCGGACGCGGTGGGCCACTCCAGCACCCGGACGACCGAGGTCGTGTACCGGCACCAGCTCCGGCCGGTGACGCGTACCGCTGCCATCGCGCTGGGTCCGCTGTTCGAGAGCAAGGGAAAGATGAACGGAGGCCAAAGCTGAGCGTTAGGCTACCAGTTAGGCTCCCAACACATTTGAATGATCGAAGAGACAAGCTCATGAGCAGCGAAAATAGTAGGGACTAATAGTGGACCTGTTTGAGTATCAGGCGAAAGACCTGTTCGCCGAGTACGGCGTCCCGGTGCAGCCGGGCAAGGTCGCGCACACCGCCGAAGAGGCGCGAGACATCGCCGCGGAGTTCGCCGCTAGCGGCCACCCGCTTGTCGTGGTGAAGGCGCAGGTGAAAACCGGCGGGCGCGGCAAGGCCGGCGGCGTGAAGCTGGCGAACGGGCCGGACGAGGCCTACGCGAAGGCCAGCCAGATCCTCGGCATGGACATCAAGGGCCACACCGTGCACACGGTGCTGATCGCCCAGGCCGTCGACATCGCGGCCGAGTACTACCTGTCGTTCCTGCTCGACCGGGCCAACCGGACGTTCCTGGCCATCTGCACGGTACAGGGCGGCATGGAGATCGAGGAGGTCGCGCACAGCAGCCCCGACGCGGTGGCCAGGATTCCGGTGTCGCCGCTGACCGGCGTGGACGCGGCCAAGGCGGCAGGGATCATCGCGGCCGGGCGCATCCCGGCGCAGGCCGCCGAGGGCGCCGCCCTGCTGGCCGAGCGGCTGTGGGCGATGTTCGCCGACGAGGACGCCACGCTGGTCGAGGTCAACCCGCTGGCGCTGACCGAGGACGGTCAGGTTCTCGCGGTCGACGGCAAGGTGACGCTGGATGACAACGCCGCGTTCCGTCAGGAGCACGCGCAGTTCGCCGACACCAGCAGCACCGACCCGATTGAGGCCCGCGCGAAGGAGAAGCACCTCAACTACGTCAAGCTCGACGGCGAGGTCGGCATTATCGGCAACGGCGCGGGCCTGGTGATGTCCACCTTGGACGTGGTGGCGCTGGCGGGCCAGCCGTTCGGCGGGATCAGGCCGGCCAACTTCCTGGACATCGGCGGCGGGGCGTCCGCCGAGGTCATGGCCGACGGCCTGGAGATCGTGCTGTCCGACCCGAGCGTGCGCAGCGTCCTGGTCAACGTCTTCGGCGGGATCACCTCCTGCGACGCGGTGGCCAACGGGATCGTCTCGGCGATCGGCATGCTGGAATCGCGCGGTGAGCAGGTAGACCGCCCGATCGTGGTCCGGCTGGACGGCAACAACGCCGCCGAGGGCCGGCGCATCTTGGAGGAGGCGGCGATCAACGTGGTCGAGCAGGTAACGACGATGGACGGCGCGGCCCGCCGGTCCGCCGAACTGGCCAGCACGGCATCGAAGGGAGCATGAGATGGCCATCTTCCTGACCGGCCAGAGCCGGGTCATGATCCAGGGCATCACCGGCTCCGAGGGGCGCAGGCACGGCACCCGGATGCTGGCCGCGGGCACCACGATCGTCGGCGGCACCAATCCCCGTAAGGCGGGCCAGACCATCGAGCTGCTCGGCACCGACGTCCCCGTGTTCGGCACCGTCGCCGACACCATGGCCGCCACCGGTGCCGACGTGTCGGTGGTGTTCGTGCCCGCGTCCGGCACCAAGGACGCGGTGATCGAGGCGATCGAGGCACAGATCCCGCTGTGCATCGTGATCACCGAGGGCGTCCCGGTGCACGACACGGCCGAGTTCTGGGCGCGCGCGAGCGCGGCCGGCAACAAGACACGCATTATCGGGCCGAATTGCCCGGGTGTCGCCTCTCCCGGCAAGTCCAACGCCGGCATCATCCCGGCCGACATCACCAGCGAGGGACGGATCGGGCTGGTATCCAAGTCGGGCACGCTGACGTACCAGATGATGTACGAGCTGCGGGACATCGGTTTCTCCACGGCGGTCGGGATCGGCGGTGACCCGGTGATCGGGACCACGCATATCGACTGCCTGCAGGCGTTCGAGGAAGACCCGGAGACCGACGCCATCGTCATGATCGGCGAGATCGGCGGCGACGCCGAGGAGCGCGCCGGGGCCTACATCGAGCAGCACGTGACGAAGCCGGTCGTCGGGTACGTGGCCGGGTTCACCGCGCCAGAAGGCAAGACGATGGGGCACGCCGGCGCCATCATCTCGGGCTCCTCGGGTACGGCGCAGGCCAAGAAGGAAGCACTGGAGAAGGCCGGCGTCCGCGTCGGCAAGACCCCGAGCGAGGCCGCGAGCCTCGTCCGCGACATCATGCGCGCACGCTAATCCGCCCGGCGCGCCTCCTGCCGTCGGGAGGCGATCGTTGCCAGTATCGACTTTGTGAGCGTTTCCGCCGAAGCATCGCTGGCTCCTGACCCGGACGGACCGGGCTTGCCCGGCGTGTCCGGGGCGGATGACGGTGGCAAGCCCAGGACGCAGCCGACCCGGCCGCTGGTCGTCACGGGCGGCATCGCCGCCTGCGCGGCGGCCGCCAGCGGGCTGGCCGTGCTCACCACGCTCACGGCCATCGGCTGGATCACCGCGCCGCATGTCGGCATCGGCACCGGCCTCGGCGGGGTGCTGCGCACCGCTGCCATGCTCTGGCTGGTGGCGCACCACGTGGGCTTCACGGTCCGCGGTGCCGGGCGGATCGGCTTGCTGCCGCTCGGGCTGGTGCTGCTGCCTGGCTCGCTGCTGGCCATGGCCGGGCGGTGGGTGGTGCGGGCCGGCGCGGTCACCCGGTTGCGCCACGTCGGCTACGCGGCGGTCGCGCTAGCGCTGCCGTACGCGTTGCTGGCCGGCGCGCTGGCGGTGGCGAGCCGGACGGTCGTCGCGACGCCCTCGCTGCTGCAGGCGGTGGTCGCATCCTTCCTGCTGGCCCTGGTGGCGGGCGGGCTGGGCGCGGCCCGCGGGCTGGCGCCGTGGTCGCGGCTGGCGAGCCTGATGCCGGCCAGGCCCCGGTCGATCGTCATGGGCATGCTCGGCTCGGCCGCCATCCTCGCCGCGGCGGGCGCGGTGCTGGCGGGCGCCTCACTCGCGGTGCACCTACCCGAGGTCAGGGCGGCGACCGACGCGCTCGCGCCCGGCGTCGGCGGCGCGGCGCTGCTGCTGCTGGCCCAGCTCGCTTACATCCCGAACGCGATCATCTGGGCGGTCGCCTACACCCTCGGCCCGGGATTCGCGTTCGGCACCGGCACCGTGGTCGCCCCGACGGGTTCGGTCCTGGGGGCGGTCCCCGTCTTTCCGATGCTCGCGGCCATGCCGTCGGGCACCCGGCCTGGCGGTCCGGCCTGGGTGCCGGTCGCGGTGCTCGCCCTGCCGTACCTGGCCGGCATCTTCGCCGGGGTCGTCACCGTGCGGATCGCGCCGACGCCGCTGATCGAGGCGGCCCCCCTCTGGGGATTCGTCGCCGGTGCGGCAGCCGGCGTCCTGGCCGGGCTGGCAGCGGCGTTCGCGGGCGGCCCGCTCGGCGACGGCCGCCTGTCCGCGGTCGGCCCGTCCGGCTTCCAGGTGGGGCTGGTGGCGATACTGGAGATCGGCGTCACCGCCGCGCTGGCCGCCGCCGCAGCGAACTGGCTCATCCTCCGCCGCGCTGCTAGGCGCAGGACCGGGCCTGCGCCCGCGCCGGACGAGCCCGCCCCGGCCGCCGGAGCGGTTAGCCTGGCAGGAGTGGTGGATGAGACCGACGACGCCGATGGCCACCGGATCTACATGAACCCGTGGGCCGCTGAAAACCGCGACGACTGGTAACCGGCCGTTCTGCAGCACGCTGATCTCGCCGCCCACCGAGTTGGTGAACTGGCTGTGGCACGCCTGCTGGGTGGCCACCGTATTCGCGCTGCTCATGCACGTGTAATACGCGTTCAGCTGGGGCCAGAACACCGCCAGCACGAGCAGCCACAGCGCGCTGACCGCGAGGCCGAGCCCGCCGAGCACGACGCCGCCGACCGCCCAGCGCGGCCGGGCGGTGCCGCTGCGCCGCGCCTTGGCGTTGGCGGTGAAGCCGAGCCAGATCGCGGCCAGCGCGAACAGCGCAGTGAGGACCGCCACGTAGATCCCGCGGTGCAGGTTGCCGAGTCCGAGCATCAGGCCGATCAGGCTGAGCGCGCCCAGCAGCAGTGCCGCCAGCGCCCGCTGGCGCACGGCGGGGTCGGGGGGCGGCAGCTGCCGGCGAGCGGGCGGCATCTCTCTCGGCTGCGTCCCGCGCCCGCCCGGTGGCTGGTATCTGGCCATCGACACCTATTCTGCCCCCTCCGCCGACCACCTCACCACGTGCCATAGGGTTGCCCACGTGAGCGAGCCAAAGGGCCGCAGCGCGAGCGACCCAAAGGGGCGCGGCGCCGTCTGGACTGACGAGCGAGGGACGAGCGAGGAGGGAAGACGGCGCCATGAAGGGGGAATGGGGAGGCGGGTGGGATCCCGGCGGCGAGCGAGCGCCAAGATACTGGTGCTCGTCTCCGGGGAGGGGACCAATCTGCAGGCCCTGATCGACGCGTGCCGCGATGAGGCCTACGGGGCGCAGGTGGTGGCGGTGGGCGCGGACCGGGGCGGGATCAACGCGCTCGCGCGGGCCGAACGGGCCGGCCTCCCCACCTTCGTCCTCCGCCTAGCCGACTATCCGGCCCGCGAGGAGTGGGATGCGGCCCTCGCCCGCAGTTGCGCCGAATACCAGCCCGACCTGGTCATCCTGGCCGGGTTCATGAAGCTGGTCGGCAAGCCGTTCCTGGACTCCTACGGCGGCCGCTGCCTGAACACGCATCCGGCGCTGCTACCGTCGTTTCCGGGGACGCACGGCGTGCGGGATGCGCTGGCCCACGGGGTGAAGATCACCGGCAGTACCGTCTTCGTGGTGGACGACGGCGTAGACGCCGGACCGATCGTGGCGCAGGCCAGCGTCCCGGTAGCCGATGATGACGATGAAGCGACGCTGCACGAGCGGATCAAGGTGACCGAGCGGTCGCTGCTCGTCGGCACGGTGGGCAGGATGGTCCGCGAAGGCTGGTCCGTCCGCGGCAGGAAGGTGAGGATCGGCCCGTGAGTGCCATCCGGTACCGGCTAGCGAGCACGGGTCCTTGTGGCCCGTGCGAGCGGCCGGTGGCCCGCAGGGCTCTCCGGATGGCGCGAACGTGTAAGGAGATACTGTGACCAGGATCCCGATCAGGCGGGCGCTGATCAGCGTCTACGACAAGACCGGGCTGGCGGACCTGGCGTCCGGGCTGCACGCGGCCGGCGTCGAGATCGTCTCCACCGGCAGCACCGCGGCCAGGATCGCGGCCGCCGGGGTGCCCGTCACGCGGGTCGAGGAGCTGACCGGCTTCCCCGAGTGCTTCGACGGGCGGGTCAAGACGCTGCACCCCAGAGTGCACGCGGGCCTGCTCGCGGACACCGCGAACCCCGCGCACGAGGCCCAGCTGGCCGAGCTCGGCATCGAGCCGTTCCAGCTGCTGGTGTCGAACCTGTACCCGTTCGAGGCCGCGGTCGCGTCTGGTGCCTCGCCGGAGCAGTGCGTGGAGCAGATCGACATCGGCGGCCCCGCGATGGTCCGGGCCGCCGCCAAGAACCACGGCTCGGTGGCCGTCGTCATCGAGCCGTCCAGGTACGCCGACGCGCTCGCCGCGCTGGCCGAGGGCGGTTTCACCCGGGACCAGCGCCGCCAGCTGGCCGCTGCGGCGTTCGCGCACACCGCCGCCTACGATCTCGCCGTCGCGTCCTGGTTCGCGTCCGGGTACGCCCCTGACGAGATCGCGGAGGACAGCGGCTGGCCCGCGGTGGCGGGCGCGCTGTGGCGGCGCGCCGAGGTCCTCCGCTACGGCGAGAACCCGCACCAGCGCGCGGCCCTGTACAAAGAGGCACAGGACAAAGACCTTTCGACCGAACGGGGTGGGGCTGGCCGCCCCGGCGCCGGTACGGGCATCGCGGCCGCGGAGTTGCTGCACGGCAAGGCCATGTCCTACAACAACTACGTGGACGCCGACGCCGCCCGGCGCGCGGCCTACGACTTCGCCGACCCGTGCGTGGCCATCATCAAGCATTCCAACCCGTGCGGGATCGCCGTCGGTGCCGACCTCGCGCAGGCGCACGCCAAGGCGCACGCCTGCGATCCGGCTTCGGCGTTCGGCGGGGTGATCGCGGCCAACGGGCCGGTGACCGCCGAGCTGGCCCGGCAGATCGCGGAAGTCTTCACCGAGGTGGTGATCGCGCCCGACTTCGACGCCGAGGCGCTGGACATCCTGTCGGTAGCCAAGAACATCCGGCTGCTGCGCTTGCCCGGGGGGACGACCCCCCGGAACCCCCCGCTCCAGGGGGGATTCCATCCCCCCCGGACCCCCCACGGGGGGGAACCATCCCCCCCGACCCCCCAGGGGGGGACCCAGCCCCCCGGTGCCCCCGCTCCCTCAGGTCCTGCTGGCCCCTCCGGCCCCTCCGGGGTCCCCGCTCCCTCAGGTCCTGCTGGCCCCTCCGGCCCCTCCGGGGTCCCCGCTCCCTCAGGTCCTGCTGGCCCCTCCGGCCCCTCCGGGGTCCCCGCTCCCTCAGGTCCTGCTGGCCCCTCCGGCCCCTCCGGGGTCCCCGCTCCCTCAGGTCCTGCTGGCCCCTCCGGCCCCTCCGGGGTCCCCGCTCCCTCAGGTCCTGCTGGCCCCTCCGGCCCCTCCGGGGTCCCCGCTCCCTCAGGTCCTCCTGGCCCCTCCGGCATCCCCGGCTCCGGTTCCCTCGGCCCCTCCGGGGGGCTGCTCGGGGCTATGGAGTGGCGGCCGGTGAGCGGCGGGATCTTGCTGCAGTCGGTGGACCGCGTCCGTGAGCCGGGTGACGATCCGGCGAACTGGCAGCTCAAGGCGGGCCCGGCGGCCACCCAGGAGCAGCTCGCCGACCTGGCCTTCGCGTGGAAGGCATGCCGTTCGGTCAAATCGAACGCCATCTTGCTCGCCTCCGGCGGTGCCTCGGTCGGTGTCGGCATGGGCCAGGTCAACCGGGTGGACTCGGCCCGGCTGGCGGTGATGCGCGCCGGTGACCGGGCGGCGGGCTCGGTCGCGGCCAGCGACGCGTACTTCCCGTTCGCCGACGGCTTCGAGATCCTGGCCCAGGCCGGCGTGGCCGCGGTGGCCGAGCCGGGTGGCTCGATCCGCGATCATCTGACCATCGCCGCCGCCGAAGCCGCGGGCATCCCGCTCTACTTCACCGGCGTGCGGCACTTTTACCACTGATCCGGAAGGACGACGCGTGACCGCACAGGTGCTTGACGGCAAGGCCCTGGCCGCCGAGGTGCGGGCCGGCCTGGCCCAGCGGGTGGCGGCGCTGGCCGTACGCGGTATCGTGCCCGGGCTCGGCACGGTCCTGGTCGGCGACGATCCGGGCAGCCGCGCCTACGTGAACGGCAAGCACCGCGACTGCGCGCAGGTCGGGATCGCGTCCATCCGCCGGGACCTGCCCGCCGACGCGACCCAGGCGCAGGTGGAGGCGGTGGTCGACGAACTGAACGCCGATCCGGCCTGCACCGGGTACATCGTCCAGTTGCCGCTGCCGGCCGGCCTGGACGCCCACGCCGTGCTCAACCGGATGGATCCAGCCAAGGACGCGGACGGGCTGCACCCGGTCAACCTGGGCAAGCTGGTGCTCGGCGAGCCCGGCCCGCTGCCCTGCACGCCGCGCGGCATCGTCGAACTGCTGCGCCGCTACGGGGTGGCCATCGCGGGCGCCGACGTCACCGTCGTCGGACGCGGGATCACCGTCGGCCGGGCCCTCGGCTTGCTGCTGACCAGGCGCACCGAGAACGCCACGGTGACGCTGTGTCACACCGGGACCAAGGATCTCGCCGCCCACACCAGGACCGCGGACATCGTGGTGGTGGCCGCGGGACGGCCCGGGCTGCTGACCGCCGACATGGTCAAGCCGGGCGCGGCGGTGATCGACGTGGGCATCACCCGGACGGACGCGGCCCCAAAGAGCCTGGTCGGCGACGTCGCCGCGGACGTCGCGGGGGTGGTCGGCTGGCTGGCCCCCATGCCGGGCGGGGTCGGCCCGATGACCCGCGCCATGCTGCTGGCCAACGTGGTGGAGCTCTGCTAGCTCTGCTAGCCGGGGGGACGACCCCCCCAGACCCTGCTAGCTGGGGGGACGACCCCCCAAGACCCTGCTAGCCGGGGGGACGACCCCCCAAGACCCTGCTAGCCGGGGGGACGACCCCCCAAGACCCCCCCGCTCCTGGGGGGAATCCTTCCCCCAAGACCCCCCTGGGGGGCCTAGCCCCCCAAACCCTCGGGACGGCCCAGGACGTGGACGGTCCAGCCGGCCTTGGTCCACAGGGCGGCGTCCAGGCAGCAGCGTGCGTCGATGATCACCCGGTGGGCGACGGCCTCGGCCAGCGCGGCGGGGTCAATGGCCCGGTAGTCCGGCCACTCGGTGAGGTGCAGGACCAGATCGGCGGCTTCGGCCGCCTCCGACACCGAAGGCGTGTACCGCAGGTCCGGCCGTTTGGCGGCCGCGCTGGGCATGGCCACCGGGTCGTGCACGGACACGATCGCCTCCTCGGCCACCAGCCGGTCGCAGATGGCCAGGCTGGGGGAATCCCGGACGTCGTCGCTGCCGGGCTTGAATGCGACGCCGAGCACCGCCACCCGCCGGCCCGCCAGCGAGCCCCCGGCCGCCTGGCGGGCCAGCGCGACCACCCGGTCCCGGCGGCCCAGGTTGATCGCGTCCACCGTGCCCAGCAGGCTGACCAGCGAGCTCACGCCCAGTTCGGCCGCGGTGGCGCGGAACCCGCGGATGTCTTTGGGCAGGCAGCCGCCGCCGTAGCCGAGCCCGGGAGAAAGGAACCGCGGGCCGATCCGCGCGTCGTAGCCGAGCGCCTCGGCGAGCGGTATCACGTCAGCGCCCGCCTGCTCGCAGATCTCGGCCATGGCGTTGATAAAGGAGATCTTGGTCGCGAGGAACGCGTTCGCGGCCACCTTGACCAGTTCGGCTGTCTCCAGGTCCATCACGAGCAGCGGCGTGCCCGCCGCCAGCGGCGTCTGGTACACCTGGCGCAGCCGCGCCTCGGCCTGGTCGCAGGCCACGCCGAGCACGATGCGGTCGGGCGCCAGGCTGTCCTGCACCGCGAACCCCTCCCGCAGGAACTCCGGGTTCCAGGCCACGTCGACCGCCTCACCGGCCGGCGCGATGGCCCGCATCCGGTTCATCACCTGCCGGGCCGTGCCGACCGGCACGGTCGACTTCCCCACGATCAGGCACGGCGACGCCAGGTGAGGGGCGAGCGCCTGCGCCGCGGCGTAGACGGAGCTGAGGTCGGCCCGGCCGGCTTCGCCCTCGGGCGTCCCCACGCACAGGAAGTGGAGATCGCCGAACTCGCCGACCTCAGCGAACGACATGGTGAACCGGAGCCTGCCGGAGTCCAGGTTCTTCCGCAGCAGCGGCTCAAGACCGGGTTCGAAGAACGGCGCCTCCCCCCGCGCGGCCATGGCGATCTTGGTCGCGTCGACGTCGATCGCCAGCACCTCGTGCCCGAGGTCCGCCAGGCAGACGGCATGGGTAAGCCCGAGGTATCCGGTCCCGATGACGGTGACCCGAGGCAAATGGCCCTCCTCCCGGCGGGTACTCCCGCGTTATTCTTCCCCACCAGGGACTCTAAGCGCCGACGCCACCGTGTCGGGTACCTTGACGTTTCGTGAAACGGTCGTTACCCGTGCCGTTCGCCGCCGAAGCTACCGGAAAGTAACATGATGCTCGTGGACCCGGTGCCCCATTGCGTTCCGGGGTTTGGCAGGCTGTATGCCAGCAACCAAGGAGGTCGGTGTAGTCCATGAACATCGTCGTGTGCGTAAAGCAGGTGCCCGATACCTGGGCCGAACGCAAGCTCAAGTCGGACGGCACGCTGGACCGCGCGTCGGTGGACGGGCTCATCAACGAGCTTGACGAGTACGCCATCGAGGAGGGCCTGCAGATCGCCGAGGCGCAGCGCGCGGCCGGCCACGAGGCCGAGGTCACCATCTTGACCATGGGGCCGGAGAAGGCCAGCGAGTCGATCCGCAAGGCGCTGTCCATGGGCGCGGACAAGGCCGTGTACCTGCTGGACGACGGCCTGGCCGGCTCGGACGCGCTGTCGACCTCCTACGCGCTCGCCCAGGCGCTCACCCAGACCGGATTCGACCTGGTGATCTGCGGGTCGGAGTCCACCGACGCCAGGATGGGCGTGATGGCCGCGATGCTGGCCGAGCGGCTCGGCGTGCCGCAGGTCTCGCTGGCCAGCAAGGTGGAGATCGACGGCTCGGCCATCCGCATCCGCCGGGTCTCAGAAGACGGGTACTTCGAGGTCGAGTCCACGCTGCCCGCGGTGATCAGCGTGGTCGAGAAGATCAACGAGCCCCGCTACCCCTCCTTCAAGGGGATCATGGCGGCGAAGAAGAAGCCGGTCCAGACGCTTTCCCTCGCCGACGCGGGCATCGACCCGGCCGCGGTCGGGCTGGCGGGCGCGGCCACCGAGGTGGTCGATCACACCCAGCGCCCGCCGCGCCAGGCCGGCACCATCGTCAAGGACGAAGGCGACGGCGGCGTCAAGGTCGCCGAGTTCCTCGCCGCGCAGAAGTTCATCTGAGAGCCGGAGGGGATAAGAATGGCTGAGATCCTGGTGCTCGCGGAGCACGTGGACTCCGACGTCAAGAAGGTCACGCTCGAGCTGATCACGCTGGCCCGCCGGTTCGGCGAGCCGTCGGTGGTGTGGACCGGCCCTGGCGCGGAAGCCGGACAGGCGCGATGCGCCGAGTACGGCGCGGCCCGGATTTACGTGGCCGACGACGTGGCCTTCGATGACTACGTCGTCGCGCCCGCCGCCGAGCTGCTGGCCCAGCTGGTCCTTCAGAAGTCCCCGGCGCTGGTGCTGCTGGCCGGCACCGCCCAGGGCAAGGAGGTCGCGGGCCGGCTCGCGGTCAAGATCGACTCCGGGGTGCTCACCGACGCGGTGGACCTGACGCCCGGCGACGATGGCCCGGTCGCCGAGCAGTCGATCTTCGGCGGAGCGACGATCGTGCACTCCCGGGTCCGGCGGGGCACCCCTATCGTGGCGATGCGGCCCAACGCGGTGGCGCCCGAGCCCGCGCCGGGCGCGGCCGAGCTTTCCGCGGTATCGCTGGCCGGGGAGGCCACCGGGGCCAGGGTCACCAACCGGGTGGTGGCTGAGCGCGGCGAGCGCCCGGACCTGACCGAGGCGTCGATCGTGGTCTCCGGCGGCCGCGGCACCGGCGGCGCCGAGGGCTTTGAGGTCATCGAGAAGCTTGCGGACTCGCTCGGCGCGGCCGTGGGCGCGTCGCGCGCGGTGACCGACGCCGGCTGGTACCCGCACCAGTTCCAGGTCGGCCAGACCGGCAAGACCGTCTCGCCGCAGCTGTACATGGCGATCGGCATTTCCGGCGCGATCCAGCACCGGGCCGGGATGCAGACCTCCAAGACGATCATCGCCGTCAACAAGGACCCGGAGGCCCCGATCTTCGAGCTGGCCGACTTCGGGGTGGTCGGGGACCTGTTCAAGGTGGTCCCCCAGCTCATGGAGGAGATCGGCAAGCGCACGTAGCCCCGAGTTTGCCCGTTACATCTGTTTCTTCGCTATCTTCGCGGCAGCTAGGCTGTACGAGCCATGAATTCGTACAGCACAAGTCCCGTGTACCTGGATCACGCGGCGACGACACCGATGCGCCCCGAGGCGATCGCCGCGATGACCGAGGAGCTCACCCGGCTCGGGAACCCGTCGTCGCTACACGCCGCGGGCAGGCGCGCCCGCCGGGTGGTGGAGGAGTCCAGGGAGCAGCTGGCCGAGGTGTTCGGCGCCCGGCCGAGCGAGGTCGTCTTCACCAGCGGCGGCACCGAGGCGGACAATCTCGCCGTGAAAGGGCTGTACTGGGCGCGCCGGGACGGCGCCAGGCGGCGGGTGCTGACCACGTCGGTCGAGCACCACGCGGTCCTGGACTCGGTGCGCTGGCTGGAGGAATCCCAGGGCGCCGAGGCCGTCTGCCTGGTGGTCGGCGGCGACGGCACGGTCCGTCCTGACGCGCTGCGGGCCGCGATCGCCCGCGCGCCCGAGCAGATGGCCGTGGTCAGCGTGATGTGGGCCAACAACGAGGTGGGCACGGTGCAGCCGGTCAGCGAGCTCGCGGCGGTGGCCCACGAGTACGGCGTCCCGTTCCACACCGACGCGGTGCAGGCCGCCGCGCAGCTGCCCGTCGACTTCGCGGCCAGCGGCGCCGACGCGCTTACCGTCACCGGTCACAAGCTCGGCGGTCCGGTCGGCGTCGGGGCGCTGATCCTGGCCCGTGGTGTAGCCCCCGTGCCGGTGCTGCACGGCGGCGGCCAGGAGCGCGACATCCGCTCCGGCACCCTGGATACCCCCGCGATCCGGGCGTTCGCGGTGGCGGCCGAGGTGTGCGCCAAGCACCGGGCCGACGAGGCCGCGCGGCTGGCCGCGCTCCGCGACGACCTGGTGTGCCAGGTGCTGGCCGCGGTGCCCGACGCCGTGCTCAACGGCCCGCCGCCGGGGCCGGACCGGCTCCCGGGAAACGCGCACTTCTCCTTCCCCGGCTGTGAGGGCGACGCGCTGCTCATGCTGCTCGACGCGAACGGGATCGCCTGCTCCACCGGTTCGGCCTGCACCGCGGGTGTGGCCGAGCCCAGCCACGTGCTGCTGGCCATGGGCGCCGACGAGTCGCGGGCCCGCGGCTCGCTCCGCTTCTCGCTCGGCCATACCTCCACCCAGCAGGACGTGGACACCCTGGGCCGGGTAATCCGCGAGGTCGTAGACCGCGCCCGCCGCGCCGCCGCCCGCTGAGCCCCGCCGCTGCCGACGCTCGTCAGTGGTACGGGTGATGCGGGATGGGGGCGTCGTTGAGCTGCTGGTCGATATCGACGAGAATCGCGTCGCCCTCGACCTTGCAGGCATAGACGGGCAGCGTGGGCACCTCGGGAATGCCGACCGACTCGCCGGTGGTCAGGTCGAACCGCGAGTTATGCGACGCGCAGACCAGGGTGTCGTCGTCCTGCACGGTGCCCTCGTGCAGCGGCTGCTGCTGGTGTGTGCAGGTGTTATGCACCGCACGGACGTCGTCGTCGTCCAGGCGCACCAGGCAGATCGGCTCTCGCAGGCCCTCGACGAACAGGGTTTCGCCCGGCTCCAGGTCGTCGAGGTTGGCGACGATGACAAAGGCCATGACTATTTCCTTCCGTTGACAGGTCGGCGGGGGGCGGGCTGGTTACCGCGCACCTCGATCCAGCCGTTGCGGACCCGGGTGCGTATCACGGGCTGCGGCTGATGTGACGGCCCGCGGCTGACCGAGCCGTCGGCCAGGCAGTACCGCGATCCGTGCAGCGGACAGGTCACGGTCAGGCCCTCGACAGCGCCGCGGCTCAGCAGGCCAGCGGCGTGGCTGCACAAATTGTCGAGCGCGTAGAGGGTTCCGTCGTGCCGGTACAGCAGGATCTGCCGTCCGTCGGCCAGCACGCCGGTGGGCACGTCGTCCGGCATCTCGGCCTCCTCGACCACCCGGACCCAGCGCCGCGGCCCGTCGGCCCCTGCCACCCGGCTGACCATCACCGCCTTGGCGAACACCAGGTGGCCACCGAGGTAGGCGGCGGCGCCGGTGACGGCCAAGCTGGCCGCGCCCAGCCCGCGGGCCGTGTGCCGGTAACCGGCCAGCCGGGCCGCCAGCGACACGCCTTGCAGCCCGAGCGCGGCTGTATTGAGCACCCCGTGGAACAAGCCGAGCCGACGATCCTCGTCGTCGCTGACGGTCCAGTCGACCACACCGGTCGCGGCGGTCGCGATCGCGGCTGCGATGCCGGCCGCGCTGAACAATCCGGCCGGGTCGAGCCCGCGCCCGGGGGCCGGGTCGCGGTCGGTGACGTCCAGGATCAGGGCGCCGGCCCAGAGCCCGATCGGCAGGTCGCTGAGAGCCGGATGCAGCGGGTGACCGAGCCACCGGCCGCCGTGCATCAGCTCGAGGACCGGATTGTCCTGGTGCCTCTCGCGCCACGGTCCGAGCACGGCGGTCAGCCGGTCGTTCAGCGTGCGGATCCAGCCCCAGCGGTCGATGCGCGCGACGACGTCATGATGCCAGTTCTCCGCCTGGGTCACCGTGACCGCCGGCGTGGCGGGCTGGGGGGCTGGCGCTGTGCCGTCGGCCTGGCCGGTGCCTGCTGACATGAAGTCCTCCGCGGTGACATCAGCGTGTGCTCGATCCGGCAGATCCTGCAACGGCGTCGCCCCGTTGTGCCCGCTGTGCCCGTTGCGCTGGCTGTTAACGGACGGCACCGTTGCGCGGAGCGTACCCCGTCCAGCCCCATGCCCCTGTTCCATGCTGAGACACCCGGCTCGTCATGGCACCGGGCCTGCGCCGTCCCTGGCGGGAGTGGTGGCGCCCGGCGCGTAACCTAGATGGGCGATGAGTGGTCTTCGGGTGCTTGCGGCGATGTCGGGCGGGGTGGACTCCGCGACGGCCGCGGCTCGTGCGGCAGACGCCGGTCACGAGGTGACCGGCGTCCATCTGGCGTTGTCGTCGAACCCGTCGTCGTACCGGACCGGCGCCCGCGGCTGCTGCACGCTGGAGGACGCGCGGGACGCGCGCCGCGCCGCCGACGTGATCGGCATCCCGTTCTACGTCTGGGATATGGCCGAGCGCTTTCACCGCGACGTGGTGGAGGATTTCGTCGCCGAGTACGCGGCGGGCCGCACCCCGAACCCGTGCCTGCGCTGCAACGAGAAGATCAAGTTCGCGGCGGTGCTCGACCGCGCGCTGGCGCTCGGCTTCGACGCGGTATGCACCGGCCACTACGCCCGGATCCGCGACGGGCTCCTGCACCGGGCCGCCGATCCCGGCAAGGACCAGTCCTACGTGCTCGCCGTGCTCACCTCGGATCAGCTGCGGCACGCCATGTTCCCGCTCGGCGATACGCCTAAGGCCCAGGTCCGCGCCGAGGCGGCCCGGCGCGGCCTCGCGGTCGCGGACAAGCCGGACAGCCACGACGTCTGCTTCATCGCCGACGGTGACACCAAGAGCTTCCTGGCTCGTCACCTGGGCCAGGCGCCCGGCCCGGTCGTCGACACCTCAGGCGCCGTCCTCGGCGAGCACCAGGGTGCCTACGCCTTCACCGTCGGCCAGCGTAGGGGCCTGAGCGTGGACCGGCCCGCCGCTGACGGCATGCCACGCTACGTGCTGGACATCGAGCCGGTGACCCGGACGGTCACCGTGGGACCCGCCGAGGAACTCGACATTGCCGAGATCACCGCGATGCGGCCCGTCTGGACGGGCTGCGCTCCGCCGGCCGGGCCCCGCGACTGCCTGGTCCAGCTACGCGCACACGGCGAGGTGCACGGCTGCACGGCCTGGCTGGAGGGCGAGGCGGTGCGCATCCGGCTGCACCGCCCGGCACGAGGCGTAGCCAAGGGCCAGGCCGCCGTCCTCTACCAAGGCGACACCGTTCTCGGCAGCGCGACCATTAGCGCCACCTCCAACCTGGCGGCGGTGCCGGGCGTCCGGTGAGGCCGTGCGTGACACCCGCGCCGCGGTTTGTTTGACTGGCGCGGCGGTACCTCGCGAAAGAGCCGCCGGCGCTGCACGTGCAGACAGCACTGGCGGCTCGTGACGACGGCGACTAAGCCCCGGTCAAGGCCTCATCGGCTGTTATTCGCTACTGTTGCTCACTCGGCCTCGGTGTAGTGCTCGTAGCGGTATTGCGTGGAAGGGCGGCCGTGACACTTGGCCGTGACACCTCCTTGGCATGGCTCGACGGCGCGCGTCTAGCCCAGGATTCAACCGCCTCGATGTGACATTCGTGCGGTGGCAAGAGCCTCGATGTGACATTGGTACGGCTGGCCGGGTCGCGCCGCGGCCAGGCCGGCCGCGGATGAGGCTGGTGAGTAGTCAGCGGCGGCTACGGGTAAAGATAGCCTGATGCGGCACTGGGTAAGCAAAACCTATCTTCCGGGTGATAGCGGGCGTCGGGAGCGGACCATTACTCGTCTCCGAAGAGGTGAGTGTTCAGCCCCTGCGGTCGGGTCGATTCGGGGCACGCTCCCGTGTAAAAGTTCATGACCGCGACGACCCGTATCTCCGGCTCGGACACTAGGGCGCGTGCGTAGTGCGGGTAGGTCTTTCCGTCGAAAATTATCAACTGGCCGGCTTGCGGCGGGATTACGGTGCAATCCCGTTCCAGGGCTTCGACGCCAACCGCGGCGGGATCGTGTCCCACCACGAGTTCGCCTCCGCCCGCCGGGTGATCAGTAAGGAAGAGGAGACCGGTCACCGGGTTCGAATCCACGTGACATTCGAACCTCATGTTCTTTCCCCGCAGCACGTTAAGGACGACGCCGTAGCGATCATCGAGCGCCGCTTCGATGGGTTCCCCGCCGGCCTCGATGACCAAGTCGAGGAAATCGGTCCGGTATAGCTTGTAAAGCCAGGGCAGACCTTGCTGGACCGCATCGGCGTGCACCCGGCCACGCTCGATATGCGTCACGTTATCTGCTTCACGGGACAAGAAGGGCGTGCGCGGGAACTTCCTGAAATCGGCCTCGGCGGCAACTGCTCTGATATCATCTTGCCAAGAATCCGGAAGCTTATTGGTCACGTCAAATGTCGACCATGAGAAATTTTTCGGCATAGCCGAGCCGTCCTAGGAACGTGTAATGGATATGTGTGCTGCTTAGCCTTGCCCGGCACGAATCCGCCTGGCTGCGCCCCTAGGACCAGCTAGCAGGCCGATTACCATCGGGCCAGCCTAGCGGCCTGAGCAGGCTCTGTCAGCGGAACTTCCGCTCGCTCGGGCACTCTTCCTCAGTGAAGAGCCCGGTGTAGTCCGAACCCGGCCTGGCTACCTCACGTTCGAAGAGTGCCTGTGACGGATAGTCAGCGAGTTCTCGCGGATCTCTGCCCTTGCAGCGGAGGAAGCGCTGAGCTTCGTAGTAGGCGTGCAGGGCCAGGTTAGTGGTCCACACGTCGATGCGGATCAGTGCGGCCCGGTGGTCGGTTTTGGCCACCTCGGCCGCCCAGTCCAGTAGTGCGGCGCCCAGTCCGAGGCCGGAGTAACTCCTGCCTACGACGACGCGCCGCACGTACAGCGCTGGCTCGCGGCGTTTGTGCGCCGGCCAGATGGGCTGCTCGTTCAGGTCCAGTGGTTCTTCGGTGTCGACGGTGATGGTCCCGGCCGCAGTCGTGTCGTCCCAGGCCAGCCACGTCTTGCCCTTGATCAGGTCATTCAGGATGCGCTCTAGATGTCCGGCCGGGTCTGGCCACGGTCTTGACCATTGATCGGTCTCCTTGCTCGTCCGCAGCCATACAGCCGCTTCCCGGACCAGCCCGCGCACTACGTCCAAGTCCCCCGGCACAGCAAGGCGTAGGACAAACGGATACCTTCCCACCGATACATAGTCACCCTTATCCGGCGAACGCGGTACCACGAAATACGCCGCCGAATACCGCCCCGGTCAACCGCCGAGATGTGACGGACCGGGCTTCAGAACTCGATGGCCTGGTTAAACGTAGACCGGGCAAGACATCTGTCTTTGCCCTGGTTTTGGCTTTTCCAGACCTCGGCTAGGTGAAATCTTTGCCATGCGATAGGAAAGAACCTGTCCCCAGATGCCTCCTGCCTCTCTGCCTTATCAGTGCCCACATCTGGTGATCACGTCTCATGACCACCTCCGCGACCTCATACCTCGCGTGAGCCTGATATTCCCAGAGCCACCGCCGGACGGTCAGCCGTCGCCGGACTTTCGCCGCCGGCGCTGCATGTAAAAGCCAACGCCGACGGCCTGCACCGCTCGTACCGACCGGTTAGAACCAGGGGTCGTAGTGTTCGTAACGGTACTGATTTGAGGGACGCGCATGAAACTTCGCCACAGCACTCTCCCCCTTTCCTTGTCGTCACCCCAAACGGGGCGAACTGGACTGATGAATTTATGTAAATTATGTAACTATCGGCCCGGGGGGTCTCCTCGGGCCCAGGGCCGGAATAGCCCTGTCCGGTCATCGTCTCCATGCGCGGAGGCGATAACCGGAGCCTGTGCGCGACCATGGATCTCTGCTCTACCCGTGGGCTCCGGGGAACAGCGAACCTGTCGCCCTACTGTGGGATACGAAACGACCGCTTAATCCTGAGCATGTATAGAATTATTTTTTGACCTGAAGGTGACGTGACTGTCCAGGATTTATTAATTTTGGGCTACAACTAAGGGTCTCCGGCTTTCTCGCCTGGCTGCGATTCCCCCATCTTGCCCGTCGGCGGGTCCGGAACATCGCCGACGTTCACGATGAACTCGTTGCGGTCCACCGGGAACACCGTGATCGACAGCCGCATCGGTGTACCGTTCCCGTCGAAGGCAGTCCTGAATACCTCGAACATGTCGACCCGGCCGTCCGGCGGGACCTTGAAGAAGTCCGCTTCGGTCGCGTTCGGCGTGCGTGACCTGATCCAGTCCTGGTAACCGACCTGCTTCAGGCCCAGGGTCTCGGCCAGGTACTCGGTCGTTCCCTCGCTGATGTTGCCCGCGCTCCTCAGCTTCTGGGCGCCCCGGTCCGCAAACGACATCGGGTAAAAGGACGTCTGCAGCGACCAGGGTATGCCGTCGATAAAGCGCCGCTCGTGGCGGCTGATCACCTCGGTGCCCTCCGGGATCCGCAGCCGGGACGCGACCTCGCCCGCCGCGCTCTGGATCTCGACCTGGACCGGGCTCGTATCGGGCTTCCGGTTCCGTGCGCTCACTTCTGACCGGTAGATGGCGCCCTCGTCGCCGCCCACGCCGGTAGCGGCGTCACCCGTCAAGGTGGTGACGAACGGATCTTTGGCCTCCACCACGAAGGTGCCCTGACCCGGCCGCGTCTCGACCAGTCCAAGGGTGGTGAGCCACTTGATGGCGTCACGCACGGTGTTGCGGGAGGCTCCGTAGCGGTCACGCAATTCTATCTCGGTCCGCAACTGCTGGCCGGGCCGGAGCTCACCAGACTCGATCTGTTCGCGCAGATCTTCGGCGATCTGCCGGTACATCGGGTTGGCCATCGACCCTCCTCAGCGCTCGAGTGTCCTGGTGACTGGGCTGATCCTACCTGTCCGGACCATCCTTGCCATCCGACTCGCCGGAATCTTTTTTGGCTTGGCTGGTTTATACCCCATCTTGCGGTGGTAACACCCCGACTAGATACCAAAGGTTGGGATGGCTCGGATGGCAGGGTGCATAGGTTCTATCCTAGCAGTACCTCTGCTTGGTTGCACTAGGACCTGCCAGATGGCTCCAGCGAGCAGAACAGTCAGGCTCAACTGGATGTACAGGACGATAAGTACTGATCGTGGACAGACGGGGACACCGTGGCCCACGACCACCAGGCCGACGGGAACATCTCGCCGGCCATGATCGCAGGAAAGTTGACCTGCGGAAGGAACTCCGCGGGGAGCACGTGCTGGAGGCCATCATGGCGGCGAACGCAATCGCAATGACCATCGCTCTCTTCCTCGGCGGAGTCGTGACCGGGGTAATCGTGGTCGTCGCCCTGGCGGTGCGCCGCGAAGACCGCCGCTACAGCATCCTGCTCGGCGAGGCGCCGGACCGGCTGTCCAAGAGTGCGCGCATGCTCAACGGAGTGGGCCGCCGGGACCTGGACGCCGAGCTCCTCCCCGGGCGCGACCTGGTTCATTAGCCACCATCACGCAGCTGACCAGCGTTTTTAGGTCAACTACCGGGCCTTACGCGCCGGCGCGGTGCGGGCCCCGGGCCCGGGGCCTCGGGGCCCGCAGGGGCCGGGCTGGTCTGTCTTGAATGAGCTCGCGGCGGTGCGTCATCTGACGCACCGCCACCGGGCCAGGGCACGTATCGTGCAGGCATCAGGCCCGATTCGGCCGTGAGGCCAGGGCGGTGTTCTGGTGGCTGGATGCCTGGGGGGAGATCTGAATGTTCCGTTGCGACGCGGGTCGGGCCTGATTACTCCCAACCATACCAGCCATCCCAATCAATGGGTTTGCTCCATATGGTGGAACCATTCTCTCCATCGGAATATTTGGCACGGTCCCGTTTTAAACGAGGATGGCAACGGGTATCCAAGGATAGGTACCAAACGTTGGAATGGCTAGGATGATAAGAAGGATCCTAGTGGTTCGGCTGCTTGGTCACAGAAGAATATGTCGTATCGCCCCTACTGGACCAACGGTTCGGCTTAACCCAGTAGGTCAGATGACATGCCAGCTCGTGGGCTTGCCAAAGCCGTCAAGTCCACCGGCGCCCAAGGGCCTGCGGAGTCGCTCTTCCGAGCCGCAGGCGGGAGGACCCGGTGGTGCCCGGCACCGTCGGCGGAGGTGCTGGAGGCCATGATGGATCACATCGTGGTAGCAGTCGGAATCGGTATGGCTCTCGCGTTCGACACTGGGGTCATGCTCGGGATCATCGTGATGATCACGATCGCGGTGCGAAGAGAAGACAGATGGTACACGCTGACCGGATCGCCGCCTGATGTCGGCGCCCGCGGGGTCCGGAAGCTGACTGGCCTCGGTCTGCGCGACATCATCATCCCGCCCGAGACCTGGCGGGGGCAGCGATGAGCGCCGCGGCCGTCACGGCCATCGTATTGTTCCTCTTCTTCCTCGTCGGGGTGGCGACCGGGGTCGTCGTGGTCATCGCGCTGTCCGCGCGCCGAGCACACAAGGCAGACCGCAGGGACCGGCTGCCGGGACCGCGGCGGGCCGGGTGGCCCTACCTGGACGAGCCCGATCCCGATGACGACGAGCCAGACGAGCCTCCATGGCGGCAGGCGCGCGGCGGCGATTAAACGACTGTAGCGGCATGATTACGGAAAGCCGGATCCGGGAAAGGGAACAGGTAGGACCGGAACGCTGGAGGCCGCCATGGCCGGTGCCGTAGTCGTAATGGCGATCGCTACTTTCCTCATCGGGGTCGCGGTCGGGGCGCTGCTGGCCGCGGCCTTCGCGATGCGCCGTGACGATCGCTACCACCGCCTGACCGATCGAGCCTCCGACTGGCTAGCCAGGGGTGCTCGGCGCGGGCCGCAGGGATCCGGGCGCTGATCGCAGGTTTGCCAGCGGGTCGTCCTAAGCTCGACGTGTGCGTGATGACCATGACGGGCCGAGCTACCCATGGCCGGCCGGAAGCGCCACCGGGATCGGCTCGATGCCCGGTACCAATCCGGCCGAGGCGATGCGCGTCGTCGTCGGCGAACTTCCTGACTTCCCGCACCTTCCCGAGCTGCCTGATCGCGGCCCGGGCGCGGACCTGACCGGCCGGACCGCGGCACTGCTGGTCGACATCGCGGTCGAGGTCACCACGCGCGGCTGGCGCGTGGCCGAACGGCCGGGCCGTGACCTGGCGCGGGCCAGGTCCATGCTGTCCACCGACCTGGACGTCCTGGAAGAGATGCTCGACGGCTTCCGCGGCCCGGTCAAGGTCCAGCTGTGCGGGCCGTGGACGCTGGCGGCCACGCTGGAGTTGCCGCGCACGATGAACGTGGCTATCGCCGATCCCGGCGCGGTGGCCGACCTGACCACCTCCCTGGCCGAAGGCACGGCTGCGTTCGCGGCCGATGTCGCCAAGCGCGTACCTGGCGCCCGGCTGGTCGTCCAGTTCGACGAGCCGGCGCTGCCCGCCGTGACGGAGGGCAGCGTGCCGACGGCGAGCGGGCTGTCCCGGCTCGCCGCGGTCGAGGCTCACACGCTAAGGGAGAGGCTGGAGCAGGTGATCGCGGCCACCCGCGCCTACACGGTGGTGCACTGCTGTGCTCCCTCGGTCCCGTTCGGGATCATCAGGGCGGCGGGGGCCGATGGCGTCGCCTTCGACCTCAGCCAGCTACGGCGGGGGGACGAGGACGGGGTGGCCGAGTCCGCCGAGGCGGGCATGGGCCTGCTGACGGGCGCGGTCCCGGCGGTGCCCGAGCAGGCGGCCGGAGGTGCCGACTCCGGCGGGGCGGGCGGGAGCGGCAGGTCGGCCCTCGGGACGGGCGGGAGCGGCAGGCCGGCTGGCGGGAGCAACCCGGCTGATGGCTCCGGCGAGGCGCGGCAGACCGCGGAGCGGATCATCAGGCTGTGGCGACGGCTGGGGCTGCCGCTGGCGACGTGCGCGGAGCAGGCGGTGATCACGCCCGCCTGCGGGCTGGCCGGCGTGTCCCCGGCCCGGGCGCGCGCCGCGTTGACCCAGTGCCACCAGGCGGCCAGCATGTTGCCCGAGCTGATAGAGGAGACAGGGGGCGAGCTCAGGTGAGCGACGAGGGCCAGGACGGCGGGGGCCAGGACGGCGGGGGCCAGGACGGCGGGGGCCAGGACGGCGGGGGCCAGGACGGCGGGGGCGGGCCGGCGGGCGGGCAGAGCAGCGGGCCGGAGCCTGAAGCCGCGCCCGCGGACGCGCGGCGGCGGCACGCCGACCTCAGCCTGGAGATCACCGAGGCCGATCACCGGTACTACATCCTCGATTCGCCCACGATCTCCGACATCGAGTACGACACGAAGATGCGCGAGCTGCGCGCGCTCGAGGAACAGTACCCGGATCTGCGCACGCCCGACTCGCCGACCCAGACCGTGCACGGGACCGTCTCCACCTTGTTCACCCCGGTCGAGCACCTGGAGCGGCTGCTCAGCCTGGACAACGTCTTCTCCGACGAGGATCTGGGCGGCTGGGCGGACCGGGTCACGCGGCTCGGCGGCACGGGACCGTACCTGTGCGAGCTGAAGATCGACGGGCTGGCGATCAACCTCGTCTACTCCGGCGGTGCGCTGGTCAAGGCGGCCACCAGGGGCGACGGGCGCACCGGTGAGGACGTCACGCCGAACATCCGGACCATCTCCGCCATCCCGACCCGGCTGAAGGGCTCAGGCCATCCCGCCGTGCTCGAGGTCAGGGGCGAGGTGTTCATGCCGGCGGAGGCGTTCGGGAAGCTGAACGAGTCGCTGCTCGACGCGGGCAAGCCGGCCTTCGCCAACCCGCGCAACTCGGCCGCCGGGTCGCTGCGGCAGAAGGACCCCCGGGTCACCGCTTCCCGGGCTCTCGACGCAATCATCCACGGCATCGGCCGGGTCGAAGGTTCTTCGGACCCGGATGGCATCGGCGGCGCCGCCGCCGGGCCGGGCGAGGAGGGGCACCTCGAGGGGGCGCCGGACACGCAGTCGGGCTGGTACGAGCGGCTGCGCGGGTGGGGCCTGCCGGTCAGCGACCTGTACCAGGTCGTGCCCGACATGGCCGGGGTCCGCGAGTACATCACAAACTATGCCGAGCACCGGCACGATCCCCCGTACGAAATCGACGGCGTGGTGGTGAAGGTCGACCAGATCGCGCTGCAGCGCGCGCTCGGCTCGACCAGCCGCGCGCCCCGCTGGGCCATCGCCTACAAGTACCCGCCGGAAGAGGTCACCACCAGACTGCTCGACATCCGGGTGAACGTCGGACGCACCGGCCGGGTCACCCCGTTCGCCGTGATGGAGCCGGTCAAGGTGAGTGGCTCGACGGTGGACCGGGCCACCTTGCACAACGCCGACGAGGTCAAGCGCAAAGGCGTGCTCATCGGCGACATGGTGATCCTGCGCAAGGCAGGCGACGTGATACCCGAGGTGCTCGGGCCGGTGGCCGACCTGCGCACCGGGACGGAGCGCGAGTTCGAGTTCCCCGTCGCGTGCCCGGCGTGCGGCACCACCCTGGCCCGGGAGGAAGACGAGGTCGACTGGCGCTGCCCGAACACGCGGTCCTGCCCGGCCCAGCTGCGCGAGCGGCTGTTCCACCTGGCCGGGCGGGGCGGCTTCGACATCGAGGTGCTCGGCTACGAGGCGGTCGGCGCGCTGCTGGACTGCGGGCTGGTCGCCGACGAGGGCGACGTGTTCGCGCTGACCGCCGAGCGGCTCGAAACCTGTCCGTTCTTCATGGTCAAGCAGGGCACGCTGAGCGCCAACGCCACTCGGCTGCTGGTCAACCTGGAGCAGGCCCGGACCAGGCCGCTGTGGCGGATCCTGGTGGCGCTGTCCATCAGGCACGTCGGGCCGACGGCGGCGCGGGCGCTGGCGGCCGAGTTCGGCTCGGTGGCGGCCATCGAGGAGGCCAGCGTGGACGCGCTGGCCGCGGTCGAGGGGGTCGGGCCGACGATCGCGGCCTCGGTGCGCGACTGGTTCACCGTCGACTGGCACCAGGCGATCGTCGCGAAGTGGCGGGACGCCGGGATGCAGCTCGAAGACCCGGACTTCGACCCCACCCGCGCCGCGGCCCGCCTGCTGGCCGGGGTGTCCGTGGTGATCACCGGCACGCTCCCCGATTTCAGCCGGGAGGCGGCTGGCGAGGCGGTCCGGCAGGCCGGCGGCAAGGTGACGTCCTCGGTGTCCAAGAAGACCGACTTCGTGGTCGCGGGGGAGAACGCCGGATCCAAGTACGACAAGGCGGTCGAGCTCGGCGTGCCGATCCTGGACGAGGCCGCCTTCCGCGTCTTGCTCGATCAGGGCCCCGACGCCGTCCGCCCAGACGAGCAAGACCAGCCGGAACAGTAGCCGTCACGCCTGGCCGCTGGCTTCCGCGAGGCGGCGGCTCAGGTAGCGGCGTTCGGCGTCGGTACTAGCCAGCTCGAGCGCTTCGCGGTACGCGACGGCGGCCTCCTCGGCGCGGCCGAGGCGGCGCAGGAAGTCGGCCCTGGTCGCGGGGAGCAGGTGGTAGCCGGCCAGCCGGCCAGCCGCTTCCAGCCCCTCCACCAGCGAAAGCCCGGCCGAAGGCCCCATAGCCATCCCCACCGCGACCGCGTGGTTCAGCTCCACCACGGGGGTCGGCAGGAACGAAACGAGCCGCTCGTACAGGGCGGCGATCTGCGGCCAGTCGGTAGCATCGGCGGTGGGCGCGGTCGCGTGGCAGGCGGCGATGGCCGCCTGGACCTGATACGGGCCCGGCCGCCCGCGCCGCAGCGCCGCCTCCAACACAGCGACGCCCTCGCCGATCTCCGCGGCGTCCCACAACGAACGGTCCTGGTCCTCCAGGGTGATCAGGTCGCCAGCAGCGTCGAGGCGCGCGGGCCGGCGCGCGTCGTGCAGCAGCATCAGCGCCAGCAGGCCGGCCGTCTCCGGTTCGTCTGGCATCAGCCGGGCCAGCACGCGGGCCAGCCTGATCGCCTCGGCGCTCAGATTCTGCCGTACCAGGTCCGAACCCGCCGTAGCCGAGTAGCCCTCATTGAACAGCAGGTAGAGCACCCCGAGTACACCTGGCGTGCGTTCTGGCAGCAGGTGCGCCGGGGGAACCCGGTACGGGATCCCCGCGTGCTGGATCTTCTGCTTGGCCCGGACCAGCCGTTTGGCCATCGTGGGCTCGCTGGCCAGGAACGCCCGGGCGATCTCCGCCGTGGTCAGCCCGGCCAGCGTGCGCAGGGTCAGCGCGACCCGGGCCTCGAGCGCCAGCGCCGGGTGGCAGCAGGTGAACATCAGCCGCAGCCGGTCATCGGGCACCCCGCTGTGGTCGGTCTCGGGCTCGTACGCCGAAGGTTCGGATGACAGCGACACAGACATGGCGGCGACCTCCCGGAGCTTGGCGGCTCCGACCGCCTTCCTGCGCAGCACGTCGATGGCGCGGTTGCGGGCGGCCGTGGTCAGCCAGGCGCCCGGCCGGCCGGGGATGCCGTCTTTCGGCCAGCGCTGCAGGGCCATCGCGAACGCGTCCTGCGCGCACTCCTCGGCCAGGTCCCAGTCGCCCGTGGTCCGGATCAAGGTGGCGACGACCTTGCCCCACTCGTCCCGGAACGCGGCGTCCACGGCCGCCTTGACGTCCCCATTCATCTTCGCTCGCCTCCGGGCGCCCTTCAGGCGCTGTCTTCCCTCGTCCCTCGTCCCTCGTCCCTCGTCCCTCGTCGCTCGTCGCTCGTCGCTCGCCGCAAGCTCCTCGCTCCTCAGCCCAGACAGCGCCGGCGCCCTTTGGCTCGCTCACGAACTCACCACAGCATCATGACGACTACGTCCGTCAGGAACCACCGCTGACGGCCTTATTGCTTACAGCCTGCTCCCGCAACCACCCTAGGATGCATGCATGCCCATTACCCGTGACGAGGTCGCGCACCTGGCGCGGCTGTCCAGGATCGCGCTCACCGATGCCGAACTAGACCACCTGGCTCCCCAGCTGGATCAGATCATCACGGCCGTCGCGCAGGTCCAGGAGGTCGCCGCCGAGGGCATCCCGCCGACCTCCCACGCGACCGGCCTGACCAACGTGTTCCGCGACGACGAGCCGGTCCCCTGCCTAACGCCCACCGAAGCACTCAGCCAGGCGCCCGCGGTGGAGCAGCAGCGGTTCAGGGTGCCGCGGATCCTGGGGGAGGACTGAGCCCGATGTCAACCGAACTTACCCGCATGACCGCCGCCGGGCTGTCCGCCGCGCTGGCCGCCGGCGAGGTCTCCGCGACCGAGGTCACCCAGGCGCACCTGGACCGGATCGCCGCCGTCGACGGCCGCGTGCACGCGTTCCTGCATGTCGCGGCCGGCAGCGCGCTGGCCCAGGCGCGCGACGTCGACGAAAGGCGCAGCAAAGGCGAGCAGCTGGCCCCGCTGGCCGGCGTCCCGGTCGCGGTCAAGGACGTGTTCACCACCGTCGGCCTGCCGACCACCTGCGGCTCGCGCATCCTGGACGGCTGGCACCCGCCGTACGACGCGACGATCACGCAGCGGCTCAAGCAGGCCGGCGCGATCATCCTCGGCAAGACCAACATGGACGAGTTCGCCATGGGCTCCTCCACCGAGAACTCCGCGTTCGGTCCCTCCCGGAATCCGTGGGACCTGGACAAGATCCCGGGCGGCTCGTCCGGCGGCTCCGCCGCCGCGGTGGCCGCCTACCAGGCGCCGCTGGCCATCGGCACCGACACCGGCGGCTCGATCCGCCAGCCCGCCGCGGTCTGCGGGATCGTCGGCACCAAGCCGACCTACGGCGGCTCGTCAAGATACGGGGTGGTCGCGTTCGCGTCATCCCTGGACACCCCCGGACCGTTCGGCCGGACGGTGCTCGACACCGCCCTGCTGCACGAGGCGATCTCCGGGCACGACCCGATGGATTCCACCTCGATCGACGCCCCGGTGCCGCCGGTGGTGGCCGCGGCGCGCGAAGCGGACGTGAGCGGGATGCGGATCGGCGTGGTCACCGACCTGAGCGGCGACGGCTACCAGCCCGGGGTGCTGGCCAGGTTCGCCGAGGCGGTCGAGGTGCTCGAGTCGCTGGGCGCCAAGGTGACCGAGGTGTCCTGCCCGCACTTCAGGTACGCCCTGCCCGCCTACTACCTGATCGCGCCCAGCGAGGCCTCGTCCAACCTGGCCCGGTTCGACGCGATGCGCTACGGCCTGCGGGTCGGCGACGACGGGAGGCGGGACGCCGAAGAGGTCATGGCGCTGACCCGCGAGGCGGGCTTCGGCGCCGAGGTCAAGCGGCGCATCATCCTCGGCACGTACGCGCTGTCCAGCGGCTACTACGACGCCTACTACGGCAAGGCGCAGCAGGTGCGCACGCTGATCATCCGGGACTTCGACGCGGCCTTCGGCCAGGTCGACGTGCTGGTGTCGCCGGCCACGCCGACCACTGCGTTCCGGCTGGGGGAGCGGGCCGACGACCCGATGGCGATGTACCTGGCCGACCTGTGCACGATCCCGTCGGACCTGGCGGGCAACGCGGCGATCTCGGTCCCGTGCGGGCTGGCGGCCGAAGACGGGCTGCCGGTCGGGCTGCAGGTGATGGCGCCGGCGCTGGCCGACGACCGGCTGTACCGGGTGGCCGCCGCCGCGGAAGCGGCCTTCACCGGCCGCTGGGGCCAGCCACTGCTGGCCGGAGCGAAGGGATTGCCATCATGACCACGACCACGACGGACCGGCTGGTCCCGTTCGCCGAGGCGGTACAGCGCTACGACCCGCTGATCGGCCTGGAGACCCACGTGGAACTGGGCACCAGGACCAAGATGTTCTGCGGCTGCCCGACCACCTTCGGGGCGGAGCCGAACAGCCAGGTCTGCCCGGTCTGCCTGGGCCTGCCCGGCTCGCTGCCGGTGGTGAACCGGATGGCGATCGAGTACACGATCAGGATCGGCCTGGCCCTGAACTGCTCGATCGCGACCTGGTGCCGGTTCGCCAGGAAGAACTACTTCTACCCGGACATGCCGAAGAACTTCCAGATCTCCCAGTACGACGAGCCGCTGTGCACGGACGGCTCGCTGGAGGTCGAATTCGATGCTCCGGACGGCCGCCACCGCAGGGTCACGGTCGGCATCGAGCGGGTGCACCTGGAGGAGGACACCGGCAAGTCCCTGCACGTGGGCGGGGCCACCGGCCGGATCCACGGCGCCGAGTACTCCCTCGTCGACTACAACCGGGCCGGCATCCCGCTGGTGGAGATCGTGACCAAGCCGATCGAGGGAACCGGCGCGGATGCCCCCGTCGCCGCGCGCGCCTACGTCACCGAACTGCGCGACCTGCTCCGCTCCCTGCGCGTGTCCGACGTGCGGATGGAGGAGGGCTCGCTGCGCTGCGACGTGAACACCTCGCTGGCGCCGCGCGGGGCCGGCCGCTGGGGGACGCGCACGGAGACCAAGAACGTCAACTCGCTGCGTTCGGTGGAGCGCGCGGTCCGGTTCGAGATCGAGCGCCAGGGCGCCGTGCTCGACTCCGGCGGCCGGGTCATCCTCCAGACCAGGCACTTCCACGAGGACACCGGGACCACGACTCCCGGCCGGTCCAAGGAAGAGGCCCAGGACTACCGGTACTTCCCCGAGCCTGACCTGGTACCGGTCGCCCCGCCGCGTGACTGGGTGGAGCAGATCCGCGCCGCGCTGCCGGAGGTGCCGTCCGCCCGGCGGGCCCGGCTGCAGGCCGAGTGGGACCTGTCCGAGGCCGACATGAACGCCCTGACCAACGCCGGCGCGCTCGACCTGGTAACGGAGACGGTCGCCGCGGGCGCCTCGCCCGGCGACTCGCGCAAGTGGTGGCTGGGCGAGCTCTCCCGGCACGCCAACGACACCGGTACCGAGCTGGCGGACCTGGCCATCACGCCCGCCGATGTGGCCCGCATCGCCGGGCTGGTCGCCAGCGGCGCGCTGAACGACCGCCTGGCGCGCGAAGTTATCAACGGCGTGCTGGCCGGCGAGGGCAGCCCCGACGAGGTGGTGGCGGCGCGCGGCCTAGCGGTGGTCAGCGACGAAGGCGCGCTCACTACGGCGATCGACGAGGCCATCGCGGCGAACCCCGAGGTGGTGGCCAAGATCCGCGACGGCAAGGTAGCCGCGGTGGGCGTCCTGGTCGGCGCGGTCATGAAAGCCACCCGAGGGCAGGCCGACGCCGCCCGCGTCCGCGAGCTGATACTCGAGCGCCTCAGCTAGCCGGGAAGAGCAGACCTGCGCCAGGCGCCGGGGTACGGGTGCAGCGGGCGCCGTAGGCGAGCGGCCCGGTCGGCCCAGAATCCAGGGACCGAACGAGGCGGGCGGGGGGCCTCCTCGCCGGCTGAGCGCCCCAGCAGGACGGCGACCAGGGCCGCGATCTCTTCCGGCGTCGCGTCGCCGCGGATGACCTGCAGGATCGGCCGGCCGGGAGGCGTCGCGTCGTCAGCCACGGGATCTGCCCAGGCTGATGCCGAACTCGCGGTGCACTCGCTCCCAGAACGCGTCCCGCAGCCACTCGCGGGCCTCCTGGTAGGGGCGCAGCGACAGGCCGAGTTCCTTCTCGGCGTCGACGAGCAGTTCCTTGTCGATGACCGGCGGCAGGATCGGGCCAGGCAGCAGGTCCCTGATGTTGTCCCGGCCGCGGGTCAGGATCCACTTCTGCGCGACGTGCTCGCCCGCTTCCTCGACCCGCGTCCGGTCGGGCCCGAGGCGCGGCATCGGGCCGGTGTCTCTGATGGCCGGGAAGCCGCCGGTGTTGGCGGACAGGACCGGATACCCGCCGGTCCGCGACGTCGGGGGCCGGGCGTGCCGCTCGCCGAACAACTGGGCCGGCGTCGGCGCCGTCGGCGAGTTTCCCAGCACCGCGTCGGACCTGGGTTGCTCGACGGCGGTCGGGTTCTTGGTGAAGTAGGGCCGAAGGAACGACCCGTCGAGCACGTCGACCGTGTCCGATTCCCAGACCAGGCGCTCGGCCTGGTTGGTGCCGTAGGGTGGCTCGATGCCCCACAGGTGGACTCGCACCCCGAACGCCTGGGCGGCCTCGACCGCGGGCACCATGTCCTCGTCGCCCGCGATGAGGACCGCGTCGGTGATCGCGCGGTGCCGGGCCAGGGCTTCCATGTCCGCCCGGATCTGGGCGTCCACGCCCTTTTGCTGACCGCGCGCGTTCAGGTTGCCGAGCCGGAGCTTGACCCAGGGCATCTGGGCGATGACCCGCTGGTCGATGGTCGGCACCCGGTCGCGGGCGGCGTCATACCAGTAGACGCGGAGCAGTTCGCCGCGGATCAGCTCGTCGGCGTGCTTGGTGACCACCTGGATGAGCGGGACCGCGTCGACCCGGAAATCCCGGCGCGAGCTCGACCCGAACAGCAATTCACCCGCCGCGGCATAGATATAGCCGACGTCCACCATGACCGCGTAGCGGGCCAGGATGGGAAGCGGGGCAGCGAATTCGGTCATCACCTCCGACTCTAGGGCAGGCAGGTAAGTGCGCGTGCCAGTTGTGCCACTTTTGCCGACACATTGGATTGACCTGAACACGCTTGGTAAGAAATTGCCTCACGCAATTGCTTCTAGAGGGGTATGTTGCCGTGTTTCTTGGGCGGCAGGGTCTGCCGCTTGGTCCGCAGGGAACGCAGCGCCCGGGTAACCGCGATCCGGGTTTCGGCCGGCCGGATGACGTTGTCCACGTAGCCTCGTTCGGCTGCGACGTACGGGTTGGCCAGAGTGTCCTCGTACTCGGTGATCCGCTGCGCGCGCAGCGCGTCGGGATCCTCCGCGCCGGCCAATTCGCGGCGGTACAAGATGTTCACCGCGCCCTGCGCGCCCATGACCGCGATCTGCGCGGTCGGCCAGGCCAGGTTGACGTCGCCGCCCAGGTGCTTGGAGCCCATCACGTCGTAGGCGCCGCCGTACGCCTTCCTGGTGATCACTGTCACCTTGGGCACCGTGGCCTCGGCGTAGGCGTAGATGAGCTTGGCGCCGCGGCGGATGATCCCCTGCCATTCCTGGGTGACGCCGGGCAGGAAGCCCGGCACGTCGACGAAGGTCAGGACCGGGATGTTGAACGCGTCGCAGGTCCGGACGAACCGGGCTGCCTTCTCCGCGGCGTCGATGTCCAGGCAGCCGGCGTAGTGCATCGGCTGGTTGGCCACCACGCCGACGGACGAGCCTTCCACCCGGCCGAAGCCGACCACCATGTTCGGCGCGAAACCGGCGTGGATCTCCAGGAACTCGCCGTCGTCGAGCACGTGGGTGATGACCTCGTGCATGTCGTAGGGCTGGTTCGGCGAGTCGGGGATGAGCGTGTCGAGTTCGGCACCGACTTCGTCCGGTTCGATGCTGTCCACGTCCGCGGCGTCAGTTCTTGGCACCTCGTCCAGGTTGTTCGAGGGCAGGTAGGACAGCAGGTCGCGGGCGAAATCGATGCAGTCCTGCTCGTCCTTGGCCTGGTAGTGGGCGACGCCGGACTTCACGCCGTGCGCGTGCGCGCCGCCGAGTTCCTCGAAGGTCACGTCCTCGCCGGTCACCGTCTTGATCACGTCCGGGCCGGTGATGAACATGTGAGAAGTCCCCTCCACCATGAGGGTGAAGTCGGTGATGGCCGGGGAGTACACGGCCCCGCCCGCGCACGGGCCCATGATCAGCGAGATCTGCGGGATGACGCCGGAGGCCATCACGTTGCGGTAGAAGATCTCGGCGAACAGGCCGAGCGCTACCACACCTTCCTGGATCCGGGCGCCGCCGCCGTCGTTGATCCCGATCATCGGGCAGCCGGTCTTCAGCGCGTGATCCATGATCTTGACGATCTTCTCGCCGTAGACCTCGCCCAGCGAGCCGCCGAACACGGTGAAATCCTGGCTGAACACGCAGACCGGGCGCCCGTCCACGGTGCCGTACCCGGTGACCACGCCGTCTCCGTAGGGCCGGGTGGCCGCGATCCCGAAGTCGGTGGCGCGGTGCCTGGCGAGTTCGTCGAACTCGGCGAACGAGCCCGGGTCGAGCAGCAGCTCGATCCGTTCCCTGGCGGTCAGCTTGCCCCGCTCGTGCTGCTTGGCCACCGCCTGTTCCGAGCCGGCGTGCACGGCCTCGTATCGCCGCCGTTCGAGACCGGCGATCTTGCCAGCGGTGGTGTGCGGATCCGGGACGGGCTCGCTTCCGGCGGCGGCTTGGGTTGTCATGGAGATCAGGCTAATAGGTCGGTCAGCCTGGGGCATTACGCTCTAGCCGTGAACAGGGATAGAGAGAGGGACCGCGCCGCGCTGCCCGAGCCGATGCGGCGTGATGTCCGGCTGCTTGGCGACATCCTCGGCGAGGTCATTAGCGATTCCGCCGGGCCCGAGCTGCTGGCCGACGTGGAGCGGCTGCGGCGCGCGGTGATCGGTGCCCGGCACAGCGAGCGCGACGCCTGGAGCGCGCCGGAAATGGGCACAGGCTCCCCGGGGCCGGGTCCGGGTCCGGGGGCCGGCGATCCGGCCGGGGACAAGATCGCGGCGCTGGTCGCGTCCTGGAGCCTGGAGGCGGCCGAGCAGGTCGCCCGCGCCTTCACCGTCTACTTTCACCTGGCCAACCTGGCCGAAGAGCACCAGCGCATCCGCATCCTGCGGGAGCGCGACGCGGGGCAGGAGCCGATGCGGGAATCCCTCGCCGCCGCGGTGGCCGAGTTCGGGCACGACGCGGGCCGCGAGCACCTGAGCGAGCTGATCGCGTCGCTGCGCGTGCACCTGGTGCTCACCGCGCACCCCACCGAGGCGCGCAGGCGCGCGGTGGTGGCGGCGCTGCGCCGCATCAGCGGGCTGCTCGACATCCTGGACGACCGGCGCGCCGGGGCGGCCGACCACGACGAGGCGCGGCGCGGGCTGCGCGAGCAGATCGACCTGCTGTGGCGGACATCACAGCTGCGGGTCAAGGCGATGGACCCGATCGATGAGGTGCGCGCGGTGATGACCGCGTTCGACGAGACCCTGTTCCGGGTGGTTCCCTCCGTGTACCGGGAGCTGGACCGGGCACTGGCCACGACGCAAAGCGGCCGCGTCGCGCCGCCGGTGCAAGCCTTCCTGCGGTTCGGCAGCTGGGTGGGCGCGGACCGGGACGGCAACCCGTTCGTCACCGCGCAGGTCACCCGCGAGACCGCGACGATCCAGGCCGATCACATCCTGCGCGCGCTGGAAAACGCCACGACCAGGATCGGCCGGGCGCTGACCCTGCACGAGGCGACCACGCCGCCCGCCGCGGGCCTGCGCCGCGCGCTGGCCGCGGCCTCGGCCGCGCACCCCGAACTGCTAGCCGAACTCGCCGCCCGTTCCCCGCAGGAGCCGTACCGCACCTACCTGCTGTACGCGGCGCAGCGGATCAACGCGACCCGGGTCAGGCACGCCGACCTGGCCTACCGGGGGTCGGCCGAGTTTCTCGCCGACCTGCGCGTCGTCCAGGGGTCGCTGGCCGCGGCCGGGGCGGCCAAGCAGGCGTTCGGTGAGCTGCAGCACCTGATCTGGCAGGTGGAGACGTTCGGGTTCCACCTGGCCGGGCTGGAGGTCAGGCAGCACAGCGAGGTGCACGCCCGGGCGCTGGCCGAGCTCCGGGCGGCCGGCCTGCCGGGCGCTGATCTCGGCGGCCCGTTGTCAGCCCAGACCGAGGAGGTGCTGGCCACCATCCGCGCCGTGGCCTGGGTCCAGGACCGATACGGCGTGGACGCATGCCGGCGGTACGTGGTGAGCTTCACGCGTTCGGCCGATGACATCGCGGCGGTCTACGAGCTGGCCCGCTACGCGATGGACGGCAGCCCGATCCCGCGCCTGGACGTGGTGCCGCTGTTCGAGAGCGCGGCCGACCTGGCCCACGCGCCGGACGTGCTGACCGGCATGCTCGCCCTCCCGGACGTCGCCGAGCGGGTCGCCGCCAACGACGGGGCACTCGAGGCGATGCTCGGCTACTCGGACTCGGCCAAGGAACTCGGCCCGGCCAGCGCCACCCTGCGGCTGTTCGACACGCAGGCCAAGCTGGCCGAGTGGGCCGCGGCCCACGGCGTGCGACTGACCTTGTTCCACGGCCGCGGCGGCGCGCTCGGCCGCGGCGGCGGGCCGGCCGGCCGCGCCGTGCTGGCGCAGGCGCCCGGCTCGGTCAACGGGTCGTTCAAGGTGACCGAGCAGGGCGAGGTCATCTTCGCCAGGTACGGCCAGCCGGTGATCGCCAAGCGGCACCTCGAGCAGGTCAGCTCCGCGGTGCTGCTCGCGTCGTCGGTTCGGATCGCCGAGCGGAACGCGGCCGCCGCGGCCAGCCACCGGGACATGGCCGAACAGATCGACGCGGTCGCCCGGGCGGCCTTCCGCAAGCTGGTCGAGGAGGATGGTTTCGCCGACTGGTTCGCGCGGATCAGCCCGCTCGGCGAGATCGGCGGACTGCGTATCGGCTCCCGGCCGGCCAAGCGCGGGCTAGTCCCGAAGACCCCGGCGTCCGGTGGCGCGGTGCCCACCATGGACCTGGCCGACCTGCGGGCCATCCCGTGGGTCTTCGCCTGGTCGCAGACCCGGTTGAACCTGCCGGGCTGGTACGGCTTGGGCAGCGGGCTGGCCGCCATCGCCGACGCCGATGGCGAACAGGTGCTGCGCCTGGCGTACGACGAGTGGCCGCTGTTCGGCGTGCTGCTCGACAACGCGGAGATGAGCCTGGCCAAGACGGACCGGCTGATCGGCGCCCGTTACCTCGCCCTCGGCGGCCGCGACGACCTGACCGAGCTCGTCCTGGCCGAATACGACCTGACCAGGCGGCTGGTGCTCGCCGTCACCGGGCACGACCGGCTGCTGGCCGACCGGCAGGTGCTGTCCCGCGCGGTCGCGCTGCGCGACCCCTACGTGGACGCGCTCTCCTTCTTGCAGTTGCGGGCGCTCACGGCGCTGCGCGAAGCGGAACCGGACATCGGTGACGAGGACCGGGAGCGGCTGGAACGGTTGCTGCTGCTCACCGTGAACGGCGTCGCGGCCGGCCTGCAGAACACCGGCTGACCGGCGCGGGCCTCAGGCGGTCCGATCCAGCCGGCTCAATGTTCCATCGGTCCGGTGATGGCCGGCTCAATGTTCCATCGGTCCGGTGATGGCCGGCTCAATGTTCCATCGGTCCGGCCCGCCCGGAATCGGACCGGGCCAAGGCGCTAGTCGGCAATGCGGATGCGCAGGCGGCGAAAGCCCTTACCCTTGCTCTCGATCTTGACGACCTCGATCCGGCCGACCTGCCGGGTGGAGGCGACGTGGGTGCCGCCGTCGGCCTGCTGGTCCAGGCCGACGATATCGATGATCCGCACCTCCTTGACCTCCGGCGGCACCAGGTTGGTGGCCGTGCGGATGATGTCCGCCAGGGCGAACGCCTCGTCCCTGGGCAGCACCCGCACGTCGATCCGCCGGTCGGCCAGCACCTCGGCGTTGCACGCCGCCTCGACCGCCTCGCGGAATCCCGGCGGGACATCGGGCAGGTTAAAGTCCATCCGCGCGGTCAGCGGCTCCATGTTGCCGCCGGTGACCAGGGCGCCGAAGTCGCGGAACACCACCCCGCACAGCACGTGCAGCCCGGAGTGGGTCCGCATCAGCGCGGTCCGCCGCTCGTCCTCGACCGCGCCGCGGACGGCGGTGCCCGCGGGCGGCACGGGATCGCCCTCGGCCGGGATCAGGTACAGGTCGCCGCCCTTGCGTGCCCCCACGATGGTGGTCTGCACCCCGCCCCACAACAGGACGCCCCGGTCCGGCGGCTGACCGCCGCCGCCCGGGTAGAACGCGGACCGGTCGAGCACGATCCCGTCGGCATCGGCCGCGAGCACCTGGGCGTCCCATTCCCGCAGGGTCTGGTCGTCCAGTTCGAGCCGGTGCGTGCGCCATAGCGAGTCTTCCATGGCGGAAGCCTACCGGCGCGCCGCGTCCGGATCCTGGTCAGTGGCCAGCGCCGCTGCCGTCGACCTGGTCCGCCTCCGGCGCGGGCAGGCTGGCTGGCTCCGCCGGCGTAGCGGGCGAGTCCGCCGCTGCCGCCACTTGCCTGGACGCGGGCTTGCGGACGAGCGCCAGGCCGAGCGCCAGGCAGGCGAACGGGACCGAGGACAGCGCGTACCGGTAGTCGAGTTCGTGCGCCGCGATCGGCACCACCAGGTTGATGACCGCAACGCCCCAGGCCAGGCCCGCGTAAACGCCCACGGGACGCCATCGCCGGATCAGCACCACCAGCCCCGCCACCATTACGGCCAGGAAGACGACCCCGGGGAACCAGACCGGCGTCTGGTACAGGAACATGATGTACGCCCAGGGCTGGACCACGTGCGTGTTCGAGCTGGTGTGCGCGTACCGGTACTCGAAGAACTTCATGTAGGGCGCGAGCGTGGTGATATGCGGAGCCACGGTGAAGTGATCCGACAGGTACTCCTCCGACCGGTCGGAGGCGAAGAAGGTCAGGAAGACTTCCTTGCCCACCGTCTTGAGGTAGTCAGCCGGCTGCGCCAGGATGGCCCGTTCGGCGAACTGCATGGCCAGCTTGTCGTTGTACGCGTTGACGCCGGGGTGGGCGTCGTGCCGCCACCACGCGCCGGGGTCCCACAGGTAGTCGGCCGGGCTGCGCTCGTTCAGCAACGCGTCGATGGACCAGGCCGGTGCGGGCGAGGTCGGATGGTCGGGCTGCGCGTCTGGGCAGAGCGGCGCCAGGGCGGCCGGCGGCTTGATGACCGCGCAGTTGGCGAACGACATGGTCCGTGACCACAGGAACAACCCGGTGCTGTTGGTGATGTCGAACTGGCCGAAGTTCGCGAAGAACCACAGCGTGTAGCCGAACACCGGGACCGCGAACGCGGCCAGGCACGCGGTGAACACCTTCCAGCCGACCCGCTGGATCAGCAGGTAGGCGAGGATGATCACGAAGACCGGGGCGCCGTTGCCGCGGATGACCGAGGCCCAGGCGACCAGTACGCCGACGATCACCGCCTGCCAGATGGCCGGCTTGGGCCGGAGCAGCAGGATCGCGATGGCGATCATGAGCACGAGGGTGAACAACGTGTCGGGCAGGATCGAGGACTCCAGCCAGATCTGCCGCGAGTCGAACAGCGTCGGCGCCGCCGCGAGCGTCGCGCCCCAGGCGGGCAGCCCGCGGGTGCGCAGCACGCCGTAGACGATCACGCCGATCCCGATGCCCATCAGGTGCTGCAGCGTGGTGACGAGCAGCAGGCTGTGGAACGGCTCGAGCACGCGCAGCAGCATGGGGTAGCCAGCCGGGCGGAGCTCCCCCACCTTGAGAAGGGCGCCCTCCTGCAGGTATGAGAACGAGTCCTGGATGAGCAGGGCGGGCTTGAACCCGAGCGCGGCGATGAGCCTCGGCAGGAGAGAAAGGCCGGCCACGATGGTGAACAGCCGGTGGTTCCGCCACAGCGCGGCGGGTGTCAGGCTGGACGCGACGCCCTTGGCCCGCGCGGCCAGGGGACCAGCGTCCCAGGAGATCTCCGGCGGCCACAGCTGCCAGCTACGCTGGCGTTCCGGTGCGCCGTCGTCGTCCGCGCTGCGGCGCTGGCTCGTCCCGAGACCGGTCAACGATTTCCCTCCTCCCGGCAACTGAACAATAGTGGGTTACCGTGCGAACCGAGAACCATAGGCCCGGGCAGGCCACCGCAGGCGGCGCGGCCCCCGCGGACGCCGCAGCAGCCCTGGCCAAGGAGGCCGAAGCAGCCCTGCCCAAGGGCGCCGAAGCAGCCCTGGCCAAGGAGGCCGCAGCCAGCCGGAAGCCGCTGGACGCGGCGGGCCTGGCCCGCGCCGTCCTGCGGCCGGGAGGGCTGTGGCAGGCCGTGGAGGTGGTAGAGCGCACCGGCTCGACCAACGCCGATCTGCTGGCCCGGGCCCTCGGCGGCGCGCCGGAAGGCGTGGTGCTCGCCGCCGAGGAGCAGAGCGCGGGACGCGGCCGGCTGGGCCGCACCTGGGTGTCCCCGCCGCGCGCCGCGCTGACGTTCTCCCTGCTGGTGCGGCCGGCCACGGTGTCGGTCGCCCGCCGCAGCTGGCTGCCGCTGCTCGCCGGGGTGGCCGTCGCCTCGGCGGTGACCGCCGTGACCGGAGTCCAAGCGCGCCTGAAATGGCCGAACGACGTGCTGGCCGGCCCCGCGAAGCTCGGCGGGATCCTGGCCGAGGCGGTCGGCGACGCGGTCGTCATCGGCGTCGGCCTCAACGTCTCCACCGAACCGGGCGAACTGCCGCCGCCCGGCCCCGGCGCGCTGGCCGCCACGTCGCTGCGCATCGCCACCGCGGCCGCCTCGCAAACCGCAGGCCCGGCCGCCCGGGAAAGCGTGGCCGCGGCCTCCCAGGAAACCGCGGCCTCCCCGGCCAGGGAACCGCTGCTCATCGAGATCCTGGCCGGCTTCGAACGCTGGTACCAGGCCTGGCGCCGGGCCGGCGGCGACCCGGAACGCTGCGGGCTGCGCGGCGAGTACACCCAGCTGTCCGGCACGATCGGCCGCCGGGTCCGGGCCGAACGCCCAGGCGGTCAGCTGCTCTCCGGGCTCGCCGTCGGCGTCGACCTGGACGGCAGGCTGCTGGTGGCTGCCTCGTCCGACACCGTGGTCCCGGTGGCGGCCGGCGACGTCGTCCACGTGCGCTGATCCTCCGGCGCTGGCCGGGGAGCGAACGCGAGGGCCGCGGCCAGGCACATGGCGGGCACCGCGGGCACCAGGTAGCGCAGGTCGAAGTCCGCGATCAGGGGGGGCACGAGCAGGATCGTCAGCGCGAACGCCCACGGCAGGCCGCCCAGCGCCCGCCGCCGGATGATCATCGCGGCGAGGCCGCCGAGCAGGATCACCCCGAGCAGCGTCCCCGGCAGGTACGCGTAACGCTGGTAGCTCACCAGCCACGCGGCGAACGGCTGGACCGCGCGCGTCGGCGCCGCCCCATTGAGCTGTCCGCCGCCGTAGGCGGCCTGGTCGCTGGCCACCGTCCCGCCGCCCGGGGTGCGCATGGTCGCCGGCACCCAGGCCGTCGCGGCGTCGGAGAACTGGTACCTGTCCACGATCCCGGTGTCCGGGTGGACCGGCCGGTTCCAGGCGAAGCTCAGCGCGAAGTCGTGCCCCACCGCGGCGGCGTACCCGCCCGGCTGGGCAGCGATGGCCCGCAGCGCGAAGTTGAGGGCGAGCGCGTTGGTGCGCGCCGAGAACCGGCCGCCGGGCATCCGCAGCAGCGGTGAGTTCCCGTCCCAGATGTACAGTGAGGCGGCGATCCGCTGTGCCCCCTCCCGGCCTTCGGGCGGGCACAGCGTCCGCTCGCTGGCTGGAGGCCTGATCACGGCGCAGTTCGCGAACGACATCGTCCGCGACCAGAGGAACACCCCGTCGCTCCTGGTCAGGCTGAACTGATGCTCGTGCAGGTCGAACCAGGCGGCGTAACCCGCGACCGGCACCGACCCGACGACCCCGGCGAGAATCGCGGCCACGGCCAGCACGCCGGTCCGCCGGGCTACCAGCCTGGCCAGCAGGACCACGAGCAGTATCAGCAGCAGGACCAGCCCGACCGGCCAGAAGATGGCCGAGATCCCGAGCAGGAAGGCGGCGGGGACCACGCGGGCCGGGCGCCGTTCGCCCGGTGACCGCAGCAGCAGGTACAGGGCGATCATGACCAGGAAACCGAACGGGACGTCTGGTACGGCATCGGCTTCGAGCTGGAGCTGGTAGGCGTCGAAGAAGACTGGGATGGCCGCGAGCGTCGCGACCCAGGCGGGCAGCCCGTGGCGGCGCGCCAGCAGGTAGATGAGCACCCCGATGACGAGGCCCATCAGGTGCTGGACGGCGGCGACCAGGGTGAGGCTGTGCAGCGGTCGCAGCAGCCACAGCATGAAGCCGTAGCCGCCCACCCGGCTGGGGTCGGGAATCAGCCGCAGTCCGGTCGCCAGGTACGAGGCCGAGTCGCCGCCGAACCACATGATCGGCCGGAAGGCCAGCATGGCCAGCACCCGCAGTGCGACGGCCCCAGCCAGCGCGAGGCCGAACAGCCAGTGCCGCCGCGCGGTCGCTGCCAGGCGATTGCTTTCCTGCCGAACCGGTTCCACCAGCTGGATTCTTTCAGGACGTGCCAATATTTGCGATATGGTCTCCGATCCTTCGCTCACCGATGATGAGAACCTCGTGCTGCGGCTGCATCCGCACTGGAAGACGCTGATCCGGCCGCTGCTGGTCGCGGTGCTCGTGGTGGCGGCCGCGCTGGTGGTGGAGGTGGTGATCCCGTCCGGTTCAACGGCGGCGGCGGAGCGGCTGGTAGTGGCCGCGGTCGCGATCCTGGCTCTGATGCTGTGGCTGATGGTCCCGGTGCTGCGCTGGCGGACGACGATTTATGAGCTGACCACCCGGCGGCTGAAGGTGCGCGACGGCATCGTGACCAGGCACGGCCGGGATATCCCGCTGGCGAGGATCAACGATGTTTCCTTCTCCAAAGGGCTGCTCGACCGGCTGCTCGGCAGCGGGCGGCTGGTCGTGGAGTCGGCAGGCGAGCACGGCCAGATCGTGCTGCGGGACATCCCGCAGGTGGAGTTCACGCAGGCCACGCTGTTCCGGCTGGTGGAGGAGGAGCAGCGCAGGCTCGAGCGCAACGAGCGGAACCAACCCTGAACCGCTAGCCTGCACCGGTATGGAGACGATCAGGGTGTCGCGGCATCCCGGTGACGGGGTAGCCGAGATCACGCTCAACCGGCCCAAGGCGATGAACTCGGTCAATACCGTGATGGCGGGCGAGCTCACCCGGGCCTGCGCCGAGATCGCCGCGGAGCCCGGCGTCCGCGTGGTCGTGCTCAGCGCCGCCGGGGAGCGCGCCTTCTGCGCCGGGGCGGACCTGAAAGAGCGGGCCGGCATGACCGACGCGGACATCTTGCGCCAGCGTCACGCCGTCCGCGCCGTGTTCGGCGCGGTGCTGGCGCTGCCGCAGCCCGCGATCGCCGCGGTGCACGGCTTCGCCCTCGGCGGCGGCTGCGAGCTGGCGCTCTCCTGCGACCTGGTGGTGGCCGACGCCACCGCCACCTTCGGCCTGCCCGAGGTGACGGTGGGGCTGGTGCCCGGGGGTGGTGGCACCCAGCTGGCGCTGCGCCGGCTTGGCCCTGGCCGCGCCGCGGACCTGGTGCTGACCGGGCGCAAGGTCGGCATCGACGAGGCGGAACGGCTGGGCCTGGTCGACCGGCGGGTGCCCGCCGGCCAGGACGGGCCCGCGGCCCTTGAGCTCGCCGGGCAGATCGCAGCCAACTCCCCGGTGGCCGTCCGGGCGGCCAAGCGGGCCATCCGGCATGGCTGGGGGGTCTCGCTGGAGGCCGGCCTCGACATCGAGGACGCGGCCTGGCGGACCGCCGCGCTTTCGGCCGACCGGCGGGAGGGGGTCGCAGCCTTCGTCGAGAAGCGCCTGGCCTGGCCGGGCGAGTAGTCCCGGCCGGGCGCGTAGCCGCGGCCTGGCCGGCCGGCGATCGGCTCAGGGGGCGATCCGCACGGTGGCCGACTGGCCGAGCGGGCGCCCGCTGACGTCATTCGCCGTCACGGCGATGCGCCCAACCCGCTCTGGGTGGTCGTCGCTCAGCTAGCTCACAGCCAGGGCTAGCCTTAAGGGGTGAGCTGGGAGCTGCCGGACCGGATCTCGGTACGCGAGGTCGGGCCCAGAGACGGGCTGCAGAACGAGGATCCGGTGCCCACCGACGCGAAGGTGGCGCTGCTCGACCGGCTGTCCGTGACCGGCGTGCAGCGGATCGAGGCGGTGTCGTTCGTGCGGCCGTCCGCGATTCCGCAGATGGCGGACGCCGACGAGGTGTGGAAGCGGGCGGCCCGGGCGCCCTCGGTCAGATATTCCGCCCTGGTGCCGAACTTGCGCGGCGCCCTGCGGGCGCTGGACGCGGGCTTCACCGAACTCGAGGCGGTCGTCTCGGCCTCGGAGACGCACAACCGTAAGAACGTCAACCGGTCGACCGGGCAGTCGCTCGACGAGATCGCCGGGATTATCTCGGTCGCGCATGAGCGCGGCGCGACCGTGCAGGTGATCGTGTCCACCGCCTGGGGCTGCCCGTATGAGGGCGACGTGCCGCCCGCCCGGACGGTATCGGTGGCTGGACGGGCCATCGCCGACGGGGCGGACTCCGCCTCGTTCGGCGACACGACGGGCATGGCCACGCCGACCCGGGTTCGCGCCCTGGTCGGGGCGTTCCGTTCGGCCCACCCGGAGACGGCGCTGAACCTGCACTTCCACAACACCCGGGGTACCGGCCTCGCCAACGTCCTAGCCGCCCTCGAGCTCGGCGTGTCCGACTTCGACGCCTCCGTCGGCGGCCTCGGCGGCTGCCCTTACGCGCCCGGCGCGACGGGCAACATCGCGACCGAAGAACTCGTCCACATGGTCGAGGACATGGGCGTGGCGACCGGGATCGACCTGGCGGCGATGATCTCGGCGGCCGCCGAGGCGGAAGCCATCGTCGGCCATACCCTGCCGTCCCAAGTGCTCCGCGCGGGTCCCCGCACCATGACCATCCCGTCGTGACGCCGTCCTGGGAAGAGACCGTCCACCCGAAAGCCCGACCCCGTGGCGTGTCAACTTTTTACTGTTCCTTTACTATTTACGCATGACTCGCGTGCTGCTCGCCGAGGACGACACCTCGATCTCCGAACCCCTATCCCGCGCGCTGCGCCGGGAGGGCTATGAGGTGGACGTCACGGCGGACGGACCTACCACGCTCGACCGGGCGCTGGGCGAAGGCGTCGACCTGATCTTGCTCGACATCGGCCTGCCCGAACTCGACGGGCTCGAGGTCTGCCGCCGGGTCCGAGCCGGCGGATACGCCGTGCCCGTGCTGATCCTCACCGCGCGGGCCGATGAGGTGGACACGGTGGTAGGCCTGGACGCGGGCGCCGACGACTACGTCACCAAGCCCTTCCGGCTGGCCGAATTGCTGGCCAGGGTCCGCGCCCTGCTGCGGCGCGGGACGGCGGAAGGATCGGCCGCGCTCGGCGTGCGGATCGACCCGGATGCCCGGCGGGCCTGGCACGGTGAGGTCGAGCTTGACCTGACCACCAAGGAATTCGACCTGCTCTGGATCCTGCTGCGTGACGCGGGCAAGGTGGTCACCCGCGAGCAGATCATGCGCGAGGTCTGGGACGCGAAGTGGTGGACGTCGACCAAGACGCTCGACATGCACATTTCCTGGCTGCGCCGCAAGCTCGGCGACGACGCGCACAGCCCCAGGTACATCACCACGGTTCGCGGTGTCGGGTTCCGCTTTGAACGCGGCGACTGATTTGAACGCGGCGGCTGATTTGAACGCGGCGGCTGATTTGAACGCGGCGGCTGACGCCGTGGGTCCGGCGCGATCAGCGGGCCTCGCCGCGGGGTAACCGATGCGCAGGAGGCTGTGGTTCTCGAGCTTTGCCATCGCGCTCGTCGCCATCCTCATCGTGGGCGTGCCCGCCCTGGTGGTGGGCCCCGGCCGCGGGGCGGCCGCGGGGGCCGTGATCGTGGCGCTGATGGTCGCGGCGGCTGCGCTGGCCGGCTGGCTGACGGCTGTCCTCGCGGGTCGGCTGGCCCGGCCGGTCGAAGAACTCGCCGAGGCGGCCGCACGGCTCGGGGCAGGCGACCCGCGCCCGCTCGGCCGCAGGTACGGGGTGGCCGACCTTGACCAGGTGGCGGACGGGCTCGACACATCCGCGCGCAGGCTCAGCAGCCTGCTCGCCGCGGACCGCGAGCTCGCGGTGGATGCCTCGCACCAGCTGCGCACCCCGCTGACCGCCTTGTCGATGCGGCTGGAAGAGATGATCGCGGCGGCGGATGACCCGGAGGTGGTCCGGGAGGAAGGCAGCGCCGCCCTCGCCCAGGCCGAGCGGCTGGCCGACGTGGTGACCCAGTTGCTCAGCCCGGTCCGGCGGGCGACGGCGGCTTCGGCCGCCCTCACCGGCATCGACGAGATCGTCAAGCAGCAAGTCATCGAGTGGGAGCCTGCGTTCCGCCGGGTGCGGCGCAAGCTCGTGGTGATTGGCGTACGCGACCTGCAGGCCTACGTCACCCCGGGCGGGCTGGCCCAGGTGCTGGCCACGCTGCTGGATAACGCGCTCATGCACGGCGGGGGAACGGTGACCCTGCAGACCTCGCAGAGCGCGCGTTCGGTCATCATCGAGGTCAGGGACGAGGGTAAGGGCGTGCCGCCGGAACTGGTGTCGCGGATCTTCGAGCGGAGCGTCAGCGGCCGTCCCGAGGGGACCGGGCTGGGGCTGGCGCTGGCGCGGACGATGGCAGCGGCGGATGGCGGCCGGGTGGTGCTGGTCAAGGCGAAGCCCGCCACCTTCGCGGTCTTCCTGCCCAGGCATCCGCTCCAGGCGGGCAGCCAGCCGGTCCGCGGCCCGGCGTAACGCGGCGCAGGCTAGCGGTGCGGGGCGTCGGCGGGGTCGAGGGTCTCCCACGGCGGCCCGTACCCGCGCCCTCGCGACGGCTCAGGCCGCTCAGGCGACGGTTCGTACCTGTGCCCGTGCTGGTGTGGCGCGCGGTGCCCGTCGGCCAGCGTGGGCCGCAGCGCCGCTTCTTCGCTGGTGTCGGCGGCGTCGACGACCCCGGATAGCGCGGCTTCCCCGGCGGCCACGGCCGCTCCGGGAACGTCGGCCAGGAACACCCACTTCTTGTAAGAGAAGTACCGGAAGATCGTGCCGAAGCCGGTGCCGGCCACGCTGGCCGCGTTGTAGGCCAGGGCGCCCTTCATGTCGAGCCCGTAGGTGACGAGCGCGATGACGCATTCGGCGATGGCCAGGCCGACGACGTTCAGCACGACGAACAGGGTTCCCTCGCGCAGCAGCGCCTGGTTGGCCCGGTGCCTGAAGGTCCAGAACCGGCTGCCAAGGTAGGTGACCACGGTGGCCGCGGTGATGGACAGTCCCTTGGCGACCATGGGGCCGATGCCGACGGCACCGTGCAGGTAGGCCGCGCCGCCCAGGTCGATGACCGACCCGATCAGGCCGACCAGGCCGAATTTCGCGAGCTCAGGGATCAGTTCGGCGATGCGCTTACGAAGGCTCACCATCCTGGGCATACGAAATGGTCCTTTCGGGACGGCATTATGCGGCCTGCGCGTAACCCCCGTACAGGCTCCAGACGAGACCCGCACATGCTACCGGCCGCGTCTAAGTGCCGACTCCGCCTTCCCGCAGACAGGGCTATGAAACTCCGCACATTCGCAACCTGGGACATATGCCGGCTGGTCCTCAGGTACCGAGCGTGGTCTCCCTGCCGGTCCTGGCGATAGCGTGCCAGCTCAGGTAGATCACGGCCGTGATCACGAACCCGACCTCGAAGGTCAGGTCGCCGGTCGCCCCGACATGCGTGGGCACCAGCCCCACGTACTCGGTCTGGTTGGAGAACAGCCAGATCGACAGGCCCATGCCGATCAACATGGCGACTGGCCCGGCCCAGTTCTGGTGGCGGGTGTTGAACAGCAGGGTCTCGTCCGGGTTGCGTCGCAGCAGCAGGTCGCAGAAGTACACCGCGAGCCATGGGGCGATCCAGTACGCGATGATCAGCAGGAAGTTCTCGTACTTGGTGCCCGCGTCATGCAGGCCGCTCCAGGCCAGGAAGAACCCGATGGTGCCGAACCCGAGGGCCACGATCGCCCGGCGCAGCGAGAGCGGCAGCCTGATGCCGAGCGCGGTGAAGGACAGCGCGCCGGAGTAGATGTTGAGCACGTTCGCCGAGACGGCGCCGAGCGCGATGGCCAGCAGCGTGAGGTCGGCCAGCGGCGTGGCCAGCAGCCCGGTGAAGCCGCCGGTCGGGTTGGTGTCGAAGGCTTTGACCGCGCTGGCCACGGTGCCGGCCGCCGCGCCGACGACCTCGAGCAGCGCGCAGGAGAGGAACAGGCCGAGCCCCGACCACAAGGCGATCGCGGCCTTGCTCGTCTCCGGCTTGAAGTACCGGGTGTAGTCCGACGCGTACGGGTTCCACCCCACCGCGTAGCCGAACGACGCGCCGAACGTCAGCAGGAACGCGCCGGGGATGGTGTGATGAACCGCGCCAGGGTGGGCCTTGCTCAGGATGACCCCGGACGCGATCAGGAAGATTACGGTGAGGATGGGGAAGGCGTACCGCTCGAAGGCGTGCACCAGGTTGTAGCCGAAGAACGCCACCGCCACCTGCAGCAGCACGATGATGAGCAGGCAGAGCACCTTCGGCATGTGGGTGAGCGCGTTAAGCGCGAAGGCGCCGCTGACGCTGTTCACCGCGAACCAGCCGATGCCGGCGGTGACCGAGTTCAGCCCGGCCGGCAGCACGTTGCCCCAGTAGCCGAACCCCAGCCGGCTCAGCACCATCTGCGGCACCCCGTACCTGGGGCCGCGCAGGGACAGGATCCCCTGGGTGATGCCGCCGATCGCGCTGCCGAGGACGACGGCCAGCGCCGCCGCCCAGAAGCCGAGACCGAACACCACGACCGCGAGCATGCCGACGAAGATCGTGGCGAATTCCATGTTCGGCGAGGTCCAGGTCCAGAAGAGCTGGAGCGGCTTGCCGTGCCGTTCGTTGAGCGGGATGAATTCGGCCCCGCCCGGCTCGACCGCGATGACCTGGGTGCCGTAACTGCCCTCCCGGACGAGGACGCCGGATTCTGCCTCGCTATGCGTGACATTCTGGTCGCGTGTGGCCATCTGCGCGTTCCCCTCAGGTGGGCGTGATGAAAAAGCTCTTACCCCGATAAATGCGGCGCGAAAGACAATGGTGCGGAACGGATGTTTCACGCTGGTTAAAACCTTGCTACCTGGTCGCCAGTTGCGTTACGTCTGGGCCGCTCGCACGGCTTCCGGTCCCGTAGGGTACGGAGCGTGACCGATTTCGCGAATGCGCCCCTGCCGCCGCGTTCAGGTTCCGTCACGCCTCCCATCACGCCGCCCGTGGTGGGGATGGTCGGCGGCGGCCAGCTCGCCAGGATGACCAGCCAGGCCGCCACCGGGCTCGGCGTCGGCTTCCGCGTCCTGGCTGCCTCGGCCACGGAAAGCGCCGCCCAGGTGGTGGCGGGGACCTGGCTTGGCGACTACCGCTCGCTCGCTGACCTGCGCGAATTCGCGGCTGGCTGCGACGTGATCACGTTCGACCACGAGCACGTGCCCGACGCGCACCTGGCCGCGCTCGAGCGCGATGGCGTCCAGGTCCGGCCCGCCCCCGCGGCGCTGCGCTTCACCCAGGACAAGCTCGCGATGCGTGAGCGGCTGACCGGGCTGGGCATCGCGTGCCCCCGGTTCGCGCCGGTGCGGACCCTCGCCGATGTCGAGGAGTTCGCGGACGGCTCCTGGCCGGTGGTGCTCAAGGCGGTCAGCGGCGGCTACGACGGCAAGGGCGTGTGGGTGTGCGACTCGCCGGCCGAAGCCGCTGAGGTCCTCGCGCACGGTATCGACCTGCTAGCCGAGGAATATGTCCCCTTCGAGCGCGAGCTCGCGGTGCTCGCGGCGCGCTCGCCGCACGGGCAGGGCGCTGTGTACCCGGTGGTGCAGACGGTCCAGCGGGACGGCGTCTGCCGCGAGGTGATCGCCCCGGCCCCCGGCCTGGCCCCCGGACGGGCGGCGCAGGCTCAGGAGCTGGCCCTGCGGGTCGCCGCTGAGCTCGGCGTGACCGGGCTGCTGGCGGTGGAGATGTTCGAGACCCCGGCCGGGCTGCTCGTGAACGAGCTCGCGATGCGCCCGCACAACTGCGGCCACTGGACCATCGAGGGAGCGCGCACGTCCCAGTTCGAGCAGCACCTGCGGGCCGTCCTGGACCTGCCGCTCGGCTCGCCGGCGATGGCCGCCCCGGTCGCGGTGATGGTCAACGTGCTCGGCGGCGACGATGCGGACGTCTATGACAGGTACATCCACGTGATGGCCGCCGACCCGGCGGTGAAGGTGCACATGTACGGCAAGCCGGTCCGCCCGGGCCGCAAGATCGGTCATGTCACGCTGACCGGGGACCGGGGGGACTGGAATCACGCCGATCCGGCCGAACTGGCGGACCGGGCCCGCCGCGCCGCCAGCTACCTCCGCTGGGGCAAGGAGGACGGGCAATGACCGGTACCGCCGCCGTCGTAGGCATCGTGATGGGCAGCGATTCGGACTGGCCGGTGATGCGCGCCGCGGCCGAGGCGCTGGACGAGTTCGCCGTCCCCTACGAGGCCGATGTGGTGTCCGCGCACCGGATGCCGCACGAGATGATCGAGTACGGCTCGTCGGCGGAACGCCGCGGGCTGCGGGTGATCATCGCCGGGGCCGGCGGCGCCGCTCATCTGCCCGGCATGCTGGCGTCGGTGACGCCGCTGCCGGTGATCGGGGTGCCCGTCCCGCTGGCCAACCTGAGCGGCCTGGACTCGCTGCTGTCGATCGTCCAGATGCCAGCCGGCATCCCGGTCGCGACCGTCGCGGTCGGCGGGGCCCGCAACGCCGGCCTGCTTGCCGTCCGTATCCTCGGCGCCGCCGACAGCCCGCAGGGCGCGGCGCTGCGCGCCAAGCTCGTCTCCTTCGCCGCGGCCCTGGCGGAGCGGGCCCGCGCCAAGGGTGCCGCCCTGCGCGACCGCCGTCCGTAGTTTTCTGCCGAACGAGCGGCGTTTTCTGCCTGGACATCGGCCTTTGCCCGGATAGCCGAACCTGGACGCGGGTACGAATCCCCGGCAACCATAGACAAAGGGGATCCTCTCCGGGGGTGCTAGGAGGCGCGCGTGAGCATCGGCGCGACGCTGGCCGCAGCCCGCCGCCGAGCCGGGTTGACCGTCAGCGAAGTCAGTCGCAGCACCCGTGTCACAGAGCCCATCATCCGGGGTATAGAGCAGGATGACTACGCTGCGTGCGGCGGTGATTTCTATGCGCGGGGCCATATCCGCGCCATCGCCCGCGCTGTGGGGGAGGATCCCTTGCCGCTGATTGACGAGTTCGACTCGACGTGGCGGTCCGCGAAGGAGATCACGGCGGCGGAGGCCTTCCAGCCGGGCATGCCGCTGCGCAAGCGCGAGCGGCGGCGAGTCCGCTGGGCGGCCTTCCTGACCGTGCTGGTGCTGGCGGTCCTCGGCTTCGCCAGCTACAAGTTCGTCTCCGGCGTGGGCCGGGAACGGCACGCATCCGCCGCCGCCAGCCTGCATCCCTCCCCGCCAAGCGTCGCCGGTACCGGCCAGCCAGCCAGCACCCCGGCCGGCCAGGCCAGCCCGGCCCAGGCGTCCCCGGCCACCACCGCGTCGTCGAGTCCCCCGGTCTCCTCGAGTCCCTCGGTCTCCTCGAGTCCCGTCGCGGTCCGGGCGCTCACCCCGGCCAGCGTGGCGGCGTTCGGCCCGGCCGGTACGGCCGACGGCGACAATCCTCGGCTGGCCGCGCTCGCCGCCGGCGGGAACCCGGCCCGGCCCTGGTCCAGCCAGTGGTACGCCACCGCGCACTTCGGGGCGTTGAAGGCCGGAACGGGCCTGCTGCTTGACATGGGCCACCCGGTGACCGTCTCCTCGGTGCGGGTTTCGCTGGTCAGCCGCTCTGGTGCCGGTCTCGAGCTACGCGCCGGGGCCAGGCCCGTCCTGTCGTGGCTGCCCCGGGTGGCGAGCGCCTCGAACGCCGGCGGGACGGTGCACTTCCAGCTCAGCGCGCGGGTACACGTCCGCTACCTGCTCATCTGGTTCACCATGCTGCCCCCGGATAACGCTGGCACCTATCAGGCCAGCGTCTACAAGATCGCCGCCGAAGGCCAGCCCTGATGTCCTGTACCACGTAGCTGCGTCACCTTGAGGAGTACCCCGAGCTCCGCCCGACCCTGGCGGACCTCGCCATCGCGGCGGCTGAGATCGACGGCAATCCGCTGGCGCAGCAGCCCGAGCTCATCCGCCAGGCGGCGGCCGAGGTCCAGAAGCGGAAATCCAGCGGATGCTGATCGGGCGGGCTGTGACGGGATTGGATGTCAGGTAAGCCCAGGCCATTCAGGGAGTTGTCGTCATCGTTCTCGCTTCCGCAGCGAACAGCGCCGTGAGGGCCTGGCCGAGCAGCTGGTCATCGCGGACGTCCAGCCAGCATGCGATGCGGCCGCGGTCGCCTAGCGCGTCTCGCACGATTTGGTAAGCGCGCGGCAGCGGCGGCACGCTGGTGTTCGTAACCACCAGTAGCCTCGCTCCGGCGGGCAGCGCGGAGAGCAGGGTGGGCAACGTGCTCCCGCCGAAGGGCTCGCCCGGGTCAATGCGCCACTTCGTCTCTACGAGCAGGGCACTACCTCGGTACCGGACGGTGATGTCGGCGGCGGCGCGGCTGCGGGTGTCTGGCGCGATGATCTCTGCCCCCGGGAGCAGCCGGCTGATGGCGGCCATCACGGCCAGGTCGTAAGCTTCGGCGGGATGCATGGGAACCGAGCCGGTCTGCTGCAGAAAAGCGAGCCGGTCCCGGAGGCTGAGCAACTCGCGGAGGGCCGCCTCGCCGTCATCGTTCTGCCGAGCGACGCGGATCTGCGATTCCATGGTCAGGTCGATGCTTTCCCACGAGATCTCGTTCCCGGATACCGTGACCCGGGACGGCCAGCGTCCGGCGAGGCTGAGTGCGCTCGTCAGAGCGCCCGTGACGATCAGCGCGGCAGTGCCCGCGCCATTGTCGCTCAGGAACGCCGCGACGCCCCCTGCTGCCCAGGACGCCAGCCCGACGACAAGAAGTGCGACGCGGCAGCCGGGGCTGATAAGCCGGTCTTCGCCGGGGCGCATCGGCTAGCCTCGGGGACGTTTCATCTTGAGGCTGGCTGCCATAGTGGCAATGCCGTCGGCGAGCTCGGCCACATCGTCGATTGAGGCGCTTGATGGTTCCTCGGACGAGATCTCCCCGAACTCCGCGGCGGCATACCTGCCCAGCCCGCGGGTTACGAACCGTATGTCCTCCGCCTTCATCTGCGCTACTTTCCGCAGCACCTGGTCCTTAGGGGGGATGGCCCCGTCGCCGAACAGTGCCACGACCCGGTCTGGCGCGTCCTTGAACTGGTCAAGGATCTGGTGACACCGGTTAAGCGGGCCGATGAGCTGCGTGCCTCCCGCGGCGCCGTTCGTCCGGTGGAGCAGCTTCATGGCCCCCTTGCCGTCGGATGTCGGCTCGGCCAGGTCCGTCACCTGGGTGTTCCATAGCATGACGCCGACCTTGTAGCGAGCCTTGACCGCCTCCGACACGAACTTCTTAGCCCCGTGCACCGCCTCGCGGATGGGATTTCCGTCCATGGAGCCGCTCACGTCGATGCACAACATGACGACACCGCCACCGTAGCGACCCTGAAGGGCGCCGATGTGCCGTCCTAGCGGGATCTGGGTCAGCCCGACCGAGGTGAACGAACGCCTTATCCAGTCAGCCATTCAACTCACCCGCGCACTCTCGTGCGGCTGACCATCTCCGTCAGCCGCTGGGTTTCGGCCGAGTCGATCACTCCCTCGACGAACGCCTCCAGCGTGAGCTCTCTCCGCGAGCGCGGCTCGTACGCGATGACCGTCAGCCGGCCGTCAGCGGCGATCCGTAGCGTGATCTGAATGACCGACCCGGCGGGCAGCTTGCCCAGGCCGGTGAGCTCGCCGTCTAGCACCCGCCGGTTGTGCTCGACCTCGGGCGACAAAACCGCTCCGGACTGCTCGTACACCTGAATGCGAGCCGACCCCTGGTTGGGCAAGATGGTGCCGAACCGGTGCTCTGTCTTGTCAGCCGGCAGCGGCGTGTTGGCCGTCACCATATGCGCGATGAAGGCGCGCTGGCCCGTAGGGTCATGGCTGTCCTCGATGAGAATACCGACCGCGCGCGGTGTCACCGGGGTGACGGCTCCAGGTCCGCCGGGCAGGCCGCGCGACTGGCGCCCGGCTGACGGAGAAGTACGTTCCGGCGGCGCGCTGGCCGCGCGCCGCGCGGCCAGCGCGGACATCTGTGTCGATCCCACCAGGTGGTGCGCGCGCAGGGCCGCCCCTTTGGCCACGGCGAGGTCGGGGTCGACCAGCCGGGGAACCTTTCCGAGCATTTCGGCGAGTCGCTGGCCGAGGACCGGGATGCGGCTCGACCCGCCCACCATGATGACCTCGTCGATGACTTCCCTGGCTATGCCCGCGGCGCCCAGGACCCGCTCGATGATCTCCGCCGTCTGGTAGTACAGATCTGAGCAGGCCATGTCCAGGTCGGAGCGGGTGATCGTCACCGCGGCCCGGCCGCGCGGGGTACGCACCGAGATCTCCCGGGACGTTGTTCTTGCTGAGGTCCTTCTTCGCCGTCTCGACGTCCAGGGTGAGGTCAGCGAGCAACGCCTGGTCGTCCTGGAGGTCGTCCACTTCCTCGGGGGGCAGCACCTCGGCCAGCCGTTTCATCACCAGGTCGAGCAGCCGGAGGTCCACGTCCGCGCCGCCCAGCTCGTGATGGCCGTCGGTAGCCAGGACTCGCACCGCGCCGTCCTCGATCCGCAATATCGTGGTGTCGAAGGTGCCGCCGCCGAGGTCATAGACCAGGATCGTCCGGTCGCCACCGGTGACGAGTCCGTAGTGGGTGGCGGCCGCGACCGGCTCGTCGAGTAGTGCTAGTACGTCCAGGCCAGCGATCACGCCAGCCTGGTGGGTGGCCTCGCGCTCGGCGGTGCCGAAGTACGCGGGGACCGTGATGACGGCGCTCACCTTCTCACTGTTCCCGTTCCCGCCAACGGCCGCGTTAACGAGTTGCCGCAGGATCAGCGCGGAGATGGATTCCGGGGTGTGCTGCTGGCCCCGGATATCCAGCGGGAACTCCCGGCCGATGGACCGTTTGATAAGCCGGACGCCATTGTCGGGGTCGAACGCGGTCTCCCGTACTGCCTCGCTGCCGACAAGCGCGGCGCCGTCTGATTCGAAATACACGACTGATGGGGTGGTCTGCCCGCCGTCCGCGTTGGGCAAGACCACGACGGTGCCGCTGTCATCGACCGTGGCCACGACCGAGTTCGTCGTCCCGAGGTCGATCCCGACCACATGGCGTGTCATCCGTTCCCTTTGAGCAGCGTGACAAGCGGGATCACTACAGCGCCGAACAAGAAAGCGAACATGATGATGAGCGTTATGGCCACGGCGACGGCACGGTAAGCGGTGATGTAATGCGGGACCTTCATGCGGACGCCCCTACGGGTCGACGGACTGGCTTGGCCAGGAGCGCGTCGCCGCCCGGCACCTTGACCCCGTGCGCGGCCAGCAGCCAGCGCAGCGGGACGCCAGGATCATCCACCCGGCTGGCCGCGACGTCCTGGGACGCCACGGCGAAGTAGCGGACCTCAGCGAACTCCTGCCGCGCGGCCCACACCAGGTTGTGCACGCCGTTCTCGTCGAGCCAATCGGCGATGGCGTCGGAATTCGCGGGGACATCGACGCTCGCCTTACGCAGCAGATCCACCTTGGACACCACCACCGCGAGCCGCTGTGCCTTGACCGGCACGCCGTAGCCGCGCAGCCGGTTCACGACCTCGGTGTAGGAGAGTTCGGGGTCCTTCTGCGCGGGCTGCGCTTCAGCGACAACGGCCTGGTCGTGGGCCTCCGCCTGGGCGCGGATCGGGTCAACCGAGAACGGGTCGAGCACGTAGGCCAGGGCCTGGCCGTCCTCGAGGAACCGCAGCGAGCCGTAGTTCGTCCCCTGATTGCCCTGTTCGAAGTCCCAGTTTCCCGGCTTGCTGTACTGCTCGCCGGCCGCGTCGAACAGGTGGATCAGATCAGATTGCCTGCCCTCGCGCAGCCGCAGGTTGATCGCGGTGGCCGGCCCCTCTCCGGTCTTGGGGAAGATCTCATTGGCGCGGAGGGTCTTCAGCCTGCGTTCTGCCTCGCTCCGGGAGAAGTCGTCGAGGTAGTCGTGCTTGATCCCTGCGCTGTCCAGGTCGAGCAGCAGGCTGTTCAGCGAGGCGTACAGGAACCTCGTCTTGCCCGCCCCCATGTCGCCGAACACGGGAACCCGGATGTCGCGCGCCGCGCCCGCCCCTTCCGGCAGTGGCCGATGGCATTCCTTCCGCTTACAGACCGCCTGCGTATGCCAGGCCGCACGTGACGGCAGCGTGGGGAACGTGGTGCCGCACGCCCCGCACTTCCGGTAGAACGTGCCCAGGTCTCCGGGCATGACGTCGTAATGCAGCTCACTGCAGCCGGGGCCGGGGCAGGCGTAGGCCGGCCACTCGGTCACGTGCAGGCACCTCATGCACGCGGCAGCCGTGTGCCTGGTCTCGCGCCGCCTGGCCTCCCAGGTGCGCAACTGCCCGCGCAGCGCCGCGATCACGGTCCTGTCGGTGAACTGGAACACGGTCAGCACGGCCCAGTACACCCAGTAGGACATCCACGAGCTGAGGAAGGCGCCCGCGCAGAAGGGCAGCACCGTAAGGGGCACCGGGAACAACAGGATCCACCAGGCCCACCGCGGGCCGTGCCAGCCGTGGAAGAACGTCGCGACAGGCCACCGCCAGAGCCGCTGCTGGAAGGCGTACAGGTTCTGCCTGACGTGCTTCTTGTCCTCTCCTGCCTGCCGCAGCGTGTACAGCGGCCAGGCCAGGTCCGGCGCGAACTCGCCGGGTCGGGGGACAGGAACCTTCAGCTTTTGCTCCTGGGCCTTCAGTTTCTCGCTCCGGTACTGCTGCGGGGAGTAAAGCGCGACCGAGGCGCCGAGCAGGATCTGCTGACGCAGGGTCTTGTCGAACGTCATCGCGATCATGACAAACCCGAAGAGCAGGCCGAGCTGAAGGGGGAGGTAATAAAAAAGAGTTCTCATCGACGTCTCCGCCCGGTGAGGTGGTAGGTAGTCCGGTCCCAGTCATCGACAAGGCCGTCCGGCAGGGATTTCCGCACCCCGTCAACCCATCTGTCGGATTCCCTCGCGCTGCCCTTGCCGTTGCCGATCGACTCGTGAAGACTTTTGAGGACTTCGTAAAGCAGCTTGTACCTGTTGTCCGGCAAGCGATGGAGGACTGATTCCAGCCAGACCCCGAATTCGACCCGCTCATCGAACGTCATCGGCCCGAAGGTGAGCGCGCGGAGCTTCTTGACCAGCTCCTTGATCGCCTTGCGGGACTTCATGGCCGTGCTGGTCGGGAGGGCCATGAACACCGCGACAGCGAGAGTCGGGTTGTCGAGGATGCCTTCAACGATGTCACCGGCGCGGATCACCAGGACTGCGTCGTCGGCCCGGGCGAGCGCCCTGGCCGCCGCGTCAGCGCCGCTGTCTTTCCTGACCTTCTCGCCGTCGGACTGTCTGAGGAACAGGTCGACCTTCCTGTCGCCTTCGGCGAGTTCGCCTAGCCGGGACTCGGAGGGGAACGGGGAGCGGTTGTGCAGGACTCTCAGTAGCCTGAGGAAATCAGCGTCGGGCATGCTGGCCTTGTCGGTCAGCCAGCTCCGGGCCTTGTCCTTGATCTCATCCCTGACGCGAGACTCGGAAATCTCAGATGAGATCACGACCGCGATGCCCTCGGTGACGGCATTCCAGTCGAGCAGGGCCTGCTGCAGGTCCTTCTCCGCGCGATCGGCCACGCCGGGGTTGGTCTTGCGCCACTTGGCGATGTCATCGAGCAACTGGCCGAGCCGCACATCCTTCTGCTCGTCAGCTGCTCGCCTGATCTCTAGCGCCTGCTTTTGCCAGTACAGGGGATCAGCCGGGTCGTGCAGGTCCGGGAAGTAGTCGACGAAGTGGACGATTATCTGGCGGACGGCCTTCGCCGAAGGATCGTCCTGGTACAGAAGGCGCAGCTCGGCCTGGGCGGCCGCGACGATGCACTCGCGCATCGCCCAGTCTCTTCGGGTCCAGCGGCTCGCTGCTATAGAGCCAGGTCCAGGCGAACTTGGAAATGAACTGCTCGACGGGGGGTGACGGCGGGTCCAACGAGATACCGTGCCGCCGGGCCAGCCGGAGCATCAGGTTGGCCTCGGCGAGGTCGATCTTGCCGTCCGCGCTGCGTAGCAGCGCCGAGGTCAGCGCGCTTTCGGCGTCTCGCCGGGCCTGATCGCTGAGCGCGGCATCGGGCAGTGTCCCGCCCGGTGCGGCCTGCCCGCCGAGTACGTCAGCGATCTCAGCATCGAGGAGCCGGATCCGGATAGCCTCACGATCAAACTCCAGTTCCCTCCTGGTAACCTGTGCGTCCAGCCAGCGCAGCTGGTCGGCTGAGGGATTCCCGGCCATCATGGTCTCCGTGACCGACGGGCCGTGCTCACGCAGTTGTGCCTGGCCCGCCTGCTTGAGCCAGCGGAACAGCGCATCCGGGTCGTCGACCGGATCGCCGGGCCGGGTCAGCGACCAGGCGGCGAGGACAGCGGCCACGTCCTGCGGCCAGGCCCCGCCGCTCAGCTCATACGCCAGGTCGGTGGCGTCCACGATGTCATACGGGTCTGCCTCCCCGGCGAACTTGCCGACCAGGAACTGGGCACGCTCGGTCACGCTGGCCTCGTCGGCGCGGCAGGTGGCGGTGTCCAGCACGAATACTCCCAGGCCCGCGCCGGGCCGCAGGTCCGGGTTCACGTCCGGCGGCGCGGCCACCACTCGCTGCTGGGTCCGCAGCGGGGCGCCGCTGAATACCTTGAACGACACCTGGAGCGCCTGCTGCTGTGGCAGCAGCAGCGTCGCGGCGGCGATCCATCGCATCGCCTCATCCGCGTCGGCGGACACGATCACCACCCGCTGCCCCTTCGGGTCTTCCAGCACGCTGAGCAGCCGGACGAGCGCCGGGCCGCGCTCGGCGTGCTCGCGGATCCAGTCGGTGACGGTTTCCAGGTCAAGGGGCCCGAGTTCCAGGTCGCCGTCGAAGTCCGGGCATTCCCGGTCCGGCCAGGGCTCAGCGCGCCACAATGTCGACGACTGCCACAGCTGGGCCGGCCGGATGGTGCCGTACCGCTCGGGGTCGCGGGTCAGCAGGCAGTCGGCGAGGTGGTTGCCCATCCGTCCGCCGACCGCCTCCTTCCCTACGTATCGGCCCTGCGAGGTTCCGTAGCCGTCGGCGCAGGCGTGCGCGAAGCCGGGCGGGAATTCCCCGACCGGGCGGCCCTCGGCTACCCACGCGCCCTGCGCCTCGTACAGTAGCCAGCCGACCGCGAACGACGCCTGCTGCGCGTCCACGCTGGGCGACTGCGCCTGGACCTGGAACCCGCCGCCTGCGCCACGCCCGGTGCCGGGGGCGCAGTCGGTGTACAGAAGCCGGCCGAAGGCGGTCTCGGTCACTTCGGCTTCACCGTCCGCACCATCTTGGCCTTGGACATGAGCCACAGAATCGGGTCCTCGACCCGGTGTGGCCGCACCCCGCCCGCGGCCACCTGCCAGCCCTTGGCCGAGTCGAAGCTCGGCTGGCCGCCGAGCGCGGACACCCCGAAGTACCGGTAGCTCGCGTAGTTCCTGCTGACGTGCCGGTCGATCTCCTCGGCGTCCCACTCCTTGAGCAGGGTCCGCATCTGCTCGTGCACGGCCATGCCGTCACCCTCGTCATAGGCCGCCACGGGAGGGGCCGTTGCCATCAGGGGGTCGCCCTCCTCCAGGGTGGGGAAGAACGCGTCGAGCTTGGTGAATACGAACGACACATCGGTGGAGAGCAACTTCCCCGGCCTGAGCTGATGGTGGGTCCGAAGCTGCTGGGTTACCTGTTCCAGGGCGTGGAACGCGGCGTTGTCCGTGGTACTTTGCAGCGCCTGCGGCGGCAGGTTGAGCGCGGCTCGCGCGCCCGGCAGCGAGAACGGGTCGAGGGCGACCATGAGGTACCGGCAGGCATGCAGGTAGCGGACCGCGGACACGCTTTCACCGGAGGTGAAGTCCTCGCCCGCGCTGTCGAGGAAGGCCAGCATCGTGGATTTGCGGTCGGCCCGCCAGCGCAGCACGATGGGGATTCGTCCATCCGCCTCGAACGTCCCGGTGCCCCCCGGCAGGGTCCCCTCCTTGTAGATGGCCTGCTCCCGGCCCTTCATGTACTCCGAGATGCTGTTCATTCCGTCTGGGTTGTCAACGGCGATCGCGATGTCCGCGTTGAAGCGCTGCGCGACGACTTTCCGCAATTGCTGGATCATGACCGTCATCAGCACGGTCTTGCCGGAGCCCTTGGAGCCCACCATGCCGAGCATCGGGTTCTTAGTGTCCACGAAGTCGATGGACAGCCCCGTGTGGCACTTCGGGCAGGCACGTCGTCGGGTCTCGCCCTGGCAGTTTCCGCATCGGGCGATGCCCTTGCGAACTGTGGGTTCGGGCGGCAGGTAGCGGCCTGACGCGATACCGCTGCCGGTGATCTCCCGCCGCTCCGGGTCGATAACCAGCGGGCACTTGATGTGCCCCTGGCGGGCGCACAGGTAGCCAAGCTTCGATGAGTCGATCTCGTAAAAGCAGAACGGGCATGTGGTGCGTGCCACTGGTCAATCCTCCTTCAGGTCGCCCACGGGCGGGTCGACGAGCCTGCTGGGGCCGCTCATCACGAAACAGCGCACCCAGTAGGGCTTCTTGATGGTCTTGGGGAGGTCCACCTTGTACTCGACGGGGACTCCGGGCCCGAGGCTGAGAGTGGTCTCGAAGACGGTGACGCCCTCAGTCGGCCTGGTCGGCTTGATGGTGCCGGGCACCGCGATCAGCCGCACCGCGATGCCGCCGCACGGCTCGTCGGCGATGAACGTCACCTTCTTGGCGCGCCCGCCGAACGGGCCGCCGCCGGCCACCCGGTACCGGATCGCCGTCTTCACCACCTTGGTGAGGGTGCCCTTGACCGGCGCGGACGGGTGGCGCTTGCCGTTCGCGGTGATCACGGCGCGGACCTCGACCTCCACGGGCCGCTGACCGAGCGGGACGTGCGCGCCTCCCCTGGACTCGTACTGGGCCCGGCTGAGCACCTCCGACTCCCAGTCGTCATCGCTGTCCCCCTGTGCCCGCCAGGACACCTCGGCGAGCTGTACGGTGGCGGGCCAGTGCCAGGCGACGGTCGCGTGGTCGGCGAACGGGGTGGTGACGAGGCTGGTCACTGGCTCGATGATGGCAGCCGTCTGTGACTTGCCGACGGCGACGCCGGTCCCGCCCGCCGACAGCGGCGTCAGGTAGTGAATGCCACCGGCCAGCTCCGTTTCCAGGATCCTCTCCACGCCCGCCGCTTCGACGTGGCCAGTGAGCACGGTGCCGGCCCGCTGCACCTCGCCGGGCGAGATCACCGTCCCGAACGGCCACGGCTGGTTGGCTGCCGTCAGCAGGATCTTGACCTCAGAGTTGTCGATCTGCTTCCAGGTCGCGCGGACGCGGGTCTGGCCGCCGACCAGGGTAGTGGTGACCCGTAGCGTGTCGTTTGGTTTGGCTTCGCCGCGCGGGGTCGCGGTGACCGTCTGGGGGAGCGAGCGCAGCTCCGCGCCGTCAGTCCCCCGGTAGACGGCTATCACCTCGAAGACCTGTGTGATCCCGTCCGGCAGGTCGCGCAGCTGGACGCTGTCCCCGCTGACCGGGACCTCGGCCGGGGCGGTGCCGGGGGCGGCGCCGGGGGCGGCGCGGGTCACCCGTACCCGTGCCTCCGGCCTGGCCTGCCAGTGCAATGCCACCGTGCCGACGCCTGTCTCGGCCTTGAGGTCCCACACCGGAGGCTTCGGGGTCACCGCGACGACGACGGGCCGTGACGGTGGCCTGCCCTCGGCGGTCGCGAACACCCCGTACTGGACCGCTCTCGCCGCTGGCGCCCCGGGGTCCGCACACTCGGTCCCGGCCCCCCGGTGCACCTGAGTGCCGTCGCCGGGAGCGGTCGGCGTGCGGCCCTCGGTCCTGGCGACGACGTAGACGGTGGACTCGTCGTGCCCTGGTCCGCGCAGCCAGAACACCTTGACGCCAGCCTCGTCACCCGTCGCGTTGACCGGGCCGGGCGAGGCCAGCGGCAGCTGGCGGAGCATGTCGTCCGCGTCCGCCCGGCTGATCAACCCAGCGGCCCGCAGGTGCTTCTCGGCCTGTGCCTCGTCCGACTGCTGCCGTGCGGCCTCGGCCTTGGCCAGCAGGTCGCTTAGCTCCTGCTTCATGGCGGCGATCTGCTTGGTGACGTCGGCCTTGTCGTCGCCCTCAGGCAGCGCGCCCGCCTGGCTTTCCGCCTCCCGCAGTTGTCCTTCGGCCAGCAGGCTGCGTACCTGGTCCGCGCGGTTGATCTGGGTGGCCTTGTGGCGCCCGTCGAGCAGGGCTGCGATGATCTTCGCGTCGGTCTCCTGGACCCCGCATGCCATCAGCTCCCGCTTGGCCGCGGTGGCCGGCGCCTCCTTGACCAGCTCGGCCAGGTGATACAGGGCCACCGTATCCAGGTCGACGCCGCCGTTCAGCGCGTTGCTGAGCTTGGCCAGCGCCTCGCCCCTGGCGGTGTTGGCGGCGGTGATGGCCTTCCCCGCGGCTTCCTTCTGCTGCCTGATCGCCTCCTGGTCGAGCCGCAGCCCCGGGTTGCCCGCGCAGTGGTACCGCTCGACGATCGCGAACGTGCCCGACCCCGGGTGGAGCAGTTCCGGGATCGTCTTGACCTGGGCCTCTTTGAGGTTCTCGACCAGGCTGCCGAACTGGACCGGGTTGATCGGCGGCTGGTCCGGCAGCTGCACCTTCTCGTCGATCACGAGCAGCCCGGCCTGCCGGGCGGCCTGGATGGCCTGGGCGGCGGGCAGCCCTTGCCTGCTGCCGTACGCGGCCGCGTTCGCGGCCGTCACCGCGCCCAGCTTCTCGTAGTCCTCCGCCAGGCTCGCGGTCAGGGCCTGGATAGCCGCCTGTGCCTTCTGCGCTTCGGCGGCGGCCGCCGCCTGCCACCAGGCGGCGGTCTCCAGCTTGCCGCCGTGCTGCGCCTTCAGTTCGGTATCACGGTCCCGGCACCACTTGGCCGTCTTGGAGATCCTGGCGTTCCCGTTGGCGTGCTGGTTCCAGTACGCGCGGACCGCCTTGAGCTGGGCCGCGACCTGCGCATCGGTGGCCGGGAGCGTGATCGCGTACCGTTCCAGCAGGTCAGCCGGCTCGGTCTTGTCCTTGCTGTGCCTGGTCAGGAAGTCCTTGTAGGCGTCCTTGTCGAACTGCACAGGCGCCGCCTACATGCCCTTGCGCAGTGCGGAGACGATGGCCTTCTCCTTGCCCACCTGCTCATCGGACATGATGGAGATCTTCACTGACATCCTCAGCTGCTTGCCGCTGGTCGGCTCGACCGCGAGCAGGTTGACGGTGCCCTCCGCATCCACGTCGAAGGTGATGTCGATCGGCGAGTCGGCAGGCAGGCGGAACGTCCCGAGGCCTTCGATGAGGCCCGCATTGTCCACCCGGTGGTTGGCCGACAGCACCTCGTCCGGAACCGCGCCGGCCTGCTCCCAGATCTCGATCTCAATCGTTTCCTGGTTGGGCACGGTGGTGCCCGCGGTGAACTTGTCGGCCTGGTGGGGGAGCTGAGTCTGGGCGTGGACCAGGTGCTCGATGTAGAATTTCTCCCCGTCAGGGAGTGTCTGCCAGTTGGGGTCGCTGGTTTTCGCGAGCTTGATGCCCACGGCCTTGGGCAGCACGTTGACGATCGTCTTGCCCGCGAGCTTCTCGACCTGCTCCTTCTCCAGGCCGGTGCTCGCGGCGACCGCCGCGATGGCCGCCGCACCGGGCAAGCTCCGGCGGGGCTGGCCGTTCCCGTCGTCGGCGGGAGAGTCATCGGCCGCCGCCTCCTCGACGAGCTTGACCGTCTGCCCCGCCGCGTAGAGGGCGGCGCCCTTCGCGACGGCCAGGTCGGGGTCGGCCATCTGGGGTTCCCACGGGAACTCCTTGCGGATCCGGTCTGCCACCGCGGGCATCTTGCTGGACCCGCCGACCAGCAGGAACGCGCTGATCTGGTCGCGGACACCGGGGAAACGCTGCTTCGCGTGCTCCAGCATCCGGTGCGTGATCTGGATGGTGGCCTCGAGCAGGTCGGAGGTCATCTCCTCGAACTGGGCGCGGGTCACGGTGATCGAGGTCGCCATGCCGCCGGCCAGGCGGTGGTTGACCTTCTTGGACTCGGCCTTGGTCAGCGCCTTCTTGGTGTCCTCGGCCAGCCGGCGCAGTTCCTGGAGGCTGGCCTCATCGTCCTGGATCGAGTCGTCGCCGGTCTGCTCGATGGTCTGGTCCCTGAGGTACTCGAATAGCCGGGCGTCCCAGTCCGTGCCGCCGAGCTTGTGGTCGCCGTCGACCGCGAGCACCTCCACCGAGGTGTCGGTCATCTTGATCAGCGTGATGTCGAAGGTCCCGCCGCCCAGGTCATAGACCAGGAAGGTGGTGCCGTCCGCGCTGCCGGTGACCCCGTAGGCCAGGGCCGCCGCGACCGGCTCGGGGACGATCCCGATGACCTCCAGGCCGGCGATCTTGCCGGCCTTCTTGGTGGCATCCTTCTCCAGCAGGCCGAAGTAGGCCGGCACGGTGATGACCGCCTGGCTGACCGGGCGGTGCGTCTCCTCCTCGGCGCTCTTGGCCAGCGCCGCCAGGATGATCCCGGATATACCCGACGGCGACAGTTCCTGGCCGTAGAACGTCCGGGAGTAATCCTTGTTGCCCATCTCGCGCTTGATCAGCGAGACGACGTCATCGGGGCGGAACCCCGCCGCCTCCTTGGCCGTCTTGCCCACGACCGTGTTGTCCGCGGTCTCGAAGTACACCACCAACGGGGTCGTGTCCTCGCCATCGGTGTTCCGGACGACCGCGGGGCGGCCCGTCTCGTCGATGTAGGCCACTACCGAGTAGGTGGTGCCGAGGTCGATGCCGTAGATGCCCTGCTGCTCGCTCACTGCTCCTCCTTGGCGGCCATGAAAACGGTGACTTCCGCGGGCGCCAGCGGGCTGTCCGCCTCTATGTCCAGGTAGCCGGATTGCCGCACGGCGGCGACGCGCCCGGCCAGGGCCGGGTCGGTGCTCGGCTGGCGCTTGACCTGGCGGTGTCGGCGCGGGTTAAAGGGATCCCCTTCGTCAGGCTGGTACGCGACGACGCCGTTGTCCTCCAGCGCTTCACCCAGGGTCTCGGCGTAGGACTGCAGAAGCCGGACGGCCTTCGCGGCATCAAAGTCAGGTGGCAAGGTCGCGGCTTGCCGCACGAGGTCAGCGTGCAGACGGCACATCTGCGTCAGCAGTGGGCGCAGCAGGCCGCGCCGCTCTCCCCGACGCAGTAATTCAAGTTCCGAGCGCAGGTAATCAATCACGCCCTCGCGCTGCTGCGCCCGGTCGTGGTAGTTCTCCGCCGAGCCGGCCAGGCGGTGGATCGCCGCCGCGATCTCAGCGTCAGACTGCCCGGTTGACGCTGTTCCCGCGTCCGGCGAAGCGCCGTCAGCGTCAGGCAATTCAGAATGATCTGTTTCGCCTGCTGCAGCGGTCGCGGACAGATTTTCAGCCGAATCTAGCTCCGGTGTCACCAGCGCCTCCCCAGCGAATTTTAGGCACGGCGGACTAGCGCCGCAATAATACTTTCTGATCACCAGGCCGGGCTCATGTCGACAGCTTTCCCGACCATCCTTGCCGATGTGACGCTAAACCGCACAGTTCGGTTTACGCTGATGCTGATAATTATTTGGAAGTTATTAGGACGGGGTGTATATGATTGACAAATGGGGGCTAAGGCGGCATTTTGGACAGGGTTACGGTAAGTGGCGGTCTCGCTGACGCCGTCACCCCTGCCCGGTGTGTCTCGTTCCGCTTTGTATACGTAGCTCGTCCGTGACGAGGGCGCCGTCCAGCCCCCCGCCGTGCCGCGGCGCAGCGGAGACAGAGGCCTTGTAAGGCTGAGGCATCTCCAGGTAGACATTCGTCTGCGCGACGACCACGTCGACGTCGCGCAGCAACTCGACCGGCTCGGCGTGTACCGTCACCGGGAATCTGGCGGCCCCGCAGCGGCCTTCCAGCCGGATCTCGCGCGACGTCCGCCACGGATGGCGGTTCCGGTCTCGCGTCGGACGGCTCGGCAACCAGATACCCGCATGCCGGTTCCGGTTGCTCGGTCACAGCCTTGAGCATGACCTATGTTCATGCCGGGTCGCAGCATGCGAGCGCCGAACCGCAAAGCCGAGAATATCCACATTAACTATACGGGTGCGTATGCGCCTGGCGTCCGAGTAGCCTAGCGGTCGCAGGCGATTACGGAAGCCGTTCAGCGCGGGGAGGGAGTTTCCGTGACGGATGATTCAGACGATCCAAGAAGCGAAGATCCACTAGCCGGAGCGCCAGCCAGTGCGGTTCTCGATGCCATTAAGGCACTGCATGACACGATGGATGGCCTCTCTTTCCAGGTGGCCAGAGAACACGACCGGGCGAAAGCGCGAGAAGCAGTCATCGACCGGCTGCATGAGGAGAACCAGCGGTTGCGCGCGGGCGAGGTGCGCGAATTTCTCCGGCCCGTGCTGGCTGACCTGCGGCAGCTGCGCGATGATTTGCTGGGCCAGGCCCGGGCGGTTCCGGAGGCAATGTCCGCCGCCAATGTAGCGGTGCTGCTCGAGTCGTATGCCGACAGCATGGTGATCATCTTGGAACGGTACGGCGTCATCGCGGTCAGCCCGCAGCCGCAAGCGCCGTTTGATCCGCGCCGGCATTGCGCCACCGGGACAATGACGGCACCCGGACAGGAACTCGACGGGATGATCGCGACGGTGCTGAGTGACGGCTACGAGGATGCGCACGCCGGCACGGTGATCGTGCCGGCCAAGGTCATCGTCTACCGGCAGGCCGGCGCCGAAGGACCCGACGGCCAGGGGAGCTGACGCTGTGCACCCGGTGCGGGCGGCCAGCAGAGTGGCGGCGCTGCGGACGGACCTCGCCTCGGCGGCCACGGCGTCGGAGTGTGTCCCCCTGCTGGCCGGACTGATCGAGATCGCCAGCGAACTGAGCCGCGGCGGCGGGGGAGCGGAGAACGCCAGGCCGGTCCTTGACGAGGTCCTCGTATACCTACGGGCTGCCCGCGGGCGGCCCTCCGCCGAGAGCCGTCCCGGCGTTGAGGAGGCGGCGGCCATGCTGTACCTGGAGGCCGAGGCGTGCCTGCTGCGTGACGCGAAGGCCGGCCCGGTCAGCGACCTCGACAACGCGATCGTGTGCTTGCGGCATCTGCGGGCGATGTTTCCCGATGGCAGTGACGAGCGGGCGGAAGCCGATGCCAGGCTGGCGCCAGCGGCGCTCACCCGCGCGGGCAGGCCAGGCGGCAGCCTCGCCGACCTAGACGAGGCGGGCGTGCTGCTGGCCGGCCTGCTTGACCGCACGGCGCCTGGCGACCCGGCGCGCCGTCAGGTCGTCAGAGGCCTGGCGGTCCAGCGAGGGCTCCGGTATATCTCCTTCGGCGGCTCCGGCGAGGACCGCGTGGCCGGGATCGGCCACGCGCAGGAGTGCCTCACGCTGCCTGCCCCCGACGGCCCGCCGGATGACACCGCTGATATCAGCCATTTGATGATCGCGTGGCTGACGCTCACCAGGCAGATGACCGACGCGCAGCGATCGGCCGCGTTCCGGCGGGCGGAGGTAGAGTCCGCGCGGTGCGACGGGGAGGCCGCCGCCGCGCTGCTGACACAGCTCGGCAGGGTCGCCATCTCATCCGACGATGCCCGCGTGGCGCTGGATCACCTGCACCAGATGTCCGCGAACCTGACCGACGAAGACCTGCGCAGCATGAAGTTCATGGTGTGGGCCATGGCGCTGCTGGCATCCCGCGAGGAAGGGCCGGGAGGGGGCGTCCACGCCGACGGCGAGCTGCGCTACGTCGCGGACGCACTGGACCGCGCCGCTGCCCTGACTCCGCAGGCCGCCACCGAGCTGCTGACCGCCCGCGCGGCCCTGCTTGCCCTGGACGCGCAGACACCGCAAGGCGCGACCCAGTCGGTTCAGGCCAACGACGCGCTGCATGACGCCGCGGCCCGGCTGCCCGCAGGTCATCCGGCCCGGGCGGCCGGCCTCAGCTTGCTCAGAAGCGGGCTGCAGAGCCAGGTTAACGACGCCGGGGCGGCGGCCGACCCCGTCACGAGCCTCGATGAGGTCATGAGGGTCATGGAGCGCATGCCCGCCGGTGACCCCGACTTCGCACAGCTCCGCACCGTGATCGGGGTTCAGGCGCTCGGTCTCGGGACCACGCGCCGGTCCGTCGCCGCCGATGACCGGATCGCGGCGCAACTTGACCAGGCCATAGCCGGGCTCGGTCCGAACGAGCCACTGCGGGCCTTGGCGGAGATGGTGTCCCTGGGCGCTTCGGGGCTGCGCGGAACGCTGCAGCAGGTGCCGGGCAAGCTGGACTCGGCCATTGACGGGCTGCGCGCGATCGCCGCTTCCCGCCATGAAAACGACCCGCTCCGGACGTTCGCCCTGGCCGGGGTGGCATTCGCGCTCTGCGACCGGCACTCGATGCGCGGCGAGATCCGCGATCTCGAGGAAGCCGGGGACTGCGTGCGGAGGTCGTTCGAAAGCGCCGCCCCGGACGGGCCGTACGCCGAGGGCACCGCCCTGCACGGCGGGTTGCTGTACCTGCGCGGTCACCTGGAGCTGATGTGGTGCTACTACAGCCAGGTGCCGGACCTGGCGCGCCTGGACCGGGCGATCGCCGATCTGGAGCGCGCCGCCCCGGTCGTTGGCGAGAGCCAGGCGCTCGAGGTATCGGTGGTCAGTGAGCTTCGGGCTGCGCGGGCACTGCGCGAGATGGTGGCGGCCGGGGGCAAGGCCGTCGTGGGGCCGGTTGCGCGGGATGCCTTCGCCGAGATCCTGGCGCGGGCGCAGAGCCTGAACGCGGACCATCCCGAGTACCCCACGCTGGTCTCCCAGGCCGCGGCCGGGCTCGCCCTCAGCGGCCTCGCCGACAATAACCTGAAGCAGATCGACCAGGCCGTCACGCTGCTCGGCGACGCGTGCGCGGTTCCGGGACTGGCGGTCAGGGAACGCCCCCGGCTGCTGGCCGCGCACGGGTATGCGCTGCTGACCCGGTACTTTCGGCGCAACAGCCAGCGTGACCTCAGCAACGCGATCGGGCGCCTGGAAGAGGCGCGGCGGGCGGTCGACCAGGAGATCGGCAGCCCGTATGCGGCAAACATCCTGCTTACCCTGGCGACGGCATACCGCACCCGGGGCGACGCGGCCCGCGGTGATGTGGACAAGGCCGTGACCTACGGCCTGGCAGGCCTGCGCGAGCACGCCGGTGACGTGCTGCTGCAAGACAACGACGACCGGGCGCTGCACGTCGCCCGGCGCGGGCGTGATGACGCGACCGAGATGGCCCGGTGGTTCCTCGACCATGGCCGGGAAGCCGCCGCCGTCGGGGCGATCGAACTCGGCCGGGGAGTGGTGCTGCACGCCGCGACCTCGGGCGCCGACGTCGCGGAGGCACTGCGGCAGGCGGGCGAGACCGAACTCGCGGGGCAGTGGACCGGCCGCTCGCGCGGCGCCGCGGATCCAGGAGCGGACGCGGACCTGCGGTACCGGGTCATGCTGGCCATCGAGAGGTCTCCGGCGGAAGCCTGGCTGCTGTCACCGCCAGCCGTAGGCGACATTACCGAGGCGCTCGCGATCAGCGGCGCGGACGTGCTCGTCTACCTGCTGGCAGGCGAGGGCGGCACTCCCGGTCTGGCGGTACTCGTGGAACGGGGCAAGGGCGTGCGCCGGCTGCTGCTGCCCGGCCTGGTCGCGGACGGCAGCAGCCCGGCCGCCCGGACCAGCCAGGCCCGGCGGACCGCCGACGCACGCGCGCGGGCCCGGGATGACCTGCGAGGGCGAAAGGAGCCCGACAAGCAGGCGCTGCGCGCGGCGACCGCGGCGGTGGAGGAGGCCGCCGGGGCTTGGGAAGGCACCCTGGATCCGCTGTGCGAGTGGGCCTGGCGGGTGGCCATCGGGCCGGTTCTCGACGCTAGTCGGGAACGCGGCGGAAGCGGGGATTTGCGCATTGTCCTGGCACCCAGGGGAGAACTTGGCCTCATTCCGTGGCACGCCGCCCGTGAGCCCGGTACCGGACGGTACGCCTGCCAGTGCGCAGTCTTCTCGTACGCGTCCTCGGCCCGGCAGTTCATCGATGCCACCCAGTGCCAGCCGCGGCCGTGGGGACAAGACCCCGTCCTCATCTCCGACCAGCGACATTCAGACATGCTGTCGGCGGCCGGCATTCGCGGACTGCACGCCGAGCACTACCAGGCCGGTGCCGTCTACGGCTGGGCGCGGGCCAAGCTGCCCAAAACCGTGCCGGGAGACGAGGCCGCCAGGTCCGCTACGGTGCTCGCCGCCCTGCCAGGTCCCGGTACCGCTGGCGCGTCGATGCTGCACTTCGGCTGTCACGGCCGGGCAGAGGTGCCGGTCCTGCACTCCCGCATCCGGCTCGGAGATGATTACCTGGAGGCCGGCCAGAAGAGGCCGCAGGAGAACCTGCTGCGGGTCGGGGATATCCTCCGCCAGGCCCGCGCGTGGCGTTCTGGTCAGCACGCCGTGGCCAGCTCTTGCGGGCTCGTCGTGCTCGCATCCTGCCTGTCCGACGTGACCGACGCCGACTACGACGAGGCGCTCACGCTCGCGACCGCGTTCCTGTCGGCGGGAGCAGGCGGCGTGGTCGCGGCCCGGTGGCGCGTGGACATAAGTACTACCGCCCTGCTGATGGCCGCGTTTCACCGGTACCTCAACGCCGGGGCCGAACCGGCCCGGGCGCTCCGGGATGCCCAGTTGTGGATGCTCGACCCGGGGCGGGACGTCCCCGGCCACTGGCCGCGTGAGCTTCGCGACCAGGCGGAGCTGGCAGGCGACCCCGACGGGCCGGACCTGGTGAGTCCGGCGGCCTGGGCCGGCTTCGCCTACCAGGGCCGGTGAAGTACGCACGGGCACAGCGTGACCGGCCGGGTGATCGTCGCGAGATCTTGGGAGGGAAGAGAAAGAAATGGTATTCGGTATTGACCTGGGCACAACGAATTCCTGCGTTGCCCACATTGATGACGCCGGCCGGGCGGCGGTCATCAAGAGCGCGCTCGGCGAGGACACGACACCGTCCGCGGTGTATTTCGAGTCGCCACGGCAGGCGGTCGTCGGCCGCACCGCGCGCAACGCCGCGCTTATCGCCCCTGAGCTGGTCGCCCAGCACGTCAAGCGCGATATGGGCCAGGGCGTTGAGTACACGTTCCACGGCAAGCCGCACACGCCGGAGATGGTCTCGGCGGTCATCCTGAAGGAACTGGCCCGCGGGGTCGAGGAAAACACCGGCCAGGTGGTCCGGGACGTGGTGATCACCGTCCCGGCAAACTTCGGGGTCGCCGAGCGGGAGGCAACCCGCCGGGCCGGGCAGTTCGCCGAGCTGAACGTCCTTGACCTGCTGGCCGAGCCGGTCGCGGCCGCCCTGCACTACCAGGCGGTGACGGGCGCCGGGCCGGGGGAGCGGCACATCCTCGTCTATGACCTGGGCGGGGGCACGTTCGACACCACGGTGATCCGGGTCGACGGCGATGACATCGCGGTTGTCTGCACCGATGGCAACGCCCGGCTGGGCGGCGCCGACTGGGACGCGATCATCGTGAACTACTTTCTCGACAAGTTCGCCGACGGGCACCCCGGACTCCGGCCCCGCGAGGACGCGTCGTTCATGCAGGACCTGACGATCGCGGTGGAGCGGCTCAAGGAGGATCTGAGCTCAGTCCAGTCCCGTCGGCACGTCATGCGGTTCGGCGGCGCGGTCTGCCATATCGATTTCAGCCGGGACGAGCTGGAGGAGCTGACCCACGGCCTGCTCGACAAGACGATCGCTGTGACAGAGCGGACGATCGCCGCCGCCCGTGACCAGGGAGTGAGCCGTTTTGATGACGTCTTGCTAGTCGGCGGCATGACCCGGATGCCCGCCGTCGCCCGGGCGCTCAACGACCGGCTGGGACTGACCGCGCGCCTGCATCAGCCGGACTTCGCGGTGGCGAAGGGCGCCGCGCTGTTCGCCCTCACCCGGACGATCCGGCCCGCCGGGGGCGCGTCGAGCGGGCTGCTGTCGGCGCAGGATGTCGCGGCGAGCACCGGGCTGACTGTCTCTGAGGTCGAGGAGCTAGCCAGGAAGCGCGTGACAACCGTGGTCTCCCGCGGGTTCGGGGTGATGAGCCTGGACGGACGCGACCCGCTGGCGCTGACCGACCCGATCCGCGCCCGCAAGATGATCGTCCACCTGCTGTCGGCCAACACGCCGCTGCCGGAAGACACCGGGCCGTTCACTTTCCACACGGCCATGGACAACCAGCGTGTCGTCGCGATCGAGGTGTGGGAGCAGGCGGGTGAGGTGGAGTCGGAAGAGGTGGCCGACAACCGGAAGATCGGCCAGGGCATCCTCAAGATCCCGGCCCGGCTGCCGGCCCAGACGCCTCTCGAAGTCACCTTCTACATGTCCGATACGGGGCTGCTGACGGTTCGCGCGACCGAGCCAGGCTCGGGCATGAACCTGCGGTTCGACCTGCAGATCGGTGACCTCGACCAGGCCGGAATGGACCAGGCGCGACGGTCGGTCGCTGCCTATGACGTAAGCGGTGACTGACATGGCTGTCGAAGACGCCTTCGAGGCGTTGCGTGAACACTGGGACGATGTAATTTCCCGGCTAGACCCGGAGACGGCCGACGAGCTTCGCCGGCTGGTGGTCGAGCTCGGCGAGCTCAGCGGGCCGGGCAGAACGGCGGCGGTCGACCGGATCGTCGACATTCTCGACCAGGGGCTGCCAGTCCGGCATCCGGTGCGGCGGGCGCTGGTGCGGGGCGACCTGTCCGCGCCCGCGGTGATCGACTGGGACACGCTTGCCGCCGAGTTGCTTGAGCGGGCCGGGCTGTCACTGGACGACGACGCGGCCGGCGATGATGTGCCAGCCGTCGCCGAGATCCTGCGGATCGTCACCGAGCGGCTGCTCGCGGCTCCCGCGCTGTCTGAGCAGCAGGTCAGGGAGCACGGCACCGATCCCGCCGATCCCGGGCTCATCCGGCTGACCCGCCCCGACGGCGGCCACCAGTGGCCAGCGTTCCAGTTCAGGCCCGGCGACGGACCGCACCCGGTCGTCCGGGCCATCAACACGCTTCTGCACGCGGCCCGGGACCCGGTCGGGGTCGCCGACTGGTGGCTGAGCCGTAACAGCTGGCTGAACGGCCGGCCCAGTGAGCTGCTCGGCCGGGTTCCCGACGGGGACCTGCTGGGAGCGGCCCGAGCGATCCACTCGGAGGTGTGACGTGCCTTGGGCCAGGCCTCCGGCTGAATACGACGGCACGCCGCACCGCTACGTTCTGCGCCGCGGCATCCCGCTGTGGCGGGTCCATCCGCATGCCTACGGCGCGTTTGAGTTCAACACGAGGCTGTCGGACCCGCTGTGGGACGGCGCTCGCTTCGACGCCACCGAAGCGGACAAGTACCCCTACCTTTACGCGGGGCTAAGCGCGGTCACGGCCCTGGCCGAGACCCTGCTGCGCGACGTGGCCTCCGACGAGCGCGGTTATCGCGTTGTGCCTAATGACAAGGCGCTGGGCCGGTCGGCCTCGCGGCTGACGCTGACCCAAGGTCTTAACCTGGTCAGCCTTATCGACGGTCAGGACCTCGGCGCCATCGGCCAGGATGACTGGCTTGTCAGTTGCTCAGGCCCCGGCTACCCGCAGACCCGGGACTGGGCGCACTGGCTGCGCCGCGAGACGGCCGGGGCGCACGGTCTCATCTGGGACTCCAAGCGTGATCGCGGCGGCCTCGCGGTCGTGCTGTTCGGCGACCGGCTCGCCCGCGACTTCGGGCATGACTACGAGCAGACCCTCCCGCGCGAGGTCACGCGGCCAGCCGCCGACCTGGGCGACGGGGCCGGACTGAAATGGGCGAACGAGCACCTGCGCGCCTACCGTGCGATCGTGTCGCCCTTGACGTAGTGAACCGTTTCGAGACTGGAGTTTCATGTCTAGCTGGCGGCGCAGGGTATTCAATTCTCCGGGCCTGACCCAGTCCCCGCCCGGCCCGTACCTGGAGAAGATAGCGCGGCGCTGGAAGCGCAAGATCTACGTGACATCTGCGGGCTATGACGACATCGGTAAAGTCCTGAAGTCGATGGGAGCGGTGTTCGAGCCGTTCCGGGGCGACTACGACTGCGACCTCCTGTTCGTCAACTGCGGAACGAAGGATCACTTGGACCCCGGACAGCTGCGGAGCTTCGTCCAGTCGGGCGGGTGCCTGTACGCTTCCGACCTGACCAGCGGCCTGATCGCCGGGGCCTTCCCCGGAGCCTTCCGGTTCCGTGGCTCCGGCCGGGTCGGCAAGGTCGCCGCCAATGTCGTTGATGACGAGTTGCGCCAGGTTGTCGGGGACACCACCGCTATCCACTTTGACATGTCCGCCTGGTCGGTACTCGAGGAGTGCCAGGGCGAGACGCTGGTCGAAGCGGCCCAGCGCACGCCGTACGCCGGGCGGCCGCTGATGGTCGAGGTCGAGCACGGCGAGGGGGCCGTCTTCTACACGTCCTTCCATAACCGGGCGCAGGTCTCTAAGCAGGAGAAAGTCCTGCTGCAGCTGCTAGTGCTTAAGCAGATAAGCACGTCGTCGAAGATCACGGTCGCCCAGGCGGGCCAGTCCCTGGGAATGAGCCTGGGCGCGCTGAAGAAGAACCGTCGTGATGGAGGCTGACGCGGCTGACATCCGCCACCCGGCACGTCATCTACCTGCGGAAACTGCCCGCTGGTCCACGATCACCCAGATCTACGAGGGCACCAACCAGATCCAGCGCATGGTGATGGCCCGCCAGCTGCTGAAGTAACGCTGGCATCCGCTCGGAGCAGTACGCCGCGACGAGTCGGTCCCCGCCGAGTACGGCGAGGTCCTGCGCGCGCTCACCGAGACGATCGCGAACGGGCGCGGATCCCGGCCCAACGGCGACGTCCTCGCCGTAACCGGCACCAGGCCGGTCAGCTTCGCCGAGTTCGCCGCCAAGGCCGCCTCCGCATGGAAGGAGAAGTGACATCATGAAGACCCCCATCGCCGACCTGACGGACTTCGCCGCGCTCGACCCGTTCTTCCGGATCATCGAGAAGGGACTGGACGGCCTGGTCGGGCCCGGCCACTTCTTCGACCTGCTCGCCGAGGACATCATCATTGAGTACGTGGTGAGAACTCCCGGCTACCCGCCGCGCGTCCAAGGCCGCACCGCGATCGCCGAGCTCTACCGCCCCTATGGCACCATGATGGTCGTTGACCGTTGCTCCGACTTGGCCATCTACCACGACGCGGTCAAGGGCGTCGCGGTACTCGAATACGCCTCCCATGGGCACGCCGTCGCCACCAGGAATCCGTACCACAACCAGTTCATCTCCGTCCTCACCCTCCGCGACAGGGAAGTCGTGCACTGGCGGGACTACCTCAATCCAGTCGCCGTATTCGACGCGCTCGGCTGGCCACACCGCTAACCGGCAGCCGCGCATCCCACAGGGACCTGGGAGGCAGGACGGCTGTGCGGCGGCTCCCAGTATGATGACCATTTGCGCCGCCGAACCGGTTAGCCAGGGGCGACCAGCAACGAAAGTCGGCACAACATGACGAAGCTAGATCCGGGCGCTCCGGCACTACATCCATCGATCGTACCTGTGACCCCCCCCCAGGCGTTCCGCGGCTGTCCACTTCAAGCCGTCTGCACCTGGGGTATCGCGCCCGGGCAAAGAACCTGCACGATCCGCCGGCCTGCCGTGAGGCCGGACAGGAGCGCCCCTTCCATATACCCGAAGAATCCAGGGCAAGCCTGTTCGCCGGCGAAGAACAGACGGTCGCCGAAGGGGTCGGCCAGCGTTCGTGCGATCGTCGTCACCTCGCCAGGTGCGGGGATCGAGTATCCAGTAAGGACGTGCGACGTGGACGGCCAGTCCACGAAGCGTGTCGCGAACGGCGCCACGGAGGGGTAGAGCTGGCTCAGCTGGCCGGGGTACTGCGTGCTGCTCAAGACGTAGGGGCCGCCGGAGTAGACGCTGAGCGCGAAGCCGCCGTCCTGCTCGGGCTGGTTGTCCGTGCCTTCCCATACCGAGCCGATGCCGTCCCACAGTGTGCTGGGCGCCAGCCCATCCGGCTCCCAGAACCGGGTGTCGACTGCGCTGATGTACTTGACGGCCGGGCCGTGCGACATGGTCCGGTCCGCGGGGTTCCACGGGAGGTCGGACTGCACCGATGGCCAGCTAAACGGCGAGGCGGTCATGACGGCGTAGTCGAAGCTGAAGCTGCCCCCGGCGTTCCCGCTGACATCCAGACCGATGCCGTCGGCGGAGACGCTGATCGTGTCGACCGGCGAGGAGAGCCGGACATCCGACAGCGTGCCCGCCAGCTGAGTCGCGAGCTGGTCGTTGCCGCCGCCGCAGCGGTGGGTCTCGGTGCTCTCCCAGTAGCCGCGCAATCCGGCAGGATCATCACCGGTCCTGCCTGCGCTGACGAGGGTGAGCAAGCCCAGGTAGCTCTGTCGGGCGACGGGTGCGCAGTTGTCGTTGGCGATGGTGAACTCAATCACCTGCCGGGCCAGGCTCGAACTGGCCCCCAGGAGCTGGTCCAACCTGTCGCTGACCGAAAGGGAATCGAGAGCGGCCGCATTGGGGTGAGCCCATGGTTCCTCGGGGTCGACATCTTTGGCGTCCTGCCCGATCGCGTCCACGACGGGCAGCAGGTCGGCGTCGACCTGCAGGCGCTCGTCGGGCGTCAGGTCGTGGTTGCCCAGCCGTAGCCGGACTGCCAGGCCGCGGCTCTCGTAGTCCTCGGGAGTCGTCAGCGGCACTAGCTGGAGGCCGAACAGCGAGGCGAACTCCCACCACAGCGGGTGATTCTCCCCGACTAGCTCCGCGCCGGCCTCGATGTACTTATCGGTGATCAGATCACGGTCGGTCAAGACCCGGCCGCCGGAGCGGTCCGAGGCCTCGAAGACGGTCACGTTGACGCCGGCCTGGCTGAGGTACCAGGCGGCCGCGAGGCCGGCGAACCCGGCACCGATGACCGCGATGCGGCTGCCGGCCACTGTCGTACATCCGTCGAGATCGGTACGCGACAGGCCGTCGGGCATCAGCGCCACGCGGTGCAGACGGTCCCGCCGCGTCTGTAGCGTGTCGAGCACTCCGGCCTGGTCCGGTTCGTTACCATTGAGGCGGCGCAGCGTGGCATAGAAAGAGCGGCTCATCGCAGGCTCCCAGTGTGCGGATCATTCACGAACCCGTCGCGGCCGTTCTGGTCGATCCCGAAGTGCGCCGATGCCCGGAAGCCGGGATCGTTGAAGACGCTGATGGTGCCGGGCAGGTTGCCCTCCCTCCCCTTCACGCAGGGGAACGGGAAGTTGTAGCTGATGCTGGCCGGGCCGCGTAGCCGCCCGCCGGAGTCAATTTGGAGCCGCTGTGACATGTGATGCCTCCTGTTGGTGAATGACGAACGCCGCCTGCGGGCGTCGGCCTTGTCACCGCCCAAGGCGTTCCATCCCGTGCCCGGCGGAACGGTATGGAACGCCTGAGTTGCTAAGCAACGGCGATGCGCGGCCGGGAGAACTGAAGGGCAGGGGATCCGGTGTCATCCGAGAAAGCCGAACCGGCGCGATCCGCGGAGCGCGAGCTGACCCGAGCCCTACGGGACCAGCTGGGAGGGACCGTCAGCGCGCCCGCGGTCATCGAGGTCCTGTCATGATCCCCGCCGGGCTCGACTCCCAGTTGCATGACCTCGCGGTCGCGATCGGCCTCCTCGAAGGAGACGGCAGTCTACGCACCGCCTGGTTCGCCGACCCGCTCGGGCAGGCCGGCGCCCTGTTCCGCGATTCCGCCCGGCGCGCCGCGCTGAGCGACCTCATCGACCTGCTGGCGCCCGCCGACCGGTCGGCGCCGACCGACCCGAACGGCACCGAGACCTGGCATTCGCTGGCCGGCGCGGGGACGGCGCACGAGATCTTCCTGACCCGGCGCTCCGTCGCGGGCGGCGGGCTCGCCCTGGGCCTGGCGGTGCGCGGAGGCACGTCGAGCCCGCCTGGGAGCACGCCGGGTCCCGGTGTCGCGCTCACCCTCGCCCTCGGTCTCGTCCAGGCCGACGACGGCGGCCTGCACTCCGTAGTCGGCGCGTCCGGCAGCCCGGTACGCGTCCGCGCCGATGTCACCGTCGATCCCTCGGGGGCCGCCGGGTTCGAGGGCCTGGTGATCGAAACCGCGCTCACCCCGGCCGACCCCGCGGACCCGGTCACGCTGCGGGTCGGTGTTCAGGGCCTTCGCGTCGGCGGCCAGGTGCTGCCGACCGTGTTCCTCGACCCGGAGCACCTGGACCGCGACGCCGTGCCGCTGCTGCAGAACCTGCTGCAGGACCGGCTGGGTCGGCTCGCGGCCGATCCGGGCACTCCGGATCAGCTGCGCGCGCTGGCCGGACACCTCCTGCCGCTGGCCGGGCTGGGGGGCGACGTCCCGCGGCTGCCTGTTGAGCGGATCGGCATCGACCGGTCGGCCGTCGCCGACTGGTTCACGGCCACGCTCGACGCGCGGCCACCAGGCGGCGGTGCCGCGGGGTCACCAGGCGGCGGTGCCGCGGGGCCACCAGGCGGCGGTGCCGCGGGGCCACCAGGCGGCGGTGCCGCGGGGCCACCAGGCGGCGGGGCACCCGGGTCCGTGTGGCTCGCCCACCTGGCCGGGCTGCTCGGTTCGGGCGCCGCGCCGTCCGGCTCGGGCAGCGAGGCGGACCCCTGGCGGGTACCGGTCGCCGACCTGGGCGAGACCGGCAGCATCGAGCTGACTCTCGCCGTCCGCGCCGGTGCCGCGGGCCGGGAGGTGCTGGTCGGGTTCGCCCTGCACCTCGCGGGCCCCGCCGGGATCGGCGTCGACGCCCGCGCCGTGCTGATCACGCTGCCGCTGAGCGGTCCTGGGACGGCTCAGGCCGTGCCGTCGGCGACCGTCGTGGTGCGCGCGCCCGGCGACCCCGCGGCGACGCTTGTCGGCGGCGGCGAGCTGCGGGTCGGCTTCCTGCAGGCCGGCCTGACCTGGGACGGCGTCACGGTCCGGCCGGTGCTCGAGCTGGGCTCCGTGCAGTTCGAGGGCTCTACTTACGACCTGCTCGACCTGTCCAACGCCGACAGCGTGCGCGCTGCGGCGGCGCAGGCCGCCCGGGACGCGATCATGGCCGCCCTCGGGGACGGGCCAGGCGCCCATCTCGCCGTTCTCGCCGGGCTGCTCCCACCACCAGGCGAGAACGGCGCACCCATGGCCGACCTGGTCGCCTTGCTGTCGGCGCCGACCAGGGAACTGGCCCGGGTGCACCGTGCGCGGCTGCTTGATCCCACCCACTCCTGGGCGGCCATGCTGGGCCAGCTGGCCGGCCTGCTCGGCCTCAAGGACCCGGTGGCAGGCGCCGGGACGTCGGCTGACCCGTGGCACGTTCAGGTCGCGCAGGCCGGGCCGCTCACCCTGGAGCTGGCCGCCTGGACCGACCAGGACGGCGGCGGGGCGGCGGGCGCGGCGGACCTCCATCTCGGCCTGCGCGTCGCCGCGGGCGCGACCGTCGGCCCGGCCACGATCGCGGCTAGCGCCCTGTGCGAGATCGTCCAGATCACCCTCCCCGCCGCGAGCCCGGCCACTGCCGGGCTCCTGCGCCAGCAGTCGGCCCAGCTCACGGTGACCGGCCCGTTCACGCTGGCCCCCGTCGAAGGCATCGGCCTGTCGCTGCAGGGTCTCGACGCCGGATTCGACTGGAGCGTCGGCCAGGCGCTGACGCCCGTCGTGCAGCTGACCGGGCTCACGCTCCACGCCAACGGCACCGATATAACGGTCCCGGCGCTGCAGGTGCCGCCGGGAGCCCGGCTTCGACCCCGGTCGGCCCGACCTCGGCCTCGGGCTCGACGCCGCCGACCTCGACAAGATGGCCCGCGCGCTGCTGGCCCGGCTTTGGTGGTCGCTGGCGGGCGACGACGGGTTCCTGGCCAGCGGGCTGCTCGGCCTGCACGACGGGCTGCCCGGCCTGCCGCCGGACTGGCCGGTCCCTGAAATTGGCCCGGGCGGCGTCGGCGGCCTGCTCGCCGACCCGCTCGAGGCGCTGCGCGACTGGCTGAGCCCGGCTCGCCCTCACCGTGTCGCAGGACGGCGCGCCGTTCGCCCTCACCGCGCTGACCCAGCTGCGGCGGCTGACCGGCGCCGACGACGGCGGCGACGGCGGCCTGGAGGGCGCGGGCAGCTACGCCGCGCCGTGGCGGGTCGACCTGGGCGCGCTGGGGGGTGGCTCGCAGCTGCTGGTGTGGCTGGAGCCGGACGGACCGCCCGCCGGCTGGGCGGCCGGCGCCGCGCAGCCCGCGATCGAGACGGGCACGCCGGAAGGTCTGCTCGCGGCGATGAGCGAGGTCGGCGGGCAGGTGCCCGCGCTGAGTGGCCTGTTCGGCGGCCCGCAGGGGCCTTCGGCTCCGGATCGGCTGGCCGACGCCCTGGCCGCGCTGCTGCGCCGGTGCTCAGACGGTGATGGCGTCGTCCCGTTCCTCGCGCAGTTCCCTGACGACCCTGCCTGGGCGCTGGCGGACACGTCCGTCGACGCCGCCCATCACCGCCTGCCTGAGCACCCCGACGCGGTCACGCAGACGCTGGCCCAGCTCGGCACCTGGGTTCCCGGGCCGCAGCGGGCGGTGCTGCTGATCGGCCCGCCGTTCACCGGGCAGGCCTCCTGGCAGCCGCTGCTCGCCGCCGCCGAAGCGGCACAACCGGGTGCGACCTCACCGGATGCGCACTTCGACCTGCGCACCCCGCCGGATCCCAGCCTGGCCGACCTGAAGGCCGTCACCGTCGCGGTGCCCTGGTACACGGCGGACCTGGCCGACCCGGGCAGCGACCTCGCCGCCGTCGTCGCCCAGGTCGGCGCCGTCGTCGGCCGCATCCAGGAGCTGCGCTCCGGAGCGCCCGTTGTCCTGGTGGCTCACTCCACGGCGGGCCTGGCCGCCCGGGCCTTCGCCGCGGCCAATCCCGCCCAGGTGGCCGGGCTGATCACCATCGGCACCCCGCACGGCCCCGCCGATCTCACGGTGCTCGACGACCCGACGCAGACCGACGCGGTCCGCCTCGCCGCCCGCCTGCTCGATGCCGCCCAGGCCACCGCGCCAATGCGGGACGTGGCCGGCCAGCTCCTTGCGGTCGGCGAGGGATGGCAGGCGACCGCCACGCTGCCCGCGCCGGTGAGCTACCCGCGCGAGCGCTTCGCCGGCGACACGGGCCACGCCACCGGCGGCGTGCCCGCCCTGGCCATCGCCGGGCAGCTCGCGGACGACCCCGCCACGGTGCTGGGCGCCGCGCTCGCCGCCGTGCTCGCCCCCGCCGGCGGTACCGCTGATGGGTCCGCGCCCCGACCGCCGAGCCACCTCGCGGTCGGCCTGCGCGTCGGCCTCGCCGGGGCGATCGCCGCCCCTGGAGCGATGTCGGTCAACGCCGGCCTGCGCGTCGACGTCGCCCGGGTGCCGCTCAGCCCGCAGCCCGCCCCGCTTCCTGACCTGGCGGCGCGGTCGCGCGTCGAGGTCCGGGTGGACCGCCCCGGCGGCTGGCTGCTCGACCCGCCCGACGGGAAGGGTGTCCGGCTGAGGCGCGCGGAGCTGGGCGTGACGGTCGAGTCGGGCTCGGGAGCCGGGCCGGTCCGCGCCGAGGCGGTGTTCTTCGACGCGGGCGCCGACTCACCCACCGTCCCCGTGGTCACCCTGGCCGACGTCGGCGCCGACCGGCTGCTTTCCGCCGTGGTCGACGCGCTGGCGACCGCTGGCCCCGGCGGTACCGCGGTGATCGACGCGCTGGTGGCGCTGGGCGTGGCGGCCCAGGACACTTCGGGCGCCGCGGTCGTGCTCGCCGACGCGGTGCAGCGGCTGAGGACCGATGCCGGCGGCTATCTGGGTCCCCGGCTGCGGAACGTCCTGGATACCACGCCCGGCCAGCTGGCCGTCCAGGGGCCGCCGGGAGGGCCCTGGACGGCGGCCAACCCGGCGCCGCCGCTCACGTTCGAGCTCGCCGCCGACCACCTGACCGTCCGGCTCACCGAGCTTGACGTGGCAGGCGCCCATCTCAGCGCCGACGTCATGCGCCTTTTCAACGACGGAACGGCCCAGCTGACACTGGCCCTGGCCGGAGCCTCAGCCGCCCTGCGGTTCGACCCCGCCGCCGGGACACTGGTGCTGAGCACGGGCCTCGCCGACCCGGTGATCCTGGTGCCCCGGCCGAGCGCGGCGGAGCTGGCCGGCCGCCTGGCGCCGCTGCTGCTCGAGCTCATGATCACCTCGGTGGGCGCCGCCGCGCTCGCCGGCGCTCGGGCCCGGCTGGACGCCCGGCCCGCTCGCCCAGCTGCTCGTGCACCCCGGCCAGGTGCTGGGCCCGCTGCTCGACGGCAACCGCGTCGGCGGGCTGCTGCAGGCGGTGGCCGGCCTGCTCGGCGCGACCGCGCCGTCAGCTTCGCCCGGGCAGGAGGGCCTTGCCCTCCCCGGCGGGCTGATCCTGCGCGCGTCCGGCCACCCGGGCCAGCTGTCGCTGCGCACCGAGCCGCCGTTCGCCGTGCCCGGCATCGCAGGCGGACCGCCTGGTGAACTCATGCTGGAGCTCGACCTCGCGCTGGCTAAGACGTCAGGCGCCCCGGATGTGACCGCCACGGTGAGCCTCGGCGTACCACTCGGCGGTACCTGGGGAGCGGTCTCGGCGGCCCTGAGCTACGCCCATGGCACGGTGTCCCTGGCGATCATGCCGACCTCGGCGGCCGGGACGGCACTGGCCCCGATCGTGCTGCTGCCTAGGTTCGGCGGCCTGGGCCCGCTGGCCGCTGACGCCGCCTCGGCCCTGTTGCCCGCGGTGCTCGACGCGCTGGAGGCCCGGCAGCCCCAGCCCGTCCCGGCGATCGCCGCCGCGGTCCTGGCGGTCGCGGACGCGATCGGCATCCACGGCGGGCAGGGCGACCCGTCCTTCGCCGCCCACGCCGACAAGGTCAGGGAGCTGGCCGGGCCGGACGGGCTCACGGCCCTGGCCGCCACCGGCCTGCCCGCGGCCGTCGCTCAGCTGTGGCAGGCCGCAGGGCTGCCGGGAACGGTGACCCAGGCCGCCAGCGGCGTCACCGTCCAGGCCAGCGCCCGCCCGGTCACCGCCACGGTGGAGACCGGATGGGGGTCCACGCCGGCGGTGCGGCTGCGGATCGACGGCCTGGTGGCCGGGCCGATCTCCCTCAACCCGGTCGTGGTCGGCGTCGCCGGCGGCACGGTCACCGGCGAGCTGACCGTCGCCGTGGCCCTGCCGCCAGCCGCGGAACAGGTGCTCGGCCTGCACCTCGCACCGGCGCTGCGGATCGAGGTGAACCCGGGGCTCACGGTGACCGCGCTGCCGCTCGGCACCGCCGGAGCCGGTCTCATCCAGGCCGCCTGCTGCCCGCGCCGGGGCTGACGCTGGGCGGGGGCGGGATCGCGGCGCTGCTCGAGCAGCTGGCCATGCCGCTGGCCGCCCAGGTGAGCGTCGATCATCTCGACCTGCGGGCCCCGCTGTTCGCCGGCGGCCCCCCGCTGGCCGACGTGCTGCGCTCCGCCGGGATCCTCGACGCCGACGCGCTCCGCCTGGCGGTCCCCCTTCCCCCGGTCGGCCAGCTCGCCGCGCGGCTGCTCGCCGCGCTGGCCGGGACGGGCGCGGCCGTGCGCGTCGGCGCCGACCTGGACCTGCAGCTGCTCACCGACCATTCGACGACCCCGCCCAGGCTGGGTCTCGGCCTGAGCGGCACCGCCGCGGTGGGCGACGGCGAGGTCGACGTGTCGCTGCGGGCCGGCGAGCGACTCCCGACCTGGCTGCCCGACCCCGCGCCGGCCCTGCGCCTGCTGCTCATCGAAGACGGCACTTGGCAGGTGCGGGCGGCGCTGCGCCTGGCACCGCTCGGCATCCGCCTGGCCGGGGCGGACGGCGGCGCCCTGCTGGACACCGCCGATCTGCACCTGGGGGCCGTCACCGGCTACCTCTGGGCGGCCATGGGCCTGGAGAGCGGATTCACCGTGAGCGACGTCGGCGGCGCCCTTGACGTCGACGATCTCGGCCTGCCGCTCGGCGCCGTGACCACCGGGAACGCCGCGGCCAACCCGGTGGCCGGCAGCCTGCTCGACTCCTCAGCCGGCTCCGGGCCGGACGGCGGAGGTGACAAGCAGGCGGTGCTACCCGGCGTCTCGCTGGTCGCTGCCCGCCGTCCCGGTGGTGACTTCGCGCTGCTGCGCCGGGAGGGGGACAGCTGGCTCCCGTTCGCGGCCCAGCCGCTGTGGATCGCGGTGAACCGCGGCTTCGGTCCGCTCAACGTCGGCCAGATCGGGATCGCGTACCTGCCCGCGCCGGCCGGCAGCGGGCGACCGGGCACCGCCGAGATCTTCCTCGACGGCGGCGTGCAGGTCGGCCCGCTGACCGTGCAGGCGAACGAGCTGGGTGTCTCGGTCCCGCTCGACCGGCTCGACCAGCCGGGGTCGTGGCCGCTGGACCTGGCCGGCCTGGCGGTGGCGTTCAGCAACGACTCGGTGTCGATGGCCGGGGGCCTGGTCAAGCGCGCCGGGCCGCCGATCGACTACGCGGGGACGCTCACCGTCGAGGTGGCCGGCCGGACCTTCACCGCGGTCGGCGCCTATGCCCGCCCGGCTGATCAGCAGGGCGGGTTCACCTCGCTGTTCGTATTCGCGGGCCTGCCCACCGTGCTCGGCGGCCCGCCGTACATGTTCGTCACCGGCCTCGGCGCCGGCGGCGGGTACGACCGCCGCCTCACCCCACCGGCCCAGGTCACAGAGGTCGAGCAGTTCCCCCTGGTCACCGCCATCGACCAGGGCAGCAACGCCGATCCGATGGGGACGCTGGAGCTGCTCGGCGGCGCGATGGTCCCGCAGCGGGGCAGCTACTGGCTGGCGGCGGGCGTCCGGTTCACGTCGTTCTCCTTCGTCCGATCGGTCGCCGTCGCGTATGCGGCGCTGGACCGCGGCACGGAGATCGGCCTGGTGGGCATATCCCGCGCGGCCATCCCGCCGCCGGACGCCGGCCCGGGCTCGCTGGAGCTGGCCTCGGTCGAGCTGGTCCTCAAGGCCCGGTTCTCCACCGCGGACGCCGTGCTGTCCGTCCAGGCGCAGCTCACCGACAATTCCTGGCTGCTCAGCCGTGACTGCCAGCTCACCGGCGGCTTCGCGTTCTTCATGTGGTTCCGCCAAGACCAGTTCGTGCTCACCCTCGGCGGGTACCATCCGGCGTTCGTCCGGCCTCCGCAGTTCCCTGTGGTCCCGCGGCTGGGCTTCCACTGGGCGGTCAGCGACGCCATCGTCGTCAAGGGCGAGGCGTACTTCGCGCTGACCAGCGGCTGCGTCATGGCCGGCGGGCGGCTGGAGGTCTCCTACAACCAGGCGGGAATCTACGCCTCGTTCGTGGCCTACGCCGACTTCCTCATCGCCTGGGACCCGTTCCACTACGACGTCGTGGTGGGGGTGTCGGTCACCGCCGGGTTCCGGCTGCGGGTGTGCTTCTTCGTCTGCGTCACGTTCGATGTCCACGTGTCGCTGGGCGCCTCGGTTCACCTGCTCGGCCCGCCGCTGCATGGCGAGGCCACCGTCGACCTCGAGGTGGCCAGCGTTACCATCGCCTTCGGCAACGCCCCGCACGCGCCGCTGCCCTTCCTGGACTGGGGCGCGTTCCGAGATAAGTACGTGGTGGCTGGCGCCCCCGACGGGAGCGCGCTGTCCGTGCACGCCACCACCGGGCTGGTCCCGCCGGACGCCATCGGGCCGGCCTCTGTCCCCGCGCAGGGCACCCCCGGCTCCCAGAGCAACCCGTGGCGTGTCGCCGGGACCTTCTCCCTCAGCACCGAGACTCGCCTGGCGGCCACCGCGTTCTCGGTGAACGGCGTGCCCGCCGCCGTCCCGCTGAACGACGGGGTGCGGCCGGTGCCTGCCGCGCTCGACCTCGCCCCGATGAACGTCGCCAACGTTTCAGGCGTCCACGACCTGAGCCTGCGTTCCGCCGCGAGCTCCCAGCCGGTCGACATGTCGCACCTGGACGTCGAGCCCGTGGTCGGCCACGTGCCGGCCGCGGTGTGGCAGATCACCGGCCGGTCCACCGCCTCGGCCGCCGTCATCCCGGTGCTCACCGGCCTGACCGTCACCGGCCGCCCGACCGTGGCCGACGACGGCGGCAGGCCGCCGATCTCCCTTGAGGTGATCGCCTTCAACCCGCAGCCGGTACCCATCGGCCTGATCTCCCCGCCCGCGACGCCCGCGCCCTCGCCCGTGACGTCCCCGCCCGGGTCGCCTGCGCCCGCGATCTCCCCGCCCGCGACGCCCGCGTCCCCGATAGCCGCATCCCCGGCCACCCCGGCGCCGGCCGCGTCGCCGCGCCTGCTCGCGGTCCTGCACACGCCGCACTACCTCGCCCAGCCGGGCACGCCGACAACGAGAGCGGCGTACACCGGCCACGTCCGGGTCGGCCTGGGCGCGGGCTCGCTGGGCGCCGGTGTCCAGCTGGAGCCGGGCGTCCTGCGGGTGTGGGACCTGCCGGTGACCGGTGGCCCCGGCCGGTGGCTGGTGTCGGGTCCGGGCGCGGCGCGGGTCGTCTTCCTCGACCGGGCCGGCCACCCGCTGCTGGACCACGAGATCGCGCCGGGCGACGGGGCCGAAAGGCCGATGACCGCGCCCTCCGGCGCTGCGCGCGCCGTCATCAGCGCGCTGGGCCGCCCGTCGGACGCGGGGCCCGCCGAGCCGGGGGCCGTCTCGCTGCGGGCGGCCCCACCCGGGCGGCTCCCGGTGTGCGGGTGGCAGTCCGGCAGCCTGCTGGTCCAGGTGGCGCCCGCGGCCCTGCTGGCCCGCGGCGCGACCGTCCACCTGCCGTCGCCGCTGGTCACCCGGCGGGACGGGCGGCGGACCAGCCAGGCCCTGGTCCCGGCGGCCACCGCGGTCGCCGGCCAGCCGTCCTGCACCACCTGCCTGCCCGCGGCGGTCGACCTAGTCCTGATCATCATGGACGGCGTCATCGCGGATGGGGTCCAGGGCGGGCGGTTCGACGGTCCGGAGGTGAGCCTGGACGGCGCCACCCTCGGCGAGCCGGCGGTGATCGCCGCGGGCCGACGACGGCACCTGCTGTACCCGGTCACCGGCCGGGAACCCGGGCACCCGCTGATCCCTGTGCGGGTGCAGGCAGGCCCGGACGCCGAGCTGGCCGGCGTGCTCGGCCTGCCGGGGAGCCTCGACGGCTGGGTGCAGGTTCTTACCCAGGGCACCCGGCGGCACCTGGTGCCCGAGGGGCCGGTCTCGCCGCACGGCCCGGTGACCATCCGCCACCAGATTCCGACGACCAGCGGAGAGCTTTCATGACCGACCAGACCGTGGCCCCGGGCCAGATGCGGCTCTACGACGAGGTGCGCCCCGCGCTGCCTGACGGTCTTTACCGGCTGACGGCCTCGACGACGCTGAGCCGCCCCGACTTCGCCGTGGGCAGCGTCGACGGGTTCTTCCTCCTGGACGGGCCGCGCTTCGCGCTGCCGGCCACCGACGTGGTGGCCGTGCACCCCCCGGCCAACGCCCAGGGCGCGTTCGACGAGGTGCTGCCGCATCTCGTCCTCGGCCGCCGGACCCTGCCATGGGAGCGCGAGCTCGACCCCGGCCAGGTCATCCCGGCGCCCTCGCCCGATCCTCAGCCGCTGCCGGCCACCGGCGTGCCGTGGCTCGCGCTGCTCTTGTTCGTGGATGACCCCGCCCGGCGCGAGCTGACGGTGCTGCCGGGCCCGGTCCCGCTGAGTACCGTGGTAACCGACGCCGCGATCCGCGCCCGGCTCGGCCTTGGCGGCGCCGATCCGGCGGTGCAGGCCATCGAGGTCGACGCTCCGCTGCTGCGCCAGCTGGCCCCGAGCAAGGACGAGGTGCGCCTGCTCAGCCACGTCCGCCAGGTCAACGCCGACGACCGGGAGCTCGCCGCCGGTGACAGCGACGGCTGGTTCGCGGTGGTACAGGCCAACCGCCTTCCCGCGCCCGGGCTCCGGCACCGCGCCTGCCTGGTGAGCCTGGAACAGCGGTCGGACGTGATCTTCCCCGCGGGCCCGCAGCCCGGCCAGCCGCTGCCGCCGTCCGCACCGCAGCGGCTGGTGCTGCTGTACAGCTGGACGTTCACCGCCGCGCCCGCCCGGCCGGGCGGGGGCACGTTCCGCGAGCTGGCCGGAGCGCTGAACGCCGGCCTGCTGGGCCTGGGCACCCCCGGCGTGGCGGACACCGGCCACCGGCAGGTTACCCTCCACGACCGCGCCGGCGGGGACCAGGCCGTCGCTTACCGCGGCCCGCTGGTGGCCCGGCCGTCGGCGCGCGACCCGCTCGGCCCCTACCACGCCGCGGACCAGGCACGACGGGTCCTCCCGGACGGCACAGCAGACATCTCCTACGCCACCGCCTTCGAGCTGGGCCGGCTGCTCGGCGCGGCCGACGGCAGGCTCGCCCAGGAGCTGATGGGGTGGCGGCGCGAGGCGTACCACGCCGCGGCCCGGCTCAGCGTGGCCGACACGGTATGGAACGACGTACCCGCCATCGCCACCCCGCCGGCCGCCGCGGTGGCCACCGGGATGACTGGTCCGGTGGCGCTGACCATGGTCGAGCGGGCGGGATCCGGTGCGGGTCAGTCCGCCGACCTCACCTTGGCCCAGGCGGCGCGCGCCGCTCCCGGCCTCAACCCGCGATCGCTGGCCGCCGCCTGGCACCTCGACCCAGGCGACGCCGGACAACTGCTCGGCGTCCAGCTACCGCCCTCACCCGAGGCCGCGCCTCCGACCCCCGCGGAGAAGGAGGCATGATGCGAGATCCCTGGATCTCCGAGCCGGACGCGCTGCGCGAGCGGATGTCCAACCCCGCCCAGGTGAGCGCGGGCGAGCCCCAGGCGGCGCTCCCGCCGTACGCCACGTCCTTCCTGGCCCACCTCCGCCTGCTCGTCGGCGTGCCGTTCGAGTACCTCGTGCCGGACGCCGCGATGCTTCCCGATGAGTCGATCCGCTTCTTCCACCTGGACCGGGCCTGGACCGACCGGCTGATCGACGGCGTGCTCGCGGTCGGCGCGGTGGGTTCGCGCGAGCAGGCCCACTACCACACCGCCGGACCGGCGCTCGCCGCGCTGCTCGACAGCCTCGAGCCGGCCGTCCGCCCGGCCCAGCGCGGCCTCGGCCCGCTCACGCCCGCACCGGGCGCGGCCGGCGCGGACCCGGCCATGACCGGGTTCCTGCTGCGCTCCGCGCTCGTCTCCGGCTGGCCGCAGCTGGAGGTACGGGCCTACCGGAGCTCGGTCAAGCTGCCCCTGCTGCGCCTGGAGCGGCTCTCGACCGCCATCTTGATCGCACTGTTCGCTGGCGTCCCCGACCGCGTCGAACTGGAGGAGCCGCACCACGGGATGCAACTCGGCGTCCTCACCGGGGACAGCGGCGCGCTCGCCATCGCACCGCGCGGGCCGGACGGCCAGCAGACCTCGGGCGCGCTGTTCCCGGTGGCGGTTCGGGGCACCGATCCCACGCTACGGGTGCTGGAGATCGCCGCGCTGCGCCGCGACATCATCGCGCGCGCCGACCCCGCGCTCCCCGCCCAGACCGGCAGTGCGGGGCTGGCCATCGAGCTGATGCAGCCGCCCTGGAAGGAAGTCTTCTCCGACGAGGCCGCAAGCGCCCCAGCAAGCGCCTCGGCCAGCACGGCGGTGGCCGAGCCCGACCACACCGAACTGCTGCTCGCCGCCGCCCAGGCCAACGGGAGGCCTTGATGAGCAGCGTGCCCTCGGTCGACCCCTCGCTCGGGCGCATCCCGCGGGTCCTCGTCCCCATCGAGGTCGACGGGCTCGTGCTCCGGGCGGGCCAGGCTGGCTTCGCCGACTGCCGGATGGCCGACCCCGACCCGGCGGGCGGCCGGCAGGACCTGCTGCCCGCGCCGTTCACCGACCTGCCCGCGTCGCGGCCGCGCGGCGTCTACCTGCACTGGGCCCTGCCGGACGCGCTCACTCACGGGCGGCCGACACAGCCGCCCGCCGCCGACGGCACCGCGCCGGTGGCCGACCTGCCCCCGGTTCCCGACCGCTGGCTGGTCGTCCGCTTCGCCCTCGGCGTCACGCCCGACCACCGCCGGCTACGGGCCTGGGTGCTGGAAAGCGGCGGCCCGCAGCCGGTGGTCAGCGACATGGCGTCCTGGCACGAGTCCGGCACCCGCGCGGCGCCGGGCCACGAGCTCACCGCGCTGGGCCCGGGCGACCCGGCCTGGGCGGCGTACTACGACAACGTCGCAGGCGGCTCGGCTTCTACGACCCGCTCGACGACGGCGCCAGCGGCCCGCTCGGCTATCTCGTCTGCGGCTGGTTCGCCGACAGCGGGCTCGACCCGCTGGCCGACTCGGCGATCACCTCCGTGGCTGGTTTCTACGCCAGGCTGGCGGACCTCGGCTGGTCCCTGCCGCCCGGGGAACTGGAGGAGGACGTCCTGGCCATGGCGCCTGGAGCCGCTGCCGGCACCCCAGGCGGCGCGCTCACGCCGCTGGCCGTCGGCCGCGGCCCTGTGGTGACCGACGACTCCTGGTGGCCGCGCGGGCTGCTGCTGCACGGCTCGGTGGTGGGCATCGGCTGGCCCGACGTCGGCTGGCCTGGCGCCGAGGGCGGCCTGCTCGGCATCGGTCAGGGCGCTGCTGGCCAGGGCGGCCCGCCGGATCCGGCGCAGACCCGGGTGGCGTTCGGCGCGACGATGACCGACGCGCTCGGCGCGCTCATGGTCGGCTTCCTCGCCGCCGCGGAGGGCGTGCCGCAGGACATTGCGCAGTCCGAGGACCGAATGCTGGAAGCGTTCCAGCTCGGCGCGCTGACTGAGATCGACCAGCCCGACGGGCGCACCCGGCTGGACGCCCGGCTGCACGCCGACGGCTTCCAGGCTGTCGCCTCCGGCCAGCAGACGAGCCAGCAGACGAGCCAGCAGGGAGGCGACGGCGGCGGACCGGTCCAGCGCTCGCAGCCCCGGTTCTTCGGGCCCGGCGAGCCCGCAGTCGTCGTGCAGGGCCTGCGCCGGTCACTCAAGCACGGCGGTGACGGGCGCTTCAGCCAGGACGGCACGCTGGTCTGCCGGCTGAGCGGCTTCACCGTCACCTCGCTCAGCGCCCAGGTGGGGGACGGCACGCAGCGCGCGGCGGTGAGCGGCGACGAGGTGCTTGACGTGCCATTTACCGGGGCCCCCGACCTGCCCGCCGACTGCGCCGACCTGGTACGGGAGGCGGTGCTCCTGGATCCGGGCTCGGCCCGCGCCGCGGCCCTGCTAACCCTGCCCGCCCTCGATGACGGCTCGGCCGTCGAGGACCTTACCCAGAATTTCATGGTCGAGCAGACCGTCTGGTGGGCGCTGCGCGACCCGCTGGTGAATGCGGGCGCGCTGCTCGCCCGCTCCGGCATCACCGGCACGTTGCCCTCGCCGCTGGCCGTGACCCCGCCGACCGCGGCCTGGGCGCCGCGGCACCTGGACTGGGCGGTGGAGATCTTCCGGTCACCGGGCGGGCTGTCCGACTGGACCCTGGGCGACCTCGACTTCGCACCTGACGATCCCGCGGGCCTGGACACCAGGGCCGGGCAGGGGACCGTCGTGTCGGGGCGGGCGCTGCTGACCGGCGGGGTCGCCGAGCGGGCAGCTCAGGCCGGCCAGGCCGCGATCGAGCTGGTCAGCGCGGGCGGCGCGGCCGGCTTCGGCCAGGACAGCGGCGACGTATTCGTCCCCGCTGACGTCGGGGCCGGCACCGACGTCACCCAGGCCGTGAACAGCGGCACCGAGACGATCGCGCAGGCGTTCATCGCGGCGCTGCGCGGCATCGACGTCATGGGCGCGACGCTGGACGGAATTCACGCGCGCCTGCGGGACGAGCCGGCCGGGCAGTGGGTGGGCTCCTCGCCGCCGCCGGCCCCGGCGCCCGCCCCCGGCGCGCCAGGCCTCATCGCCGGCTTCCTGCGCCCGGTGCGCCTCCGTCTGGTGGACACCTTCGGCCAGGTCGTGGACCTGCTCGGATCGGGCGTGCAGCAGCCGGCCGACGCGACTGCCGCGCTGACTTCCCGTCCGGTGACCGTGCCGGGGGTGCCCGGCCTGGTGGCCCTCACCCCCCGCTTCGCCGCCCCGGCCCGGGTGCTGCTGCGTTTCGTCGACACCATCCCCGGCCCTCAGCCGCCGCCCGACCTGGCTCAGACCGACGAGTCCGTCCGGCCGGTGTGCGGGTACCTGCTGCCCGACCACCTCGACGGCGCGCTCGAGGTGTTCGACGCCACCGGCGCCGCGCTCGGCCAGCTGCTTCCGGCGCCCGACGGTACCGGGCGGGCGGTCTGGGAAAGGGCACCGGGCCAGGCGACGGGCGCCGGTGAGCTGCCATCGGCGACGATCGCCGACCCGACCCTGGCGGCGATCGCCGACGGCCTGGTGCGCTGGGGCGAGCACGACGCCGGCCAGGCCACGGGCGAGGGCGGGCTGGCCGCCCTGCTGCGCCTGATCGACTCGACGCTGTGGAGCACCGACCCGTTCGGCCACGTCGGCGACGAGCACATGTCGCTGCTGGTAGGCCACCCCATCGTCGTACTGCGCGCGATGCTGCGGCTGGACGTCGACGACCCGCTGGGCCGCGGGACATCCCGGCCACCCCGGTGCCGGTCCGGCTCGGCGCGCTGGCCCAGTGGCAGGACGGCCTGCTCGGCTTCTACCTCGGCGACGACCTGACCCAGGTGCACCCCTCCGGAATCGGCGCTGCCGCACTCGCCCGCCCCGTCGGTCCCGGGCGGGGCTACCTCTCACCGGCCGCGCAGCTCGCGGCCTACCACCAGTCGTTCGCCGCCGACCTACACCCGGGTCAGGATCCCGCCACCCCGGTGACCCACCCCTACGTCGCGGCCGACGCCGCCGTCCCGGTGTGGCCGGGGCAGGCCGTCCCGCTCGCCTTGCTCGTCACTCCGCACGCGGTGGTGCACGCCACGTCGGGCCTGCAGCCGCGCAAGGAGGTCGGCGTGCGCCGGCAGTGGGTGGCGGACGGCCTGGCGCGGATAGCCCCCAGTTTCCGGTTCGGCCCGGTGCTCGTCGACCCTCGAGCCATCCGGATGCCGGTCTCGACCGAGCTGGCCGGCACCTGGAGCTGGAACCACCGGGCCGACGTCTCGCGGTGGGCCGACCAGCCGGTCGTGAACGCCACCGGCAGCGCCCTGCTCACCACGGACGTGGTCGAGGCCGAGGAAGGCTGGCTGATCCTGCACCCGAAACCGGAGGCATCATAATGGGCTTCCTCGACGACATCCTCGACCAGCTGCCGCTGATGGCGGCTACCCCGCTGACCGCCGAGGAGCGCAATATCGCGCTCATCCCTGACGGGATGCCGGTCGTGAAGCCCGGCGCGCTCAAGCACCCCGACGCCGGTCCGCCGGGCGGCGAAGGCCCGCCCCAGCGGGTAGTCGCCGTCCTCGGCCCGGGCGCCACCTTCACCGGGATCGCCGACCTGCTGCTGCCGCGGTACCAAACGGCCGCGAGCATCGGCGGCCCGGCCGCGCCCGCGCCGGACGAACTGGCCCGCGCCATCGTCGTCTACGCCAAGGACCTGCTGACGCCGTCCAGCTGGCTGCACCACATGGCCGGCCTGATCCTGCCGCTGCCGATCGAGATCGATCCGGCCGGCGCGTGGATAGTCGACGCCGACCGCATCCGCGCGCTGGCGCGGTCCTTCGACGCCGCGTGGCGGCCGCGGCTGCGGACCCCGCCCGCGGTCATCTCGGTCCCGGACGCGCTGTTCCTTGAGGCCCAGGCCGCCGACCTGGCCGGGGTGATGTCCAGCGACCTTGCCACCCCGCTCTGGACCCGGGTCCTGCGCAACCCGTCCGAGGCGGTACTGCTGTTCCTGGCCTCGCTGCGGGCGCTGGACCGGGCCGGACCCGGCCCGGCCGCGACGGCGGCACTGACAGCGCTGAACGCCGCCACCCCCGCGCAGCTCTCGGTGCTCGCCGCCACCCGGGCCGGCAACGGGATCCTGCGCCGACTGGCCGCCCTGCTCGCCAAGCCGCCGGCCGGCGCCGACCCCGCGCTGGTGGCAACCAGGCAGGCGCTGCTCGACAACGCCCTTCACCAGGGCACGGCCGGGGCCAGGACGCTGGTCCCCCACCGCGACGTGCCGCAGACCCTCGCCCAGCAGGCCACGCGGCCGGGCACGGCCAAGGCCGTGGCGGGTGCGGCCGCCGATCCTCCCGGCGGCCTGCATCAGCTGGTTTTCGGCCGCGACGTCGCGGCCGGGCCGCTGGCGCCCGCCCGGGTGAGCGGGAAGCTCTATACCGGCCGGCGTTCGAGGGACGGCTGGCCCTCCGGCCCTACCTGGAGGCGGACAAGGACCATATCAACATCATGAAGGACCCCCGGATGCCGGCCCTGGTCACGCTGCTCGCCAACGCCGCCGACCGAGGGCAGGTCCATCGCCTGGACTCGGTCCAGGCGCATGACGCCGGCCTGGTCACCGCCTGGACCAGTGGAGCGCGACCGCCGACGCTGGCCTTCCGGCGCTGCTGTCCACCTACAAGACCAGCGCGCCCGACGAGTTCGACCTGTTCTTCGCGCTGCACGGCCTCGACGTGCAGCCCGGCCCGCCCGGCGGGCCCGCGCATCAGCTGCTCGTCATCGGCCCGGACGGCACCGGCACCGTGCCGACCGCCGATGCACTGCGGGCCTTCTTCGGCGGCACGGCCGACGCGCACGGCACGATCACGTTCGACCCGGCGTGGGCGGCCAGGTTCCGGCTGGCCGCGCTGATGTCGGCGGCGTACCGGCGCGTCCAGGTCGCCCAGGCCGCGGCGCGCATAGCCAGCACCACCGATCCGGTCACCATACTGGCCGCGACCCTCGGGCCGTTCCCGGCGACCGCCTACGAGCTCACCTTCGACACCACGGTGCCGAACAAGCTCCAGGGGTTCGTGGACGCCAGGATGCCCACCGTGATCAGTAACGCTACCGCGAACGGCGCCCAGGACGCCGGAACGCTGGCGGCGGCGGTGGTGGACCTGGCCGGCGGGTGGCGGTGCCGCCGCCGTTCGCCGGGTTTCAGCCCGACGAGTGCTATTACGTGGGGAGCCTGGGCAAGATCGCGGCGATGTACGCGGCGTTCGAGCTCAGGTTCCGGGTGCGGCGACTGATGTTCGCGGCCAGGATCGCCAACTCGACGGTGACCCCGCAGGCGGTCTTCCACGTCATCGGCGACGTCTGGGGCCCGCAGATCTGCCGCACCTTCCCCGACTTCCCCGCCCTCGACGTCCGGTACCCCGGCAGGTTCCCGCAGCTGAACACCATGTTCACCGTGGCCGCCGACGGCACCGTCAGCTTCCGCCAGGGGACGGCGACGGACAACGACATCAAGGAGGTGAAGGACGGCGCGCTGAGGCAGAACATGACGTTCGCCGACTGGATGAAGAGCATGATCTTCTGGTCCAACAACTCGGCCGCCGGCCGGGTGATCGCCACCATGGGGTACCCCTACGTCAACTGGCTGCTCCGCCGGGCCTGCTTCTTCCACCCGGACACCAAGCTCGGGCTCTGGCTGTCCCAGAACTACGCTGACGCGGGCTGGAAGCCGAACGCCGACCTGATGACCCTGACGCCGCGCGGAAAAACCCACTACAAGGCGACCAGCAACATCACCGGCACCTGCCGCGAGATCACGCGCCTGCTCACCCTGGCCGCGCTGGGCAAGCTGTTCGAGGGACCGGACGCGGTTGCGGCCTGCGACGAGATGATCCTCCTGATGAGGAAGCTCAACGACGACGCCTCGGCAGGCCCCTTGGGGGGAGGCGACCGCAGTCCCATCGGCGAGGCGGTCGGGCTCGCAGGGACGGACACGGTCGACTCGAAGATCGGCCTCGGCGTCCTGCCGGTCCCGCCGAGCCCGCCGGCCCCGTCGGACCTGGAAGGCCTGCACGACTGCGCGATCATCGCCCGCACCGTGGGCGGGAAGTCGTTCCGCTACGTCGCCGTCGTCGTCGGCGGCTACAACGACGGCGGGGTGAACGCCGCGGCGTTCGACGACACCGCTCGCGCGCTCGACGCCAGCATCCAGGCGATGCACCCATGAGCGGCCTGGGCCAGCCCTCGATCCCGGACCTCGATAACTCACGGAGTTGATCACGATGGCGACCACGCCACAGGACACGCCGAACCTTTCCCCCGAGCTCGTCGTGGTGGCGCATTCCGACGCGCGGCTGCGGCTGAGCGGCTCCCGGGTCCGCTCCTCGGCCGACGGCGCCGCGGCGCTTGAGCAGGCGCTGGCCGAGACGGGCGCCCGGCTGCGGCCCCTGTTCGGGGCGAGCGAGGAGCGCATCCACGCGACGCGGCGCGCGTCCGCCTGGGACCTGCCGGACCTATCCGTCTTCTACCACGCCGCCGTGGACGGCGATCACCAGGCCGTGGCGGCCCGGCTCGCCGAGGTCCCGGCCGTGTCCGGTGCCTTCGTCAAGCCGCCGCCCGCGATCGACGCCGACCTGCTGGCTGCCTCGGCCGACGTGGCCAGCGCCGCGGCGGCCGCCGCGGGTACGCCCGACCTGACCCCGCACCAGGGGTACCTCGCCGCGGCGCCGGACGGCATCAGTGCCAGCAGCGTGCGCTCGCAGCCGGGCGGCGACGGCACGGGTGTCCAGGTGATCAACGTCGGCGGGGCCTGGCGGCTGACCCACGAAGATCTCGCGGGCAACGTCGGCGGCGTCGTCGGTGGCCAGCCGATCGACGCGGTCAGCTTCCGCAACCATGGCACGGCGATGCTCGGCGTCATCCGCGCGACGCTCAACGTCTTCGGCATGACCGGGATCGCGCCCGGCTGCCAGGTACGCCAGGTGGCAACGTTCGGGCTCGGCACGGCCGCGGCGATCCGGCTGGCTGCCGACTCGCTGCCCGCTGGCGGCGTCATCCTCATCGAATGGCAGCGCCCCGGTCCCGGATCAACCGGTGTCGGCGCGGCGGGCTTCCTGCCGCTGGAGTGGTGGCCGGACGACTTCGCCGCCATCGCCTACGCCACCGCGAAGGGCGTGATCGTCATCGAGCCGGCCTGGCAACGGGGCGGTCTCGCTGGACGACCCCCTCTACAACACGCCCGCACCCGGGTTCCCCGCGACCTGGCACAACCCGTTCAACCGGGCCAACGCCGACTGCGGCTCAATCCTCGTCGGCGCGGGCGCGCCGCCGCCAGGCGCGAACAGCACCGTGCCGGACAGGTCCCGGCTGCCGTTCTCCAACACCGGCGCCTCGGTCGACGCGCAGGGCTGGGGGGCCGGCATCGCTACCCTGGGGTACGGCGACCTGCAGGGCGGCGCCACTGAGGACCTGTGGTACACCGCGACCTTCGGCGGCACGTCCGGTGCGGCGGCCATGGTGGCGGGAGTCGTCGCCGCCCTGCAAGGCCTGCAGCTGGCCGGGCCGAAACGGCCGCCGCTCACCCCCGGTGACGTGCGACGCCTGCTGAGGCAGTCGGGGTCGCCCCAGCAGGCGGGCCCGGACGGCCCTCCCACGGCCCATCCGATCGGCTCGCGTCCCGATCTGGTGGCGCTCCTGGCGCTGCTGACCGCGCCCAAGAACGAGAGCAAGGACAGCAAGGACGCCAAGAACGAGTCCAAGGAGAACAAGGACAGCAAGGACGCCAAGGACTCGCCGGACAAATCCACCAAGGACAACAAGGACGGTAAGGACAACAAGGAAAGCAAGGACGACAAAGACAACCCGGACAATCAGGTCAAGATTGAAAAGGACTTCAGGGACAAGAACTCCGGTAAGGGCGAGCATGGGAACGAGCAGCCGAAGGTCACACCGCTCAGCCCCGGCACGCCCACGGCCCTGGCCGCGCCGCGCCGGTCCGCCGCGCCGGTGCGCCACTTCATCCCCGGCGAGCTGCGGCCCGAGCTGTCCGCGTCCGCCCTGCTGAACGAACCCGACCTCCGCGGCCGGGATGCCGCCGGGCTCGCCGACGACCTGCGGCCGCCGGAGATCTCCGGGCCGGGCGGCGAGCCGATGGTCACCGGGGCGGCGTGACCGTGATGTGGCTGGTTCTCGGGCAGGACGGTGACGTCGAGGCACGGTGGCTGGCCGATCAGCTACGGATCCGGGCCGACCGGCGGGTCGAGCTGATCGAGGCGGGTGAGCTGGTGCACGAATGCCGCTGGGAGCACCGGGTCGGAACCCGGGCCATGTCGTCCAGGCTCGTCGTCGGCGACGGAACGGTCGTCGACTCCGGCGAGGTGGACGGCGTGGTGAACCGGCTCAGCTGGCTGGGCGCCGAGCGGTTCGAGGGCGCATCGCCCCGTGACCGCGAGTACGCCACCGGCGAGCTGTTCGCCCTGGGGCTGAGCTGGCTGGAGAGCCTCGGCTCGCGCGTGCTCAACCGGCCGACCGGCATCGGCCTCAGCGGCGCGTGGCGGACGCCGGGCCAGTGGCGCGCGCTGGCCCGCTCGGTCGGCCTGCCGATCGTGCCCTACGACAGCGACCACCTGGACGACGTTCCGGACGAGGCGGACCAGACGGTTCTCCTCATCGAGGGCCGCGTGGTCGATTCCCCGGCTCCGGCGGCGGCCGGCCTGCCCGTCCGGTGCCGGGAGCGGCTAGGCGAGCTGGCGCGTGGCTGCGGCCTGGACATGATGGAGGTCCAGCTCGATACCGGCGCGGCCGTGCGCGGCGTCTCGTTCCTGCCGCCGCTGCGCCGGTACGGGCAGCCATGCGTCGATGCGCTGCTCGCCGCGCTGGCGTGGCGGGGCGTCGCTGACCTGGCGGGTGCCCGGTGATCCTGCTGGCGGGGATCCGGAGCGAGCCCGCGCTGGCCAAGGTGGCCGTCGAACTGGACGGGCTCGGGGTACCTGTGGCGTTTTTCGACCAGCGGCAGGCAGCCGAGGCCGCCTGCCACTACCGGATCGACGGCGACGGCTTGCGGGGCACACTGCGCCTCGGGCCCCAGACGCTGCGCCTAGAGGACGTGGCCGCGGTCTACACCCGGCTGATGGACGACCGTTTCCTGCCTGAGCTGCGGGGACTGCCCGCGGATGCCCCCGAGCGAGCGGCCTGCCGGCGCCTGCACGACACCTTCAGCACCTGGCTGGAACTGACGCCGGGACGGGTGGTGAACCGGGGAAGCGCCATGGCGTCGAACGGTTCCAAGCCCTACCAGGCACAGGCGATCCGGGCCGTCGGCTTCGATGTGCCCGAGACCCTCGTCACCAACGAGCCGGACCTGGTGCGTGACTTCCTGGTCACGCACGGCCGCGTCATCTACAAGTCGGTCAGCGGGACCAGGTTGATCGTCCGGGAGATGGACGACGACGCGCTCGCCCGGCTGCACGACATCCGGTGGTGCCCCGTCCAGTTCCAGGCCTACGTCGAGGGCGTCGATGTCCGGGTACACGTGATCGGCCGCCAGGTCTACTCCACCCGGGTCACCTCCGCCGCCGCGGACTACCGCTATGCCGGGCTCGACGGAGGCCTGCCGGCGAGGCTGGAACCCGCCCGCCTCTCCGAGGTCATCGAGCAGCGCTGCGTCGAGCTCACCGAACGGCTCGGATTGCGGTTCAGCGGCATCGACCTGCGCATCACGCAGGCCGGGCGCGCCGTCTGCTTCGAGGCCAACCCATGCCCGGCGTACTCCTACTATGAGGGACACACCGGCCAGCCCATCGCTCGCGCCCTGGCCCGGCACCTTGTCGGGATTGCGGCCTAGGCGGGCCAGTACGAACAGCGGATGCCGGTGCGGATCCTGCCGCGCAAGGCCTCGCCGATGACGGCGTCCGTCTCGGCGATCCGGGTAATGGCGCGTCGGATCGCCTTGCCGACGGCGATCCGCGCTCGCTCCGGATCGTCGGTGAAGTGGCGGGTGCGGTCGCCGATGGCGCTCGCGCCGGACAGTACCGCGATCAGCCACTCACGTTCGGCGCGAGCCTGCGCGGCGCGCCGGGTGTCGTTCTTCGCCTCCAGCGCATCGATCTCCGCGGGCAGCTGAGACAGGCGGTGCCGGTACTCCCTGATGGCCGTCCGGTCGAGTACTGGCTGCGCGGAACCGGCATCGCGGGTGGCGCCGCTGGTGACTGCCTCCACGCCCGCCACGAGATCGATAGCGGGAATCTCCCGCCTCGGATTGGCGATCAGGACCGCCAGGTGGAGCAGGCCGATGCTGTGCTCAACCACCGCACTCCGGCTGCCGAGCGTGACCCGCCAGTTCCGGCCGTGCCTGCTGCATTCAATATCCTCGTCGCAGACCACCTCGCCCGGCAGGGGGATGCCGAGCGCCAACGCCTCGGACGTTGCGGTGGCCAGCTCGTTACGTGCGGCGACGGCGTTGTCCGGCCCGGAGCGTAGGGCGAGCGCTTGCGCATAGCGCAGCCTGGACATCATGACCGCCGGCCAGTGCTCGATCGCCAGGTTACGATCGATGGCCGCTCGCAGATGCCGCACCGCCTGGTCCGCGTCGCCGGCGGTCAGGCAGGCCACGCCGAGCGCGTGCTGTACCGATCCGAAACAGGCGACGCCGAGGCTCGCCATCATCGGCAGATGACCGAACGGGCTGAGCAACTCGTAGGCCCTGGACGCGGTATCCGCGTCACCCAGCAGGTGCGCGGCCTCGACGACGCCGTTCATCGTCACCAGCCAGGTGCTCGATCGGGGCAGATCAGCCAGGTCGTGACCGCACAGCCTGGCCAGCGCGCCCGCGGCTTTGCGCCTGTCTCCTCCCTGCACCGCGGCCACGGCCAGCGCGGCGAAATACGAGTTGTCCACCGCGCTGAGGGCCGGCGAATGCGCCAGCTCGTCGAGCATGGGCAGCAGTTCGGCTAGCCGGCCCTGGTACCACCGGATGGCGACAAGCTGCGCTCCGCGCCATCCCTGCGCATCGATGTCACCGGCCACCGTGCCACGATCGGCGCAGGCTTCAAGCAGCGTCTCGGTCTCATCAAACCGGCCCGCCCTGATGGCCAGCATGACCTCGATCGCGCTGACGACGAAACCGACGGCAAGGTGGTCGCGTTGTGCCAGCAGGTCCCGCAGTTCGCCGAGGCTCCGTTCCGCGTGCGGATCGGCGTCGAGGAACAGGTCGACCGTCCGCCATAGCATGCCCATCAGCAGGTCGCTACGGCCTGAGGTTTGGAAGCTCTCGGCGATCAGCTCGGTGGCCAGCCGCCGCCGCAGCTCGCCGTGGTCGGGGCCGAGTACGCAGTGGTGCGCCAGGCTGAGCGCCGTGGCCCGCGCCTCGGAGTCACCCGCACGGGTGGCCTCGTCAAGGGCGGTCATGATGGCCGCGTGCTCACCGTTGCGGTAGTCGTTCTCACCCGCCAGCCTGATCCGGAGCAGCAGGGCATCCGGTGATTGCGGCTCGGCGAGCGACAGGGCGTTCTGCAGCCGCGCCCGCAGCCCGATGTCGGCCGTCGCCGTGCGATGCTCATGCACCCAGAGTCCCGCCAGCCCCAGGGCTGCGCGAGCCATCGCGTGCGGGTTGCCTGATTGCTCAGCCGTCCGGTGGGCCTGCTCGAACCACCTGCGGCTGGAGTACAGGTCGCCATCGAGGTCCAAAGCGTGCCTACCCCGCGCAAGCAGCGGCTCGACGAGGCCCGCGGCGTCGTTGGCCGCGGAAACGATCGCCGAGGTACCGCCGGGCCGCCAGTCGCTGGCGGCCGGATCAAGAAACCGGTGCGAGTTCAGCTGCCGAGTACTGCTGCCTCTGTCCATCCTCCGCTGCCTTCCCCGTACGGCCGCGTCGCCCCGTTCCGGACATGCCACGGATACGCCTTGCCGGACCTTGGTGAAGTGTGCTGCCGGTCGCTGAAACGGGGCTGACGCGGCCCTGAAACCGCAATCGGCTCCCACCCATCGGAGGCATCCCGGTCCTTGCCTGATACGCGTCCGACCACCACTTTCCGACAACGCTGGTGCGCCTGTATCGCTTCGAAACTGATCGTATGCCGTCTGACCTGGGTTCATGCGAACGTCTAGGCTGCCTGGTAGTACTCGTTGAGCACGCCGCCGAGGACCCTGCGCCGCTGGATCGGCAGGTCCGGTTGCGGGCGGCCTGGCCGTCGTGGTCGGGTGGTCGTTGCTGGCGGGACTGGTGGGGCGGTGCCCGTTGTAGCTGGCCGGGCACCCCGCAGGGCGCTAGTTGGTAGTAATCTGTCTAGACAGGACTAGATAGATCTAGGAAGGTGCTCATGACGTCACCGACTCCGGATCACTGGCAGATCCAAGACGCCAAGCAGCGCTTCAGCGAGATGATCCGTGCGGTTATAAGCGAGGGGCCGCAGGTCATCAGCCGGCACGGTGAGGATGTCGCGGTAGTCGTAGATATCGGTGAGTATCGCAGGCTGACCCGGCCTGCGGTGGACCTTGCGAGCATCCTGCTCGGCGGCCCGAAGCTCGACGACGGCATCGCTGATGTCTTCGCGGAGATCGAGGCCGAGCGCAAGGCCGACTTCGGACGTGCGGTCGATCTTGAGGCGGGCACGTGACCTACCTGCTCGACACCAATGTGCTGTCGGAAACGCGCAAGCGCCAGCCGGCGGCGGGCGTAGCCGACTGGATCGCGGCCACGCCGCCGGACCGGCTGCACGTCTCCGTTCTGACCCTGGGCGAGATCGAGCAGGGGATCGCGAGAGTTCGCGGCCGGGGAGACCGGCACCAGGCTTCCGCCCTCGAGCGCTGGCTCCGGGATGTGGAGACCGGGTTTGAGGATCGGGTTCTCCCGGTCACCCTCCCGGTCGCCGCTGCCTGGGGCCGTCAGCAGTACGCGCAGCCCCTCCCGGTGATCGACGCGCTCATTGCAGCAACGGCGCGGGTGCACGGCATGACCGTGGTCACCCGCAACGTTAAGGACTTTGAGCTGGCCGGAGTCCAGGTGCTCAACCCCTTCGCTGAGTAAGCCGTCAGAGCGGAAAGCTGCGTCGTGTGCCGTGCCAGAATCCGGCGTCCCGGCACTACCCGCAGTCGCAGCGGCCCGACATCACCACCGGCGCGGTCCTGCGCTTCCTGAAATCGGTCAAGGGCCGTGGCTAGCGCAGGGCTCATCGGGGCCAGCAGGTCCGGGGAAGCGCGGCAGATCGCCGCGGCCGCGGCCCGGGGCTACTGCCCATGAGTGATTCGCCCGCGATACTGCTGGCCGGCGCCGTGGCTGAGCCGGCCGTGGCGCCGGGCGGCCTGGGCCACGCTGCTGCTGATCGGCGTGGCGCGGCTGATCACCGGCGGCCTGCTGCCGATGCAGCTGGTGCTGGCGCTGGCGGCCGGGGTGACCGTGGGCGCGGGCCTGCTGGTGGCGTTTGGGGTGCCGGACCGGCGGATGGGCCCCGCGGGGGTGGCAGCGGCCCTCCGCGCGGGTGGCGTGCCGGTCAGCCAGGTGACCGGACCGTACGCCGCCAAGGGATCGCGGCCGTTCCAGGTGACCACCGGCGACGGACCTGCCCTGTTCGTCAAGGTCTTCGGCTCAGACCAGCGGGACGCCGACCTGCTGTACCGGGCCTACCGCGGCATCCGGCTCCACGGCGTCGGCGACACCAGGCCCGCGGCCTCGCTTTTGCGGGCCGTCGAGCATGAGGCGCTGGTAGCAGTGATGGCCGAACGGGCCGGGGTGGCGGTGCCGCACGTCGGTCAGGTCATCAGGGCCGGCGACGGATCAGTCCTGCTGACCATGGAGCTGATACCCGGCCGGTCCCTGAACGACATCCCGGCCGGCAGCATCACCGACGAGCTTGCCCGTGAAGTGTGGCGCGAGGTGGGACGGCTGCACCAGGCCAGGATCGCGCACCGGTCACTGCACGGCACCAACATCATGATCGGCCAGAACGGGTGCCCCTGGCTTCGCTTCACTTCCCTCCCCTCCTCCCCTCTCACCTCCCGCCGCCCCGGCTCCCCCCCGCCCCCCCCCCCCCCTCTCCCCTGCCTCGCCCCCAGGCCACCGGCCGCGGACCCTGCTGGTGATCGCCGCGCTGGCCGGCGCCTTCTACTTCCTGCTTCCCCAGATCGCGCAGGTGAGCAGCAGCTGGCATGCGCTACAGAGCGCGAACTGGGCGTGGCTGCCGGTGATCATCGGCCTGTCCGCGCTGACCTACGTGGCGAGCGCGGCGGCGCTGATCGGCTCGGTGCCCGGGCATGTCCCGTTCGGCCCGGCCGTGCTGGTGCAGGGCGCCTCGTCGTTCATCAACCGGGTGTCGCCCTGCCCAACGGGAGCGAAGCGGGGTTTATCACCGGCGAGCAGCAGGGCAGGGCTACCGGAATCGCGTGAATCGCGTGCGCCTCGAGCGGCGGCGCGAGGTCGGCGGCGGGGGCAGCGGCGTGCGCCGCGGCGACGAGCGCCGGCGCGGCGCGGTGTGGCGGCGGGCGCGGGTGCGGCGGCGCGGGGCGCAGCTTCGGCCGCGGCTGCGGCGGCGGCCCTGAGTTCGGCAAGCCGTGCCGGGATGGCAGCTGGACGATCGCGGGATCCCGCAGAGACCGAGGACCCGCGGACACCGCAAAGGCCACGGTGTACCGTGGGTGGCCGCGATCGCCGGCGCCAGCGGCCTCGTGTGGTGCGCGGCGAGGTAGCTGGTCGTGGCGGTCGGCGCGATGGTGCTCAGCAGCGGCCGTCCCGATCGATCGCCGACCTGGTGCATGGTGTTGACCAGCGCGGAGGCCACGCCTGAGTCCTGGCGCGGGACGCCGGCCGTGGCCGTGTTGATGGCCGGGGCGAAGATCATGCCAAAGCCCAGGCCCAGGATGAGCAGGGCGGGCAGCACGCCGCCGGCGTAGCTGGAGGTCACGGTGAGCTGGGTCAGGTAGGTCATCGCGCCGGCGCCCAGCAGCATGCCGGTGGTGATCAGGACGCGCGGCCCGAGCCGGGGCAAGGTCACGATGCTGGAGACATTGGAGCTGAGCAGGATGCAGCCGATCATCGGCAGGAAGGCCAGCCCGCTGGTCACCGGGCTGTATCCCTTGACCTCCTGCAGGTAGTAGGTGAGGAACAGGAAGACGCCGAAGATCGCGATTCCGGACATGCCGACCGCGACATAGGAGCCGCCCCGGCTGCGGTGGGACACGCGCAGCGGCAGCAGCGGGTGATCCCCGTCCGTTCCGCGGCACAACGCGGCACTGCGGCAGGCCGCCGCCAGGGCCGATGTCAGCTGGGCCTGCTGCCGGCGGTCTCGGCCTTGGAGAAGCGAAGACGCTGGCCTACATCCCGGGCTGGCCAGCGCCCCGGGCCAGTCCTTCGGCGGCCGGGTCGCGGCCTGGCTGCTGCGCGGTATACCAGGGCGCCGGCTATGGCGATCGCGGCGAACACCAGATTGACGTAGAGCGTCCAGCGCCACGACAGGTACTGGGTGAGCACCCCGCCGAGGATCAGGCCCACGCCGCCGGCGCCGGCGGCGGCCGAGCCGAAGACGCCGAAGGCCCGGCCCCGCTCGCGCGGGTCCTGGAAGGTGCTGACGGGTGCCGAGGGCGGACGGCGCGAGGATGGCGCCGAACGCGCCCTGCAGCGCCCGGGCCGCCACCAGCATCTCGAACGAGACGGCGGCGCCCCCGATGGCCGAGGAGACGGCGAATCCGGCCAGGCCGGTGATGAAGACCCACTTGCGGCTGTACATGTCGCCGAGCCGGCCGCCCACCAGCAGCAGGCTGCCGAAGCCGGGCGTAGGCTGTCACCACCACTGCCGGTCGCGTTCGGGAACCCCAGCGAACGCTGGGCCGACGGCAGCGCGATGTTCACGACGTGGAATCCAGGACCACCATCAGCTGGGCGATGGCCACCACGACCAGGACCAGCCGCCGGTCGACGGGGGCCGCCGGACGGCCCTGGATGGCAGATGACATGGGATCATGCCCCTTCGCGTGGAGCGCGCGCACGGATCGCTGGCGGGGTCCGGAGCATCGATGCACGGTACTCCTGCTCGTCATCGCGGGCCTGAGGCCGCGATCTCATGCCCCGATCACATACCGGAACCGTCACGTCAGCCCTGCTTGCACCAACATGCCGGCTGCCACGCCCTGGATTCGCGGGCAAACCGTGATCCGGGGAGCCCTAAGGCACGACCACGACGGGCACCGCTGAGCGGCGGGCGAGGCTCAGGCGACCGTGCCGACCACCCGGTGCATGGCTTGCGACGAGTTCCCGACGACGATCACCACAGTGTCGCCGGGGTGGGCGTCGCGGAGGCCCGCTGCGGCGGCGATCAGCGCTCCGGGATCAGGCCCTGGCGCGGCTGAACCGCCAGGGCCACGCGGCCGCCAGCTGCTCGCTGGCCGCGGTGTGCAGCTCCCGCGCGATATCGTCGAAGCTGGCTTCCATTTCGCCCACGGCACCTGGCGACAGCATGTCGATGCTCGGCAGGTGGGCGACGTACACCACCTCGATGCTGCCGGTCGGCCGGGCAGACAGCCTGACCGCGGCGTCATCGCCCGGATGGCAGGAGGTGAGCCGTCAGACCCGACGACGAGGTGCAGGTTCCCGGCGGGCGGCGCGGTAGCGTTCATCGCGGCTAACGCTATCCGGTTCCCTGGCGCGGCGTCCCGGTATCCGGCATGCGGATGGCACGACAGCCCGTCGATCGTCCTCTGTATCTCCTTCGGCCGATCGCCGTCGCCGGAGCGCGTGGGCCAGCGCGTTAACCGCGTTGCCGGTTGTCGCCGGAGGGCGGTGTAATCAGCACATGAGCCAGATCCTCCGGCACGTGCTGGCGGTGCTGCCCGAATTCACGCTGGCCTGCCTGGCCCTGGCCGTGCTGCCAGGTCCGGCCACGGCGCTGTTCCTGCACCGGACGGTGCGCGACGGGCGGGCCGCGGGGCTGGCCGCCGTCGCGGGTAACGAGATCGGCGTCTACGGCTGGGCGATGGCTGCCGGGGCCGGGCTGACCGCGCTTTTGCGGGCCAACTGGTGGCTGTACCTGAGCCTGCACATCGTCGGCGCGGTCGTGCTGGTATACCTCGGGGTGTCGGCGTGGCGCAACGCGCGGCGCGAAGACGACGACGGCGAGTTCGGCACCGCCCTGGCGGCCCGGTTGCCGTCCGGTCGCACGCCGGGGGCGGCGTTCCGTGCCTCGCTGGTCACCGTCGCGGCCAACCCGAAGGCGGCGGTCTTCGCGTTCTCGTTCTTCCCGCAGTTCCTGCCCCGGCACGGCCCGCTGCTCGGCACGACCGCGGTGCTGGCCGCCGTGCAGATCGTCATCGACGGCAGTTACTGCGTGATCGTCGTGCTGCTGGCGTCCCGCGCGCGGCACTGGCTGTCCCGGGTCGCGGTGCGCCGCAGGCTGGAACGCGTCCTGGGTGCCACCCTCGTCGCGCTCGGCATCGACCTGGCCGCCGCGTCTCGCTGAACCCTGGTCGAAGCCCGCCGCATCTCGCTGAGCCCGCCAGAGCCGAGCCAAGGCCGAGTCCGCTGATGCCTGAGTCGGCTCGTGGTGTTCTGGAATCAGAGCGTGACACGACTACGGCCGGGCCGTATGCCGGCCATGAGCGCGGGCCGCTACCCTGTGTCCATTCACAAAGGGGAAAGGATCACCGTGGCCGACTCTCAGCAGTTGCGGGAGCGCACGCTTGTCGTGCTGAAGCCGGATGCCGTTGTCCGCGGCCTGGCCGGACGTATCATCCAGCGGTTCGAAGACGCTTCGCTGAAGATCATCGGCATGAAGATGCGCGAGATCGACGCCGACTTCGCCCGCAAGCACTACTTCGACCTGGAGGAGCGGACGAGCCCGGCCGTCTACAACGCGACCGCCACGTTCATGCAGCGGGGACCGGTCATCGCGTTCGTGCTCGAGGGCGAGGACGCGGTGACCACAGTGCGCAAGATCGTCGGCACCACGTACCCGAACGAGGCGCAGCCCGGCTCGATCCGCGGTGACTTCGCGCACCAGTCCAAGGCTGTCGCCACCACCACCGGCAAGGCCGTAGCCAACCTCGTGCACGCCTCGGGTAACCGGAAGGAAGCGCAGTACGAGGTGGATCTGTGGTTCGACAAGACCGAACTGTTCGAGTACCGCAGCATGGCCGAGCTCTTCGACTGGTGACCTCCGCCTCGTCTGCGGCTCCGGCTGCTAGAACGGGCCGCTAGGCGAGCAGCCCGCGGATGTCATCGGCGTCCAGGCTCCCGCCGAACACATTGCCGTCGTCGATGACACTAGAGAACAGCTCGGCCTTCCGGGCCTTCAGCGCCATGACCTTTTCCTCGATCGTGTCCTTGGCGATGAGCCGGTACACGATCACATTGCGGGTCTGCCCGATCCGGTGGGTCCGGTCGATCGCCTGCGTCTCGGTCGCCGGGTTCCACCACGGATCGAGCAGGAAGCAATAGTCGGCTTCGGTCAGGTTCAGCCCGAACCCGCCGGCCTTGAGGCTGATCAGGAACACCGGCTCCGTGCCTTCCTTGAAGCGCCGCAGCACCGCGGCCCGGTCCCGCGTCTTACCGTCTAGGTAGCAGTACCGGACGCCGGCCGCGTCGAGCCGCTCGCGGACGTGAGCGAGGAACCCGGTGAACTGGCTGAAGACGAGAGCGCGATGCCCGCTTGCGGCCACATCGGCGATCTGCTCGAGCAGCGTGTCGATCTTGGCGCAGGGCAGGTCCGCCTGCGCGCTGTCGACCAGCGCGGCGTGCAGGCTCAGCTGGCGCAACCGGGTCAGCGAAGTCAGGATTGTGAACCGGTTGGCGTTGATGTCGTCGATCAGCCCGAGGACCTTCTGCCGCTCACGCTGCAGGTATGTCTGATAGAGCTTGCGGTGCCGCGGGTGCAGCTCCACCTCGAGCACCTGCTCCTGCTTTTCCGGCAGGTCGGCGGCCACCTGCTCCTTGGTGCGGCGCTTGACCAGCGGTCTGATCCGTCGCCGCAGCTGGGCGAGCAACTCGGCGTCGCCCTGCCGTTCGATCGGCCGGGCGTAGTAGTCGCGGAAACGTGCCGGGTTGGGGAACAGTCCCGGTGCCGTGATCGACAGCAGCGACCACAGCTCCATCAGGTTGTTCTCCATCGGCGTGCCGGTGATGGCGACCTTGAACGGGGCTCGCAGCCGCCGTGCGCACTGGTAGATCTTCGACTGGTGGTTCTTCGTGTACTGGGCCTCGTCCAGGATCAGGCCGGACCATTCCGCCGCCAGGTGGGCGCCGAAGTCCAGGCGCAGCAGCGTGTACGAGGTGACCACGATGTCGGCGCCCGCAATGACCTCGGCCAGGTCGGCGCCGCTGCGGGCCAGCGTGTCGGTGATCGTCACTACCTTCAGGCCGGGAGCGAACCGGGCGGACTCGGCCGCCCAGTTCGGCACGACGCTGGTCGGTGCGACGACGAGGAACGGCGCGCCGGCCGGGTCCGCCTGCCGGGCGTGGCAGATCAGTGCCAGCGCCTCGAGCGTCTTGCCGAGCCCCATGTCGTCGGCGAGGATGCCGCCGAGGCGGTGCTGCCACAGGAACGCCAGCCAGCCGAACCCGTCCAGCTGGTAGGGACGCAGCCGGGCCCGCAGGGTGTCCGGTGGCTGCCCGCGGCCGGGCCCGGAGATCCCGTCGGCCACGCTGGCCTCGAGCAGTCCCTGCACCTGCTGCTGCCACGCCTGGGCTTGGCGGCCGACCACGCCGAGCGCGGCCAGCTCTTCCCACAGCCCGGCCTGGAACCGGCTGATCCGCAGCGGGCCGCCGGCGACCTCCTGCAGGGCCCGGGCCTCCTCGATGAGACGGGCGAGCTGCCGCAGCTCGGGCTTGTCCAGGCTGAAGTAGGCGCCGTCGGGGAGCAGCAGGTGCGACTCGCCGCGGCTGAGCGCGGTGAACACGTCGGTGAACGGGACCTCGCGGCCCTCGACCGTGATCGTGACCCCGAGGTCGAACCAGTCGTTGTCGCCTGCTATCTCGCCGGTGGACACGCCGATGCGGAGCGAATCGCCGGCCTCGCGGTAGTCGGCGGGTTCCCCGGTGACCTCTAGTGCCACCCCCGGCTGGCCGGTAAGCAGCGGCAGCAGTTCGGTGGTGAAGCGCATGGTGTCCAGGCCGCCGAGCCGGGAGCTCGGTACCAGGGCCGGGTCCCCGGGCAGCCCGCCGAGCCGGAGGCTATCCAGCACCGCCTGCTCGGCCTCCAGGTCGCGGTACCCGGTGTCATCGGGTGCTTCATGCAGCTCCGCGCGCACCTGCGAGTCGCCGACTTCGTAGGCCCACTCCCAGTCGATCTGGACGTCGTGGCCGTCGCCATACGACGCACGCAGTACCAAGGTCGGGTCCGAGATCACCGGCGGGGTGAAGGAACCGTCCGAGGAGATCACCGTGGCCATCTGCCGCAGCCGCGGGTAGAACCGGTCGCGGAACTGGGCGTGCCCGGCGGCGGGTACCGTGAGCCGCTGCCCAGCCAGCGCCATCTCCTGCAGCTGGGCGGGAACCGCCTGGCCGAGGCGGGCCAGGTGGAAACGCCAGCTGCCGGGATCGGCGCGCCGCTGCGCCTCGGCCCGGTTGAGATAGACGACGCCGTGGCCCTCGGCGCCGATAAACCGGACCGGGACAGCGCCTTCGGCGTCGGTGCCGTCTGAGTCCGGGCCGTCGACGCGGATCACCGGGGTGATGGCAAGTTCCCCGCCGGCCTCGGCTTGGGTGACATCCAGGCAGAGTCGCGCTTCGCGGTATCGCTCAAGCACGCCGAGCTTATGTCCGTACACTAGCTGCAGGCCGGCTCGCCCGGCCTCGTCGAGCAGCGGCCAGAGCCGGCCCGACTCGAACGCGGACAGCTCGATCGACCGCTCGCTGCCGTGGGAATGGTAGTAGTAGGGCTGGCTGGCCCGAGTCCGGTACAGGGCGAGCATTTCCCGCAGCAACCGGACCTGGGTGGCCGGGTAGCCGCCGAAGTAGCCGTAGCTGTCGAGCTTGCCCCAGCTCAGCGTGCCGCCGATCCAGCCGCCGTTCTTGCCGGGCTGGACCAGGCGGGCCATCAGCCGAACCGGAGGCCGGGCCGGCGCGGCTCAGACCCGGGTGCGGCGACCGACCGGGGCCTCGGCGGGCGCTGGAGCTGTCCCTGGGCCGCCTCAGCCACCAGGGACAGCTCGATGGCCAGCGCCGTCTCGCCCGGTTGCCCGGCATCGCGCCCGCCGGCCAGCAACGACTCGAGCGAGGAGTCCCAGGAGGGCGGGCGCCGGGCCTGGCGCGGGGCTATCGGCATCCCCGTCGCGTCAGCCCCGCCCTCGACGGCGGAAATGAGCAGCGCCGCAGCGTGCTCGCAGGCGTAGCGGGCGTCGCAGCTGCACTGCGCGCCCCGGACCTCGAGCATGGGTCCGTGGCGGGAGAAGTAGACGGTCGCCGTGTAGAACTCGCCGAACCTGCCGTGCACGGCTCCCCACAGGGCGTTCTGCCCGTCGATCCATATCTGCTGGACGACGGCCTTACGCCGCACGTACCCGAGCGCCGCCTCGTAGCAGTCGGTCCCGATGATGTCCTCAAGGGAACCAGGATCCATTTCAACGCTCATGCCGGGAGGCTAGCGACAGGCACCGACATTTTCCGGCTGCCATGCCGACCGCGCGGCAGACTTGTCCGGCTTCTCTGAACTATCAAACTGGACTTGAAGGTTCAGATGTCGTCGCAGGTCAGGGCAACTGCGCCAAAACTCGAGGTCAGGTCGGGCTGGTGTTTACTAGCAGCAGCGAGGAGGAGGCAGGTGAGTCGTTCAGCACCGAATATCCGCTTTCTGTGGCGCTGAGGTCGAGGTCACGGCCACTGCGGTATGCCGATCGCGACATTCTGGTCAGAGTTGTGACGCTCTGGCGAGGTAGTTCAACCATTTGAGCTGCGGAAACGTCCCGTAGTTCAGTTAACAGGCCATAGCCGGACAAGTCTGCCGCGCCGCGCTTACTCGCCGACCGCGCTTACTCGCCGACCGCGCTTACTCGCCGACCGCGCTTACTCGCCGACCACGCTTAGCCCACCATGCAGGGGGAACTGCCCGGCGCGTATCGTGCGCAGACGTCGGCCGGGTTCTGGAAGATGCCGATCGAGGGGAGCGCCGCGCCCTCGAAGTTGAACAGCGTGAGGTTGACGTTCGGCGAGCCGACACCAGTTCCCGGTTCCCACGGCACGCCGGGAATCCAGTCGGGGGCCCAGTAGAACAGCCCGGCGCCGAGCCCGCCGGGCACCTGGGCCAGGATGGAGAGCTCGTCGGTCACGAAGGACAGCTGCCCGCCCGGGCTGGCCGGGTAACCCGGCGACAGCTGGCTGGTCTGCCAGACGAAGTCGCCGGTGCTGTCGCCGAGTGGGGAGTTGCCGTTGGCGAGCGTCCACGGGTACTGCGTCTCCGCGATGACGATCGGCTTGTGGAACTGGGTGGCGAGCTGGTCGACATTGGCGCGCATGGCCGAGATCGCCCCATGGAAGAACGGGTAGTAGGACAGCCCGATCACGTCGAACGGCACGCCGAGCGCGGTCAGCTGGGTGTAGAAGGCCGAGCTGAGCGCGTTGTTGCCGCCCTGGTCGTAGTGCATCATGACCAGCAGCTTGTGCCCGGCCGGGTTGCCCGCCCGGGCACCCGCGACGCCCGCCTTGAGCAGTTGCGCCAGGTTGTTCCAGCCGCCGCAGCTGGTGCAGTTGATCTCGCCGACCGGCCACAGGATGCCGTTCCTGATCTCGTTCCCGATCGACACCAGGTCCACCGGCGTGCCCTGCCGGGCGAACGCCGAGATGACCTGCTGGGTGTAGGACTGAACCGTGGCGGTGAGCTGCGTCAAGTCCTGCCCGGCCCAGGCGGCCGGGATGTCCTGGTGCTGCGGGTCGGCCCAGAAGTCCGAGTACATGATGTCCAGGTAGATCTTCATTCCGGCCTCGCGCACCTGCCGGGCCAGCGCGAGGTCGCTGGCCAGGTCGCTGTAGCCGGGCGGCGGGTCGACCCAGAGCCGCATCCGGACGTAGTTCGCGCCCGCCTCGCGCGTGATCGTCACCGGGGTCCCCGGCCTGCCGTTATAGCTGAACGCAGCGCCTGCGGCGAGTTCCTGCGGGGTGAACGACAGGTCGGTGCCGAGGTCCAGGCCGGACGCGGCGGCGTCGGGTCCGTACGTCCGGAACTCGCCCACGCACACGTCGGCCCCGGTGTCGCTGTAGACGGTCAGCTCGGCGTACCTGGCCTGGGTGCCCGAAGGCAGCGGGAAGTACATGGGGTTACCCGGGTCGAGCGCGACGTCACGCAGGGCGGGCACCTGCTGCCAGGCTCCCGCGGTGCTGGCCAGCTCGATCGTGGCCGAGGCCGACGGGCTGGCGGCGTCCAGCGTGAGGCCGAGGTCAGCCAGCGACCTGACCTGGTCGAGGTCGACGGTCAGCGTCCCGGTATAGCCCGACGTGCACCAGTTGGTGCCCGCGTCGCCGTCGATCGCGTTCGCCGCGGGCTGGCCGGACTCCGTCGTGGTCGCAGTGGCCGTGCCGGACAAGGCCCAGTTCACGGTGGGCGCGGAACCCTCCCCGCCGGCGTCTGCGCGGCCGGCGCCGGCCATGCTCCCGCCTGGGCGAGCCTGAGCGGGCGACCCGGCCGCGGCGACGATCACGAGCGGCGCCGTCAGCAGGACCGCGCACGCGGCGCCCCACAGGGCCGCGCGCCGCGGCCGCCGGCCGGGCGGAGCCGCCTGGTTTAGGCGTCGGGCCAGGCGCAACGGGCTGGCGGGGAGGCAAGCACGGCGGGCCAGGGCAGCCGCCCGGCCCGTTCGGGTGATGGCATCTTTGGGTTGTTCCATGGGGTTCCCCTTCGAACCGGCGCATCTTCGGACTTAAGTGGACAGCCTCGCGCGCGTTCGGACAAGCGGAAATCGATTGCATTATGGGTTCCCACAAAAGATCATTTTCCCGAACGTCCGTAGTGCGTCCCCCGGCTCAGCCCACCAGTCCGCCCCGGGCGAGCGCCGATCCGCCAGCGAGCTACCGGAACAGCCCACCAGTCCGCCCCGGGCGAGCGCCGATCCGCCAGCGAGCTACCGGAACCGGCTACCAGTCCGCCCCGGGCGAGCGCCGATCCGCCAGCGAGCTACCGGAACCGGCAACCAGCCCCGCTCGGTGGCCCCCCCGGCTACCCGAGTGCGTACTCGGTGCACCCTAGTGCTGCATCAGGCCATGTTTGCCCGCAGCCGCCGCTGGCTACTCACCAGCCCCGTCCGTATCACCGCCTGCCCGCGGCGCGACCTGGCCCGACCGCACCAATGTCACATCGAGGCGGTTGCGACCGCACCAATGTCACATCGAGGCGGTTGAACTCCAGGGCCTGGTGCACAGTACGTACAGCCGAGCCGACCGGGCGTGATCGGACCTGGCGCCAGGTACCTGAGAATGCGACACGACGGCAGAAACGAGACGGAGATCATGCCACTCGGCGGTCGTTTGATAACTTTCTGATCCGTATTGGTTACGAAGGGTGTTATGGCCTTGTGATCATCGTCACAGCCGTGGCGGTAAACCCGCCACGAGATTTCTTGCCGAAGTCCTGCGCATATCGGGGATCTTTCTGGCATTGTTGTCCGCCAGCGGTACTTGCGCGAGACGGGCTAGGCGGCGCACCAGTCAGGTGCAGCGGGTCGGCAGCGCGCCGTGATTACCGCGCAGGCCCGCGGTCGGATAGCCGGGATAACACGCAAGACGGCATAGTGCATCTCGCGGGCATGGCCGGACGAAAGGATTGCCTTGTCGCGACATCGGACGGGGGCTCGCAGCAGTCGGCGCAAGCGGGGCCTAATCCGGCGTTTCGGCATTGTCTTTCCGGTCGCCGTTATCGCCACGGTGGCGGTCATTGCGGTAGCGGTCGGCGTCAAGGTTTTCGCGCCGAGATCGAGTGCCTTCGGCGCCGTTCAGGCCATCGAGATAGTGCCGGGAAGCCACACCATGGCCGCGCTCGAAGCCGAGCGTACGCAACTGATCGCGATGACCACCGCGGCGCGCACGCTGACCGTGGTGGCCAAGCCGAAGCTGGCCTCGCCCGCCGAGGTCGCCGCGGCTAACCCGGGCACCGGCACCGGCACCGGCGCGGGCACGGGCACGGGGGGCGGCGGGGTCATCTACGTCACCTCCACGCCCCCCGATCCGAACACTGCCCAGTCCATCGCCTACAACATGATGGCCAGCTTTGGCTTCAACCCGTCGACCTACTTCGGCTGCCTGCAGGACATCTGGAACCGGGAAAGCGGCTGGCGGTACGACGCGGAGAACGCGAGCGGCGCGTACGGCATCCCGCAGGCGCTGCCGGGCAGCAAGATGGCGAGCGCCGGAGCGGACTGGCAGACCAACCCGGCCACTCAGATCAAATGGGGCCTTGGCTACATCAAGGCCATCTACGGGAATCCGTGTAGCGCCTGGTCTTTCGAGGAAGCCAACGGCTACTACTGATCACGTGCCCGTTCTCGTCCTTAATGGGAAGTTTCGGGACCAGTGTGAGTTTCCTCATAGGACTTTTCCGGCCGTTCGCTGAGCGATGAACGCTTAGGTAAACGCGCCAATTCCGGCCAGTAGCAGAGCGGTAACCCGGTTATGGTGATCTAGCTCACGTCGAATTCGGTCATCGGAAGCATTCCGGTCAGGCAGGGTAGAAGGCTGACAGCACCCCGCCCGTGCGATGGCAATTTCGAGTTAGCCCGGCGCCCTGACCCGCGCCACTTCCCACGTGCAGATGCCTGCCACCGACGCGGTGGCGGTAGCAATCGGGGGTGAAGCAGATCGCGTGACGCGAGCCACCGAAAGGTCCCTTTGTCACGGCACCGGAAAATTAAACTCAGTCGGTCCAAGGCGATCGTCCTCGCCACGGCAGGCGCCCTGTCCGTCGCTACCGCCGCATCGGCGACCGCGGCGACGTGGAGCCCGGGAACCCAAGAACACGCAGCCGGGCTCGCGGAAATCGCGGGTCCCGGCACGCACCAGGCAGCGGCCGGCGCGCCGCGACTGGTCGTTACCGATCAGCTGGCCCTGCCCCTGGCCGAGTACGCCAACCAGCAGAGCAGCGCCATCTTCGTGGAGCACGCGGACCAGGTCCGCCTGGCGCAGACCCAGGCCGCGATCGCGCAGCGGCGGGCCGCCCAGAAGCGGGCCGCCCAGAAGCGGGCCGCCGAACTAGCCGCCAAGAAGGCCGCTGCCGCAGCTGCGGCGCCGTCCACGGCGGCGACGCAGACCCCGGCCACAGCGCAGCCGAGCCAGAACGCCGCCGCGACCGTCCCGGCGGCGTCCGGCTCGCCGCAGCAGATCGCCGCGGCGATGCTCGGCTCGTTCGGTTGGTCATCCAGCCAGTTCGCCTGCCTGGACCCCCTGTGGGCGCACGAAAGCGGCTGGAGCGTGTCCGCCTACAACGCCGGCTCGGGTGCCTTCGGCATCCCGCAGGCACTGCCCGGCTCCCGGATGGCCAGCGCCGGACCGGACTGGCAGACCAACGCCGCGACCCAGATCAGGTGGGGCCTTGGGTACATCAAGGGCACGTACGGATCGCCGTGCGGCGCCTGGGCTCACGAAGAGGCCACCGGCTGGTACTAGGCCACCGGCTGGTACTAGGCCACCGGCTGGTACCAGAGCACCGAAGGCCAGTTCCAGACCGCATTGGGTACCTTCGCCCCGTCACTTCGACAGCGGGGCGAAGGTGCGCAGCTCTTCGTCGAATACCGGCTGCAGTTGCTGCCACATACTGGTCGGCGCGGTCGCGTACAGCGCGTACGACTGTGGGCCCGCGGGTGTATTAAGGACAAACAGCAGGTCGAGGGCGGTCTGCGGGACCCCTTTGTTCACCCAGGTGAACTTCCAGAAGGACCCCGGTGTGTTGCGAATGGTCAGCGGGTCGAGGTTGACCCTTTGGTAGCCGGGGAATCTGGCGATCGACTGGCGCTCGATGTACTGGGCTTCCTGCAGCATGTTCGAGTAGGTATGCGGCGTCAGGTCAACCAGCATGTTGATGTCTGAGCCCGCCGGATCCGTCAGGTATGTCTCGAATGCGCCATTCGTGGAGGTGGTCCAGGTGGTCGGGACGGCGATGTTGAAGCCGGCCTTTTCCTGGCCCGAGGCCGCTTGCTGATAGCTGCGGTAACCCGGCGCGGGGGCCCCGGTAAGCGGCTGGTTGATCGCCGTGATCAGGCTGGCGGGGGGCAGTGTCGTCCCCGTGGCCGGCGCCGACGTCCCGCCCTGCGGCGAGCCGGAATGATTCTGGTGGAGCAGCACGACGGTGGCGGCGCCCGCCCCCGCGCCGATTATCGCCAGCGCCGCGATGGCGATCTTCCATCCGGCCCCCGACCGCCGGCGCCGGGGCGGCTCGTACTCAGCGCCGGACCATGGCGTCGGGCCGGGAGGTTGCTGGGACGCCGAGCCCGACCAGGACGCAGAGCCATGACCGGGCTGGGGCTGGTACGCCCCGCCGGAGGAGCCGGGCTGGTATGTCGCGCTGGAGGAGCCGGGGTGGTATGCCGCGCCGGAGGAGCCGGGCTGGGCCGATGCCGCGGATCCGGACCAGGCCGAGCCGGAGCCAGGCGGCGCGGCGGCCGCGCCGGACCGGGGCGACGGGTCGTACCAGGACGAGAAATCGGGCGGTGGTCCCTCCGGCCGGGCCGCGGACCCGGCCGAGGCCCCCGCTGCGTACCCCGCGCTCGCGCCCTGGCCCCAGCTGCTGCCCGGGGGCGGGTAACCCTGAACCGGCTGCGGCGCGGTCGGGGCGGTCTGCGGGTCCGATGCCAGCCCGCCCGCTAGCGGGTCCGTGCCGGAGGCCGACCCGGCCGGCATCTGCTTCACGGCCGTCTGCTCGGCCGAGGCGAAGTCCAGCGAGGTCTCGCTCGGCTGCGGTAGCCGAGGGGGAACCGATCCAGGCTGGGGCGATCCGGGCTGGGGTGATCCGGGGTGTGCCCAGCCAGGCTCGGCCCAGCCCGGTTGTGGTTGCGGCGGCGCCGGGCGAGACGAGGCGGACAGCGCGGTGGCCTCGTATCCGGCCAGACCAGTCGGCGGCCGGTCCGCCAGCAAAGGCAGCACGTCGGTGATCATCCGCACGGCGGCGCTCGCGTCTGGCCGATCCGCAGGCTCGCGGCGCAGCAGCGCGGCGATCACCGGGCCGAGCGCGCCCGCCGTGGGCGCTTCCGGCGCGTCTTCGTTGATGATGGCGGACATGGTGGTGATCGCTCCGCCGCGCTTCTCGAAGGGGCCGTGCCCCTCCACCGCCGCGAACAGGGTCGCGCCGAGCGACCACAGGTCGGAGGCGGGCGACGCGTCCTCGCCGCGGATCCGTTCCGGCGCGGTGAACCCCGGCGAGCCCATTACCATGCCGGTCTGGGTGAGCTTGGGGTCGCCCTGGAAGGTGGCGATGCCGAAGTCGGTCAGCACGGCCCGGTCGTCGTTGCCGAGCAGGACGTTGCTCGGCTTGACGTCCCGGTGCATCACTCCGGCGGCGTGCGCCACGCTCAGCGCGGAGAGCAGCTGCCTGGCCATCTCGGCCGCCCGCCGTGGCGACAGCGGGCCCGAGGCCGCGAGCACCTGGTCCAGCGATTGCGCGCTGACCAGCTGCATGACGATCCACGGACGGCCCTCGTCCTCGCACACGTCGTAGACGGTGACCACCGCGGGGTGGTTGAGCCGGGCCGCGGTCTTGGCCTCGCGCAGGGTCCGCTGGTAGGCGTTGGCCCGCTCCGCGTCGGTCAGGGTCTCGGCGATCTGGACTTCCTTGACCGCGACGTCGCGGTCGAGAAGCTGATCGCGGGCACGCCAGACAACCCCCATGGCACCGCGGCCGACGGGGGCTTGCAGACGGTAACGCCCGGCGATCACCCGCCCGGTGTCCGCCAATGGGTGCATAGCCGGACCATACACGGTGATAGCTGAAAGGTCTCTGGGGGAAGGCTAAGCATCGATTAAGTTTGTGACGGCCCCGTCATCGCCAGCACGTCGAGCGCGGCGTCTAGCTGCGCCTCGGTGATCTCCCCCCGGTCCAGGTAGCCCCGCGCAATCACGATCGAGCGGATCGTCTCACCCGTCTCAAGCGCCTCGTGGGCGATCTGCGCGGCCGCCTCGTAACCGAGGTAGCGGTTCAGCGCGGTGACGATGACCGGTGACGACTCGGCCAGCTGCCGCATGCGATCCGCGTGCGCGGTGATCCCGGCGACACACCGGTCGGCGAGCAGCGGCACTACCGCCGCCAGCAGCCGGGCCGAGGCGAGCAGGTTGCGCCCGATCACCGGCATCATCACGTTGAGCTCGAAGTTCCCCGCCGCGCCGCCGAACGCCACCGCCGCGTCGTTCCCGATCACCTGCGTGCACACCTGGCAGACCGCCTCGCAGATGACCGGGTTGACCTTGCCCGGCATGATCGAGGAGCCCGGCTGCAGGTCGGGGATCCGGATCTCGCCCAGCCCGGCTCGCGGCCCCGATCCCATCCAGCGCAGGTCGTTGCAGATCTTGTACAGGCTGACCGCGACCACCCGCAGCACGCCGCTGGCTTCGACCAGCGCGTCCCGGGCGCCCGCGGCTTCGAAGTGGTTCCGCGCCTCGGTCAGCGGCAGCTTCATCGACGACGCCAGCCGCTCGTTCACCCGACGGGCGAAGTCAGGCGGGGCATTGAGGCCCGTCCCCACCGCGGTCCCTCCCAGGGGCAGCTCGCCGAGCCGGGGCAGGGTTTCCCCCACTCGTTCGGCATCATGACGGGCCGCCGCCGCGTATCCGCCGAACTCCTGGCCGAGGGTCACCGGCACCGCGTCCATCAGGTGGGTCCGTCCGACCTTGACCACCGAAGCGAACTCGGTGGCCTTGGCCTCGAACGCCGCGGCCAGGTGGGTCAGCGCCGGGATCAGTTCGTGCACGAACAGCCGGGTGGCGGCCAGACCGATCGCGGAAGGGAACACGTCGTTGGAGGACTGGGACGCGTTCACGTGGTCGTTCGGGTGCACGGCGCGGCCTAGCTTGCGCGTGGCCAGGGCCGCGATGACCTCGTTGGCGTTCATGTTGCTCGAGGTGCCCGAACCCGTCTGGAACACGTCGACCGGGAACTGATCGTCGTGCTCTCCGCGCGCGACCGCGGCGGCCGCGTCATGGATCGCGTCCGCTATGTCGGCGTCGAGCACCCCGAGTTCGGCGTTGATCCGGGCAGCGACGCCCTTGATGCATCCGAGCGCGCCGATCAGATCCCGGCCGATCCGCTCGCCGGACACCGGGAAGTTCTCCACCGCCCGCTGGGTCTGCGCGCCCCACAGCGCCTCCGCGGGCACCTCCACCTCGCCCATCGAGTCGTGCTCGACGCGCGTACCGCTCACGGGTGCGCCGAGATCTGCAGCACCGGGCCGGAGGGGTCGGCGAAGAAGTCGTTGCCCTTGTCGTCGACCACGATGAAGGCGGGGAAGTCGCGGACCTCGATCTTCCAGACGGCTTCCATGCCGAGTTCGGGATACTCGAGCACGTCGACCCGGGTGATGCAGTCCTGGGCCAGCCGCGCCGCGGCGCCGCCGATCGAGCCGAGGTAGAACCCGCCGTACTGCTTGCAGGCTGCGGTCACCGCGGCCGAACGGTTTCCCTTGGCCAGCATGACCAGCGAACCCCCGGCCGCCTGGAACCTCTCGACGTAGGAGTCCATCCGGCCCGCTGTCGTGGGTCCGAAGGACCCGGAGGCGTACCCTTCCGGCGTCTTGGCCGGCCCGGCGTAGTAGACGGGGTGATCGCGCAGGTAGGCCGGCATGGGCTCGCCCGCGTCGAGGCGTTCGGCGATCTTGGCGTGCGCGATGTCGCGCGCGACGACCAGCGGCCCGGTCAGCGACACGCGGGTGCGGACCGGGTACCTGGTCAGCTCGGCGCGGATCTCGGCCATCGGCCGGTTCAGGTCGATGGCGACCACGTTGCCGTCTTCTTCGCCCGCCTCCATATCCGGTAGGTACTGGGCCGGGTCGGTCTCGAGCTGCTCGAGGAACACCCCGTCGGCAGTGATCTTGCCCAGCGCCTGCCGGTCGGCCGAGCACGACACCGCGATCGCGACCGGGCAGGACGCCCCGTGCCTGGGCAGCCGGATCACCCGCACGTCGTGGCAGAAGTACTTGCCGCCGAACTGCGCACCGATGCCGATCCGCCGGGTGATGCCGAGCACCTGCTCCTCCAGCTCGCGGTCCCGGAACCCGTGCCCAGCGGCCGACCCGGCCGAAGGCAGCGTGTCCAGGTACTTGGCCGACGCGTACTTGGCGGTCTTCAGCGCGAACTCGGCGCTGGTGCCGCCGACCACGATGGCCAGGTGGTACGGCGGGCACGCGGCGGTGCCGATCGAGCGGATCTTCTCCTCGAGGAACGCGAGCATCCGGGTCGGGTTAAGTACGGCCTTGGTCTCCTGGTACAGGAAGGACTTGTTGGCCGACCCGCCGCCCTTGGCCATGAACAGGAACTTGTACTCACTCCCGCCGGTAGCGTAGATCTCCACCTGGGCGGGCAGGTTGCTGCCGGTGTTCTTCTCTTCCCACATGGTCAGCGGCGCGAGCTGGGAGTACCGCAGGTTCAGCGTGGTGTAGGCGTCATAGACGCCGCGCGATATGTGCTCCTCGTCACGGCCGTCGGTGAGCACGTGCTGGCCGCGCTTGCCCATCACGATGGCGGTGCCGGTGTCCTGGCACATGGGCAGCACGCCCCCGGCCGCGATGCACGCGTTCTTGAGCAGGTCGCGGGCCACGTACCGGTCGTTCGGAGAAGCCTCCGGGTCGGCCAGGATAGACCGCAGCTGGCGGAGGTGGGCGGGCCGCAGCAGGTGGGCGATGTCGTGCATGGCCGCGGCGGTCAGGTCGGTGAGCAGCTGCGGCTCGATCTCGAGGAAATTACGACCGAACGAGCTATGGTTTCTCACGCCGTCACTGGTCAGCCGTCGGTAACTGGCGCCGTCCTGGCCCAACGGGAGCAGGTCGCAGTAGGTGAACTCGGGCACGCGTCTCGCCCTCTCTTTCTTCCCGCTCGCCTCCGGGGCGCCTTTTGAGGCGCCGCCTTGCTTGCCTGGCCGCCTGCGGCGGCGGGCCCTCCTGGCTCGTTCCTCACTCGCCGGTCCAGGCGGCGCCGGCGCCCCTTTGGCTCGCGGGGGAGTTTAGGTGGCCCGCGCCGGGCCCCGTTGTTCAGCTTAGGCCGGTCAGGTTGGAGCCTCGGACCGGGTTTGGACCCCGGCGGCGCGGCGGCGGGGTCCACGGGGAACCTGAGCCTCGGCCGTCCCTCGGCCACCCACTGATTCCGAAGGTCCCGAGCGTATACCGGGCCGGATCCGGTGGTGTTTAGGGACATGTTCGGTAGAAACAAACACTCTGTCTCGCTCGTGGCCACTTGTACATGTCTGGGCAAAGCTTGTATCGTGACGCTATGCGGCGGCGTCGCGCCGCGCGGTGCCCCCGTCCGCGCGATGCACGCTAAGCACGCGGTGCCCCCGTCCGCGTTCGGCTGAGCTGCGGCGCCGCCGCCGTACAATCTTCCTGCGGTTGCGCCCTCATGACCTGCGGCTGCGTGCCCGCTGCGCTCATGTCGGCCGCGCTTATGTCGGCCGCCCCGGCCCCGGCCGTGACAGCCTCGATGCCGCCGGCCCCGGCCGCGACAGCCTCGACGCCGCCGGCCCCGGCCGCGACAGCCCAGGATACCTGCCCGGCCCCTCGCCCACCGTTCCCTTCGGCCTTCATGTCGCGCACGTTACGGGCCGAACGGCGGTCCTGTGAGTGCCGCCGTGGCCGAGGCGCAGTTTTGTCTGGTCTGACTGGTTTTTTATCTCCGTGCGGGGTAGTCGGGCAGCCAGCGGGCATTGCGGCCCGTGGTCAGCGCAAGGAGGAGGGCGCGATGACAGCAACGCCCGATACGGCGAGCAGTCCCGGCATCCGAAGTCTCATCCCGGCACGGATAGACCGGCTGCCCTGGTCGAAATTCCACACCAGGCTGGTGATAGCCCTGGGGGTGGCGTGGGTCCTGGACGGCCTGGAGATCACCATCGCCGCCAACGTCGGGCCGGACCTGACCCAGAAGGCCGCGCTGAACATGTCCGCCAGCGCGGTCGCGGACATCGCCACCTGGTACCTGATCGGCGAGGTCATCGGCGCGCTGTTCTTCGGGCAGCTCTCGGACAAGCTCGGCCGGAAGAACCTGTTCATGATCACCCTCGGGGTGTACCTGGTCGGGTCCGGGCTGACCGCGCTGACCCCGCGGGGCGGCTACTGGTTCATCTTCTTGTACGGCACCCGGGTCCTCGCCGGGATGGGCATCGGCGGGGAGTACGCCGCGATCAACTCCGCGATCGATGAGATGATCCCGGCCAAATACCGGGGCCGGGTCGACCTGGCCGTGAACGGGACCTACTGGGCCGGGGCCTTCCTAGGCACCATCGTCACGCTGGCTGCCCTGAACCACATCTCGACCACGCTCGGCTGGCGGATCGCCTACCTGGTCGGCCCGGTGCTCGCGCTGGTCATCATCTTCGTCCGGCGGCACCTGCCGGAGAGCCCGCGCTGGCAGATCATGCACGGCAGGGAAAAACAAGCCGAGGCCTCCATCGCCGAGATCGAGCAGGACGTCGCGGCGACCAAGGGCGAGCTCCCGCCGGTGGACCAGGGCAAGGAACTGGAGATCCGGCCGACCGAGAACATCGGCTACCTGGCGCTGCTGCGTTCCCTGTTCAAGCACTACCCGAGCCGGGCGATCTACGGCGGGACGCTGATGATCACCCAGTCGTTCCTGTACAACGCGATCTTCTTCACCTACGGGCTGGTCCTGCTGTACTTCTTCCACGTTCCGTCCAGCCAGACCCCCTACTATTTCATGGCGTTCTGCATCGGGAACCTGCTCGGCCCGCTGACCATCGGGCGGCTGTTCGACACCATCGGCCGCCGCAAGATGATCTCGGGCACCTACCTGGTGTCTGGCATCCTGCTGGTCATCACCGCGCAGCTGTTCAAGGCCGGCGCGCTAAACGCCGTCACTCAGACGCTGTGCTGGTCGGTGATCTTCTTCTTCGCCTCGGCCGGCGCCAGCGCCGGGTACCTGACCGTCAGCGAGATCTTCCCGCTGGAGGTCCGGGCCAAGGCCATCGCGGTGTTCTTCGCCATCGCGCAGTGCTTCGGCTCGCTCGGCTCGCACCTGTACGGCCACCTCATCGGCGACGGCAAGGACCCCAACTCGCTGTACTGGGGCTACCTTCTCGGGGCCGGCGCGATGATCCTGGGTGGCGTCGTCGCGGCGTTCCTCGCCGTCGACGCCGAGGGCAAGTCTCTGGAGGACATCGCCAGGCCGCTGAGCGTCATCGCGAAGCCCGCCGAAGCCATCTTCCGGACCGGTGACCCCCGCGAAGGCGGCATCCGCCCCGCCGCCGGCGACTAACCCGGCCGCGAAAGCAACATCGTGCGTTGTTACTGCCCCCCGGCGGGCAGTAACAACGCACGATCATGACCGCCGAACCCTCAGTCGCGGTTGGCGAGCCACACCGACACGTGCACGGGCTCCAGGGTCTGATGCACCACGACGGCGAGCACGGACGCCATCCCCGGCGACGGCGGGTCCCTAGATCTTGGTGAAGTGGTGGAAGCACTCGTAGTACGGGTCGGTGGAGTGGGCGAAGTGGGCGGCTTCCGAGCGCTTCACCGCCAGGTAGGCGGTGCTGCGCAGCGGTCCGAGCAGGTCCATCAGCATGTCGTCGGCGGCCAGCGCGTCCAGGGCCGCGTTGAGCGAGGCGGGCAGGCGGTGGGTGCCGCCCGCGGCCCGCTCGCTGTCGGTCAGGGTGGCCGGGTCGACGTTCACGGCCTCGCCCGGATCGAGCTTGCCGCGGATGCCGTCCAGGCCGGCGTAAATGAACGCGCCGAGAGCCAGGTACGGATTGGCGCTGGAGTCGGACGGCTTGAGCTCCAGGTTGACCGAACTGCCCGGGTCGCCGCGCAGCGGAGAGCAGATCCTGATCGCCGCTTCCCGGTTGTCCATCCCGTAGCAGGTGTACGCGCTGGCCCACATCTGCGGCGCGAGCCGGCGATAGCTGTTCACGCTGGCGCAGCTGAGCGCGACCAGGGCGGGCAGGTGGGCTAGCAGGCCGCCGATGAAGTGGTAGCCGACCTGGGACAGGCCGTTGCGGTCGGCGGGGTCGGCGAAGGCGTTGCGCCCGCCCGGAGAGCCGTCCGGCAGCAGGTCGGTGAGTGAGGCGTGCAGGTGGGTGCCGTTGCCGGCCTGGTCGGGGATCGGCTTGGGCGCCAGGGTGGCCCACAGGCCGTGCCGGAACGCCACGCCGCGGATCGTCTCCCGGTACAGCACGTGATTGTCGGCGGCGCGCAGCGCGTCGGTGTGCCGGATGGAGAGCTCGTGCTGGCCGTGACCGAGCTCGGGGTAGTAGTGCTCGACCTCGAGGCCCTGCGCCTCCATCGCCGTGACGAGCTCCATGGCGAAGTCGTGCCCCTGATGGAACCCTGTGGCCGAGTAGCACAGGCTGTCGTCAAGCGGGATGAGCCGGTCCGGGATTGAGGGCGCGGCGGGTGAGGTTTCGCGGTGGCCGACGGTGAACTCGGGCTCGAACGCGGCCTGCATCGCGTAGCCCTCGCCGGCCAGTTCGACGATGGCCTGTTTGAGGAACGTCCGCGGACACGCCTCCCATGGCGACCCGTCCGTCTTGACCAGGTCCGCGAGCATCGCGCCAGTCCCAGGCGCGTAGGGGAGCGTGACGAACGTATCCGGGTCGGGCACGATCCGGACCTCGCCGACCGGTCCCATCCCGGCCACTGGCTGCAGCTGGTCCAGCATGGACATGGCCATCATTGCTACCGTGTGCCCGATGCCGCTGGCCATGCGCTCCGGCAGCCGCGTCGTGCCTGCGGCCTTCCCGCGGATGATCCCGCCGTTGTCGGCGTACAGGAAGCGGACCAGGCGAATCCCTTCCTGGCTTGTCCGCTCCATCACGGTTTCGATTGCTCCGTCTGTCATGCACCCATGGGTAGCATGTTCAACCCCGTCTCGCACAGTCGACTGCCAACATGCCCCTGACCAGGACATCCCCGCGAGCCAAAGGGCCGTCGGCGCCGCCTGGACCGACGAGCGAGGGACGAGCGAGGAGGGAAGGCGGTGCCTCAGGGGCGGCCCGGAGGCGAGCGGGAAGATAGAGCAGGCGGTGCCTCAGGGGCGGCCCGGAGGCGAGCGGGAAGATAGAGCAGGCGGTGCCTCAGGGGCGGCCCGGAGGCGAGCGGGCGAAACAGAGCGAGCCGGGAAGGTAATTTGAGCTATGAGCCCACGGCCGTCGCCTCGCGACCTGCGTGCGTCCGATGCTGACCGGGACCGGGTGCTGGCCCTGCTCAGCGAGGCCATGAGCGACGGGCGGCTCACCGCGGAGGAGCATTCCGAACGGGTTCAGCGCGCCTTCTCGGCCCGGACACTCGGAGATCTGGCCGAGCTGACCGCGGATCTGGCCGCGCCGTCGGCGCAGCCGGTGCGGCTGGACGGCGGCCGGGTGGTCGCCGGGATCTTCGGGCCGGCCCGCAGGGACGGCCGCTGGGTGGTGCCGGAGAACCTGACCGTGACCGCCATGTTCGGCGAGGTTGAAGTCGACTTCACCCAGGCGATAATGCAGGTCAGCCGGGTGCAGCTCTACGCGACGGTGTTCGGCGGCCGACTGCGGCTGATCGTGCCCGACGGGGTGTCGGTGATCGTGAGCGGGCACATGGTCCTCGGCAGGAAGCGCGGAAGCACGCCGGCGCCAGCCGGGCCCGGCACGCCGGTGATCGAGGTCAAGGCGCTGGTCCTAGGGGGCGAACTGGACGTCCGCACGCCGCGGAAGAACCGGCGCTTCCGCTTGTTCAGCCGGGACTGACCCAGCGAGGTGGCCGGGCTCAGCCGAGGTGGCCGGGCTCAGCCGAGGTGGCCGGGCTCAGCCGAAGTTGACCGAGGAGTAGGCGCGGAGCTTCCACAGCTGATGCTCGCTCTTGATGCTCCGGATCGTGCCCGAGCGGGACCGCATGACCAGGGAGTGAGTGGTCGCGTGGCCGCGCAGGTACCGTACGCCGTCGACCAGTTCACCGTCGGTGATCCCGCTGGCCGCGAAGAACACGTCGTCGGAAGTGACCAGGTCATCGGTGGTGAGCACGCGGTTCAGGTCATGGCCCGCGTCCAGCGCGCGGCGGCGTTCTTCGTCGTCCCTGGGCGCGAGCTTGCCCAGGATGACCCCGCCGAGGCACTTCAGTGCGCACGCGGCGATGATGCCTTCCGGCGTACCCCCGATGCCGAGCATCAGGTCGATCCCGGTGCCTTCACGGGCGGCCATGATGGCGCCGGCCACGTCGCCGTCGGTGATCAGGTGGATCCGGGCGCCAGAGGCGCGGACTTCGGAGATCAACTCGGCGTGGCGGGGACGGTCCAGGATGACCACGGTGACGTCCTGTGGCGAGCAGCCCTTGCCCTTGGCGACCGCGGCCACGTTGGCGGCGGGCGGCGCTTCGATGTCCACCATGCCGGCCGCCTCGGGCCCGGTGGCCAGCTTGGTCATGTAGAACACGGCGGACGGGTCGTACATCGAGCCCCGATCCGCCACCGCCAGGACGGAGATGGCGTTCGGCATGCCGTTGGCGCACAGCCGCGTGCCGTCGATCGGATCGACCGCGACATCGCAGGCCGCGCCGGTGCCGTCGCCGACCTCCTCGCCGTTGAACAGCATCGGCGCGTTATCCTTCTCGCCCTCGCCGATCACCACCACGCCGCGCATCGACACCGAGTTGATCAGCATCCGCATCGCGTTCACGGCGGCCCCGTCGGCCCCGAGCTTGTCGCCCCGGCCCACCCACCTGGCCGCGGCCATCGCCGCGGCCTCGGTCACCCGGGCCAGCTCGAGGGCCAAGTTTCGGTCGGGGGCCTGGCTGGCGGGCGCATGGGCCTGCTGATCCGCGGTCATAAGTGGTGTCCTTCCACTGGCCTTGTGTTGATCATATGCAGCTACAGCGAAGCCCTCCCTGTCCACCCCGCGAGCCGGGCTAGCCTGAACTGTTGTGAACAGGGTGCTGCGGGGTGGCTTTTCCGCGCTGGGCTGCCTGCTGGCCGCCGTGGTCGTCGTCGTGGCGATCCCGGCGCCGCACGCTGCCGAGCCCGTCACCGTCGGCTATCGCGGCGATGAGGCCAAACTGGCCCGGCTGGCGCCTTACCCCGCGGTGGCCCCGGCCGGCTTGCCGGCGTCCTGGCAGCCGGTCAGTTCCGGCCTGGCCGTGGGCGGCGCTAACGGGGCGGGCACGGTCACGTGGCAGCTCGGCTACCTGACCCCGGATGGCGCGCTGGCCTCGCTGGAGGAAACCAACGCGCGCGCCACCGCGTTCGTCAGGCGGATGACCAACGACGGGACACCGCTCGCGCCGGCCCGCCTGGCCGGGCAGACCTGGAGCCTCAGCGCGACCCCGGCCCGGGAACAGCGGTCGATGTACCTCACCAGCCCGGCGGGGTTCACCATCGTGGTCACCGGCAACGCCACCTGGGCCGAACTCCGTGAGCTCGCCGCCTCACTGCGCCCGGTCGCCGGCTGAGCTGGGGTCGACCACGCTCCGCTGCTCAGGAACCCGAGGATCCCCGGGCGGGGTAACCTCACCTGGCGTCTGCGGCGTTCCCGCCGGTGCCTCCGCATCGGGATCGCGGTCGTTGAACGTCACCTTGACGTTCTGCTCGGGCCGCCGCTGGTTCTGCAGGGCCTGCAGTGCCATGCTGGTCCGGTCCGCCTCGGTGAGCGGCGGCTGGACGATGGACCGCGGCCACAGCCGCCGGGCCAGCACCACGTTGACCTCGGCGCTGTACACGGTGATCTCGGTGGCCAGGTAGACCCAGGCCAGCAAGCCGAGCACGGTGGCGAATACACCGTAGACGGAGTCGCTGTGCAGGAAGTGATGCACGAGATAGGTGCCAAGGACCTGAAGTACCGTCCAGCCGATGCCGCCCGTGATGGCTCCGGGCAGCAGGTTGCGGGTCGGCACGCCCTTCGGGGTCAGCGCGCGGAAAGCGCCGAGGTACATGCCCGCGCTGAAGGCTGCCGTCACCACCTCGGCGAGGACGACCAACACGGCTGCGCTGTGCCCGATGTGAAGGCGGGATGCCACCGACTGGCCGTAGGTGTTGAGGCTGGCCAGCAGGGTCGTGGTGATCACGCCGCCGCCGAGCAGGCAGAGGAACAGCCCCGCCCGCCCGAGCCGCTGCACGTAGCCGGGCCTCGCGGGTCCGGGCAGGTTCCACACCTGCTCCATCGTGAACAGGCCGGCCTGCGCCAGGCCGGTCGCGCCCCAGATCAGGAGGAGCAGCCCCACGACCAGCCCGATGACGCTCGCGCGCTGGAGTTGGTGCACGTTCTCGGTGAGCGTGTGGCCGATCAGCGGGACCTGGCGGGCCACCGCCTTCAGCACGTCGGTCCGGAATGATGGTTCGATCGACGCGACGTAGCCCAGGATCGTCACCAGCACCAGGAGCAGCGGGAAGAGGGAGACGAACGCGGAATACGCCAGGTTGGAGACCAGGACCCCGCCGTTGTCGTCTCCGTATTTCTTCACTACCCCGAACACGAACGCCATGGGCGTGGACCGCTGCTGCGTAGCGTCTACTTTCCTGATCGCTCGCTCGACCGGGTTCATCGCGCCCACCTTGCTGTTGCCTGCTCATGCCTTGCCCGGCACAGAGGTGAGCAAACTCACCGGCAGAGCAGGTCAGAACGGGCCAGCTTCAGAAGGGCGCAGCTTCAGAAGGGCGCAGCTTCAGAAGGGCGCAGTGTCCGCCGCGTCGTCCTGATCGGAGTCGTCGCGCTTGGCCATGGCGGCGGCGAGCCTGGCTCGCGCGCCGTCCAGCCACTCGCCGCACACTCCTGCCAGCCGTTCGCCGCGTTCCCACAGCTCGAGCGACTGCTCCAGAGTCAGGCCGCCGGCCTCAAGGCGCTTGACGACCGCGGCCAGCTTGTCCCTGGCCTGCTCATAGGAAAGAGCCTCTTTGGGGGCCTTCGGGTCTGCGTCCGTGCCGCCGTCTGTCACGACCTCAACCCTATCCATCGTCAGGGTCATCGCTCGCCCGGACGATGAGCTGGTCCGTCGCGAACCGGACGGTCAGCGACTCACCCGGCTTCACCTCGGCCGCGGCGCGGACCACGCCGTCGTTGCGGTGCTGCACGATCGCGTAGCCGCGACGCAGGGTGGACGCGGGTGACAGGGCAAGCAGGCGGGCCCTAGTATGCGCCACGTCGTCGCTGGCCCGGGTCAGGCTGCCATCCAGCGACATCCTGGCCCGCTGCAGCAGTGCGTCCACGCGCTCGGCCTGGCGCTCGATCTCCCGGACCGGGTCGGCCAGCGCGGGTCTGGACCGGATCGCCTCCAGCCACGCCGTCTCCCGGCCGAGCCAGCCGGTCAGGCACCGCCGGGCCCGGTCGCGCAGCTGAGTGACCAGCGCGAACTGCTCGGCCACGTCGGGCACCACCCGCTTGGCCGCGTCCGTGGGCGTGGACGCGCGCACGTCGGCCACGTAGTCGAGCAGGGGTGTGTCCTGCTCGTGCCCGATCGCGCTCACCACCGGCGTCCGGCACGCCGCCACCGCCCGGATCAGCGACTCGTCGGAGAACGGGAGCAGGTCCTCGAGCGAGCCGCCGCCCCGGGCGATCACGATCACGTCCACGTCGGGATCCTCGTCAAGGCGTCGCAGCGCGTCGATGATCTCCTCGGCCGCGTACGATCCCTGCACCGCCGTCTGCTCGACGCGGAACCGGACGGCCGGCCAGCGCCGCCCTGCGTTCTGCTGGACGTCCCGCTGAGCCGCGGAATCGCGCCCGCAGATCAAGCCGATGACACCGGGAAGGAAGGGAATTGCCCGCTTTCGTTCGGCAGAAAAAAGTCCTTCCGAGGCAAGCTGGCGGCGCAACCGCTCCAGCCGGGCCAGCAACTCGCCCACGCCGACGGCCCGGATTTCCAGCGCGGTGAGGGCGAACGAGCCCCGGTTGGCGTTGAAATCCGGCCGGGCCAGGATGACCACCCTGGCCCCGTCGGCGGGCGGCGGCTCGGCGGCGTCGAACACCAGCCGGGAGCAGATAACCCGCACCGACACCGCCGCGATCGGGTCGCGCAGGGTCAGGAACACCGCGCCGCCGCGCACCGCGAGCTCGGCGATCTGTCCCTCGACCCAGACCCGGCCGAGCCGGCCGATCCACCCGCCGACCAGCTGCAGCACCGTGCGGACGGGAACGGGCGCATCGGCCGACGTATCAAGCGCCACTAAGCTTCGGCCTCCAGCTTGGCGATCCGGCGCTCGAACATGGCCAGCACGTCGGCGCGGGACGCGTGCGTCCGCTCGTAGTCCGCAAGCCGCCTGACCTGCCCCGCGTCCAGGTTGCGCAGCCGGGCGCGCAGCGACGCGACGGACAGCTCGTCGTAATTGGGCAGCGGCGCCCCGGAATCCGCCGACCCGCTCGCGGCCTCGGGAGCGGTGACCGGGTCAGGAGCGGTGACCGGGTCGGGAACGGTGACCGGGTCGGGAACGGTGACCGGGTCGGGAACGGTGACCGGGTCGGGAGCGGTGACCGGGTCGGGGACGATGACCGGGTCGGGAGCGGTGGGCGACTCGGCGGCGCTGGCTGACACGGCCGGGCTGGCGGGCGTGGTGGCACTGAGGGTGGAGCCGCCTTCCTCGTCACCGAGCAGCCGAACGTTGCCGGTCTTGTCGAAGTCCCTAGTGCTTTGCCGCTTGGGCGGCTTCGGCGGCTCCGCACCGGCCGGCCCTGTCGGCGCCGGCTTGGCCGTGGCGCGCCTGGCCGTAGTCGGCTTGGCTGCCGCTGGCTTGGCGGTGGCCGGCTTGGCGGTGGCCAGCCTAGTGGTGGCCGGCTTTGCCGTGGCCGGCTTGGCGGCGGCAGGCTCCGCCGCGGCCGTCTCAGCCGCCGCGGCCGTCTCAGCCGCCGCGGCCGTCTCAGCCGCCGCGGCCGTCTCAGCCGCGACGACCGCAGCCGTCTCAGCCGCCACGGCCGTCTCAGCCGCGACGACCGCAGCCGTCTCAGCCGCGACGACCGTCTCAGCCGCCGCTGGCTGCGTCGCGACCGTCCCAGCTGGCTTGGCCGGGGCTGGCTCGGCCGGAGCCACCACCGTCTGGTCGTCCAGCCTCGCCGGGCGGGTGGCCGTGGCCTTCTTCGACGCTTCGGGCGTCCGGGCCCGCGGGACGTCGGTATCCGCGGGGGTCTTGTTCCTGAGCTTGTCGGTTATCAGTAGTAGCTGGCCGATGCCGGCGAAGACGCCGCGCAGAGCCTGGGCCGGAGCTTCCTTTATGCGTTCGCTGACCTGCGGAACGCGCATGTCACACTCTCCTCGAGGACGGGATACCACGTGGCGCCCAGGCAGGCTTGGCAGCATTTCCCGGCGCCGGTACATCGCTGTTAGTTCGCGCGTCTTCCCTGACGGGTTATCTTCGCGCCTCCGACATGCGTGTCGCAATACTCGCACCATGGCCGGGGACGCGTGCCCTGCTCCAGGACATACTCACCTACCATGGAGTTATGTCTTCAAGCCAGCGACGAGTCCTGCTCGCCAAGCCCCGCGGCTACTGTGCCGGGGTTGACCGGGCTGTGCAAGCGGTCGAGATGGCACTGGACAAGTTCGGGCCCCCGGTGTACGTACGCAGGCAGATCGTACACAATACGCACGTCGTCAGCACGCTGGAGAAGCGTGGCGCCATCTTCGTGGCGGAGGTGGACGAGGTGCCGCCGGGCGCCGTCGTGGTCTTCTCCGCGCACGGCATCGCCCCGGAGGTCCGTCTCGACGCCGAACGTCGCGGCCTGCACGCCATCGACGCGACCTGCCCGCTGGTGACCAAGGTGCACAACGAGGCGCGACGGTTCGCGGCCAAGGACTACGACATCTTGCTGGTCGGCCACGAAGGCCACGAAGAGGTGGTGGGGACGGCCGGCGAGGCCCCGTCCCGGGTCCGCCTGGTAGACGGCGCGACGGGAGCCGCGGACGTGGAGGTCAGGGACCCGTCGAAGGTGGTCTGGCTGTCGCAGACGACGCTTTCGGTGGATGAGACCCTCGATACCGTCAATGCCCTGCGCGAGCGTTTCCCGGCCCTTCTCGATCCGCCGAGCGACGACATCTGCTACGCCACGCAGAACCGGCAGGCGGCGGTGAAGGTCATCGCCGCCCAGGCTGATCTGGTGCTCGTGGTGGGCTCGCCGAACTCCTCGAACTCCGTGCGGCTGGTCGAGGTGGCCAAGGACTACGGTGCCTCGGACGCCTATCTGGTCGACGACGCCGGCGAGATCGACGAGCGCTGGCTGGACGGCGTGACGACGGTCGGCGTGACTAGTGGGGCCTCGGTGCCGGAGGAACTGGTGACCGCCGTGCTGGACAAGCTGGCCGGCCAGGGGTTCGGTGCCGTGGAGGAAGTCGAGGCGGTGGAAGAGCACGTGACGTTCGCGCTCCCGCGCGAGCTCCGCACCGCCGGGGCCGCCGGACCGCGCCGGGACGGCTAACGCCGCCGGGACGGGCTAACGCCGCCGGGACGGCTAACGCCGCCGGGTCCGTTCCGGCCGGGGCGGCCAGGCGTCCCTCAGCGCCTCGCGCAGGTTGCCGAACCGGGGCCCGCCGAACCGGGGCCCGCTGGGTCGGTAGCCACGGCCGAGCGCGATCGCGACGACCAGGGCCGTGCCGGTGAACAGCCACAGCGCCGAGCTGCCCAGCGTGACCAGGATGCCTGCCGCGGCCGAGAACATGTCGGGCGCGGTGATCAGCTGGGCCAGCACGCTCCCGGCGAAGAAGGCCAGCGGCGGGCACACCACGACCGTGCGCAGTCCGCTGGCCCGGGTGTAGCACGTGACCACCCCGCAGGTCATGACGAACATCACATCGGCGAAGGCGTTCCAGCCGGTCCAGGCCGCGAACAGCAGGCTAAGGAAGCAGGCCGCGAACAGCGTGACGACCGCGCCGCGTCCGGTCAGCCTGATGGATCCCGCGGGCGCCAGGCGCGAAGGTCCTTGCGTTTTCTGGCCTGGGGCCCGCGTCTGCGTCATCGAACGGCACGCACCAGGCTGACCTCAGCCTGCTCGTCGGCGACGAGCTCGGGGGCGGAAAGCGCCCGAGTCGTCTCCTCGACCAACGCCGGCGCGGTGAGCTCCGCGTCGACGACGCCGAGCTCGTTCAGCCGCCGGGCGGTGGGCAGCACCCGGCTCTCCAGCGAACCGACGGCCTGGTTGTAGGTGGACACCGCCGTGGTCAGCGCGCGGCCCAGCCGGTCCACGTGCCGCCCGAGGCCCGCGATCCGCTCGTAGAGCACCCGGCCGAGGTCGAACACGGCGCGGGCGTTCTCCGCCAGCGCCGCCTGCTGCCAGGCGTACTGCGCGGTGCGCAGCATCGTGACCAGCGTGGTGGGAGTGGCGATGTGCACCTTGCGGCTGAGCGCGTACTCGAGCAGCCCGGGGTCGCGCTCCAGCGCCGGGGCCAGGAAGGCCTCGCCCGGGATGAACAGGATCACGAACTCCGGCGACGGGCTCAGCGCCGCCCAGTACGCCTTGGCCGCCAGCCGGTCCACATGCTCCCGAACGTGCCGGGCGTGCGCGTCCATCCGCGCCGCGCGCACGTCGTCGTCGTCGGATTCGGCGGCCTCCAGGTAGGCGGCGAGCGAGACCTTGGAATCGACCACGATGTTCTTGCCGCCAGCCAGCCGCACCACCATGTCCGGGCGCAGCGTGCCGTCCGGCGTGGCCACGGCGACCTGCTCGTCGAAGTCGCAGCGGGCGCTCATCCCGGCCAGCTCGACCACCCGGCGCAGCTGCAGCTCACCCCAGCGCCCCCGGGCCTCCGGCCGCCGCAGCGCAGTGACCAGCGCCTGGGTCTGGACGCGCAGCTGTTCCGAGCTCTGCCGCGCGATGTGGACCTGCTCGGCCAGCGCGGCGTGCAACCGGGTCCGGGCGGCGTCGGACTCCCGCAGCTGTTCCTCGACCCGGGCCAGGGTTTCCCGCAGCGGCCCGACGAGATGCTCGACCGCCGCGCGGCGGATCTCAAGCTCGCTGGACGCGTTGGCGTTGGCCGCCTGCAGCCGGCCCTCGGCGACCTCGAGGAACCGCGAGGTGCTCGCGTCCAGCGCCTGGGCGGACAGGGCCTGGAACCGCTCCGCGAGCTGGCCCTCGACGAGCGCGGCCCGTTCGGCCGCGCTGCGCTCGATCATCCGGGCTCGCTCGTCCGCGGCGCGCGCCCGCTCGTCCGCGGCACGGGCCCGGCCGGACAGGTCCGCGGCGGCGGGGGCCAGCCGGCCGCGGGCGAAGAGGTATCCGATCGCTGCCCCGATGACGATCCCGAGCAGCAGTCCGGCAAGCAACAAGACCACACCCATATGCAGCGATGCTCTCACCGTAGGTGGCAATCCTCGCGGCGACACGCCGTCCCGTTCCGGCCGGCCGCCGCGGCCGCCTGATCCGCCGCCGCCTTTCCTTATGCCGAACGATCCTGGTGGCTGCCCCGCCCACGGTGCGTGGACAATGGGGCGATGGCACAGCGGTCTGCTTCTGCACCAGCGCACGGTTCTACGGCGGCCCTGCTGGCCGCCTACCTGCACGCGGCCGGGGTGCGGCACGTCTTCGGCTATCCCGGTGAGTCCATCATCGATTTCCTTGAGGCGGCGCGCCACCAGGGCATCGGCGTGGTGTCCGCGGTGCGGGAGGGCACGGCCGCGTTCATGGCCGAAGCGGCGGCGATGGTAACCGGCCTGCCTGGAGCCTGCCTGTCCACCCTGGGGCCCGGGTCGACGGCGGTGCTGAACGGCGTGGCCGCGGCGACCCTGGACCGGGTGCCGATGCTGGCGGTCTCCGGCCAGATCGAGAGTTCCCGCGAGCAGTTCTTCACCCACCAGGTCGTCGATCACGACCGGTTGTTCGCCCCGGTCACCAAGCTGGCGCTGCGCCTGGATCCGGCCTCGGCCGACACCGTGATCCGCAAGGCGCTGCGCACGGCCGTCGCCGAGCGCCCCGGCGCCGTCCACCTGACCGTGACCGCCGATGCCTGGACCGTCCCGGCTGGCCCCGTGGCCGGAGGCGGCATTAGCCTGCCTCCGCTGGCCCCGCCTCCGCTAGCACCGTCGGCGGGTTCTGTGGACGTTTACGGCGACGGCGATCCGCTGCGCGCCCTGCGCGCCGCGCGCCGCCCGGTGCTCCTGGCCGGCATCGCGGCGCTGCGCTGCGCCGCGGGCCCGGAACTGGTCCGGCTCGCGGAGCTGGCCGGGATCCCGGTGGTGGTCTCGCCGATGGCCAAGGGGGTCTTCCCCGAGGACCACCCGTACTTCGCGGGCGTGCTCGACATGGCGGGGTACCGGGTCGTCTGGGACCTGCTGGCCGGCGCCGACCTGATCCTGGCCGCGGGCTTCGACCCGGTGGAGCTGATCAGCCCGTGGTCGGTCGCCACCCCGGTCCTGCACCTGGACACCACGCCGAACACCGATCAGGTCTATGCCAGCGCGCACGAGCTCGTCGGTCACGTCGCGGCCATCCTGGGCTGGATCGCGGCGCAGTGGGCGGGTGAGCCCCGGTGGGCGCAGGCCGAGGTGGCGGCGCACCGGGACCGGTTGCGCGCGGCCTGGCAGGCGGGGCGGGCCGAGGGCAAGCTCAACCCCGCCGACGTGGTGACGATCGCCAGGGAAGCGGCTCCGCCCGGCACGATCGTGACCACCGACGTCGGCTCGCACAAGATTATGGCCGGCCAGGCCTGGTTGGCCGCCGAACCGCGCACAGTGCTGATGACCAACGGGCTTTCCGCCATGGGGTTCGGCGTGCCCGCGGCGATCGCGGCTAAGCTCACCCGGCCGGACCGGCCGGTGCTCGCCCTGGTCGGCGACGGCGGGTTCGCGATGGCCGCGACCGAGATGCGGATCGCCTCGGCCCTTGGCCTGCCGGTCACCGTGGTGGTGTTCGCCGACGGCAGCCTGAACCGGATCGAGCTGAAGCAGCAGCAGCTGGGCTATCCGTCGACCGCGACCCGGATGGACGGGATGGACCTGGTCACGCTGGCCGAGGCGATGGACTGCGACGGCGTGCGGGTGGAAAGCACGGCGGGCCTGGAGAAGGCGCTGGCCGGCTTCGGCGACAGATCCCGCCCGCTGATCGTGGAGGCGCGCATCGACCCGGCCCAGTACGAGGTCCAGTTCTAGCCCTTCGTGCGTCGTTCGCGGGCGGCCCGCGCCACTAAACTGCGCGGGTGAGTTTGTCTATCGGCATTGTCGGCCTGCCTAACGTCGGCAAGTCCACCCTGTTCAACGCGCTGACCCGGGCCGGCGCGCTGGCGTCCAACTACCCGTTCGCCACCATCGAGCCGAACGTCGGCGTGGTCGGCGTCCCCGACCCGCGGCTGGCCGAGCTGGCCAGGCTGTACGACTCGGCGCGCATTGTGCCGGCCAGCGTGCGGTTCACCGACATCGCCGGCCTGGTCCACGGCGCCTCGCAGGGCCAGGGGCTGGGCAACCAGTTCCTCGCCCACATCCGCGAGACCGACGCGATCTGCCAGGTGGTGCGCGTCTTCGCCGACCCGGACGTGACGCACGTGGACGGCGACGTGTCGCCGGAACGCGACATCGAGACCGTCGTCACCGAACTGATCCTGGCCGACCTGCAGACCCTGGACAAGGCGCTGCCCCGGCTGGCCAAGGAGACCAAGTTCGCCCGGGATCCCGAACGCGCCCGGGTGGCCCAGGCCGCGGCCGCCGCGCAGCAGCTGCTGGATGGCGGGACCACGCTGTCGGCCGGCGCCGCCGCCGCGGGCATCGATCTGGGCGCCCTGCGCGAGCTGCAACTGCTGACGGCCAAGCCGTTCCTGTACGTGTTCAACATGGACGTGTCCGAACTCGCCGATGAGGGCCTGCGCAAGCGCCTGTCCGCGCTGCCAGTGCTGGCCAACGCTGCCTCGGCGGAGGCGATTTTCCTGGACGCCAAGACCGAAGCCGACCTGGCCGAGCTGCCGGCGGACGAGGCCGCGGAACTGCTCGCCGAAGCCGGAATGGGGGAGCCGGGCCTGGCCCAGCTGGCCCGGGCCGGGTTCCGCGCGCTGGGCTTGCAGACCTTCCTCACCGCGGGCCCGAAGGAGACCCGGGCCTGGGAGATCCGGGCCGGGGCGACCGCGCCGGAGGCGGCCGGCGTCATCCACACCGACTTCCAGCGTGGCTTCATCAAGGCCGAGGTGGTCTCGTTCGACGACCTGATCGCGGCCGGCTCGCTGCCCGCGGCCCGCGCCGCGGGCAAGGCCCGCATCGAGGGCAAGGACTACATCATGCGCGACGGCGACGTCGTGGAATTCCGCCACAGCGCAACATCTCAGAAGTAGTAGAGACGACCGCCGCGCGGTAACCACCCTAGACAGGCATCAGCGAGAGATGCTAGCGGTGAGTACCGTTGGGGTGACCGGTCGTTACCACGATCAGGACGTTGCATCCAGGCCACGACGTGGCCTACCTTACGTCGGGCCAGCACGCCGGAGGGTGTGTCGGCGCGATGTCCTACTACACCGCGCCGGGCGAACCGCCCGGCGAATGGGCCGGCAAGGGCGCCGCAGCGCTCGGCCTGAGCGGCCAGGTGGACCCGGGCGTGATCGGCCGGCTGTATCAGCAGAACATCGGCCCGGGCGGGAACGGACCGGATCGTGGAGACCAGGCTGTCCGCGCTGGGCTACGCCATGCTGCCGTCGGCCGACGGCAAGCGCAGAACACCAGGAGGACGAAAGCTGAGGCTCGGCGCACCGTCGCCGGGCAGACCGGGGCGGCAGAGCCCAGCGCCGCGCAGCGGCTGGCCGCGTGGGAGACGCAGACGGTGCGCGCGGTTCTCGTCCGCTGAAGCCGCCGCTGCGGCGCTGGCGCTTGACGCCGCCGGATGACTGAGATCGAGCCATCCCGCGGCAGGCGGAACCTGCGCCGATCTAGTAGTAGGAAGGACAAGCCCCGATGCCCCCGCCACTATGAGGAGTTTCGGAAATACCCCGAGCACGCCGAGCCTGACCGGCGGGCGCCGTTCGCGAAGGACCGGGAGATCCGCCGGCTCGAGCATCGGCGCGCCGCCGACTTCTACCAGCGGCTGGACAGGATGGTCAGCCGAGACCGGTGGCTGTGCTCGCATTCTGGCGTAACCGCTTGGGCGATCGGCAGGACAGGAACGCGGTGATGGTGTCGACAATGTGGTCGAGGTCGCGAATGTCGGGCAGGTGGTAGCGCCCTTCGAGGGTGACCAACCGGGCGTCGGGCAGGCCTTCGGCCAGTTGCAACCCGCCGCGGTGAGGTATTACGCGGTCACCTCGGTAGTGCAGCACGAGTGCGGGTGCGCTCACCGCCGGCAGGAGGGCGGTGACGTCGGCAGCGTAGATGGCCGCGAGATATCCGGCGGCCACGTCGCGGTCGGCCGAGTCTCGCAGCACCGCGGCCAGGTGGTCGGCCGCTGCGTCGGTCAGATCGGGCCGGTAGAGGTCGGCGAGCAGCTTGGAGCCGAGCCCCCAGTGACTGCGCACCAACGCGATGAGGGTGGCGCTGAGGTCTAGGCGTATGAATACTTCGGCGGCGCTGGCGTAGGTCCCGAAGAACACCAGTCGCCGCACCAGATCCGGCCGCGTCGCGGCGAGCGCGACGGCAACCGGTCCGGCCTGGGACATGGCGAGCAGGTCGACCGGCGCTCCAGCGTGGGTCGCGACGGCGGCCAGCTCGGCCACGCTCGCGTCCAGGCCGAAGTCGTCGACCGGACCGGGGGAGCGTCCGGTCCCGTAGCGGTCGTACATGACCAACGCGTGGGGTTCCGACCAGTCGTTGAAATATCGAGGAGCGCGGATCGCGGCCAGCGGCGATGACATCGATGTTCGATACCCAGCCCGGCAGCGCGATCAGCGACTGTCCACTCCCAACGGTGGCAACGGCGATTCGACGGTCGCCGACGGAAACGTGATTTACGCGCATCGCTCGCAGCGGGGTCGGCGGCGCAACGTTGTGGCGGAGTATGCGCAGCTGCAGTTCCTGCATGGCAGCCGAAGGCTCGAGCCCGAGCTCGTCGGCGAGCCGGTCGGCGTAGCGTTGGTACGCCGCGAGCGCGTCGGCTTGGCGTCCACACGCGTACAAGGCCCTCATGCGGACGAGGTGGGCACGTTCTCGGAGCGGATGTTCGGTGGCGAACGCCTCCAGAGCCGGAAGGTCGGGAGAGCCCTCGTCCAGGCGAAGCTCATGCCAGCGCTCGATCGCCTGTCGGCGCGCCTCCTCGAGCCGGATCGCCTCAAACCGGGCCACTGGCGACTCGGCGAACTCGGCGTAGGCCGCACCGTGCCATAGGTTCAGAGCCTCGCTCAATGACCTGGCAGTGTCTGCCCGCACCAGCCGGTCGAACCGCTGACTGTCCACATCGTCCGGATCAACGGCCAACCGGTAGCCGGGAGCCACGGTCTCGATCCGCGTGAACGGAATGGTCCGGCGCAGTCGAGACACCTGGTTGTGCAGCGCTGCCACGGGATCCTGAGGGGGATCCTCCGGCCAGACCAGGTCCACGAGGTTGTCAACGCTCACGACAGCGCCGGCCCGGGCCAGCAGGCTGGCCAACAGCGACCGCTGGCGGTCACTGAGCGCGACGACCTGCCCGTCCGGGCCGACCACGGTAACGGCGCCGAGTACCAAGAACATCAGTTGGCATTATGCCAGCCTCCTGCACAGCGGCGTAGACACGTGACAGCGAGTTGACAGGCGCGCCACCCACACTCGCCGTATGGACACGACAGCGACAGACAGGTTCCGTCATGACAACAGCGCCACCAGTCCACAGGCCTGCCACGGCGCCGCGACGGTCGACAACGCCGTGCGGGGCCGACTCAACTCGGCCGTCCTGCGCACCTCCAAGGCCTACGGCCACCTACTGCTGGGACGGCACAAACGACGGCTGTTCGCTAACCTTCCGCCGACCGTGGTTGAGATCGGGCCCGGAACCGGGGCCAACCTGCGCTATTACCGACCCGGCATCCGGCTGATCGCGATCGAGCCGAACCGGCACATGCACTCACCGCTCCGGAAGGCGGCGCAGCGCTACGGCATCGAATTGGAGCTGCGTGAAGAAGGAGCGGACGCCATCGGTCTGCCCGACGCGAGCGTCGATGCCGTGGTGAGCACGCTTGTTCTGTGTACCGTGCCCGACCCGGCTGCCACGCTCCGCGAAGTCCGTCGGATTCTCCGGCCGGGTGGCCGGTTTCTTTTCCTGGAGCACGTCCGGGCAGGCCAGAGCCACCCTGTGCTGCGGATGCTTCAGCGATCCGTGGCCCGGCCGTGGCGCTGGTTCTTCGAGGGTTGCGATGTGCTGCGCGACACTGAGGCGACTCTGGCCCGGACCGGCTGGGCACACCTGGAGGTGCAGAGATACCACGTGCCGACCCTGTTCCTTCCGATCAACACCCAGATCGCTGGGACCGCGCTCCGGACTAACCCAGGGGAGCGCAGATGACTGGGTCGAGCCCTGCCGGGCCCGGTGCAGCCAGATACGAGCGGGTGGGGGCGGCCGCCGTGATCGCGATTCGGCGTCCGCAGCGCCGCAACGCCATCGACGGGCCCACCGCCGAGGCGATCGTGCAAGCCGTCCGCGCGTTCAACGACGACCCGGACGCGCGGGTGCTGGTGGTGACCGGGGACGAGGAGGCATTCTGTGCGGGAGCCGACCTGACGTCCCTGGAGTCGCTGCGACCAAGAGTCGGCAAGCCGGAAGGAGTGTTCGGCGTGCGGCGGTTCCCGCCGAAGCCTGCGATCGCGGCGATCTCGGGCTGGTGCCTCGGAGGCGGCGTCACGCTGGCCACCTGGTGCGATCTGAGGATAGCCGCGGACACGGCACGATTCGGGTTCCCGGACCGGCAATGGGGAGTGCCGATCCTGGACGGGGGTGCCGACCGGCTCGCCGCGATCATCGGGCTCGGCCGTGCGCTGGACCTTGTACTCACCGGCCGCGAGATCTCTGCCGCGACGGCGCTTGCCATGGGACTTGTCACCGAGGTGGTGGCACCTGGCGAACACGTGACGCGCGCGCTGGAAATCGCCGAACGCATCGCGAGCTTCCCGCAGGCCACGCTGCTGGCCGACCGATGGGGACTGCTCGAAGGGCTCGACCAGCGGATGGAGTTCACCGCGCAGCGCGACGTCCGCACGCTGAAAGAGGTGGCTGGCGACGCGGAGCAGGCGTCGGCGCGATTCACCTCTGGCGGTCGGGAAGGCTGACGGCCCGATGACGTGGGCGACGCTGTCCATCGACCGGCGGTTCTGCGGGCCTCCGGGCTCGGGCAACGGTGGCTATACGGCCGGGCGCCTCGCCGCGCTGACCGGCGACCCTGCAGAGATCACGCTGAGACGGCCGCCTCCCCTGGAAACCGAGATGAGGGTCGAGCGAGCAGGCCCGCGGCTGCTGCTCATGCACGGTGAGGACCTGATCGCCGAGGCGCAGAAGACGGTTGTCGAGTTGGCGATTCCGGAGTGTCCCAGCCTCCATGAGGCGCGCAGGGCCAGTACGGGATATCCCGGCTTGGACCGGCACCCGTTTCCAGGCTGCTTCGTGTGCGGTCCGCAGCGGGCAGCGGACGGGATGGCGGTCTTCCCTGGGCCGCTGACCGATGGGCGTGCCTGGGCTGCTGTTTGGTCCGCGGCGGAGACCGCCGACGCCGGTCCGACCGACGTGCTCGTCTGGGCTGCGATGGACTGTCCGGGAGGCTGGTCGATCAGCGCGGCGGTGCCCCGGACGATCGGCAACGGTTCGTGTTGTGGGCGGTGTTCGCGGCGGGATGGGCTCTGGTCGTAGCCGTGACGTTCGCCATCGACCACCTCGACTTCTTCGGGCTGCGCCAGGTCGGCCACTACCTGCGCGGGCTCGCTCAGACGCCGCCGGCGTTCCGTCATCCGCTGCCCTACCGCTTGGTCCGGCACCCGATGATGGCCGGCTTCTTCCCGGCATTCCTCGCGACGCCCACCATGACCGGCGGACACCTGGTGTTCGCCCTGCTGAGTTGTGGCTACATCCTCTTCGGGGTCCGTCTCGAAGAGCACGACCTCGCCGACACGCATCCGGAGTTAGGTCCGGACTCTGTAAGTCCGGTAGTCCGCGCGAGCGGCGGAGCTCTTCCTCCGTCGTGCCCGCCAGGTCCTGGGATCTGCTGAGCTGGAGCGCCGCAGCGACACGGATAAGCGTGTTAGTGGTGATCCGCTCCCCCGCCCCCTGGACATCCCGGCCTTCGCGAACGCTTCGACCAGCCAGGACTTGACCTGGGTCCCAAACGTGGTCTCTGGCAGCGACCGGATCGTGGAGAGATCTTCTTCTATCGGCACGACCAGGTCGCCAGAGCGAAGCACCGTGGCCTGCCGCCGCAGCAGCGCAGCCGGGTCCGGAACCGTCCACAGGACCAGTCGCTCGACGATCGCATCGAACGGCCCGCTCGGCGCCGGGTCGTCGATGTCGCCCTCCACGAACCGCATCTGGGCCAGGCCGCGCCGCCAAGGTGCAATTGCCGTGCAAACGCCGTGGGGATCAACCAGCGCCGCGGTGCTCCCGCCAGTCGATCCGCACGGACTCCGGGCTGAAATGGCGACCGCGAGGCGCCGGATCAATGCGGACAGTCATTAGGAACGTGATCACCGCATGCTGCGCGCCGAGTGGTGCATGGTCGAACGCCGCGACCGGCTCGGCGCGGTAAGCGTCCCGGCGACCTCCGATCCTGCCATCAGCCGGGCCTGCGCCACCTCGGCCCTGTCGAGTTCCGCTTCAACGTGTGAAGTCGCACCCTCTGGCCACGCAGAATGTCGGATGCGTCTCTTAGCGTAACGACCAGGCAGATCTCGCCGCAGGCGGCTGCTGCTACATACACTGGGAGACAGGACCTACCAGGTGACGAAGCCAGCGCCGCACAACCAGCGGTCGATGAGACGGCTGCTTGAAGCCAACGGCTGGACTGAGACCGCGGGCGGCAAGCACGTCGTGAAGATGACCAAGCCCGGCCACAGGCCGATCACGCTGCCCCATGACAAAGGCGGTGGCGGCTACCCGATCGGGCTGACGATGGCAATCATGCGCCAGGCTGGACTCAAAGGAGGTGACGAGTAGTGGCCGAAGAGGTGTACACCGTACGCGTCCATCATGAGCCTGGCGAACAGCTTTGGGCCGAGGTCCTTGAGTTGCCGGGTTGCTTCGCCGCGGGTGCCGACATGGACGAACTCCGCGAAGCCCTAGGCGAGGCGATCAGCTTCTACCTATCCGAAACTGGAGACGTGAAGCGCATCGAGCTCGAAGACGAGCCCGGATCGGTCACCGAACACCGGATGCTAGCGCGAACCGCCTGAGCGGTTCATCCCGGCGGCAACGGCGTCGAGTTCCGCCACAGTTAAACGTCTGAATTCTTGAAGCATGACCGAGCCGTCCCCGGAACGGGGGTCTTTCCAACGGAGGACATCACCGGCTACAAGAAGGGCTTCGAGGAGTTCTTCAGGCAAGCCGAGCGCTGGCCGGAGGCCAAGGATATCCAGCCAGCGGCGTCAGCGAGCTACCTCGCTGCGAAGGAACTCAGTGGAAAGCTTGAGGTCGTCGTGAACACGGAGACGATCACCACTAGTGCGTCTTGTGCAGGCTGACCTCGCAAATGGGTCAGCCTGACCAGTTGGACTGACCGTTCAGACCTGAGCCGCGGGTCGAGCGCGTCGGGCGCGAGCCACGGGAGCTAGTCGCCGGGATTGAGCCGGGCTAGCAGCTCCCTGCGCGAGTTACGACCGGCGGCGCAGTCCCGATGTCCACCGTCACCGGGTCGGCGTCGCGGAACTGGGCGCTGCTCACCGCGAACCAGGGTCCCGTCGCAGGTCTCAGCCTCCCCGAGCATGCGCGGCTTGAGCAGCTCACGCCCGTGATCCACCTGCCGGCGAGGTATCAGGCCGCGTTGGACAAGGCCACATCGACCAGTCCGCGCAGCGGTCGCTGTTCGTCATTGCGATCCCGTGGCCACCAGCGTCGCGGTGATGGGTTCGAGCTCGGCGATCAGCTCGTCGAGCTCGGCGGGGGATAGTGCATCGTACGGCGGGGCGGCGAGCTCGTCGGTGAGGGCTTCGATGCGTTGCTTGGTCTCGCGGCCGGCGTCGGTGAAACAGCCGTCGGCGTCGACGAGACCGCGCTCGCGCAGCCCGTCCATGACCTCAGCCAGCCGCTTTTTCGGCAGGTGGTGGATGCGCCCGAACGACTCCGGCGGGTGGATGCCCATATCCAGTGCGGAGAGGACGTGGGCCTCCGTGCCGCCGATGCGCGCGCCGACGAGAGCGGCGACGTGCCCGTCGCAGCGGTGCTCGCGCAGCATGGTTGCGGAGTGCCACAGCCGGGCGACTGGGTCGCTGGGCACCGGAAGGGTACGCATACCGGCGTACATCACCCGGCCTGCCGTGGGCGCGCTCGTCGCGGCCTTGGTGGTCAGGTCGGCGGCGCGCGTCAGGCCGGGGGAGTCGGCCAGCTCGTCGCCGAGGATCCGTCGTAGCGAGGCAGTGCTGCCCCGTTCGCGTGCGGCGATGGATGCCTCGGGTGGGATCGTCTCCCATGCGCTCGGGATGTGTCGCGCGGCCTCGCCCTCGGCGAAGCTGTAGAAGGCCGCGTGCACGACGTGTGCCGGCACCCGTCCCAGCGGCGCGGCGCGGCTGGCGAAGTAGCCGTCCCAGTAGGTGCGGTGGCCGAGCGCGGCCATCTCCTCGTTGCACTCGTCGGCGAAGAAGGTGACCAAGCAGATCGGCTCGAGGAGCTCGAACATGCGGCGGGCGGTTGTCGTGGTTGTCATAGCTGATCAGACCAGGCGAGCGACCCGGACTCATCGGTCTGCCGGGTGAAAGTCGGCCATGGGCGTCCAAGACGATCCCGGGCAGGTGCTTCGGCTGCGCTCGGGTCCCCTTCCGCGAGCAGAACCCGACCGACGGCTCGACGCCCTGACCGCCGCCGGATGTGAGCGAAGACCCGCGCGACAGCGACGTCGTGGAGTTCCGCTTTCAAACAACATCAGGCGGCAAGGCCGCGCACTGAGCCACGTCTGCGGTGCAGGCGCAATAAGCGGTCTGCGCCGAACGAGGAGGAGGCAAGGCGGCGCATAAGGCCCCGGAAGCTTGCCCGCATCGGCCAAGTGCACAACGGGCGAGACCGGCCGCAGCACAGGCAAGCGCGGCGCCGCATGGCGTGGCCTGCAAGACTGCGACTTGCGACCCGGCCAGTAGCGAGGCAGAACAGGTCCGGGTTTAGCAGCGAGGTATACCGTGCTGTGACCGTGCTTTACTTGAGTCAGGTGGTTGACCCGTGTCAACCACCGTGCCATGACCAGGAGACAGTAGCGATGAGCGTCCGGGCTAGGACCGTGCACGTACCGTACACCATCGAACAGGATGAGGACGGTGTTTGGTGTGCATCTGCCCAGCTCAGGCCAGGTGTTGGGGCCGTCGGCGACGGTGAGACACGCGAAGCAGCGCTAGATGATCTGCGCGATGCGCTCCAAGCGCTGATTGCTGAGGTCGGCATCCCGGACGAGCTGACGCTCACGCTTAACGTTGCCTGATGCCCGCGGCGATTCCTGCCGTCCGTGGGGCACAAGTAGTCAGAGCACGTGAACGAGCCGGATTCGAGGTCGCGAGGATCAGCGGCAGCCATCACGTGATGAAACACCCTGATGGCCGGACAGTTCCGGTGCCAGTCCACAACCGGGACATAGCCAAGGGCACGCTGCGGAACATTCTCGCGATAATCGGCATGACCGCTGATGAACTGCGCGACCTTCTGTGATCAGTGGCACCACCGACGGCGCGACGGCGACGTCGTGGAATTCCGCTTCAACGTGTAGCGCGCCGGCCCGGCACTGAGCCATGTCCGCGATGCAGACGCAATGCGTTCATTTGCCTAACCTTGAGACCTGTGGCCCAGCCTGCGATAGCTTGACCTGCTATGACGTCCCCGAAGATCGCGGTACTGGTACTCGTGGCCCTGCTTGCTGTTGGATGCCGCAGCGTTACTACCTCGACGCCCAAGCCATCGCCGGGGACCTCTACGTCCGGGCAGCTCCTGGGGACCACCACGCCCAAGCCGTCGCTGCGGACCTCTACGCCCGGGCAGCCGCCGAGGACCTCCACGCCTAGGCCAACGCCCAGCCCGAGCACTTCGTCCTCGGTGCCGCAGTCCTCACCGAGCCAGACCCCCCATCCGTCGCCGAGCGCCAGCTCGTCGTCCACGGCGTCATCACCCAGCTCCGCCGCCTGGGCGTGGTGCAGTAGCGCCCCGTTCGGTACCAAGAACACCTCGGACGGGTACGACCTGTACAACAACGAGTGGAACTCCGCGAAGGCCGGCCCGCAGACCATCTGCGGGAACTCCGGCGCCGACTGGCAGGTCACCTCGACCCAGGGCGGGTCTGACCCCACCTCGGTCAAGACCTACCCGTCGGTGCAAAAGAACTACCCCAACGAAGCGGTTGGCCAGTTCACGAAGATGACCAGCTCGTACGCCGAGTCCATGCCTTCCGGTGGCGACTTCGAGGCCGCCTATGACATCTGGCTGAACGGGCTGTCCAAGGAGGTCATGTTCTGGGTCGACAACCACGGGCAGACCCCGTCCGGGACCAAGAAGGCCACTGTCACCCTCGGAGGTCTTACCTGGGACCTGTACGCGACCGGCAGTGGGTACTGGGCGTTCGTGCTGGATCACAACGCCTCCTCGGGGACCGTCGACCTGCTGGCCGGGCTGCGCTACCTGCAGTCCACCGGTGCCCTGTCCGCGTCGGACCAGCTATGGCAGGTCAACTTCGGCTGGGAGATCTGCTCGACCTTGAACCGTCCCGAGGTGTTCCGGATGACAAGCTACTCGCTGGCGTCGTCCTAGCCGGGTGAGCAGAGGGTCTGGTGCCCGCGCCGTTGACCCAGCGCCAGCCGACGCGGCCCCGGGGGCCTTGCGGCCCGGCCTACTTCGACCACCTGGTCGGCGCACTCTGGCCGCGCGCCGACCCTGGCCGACTGGTTCTGTTCTCCTCTTCTCCTCTTCTCCGACCGTTGATGTTGGCTTGATTACGGGGTCTGGTCCTGTCAGGTGCGCAGGAGCGGCCTGCCCAGCGGGAGTTCCTTGCCTCCGGTGGCGTGGGATGCCGAGCTGAAGAAGAGGTAAACGACGAGAGCCGAGGCTGCTATCACGACCCACCCGGCGGCCTTCGTCAGGTTCGCCGAGCTCTGGATGATCCCGAGCAGGTTCAGCAGCAGCGCGACATCGATGAGCGTGAACAGCGCCGTCAAGAGCGACGGCAGCCGGAGGGTCGCCAGGACGAGCATCGTCACGACGACCGTCCAGCTGATCACGAACACCTTCTGGGTGTCCGCCACCGCGGTCGGGGCGATCCCGTACCAGTTATGGGTCAGCCCGAGTACGAGGAGGGAATAGCTCAGGAAGAAGCTCCCGACGATGCCGGATATCCCGGCCGACGCGCTCTCGCCGATCCTGGCCGACCAGATTGTGGCCAGGAACATCCCTGCTGCGGCCGTCAGGATGATCGGAATCGCGGCGCCGACCGCCGTCGCCGGCACGACGCCGATAAGGACCATGCCGAACGCCACCGCGCCCACGATGAAGCTCGGAAACCCTACCAGGGCGGGCTCGCCGGCCAGCGGTCCTTTGGCGGGTTCCTCAGGTACGGGGAGGAGCCGGACGGGCTGTCCGGGACCTGGACTTGGAGTTGGACTTGGAGTTGCCATTTTGCTGCCTCCTTCAGGAAGCGCATGAGTAGCTGGCAAATCGTACCGACTATCCGATTTGCGACGCTATGCATCTTGACTGTGACGGTCCTCATCAGCTGGCGGGCACAGTAGGGTCACTGGTCAGAGCGTGGCGGGTCATACGTCCCGTCATGCCGGGACGGAGGGCAACCGCTGCCCGCCGCAGCCGCCAGGTCAGCTCAGGAAGAGGCGCATCCCGCGCCGAACCTGCACCGCTTCGGGACTGGCCTGCCAGAACTCATCGACGTTGATGCATGGACGCTCGCTCTATCCTGCGCGCCCCACACGCGCAGCGGCAGCAGAGACCAAGATGAGACCGAAACGCAGTTTCCAGACCGTAGGCGATCTGGGTAACTTGCGAACCTGATGCTTTATCGGGGAACGTTCACGCTGCCTCGGCTGAACGCCCACCGGGTGGTGCTGGCTGCGGTAGCACTCACCACGCTGGTTGCGGCGGCGCTTGCGACCACCCTCGTCGTGTTCTCCGATCAGGCGCTGCCTCGTACCGTCCGCCAGCGCCTGACGGCGGCGCCCGGTACGTCGATGATCGTGGCCGGCCCCGTCACCAACGCGAACGCGGCTGGTTACACCGCGGCTCTGCGCACGGACCTGACCGCGGCCCTGGCCGGCGCCCCGTCGGTGTTTTACCATGCGTACTGGTCAGATCCGCTCGGGCTGCCGGTCAAGAGCGGGAAAGTGACCCCGATCGCGGAGGCCGCCGCGTTCGAGAGCGTCCCCGCCCACGCGCACCTGCTGGCCGGGGCCTGGCCGGCCGCCCCGGCACCCGGCGCGCCGATACCGGCGGCGCTGCCCGCGTCCGCCGCGGCCCTGCTGCACGTCTCACCGGGTGATCTGCTGCGGCTCCGCGACCGGGTCAATAACCGCGGGGTGTCGTTCCTGGTCACGGGTCTGTTCCGGGCTATGTCCACGGCATACTGCCGCCGGCCAGGCAGGACTATATCCTGCTAGCTCAGTAAGAACGGTCGCTGAACTGACCTCGCAGGCCCGGTTCGAGCGCACCGGTACCGATAGCGCCTGACCTGGTGGCCCTCGCCGTGCCGGCCGCCGGGCTGGTCGTGCTCACCGCGGTTGTGGTGAGCACGCAGACGCGACTGCTCCGCCATCGTGACGTGCCTGGCCTGCTGAGGATCGGCGGATGAGAGGGAAGAGATGAGAGGGAAGAGGAGGGATGCTTCCGGCACCGGGCGCCGTCCAGTCCTCTTCCAGACCAGCCTGGTTCAGTAATCCAACTTCTCCTTCTCGTTGCTGCCTTGCCTGCTGGCCCTTGACAAGAATCATAACAACGTTCGATCCTAACCCAACACCTGATCGTATGATCAACGATCAGGTGTGCGATCCGATCATGGCCAGCCTGATGCGACGCTAGCGGGACTTCCGTTGGCGGGGGCACGCCGAGGCGCGGCGAGACGGCTGGCGGTCAAAAGCAGCGGCCTGATCGCAAAAGTCGAGCTTGCAGTATTTATTGACATTATAGTACTTACATTCGATACTATCGAATGTGTTTGCGAATCGAGACAGGGATAGGCCGGCCGCGATGCCTGGCCGTGACCGCATCGATGCGGCGACGGCGGCGCTCCGGCTGGCAGGAGCCCGCGGAGCACGCTCGGGCATCTCGTGGTCGAAGGCTGAGCTTGAGTCGAGGCCTGGCTGTTATCATTTCGTAATATTCAAGGGTGGCTGCCAACGCAAAATGTTGCGTTTCTCCAGGTCAAGTACCAATGGGGCCTCGTACTCCCGGCGGCGTCCGCCCCGGGCTGCCGCTCCCTGCGTTCCGTTCCAACTCCGCTCGCATGACGTCCATCCTGATCGGCGGCCACCCATCGGAAGCACGATGAGCTGCGGTGATGTTGATGTCCGGCCTGAATCTCGCGGTTGCCTCATCGAAGCAAGGAGATACGGCTTCGAGTCTGTACACGTTCCGAACTCGGTTGAACTCTCAGCGTGTTGGGCACGTATCAGTGTTGCTGGCCGGTTTGTCCAGGCGGATGTTCCGGTGGTCGGTTCTATCCGGTTTCGGCTACGAGCCGAGGCTTCATGGTTCAGAATGGACCGCGTGGCCGGCAGGAAAGGGACGGCCGCGCCGGGCTTTGCCGGTGCGAAGACGTGCGGAGGTGTGATGGTTCGCAGGCCGAAGTCCGGTGACGGAACGGGGTCGCCTGTGCACTACCTCGGCTCGGCCGGGCTAGTCCCGCCTTGGCCCCCGGCCCGGGCGCTCTACCATCAGATGGATGCGCTGGACGCGGGCATGCTGGCTGATGGCTGGCTGGCCGCTGATCCAGGGACCGGCGGCAGCTGGCCGGGCGCGGGCAGCGGGCAGGGTGCGGGCGGCCGGTGGCTTCTGTGGCCCTTGCGGGGGGTGCTGTGGGCGGCTCTGCTGGTCATCGCGTTCCGCGGCATCACGGCGATTGTCTCCAACCAGGCTTATGTGCCCGGGGGCGGCGAGACCGGGCCGAAGATCGCGACTGGCGGCCAGTTTCCCGCCACCCTGGCCGAAGCCTACGCGGCGGAGTTCGGCCGGGTATATCTCAGCTTCAGCCCGCAAAATCAGGGCCAGCGGGAACAGGCCCTCGCGGCCTTCGTTCCGGCCAGCGTCCTAGCGGCCAATCCAGATCTGGGCTGGAACGGCACCGGTCAGCTGAACCTGCAGGCGGAGCAGGTCGCGGGCATCACCGTGCAGGATCCGCGGCATGCCGTCGTTATGCTGCTCGCCCTGGTCAACGGCCAGCTCATGCAGCTGGGCGTGCCGATTGCCGCCTCGGGCACTGGCGTCGTTGTCTCCGGTGAGCCCGCCTGGCTGCCCGCACCGCCGCAGATTTCACCTCCACCAGCTGCCCGAAGCAGTTCGGATCAGGTGGCCCAAAGTCAGCTGATGAATCAACTGCCAGCCTTTTTCCAGGCCTACGCCAGTGGCAGCGCCACGCTGAACAGGTTCGCCGTCCGCAGCGTATCGCTGACCGGGCTGGGCGGAGCGGTGACCTTCGACGCGATCGGCGCGCTACACGTGCCACCCGGCGGCCCGACCAGGCAGATAACAGTGACTGTGATATGGCAGCTCCCCGAACCGTCGGGATCAAACACTTTTGGAAATCTCAGGACATCAGAACTCGCGATGACATACCGTATGTCGGTTGTCGACCTTCAAGGCGGTAAATGGTATGTAAAGGAGATTGGAGCGTCTACTGAGGCGGTTGGTGCCCGATGACCAGGACAGGGCCTGCTGACGTCGTCATGTCTGCTTACGATCTCACCACATACGGCCGACCGCTCATCCGTCGGCCTCGCTCCCGTGAACCGGGCTCCGGGCGGGCTGGCTTCGGTGAGTCGGTCTTTGCCTGGGCTGTGTTCCTCGGTTCGGCCTCCGTCAAACTAACCCATCACCGGCCAGTCGGTCGATCTGGTCGGCTCCGGCCGGGCTGCCCGCCGCCGCGGCCTCAGTGCGCGCGTGCGGCCCGCCCCCCGTACCCGCCGTGTCCGCGTCAGCCCGCGCTGGCATTTCCGCTTTACTTGTACCTGCTCGGGCGGCATTCAACACCAATTTGTGGATGGTCATTTGATCCCGGAAGGGACATTTTATGTCTACTCAGCTCACCACCGCGATGGCTCCAGTGGCCTTGAGTACACAGGGTCTGGTCACGTACCTGCAAGGTCTGTTCGGGCCATTGTTCCTCGGGATTGTCGGGATCGTAGCGATCTTCTTCCTTTTCACTCGTGAGATTACCCGATTCGTGCAATTCATGGTACTTGCCGTGGCCATTGCGGTCGTCTTCTACACGCCAAGTATCGTGCAGACGCTGGCCACCGGCATAGCGAACGCGCTCGGAGTCCACTGATCCCGAGTCAGGAAGAAGGAGCGCGCCACTAGTGGATCTTCCCACTTATACGAATATCTGGCGAATCGAAAAACGGCTTTACAAGCTATATGATTTTCGGCTGCCAGCACCCTTGCCGATCACCTGGATCGGCGTCTTTGTCGGGATCACCGTTCCTTACGTCGTGTTCCTCATTGCTGTCGGCTTGCCTTTTAATCATACCTTGGTATGGCTTTACGTCCTTCCTCCTGGAGTGCTCACCTGGCTGTGCACGAGGCCAGTTATCGAAAACAAGCGCTTGCCTGAACTGGTGAGCTCGCAACTCCGGTACATCGCCGAACCGCGGACCTGGTGCCGGATGGCGCCGTTCGCGGAAAAGGATGAAATCCTGGTAGCTGCCCGGGTGTGGCACCTGCATCCGCCGAAGGCCCGGCCCAAGAAGGCGAAGAGGTCCACCGCCAAGGCCCGGTCGAGTGCGCCTGTCCTGCAGGTGCCCGCGGAGGAGTCATCTCAGCCGCAGATGTCCGCGGAGGAGTCGCCTCAGGCCCTGGTACACCCGGTTACGGACCGCCCGGCTGCCATGCCGCTGGCACCGGCGCAGCAGACGGCTGCGCCGCCAGCCGGGTCCCCGGTATCCGGGCGGACCGCGCCACCGACTCAGGTGCCGGTACCTGAACGGGCACCCGCTCACCGGACGCCGAAACGGGCCAAGGCGCAACCGGATGCCGAGCCTTCGTGGTCGCCGTGGCCCCGGCGATCCGAACGGGACACCGCCGCCGCTGGCTCCGTCGCCGAGGCGGGGCCCGACCAGGACCAGCGTCCCGCGTGGATAGTCGCACCGCATCATCCGGGAGCGCCAGCTCCGCATCCTTCGAAAGCGTCAGATCTGCGGGCGCTCGAGGTCGCGCACGATTCCGATCCGGGCGTCCGCGGCCCGAGTGAACCGCACGCGCCGTTTATCCCGCCATCCTGGCCGTCGCCCGACGCTAGCCTGTTGCCGCTGCTTCGCCCGGCCCCACAGCCAGGCCCGTTCCCGGACGCCGGCCCGTTCCCGGACGCCGGCCCGTTCCCGGAGATTGGCCCGTTCCCGGAGACCGGCCCCGGGCCAGAGTACGTCGGCCATGGACCGGATCAGGTGATCAGCGCAGATCCGGCGGCCAGCACAGATTCAGCGGTCGGCAGCGATCCGGCGATCAGTACCGATCCCGCGGCCAGCACCGGCTACGGCATCCCGCCCCGCTCGCGACCCGTGCCCCGTTTTGCGCGCAGGCCTCGCTCCGGGCTGGTTCCCGGCCTGGGTCGCTGGTCCGGGCGTGCCGCTGGCTCCGCAGCTCCGATTCCGCCGGCTCCGATTCCGCCAGTGGAGGCTTCGCGGCCAGCGCAGGCTTCGCGGTCGGCCGAGGCGTTGCCGTCGGCCGAGGCTGGCCCCCAGGCAGCCCCCGCCTCGGCTCAGGCGCCCGCGATGCCGGCCCAGCCCCGGGCGCGCTGGATGCTCCGCGTCCAGTCCCGTCCGGGCGCCGCTCCGGCCCCGGACCGGCCCGGGCCGGCTCTACCGCAGACGCAGGAAACCGCGCCAGAGCCGCCCGCGACGCCCAAGCCAGCCATGGCCGAGCTCGCGGTCTCCGCAGCGCTCGTCCCCCAGGCTGGCGGCACCGCCGAGGCTGGCACCGCCGAGGCTGGCACCGCCGAGGCTGGCACCGCCGAGGCTGGCACCGCCGAGGCTGGCACCGCCGAGGCTGGCACCGCCGAGGCTGGCACCGCCGAGGCTGGCACCGCCGAGGCTGGCACCGCCGAGGCTGGCACCGCCGAGGCTGGCACCGCCGAGGCTGGCACCGCCGAGGCTGGCACCGCCGAGGCTGGCACCGCCGAGGCTGGCACCCCGAGCTGGCACCGCCGAGGCTGGCACCCCCGAAGCTGGCATCCCCGAGGCCGAGGCGCCCGCACCCGGGGAGCCAGCGCCACCCGAACCCGCGCCAGCGCCAGCGGAGCGCATGCCAGCCTCCTATGAGCCATCGCCCCTGGCTGCGCCCGTGCGGCCGACCGCACCGGCGCTCGCCCCTACGCCGGTGGCGGCCAGGTTCGTCAGCGTGGAGCGGGAGCGGCCGCTGCCGTCTATCGAGCGGGCGCTCAGCGGCCCGGGCAGTCGCGGTGAGGTGAGCTGGCGGCGCCAGGTGAAGGTAGTTGCGGGGGGCCAGGGCCCGGGCAAGCGCGATCCGGAGACGCTGGATCGCGACCGCGCCAGGCAGGCACTGGCCGGTCCGCGCCTGATCGCCATCCTCGGCTGTACCCGCGGCGCGGGACAGACCGTCACCACCCTGATGACCGGCCACATCCTGGCCGCGGTACGCGACACTGCCGTGGCGGCGCTCGACCTGAATCCGGGAGCGACCTCGCTGGCCGTCCGCCACGGGCCGGCCACATCGGTGCAGGCGCTGCTGGCGGGCCAGCCGCAGGGCCTGGCGTTCGGCCGTGGCTCGGGGGCCAGGCTCGACGTGATCGCCGACCAGCAGGGAACGGGCAACGGCGCGGCGCATGTCCTGGCGGGAAATGACTTCCGGCGGCTGGCCGGGCTGCTGGCCGAACAGTATCCGCTGACCCTGATCGACCCGACGTCCTCCGGCCTGACCAGGGTGCTTGCAGCGGCGGATCAGCTGGTGCTGGTCGCCCCGGCGAGTCCGGACGCGGCGACCTCGCTGGCCAACACCCAGCAATGGCTCGGTGCGCACGGCTACGGCGAGCTGGTCGGCCGCGCCGTGACGGTGGTCAACGGGGTGAGCCGGCGGACGATGCAGGATGTGCTCCGGGCCGAATCCGTAGCCAGGGGCCGCTGCCGGGCCATCGTCCGGGTGCCATGGGATGATCTTCTGTCCGTACGTCCCGGCTCACCCTCGACCGCGGACGTCCAGGCAGCACTGCACCCGCAGACCAGGCTGGCCTACACGGCCCTGGCCGGCGTGCTCGTGGCGGGCATGGCCGCGGACCCGGGCCGTTCCGTTCCCGGAAGGAATCCTGGTGACCACTCGGACTAAAGGGGCCAAGGGATCCCGGGGACGCACCCGGCTCGGCATCAGGTACTTCGACGACCGGATCCTGCTCACCGACACTCACGCCTGGGCCTACTACCGGATTCCCTCGGTGTCGTACGAGTTCACCACCGCGGAGGAGCGGGAGGCGCTGGCGACCAACATCACCGTCGCGCTGGCCGCGATCAGGATGGCCGACGCCGAAGTCCACCTGCGCATCGCGCACCGCTCCTACCCGGCGCACGCGTGGGCGACCGGGCTGGACGCGACCTCGGACGGCGGGCCGGGCTGGCGTGAGTACCTGGAGCAGACGTACCAGCACGTCTGGGCGGAGGACTTCTGGGCCAAGGAAATTTACCTGGGGGTCCGGCTCGGCCAGCGCGGCGTGCGGGCGCAGTTGTCGGGCGGCGTGCTTTCCCAGTTCCGCGGCGTGTATCAGCGTGGCGAGCGAGGGCTCGGGCTGGGCGACGAGGCGGTCGGCTCGACGGAGATCACCAAGTGGACGGATTCGGCCGAACGGCTGGGCCGGGCGCTGAACGCGAGCGCGCTGGCCGCCAGGCACGCGACGTCCGGTGAGATCGCCTGGCTGGTCCAGCACACGCTGATGCAGACGGCGGGGGAGCCGTTGCCGTCCGCGACCAAGCGCCGGAGATGGGGCGGCGGGGAGATCGACACCCTCTTCGAAGGGCAGATCCACAACGGGCGGACCCTGCTATGCCTGGAGCATATGTCGGGAGATTCGTACGCGGCCTTCATCTCATTCGCCCGCTTCCCCGATGTGATGTCGTTCCCGGACGGCGAGCCCTGGCTGCATTTCGCCGATTCGCTGCCGTTCCCGGTCGAGATCAGCTCCCGGATGAAGCTCATTCCGCCGGCGAAAGCGAGCAAAGACGTCAGCCGCCGGCTGGCGCACGCACGCGATATGGACGCGCACATCCGGGAGGCCGGCGCGGAGGCGCCAATCGCGCTGGCCGAGCAGATCGCCGCGGCCAGAATGCTCGAGCACGGCATTACCAAGGAGCGGCTTCCGTTTGTCTACGGCTGGCATCGCCTGATCGTCGCGGCCCCGACCAAAGAACTGTGCGTCCGCCGGGTGGAAGCGGTCGTCGAGCATTACCGCGATATCGGAATCGACGTGGTGAATTCCACCGGTGATCAGTTCTCGCTGTTGTGCGAGGCGCTGCCCGGCGAGCGGATCCGGCTGAATTCTTATGTGCAGCGGCAGCCGCTTTACACGATCGCTGGCGGGATGCCGACCGCGACAGTGGAACTCGGCGACCGCGCCGATGCGGGCAGCGGCTGGATCGGGCCGTATATCGGCGAGACCCTGGGCCGGGCGCGGTCCATCGTGCATTTCGACCCGCTAGTCGCGGCCGCCCGCAACCGGCCGACCGCGGTGGCCATTACCGGCGAGCCGGGGGGCGGGAAGACGACGCTGGCCATGCTGCTGATCTACCAGCTGGCGCTGCGCGGCGCGACGGTCGCGGTGATCGACCCGAAGGGCGACGCCGAATCCCTGGTCGAGCACCTCACCCGGCAGGGGCGCAAGGCCCGCGTCCTGCCGCTGGGCGCGGCGGCTCCGGGATTGCTTGATCCGTTCTCGTTCGGTATGGACCTGTCGGAGAAGCGGACGATGGCGACCGAGACATTGCGGCTGCTGCTGCCGCGGATGAGCGAGGAGCGGGAGTCCGCGATGATCCAGGCGGTGGGCGCGGTGGCCGGGACCGAGCGGCCCAGCCTGGGCAAGGTCGTCAAGCACCTGGAGGAGGCGGAGGATCCGGCGTGGAAGAACACCGGCGCGGTGATGCGGTCGATCTCGGAGATGCGGCTGGCCCGGTTGTGCTTTGCCCCGTCGGTGGGCCAGCAGATCGACGCGGAGGGCTGGACCACGGTGTTCACGCTGGCCGGGCTCACGCTGCCCGACACCAACACCAGCCGGGACGACTATTCCTACGAGCAGCGGCTGTCGGTGGCGCTGCTCTACCTGGTGTCCCAGTTCGCTCGCAAGCTGCTCAACGGCATTGACCGGGCCGCGCCCAAGGCTATCTTCCTGGACGAGGCGTGGGCGATCACCTCCACCCCCGAGGGCGCCAAGCTGGTGCCCGAGGTATCACGGATGGGGCGGTCAAGGAACACCGCGCTGATCCTGGTCTCGCAGAACGCCGGGGACCTGCTGAACGAGCAGGTGACCAACTGCCTGTCCGGGGTGTTCGCGTTCCGCTCGACCGAGCGCGGGGAAGTGGCGAACGTCATGTCGCTGCTCGGGGTCGCGCCCTCGGACGAGCACAAGGCGGTGCTCCGCTCGCTCGGCAACGGCGAGTGCATCTTCCGGGATCTGGATGACCGGGCCGGGCGGATCGGGATCGACCTGGTCTCCGACGAGCTGCGGGACTGGATCGACACCAACCCAACCCGGGCCAGGCGCAGCCAGCCTGACCCGGCTATTCGCAGGGAACCTAATGCGGACGCGCTGCCGCCGCCGGGCGAAGGCACGGTGGTAAGCACGTCTGCGGCCAGCACGCGATCGGCGGAAGCGTCGTCGTAAACGCAGAACCAGGAGCTCCCTAAAAGATGGCTACCTCGCCCGCCTCGCCCGAACCTGCCGGATCTCCGGGGTCTCCGGGAGGAGGCCGCGTTGATTCCCCCGCACCCCGCCGCGCCTCACGCTGGCTTATCCTGGTCCTGCTGCTCGCCGTGGCCGGGCTCGCGATCTCCACCCCGGCCCTGGCCGCGACCAGCGCTCCCCAGGCGGCCAGCGTGACCAGCGTGACCAGCGCGACCAGCGCGACCAGCGTCAGTCATGCGACCCGCCACCCTGCCGTCAACCTCACTCCGGCCGTGCCCGGCGGGGTTTGCCAGGTGCCGGGCATCGGGGACATCGGCGGCCTGGTCGGGCTGTGCTCGTCGGGATCGAGCGGGATCGTCGGCGACCTGAACAACATCTGCGAGCCGTCGGTGCCGCAGCCCGAGCAGGCCACCGGCGGCATCGACGCGATGATCGAGCCGCCGGCCGTCGCGGCCGGCGGGAAGACGCTGTACGACAATTACGGGCTGGCTGGCCAGTTCTGGGCCGCGCACGGCCTGCAGTGTTCGGACATGACGTCGCTGATCGGCAACAACGTCGCCGGGATGGTCTTCGACGCGGCGAAATCCGTCGACCGGGTGACGATCACCGTGTACCAGTCGGCGGCGGGGAACAACATCTTGACCTGGCTGCAGAACGCCGTCGACAAGCTGATCACCGCGCTCGGCAACGCCATCTACTTCCCTTACCTGGCGCCGGTGGTGATCCTCGGCGCGATCTGGCTCGCCTGGCAGGGCCTGGTCCGCAAGCGCGCCACCCGGACCATCGAGGGCACGCTGTGGATGGTGGTGGCCTGCGCGGTCGCCATCGCGCTGATCGGCAAGCCTGCCACCTTCACCGGGGTCGGGACCACCGTCTCCAACGGCGTCACGCAGGTGCTCAACACCGCGTTCTCCAAGCTGCCGACCCCGGCGGGCAGCAACTGCCTGCCGGTGGCGGCGGGTGACTCGCAGAGCGTCACCAGCAACTTCGCCTTCAGCTCGGGTAACGGGCTGGTGGACGAGAACGCCAACGAGCTGTGGTCGGTCCTGGTGTGCAAGCCCTGGCTGTACGGGGAGTTCGGCACCACCGCGTACGCCACCGGCAACCAACCGAAGACCGTGGTGGACACCTACGGCAGGCAGTTGCTGTGGGCGCAGGCGATCGCGGCCAACGAGACCCCGAGTTCCGCGCTGATCCAGGCCAAGCAGGACACATATACGGGCATCGCGACCTCCATCCAGCAGAACGACCCGGCCATCTACCCCTTGTTCCAGGGCAACCAGTGGACCACCCGGCTGGAGATCGCGTTCACCGCGATGTTCGCCGCGCTGGTGGCGGGCCTGCTCATCTTGCTGATCGCGCTGACCCTGATCGTGCTCAAGCTGGGTTTCCTGCTGCTGCTGGTGGCCGGGCCTTTCTTCCTGATCGTCGGGATCCATCCCGGGTTCGGCCGGGTCATCGCGATCCGCTGGTTCGAGATGCTCGTCGGCGTCCTGATGAAACAGGTCGCGATCGCCATCGTGCTTTCCGTGCTGCTCTACTGTTACTCGCTCATCATGGGGACCTCGGACGCGGTCCTGCCCTGGGCCCTGAAGATCCTGATGATCGCGCTGGTCACGGTGGCCGTGTTCATCTACCGCAAGCCCTTCAGCCACCTGTTCTCCGCCGTCGGCTACGGCACGCTCGGCTCGCAGGAGCGCGCCGAGTACAGCCTGCGCGAAGCGGGTTCCACCTTCCGCCGGTCCACGCTGGACGCCGCCACCGCGGCCGTCCCGGGGGTATCGGGCTACCGGGCCGCCCGGTGGGCGCGCAGGAACCCCAGCCAGGCGGCGGCGATCGCGGCCGGCTCGGCGGCCGGGGTGGCCGCGGGCACCGCGTCGTCGGCCGATGCCGCGGCGGGTGCCGCCACGGCGGCCGGCACCGGCGACGCCTACACCTCGCGGCTGCGGCCGGACGCGCCGCCTCCGGCCGACGGGGACGGCGAGGCGAGCTCGGGCTCCCGCCGGGTCGTCAACGGGGCCAGCGGCGCCGGCTCGGCGCGGGCCAGGAACGTGACCGAGGCCGACAGCGGCGGGCGGGTCGCCCCGCCCCTCGACCTGCCGCCACGGTCAGGCAGCGGAGCGAACGGGTCAAACGGGTCGGCAGCCGGGGCCGGGGCGCCCTCCAGCTGGTCTCGCGGCGCCGGGCGCTCGGCGGGCGCGGGCGCTGGTGCGGGGGCTGGTGCGGGCACCGGTGCCGGTGCAGGCCCGCGACCCCGGGCCGCGACTCCCGTATCTCCCGTATCTCCCGTGTCTCCCGCCTCTCCGGCATTGCCTAGGCCGGTACGGAGCCAGGCGCGCTCGGGTAACCGGGGGGCCGCGCCATCCATCACCGGCGGTTCCGGCCAGGCGCAGGGCAATGGACACAACTCCGCCGGCCCGGCCTGGCCCGCCAGCGGCTGGCCCGCCGCGGGCGCCAGGCCGGTCAGGGGGCGGTCAGGCGCCGGGCCGCGGCCGACCCCGGCCCCGCCCGCCCAGCCCGCTGCTGACTCCGGCCCCAAGCCGTCCAACGGCCACGGCCAGGACGAGGCCGCAGCCAGGCCGTTCTGGCTGCGCCCGATACGGCGGGACAAGTAAGGCCGCGGCACCGTGGATCTCAGTCCCGGCCAGCAGAAGGCCGTCTTCGTTCTGGTCGTGGTGGTGCTCGCGGCACTTGGCTACTGGCTCCTCCTGCCCAAGATCAGCCACTCGCACGGATCCGCCCAAGCGGCCACCTCGCCCGCGGCGACGCCGTCCGGGTCGGTGCCGCCGTCCCAGGTCCCCCAGGAAGCCACGCCGACCACGGTCCCGACGTCACCTGCCGCGAGCGGCAGCGTGAACATCTACTCCTGGCTGCCGTTCACCCAGCAGGGCCTGGCCGCTGCCGCCGCGGTGACGGTGAAGTTCGCCGCCGACTACAACACCTACTCCTACACCGAGGACGCTTCCGCCTACCTCGCCGCGATGAACGGCCTGATCACCGGACAGCTGGCCACCACGCTGCGGGGCCTGTACTCGACCCCCGGCGTGGCCAAGGTCAGGACTGACCAGAAGCAGGTGTCCACCGGGACCGCGGTGATCGACTCGCTGCGGACCTTCGGCCCCTCCAGCCTGACCTTCGTGGTAACCGCGGGGCAGCATCTGGTCACCTCGCGCGCCACCACCAACGGCAGCACGCAGTACGCCATCACCGTCACCGGCTCCGGCACGAGCTGGCAAGTGAACGACATCCAGTTCTCCAACGTGGGCCAGTCATGACGAACAGGGTCATCACCCGGACCGAGACGCAGACCCGGCCGGGCAGCGTCAGGGAGCAGCGGGCGCCACGGATTCTCGTGCTCGGCATCATCGGCCTTTTCGGCATCGTCGGGCTCGGCCTGCTGGCCGTGCCCATCCTGATCGGGACGAACGCGTTCTTCGCCACGGGCGCAGGCTGCTCTGGTCAGCAGACCGGCACGGCGGGGCAGCCGACAGCCAGCGCCAAGGCCAAGTCGATCCCGGCCAACTACCTGTTCTGGTACAAGAAGGTCGGGCAGCAGTACGGCGTGCCGTGGCCGATCCTGGCCGGCATCGGCACGGTGGAAAGCGACAACGGGCAGTCCGCCCTGCCCGGCGTGCACAGCGGCCAGAACGGCTTCGGCGCGGCCGGGCCAATGCAGATCGGCATCGGCGGCGCGTCCGGCAACACCTGGGGCGGCCTGCCGGTCCACCCGGCCAGCCAGGTGGTCAGCGGCGTCGCGACCAGCGAGGACGGTGGCCCGAACGCGGACGTCTACAACCCCGCCGACGCGATCGCGGGCGCGGCCAAGTACCTGCTCGAGTTCCAGGTGCAGACCAATCCCTCGGCCGCGATCTTCGCCTACAACCACCTGCAGTCGTACGTGCAGAGCGTGCTGTACTACGCGGCGCAGTACGCGGGCGGCAACTTCTCCGTGGTGTCCGCACAAATGCCGTCGGGCAGTTCGGTGGCCGGCTGCGCCCAGACGACCGGGGGCGTGCCCGCCGTCCAGGCGCCGACCCAGGCCGTGGCCACCGCCATCTCGTTCGCCGAGCAGCAGCTCGGCAAGCCGTACCTGTGGGGCGGCACCGGGCCGGACGCCTTCGACTGCTCCGGCCTGGTGATGATGGCCTACCGGACGGCGGGGATCGACATCGCGCGGACCTCACAGGACCAGTGGGCGACCGAGCGGCGGATCCCCGCCGCCCAGGTCCAGCCGGGGGACCTGGTGTTCTTCGCCGGCTCGGACGGTACCACCACCTCGCCGGGGCATGTCGGCCTGGTGATCGGGAACGGGAAGATGATCGAGGCCTACGCGACGGGCTTCCCGATCCGCGTCTCCAGCTACGAGAACCGCGGGGCGATCGGCTTCACCCAGCCGTGGGCTCAGGCCGGAACCAACCCGGCCACCGGAACCAACCCGGCCACCCGGGACCAACCCCGGCCAACCCGGAACCAACCCGGCCAGCTCGACCAACCCGGCCGCGCCTGCGGCGCCCGGCATGCCCACCCCGGGCACCGCCGTCTCTCCCTCCGCACGAGCCTCTGGCTGACGGCCCGGCGCCAAGCCGCTATCGCACGGACAGGAAGATAAAGGCACCCGCGCCGGCCACCAGGCAGTAGATCGCGAACGGCATCAGCGTGCGCTTGGGGTCACTCAGGTAACGGACCAGGAACCTGAGCGCGAGGTAGGCGCTGATCCCGCAGAGCACGCTGCCGAATATCACCTGACCCCGGATCCCGGCTCCCAGCGGCCCGGTCAGGTCGCCGATCTTCAGCAGGCCGGCCGCCAGGATGACCGGAGCCGACAGCAGGAACGAGAACCGGGCGGCGTCCTGCCGGGACATCCCGCGGAACATGCCGCTGACCATGACGATGCCGTCCCGGCTGATGCCGGGCAGCAGCGCCAGGATCTGCATCGCGCCGAGGCCGATGGCGGTCGGGAAGCCGACGCGGGTCAGCCTCCGGTCAGCCTGCACCGCGAGGCTCGCCTGCTCCTGCTTCAGCGCCCGCTGCCCGGAGGAGTGCCGGCCGCCTCCGGCCGGACCGTGCCCGCCTGCGCCGACGGAGGCCGTCTGCCGCTCGGCCGCCATCTGCTGATCGAAGGCCACCTGCTCCATCTCGGCATCGGCGCCGCGCCGCCGCGCTCGCTCGCCGGCCAGCAGGATCAGCCCGTTCACGAACAGGAACGACGAGGTAAGGAGCGGCCTGCTGAACACGGTACGGAACGTATGCTCGAGCAGCAGCCCGGCGATGCCGACCGGGATCGTGGCCAGGATGATCATCCAGGCGAGCGTCTGGTCGGCGCCCTGCGGCTCGAACCGCCTGGTGCCCGGCTCGGGCACGATGAAGTGCTTGATCGAGGCGAAGAAGCCCCCGATGATCCGCAGCCAGTCCCGCCAGAAGAAGATGATCATGGCGAGGGCCGTCGCGACGTGCAGCCCGACGATGTACGCCAGATACGGCGACTCGGCCAGGGAAACGTTCAGGTCCTGCGCCCACGACCCGCCGATGATGGCCGGGATGAGCACCGCGTGCCCCAGGCTGGATATCGGGAATAGCTCGGTGATGCCCTGGAGAAGCCCGATGACTCCGGCCTCTGCGTACGTCAGATGCGACATGCCAGCCCTTCGCTCCCCGCTCCGCCATCCAACTCAAAAGATCATTAACGCCGAACGACCGTGGTGCGAGCCGCAGGCACGTTCGTGCCAGCCGAGGCAGGCGCAGCGGGTGAACACCAGCCAGACCACCTGTCATCGTAGCCGGGCGCCCGGCCCGCACTGCCCAGTTTCATGCAGTCTTCATGCGCAGAGCGCCCCACCCGGCCCTCCGCCACGGTCATGTGCGGAAAGCGCAGGAAATGACGCTTTGGTAGAAGATCAGGCGAACCTCGCGTTTGATACAGGATCCGGGGAACCTGATGTCAGGCCGTGCCTGGCACCTTGGGGGTGTCCTTGGCGGTCCGGCGGCTGATCTTGTCGCCGAGCCAGACCAGCGGGTCGTACTTGCGGCCGACCACCCGTTCCTTCATCGGGATCAGCGCGTTGTCGGTGATCTTGATGTGTTCCGGGCATACCTCGGTGCAGCACTTGGTGATGTTGCAGTAGCCGAGGCCGAAGTCGTCCTGGGCGATCTCGCGCCGGTCGGCGGTGTCGGCCGGGTGCATCTCGAGCTCGGCGACCCGCATCAGGAACCTGGGACCGGCGAAGGGACGCTCGTTCTCCGGGTGGTCACGGATCACGTGGCAGGTGTTCTGGCACAGGAAGCACTCAATGCACTTGCGGAACTCCTGCGACCGGTTCACGTCGACCTGCTGCATCCGGAACTCGCCCGGCTTGACCGACGGTTCCGGGGTGAACGAGGGGATCTCCCGCGCCTTGGCGTAGTTGAACGACACATCGGTGACCAGGTCCCTGATCACCGGGAAGGTCCGCAACGGCGTGATGATCAGCGTCTCGTCCGGCGTGAAGATCGACATCCGGGTCATGCAGGCCAGCCGCGGCCGGCCGTTGATCTCCATCGAGCACGAGCCGCACTTGCCCGCCTTGCAGTTCCACCGGATGGCCAGGTCGCCGATCTGGGTCGCCTGCAGCCGGTGCAGGATGTCCAGCACGACCTCACCCTCGTTGACCTCGACCTGGTAGTCGGCGAGCGCCCCGGCGCCCGCGTCCCCGCGCCAGACCCGCAGCGCAGCCTTGTAGCTCATCGCTCTATTCCCCTGCCTTCCTCGCGGGCGCTTCGCTTGACGGCGCCTTCTGGCCCGCCTCCGGCAGGACGCCAGGAGGCGCGCCAGTGGGCGGAGCGGAAGGCGGTGTCTCCTCCGCGGCGCCCTCAGCCGCACCAGGCAGGCCGGCCAGCTCGTCCTCTGTCATGTACTTCTCCAACTCGCCCAGGTCGAACAGTTCGAGCAGTTCCGTCCGCATGGGCTCCATCGGCTGCCGTCGCAGTGACACGCCGCCGCCGGCGCCGAGCGAGCAGATCAGGTTCACCTTCCGCCATTCTGGTGACATGCCCGGGTAGTCGTCCCTGGTGTGACCGCCGCGCGACTCCTGGCGTTCCAGCGCGGCCTGCGCCACGCACTCCGCGATCAGCAAGATGTTGCGCAGGTCGAGAGCCAAGTGCCACCCGGGGTTGTACGCGCTGCCGCCCGGGGCGCTGATCTTCTCGGCGCGCTCGCGCAGTTTCTCCAGTTCCGCGAGGGCGGTCTTGATCTCGTCCTCGCGGCGGATGATGCCAACGAGGTCGCTCATCGTCTGCTGGACCTCGGCGTGGACCGCGTACGGGTTCTCGCCGCCGGATCGCTCGAGCGGGGCGAGCGCCTCGGCCTTCGCCTCGGCCAGCGCCACCTCCGAGACCGTCGGCCGCGTGCTCTGGGTGTCGAGGTAGTCCGCGGCCCCCGCGCCGGCCCGGCGCCCGAACACCAGCAGGTCGGACAGTGAGTTGCCGCCCAGCCGGTTGGAGCCGTGCATCCCGCCAGAGACCTCACCCGCCGCGAACAGCCCGGGCACGAGCGCCTCGCCGGAGTCCGGGTCCACCTCGACCCCGCCCATCACGTAGTGCTGAGCCGGGCCGACCTCCATCGGCTCCTTGGTGATGTCGACATCGGCCAGTTCCTTGAACTGGTGGTACATCGACGGCAGCTTGCGCAGGATCTCCTCGGCCGGCCGCCGGGACGCGATGTCGAGAAACACGCCGCCGTGCGGTGACCCGCGGCCCGCCTTGACCTCGGCCCTGATGGACCGGGCCACCTCGTCCCGGGGCAGCAGCTCGGGCGGGCGCCGGTTATTGGCCTGGTCGTTGTACCAGCGGTCGGCCTCTTCCTCGGTCTCCGCGTACATCGGCCGGAACACGTCTGGCACGTAGTTGAACATGAACCGCTTGCCCTCGGAGTTGCGCAGCACGCCGCCGTCGCCGCGCACCGACTCGGTGACCAGCAGGCCGGCCACCGACAACGGCCAGACCATATGCGTCGGGTGGAACTGCACGAACTCCATGTTCAGCAGGGTCGCCCCGGCCAGCAGGGCGAGCGCGTGCCCGTCGCCGGTGTACTCCCAGGAATTAGAGGTGACCTTGAATGTCTTCCCGATTCCGCCGGTGGCGAGCACGATCGCCGGCGCCTCGAACAGGACAAATCGCCCGGTATCGCGGAAATAGCCGAAGGCCCCGGCGATACGCCCCCCGTCGCCGGCACCGCTGTCTTTCATCAGCTGGATGATCGTGGTCTCGGCGTAGACCTTGATCATCGCCTCGGGGTCGCCCAGGTTGACCGCGTCTTCCTGCTGCAAGGCGACGATCTTCTGCTGCAGGGTGCGGATCATCTCCAGGCCGGTCCGGTCGCCGACGTGGGCCAGCCGCGGGTACTCGTGCCCGCCGAAGTTCCGCTGGCTGATCTTCCCGTCGGGGGTCCGGTCGAACAGCGCGCCCCACGCCTCGAGCTCCCAGAACCCGGTCCGGGGCCTCCTTGGCGTGCAACTCGGCCATCCGCCAGTTGTTCAGGAACTTGCCGCCGCGCATGGTGTCGCGGAAGTGCACCTGCCAGTTGTCGTTCGGGTTCACGTTGCCCATGGCGGCCGCGCAGCCGCCTTCGGCCATGACCGTGTGCGCCTTGCCGAACAGGGACTTGGAGATGATCGCGGTCTTCTTGCCGTGCAGCCGCGCCTCGATCGCCGCGCGCAATCCCGAGCCGCCTGCGCCGACGACCACCACGTCATAGGTGAAGCGGTCGATTTCGCTCGCCGCCGCTTTGGCGGCCGACCCTGCGTCGCTGCTAGTTTCTGCGTCGCTCATACCACAGCCCGTTCGGTTAATTAAAGATTCTTGGATCTGAGAAGGCCCCGCTGGCCACAAGCATGATGTAAAGGTCGCTCAGCATCAGCGTGCCCAGCGTGATCCAGGCGAACTGCAGGTGCCGCGCGTTCAGCCACGAGATCTTCGTCCAGGCCCAGTACCGCACCGGGTGGGAGGAGAAGTTCTTCAGCCGCCCGGCGGTGATGTGCCGGCACGAGTGGCAGCCCAGCGTGTAGGCCCACAGCAGGATCACGTTGGCCAGCAGGATCAGCGAGCCGATGCCGAACCCGAAGTTCCCGTCCGGCCCGCGGAAGGCCTGCGCCGCGTCGTAGCTGAGCAGGATCCCGACGAGCAGGGCCATGTACCAGAAGTAGCGGTGCAGGTTCTGCGCGATCAGCGGCACCCGGGTCTCGCCGGTGTACTTCGCGTGCGGCTCGCGCACCGCGCATGCCGTCGGCGCCCGCCAGAAGGCCCGGTAGTACGCTCCCCGGTAGTAGTAGCACGTCAGCCGGAAGCCGAGCACGAACACCAGCGACACGAACGCGTACGGGATGATCGGCGGTACCGCCGGGATCCACTGACCCAGGGTGCTCGAGCCCGGCACGCATTCGCCGCTGATGCACGGCGAGTAGAACGGCGTCAGGTAGTGGTACTGGGGCACGTAATACCAGTGGCCGGTGAACACGCGGACCGTGGCATAGGCGACCCAGATCGTGAGCCCGGCCGCTACGATGCGCGGCGACTTCAACCACTGGTCCGTGCGGAACGTGCGTGCGGAGATCTGCGCCCGTGTTCTGGCCGGCTCTTCCGGTGCCTGCGTTACCGGCAACTGTGTCATCCTCAGCGTCCTCGCTGCTTCGATGGTAAGCGTAAGGCTACGCGGTGCATGCCTGTACTAGGCATGCCTTCCGCGTGGCCGATGACCAAGAACTTATTCCAGTTGGGCCCGAATGGAAGTGACGGAAGTCCTATCTTGCGTGTGACCCTGGCTACACTGTGCTGGCTACATGGGGGTCGGATGGCGTTCATCTACCACATCGCCGCCACGGCCGACTGGGAGCGCGCGGTGCGCGAGGGGCAGTACACGACGTCGACGCGCGGCCTGACCCTGGCCGAGCAGGGGTTCATCCACGCCTCGACGGCGGACCAGGTCGCCCGGGTGGCCAACGCGTTCTACCGGGACGTGCCTGACCTGGTGCTGCTGGTCATTGACCCCGAACGGGTGGGGCCTGAGATACGGTACGAGCGCGTGCCCGGCCAGGATGCGCCCTATCCCCACATCTACGGCCCGCTCAACACCGACGCCGTGGCCGAAGCCCGCCCGTTCGCCCCGGGCCCCGACGGTCGCTTCGCCTTCCCCGGCTCGGCTGCGCCGCCCGGCAGGCCATGATCGTAGCCAGTTTTGGGCAAATAGCGCCCATTTCTGGCCACGATCATGAAACGGGAGCGAGCGCGTCGCGGAGGAAGTGGAGCTGGAGCAGGAGCAGGTTCTCCGCCACGGTCTCCTGGGATGCCATGTGCGTGATACCGGACAGCGGCAGCACCGTGTGCGGGTAGCCGGCCTCCAGCAGCGCCCCCGACAGCCGCAGCGTGTGGGCCACCACCACGTTGTCGTCCGCCAGTCCGTGGATCAGCATAAGCGGACGCGGCGAAGTCGGGTCCGCGCCCGCCTCCCCGGGCGATGCCGGGTGGGCCGGGGCTGCCACCGCCACCCGTTCGGCCAAACATATCAACGAGGACCGCTCGTAGTTTTCCTCGTCCCGATCCGGGAAACCCAGGTAGCGCTCCGTGTAGTGAGTGTCGTACAGGTGCCAGTCGGTGACCGGCGCGCCCGCGATCGCCACGTGGAACACGTCCGGGCGGCGCAGCACCGCCAGCGCGGCCAGGTAGCCGCCGAACGACCAGCCGCGGATCGCGACCCGGCCGGTGTCCAGGTCCGCGAAGCGGGCCGCGGCGTCGCGTAGCGCGTCGATCTGGTCCTCGAGCACCGGGCTGGCCAGGTCACCGGCCACCGCGCGCTCCCACTCCGGACCCCGGCCGGGGGTGCCGCGGCCGTCCGCGATGACGACGGCGAAGCCTTGCTCGGCGAACCACTGCGAGGTCAGGTAGGCGCCGCGGGCCTTGAGTACCCGCTGGGCGTGCGGGCCGCCGTAGGGGTCGAGCAGTACCGGCAGCTTCCGCTGCCCGGGCTGATGCCAGGACGGGAACAGCACGGCGGTGCGGATCTCCCGCGACCCGGCGCCGAACAAGGCCGGCCGGGGCGCGGGCAGCGCCGGACGTTCGGCCAGCGAGGCGAGGTCGGCGACCGGCCTGCTGTCGCGGCACACCCGGACGGTCACGCCGTCGTCGTCGAGCCCGCGGCTCGCGATGACCGTGGTCCCGCCCGCGCGGGTGCCCGTCTCGACGCCTTCGCCGTCGCCCACCCGGCTCAGCCCGCCGGGTCCGTAGGTCCACAGCTCGACCTGGGTCGGCTCGGTGGATGCCTGGAACAGCACGGTGTCGCCGTCCACGCCGAGGACACCGCGCACCTGCAGGCCAGGCGGGGTGACCGGTTCGGCCTCCCCGGGCGCGCCGATCAGCAGGCGGCGGGTGTCGTCCGTGTCAGCCGTCCACACCAGCGCGCCGTCCGTGGTCCAGGCGGGGACGCCGGGGACGATCTCCAGCCAGCGCGGGTCGGTGTCCTCGCGCAGCACCTCGGCCCGGCCGGTGGCGGGGTCGACGGTCAGCAGCCGCATCGTCCGCTGGTCCCGGCTCTGCACTACCACCAGCGGATCGTGCCCGCCCTCCCAGCAGGCGGTCACCAGGTAAGGGAACGCGGCGTGGTCGATCCCGACGTCCACGGCGGTGCCGTCCAGCCCGGCCAGCAGCAGGGACACCGCGGCGTTCGGAGTGCCCACGGCCGGATACGCCACCTCGGCGGGCGGCCGTTCCGGGTTAGCGGGATCGGCGATGTGCCACCGGTCGACGGGCGTCTCGTCCACCCGCGCGATCAGCAGCGCCGAACCGTCCGGCGACCACCAGTAGCCACGGTGGCGGTCCATCTCCTCGGCCGCGATGAACTCCGCCAGCCCGAACGTCACGTGCTCGGCGCCCCGCGGGTCCGCTAGGACCTGGTCTTCGGCGGGGTCGGCCAGGCTGGCCACCCGCAGCGCCCCGGCGCACACGTAGGCCAGCCGCTTCCCGGTCGGGTCGGGGCGCGGATCCAGCGCCGGGCCGGGCACCGCCACCTCGTGCGGGGTCGCGTCCGGCCGGGTCAGGTCCACCGCGTAGACGCCGCCGGACCAGGGGAAGACCGCGACCGCCAGATCGGCGTCGGTGGCGTAGGCCACGATGCCGCCGGCCTGTTCCCTGACCCGTTCCCGGCGGGCGCGCTCCTGCGGCGTCAAGTCCTCCTCGTCGCCGCCCAGCGTCCGCGGGTCCGCGACCAGCCGCTCCGGCCCGCCGCCCACGTCCAGCAGCCACAGGCACGTCACTGGGTCGTCGCCGCCCTGGGTGCGCAGGTAGGCCACCCGGGTCCCGTCGGACGAGATGCGGAACGCGCGCGGCACGCCGAGCGTGAACCGTCTGGTCCTGGCTTCCTGGCGCGGGAAACTCTCGCTCATGGCAGCCCATCTTGCCAGTTCCGGCCGATGTGGGAGTGACCGGTAGGCTCCCATTCATGGATCCAGCTGGCGCCTCCTCGGCTGGCGCCTCCTCGGCTGGCGCCTCCTCGGCTGGCGCCTCCTCGGCTGGCGCCTCCTCGGCTGGGCGGTTGCTGCTGGTACACGCGCATCCGGATGACGAGTCGATCGGCACCGGGGCGACGATGGCCAAGTACGCCGCCGAGGGTGCGCGGGTCACGCTCGTCACCTGCACGCTCGGCGAGCTCGGGGAGATCATCCCGCCGTCGCTGGCGCACCTGGCCGCGGAGCACGAGGACCGGCTGGGGGAGTACCGCATCGGTGAGCTGGCCGCCGCCTGCGCCGAGCTCGGCGTGACCGACCACCGGTTCCTCGGCAGACCTGGCCGGTGGCGGGACTCCGGCATGATGGGCACCGAGGGCAACGACGATCCGCGCTGCTTCTGGCGGGCCGACGTGGACCAGGCCGCCCGCGCCCTGCTGGACATCATCCGCGAGGTCAGGCCGCAGGTGCTGGTGACCTACGACGCCAACGGCTTCTACGGGCACCCCGATCACATCCAGGCCCACCGGGTGGCTTGCCGGGCTTTCCAGCAGTCTGCCGACCTCGGCCTGGCCAAGTTCTACGTCACCGCCGGGCCCGAATCCGACGGGGTCACCACCGAGATCGACGCCACCGCCTACCTCGATGCGAAGCTGGCGGCGATGCGCGCGCACGCCACGCAGATTTCGGTCGACGCCCCGTACTTCGCGCTCTCCAACCAGATCAGGCACCAGGCGTCCGGCGTGGAGTACTACACCCTGCTGGCCGGGCCGCTCGGGCCGCCGTCCGGCCCTGGCGGCCGTGAGGTAGACCTGCTGGCACACGTCAGGTAGACCTGCTGGCACACGTCAGGTAGACCTGCTGGCACACGTCAGGTAGACCTGCTGGCACACGTCAGGTAGACCTGCTGGCACAGTAGCCTGCTGTCATGAACGTCACGAGCGGCAAGCGCGAGACACGGTCGCTCATCTCCTTCGGCGTTTACGGCGTGCTGTTCGTACTCGGCTTGGTGGAGGGGACGATCGGCAGCTTCCAGTACAGCCGGGTGTCCGGGGGAGTGCCGGTGGCCGCGCTGGCGAGCTGCGCTGTCATCCTGGCTACCTGCCTGCTGGCGGCCTGGGCCATGCATTCGGTCAGCGGCGCGATCGTGCCCGGAATGGGCTGGATCATCGCGTCGTTTGTGCTGTCCATGCCGGTCTCGAACGGAAGCGTCATCATCACCGCCACGACCCCGGGCAAGTGGTACCTGTACGGCGGCACGCTCAGCGTGGCCGCCGGGGTCGTCCTGTCGTTCGCGGGCATGGCCCGACGGGCCGGCCGGGCCGGCCTGGGGAAGCCGGGGTTTCCGGGCGGTCCGGGACCACCGGGATGTCGCCGAGGTGAGCGACATCGACCAGGTCGCTTTCCGGCGGGCCGCGGGCCAGTTTCCCGGCGGCATCGTCGTGGTGACAACCAGCGCCGGCCACGCGATGACCGTGAGCGCGTTCGCGTCGGTATCCCTCGAGCCGCCGCTCGTGCTTTTCTGCGCGGAGAAGGTCGCCCGCTTCCACAACGCCGTCCTTGAGGCCGGGTCCTGGGGAGCGTCCATCCTGGCCGAGGACGGGGAGAAGACGGCGCGCTGGCTGGCCACCCGGGGTCGCCCGCTGGACGGGCAACTGGATGGGGTGGCTCACCACGCGGGCCCGGTCACCGGCGCTCCGCTACTGGACGGCGTGCTGGCCACGCTGGAATGCCGGACCACCGCGGTGTACGACGGCGGCGATCACAGCATCATCGTCGGCCAGGTCGTCGCCGTGGACGGCCCGCCGGACCCGCCGGCCCGCGGCCCGCTGATCCACTACGCCGGCCGCTACCGCCGCCTGCGCCCCGCAGAGGACTAACTCGCGCCCACCCGCAGCCCGTCACCGCCTGCAGGCCCGGCGCCCATCTCCAGCCCCCATCGGCTGCAGGCCCGTGTCCCGAAGCCCATCCCGCACTTCGCAATTCCGGGCAAAAGCCGCATAAAACTCGCGCTCCCGCAGGACCGGAATTACGTGAACGTGGCGCTCTACTTAATCTTTTGGGTAGAACGTCACATTCATTTGAACCGGAAGCCTCCAGCGGCGCAGCCAGTCGCAAGGCCTCCAGCGGCGCAGCCAGTCGCAAGGCCTCCAGCGGCGCAGCCAGTCGCAAGCCTCCAGCGACGCTAAGAGCGGATCGCGTCTTCGATGCGGTCAAGTCCCCAGTCGAGGTCTTCCTCGCTGATGACCAGGGGCGGCGCGAGCCTGATTACGTTACCGTGGGTCTCCTTGGCTAGCACGCCGCGTGCGGCGAGTCGCTCGCACACCTCGCGCCCCGGCAGCGACGTGAACTCCAAGCCGGCCCACAACCCGCGGCCGCGCACCGCGCTCACCGCCGTGTGCGGCAGCGCGGACAGCCGCGTGTGCATCCGCTCCCCGAGCACCTGCGCCCGCGCCTGGTACTCGCCGGTGCGCAGCATCGCGATGACTTCCCGGGCGACGGCGCAGGCCAGCGGGTTGCCGCCGAACGTTGAGCCGTGCTGTCCCGGGTGCAGCACGCCGAGCACCGGCCACGTCGACACCATCGCGGAGACCGGCACGATGCCGCCGCCGAGGGCCTTGCCGAGCAGGTAGGCGTCGGGTACCACATCCTCTGCCGTGCAGGCGAACGTGAACCCGGTGCGGCCCAGGCCGGACTGGATCTCGTCCGCGATCATCAAGATGTCATGCGCGGTGCACAGCTCCCGGATCCCGGCGAGGAAGCCGGGCGGCGGCACGACCACTCCGGCCTCACCCTGGATCGGCTCGACGAGCACAGCGACCACGCGGTCGCCGAGCTCGCCGACGGCCTCGGTCAGCGCGTCCAAGTCGCCGTAAGGCACGATACGGAAACCAGGCGTGTACGGACCGAAGTCGGCCCGCGCGTTGTCATCGGTGGAGAAGCTGATGATCGTCGTCGTGCGGCCGTGGAAGTTCCCGGCGAACGCGATGATCACCGCCTGGTCGGCCGGAACCCCCTTAACCGTGTATCCCCACTTGCGCGCGACCTTGATGGCGGTCTCGACCGCCTCCGCGCCGGTGTTCATCGGCAGTACCACGTCCATGCCTGCCAGGTCGGCCAGTTCCGCGCAGAACGGCCCGAACTGGTCGTGCTCGAACGCGCGGCTGACCAGCGTGAGATGCTCGAGCTGCCGCTGCGCCGCTGCGATCAGCCGCTGGTGCCGGTGGCCGAAGTTCAGTGCCGAGTAGGCGGCGAGCATGTCGAGGTAGCGGCGCCCCTCCACGTCGGTCACCCAGGCGCCCTCGGCCTCTGCGGCGACGATCGGCAGCGGATGGTAGTTATGCGCGCCGTACTCACTGCCCAGCTTGAGCAGGCCGGTCATGGTCTCGGTCATGATGTTCCCCTTTCGCCGGGCCAGGCAGTCCTGGTCAGCGCAGCTCCAGCGTGCAGCACTTGGGTCCGCCGCCCGCCTTGAGCAGTTCGGACATGTCGACGCCCACCGGCTCGAAACCCCGCTCGCTGAGCTGGGCGGCCAGGCCGCTCGCCTGGACTGGCAGGATCACGTGCCGGCCGTCACTGACCGCGTTCAGGCCGAGCACCTCGGCGTCCTCGTCCTTCGCCTCGATCAGTTCGGTGAACAGCTCGGCGATGGCCGCCCGCCCGGCGTCGTCGAACGCCGCCGGGTAGTACATGGCGGTGTCGGCGTCGAGCACGCACAGCGCGGTGTCCAGGTGGTAGAAGCGCGGGTCGACCAGGCGCAGGCTCACCACCGGCAGCCCGCACAGGTCCGCCAGTTCGGCGGCGACGGCCTGATCGCTTCGGAAACCGTGCCCGGCCAGCAGCGTGTGCCCGGCGAACAAGATGTCGCCCTCGCCCTCGTTGACATGCTCGGGCGTCCGCACCTCGGTATAACCGCTGGTGCAGAACCAGTCCAGGTACGCGTCGGCTTCCCTGGCCCGCTGCGGATGGCGGAACCGTGCGCCGAGCACCTTTCCGCCGACCACGCTGGCCCCGTTGGCGGCGAACACCATGTCGGGCAGCCCGGCCACCGGCTCGATCGTCCGCACGTCGTGACCGAAGTCGAGGTAAACCTGGCGGAGCCGGGCCCACTGCCGCATGGCGTTGGCGGCGTCGGTCGGCTTCTCCGGTTCCATCCACGGGTTGATGGCGTACGTGACGGCGAAATGTTCCGGCGGGCACATCAGGTATCCCCGTGCCGAAGCCTGTCGCGGACGCGGACCGTCTGCGCTGTTCCCCCTATTGATCATGAGGGCTCGATAGCGATCATGAGCCAAGGGTAGGGGTTAGCCGTACCGGAAAACATCCGCTGGCCATGCGTGTCAGCGAAGAATCATTGCGTAATTCCGAGCTAAAACGGCGATTTGTTGTCCGTAGCTCTAACCAGGCGTTTTTCGGGTTCAGGGCTTCCTGGCTACGCCGCAGTAGGCGGCCGCCTCGTTTTCCTGAGCGCCATTCGTCCCGCGCCCGTCCGCTCCGCGCCCGTCCGCTCCGCGCCGGTCCGCTCCGCGCTCGTGTGCTCCGCGCCCGTCTGCGCCGTGCCCGTCCGGCCGCCAGCGCGGGCAGGGCACCACACCCGGCTCGACTAGGTCGAGCCCGTCGAAGAAGCTGGCCAGCTCGTCCGGCCTGCGCAATAGGTACGGTGCGGGCGCGCTCGCGCCATACCGTGGTCGGGCGCTTGCGTCGTACCGCCGCTGCGCACTCTCGGTGACCGGGTTCGCGGCCACACCGTCGGCGATCACGACATAGCTGCCCGAGGGCAACGCGTCCATCAGCTGGCTCGTGATCGAGCGCGCCGCGCCGTAGTCATCGAGGTGGCCGAGGATGCCCAGCATGATCAGGGCAACCGGCCGGGACATGTCGAGGGTGCTGGCCGCGCCGGCTAGGACCGCGGCCACGTCACGCAGGTCGGCGTCGGTATAACAGACCGCCCCGTCCGGGGTGCTGGCCAGCATCGGGCTGCCCAGCAGTGCCTTGGCGTGCATGATGACCACCGGGTCATTGTCGGCATAGACGATCCCGCTGTCCGGCGCGATGCGCTGCGCGATCTCGTGGGTGTTCCCTCCGGCGGGCAGGCCCGCGCCGACGTCGAGGTACTGCCGGATCCGGGCGGGGCCGGCCAGAAAGCGCACCGCGCGGACCAGGAAGGCGCGCTCGGCCCGTGCGGTCTGCGCGAGGTGCGGGAACTCCCGGCTGATCTCTTCGCCTGCGGACTTGTCGGCGGCGAAGAAGTCCCGGCCGCCGAGCCAGTAGTTCCACACCCGGGCCGGGTGCGGCATGCTCACGTCGAGCCCGGCCGGGGCGGGCCCCACGGCTCGGCGGCATCATCGTCACCTGGAGAGACGGGTTCGGCTGGTCGTGAACTCCGGCTCCCCTGACCATCGCGGCCAGCCGACCCAGCAGGGCCGGCCGACCCAGCCCGCCCGGCTTGCTCGTCGCCGTCAGGGACGACTGCGTCGGTCTTGTCCTCGGAAGCGCGCTTGCGGAACATCTATCAAATCTTGCCCGACCACCGCGAGTGCGTGATGCCATTTCCGCCGAGCGGCCGGGACCGCTCGGGTTACGGCAGCGACCACCGCTGGTTCCTGCCGCCGTTCTGCGGGTAGGCGATGACCGCGTTGCCGTTGGCGGTGCTGTAGGCGCTCAGGTCCATCAAGGCGAGACCTGACCGGTCGTGACCGGCCGTGCGGCCCGCCGCTCCGGCTTCAGGAACGCAACGTGGCCAGTCGCTCCGCAGCGGCGGCGATGCGCTCGTCGGTGGCGGTCAGCGCCACCCGGACGTGCCCGCTGCCCGCGGGCCCGTAGAGTTCGCCCGGGGCGACCAGGAGGCCGGCCTCGGCGGCCAGCCACTCGGCGGCCGACCAGCAGTCGTGCGCCGGGTGCGTGACCCATAGGTAGAGCCCGGCCTCGGAGTGGTCGATGGTCCAGCCGGCCTCGGCGAAGGCCGCCCGCAAGACCGAACGCCGGGCAGCATAACGTTCCCGCTGCTCAAAAGCGTGCACGTCGTCGTCGAGTGCGGCCGTCATCGCGGCCTGCACCGGCCCCGGCATGATCATCCCGGCTTGCTTGGAGATCGCGAGCAGGTCCGCGACCAGCGCGGGGTCACCGGTCACGAACCCGGCGCGGTAGCCGGCCAGGTTAGACCGCTTGGACAGCGAGTGAACGGCCAGCACGCCGTTCCGCGATGAGCCGCACACGTCGGGGTGCAGCACGGAGACGGGCGAGGCCTCCCAGCCCAGCGAGATGTAGCACTCGTCGGAGGCCACCACCGCCCCGCGCTCCCTGGCCCAGTCGACCACCTTGCGCAGGTGCTCGGCGGGCAGCACCCGCCCGGTGGGGTTGGACGGCGAGTTCACCCACACGAGCCGCACCCGCGCGGGCCCAGCCGCCAGCAGGCTGTCGGAGGCGACAGCAGAAGCCCCGGCGAGCCGCGCGCCGATGTCGTAGGTGGGGTACGCCAGTTCGGGGTGGAGCACCACGTCGCCCGGCCCGAGCCCGAGCATGACCGGAAGCCACGCGATGAACTCTTTGGTGCCGATGACGGGCAGCACGTCATCGGGCGGCACCCCGGCGCCGTGCGCGCGCGCCAGCCACCCGGCCGCGGCGGCGCGCAGCCGCGGCGTTCCCCACGTTGCCGGGTAGCCAGGCGCGTTGGAGGCCTCGGCCAGGGCATGACGGATCAGGTCGGGCACCGGATCGACAGGCGTCCCCATGGACAGGTCCACAGGGCCGCCCGGGTGGAGCCCGGCTTTCTCGCGCAGCGGCGCGATCCGGTCCCAGGTGAAGGCGGGAAGCCGACCCGCGAGCGTCATTCCTCCGCGGCCTGCGGCGGCAGCGCCGCGACCAGCGGGTGGTCCTTGCCGATCTTGCCGGTCTTGGAGGCGCCGCCGGGGGAGCCGAGGTCTTCGAAGAAGTCCACGTTGACCTTGTAGTACTCCTTCCACTGGTCGGGCACGTCGTCCTCGTAGTAGATCGCCTCGACCGGGCAGACGGGCTCGCAAGCGCCGCAGTCCACGCACTCGTCGGGGTGGATATATAGCATGCGCTCGCCCTCGTAGATGCAGTCAACGGGGCATTCCTCGATGCATGCTCTGTCAAGCACATCAACGCAGGTCTGCGCGATGATGTAGGTCACGGGAGAACTCCTGTCGTCTTCTTGGTCCCTGCTGCTATCACAGTATGGCGGCTTCCGGCCGACGTCGCCTCAGCCAGCGACAATACTGCCGCGCGGCGAAGCGTTCGGCCCGGGATCAGGCCGCCAGCCCATAGTGCCATTCGCGGCTTTCCACTCATAACCGGCATACCGCACTTCGCTGAGGCCGTAGGCCTGCGCGTGCGCTACCAGCCAGCCGGCCACCGTCCAGGCTGAGCTCCGCTGGACGTGCAGGACCGCGGCGCTGCCGGAGTTCTTTTGAGCCGAACGGTCCGTAGTGATACGAATCACTACCGCTTTACGCCCCGGTGGTCCGAACGTCTGGGCCATCCGCCGCACTGCACCCGCCAGGTCACCCGGCCCGGCCGGCGCGTACCAGCAGGACACGCCGTGCGCCGGCTGGCCGGTGAAGTAGCCGGCCAGCTGCCCGGCTAGCGAGACCCACTGCTGGTAGGCGGACCCGTCCGCGCTGTGCTGGACGTCCTGCGCGGCCTGGTAGGCGGGCATCTTGGCGTAGCCGGGCACCTGGGTGAGGGCGGCGAAGAACTTGGTGGTGGCGTAGACGGGGTCCTCCAGGTCGGCGGCGGGGCCCCAGCCTTCCGAGGGACGCTGCTGGAAGATCCCGACCGAGTCGAGGTCACCGTAGTCCAGGTTGTGCAGCTTCGATTCCTGCAGCGCGGCGGCGAGGGCGATGGTGACCGCCTGTCGCGGCAGCCGGTGCCGGGCCGCGACGCCCGCGATGGTGGCCGCGATGGCCGCCTGGTCGGTGTCGAGCGTGATGGCCTGCTCGCCGCTGCCCGCCTGGCAGCCGGGCGGAGGAGGAGCAGAGGTGACGTTGGCGAAGCTGTGGTAGACGGCGTAGCCGGCTACGGCCAGCACCAGCGCCAGTGCAGTCCCGATGACGGCTCGGGCTCGACGCCGAGCGGGATGGAGCGGCACACCATCAAACCGTACCGCTAAGCTCGCGCAACATGAGCAGTGCTAGCCCAGGGGGACGACCCCCTGGAACCCCCGCTCTGGGGGGAATTCCATCCCCCCCAGACCCTGCCAGCCGGGGGGACGACCCCACCATACCCCCCCGCGACCGGGGGGATGCCATCCCCCCGAGACCCCCCTGGCCCCCCTCCGGGGGGACCTCCGGGGCGCTATCTGACGAAATCGACGAGTTGTGGGAGCGGCGGGCCGAGCTGTCGCCCGCCGACACGCAGGCCCGGGCAGCGGTGGTGGCCGCGGTAGACGAGATCGACGCCGGGCAGGCCAGGGTGGCGTCTGTCGATCCGGTGACCGACGAGGTGGTGGTGGACGAGCGGGCCAAACGGGCCATCCTGCTCGCCTTCCGCGTGCTGCCGATGGCCAGGTCCCAGGTCGGCGACTTCAGGTACGAGGACCGGGTCCCGCTGAAGACCCGGCTGGACGGCGTGCGCGTGCTCCCGGGCGCGATCGCGCGCTGGGGCTCTTACATCGCGCCGGGGACGGTGCTGATGCCCTCGTTCGTCAACATCGGGGCCTACGTGGACTCCGGCACGATGGTCGACACCTGGGCCACGGTCGGGTCGGCCGCCCAGATCGGGAAGAACGTGCACCTCTCCGGCGGGGTGGGGATCGGCGGCGTGCTCGAGCCGCCGAACGCGGTGCCGGTCGTGGTGGAGGACGAGGCGATGATCGGGTCCCGCTGCATGGTGGTCGGCGGCGCCCGGGTCCGTCGCGGCGCCACCCTCGGGGCGGGTGCCATCCTCACCCCGACGACGCACGTCATCGACGTGGAGACCGGCGCCGAACTGCCCAGGGGCGAGGCGCCGGCCTGGTCGGTCTGCGTGGGCGGCACCCGGCCACGGACCTTCCCTGGCGGCGAGTTCGGCATGCCGTGCCTGCTGGTGCTCAAGCGCCTGCCCGAAGGCTCCCGGCACGACAAATCAGCCCTGAACGCCATCCTCCGTGACCATGGCGTCGACGCCTGACCGGCAGCCACCCTCCCGGAATCGCAGCACTCGCCAGCGGTGACTACCGTTAGTGCACGATGAGCGTTAACTCAGAACCGCACCGGCGGGTCCGTCGCCAGGGCCCCGTCACTCTGCGCGGCAGGCAGATACCGGCGACCACAACTGACCAGCGGCTGCTCGACCGGCGCGGGCCATCGGACTGGGTGCACACCGACCCGTGGCGGGTATTGCGGATCCAGGCTGAGTTCGTCGAGGGGTTCGGCCTGCTGGCCGAGCTCGGTCCTGCGGTCTCGATCTTCGGCTCGGCCCGGAGCGCGCGGGACAGCTCTGAATACGCCACCGCCCAGGCCATCGCGTCTGGCCTGGTCAGAGCGGGTTATGCCGTGATCACCGGCGGTGGCCCGGGGATCATGGAGGCGGCCAACAAGGGCGCGGTCGGGGCCGGTGGCGTCTCCGTGGGCCTGGGCATTGAGCTGCCCAGGGAAATGGGGCTGAACGACTACGTCGAGGTCGGGCTGGAGTTCCGGTACTTCTTCGTCAGGAAGACGTGCTTCATCAAGTACTCCCAGGCGTTCGTGGTGCTGCCCGGCGGGTTCGGCACGATGGACGAGCTGTTCGAGGCGCTGACCCTGGTCGCTACCGGGAAGATCACCAAGTTCCCGATCGTCCTGGTCGGACAGGCCTACTGGTCCGGGCTGCTCGGCTGGATGGAAGACACCATGCTCGCCCGGGCCAACATCGGCCAGGCCGAATTCTCGCTGATCCACGTGGCCGACGACCCCGATGAGGTGGTCGCCATCATCCGCGACGCGCACGGAGGGCACGGCCTGGGCGTTTAGCCGCGCCGCGCACCGCCCGGCCGCGTGTGCTCCGGCACGACGGCTTCTAGCAGCGCGATTTGGCCGCAGTCCCGCCGTGCATGCGACATCGCCGGGCGAGCATGGCACGATTCGTATGTGCCTGTTGTATTCCTGATCGCCATCGCCGCCGTGCTAGTCGGCATCTTCTTCGCCGCGACCGGCCGGGGCGGCGAGCTGGCCTACGAGCATGCCGATCACGCTCCCCTGGACCTCGGCCCGGTAACCGCCGCGGACATCGCGCTGCTCCGCCCGCCGACGGCCATGTGGGGCTACAACATGCAGGTAACCGACGAGGCCCTGGACCGCATCGCCCGCGCGATGCGCCAACGCGACGTCACGATCGCCTACCTGCAGGAGCAGCTCGCCACGCTGGCGCCCGACGGCTCCTACGGCGAACCGAGGGGCGCGCACGCCCAGCTGGCGGCGGGCAGCCCGCCGGCGCCGGAAGTCCCGTTCTTTCCCGAAGCCGGCGAGATCTCCCAGGCGCCCGACACCCCGGAGTCAGCCGAGTATCCCCAGGCCGCCGACACCGCCGAGTATCCTGAGGCCGCCCGAGCATCCCGAGACCGCCGACACCGCCGAGTATCCTGAGGCCCCCGAGCATCCCGAGGCCCCCGAGCATCCCGAGGCCCCCGAGCATCCCGAGGCCCCCGAGCATCCCGACCCCCCGGCGTCTGCCCAGTCTCACGAAACCGCCGCCGACATCGCTGAGGCTCCCCAGCCTCAGCCTCCCGAGACGGCCCATGTCCCGGATGCTCCCCAGCCTCCGCAGACCCCGCTGGTCCTCAAGGCCTCTTCGGCCAAGGCTTCCCCGGCTCCCGAACCGCACGAGGCGACGCAGCCCTCCGAGATCCTCCAAGATCCGGAAGACCATATCGCGACCCAGCCCTCCCAGACCATCTCCCCGCACGAACCGCAAGGTCCGCAGGGCGCCTTCAACACCCACGACTGGTGGGCCGAGCAGGAGAAAGCCGCGCGCGAAGAGGCGGCCAGACGTGCGGCCGCCGGGCCGTCCGGCGCGGCCGGGGACGACTCCCTGGCCGCGGCCGAAGAGCAGGGCTGGTGAGCGAACAGTCCGGCGGGAGCCCGGCGCCCCCGCCGGAGAAGGGCGCAGCCGAGGGTCCTGACGGCAGGCTGCGCTGTCCCTGGGGCCTGAGCGCTCCGGAGTATCTCGCCTATCACGACGAGGAGTGGGGCCGCCCGGTGCGCGGCGACACGGCCATCTTCGAGCGGCTCTGCCTCGAGGGCTTCCAATCCGGCTTGTCCTGGCTGACTATCTTGCGCAAACGCGAGAACTTCCGTGCCGCCTTCGCCGGATTCGACGCTTCGGCGGTCGCGGCGTTCGGAGCGCAGGACGTGGCCCGGCTGATGGCCGACTCGGGCATCGTCAGGAACCGGGCGAAGATCAACGCGGTGATCACGAACGCGCGGGCCGCGCTGGACCTGCCCGACGGCCTGACCTCGCTGGTGTGGAAGTACGCGGGGGAGCCGGGCCGGGCACCGCGGACACTGGCCGATGTGCCGGCCTCAACACCGGCGAGCAAGGCGCTCAGCGCCGAGCTCAGGCGGCACGGCTTCACGTTCACCGGTCCGGTGACCGCCTACGCCACCATGCAGGCCTGCGGCATCGTCAACGACCACCTGGCCGCCTGCTTCTGCCGCGAACCGTGATCCGGCCCAGATCGAGCAGCCCAAGACGTTCGGCGTGACCCGGGAGCAGGTCGCGTCGCTGAGCTTCGGCACCGGGCGGCCCAGTCGGCCTACCACTAGCCCGGTTCCACCCTGCGCGGCCTGGACAGCCTGCCGTTTTAACTGGATCCTTGAGCCTCGGTGGTACCGGCACCCGGGCGGCTCGGGCCGGCCCGGACCGTGCCGGGCCGCTGAGCCCGCATAATAGGCCGAACGGGCCTAACGGGGGGCACCGGGAAGGCGGGCAGCCATGAGCGGCGACGTGATCGTCACGGTCACGCTGAATGCCGCGCTGCACGTGACCTATGCGACGGCCGGTCTGGCCGCCGAGGGCGTCAACCCGATCTCCCGGCCCGGCTACCGGGCCGGCGGCCGCGGCGTGACGGTAGCCAGGGTGCTGCGAGCCTTCGGGCATGACGTGCTCGCCGCCGGGCTGGCGGGCGGCGCGTCCGGCGAGCTGATCATCCAGGACCTGGCCAAGTCGGGGGTGCCGACGGCGTTCACGCTGATCCGCGGCGACTCGCGGCGCTTCTTCCGGTTCGCGGACCCGGCCGGCCCGGTGATGCGATTCGCGGAGCCTGGGCCGTACATCACCACCGAGGAACTCGGCCGGTTCGCCGCGGATTACCGGCGGCTGATGGCGGGGGCCGCGGCCGTCGTGCTCTGCGGCAGTCTGCCCGACGGCCTGCCCGCGGATACGTACGGTTCGCTGGTGACCTACGCGACCGAGGCGGGCGTGCCGGTGATCCTGGACGCGGGCGGGGAGGAGCTGAAGCACGCCGTCAGCCACGGTCCCGACCTGGTGGTGGCGGAGACGAACTCGGCTAACCTCGGACTCGGCGCCGAACTGATCCGGCTCGGCGCCGGCGCAGTCGCCGTTGCCGGCGGCGGCCTGGTCCGCGCGATTACCCCCAGCGGCGACTGGGCGGCGCGCGTGGAGGCTACGGATGCCGACCCGGCCTACCCGCCGGCCCGGGGCGCCCTGGTGGCGGGCCTGGTCCCCGGCCAGCTGCTCGGCTGGTCCTGGCCGGACCGGCTGAGGCACGCCCTGGCCCTGGCCGCAGGAGGTGCCGGGGCCTGGACCAGGGTGCCCGGCGGCCCGGAAGACCGGGATCACATGGACCTAGCCGCTTACGAGCGGCTGCTGGACGCGGTGCGAGTCGAGCCGTCGGCGCGTTGACCACCATGCCGGACCCGTTCTGACGAGGTAATACGCCACAACGTCACTAAGGATAACTCAGAGTGTGCTAAGGTCTGGACTCGGCTCATCACAGCCTCGGCTCGGTGACCGGCTCGCTGAACAACCTCACCGGCAACCTGCCCGGCGGCAACTCGGTCACCGGCAACCTGGCGGGCCAGGGCAACTAAGCAGTCCGGTTCAGAACACGGGCCGTTCAGAACACGGGCCGCGCAGAACCTGGGTGCTCACGGGCACCTGTCGGCCAAGGACCCCGTCTCCAGACGGGGTCCTTGGCTTATCCTGCACGGCATGGATGCCGCCGAACCCGACTTCGCCAGCCTTTTCGCGCCGGTCGCCGTGGAGGAGACCTTCGCCGGGGTGCTGACCGAGGCCCGCCAGATCCTGGGCCAGCTGGACGACCCAGTAGACGCCGAGCTCTGGGGATCCGACCTGATCGGCGCGCTCGCCTCGTCGGCCGCGGGTCAGGCTTCGCTGATGGAGACCCTCACCGGGTCGCTGGTGCCCGCCGCCGAGGCGGCGTCCACCCCGGAGGCCCTGGCCCTGCTGCGCGTCTTCGCCGCCATCGGCTCGCCCGCCCTGCGCGCCGCCGCCGGCCAGGCGGCCGCGCGGGTCCGTGCGCACGATGTGGCTGATCCTCCGTGGGCCGGCGCGGTCGGCGCTCCGCGAGTCGGTGACTGCTGGCACTACGCCGACGTGGGTGGCCGCCAGGAATCGCTGACCATGAGCTTCGCCTACGGCGACAAGGAGCACGCCGTCTGCGTGCTGATCGACCACAGCCGCGGTGGCAAGATCAGGGACACCTGGGTCACCAAGGGAGCCGAACTGCGCGCCGATACCGAGCGGGCAGCCGGCCGTGACCCGCTGGTGGTGTTCGAGATGATCGGCACCGCCGACGCCCGGCGCCGCCTCGAGCGCGCGATCAGCGCGGGCGAGTGTGCCGAGCAACCCGATCAGGTGGACGACGTGGTGGCGCACCGGGCCCTGCTCCGCGCGCGCCTGGACCTGCTGGCCACGCACGGCTGACCGCCCTGGCTGGCCTGTCCGGCTGGCTCAGCCGAGGAAATCGCGGACCAGCGGCACGATGAGGTCGGTTCGCCGCATGACGTCCATGTGCGTGGTGCCCGGCAGGACCGCGAGCTGCGCGCCCGGGATGAGCGCGTGCATCTCGACCGCGTGCTCCAGCCGGATGAAATCGTGGTCGCCGAAGACGAGCAGCGTGGGCGCGCCGATACCGCCGAGTTCCCCGGCGGTCCAGCCCTTGAGGCTGCCGGCGGCCTGCGAGACCTTGGCCGCGAACGCCTCGAAGTGACCGGGATCGGGCGCCAGCCGGGCGTAGGCCTCGCGCATCTCGCGAAAGTCCTCGGCGGTGGGCATCCGGGTGGAGGTGGCGTGCTGGGCCGGATCGGAGATCTCGGCGTGATACCCATCGCTGGCGCAGCTCACGGAGGCGAGAACGATCCGGCCGACCCGGTCCGGATGATCCAGCGCCAACTGCAGGGCCACCCCCCCGCCGAGACTGAAGCCGAGCACATCGGCCTGGCCGACGCCTAGGTGATCGAGCAGGGCGGCCACGTCGCCGGCCAGGAAGCGCAGGTCCATATCCCGGTCGATGTCGGCGGTGCGCCCGTGTCCCTGCAGCTCGGTAGCGATCACCTGGCGGTTGGCGGCCAGCTCGGGCCGGACGCCGCCGAACGAAAGGTCGATGGTCAGCAGCCCGCCGTGCAGCAGTACCAGCGGCCGGCCCGTGCCATCCACCTCGTAGTACATCCGCAGCCCGTTGACCGGCGCGTATCCGTGGGTCATGCCCATATCCTCCTCGGTTGGCTCGTAGTCAAGACGACCGGAGCCAGGGTGGTTCATCGGTCAGCGGATTAGGACTGATCCGTTAACCGCGGCCAGATACAGGCAGGTTCCTGCGGCCGGGTCTGTCAAGCCGCATCGGGCACCATAGTGCCGCCCACCCGGTGCTCGGGGACCGCCAGTAGCCGTGGGTATACGGTGTAACTAGCGAAGCGCACAAGTTCGGGGCGTCGATCACGGTAGCTATTTCTGGCAGCGGTCCCCGGGTCGCTGGAGGCGGTGAGCGTGCAGGTCAGCGGTGACTGAGCAACCAGTGGCGGTCGCACAGAAGGCTGCGGCCGGCCGGGATGCCCTGCTGTCCACCAAACTGCACGCGCCCGGGCTGCGTCCGGGATTCGTGCCCCGGCCGCGGCTGACCGAACGGCTCGATGAAGCCCTGGGACGGGGCTTGGTGCTGGTCTGCGCCCCGGCCGGGTACGGCAAGACGGCCCTGCTGGCCGGCTGGGCCCGGCACTTCCAGCGGCCCGTGGCCTGGTTGACGCTGGATGCGGGCGACAACGACCCGGCCAGGTTCTGGCGTCATGCGGTGGCCGCGCTGGACCAGGTTTGCCCCGGCCTCGGCGAGCGGATAGGCCCGCTGCTCGGTCCGCCGGCGCCGCCGTCGTTCGAGGGGCTGGTGACGGCCCTTATCAACGAGCTGGCCGCCCGGCCCGGTGCCGGTGAGATGCCGCTGGTGCTAGATGACTATCACCTGGTCGCCGCCCAGTCGGTGCATATGTCGCTGGGTTTCCTGCTCGAGCACCTGCCGCCTGGGCTGCATCCCGTCCTGGCCAGCCGCGCCGACCCGCCGCTGGCCCTGGCGCGGCTGCGGGCCGGCGGGCAGCTCACCGAGCTGCGCGACGCCGAGCTGCGGTTCACGGCCGACGAGGCAGCGGACGTGCTGCGTGAGACGGCCGGCGCTGAGCTGCCCGACGCAGCGGTGATGGCGCTGGCGGCGCGCACCGAGGGGTGGGCGGCGGGGTTGCAGCTGGCGGCCCTGTCGCTGCGCGGCCAGGCGGATGTCACCGGGTTCGTGGCGGCGTTCACCGGAAGTCACCGCTACGTGCTGGATTACCTGGCCGAGGAGGTGCTCGAGCGGCAGAGCGAGCAGGTCCGTACCTTCCTGCTGGAGACCTCGGTGCTGGATCGGCTCAGTGGCCCGTTGTGTGACGCGGTCGGCGGCCGCGACGGCAGCCAGGCACTGCTGGAGCAGGTCGAGCGGGCGGGTCTCTTCCTGGTGCCGCTCGATGAGGTCCGCGGCTGGTGGCGTTATCACCCGTTGTTCGCCGACCTGCTCCGCGTCCGGCTGGAGCAGCAGCCCGGGCGGGCGGCTCAGCTCCACCGCAACGCGGCGGCGTGGTTCTCCGAGCACGGGCCCGTCGGCGACGCGATACGACACGCGGTGGCCGCCGGGGATATGCTCTGGGCCGCCCGGCTGATCGAGCAGTACTTCGATGAGCGCTTCTACCGGCACGGCGAGGGCTCGACCGTGCAGCGGTGGCTGGCCGCCTTGCCACCAGAACTGACCAGCTCACGACCTCGGCTGCTACTGGCGCAGGCCCGCCTGGCCCTGCTCAGCGGCCGAACGGAGGAGGCTGAGAGCCTGCTTGATTCGGCCGAGCGCCGGTCGGCGGATGCCGATGAGAGCTTCGAGCCGTCCGCCGGACGGGCGGCCAGCCTGCTGATGAACGTCCCGGCGGCGGTCGCGCTCCTTCGCGTGTACCTCGCCGAACTCCGCGGCGACGCCGAGGCCACTACCGCTCTCGCCTCGCGGGCACTGGCCGAGAGCCGCGAAGGCGAGTCGATGCTTGGCTCCATCATCCGGTGGTACGTGGGCATGGCCGAGTGGCTGCAAGGCCGGCCAGCCGAGGCCGAGCGAGCCCTGTCGCCGGCCGTCGTTGAGCGCTCGGCGGTCGGCGAGGGTTTTCTCGCTGCCTGGGGCTGCCATATCCTCGGCCAGGTCCAGCGCGCTCAGGGCCGGTTGGATGCCGCGGTCCGGACCTGTCGCCGGACGCTGGAGATCACTGCGCCAGCCGGCCGGTCGGCCGCGCCGGCCGCCGGTGCCGCGTACGTAGGCCTGGCCGAGGTGGCCTACCAGCGGAACGACCTTGACGTGGCGCTCCAGCACGTCACTAAGGGCATAGCGCTGTGCCGTCAGCTCGTCTACGCCGCCCCGCTAGCCACCGGTCTGGTGACGCTGGCCTGGATCCGGCAGGCCACCGGGGATCAGCCCGGTGCCTTGGACGCCATCGGCGAGGCCGGGCAGTTCGCGCCGGGCCCCGCCGTGAACGGCCTGCTCAACCCCGTCCTGGCCGAACGGGCGCGGCTGCTGCTGGCCCAGGGCGACCTGGCCGGAGCGGCCCGCTGGACGAAAGAGAAGGGCCTCAGCGCCGACGACGAGCCGCGCTATCCATCGGAGCCCGAGCATCTGCTGCTGGCGCGTGTGCTGCTTGCCCAAGGCCGGCCGGGTCAGGCGCTTGCGCTGCTGGACCGGCTGTACGCGGCCGCGGTCAACCAGGATCGGATCGGCAGTGTTATCGAGGCCGGTGCGCTGCGGGCGCTGGCGCTGGCCGCCGGCGGCGAGGATGCGGACGCGCTGGCCGGCCTGGCCGGAGCGCTTACCCTCGCCTGCCCGCGGGGGTATGTCCGGGTCTTCGCCGATGAGGGGGCGCCGATGGCCGCGCTGCTGGGTCAGCTGATCGCGTCCCAACGAGCCGGCCATGCCGCCACCGAGATCCCGTTCACCTGCCTGGCACGGCTCCAGCGCGCGTTTGACGCCGCGCAGGCCACGCCAGATCCCAGGCCAGGCACAACCGTGGCGGTCCCTGGCATCGTCGAGCCGCTGACCAGTCGCGAGCTGGAGGTGCTGAGGATGCTGGCGGCAGGCCGGTCGAACCAGGCCATCGCCGGCCAGTTCGTCGTCACCCTGGACACGGTGAAGAAGCATGTCAGCCATGTCCTGAGCAAGCTTGGCGCGGCCAACCGCACGGAAGCGGTCAGCCGGGCCCGGGAGCTGGGCCTCATTCCCTGAGCCGTCCGCCTCACCCGACGAGCGTGCGGCCGTTACGGACAAAGCGCCAGCGTCGCCCCGGCGGCGTCGAGCAGGCGGTGCGGGCCGGGCCGGCCGGGCAACCTGGCCTGGCCGCCGCGCACCCGGGCCCATGGTCCCTGCGGTCCGGCCAGGGTCAGGCCGTCAGCGTCGATTGCGAGGAGATCGTCCTCGTGGCGCAGCAGCACCGGCCCATCTCGTTCGGCCGAAATGGCCACCCGGCGCGCCCGCAGGCCGTCGAGTACGTCGCCCGGCCCGTCCCCGGCGCACTCGACCCAGGTCGTCGGGTGCCCGGGTGGGGCGTCTGAGCCCTGCTGGTGCCAGTCGCTGCCGCCCACCGGGACCGCCTCGGCGTCCCAGGCCAGCCACCAGGACAGCGGAGTGGTCCAGCGCAGGTCGAGCCAACTCCAGTGCCAGACCTCGATCAGCGGCGGGCGGCGGCGCATCGGGCGGACCCAGCTGACCGGCCCGGCGAACGGATGGTTGACCGATAGCAGGCCGCCCGCCGCTTCGGTGGCGTCCAGCCAGTCATCCGGCTCTTGGCGGAAGTCGATCCAGCCCATCTCGCCGAGCGCTCCGGCGTGCCCGCTGTCGGTCGTCACCTCCTGGCCGGGCAGCAGCGTAATGCCGTATCGCTGGGCCACCGCGGCGAGTTCGGCGTGGTGGCTGACCGTGTTGTGATCGGTGACGGCCAGGAAATCGAGCCCGCGCCCGGCCGCGAGAGCGGCCAGTTCGGCGACGGTCAGCGCGCCGTCGGAGTGCACGGTGTGGGTGTGCAGGTCACCGGCCAGCCAGCGGCGGCCCTCCCCGGCGGGCAGCGTCCGGCGCGGCGGCCGGTCCAGCAGCACCGGCGGTTCGGGCGGGGCCGGCGGCGGCCGCAGGCCTCCGTTAAGCGGCGTGGTCTCGGCCGTCAGCCGGTAGCGCACGCCGTCCGGCGGTACGCGGTGCACGCCGATCATCACCCGCCACGTCCCGGCCTCGATCTCCCCGGGCAAGTATCCGGGCGTAGCCGTCTCGCTGGTGATGACGAACGACTCGCGAGCGCTGCCCGACCAGCCACGGAACCCGCGCGGGCTAAAACAGCCCAGGTCGAGCACCGCTCCGGCGGCGCGCTGGTAGTCCAGCTCGACCCGCATCCCGGCCGTCCCGGCAGGCACCTCCACCGGCAGATAGTGCCAGGGAGACGCGAAGCGGTCCTCGAGCGTCCACCGCCCGGTGTGCCGCGAACAGTTCACCATGCCAGCAGTTCACCATGTCCCGATGCCGGCAGGTCACCAGGCCAGCGGTTCGCCGTGTCCCGATGCCGGCAGGTCACCAGGCCAGCAGTTCGCCGTGTCCCGATGCCGGCAGGTCACCAGGCCAGCGGTTCGCCGTGTCCCGATGCCGGCAGGTCACCAGGCCAGCGGTTCGCCGTGTCCCGATGCCGGCAGGTCACCAGGCCAGCCAGCTGACCAGGTTAGACCGTCCTGGCCAACTAAATTAACCATGCGTATAATTTCTCTTGACGACGGCCGGAGGAGGACCGCATGCGGGCGATGATCGTCAAGGAGTTCCGCCAGCTCCGACGGGACCGCCGGACCCTGGCCATGATGATCGTGATGCCGATCCTGTTGCTCGTCATCTTGGGCTATGCGGCTAGCTTCGACGTGTCCGACATCCCGACTGCGGTGGCAGGACCAGGCGCGGCCGCGGCCGCGACGGCACTGCCGAAGTCTTTCCAGGTGACAGGGACGTATACCGCGATGGCCGGGCAAGCCACCGCGTGGGCCCACGATCAGCTGCGGGACGGGCACGCGGCGGTCGCGATCGTCACCGCCAGCGCTGGCGGCGGCCGGCTGATTCTCGTCGATGGCAGCCAGCTGTTCACCGCGCAGGCTGCCTTGCGTCAGTTCGCCGCTCAGCGCAGTGGGGCGACTGTCGCCGCGAACACCGCGGATCCCGGTTCCGGGGCCGCAGCGGTGGCCAATGCCACTATCCAGGTCCTCTATAACCCGCAGTTGAAGACCTCATACATCATGATCCCCGGCCTGGCGGGCGTCATCCTGGTGTTCGTCGGGACCGTGATCACCAGCCTCGGCGTAGTGCGGGAGCGGCAGGCCGGGACGCTGGAGCAGCTCGCGGTGATGCCGCTACGGCCCGCGGATGTCTTCCTCGGCAAGATCGTCCCCTACTTCGCGGTCGCCGTCGCCGACCTGGTGATCGTGCTCGCCGTCGGGGTGGCCGTGTTCGGGGTGCCGTTCCGCGGGTCGCTCGCGGTGTTCGGGCTCGGCGCGCTGCTCTTCGTCTTCGTCACCCTCGGCCTGGGCGTGCTGATCTCCAGCGTGTCGCAAACCCAGGGGCAGGCCATCCAGCTCGCGGTCATGACCCTGCTGCCGCAGGTACTGCTGTCCGGACTGATCTTCCCGCTCGCCTCAATCGTGGTCGGCGTGCGGTGGATCGCCTACCTGCTGCCGCTCACCTATTTCACCCAGATCTCGCGCGGGGTGATGCTCCGGGCCGAGCCGATCGGCTCGCTCTGGCCGCCGTTCCTCTACCTGGCCCTGCTCGGTACGGCCGTGACCGGCCTGGCCATCTGGCGCTTCCGCGCCTTCCTGGCGCCCGGGGCGGCCCGGTGACCGGGCCCCGCCGGCGCAGACCGGCCGGTCATCCAGTGGGGAGCCGAGGCTGTCTCGGTCAGCTTCGGCACCCTGCGCGCCCTGGACCAGGTCAGCATCGACGTGCGCTCTGGCCAGGTCACCGCCGTGGTGGGGGGCGACGGCGCGGGCAAGACCACGCTGCTGCGCTGCGTCGCAGGTGCGCTAGCGCCCTCAGAGGGCGCGGTACACAGGCCGAGCGCCCGGCGGATCGGGTACCTGCCCCCAAGCACGGGGGTCTACGACGACCTTTCGGTGGCGGAGAATCTTGAGTTCCGTTCGGCCGTCTTCGGCATAACGGGTGCGGCGGCCGGCCGCCGGGTCGGTGAGTACCTGGAGCGGACCGGACTTGCCGCGGCGCGGGACCGGCTCGCCGGGCAACTGTCCGGCGGGATGCGGCGCAAGCTGGGCGTAATCGCGGCCATGCTGCCCGAGCCGGAACTGCTTGTCCTCGACGAGCCGACCACGGGCGTGGACCCGGTAAGCCGGGCCGACCTGTGGTGGCTCATCGCGCGGGCCGCCGCGGGCGGGGCAGCCGTGCTGATGTCGACCACCTACCTGGACGAGGCGGCGCGAGCGGCGCACGTGCTCGTCCTCGACGCGGGACGGACCCTCGCCGCGGGCCCCCCGGCCGAGATCGTCGCGTCCGTGCCGGGCACCATCGTGGTCGTGCCCGGCCGTCCCGATGACGCCGATGAGCGCCGCCGGGCCTGGCGACGGGCCGGCACCTGGCGGGTATGGCAGCCCGCCGCCGGCCATCCCGCTGAGCAGCCCGTCGCCGGCCAGCGCCCCGGCCATTCCGCTGAGCAGCCCGTCGCCGGCCAGTCCGCCGGCCAGGCCGTCCCCGCCGCGGGGCTGGTGACGCCTGACCTGCAGGACGCGGTGTGCGTGGCGGCGCTGCGCGCCGAGCTGGCGGGCGCCGATGCCTGAGATAGTCGACGCTGAGATACTCGCCGAATGCGCCGGGGTGAGCAGGGTCTTCGGCCGGTTCACCGCGGTGGCCGGGGTGGACCTCGCGGTCGGCCCCGGTGAGGTGGTCGGGTTGCTCGGCGCCAACGGCGCGGGAAAGACCACCTTGATCCGCATGCTGCTCGGCCTGCTGCCGGTCTCCGGCGGGTCGGTGCGGCTGTTCGGGCAGCCCCCGTCGCGGGCGTCCCGGCGGCGCGTCGGGTACCTGCCGCAGGGCCTCGGCCTCTACGACGACCTGACGATCGCGGAGAACCTGGCGTTTTCCCGCGCGGTGTTCGCCGGCACAGGCACGAGGACCGGCGCGGCCCCGGACGTGCCGGATTCGCTGCGGCGCTACGCGGCGATCCAGGTCCGGGACCTGCCGCTCGGGGTAACCCGGCGCGCCGCGTTCGCGCAGGTACTCGAGCACGCCCCCGAACTTCTCCTGCTCGACGAGCCGACATCCGGCGTCGACCCGCTGGCCCGGGCCAGGCTGTGGGAGACCATCTCGCAGACGGCAGCCGACGGCGCGGGGGTCATCGTGACCACGCACAGCATGGAGGAAGCGGAGGAGTGCACGCGCCTGGTGGTGCTGGCTGCCGGCCGCGTAGTGGCCGCCGGGACGGCCGCGCGGATCGTCGGCCAGGCACGGACGGCGGTAGTGCGCGCCGCGGACTGGGCCGCGGTACTCCGGCGGCTCGAGGCGGCCGGACTGCGCGCGGTGCTGGCGGGCCCGGTGTCAGCAGGCCCGGTGTCAGCAGGCCCGGTGTCAGCAGGCCCGGTGTCAGCAGGCCCGGTGTCAGCAGGCCCGGTGTCAGCAGGCCCGGTGTCAGCAGGCCCAGCGCTGGTGGGCACGGCGCTGCGGGTGCCTGGCCACCCGGCCGCCGAGGTCGCCGCCGCGCTGGGAGACTTGCCCGCCAGCGTCAGCACGGAACCCGCCACGCTCGAGGAGTGCTTTTTCGAGCTTGTGGCGGGTGGATAGCGTCTATCGGGTGGCAGCCGAAGAACCTAGACGCGGACCGGGCCGCCGGGCTGGGGATAGCCGGACTCGCGAGGCCATTCTCGAGGCCGCCCGGCGGCGCTTCGGCGAGCAGGGGTACGACGGGGCGACGATCCGGCGCATCGCGGCCGACGCCGGGGTCAACCCGGCGCTGGTGCACCACTTCTACGGGACCAAGGAACGGCTGTTCGCCGCCGCGATGCGGCTGCCGGTAGTGCCGAGCGACATCATCACGCTCGTCCTGGGCGCGGAACGGGACCGGCTCGGCGACGAATTCCTGCCGCGGATCGGTGAGGTCCTGATCGGCACGATGCTGCGGGCCTGGGACGTGGCCGACATCAGGACGGCGTTCATCGGGCTGCTGAGGTCCGCCGCGACGAGCGAGCAGGGCGTCACCATGCTGCGCGAGTTCGTGACCAGCACGATCCTGGCCAGCTTGATCCAGGTGGCCGGGCTCAGCGACGACGAGGAGGGCCGTTACCGGGCCACGCTGGTCGCCAGCCAGGTCGTCGGCCTCGGTTTCGCCAGGTATGTGCTCGGCCTGGAACCCCTGGCCTCGGCGACCACAGAGGATCTGGTGGCGGCGATCGGCCCCACCATGCAGCGCTATCTGACCGGCGACATCGGCCCGGCCGACCTCAGTTCGTAGCCGCCCGTCCCGGCGTCAGGCGGCGGCGGTCGGTTGGCAATGTAAGTGTTTCGGCCGAGTCGGGTGTGGCTTGACCTGTGCTTGCTGGCTGTGGCCGCCTCCTGGGACGCTCGGTTACCGCGGACAGGTCTGGGGTCAGCGGGGCAGCGCGGGCGCGGGTGACGGCGGATCGGCGGCCGAGGCGAGCAGCCAGTCGGCGCCCGCGAGACGGGCAGACGGCGGCGGCTGGCCCGGGGTTCAAGCAGGCAACTGTAGCTGAGCGGTGCTGTCGGCGACGCGCGGCGACGGCGCGGCCGCCGTGCCGAGCACTTCGAGGAGGATGTCCACCGCGGGCGGGTCGGGCGGGTCGCCGTAGCGGACCGCGAATACGTACCTATGGACGCCCGCGAGCGGCACGGTCCTGATCCCGGGATGCCGCGCGGCGCGCAGCGCGAGCGCGGGCAGGATCGAGACTCCCAGGTCGGCTGCCACCAGTGCCTGGACCGCGATGTAGTCGTCGGTGGTGAACGCGATCTTCGGGGTGAACCCGGCCAGTGCACACTGCCTGAGCAGGTTGGCCCGGCAGCGGTCGCAGCCCGCGATCCAGCGGTAGCGGGCGTATCCGGCCAGGTCGGCCGACGGTTCGTCCGTGGCCTGGGCGGAGGTCACCAGGTGCACCTGCTCGTCGAGGAGCAGCCGTTCGCGCAGGCCCTCGGTTATGTCGATGCCGCCGTTCTCGTCGTCGGGCAGGCTCATGTCGGCCGCGCCCACGGGATGCGCCGCGGCCAGCGAGGCATCCGGCCCTGGGGCGCCCCGGCGGTCTGCGCCTGGCGGGTCCGGGAAGTACCGGAACACCAGCGCCACGTCGACGTACCCGGCGCGCAGCATGCGCAACGCCTCGGGCGGTTCCGCCTCGGTCAGCCGCAGGTCCACGCCGGGCTGGTACTCGCGCAGCATCGCCGCCGCGGCCGGGACGATGGTGCCGAGCGCGGACGGGAATGCCGCCAGCCGGAGCCGCCCGGCGCGCAGCCCGGTGTAGGCAGCCAGCTCGTTCTCGGCGGCATCCAGCCGGCCGATCACCTCGGCGCCGCGCTCGGCGAGCAGCCGCCCGGCGTCGGTGAGCCTGATGCCGCGGCCCGCCCGCTGGATCAGCTTGGTTCCGGTCTCGGCTTCCAGCCGGGCCAGGTGGTGGCTCACCGAAGGCTGCGCGTAGTTGAGCGCCCGTGCCGCGGCCGTGACCGAACCATACCGGGCCACGGCGACCAGCACGCGCAGCCTGGTTACGTCGAGCATGCACCGACTATAGATCCTGCCGATCGGTCCGCCCAGAGTGCTAGGCCAGGACTATCAGGGCTAATTTAGCGGCCTTCGAGCAGCGGCGCGTCCGGCTGGCGCGGCCGCTCGCCCGCCAGCTCCCGGCGCCGCCAGGCGATGCCGGACAACGCCTCGAGCACTACCCGGTTGGCCAGGAACGCGGTCACCTCGGCATGGTCGTACGGCGGCGAGACCTCCACCACGTCGATCCCGGCCAGCGGCACCGACATCGCGATCCGCCGCACCGCGTCCAAAAGCTGCCGTCCGGTGAGTCCGCCCGGCTCTGGCGTCCCTGTGCCCGGGGCCATGCCCGGGTCGACCACGTCGACGTCCACGGACAAGAACACGCCGTCGCACTCGTCCACGGCTATGGTGAACGCCTCGGTCAGGCACTCGTCCAGCCCGCGGGTGACGATCTCGCTCATCTCGAACGAGCGCATCCGCTGCTCGGCCATCCAGGCCAGCGTCGGCGGCTCCGGCCAGTAGCCGCGCAGCCCGATCTGCAGGAACCTGTCGCCGCGCACCGCGCCGGACTCGATCAGCCGCCGCATCGGCGTGCCGTGCCCGTACAGCGAGCCGAACTGGCTGTCCCCGGTGTCCGCGTGCGCGTCGAAGTGGATCAGCGACACCCGGCCCCAGCCCACGTGCCTGGCCACTCCGGTGGCGTCGGGCAGGGTGACGGTGTGGTCGCCGCCCAGGATCACCGGTATCGCGCCGGCCGACGCCACGGTCTGCACGGCGGCTTCCAGCCGCCGCAGCGATTCCTCCATCTCGCCGGGCGGCATGAGCACGTCGCCGGCGTCGGCGATGCGCAGTTCGGCCAGCGGGTCCACGCCGAGCGCGAGGTGCGGCCTGGACGCGTCGTGTGGCAGGTAGTCGGTGGCCCGGATCGCCTGCGGGCCGAACCTGGCCCCCGAGCGGTACGACGTGCCGCTGTCGAAGGGCGCGCCGAGGAAGACGACATCGAGGCCGTCGAGCGAGTCGAGCTCGGCCCGCGGCACCCCGAGGAAGGTGACGTCTGGCCCGTACATCCCGCGGATCATCGTCTCGGGATCCTCAGCATCGCCCGACATGCCGTTCCCTCCTTGTTCAGACCGCGAACCGGCCGCTGCCTCGCACCATACCGGGCGAGGCCCGGCTGGCTCGGGGGGGCGAACCCGTAAAGCCTCCCGATACCTCAGGCCGTGCTCCGTGGACTGCCCGGTGGGGCGTATGTGGCCGGGGATGAGGGCGGCGCGGAGTTCGGCGTGACCCGGAGCGGCCAAGGCTGGTCCATGGGTGCAAGGCTGGTCCATGGGTGCAAGGTCGCTACCTGGTTCATGGGTGCAAGGCTGGTTCATGGGTGCCCGGCGCTCCTGGATCGAATTGTGGCGTTTATGCCGATCGCGTCAACCGGGACGGCAGGCTCCGCGTCTCACTTAATGAGGCTCGGCGAAAGCGGGACGTCGAGCCTCGTTTGCTGCCCGGAGTCCTGACATCGGCCCCTCAGCCGGCCAAGTGGGTGTACACGACGATGTTGTCGAGGTACTGGCACGAGCCTACGGACGGGCGGGCGGCTAGGGGCCCGGTGTTCGCGAACCGTCCTAACTGGGCGGGCGCCCGCGGTGCCATGATGGGGTTCCGTGAGCCTGGGCACGATGAAGCGCGGGCGCCGCATGGTCGGTATCGCGGCGGCCCTCGTGATGGCACTGACGACCGCGGCATGCACCGGAGGGGGTGGGACGAGCCCACACCGTTCGGTCCCTTCGACGCCGTCTGCCGTGGCGGCGGCGCAGCCTTTCCCGATAGCCGAGAACGAGCGGGCCGGCACGTCGGCCTGGCGGATCACCGACCTCGGGCCCGCTGACGCGATCGACGGGTACGCCGATCAGCAGAGCGTGCTGCCCGGCCAGAGCTTCCGCTTGTACGTGTCGACCACGGCGAAGTCGTTCCAGGTGGACGCGTTCCGCTTCGGCTGGTACTCCGGCCACCAGTCGCGCCTGGTGTGGGCGTCACCGCTGGTCCGCGGGCAGCGGCAGACCGCAGTGGACATCGCGCCGGGCACGCACATGGTGACCGCCCCGTGGCGGCCGTCGCTGACGATTACCACTGCGAACTGGCCGCCCGGTTCCTACCTGCTGCGCCTGGCCGCGTCCAGCGGAGCCGAGCGGTACGTGCCGATCACGGTCCGGTCGGCGAGCACGGCCGGGGCGGTGGTGATCGTCAACGACAACACCACCTGGCAGGCCTACAACACCTGGGGCGGCTACAGCCTCTATCAGGGCCCGGACGGGCTGCCGTCCGACCGTGGTTACGCGGTGAGCTTCGACCGCCCCTACGACGGCGACGGCGCGGTACGGTTCCTCGCCTTCGACGAGGCCGCCATCGCGCTGGCCGAACGCACCGGGGTCCCGCTGGCCTACGAGACCGATGTGGACATCGACCAGCACCCGGGCCTGCTGGCCGGCGCCCGTGCGATCGTCTCCCTCGGTCACGACGAGTACTACTCCCAGGCGATGCGGGACGCGCTGCTCGCCGCCCGCAACGCCGGCACGAACCTGGCCTTCCTCGGCGCGAACTCCATCTACCGGCACATCAGGTTCGCGACCGGGGACCGCGTCATCGTCTGCTACAAGGCCGCGGCCATCGACCCGCTGTTCGGCAAGGATGACGCGGAGACGACGCAGCAGTGGCGTGACCCGCCCGACCCGCGGCCGGAAAGCGTCATCACCGGGGTGTTCTACGAGTGCAACCCGGTGAGCGCGCCCTGGGTCGTCTACGATCCGTCGAACTGGATCTTCGCCGGCACCGGCGCCTACCGGGGCGAGCGTTTTCCCGGCATGGTGGGACCCGAGTATGACCGGCTCAACCCGGCTGTCCCGTTCCCGCGGCCGATGCAGGTGCTCGCGCATTCCCCGCTGACCTGCGACGGCTTCGCCACCTACTCCGATTCGGTGTACTACACGGTGGCCAGCGGGGCCGGGGTGTTCGCGTCCGGTACGATGCGCTGGGTGTGCGCGATGCGCGGACCGTCCTGCGGGCACGGCCTGACCCGGGCCGCCGAGCGGTTCGTCGACCGGGCCACGCAGAACCTGCTCCGGGCCTTCGCGGCCGGCCCTGCCGGGCGCACGCACCCGGCGCAGGACAATGTCGCCCAGGTCAAGCCCCCGCACATCCCCGCCCTGTACGACGGCGTCGACTGATAAGCAGGGAATCGTGGACGATATCGACGCACACATCGTGGCCGCCTTGATCAGGGACGCCCGGGCCAGCTACGCCCTGGTCGGCAGCGAGGTCGGGCTGTCCGCGCCCGCGGTCAAGCGGCGGGTGGACCGGCTCCGGGCTGCGGGCGCGATCACCGGCTTCTCGGCGCGAGTGGACCCGGTGGCCATGGGCTGGACTACAGAGGCGTACGTGGAGCTGTTCTGCGGCGGGCGGACCTCGCCCGAGGATATCGCCACGGCGGTCCGGCGGTATCCCGAGGTGGTGGACGCGTGCACGGTCACCGGGGAGGCGGATGCCCTGGTCCACATCCTGGCGGCCGACGTCAGGCACTTCGAGGGCGTGATGGAGCGGATCCGGGCCGAGTCGTTCGTGGTCAGGACCAAGAGCGTGATCGTGCTTTCCCGGCTGGTCGACCGGGCCGATGCGCTGGCACCGTTGCGCTGAATCGGATATACCGATGGTGGTTGACCAGCTAAAGTCGTGCCCATGTCGGAGTTCCAGCAAGATCCGAGTGCTAATACCGGGCGGTTCCGGGCCTTTGTCGAACGCGGCGACGATGACGCTCCGCGCTCGCGGCGCTCGTCGGTGTCGCCTGCCGTGCTGATTATCGCGGGTGTGGTGATCGTGGCGATCATCGCCCTCGTCGTAGGCCTAGCCTAGCGAGTTGACCGTCACCTCGACGTCGCGTGTCGCGACGGAACGCGGCGAGCGCTACCGCAAGCAGCTCGTCAGCCATTTCGGGAACAAGGTCGAGGTGGCCGAGGAGCCGCCGGGCACGGTGCTCAAATGGGGGTTCGGCGGCACCACGACGCTCATCGTCGAAGCCGATGCCCTGGTCATGCAGGCCGATGCCGATGACGCCGAGACGCTGGACCGGGTGAAGGACGTGACCGGCAGGCACCTGGAACGGTTCGGCGAGAAGGACGGCCTGGTCGTTACCTGGCAGTAACCAGGGATCAGCGGTCAGCAGCGCTGGCGCTGGAGGACGGCGGCGCCGACGGTGGCCGCGGCCCCGGCGGTGGCGACGGCGGTTAGCAACGCGTACTGGGTGAGGGTGGCGAAGATCTCGTCGGGCACGCCCAGCAGCACCCCGAGCATCACGGCAAGGCCGCTGGCCGCGGCGGTCAGCGCCCAACGGGCGGTCAGCAGCGCGCAGCACGGGCCGGCGATGAGCACGCCGATCAGGATGAGGTGCGGTCCGCTGACCGCATCGCAGGCCGCGATCACGGCGATCAGGATGAGGCTGAGGTTCCACAGGCGGCCGATGTCCCATCCGGGCAGCAGGGAGTCCTCGCGCCACCGGCCGCCCCGGGCGCCAGTCGCCCTGCGCCCGGCCGGTGCCGTGCGCCCGGCCGGCCGCCACCGGTTCGGCCAGGTCAGCAGCAGGGCGCCGGCCACGCCGATGACGAACGCGGGGACGGCGGCCGTGGCCGGGCGGACGCCGCCCTGCGCCACGGAGATGACCAGGGCGGTCACGAACGCCAGGTAGCCGGCGATGATGATCATGCCAGGCAGGCGGCCCAGGCCGCGGCCCCGGTAGGCGAGCGCGAGCGAGAGCACGGTCAGGCCCGCGTACCACGCGGCCACCAGCGCGCTCTGCCCGGAGCGCGGCCCGAGCCCGGCCAGGCTCGCCGGGATCAGCAGCCCGGCCAGCACGTTTATCGCGTTGCTGTTCAGGGCGGTGCTCAGCACGGCGGCGCCGCGGCCCCGCCGGGCCAGGTACAGCGCGGTCACCGCGTTCGGCAGGCTGGTCACCACGGCCAGCACCAGCCCGCCGGTGATGATGTCGGCGACCGCGTACCGGCTTCCCAGGGCGGTGGCCGTCACCTCCATCGTCGTGCTCGCGCCGACCACCACGATCAGCGCCCCGGCCGCGGCGAGCCCGTCGCGCCAGGTACCTGGGCGCGGCCTGATCGCTTCGGCCAACTCGGTCTCCTCCTCGTGGACCGCCGCGACCAGCCAGCGGGCCCAGCCGGCCGGCAGCCGCAGGCTCTCCATCCGGGCCCGCCGCATCCCCAGCACCGTCGCATAAGGCACGAGCACCGCCGCGGTCAGCACCAGCCCAGCTGCCGGAGCCAGCACTGCGGCCACCGTCAGCAGGCACACCAGCGCCACCCATATCCCGGGCAGGCCACCCAGCAGCACCACCCGGCGGTGAAAGGCGATCCCCCCGGCGGCCACCGCGGCCAGTCCGAGCAGCGCCGCCAGGTTGAACACATTCGACCCGATCACCACCCCCGCCCCGACGCTGGCCTGACCGCGGATCAGCGCGGTCACCGCGGAGGTGATCTCCGGGGCATCGGCGGCCAGCGCCGCGACCAGCCCCAGCCACGCCTCGGAGAACCCGGCCCGCTCCCCGAGCCGCTCCAGCCGGGAGACCAGCAGCCAGCTCGCGGCCAGGCTCAGTACTACCCCGGCGGCAAACAGCAGCACTCCCGGCATTCAGATATCCTCCAGCATCCCTATTTCAGCCAGGAAAATGCCAGATATCATTCCCGCCCGGGACCAGCGGTACCGGGGTAGGCCGAGGGATTTCCAGGTCAGCCCTCCTGGTCGACCGGGTGGCTGGTAGCCAGCGCGGCGCCGACCTGGTCGGCGAAGGCGACCGCCAGGAGCCGCTGTTCCAGCGAGGGCCGCGCGCCAGGGACCGGGGTCATCAGGAACCGGCCCTGGAACAGGCCGCCGCTTTCCACCAGCAGCTCGATGTCGGAGCCGGGCAAACCCTCGGCATCGAGGTCCCACGCCCCTTGCCCCAGGGTGACCGAACCGTCGTGCAGCATCCGCGCGGGCCGGCCGAGCCCGGCGACGCCGTACTGGAAGCTGCACGAGCGCAGCGAAAGCAGCGCGGTGAGCTGGCTGGTGACCTGTTCGATCAGCGCCGACGCCGAGCCGCCGGCCGCCACCGCCTGCGCGGCGCTGTTGATTCCTTCGAGGTAACCGGCGCGCTTGCTCGCGGCCACGTACTGACGGCGGCCCCAGACGGCGATCTCGGTGACCGCGACGCCGATCACCAGCAGCAGCACGGTGGTCTCGATGTCGGTCCGGTGGGTGATGCTGAACCGCTCGTACGGCTGGGTGAGGAAGAAGTCGAACCACACCGCCGTCGACACCGCTGCCAGGATCCCGGCCAGCCGGTATCCGTTCGCGGCGACCGCCACCACCACCAGCAGCATGGCCAGCGCGGCGTCGGTGTTCGGGAAGCTGGTCCGGAACGGCATCAGGATCGCGGCCAGTCCGAGTGGCACCGCGAGCGCGGCCAGCACCGCCAACCGGTCCCGGGTCAGGTAATCAGGCATCGGTTCCACCTCCCGACGGACACGTCCGATGACTGCGAACGTGCCGACCAGGCTTCCCGGCTCACCTGACTCCGAGCATAGACCGGCATCGCCCGGCCTCCAAGGGCCATTGGTTCTCGGGGGCTAGGCGTCCGCCCTCCTAGCCAGTCGTTAGATGACGATTTGGCTTATTGGGGGTCAGGACGGTGAGCGGCGGATGGCAAGATGACAGCCATGAGAAACGTCGCGGTCGTGGCTTGCGCTGGTGATGCGCGTGTACGCTGACCTGCCGGTGGCTGTGGTGACTGGCGGCAACCGCGGTGTGGGCCGTGAAGTATGCCGGCAGCTGGCCCTGCTCGGCTTCGCGGTGGTGCTCGGCTCCCGTGACCTGCGGAAGGGGGAGCTGGCCGCGAAGGAACTCGATCCCGAGGGAAGCCGGATCATCGCCTGCCAGCTCGAGGTGGACAACTCCATCAGCGTCGCCTCGATGGCGGAGTGGGTGAAGGGGCGGTTCGGGCGGACCGACGTGCTCGTGAACAACGCGTCGACCATGTACGACCGGTGGGCGACGGCGAGTAACGCCGAACTGGGCACGGTGGCTGAGGCGATCGACGTCAACCTGTTCGGCCCCTGGCGGGTGATTCATGCGCTGCTGCCGATGCTGCGGTCCAGCACGCGGCCGAGGATCGTCAACGTGAGCAGCGAGGGCGGCTCGATCGCCGTCATGACCGGCGGCTCACCCGCGTACGGCGTCTCCAAGGCCGGGCTCAACGCCCTCACCCGGCTGCTCGCCGCCGAGCTGGCCAGGGACGGCATTCTCGTCAACGCGGTCTGCCCGGGCTGGCCCGCTAACGAGCGGAATCCGGAGGGCCGCTCGCTCGCCCAGGCCGCGGCCAGCGTCATCTGGGCGGTCACCATCCCCAACGGCGGCCCCACCGGCACCCTGACCCGGGACGGCCAGCCCTTCCCCTGGTAAGGCAGTCCCGGCATCAGTCGGCCTCAGCCGGCCGCCGGGTCCGGCTCTCGGTCCGGTTCCGGGCTCGGCTCTCGGTCCGGTTCCGGGCTCGGCTCTCGGTCCGGTTCCGGGCTCGGCTGGTAGCGGTAGCCCATGCCTGGTTCGGTGATCAGCCAGCGGGGCCGGGCCGGATCCGGCTCGAGCTTGCGGCGCAGCTGGGCCATGTACAGGCGCAGGTTACCCGTCGCATCGGCGTACCCGGGTCCCCACACCTCGGTCAGCAGCTGGTTGCGGCTGAGCAGCTTGCCCGGGTTCCGCAGCAGCACCTCGAGCAGGTGCCACTCGGTCGGGGTGAGCCTGATGTCATCAGCCTGGGCCAGAGCGCCGTCCGCCGGCCCGCCCGCACCGGCCCCAGCCTGGTCGCCGTCGGCGGCCGGCCCCCCCGCCTGCCGCGTGACGCGCTTGGCGGCCAGGTCGACGACCAGGTGGCCGAGCTTGATCTTGGGCAGGTCCTCGGCGGTTCCGGTGCGCCGGACCGCCGCACGCATGCGGGCGAGCAACTCTTCTACGCCGAACGGCTTGGTGATGTAGTCATCGGCGCCGGCGTCGAGCGCTTCCACCTTGTCCACGCTGTCGGCTCGGCCAGACAGCACGATGATCGGCGCCTTGGTCCAGCCGCGCAGGCCCTGGATCACCTCTATGCCGTCCAGGTCGGGCAGGCCCAGGTCGAGGATCACCAGGTCGGGTGGATACCGGCCGGCCACCGCGAGTGCCTCGGCTCCGGTCGCCGCGACATGCACGTCGTACTCACGCACCCGCAGGTTGATCCGCAGCGCCCGCAGGATCTGCGGCTCGTCGTCGACGACCAGTACCCGCGTCACTGGTTCGTTCCCCCGGTCGTTTCGTCCGCTGCCTCGCGCTCGCGGTGGCCGGGCTCGCACTCGTAAGCAGGCTCCGTGACGGCCGGTACCAACACCGTCATGGTCAGGCCGCCGCCTGGCGTGTCCTCGGCGGTCAGGGTGCCGCCCATCGCCTCGGTCAGTCCTCGCGACAGCGCCAGCCCGAGCCCTACGCCGGTCGTGTTGTCGGTGTCGCCGAGCCGCTGGAATGGCACGAACATCCGGTCCCGGTCGGCTTCGGGTATGCCCGGGCCGCGGTCGACCACGCGCAGTTCCACCCGGTCGCCGAGCACACTGGCGGTCAGCAGCGGTGACTTGCCCGCCGGGGAGTAGCGCAACGCGTTCTCCGTCAGGTTCACGATGACGCGTTCGAGTATGGCCGGGTCGACGTTGATGTCGGGCAGGGACTCCGGGATATCGACGGTGATGCCGCGGCCCGCGGGATCCAGGTTGTCCAGCGCGCTGGACACGATCTCCTCCAGGCCGGCCGGGCGCGGGAACAGCGACAGGGCGCCGGCCTGCAGCCTGCTCATGTCCAGCAGGTTATCGACCAGGTGAGCCAGCCGGTCAAGCGACTCGTCCGCCGTGGCGAGCAGTTCGTCGTGGTCTTCGGCCGCCCAGTTCACGTCCGGCGACCGCAGGCTGGTCACGGCCGCCTTCGCGGACGCCAGCGGCGTGCGCAGGTCGTGGCTGACGGCCGCGAGCAGCGCGGTCCGCATCCGGTCGGCGGCCGCGATCGGCTTGGCGGCCTGGGCCTCGGCCGTCAGTCGCTGCTGATCGAGGGCGACGGCCGCGTAGGAGGCGAAGGCACCGAGCACGCGCCGGTCAGCGGCCGGCAGCGGCCTGCCGCGGAGCGCCAGCAAGAGGGAATCGGCGACCGGCACCTCGACATCCGCCTCGTCCGGCCGGGTGACGGCGGGTTCACCGCGGCTGGCGACGACCTGCCAGCCACCGGGCGTGCCCCGGACCCGGTCCGCCGCCAAGGCGTCAGCGGCCTGCTGGCCGTCCGGTGACGTGCACTCGAGCAGCGTGACCGAATCCATGCCGAACGCTTCCCGGACTCGGTCGAGCAGCGCGCTGAGTCCCTGCTGGCCGCGCAGCACGCTGCCCGCCGTGGTGGTCAGCAGCTCCGATTCCGCGTTGGCCCGTGCCGCCTGGATGGTGCGCCGGGCCGCGATGTCCACCACCCGGCTGACCAGCAGCGCGACCGCGACGAACACGCCGAGCGCGAGGGCGTTGTTCGCCTGCGAGATCGTCCACTGGTGAATGGGCGGGGTGAAGTAGTAGTTGAGCAGCAGGGAGCCGAGGATGGCGCCGAGCACGGCCGGGGCGAACCCGCCGACCAGGGCGACCAGGATCACCGCGACGAGGAACATCAGCACGTCGCTGGTGAGGTTGAGCCCGTTCCGCAGGCTGGCCAGGAAGACGGTCAGGACCGGCGATAGAGCCACGGCCAGCACGTATCCGGCCAGTTTCCGGCGCGCCGTGATCGCGCCGCGCGGCCGCGGCAGGCCCCGGATCCGGCCCATGTGCCCGTGAGTGACGATGTGCACATCGATGTCACCCGACCCGCGGATCGTCCGGGACCCGATGCCAGGGCCGGTGAGCAGGGCGGACAGCCACGACCGGCGGCTGGCGCCGAGCACGAGCTGGGTCGCGTTCTCCGCGCGGGCGAAGGTGAGCAGGGCTTCGGGGATGTCGTCGCCGACGACCTGGTGATAGCTGCCGCCCACCGATTCGGTCAGCTGCCGCTGGCTGGCCAGGGTGGCCGGATCCGCGCCGGTCAGGCCGTCGGACTTGGTGACGTGCACGGCCAGCAGGTCGCCGCCCGCCGACCGGGCGGCGATCCGGGCGGCCCGCCTGATCAGCGTCTTGCCCTCCGGGCCGCCGGTGAGCGCTACCACCACCCGCTCCCTGGCTTCCCAGGCGCCCTCGATCTTGTGCTCGATGCGGTAGCGCTGCAGGCCCTCGTCTACCTTGTCGGCCAGCCAGAGCAGGGCCAGCTCGCGCAGGGCGGCGAGGTTCCCTGAGCGGAAGTAGTTGGTGAGGGCCGCGTCGATCTTTTCCGGCGGGTAGATGTTCCCGTGCGCCATCCGGCGGCGCAGCGCCTCGGGCGTCATGTCGACCATCTCAACCTGGTCGGCCGCGCGGACGATCGCGTCCGGCACGGTTTCCCGCTGTGGCACGCCGGTGATCTTCTCGACCACGTCGTTGAGGGATTCCAGGTGCTGGATGTTGACGGCGGAGATCACGTCGATCCCGGCGTCGAGCATCTCCTCGACGTCTTGCCAGCGCTTCTCGTTGCGAGAGCCGGGGACGTTGGTGTGCGCCAGCTCGTCTACCAGGGCGATTTCCGGCCGGCGGGCGAGTACCGCGTCTATGTCCATCTCTTCGAAGGCCGAGCCGCGATACTCCAGTTTGGCCCGGGGGATGGTTTCCAGGCCGTCGAGCAGCGCGATGGTCTGCGGGCGCCCGTGCGGCTCGGCGAACCCCACGACGACGTCGGCGCCACGCTCGGAGCGGCGGTGCCCCTCGCCGAGCATGGCGTAGGTCTTGCCTACCCCGGCCGCGGATCCCAGGTAGATCCGCAGATGACCACGCCCCGGCCGGGATCCCCGGTCGCCGTGAGTGTCGGCAGCCGCGAGATGACGACCGGCGGGCGAGCCCGTCGGGCCAGCCTGGTTCGCCCCGCCGCCGGCGCCTAGCCGGCCGTTACTGTCAGCCATGTACGGCCCGTGTCCTTCTCCGCGTACCTCGCCAGCTCCTGCTCGCCGCCGCTGACCTCCATTGTGAAGCATGCCCCCTGGCCGGGAATTCCGCCTGCCAGGCGCCCCGGACCGCCCTGACGCGATCCATGCGCAGCGCAAACGCGATCCATACGCCGCACGCGGCTAGCGGTTCAGTGGCGCCTGAGCGAAGAACACACTGGATGGGCGCTGCCACAGGAACACCACCGCGCCGCAGCCGATCAGCCAGCCGATCAGGGTCAGCACCTTCGCCGGGCCGAGGCCCGCCAGTGGATTGACGAGCAAGCCGAGCACGCCGAGCGTGTGGATGGCGAACAGCACCGTGCCGGCCACCCTGGCCCCGGCCTTTCCTCTCCGGCAGGCCCGCGCGATCCCGAGCCAGAGCACGATATCGACAATGCATGCGAAGACGGCAAAGGCCAGCGCCGCGGTCAGGCGATGGTCGGCCGCGGGGCTGATAAGGGGGCGGCGCGTGACGATGCTGTGGTAGACCACGATGGTGCCGATCGCCCACACCAGCGCAAAGGCGGCCCCGGCATACATCAGCCGGACCGCGCTGGCCATGCTGGGCGGCAGCGGGGCAATCGGCCCGCGTGATCCCATCCGGTACGGCGGGTAACCAGCCGGCCCGCCGTTCGGCGGATACCCGGCGCCGGGTGGCGGTCCGGAGCTGGCCGGTCTGTAGCCCGCGGCCCCGCCGCTGGCCGGCCCGTAGCCCGCGGGCCCGCTACTGGCCTGGCCGCCGTTGGCGGGCAGGTAGCCACGCGGCGGGGCGTACGGCGGTTGTGACGCCTGGCCGCCGCTGTATCCCTGCGGCTGAGGATAGGCCTGGGGCTGAGGATACGCCTGAGAGCGGGGATAGCCCTGCGGGCCGGAGATCGCTTGCGAGCCGGGGTTGGCTTGCACTCCCACGTTGCCCGGCGAGACCCCGTTGCCCTGCGCGGCGGGGCCGCCCGGCGTCCCGGGCATAGCCTGCGACCCGGGCACGGGCTGGGATCCGGGCGTCGGCTGGGATCCGGGCGCCGGCTGCGACCCAGGCGCCGGCTGCTGGGACCCGGGCATGGCTTGCGACCCCGGCCGGGGGTACGGCCAGCGGGTTCCGGCGCCCGGGGCCGGTCCCACTCCCGGTCCGGGCGGCTGCTGCGGCCGGTTCCTTCCGGGATCCGACGGCGTGGTCGGCGGGTGCACGGCCGTGGCCCAGGAAAACCCCTCAGCTTCGGCCGGCCTGCCGCCGCCTCGCGTCTCCTGCTCGAGCCTGGCCTGATAGGCGCCGATCAGGCCGGCCACCGACGACGGCCAGAACGCCACCGCGGACGGCCCGGTCACGTCGATGCCGCTGGAGACCGCGCTAGAAATCCTGCCGGAGAGCGCCCGCAGCGTGGGGCGGGCGGCCGGGTCCTTGGCCAGGCAGGCCGCGATCACCTCCCGCAGTCGCGGCGGTATGCCGTCCAGGACGGGTTCGGAGTGCACCACGCGGTACAAGATGGCGGCCGCCGTGCCGGTGCCGAACGGCCCCGCGCCGAGCGCCGCGTAGGCGATCACGCAGCCGAGTGCGAACACGTCGCTCGCGGCGTCGGCGCCCCGCCCCTCGGCCTGCTCGGGGGACATGAAGCCCGGCGTGCCGAACACCACTCCGGCCGCCGTCAGCGCGGTTCCGTCGGCGGCGCGGGAGATGCCGAAATCGATCACGCGCGGCCCGTCGGTGGCCAGCAGCACGTTGGCGGGCTTGAGATCGCGGTGCACCACTCCGCAGGCGTGAATCGCCTGCAGGGCCTCGACCAGCCCGGCGAGCAGCGGCCACAGCGCCTGCTCGGGCAAAGGCCCGTTTTCCCCCGCGACCTGATCCAAAGGGGGCCCCGGCACGAACGCGGTGGCCAGCCACGGCGGGCGCTCGTTCAGTCCGCTGGCCACGACCGGCGCAGTGTAGATCCCGCTGACGGCCCGGGCTGCGGCGACCTCCTGGCCGAACCGGCGCAGGAACTCGGCGTCGCTGGCCAGGTCCGGATGGACGACCTTGATGGCCACCGCTCGCCCGGCCGGGGAAAGCCCGAGGTAGACCCGGCCCATGCCGCCCGCGCCGAGTTGCGCGCGCAACCGGTATTCGCCGATCACGCGCGGATCGTCCGCGGCCAGTGCCTTCATGTGAGCTTCCCCCTGGGTAGTCCCGCGCTTCACATTTTGCGGCATACTCGGCGAACCTCGTACCGCCGATGAGGGGGAATGTTGCGAACCCTTGAAGAAACCTGGGTCTATCCGTGACACGCGTCACGGTTGGTAGCGGTAGCCCATGCCGGGTTCGGTGCGCAGATAGCGGGGGCGCGCCGGGTTGTCTTCCAGCTTGCGGCGCAGGCGAGCCATGTGAAAGCGGAGATAGTTGGTGCGCTGCTGGAAGCCGGGTCCCCAGACCCCGGTCAGGAGCTGCGCCGACCCGACGAGCTGGCCTGGGCGGCGCAGCAGGATCTCCAGGATCCGCCACTCGGTGGGGGTGAGCCTGAGCGTCTCCCCCTCCCCGGGCACGTTTCCGGGCCCAGCCCCGGATCCAGCGGCCGCCGAAGCCGGAGCCGCGCGACTGACCTGGTGCGCGGTGAGATCGACCAGCCACCGGCCGACCACGGCCTGGCGCGGCTGGTTGTGGTTGGCCTCACGTTCGTCGCGGCGCAGCACGGCTCGCAGCCTGGCCAGCAGTTCCGCCATCGCGAACGGCTTGGTCACGTAGTCGTCGGCGCCGACGTCCAGCGCGCCGATCTTGTCGCCGGGACTGGTCCGGCCGGACAGCACGATGATCGGCGCGTGGTACCACCGGCGCAGTTCGATGATCACCTCGGTGCCGTCGATGTCGGGCAGGCCCAGGTCGAGGATGATGGCGTCCGGTGGGTGGCTCGCGGCCAGGGCCAGCGCCTCCCGGCCGGTGCCCGCGGTCAGCACCTCGTACTGCCTGGCCCGCAGGTTGATCCGCAGCGCGCGGACCAGGTCGGCCTCGTCCTCGACGATGAGGATGCCGTTCGGGTAAGGCAGGCCCTCAGCCCCCGGCCGGGGATCTCCCGGCCGGGGGTCTGAGGCGAGCTCAGCCATCGGCGGCTCAGCTACCTGACTTTGCGGACAGCTGGTCGAGGGCGATGTTCAGCTCGAGCACGTTCACCCGTGGCTCGCCGAGGAAGCCGAGCTGCCGGCCCTGGGTGTACTTGGCCACCAGCGCCTTAACCTCGGATACTGGCAGGTTCCTGGCCGCGGCCACCCGGTCGACCTGGATGGCGGCGTTCGCGGGCGAGATGTTCGGGTCGAGCCCGGACCCGGACGCGGTCACCGCGTCCGCCGGGATCTCCGAGACCGGCACGTGGTCGAACGCTGAGATCTGCTGCTGCCGCTGCTTGATTGCCTGAACCAGGGTTTGGTTGGTGGGCCCCAGGTTGGATGCTGACGAGTACGTGGGGTCACAGCCGTAGTCGCCCTTGGGTGTGGGGGAGGGGATCGCATACGACGGCCGCGGCTGGAAGTACTGCGGCAGCGGGTTGCCCTTGGCGTCCACGAACTCCTGGCACAGCAGGCTCGATCCCACCACGTGGCCGTTGTAGCTCACCATCGACCCGTTGGCCTGATTGTGGAAGACCACCTGGGAGACGCCCAGCATGACCAGCGGGTAGACGAACCCGCAGATCACGGTGAACACCAGCAGGATGCGGAACCCCGCGATGTGCTGCCTGACGATGACGGGAAGGCGGTTCATGCCGATCACTTACCAAATCCGGGAATGAGCTGGACGATCAGGTCGATGGCCCAGATGCCGATGAACGGGATGATCAGCCCGCCGATGCCGTAGATCACCAGGTTCCTGCGCAGCATCGACTGCGAGGAGGCCGGCTTGTACCGCACTCCGCGCAGCGCCAGCGGGATCAGCGCCACGATGATCAGCGCGTTGAAGATGATCGCCGAGGTGATCGCCGACTTCGGGCTGTACAGGTGCAGGATGTTGAGCTTGCCCAGGTCCGGGATCACGGACGAGAACATGGCCGGGATGATCGCGAAGTACTTGGCCACGTCGTTGGTGATGGAGAAGGTGGTCAGCGCGCCCCGGGTGATGAGCAGCTGCTTGCCGATCTCCACGATCTCGATGAGCTTGGTCGGGTTGGAGTCCAGGTCCACCATGTTCCCGGCCTCCTTGGCGGCCGAGGTGCCGGTGTTCATGGCCACGCCGACGTCGGCCTGGGCCAGGGCGGGAGCGTCGTTGGTGCCGTCGCCGGTCATCGCGACCAGCTTGCCGCCCGCCTGCTCCTTCTTGATCAGCGCCATCTTGTCTTCCGGCGTCGCCTCGGCCAGGAAGTCATCCACCCCTGACTCGTCCGCGATGGCCTTGGCGGTCAGCGGGTTGTCGCCGGTGATCATGACGGTCTTGATGCCCATCGTGCGCATCTCGGCGAACCGCTCGGCGATGCCCTCCTTGACGATGTCCTTGAGCTGGATCACGCCGAGAGCTTTCGCACTGCCGTTGGCCCGCTCGGCCACCACCAGCGGGGTGCCGCCGGCCGCCGAGATGCCGTCCACCAGCGAACCGAGATCAGCCGGTACGGTTCCGCCGCCGTCGGTGATCCAGTGCGCCACCGACGCGGCGGCGCCCTTGCGGACCTCGCGGCCGTCGGCCAGGTCGATGCCGCTCATCCTGGTCTGCGCGGTGAACTCGACGAACTCGGCGCCAGCCAGTTCGCCTTCGTGCCGTTCACGCAGCCCGTACTGGTTCTTGGCGAGCACTACGATCGAGCGCCCTTCCGGCGTGTAGTCCGCCATCGAGGACAGCTGGGCCGCGTCGGCCAGTTCGGCCGCGGTGGCCCCGCCGACCGGCAGGAACTCAGTCGCCTGCCGGTTCCCGATGGTGATCGTGCCGGTCTTGTCGAGCAGCAGCGTGTTCACGTCCCCCGCCGCCTCCACCGCGCGGCCGGACATGGCCAGCACGTTGCGCTGCACCAGCCGGTCCATGCCGGCGATGCCGATCGCCGAGAGCAGGGCGCCGATCGTGGTCGGGATCAGCGCCACCAGCAAGGCGACCAGGATCACCAAGGTCTGCGGCGCTCCGGAGTAGTAGGCCATCGGCTGCAGCGAGATCACCGCCAGCATGAAGATGATGGTCAGCGAGGCCAGCAGGATGTTCAGCGCGATCTCGTTCGGCGTCTTCTGCCGCTTCGCGCCCTCGACCAGGGCGATCATCCGGTCGATGAACGTCTCGCCCGGCTTGGACGTGATCTTCACCACAATCCGGTCGGACAGGACCGTCGTGCCGCCGGTGACCGCGGACCGGTCGCCGCCGGACTCGCGAATCACCGGCGCGGACTCACCGGTGATCGCCGACTCGTCCACCGACGCGACGCCCTCGACCACATCCCCGTCACCGGGAATGTGCTCGCCCGCCTCGACCACCACGTAGTCGCCGAGCGTCAGCGCGGTGCCCGCCACCGACTCCTCGCGGAGCGTGGCCGGGTCAGCCCCGGGCTGCCAGCTGAGCAGCCGGCGCGCCATCGTCTCCCGCTTGGCTCGCCGCAGCGTCTCGGCCTGCGCCTTGCCGCGTCCCTCGGCTACCGCCTCGGCCAGGTTGGCGAAGACCACGGTCAGCCACAGCCAGACCACGATGGTCCAGTTGAAGACCGACGGGGTGCGGATCGCGGTGTACAGGGTCAGCAGGGCGCCGACCTCGACCACGAACATGACCGGGTTCTTGATCTGGACCCGGGGGTCCAGCTTCTTGAACGCGTCCGGGGTCGACCTCCACAGCATCTTCGGGTCGAGGAAGCCGCCGCCGACCCGGCGCTCGGTCCCGGCCTGCTTGCGGGCGGGCGGGGCGGCCGGGGTACCCGGGCTCTCAGTTGTCACAGACATCAGTGCAGTGCTCCTTCAGCACTCGGGCCATTCAGACCCCGATGTGGTTCTCTGCGTAGGTGGGGCACCGGCCGCTCGCAGAGGCCGCCGCGAAACCGGCGTCGGCCCCTGCTCGCTAGCCGGTACTGAATGGCCCTCAATGCAGGCCTTCTGCGAACACTCCCAGCGCGAGCGCGGGGAAGTAGGTCAGGCCGACGAGGATGAGGATCACGCCAACGAGCATGCCGACGAACAACGGCGTCCTCGTATCCAGCGTCCCGGTGCTGGCCGGGACGGGCGCCTGTCTGGCCAGCGACCCGGCCAGGCCCAGGGCGAAGATCTCCGGCGCAAACCGGCCGAGCAGCATCGTGATGCCGCCGGTGATCTGGTAGAAGGGGGCTGCCGTTCCCAGGCCCGCGAAGGCCGACCCGTTGTTGTTGGCCTGGGAGGCGTACGCGTACACGACCTCGGACAGCCCATGCGGCCCGGGATTGAAGATCGGGCTCTGGCCCCAGTGCGTGCCGATCGCGATCGCCAACATGGTCAGGATCACCACGGGCAGGGTCAGGAAGTACAGCGACGCGTACTTCATCTCGGCGGGCCGGATCTTCTTGCCGATGTACTCCGGCGTCCGGCCGACCATCAGCCCGGCCACGAACACCGTGACCATGGCCAGGACCAGGATGCCGTACATGCCGGCCCCGATCCCGCCCGGCGCGATCTCGCCCAGCGCCATGTCCAACAGCGCGATGCCGCCGCCGAATGGCGTCAGCGAATCGTGGAAACAGCTCACCGAGCCGGTCGAGGTCACGGTGGTGGACGCCGCGAACACCGAGCAGCCCGGCGTGCCGGTCCGCACCTCCACTCCTTCCATCGCCCCGTGCGCGGTTTGCGCCGCGATTCCGGCGGTGCCCAGGTGGGCCTCGAAGAAGCTGATCCCGCCGACCGCGCACGCCCAGATGATCACCATGGCCGCGACCAGCGCGTAACCCTGCCGGTTGTCGCCGACCATCTTGCCGAACGCCCGCGGCGTGGAGAACGGGATCAGCAGCAGCATGAAGACGATGAAGATGTTCGTGAACGGGTTCGGACTCTCGAACGAGTGGGCCGCGTTGGTGTTGAACCAGCCGCCTCCGTTGTTGCCCAGGTCCTTGATGGATTCCTGCGACGCCACCGTGCCGCCGGGGATGGTCTGATGGGCACCGGACAGCGTGGTGATCGTGTGGTAGTTGGCCAGGTTCTCGATCCCCCCGCTGGCCACCAGGACCAGGCAGCCGATGACCGCCAGCGGGATCAGCAGCCGGATAATCCCGCGGGTCACGTCCACCCAGAAGTTGCCCAGCCGGTCGGTCCGGGACCGGGTGAAGCCGCGGATCATCGCGATCGCGACCGCCAGGCCGACCGCGGCCGACATGAACTGCTGCACCATGAGCGCGCTCTGCTGGGTGAGGTAGCCCATAGTCGCTTCGCCGGCGTAGTTCTGCCAGTTGGTGTTCGTGGTGAACGAGACCGCGGTGTTCCACGCGGTGTCCGTCGGGACGTTCGCCATCCCGACCGACCAGAACAGCCAGTGCTGGGTCCGCTCGATCAGATACACGAACAGCACGGCGACAAGCGAGAACGCCAGGATGGAGCGCACGTAGACGGTCCACCGCATGTCCGCGTCCGGGTCGATCCCGGTCAGCTTGTAGATGCCGCGCTCGATCCGCCAGTGCTTCTTGTCGGTGAAGATGTGCGCGATGTAGTTGCCGAGCGGCACGTAGCATGCCGCCAGGGCGGCGAATAGCAGCAGGAACTGCAGCCAGCCCGCGGCTGTGCCATTCATCAGAACCTCTCAGGGAGGACGAGGGCCACGAACAGGTAGATCGTCAGCAGGACGCCACCTATCAGGCCGATCCAGTTCTCAGCGCTCAAAGGTCTCGATCCCCTTCAAGATGAGGAGGAGTACGGCGAAGACGACGATCGTCAGGCCGACATAGAACCAGTCCGTCAGGTACCACACGGTGACTCCTAGTGGTGTGCCGCTAGTGGAAGAACTCGCCCAGAGCATGCGCAAACCCTTGGCGAATCTCAGTAATAGCTGCGGATTTCCCCCCGATAAAGGCCACTTGCGTGACCCATGCGCCCGCTCACCAGTTCCTAACGAAACCCATGCGGGCACCTCATCGCCGCCCAGCCGTGGCCGCGCACGAAGCAGCCACGCGGCGTCAGATCCGCAGGTGGGGCTACAGGTCAGGGGTGTCGGGAATGAGCGCGTGCCGCCGGAGCTGCCAGGAGCGCAGGCCGTGGTTCATCTCGTCCATCAGCGCCGACGGCGGGACGGCCAGCACCGGGCAGCGCGCGTGCGCTAGGCAGTAGCGGCTGACCGAACGGTGCAGCACCCGGCCCAATCCAGCCCGGCGGCCGGTACCGATGATGAGCAGGTCGTCTGGCTGGTTGGCCGCGTCGACCAGCACCGGGCCGGTCTCGCCGCGGGCCACCTGCGGATCCACGGTCAGGTCGGCGGGGACCCCGCCAAGCCCGGCGTCGAACGCGGCCCACAGCCGCTCCCCGGCGGCCTCTCGCCAGACCTTGCGCAGGTAAGCCGAGGGAGCTCGTCGTTCGGCCATCTCGCCGCCCGGAGGAAGCCACGCGGTGACGGCCACCAGCGGGACGTCCCGCTGCCTGGCCTCGTCCGCCGCGTACCGGAGCGCTTGCAGGCTCCCTAGAGACCCATGCACGCCAACAATGATCCGACGCACCGTGGGCACGGTGACTCGCCTCCCGATTAACACCGGGCGCCATGCCTCGAGCGGCGCCCCGTGACCGCTTACCCCCCCATCTAACCTCTATTCGTGTCGTAAAGCGACGTTCCTAGCGGTCTTCTAACGACGGGCGCGGGAAAGCATGCGGCACGCTATCGGCTACGGGATAAGGGCGTTAACCGACAGGACCGTGGTGCCGGTGATGCGGTAGACGCGCCAGTTCCTGGCGTACGCCGGCGGCCGCCGGGCCGCCTGGATCAGCAGGGCGACGTGCTCACCCGGCGTCGCGGTCCCGGCGGACGCGCAGCCGGCGTAGAAGGCGATCGGGATGTACTGCACCCCTTGGATCAGGCACGGCGGCCGGACGCCGCGGGCGGCCAGCGCGGTGGCAATCCGCGTGTAGTCGTCGTGGAACGTCACGGTCCCGCCCGCCTCGTGATCCAGGACGAGGTGCTGGCCCACGAGCTGGATGACGAGGAAGCACGTCACGACCGCGGTCATGGCCGGCCGCAGCTCCCGGCCAAGACCGGTCACGAGAAAGGCCAGCCCGTCCGCGGCCGGCACGGCAAGCAGCGCGTAGGCGGGCAGCAGGAACCGCGGCGCCGCATAGTTGATCATGAACAGGTACTGCGCGGCGACGCACAGACCGCACACCGCCGGCAGCAGCACGGTACGCAAACCCGGGCCGCCGGCCCGGCGCGCGGCCAGGACGGCCAGCGCCACCAGCACCGGCAGCAGGAACCACCACAGGTCAAGCTCGGGATACCGGACGCCGACGGTGCACGGGCGGCACAGCGTCGGCCCGTTCAGCGCGCGCAGCTCGTCGGGCAGCGCGAAGTGCAGGCCGAACCCGCCCTGTTCAGCGCCGGCCGCGTGCAGCCGGCTGGCGATGCCGCCGAAGCGCACGTACGCCTCGACGACCCACTCGGCGCCGCCCGCCAGCAGGCCGGCGACGACCGCGGCGGCTCGCGGCCAGCTCCGCCAGATCAAGAACGCCGCCACGACCAGCGGCAGGGCAAGGTACACGGCGTCCCCCGGCCGAACCAGGGTCACGAACGCCATGCTCACGCCCAGCCCGAGGAGCGCCGCCTTCCCGCCGCGCAGGAAGCAGCCCACCGCGGCCAGGCCGCCGAGCGCGGACCACATGTCCGGCATGGCCTGCGGCCCGTAGTACTGCGCCACCCACAGGCCGCCGAACAAGACCCCGGCCAGACCCAGCACCCACGCCGGGCGAAGCCGCCGCCAGGTCCACAGCGCGGCCGTCAGGCCCAGGCCGCACAGGACCGACAGGTAGACCCGCAGCGCCGTCACCGAGCCGGTCAGCGCGGTCACCGGCGCGACCAGCAGCGGGACGCCCCGGGCCCGCGCCGGGTCGAACCAGGCGGCCGGCGCGTGTCCGCTCACCTGGCTGACGTAGACGGCCTCGTCCCAGCTCAGCCCCATCCGCGGCGAGACGAACAGCAGTTCCGCGGCGGTGAAGGCCACGCCCACCGCGACCAGCCACCACCCGCTGTCGCCCCCGGGCCAGGCCACCCGGCGGTCCATGCTGTCAATTCCCCCCAGTGCGCACGCCGAGCTCGTCGATGCGGTCGAGCATCTCGGCCGGGTCGGCGTAGACCCGGTAGGCCCCGGCCCGCTCGAGTTCCTCCCGGCCGTACCCGCCGGACATCAGCCCGACCCCGAGTGCCCAGGCCCGCCGCGCCGCGAGCAGGTCCCACACGCTGTCGCCGACGACCATCGCGTACCTGGGGTCCACGCCGAGCTCGGCCGCCGCGGCCAGGAACAGGTCGGGGTCCGGCTTGGCGTGCCGCACCAGGTCGCGGGTGATCATCGGGGTGTCCTCGGGCAGCCCGAGCAGGGCCAGCGCGGGCCGCGCCGTCGCCGCGTAACCGCTGGTCGCGATGGCCCACTTCACGCCCGCGTCGGTGAGCGCACCGAGCAGCTCGCGCGCCCCGGGCAGCGCCGTGACCGAGTCCATCTGCGCACGGTACTCCGCCGCGTGCGCCTGCTGTAGCCGATCGATGTCCTCCTTCGACAGTGATCGTCCGGTTTCCCGCAGCAGCGCGGACACGAACAGCCCGCCGCTCATTCCGATGCGCCGGTGGATGCGCCACACGGACAGGTCGACGCCGATCCGCGACAGCGCCGTCCGCCAGGCGATGACGTGCTGGTAAACGCTGTCGATCAGCGTCCCGTCCAGGTCGAAAAGGAACGCGGGGACGGGTGATTCCAGGTAGGTCGCAGAGGCCATGGCCTCAGTCTGCCCTGGCTAGGTCAGGCGCCGGCCACCGCCACCACCCCCTGGTTAGTGCCCAGGTAGGCGTGGCTGCCCGTCATCGAAAGCGAGGCGAAGTGCGGCAGCGGGGTGCCCAGGCTCAGCGAGTACCTGGTCGCGCCGGTCGCCGGGTCGAGTTCGTAGAGCGTCCCCGCGGCGTAGTCGGTGACCCATACCGCCCCGCCGCCGACGACCGGGGAGCCCGCGGCGCTGCCCGGCCCGCGCCACAGCACGTGGATCTTGTCGCCCGCGGTGCTGATCGCGGCCAGCCCGCCCTGGTCGCACGGCTCGTACACGGTGCTGCCCGCCACGGCGGTGCCGCCGTAGGCGGCACAGACGTTCCCCTGCGCGACCTGCCCGCCGACGCCGCCGGGATGGGCCGCGCTGATCAGGTACGCGGTGCCGCTCTTGCCCAGCGCGAGCAGCATCCCGCCGGGCAGCAGCACGGGCTGGGTGGAACCGAGGTCAGCGTCGTTCTGGCTGTCCTGATACCAGGTGGTCGGCGCGAAGATGCCGACCTGCCGCAGGGCCGGGGACAGGGCGGTCACCGAGTCGCTGCCGTCGAACTTGGTGCTGGTCACCGAGCCGTTGCCCACGCTGACGTACAGGGTGCCCGACGGGCCGATGACCGGGCCGGCGGTGCCCCAGACGGCGCCTTCGCGTGACGTCGGCACCACGTAGGACATCAGTGCTCCGCTGCCGTTGAGCGGGACGCTCACCACCGAGCCCCGGTACGGCCCGCAGTCTCCGTAGAGGCCGCCGAACGCCACGTACACCCGGCCGTCCTCGATCGCCAGGCCGGGCCGCTGCTGGTCGTAGCGCGGCTGGCCGTCCGGGGTCGGAATGTCGCGTTCCACCTCGACGGCGCCGCGGGCGACCGAGACCCCGACCAGCACGTGATGGTATCCGGAGGTCTCGGCCACCGCGTAGACGAGCCCGTTGCCCGCGTCGTAGGCCGGCGTGCCGGTGATGCCGAGCGGATCGATGTCGCCGCACGGCAGGTCGGCCAGCGGCACCGGGGTGCCGACATGGGTCCGCCAGGCGACCTGGCCGGTCGCGGAGTCCAGCGCGTAGATCGAGTCGTTCTCGGTCGCCGCGATCACCAGCGTGCCGACCAGGAGCGGCTGGCCGTAGACGGCGCCGTCCAGGCTCGCCCGCCAGCTGACGTGCAGCGGGCCCGCGGGGGCCAGGCCGGCCGCGACGTCCGTGCGGGCGTAGTCGCGGCCGTACGCGGGCCAGGCCGCGCCGGGATGATCGCCTGGCCCCTCTGGGCCCCCGCTGCTGGGAGCCGAGGTCAGCGTCTTGGCCGCCGGGGCCGAGCCGGTGGACGTCCCGCCCCCGGCCGAGCTTCCGCAGCCCGCCGCCGCGGCCAGGAGGCCGCCGGTAAGTGCTGCCGCCATGAGCCTGGCGGTCCGCCCGAACCTGTTTCGCATGCCCCCATCCTCCCCTGCCGCGGCCGCCGCCGGTGACCCCGCCGGTTACCGCCGGGTCGGGATGGCATCATGGAAGGGATGGCCGAACGTGACGTGATGCCCGGATTCGACGCCTTCGTGGCGATCGGTGACAGCTTTACCGAAGGGCTCGAGGACCCCGATCCCGGCGGCGGGCTCCGGGGCTGGGCCGACCGGGTGGCCGCCGCCATGTCCGCGCAGCGGCCCGGGTTCCGGTACGCGAACCTGGCCATCCGCGGCAAGTTGCTGGGCGAGGTCGTCGCCGAGCAGCTGCCGCGCGCCGTCGAACTGGCACCGGACCTGGTCAGCCTGGCCGCGGGCGGGAACGACATCCTGCGCGGGTCCGACGTGGACGTACTCGCCGCCGAGTTCGAGCCGGCCGTGGCCAAGCTGCAGGCGGCAGGCTGCCGGGTGCTCATCTTCACCGGCTTCGATCCGCGGATGTTCCCGGTGATCCGGCTGCTGCGCGGCCGCATCGCCGCGTACAACATGCACCTGCGCGGCATCGCCGACGACTACGGGTGCGACCTGGTCGACCTGTGGTCCATGCGGGTGCTGAAGGACCCGCGCGCCTGGAGCCCGGACCGGCTGCACCTCAGCGCCGAAGGCCACCGGCGGGTGGCCCTGCGCGCCTGCGAGGTCCTGGGCGTCCCGGTCGCCGAGGACTGGCGGGCGCCGCTGCTGCCGGAGCCGCTCGCACCCGCCCCGCGCGCCTCCCGCCCGGCCAACCGGACCCAGTGGCGAGCCCAGTCGCGGACCCAGTGGCTGGCCGCGCGCCGCGAAGACGCCCGCTGGGCGCGGGAGTACGCCGCTCCGTGGGTCCGCCGCAGGTTCGGCGGCACATCCAGCGGCGACGGTGTGCCCCCCAAGCGCCCCGACCTGCTCCCGATCTGAGCACGCACCGGTCCTGTCCGCCATCGGAAGGACGGTGCTGGTCGGAGGCGCCCTGGGACGTCCCGAGGATGGCTCCAGCGTGAGCACGAGTTCTTGGATCGCGCCAGGCTTCGCCGCCGTGTGCCGTTGGGCCGTCCGCGTCGGCCCTGACCATGTTAGAGCTCGATGCGTGAGCCCATGATGACGGTGCGCTTGCCGGGAAGCTGGAAGTATTCGGCGGCGTCGGCGGTGATCCGCGATGTCGCGATGAACAGGCGCTTGCGCCAACGGCTCATGCCGGGTGTATGACCTCGGATCAGCTCGATGCGCGACAGGAAGTAGGACAGCTTGTCGTCGTCGAGGGGGCTTTCGATGTCGGCGTCGCGGATCAGCGGCAGGAGGTCAGGAACGTTTGGCTGGTCCATGTAGCCAAAGCGGGCCGTGACGTGGATGATCCGGTCGTCTTTGTAGCCGAGGTCGTCGATGGCGATCCGCTCGGCGGCCGGGATGTGCGGCACCGGCATCGTCTCGATCGCGAGGATGAGGACATGCTCATGGAGGACCTGGTTGTGCTCGACGTTCGCCCGCAGCGCGAGCGGGGCGGTGGCCTTGCCCCGGTTAAGGAAGACGGCGGTGCCGGGCACCCGGTGCAGCGGGGGCTGCATGGCGTGCAGCTCGCCGACGAACGCCGGGAGCGGCCCCTCGTCCTGCATCCGCTGACGGGTGACGAGTTCCCGGCCTCGCTGCCAGGTGGTGAAGATGGTGAACGCGGCGATGGCGATGAGCAGCGGAAGCCATGCTCCGCTCACCAGCTTGGTCAGGTTGGCGGCGAAGAACAGAAGGTCGACGGCGAGGAGGAACGCGGCGCCGGGCGCGACCATCCACAGTGGTTTGCGCCACTGATAACGGACGATGTAGAAGAACAGCAGGGTCGTGATCGTGATCGTGCCGGTCACCGCCATGCCGAACGCGTAGGCCAGGGCGGCTGAGCTCTTGAACGTGACCACGAGCGTGAGGACGGAGACCAGGAGCAGCCAGTTGATCCACGGGACATAGATCTGGCCCATCATCTCCTCCGAGGTGTACGCGATGCGCAGTCGCGGAAGGTAGCCGAGCTGGCCGGCCTGGTGCGCCACCGAGAATGCGCCGGTGATGACCGCCTGCGAGGCGATGACGGTCGCAGCGGCGGCGAGGAAGACCATCGGGAGCAGCGCCCAGCCCGGTACCAGCAGGAAGAACGGGCTGAGGGTGCTACTCGGGTCGCCTAGGACCAAGGCGCCCTGTCCCAGGTAGCTCAGGATGCAGGCGGGGAAGACGAGGATCAGCCAGACGCGCGTGATCGGCGCGCGGCCGAAGTGCCCCATGTCCGCGTACAGTGCCTCGGCTCCGGTGACCGCGAGGACGACAGCGGCCAGCGAGAAGAACGCGATCTGGAAATGGCCGGCCAGGAAACCCAGGGCGTAGGTGGGCGACAGCGCCTTGAGGATGGCCGGGTGGGCGGCGATGCCGCGCACGCCGATCACGCCGATCACGGCGAACCAGACGCCCATGACCGGGCCGAACAGGCGCCCCACCGCGCCCGTGCCCAGTCGCTGAACCAGGAACAGGCCGACGATGATCGCCGCCGTGATCGGGACCACCAGGTCGGCCAGTGACGGTGCCGCGACCTTGACGCCCTCGATGGCGGAAAGCACCGAGATCGCCGGCGTGATCATGCTGTCGCCGAAGAACAGCGAAGCGCCGAAGATCCCCAGCGCCGCGAGCACCACCTTCGTCCGGCGTCCGCCGGGGACTGCCCGTCTCCGGATCAAGGTGATCAACGCCATGATCCCGCCTTCGCCGTCATTGTCGGCGCGCATCACGAGCAGGACGTAGGTGACGGTGACGATGATCGTCACCGACCAGAAGATCAGCGAGATGACCCCGAAGACGCTTTCCGCGGACACCTTGATCGGGTGGGGATCGCCCGGATTGAAAACCGTCTGGACGGTGTACAGCGGGCTCGTGCCGATGTCTCCGAAGACCACCCCGAGAGCACCGACCGCGAGGGCCCCCTGAGCGGTAGCGTGCCGGCTCACGCTCACAGTTTTTCCCCTCTCCGCCCAGATTCCCGCTGCGCCCAGCTAGGCCGATGGACCAGCTAGCCCGCCAGAGTACCCAGGTTACGGGTAGCTGGTTCGGCTGGCGTCCTGGCTGTCAGCGCATCGGTGCAGTATCTTGACCGGGCACCTGTATCGCCGGGACATGCCCGTTCGCCAGCGGCGCGCTGCCCAAACGAGGAGAACCCGATGACGCCACCACAGTCCGGCCCGGCGAGCGCCGCGGGCGTGTCCAGCGGCGTGCTGAGGGCCCGGCCGCCGACGGCCCAGACGTTCCACGGCGGCGATCCGGACACGGTGGCCGCCTCCGCTATCTGCACGGTCACCCCGACCAGCTGCCAGGCACGCACCCGGCTCTACCGGGACGGCAGGCTCGAGCTCGAGGGTTTCCCCGTGGCGGAGATCAGCGATCACCTGGCCGATGCGGCGGTCACCATCTGGCTTGACCTGCGTGCCCCGGACCACGGCGACCTGGCCGTGCTGAGCGAGGAATTCGGTCTGCACCCGCTGGCCGTCGAGGACGCCGTGCATGAGCATCAGCGCCCCAAGCTCGACCGTTACCAGAGCCACCTGTTCCTGAACGTGTACGGAGCGCGGCTGGACACCGTCACGGGTGCACTGGCCACGAGCGAGCTCGCCGCCTTCGTCACCGCGCGGGCGCTGATCACGGTGCGCAAGGACGACGGGCTGGACATCGGCGCCGTCGTCGAACGCTGGGACGCCAGCCCCGATCTGGCCGGATCCGGCGTCGGCTACCTGCTGTACGGGCTGCTCGACTATGTCGTGGACGGTCACTTCGAGGCAGTGCAGAGCCTGGACGACGCCGTGGAGACGTTGGAGGACCAGCTGTTCGCCGACGTCCCGCAGGACATGCAGGTCCAGCGGCGCAGCTTCGAGCTGCGCAAGAGCCTGGTCCTGCTCCGCCGGATCGTGATCCCCATGCGCGAGGTGGTGAACACCCTGATGCGGCGCGACCTGCATGTCGTCACGGTCGACCTCATGCCGTACTACCAGGACGTCTACGATCACGTGCTGCGCGCCGCCGAATGGACCGACAGCCTGCGGGACCTGGTGAACAGCATCCTGGAGACCAACCTGACCATTCAGGGCAACCGGCTGAACGTCATCACCAAGAAGGTCACCGGCTGGGCCGCGATCATCGCGGTCCCGACACTCATCACCGGCTTCTACGGGATGAACGTGCCTTACCCCGGCTTCAGCAAGCAGGTCGGCTTCGCCGCCTCCGTCACCATCATGGTCGTCGCCGCGCTCGTGCTCTACCTCGTCTTCAAACGCAAGGACTGGCTGTAAGGACGCTTCCTGGCAGTTGCTCCCGCGCGCGGGTCATCGGATGAGGTCGGCCAGGACCTCTTCCAGGCGGGCCAGCGACGCGGCGATCCAGGGCAGGGAGCACGGGTCGGCCGAGTTCAGCGCGGCGGTGCGCTCGGTGTCGGTGTCGCCGTAGAGCATGGCGGTGGCTGCCCGCAGCCGCAGCCGGCCGCTCTGTTCGCCGAACGCGCTGCCCGGCAGCACCCCGACGCCGTACCGGTGCAGGAGCGTGGCCGCCAGGCTCTCGTCGCTGGTGATGCCGTGCCGCTCGAGCAGCACGTCGGCGAGCGGCGAGAAGTCCGGGTAGAGGTAGAACGCGGCCTGCGGCGCGGGCACGGCGGCGCCGCAGGCGGCGAACCGCAGCGCGACCGCGCGGGCGACGGACGCGTGCAGGCGGCGGCTGAGCGCGACCCGCTCGGTCAGCGCCGGCGGTTCGCTGAACGCCAGCGCGGCGGCCTGCTGCACCGGCCCGGCCGGGGCAGACCAGATCTCGCTGCCGATACCGAGCAGCCGGGCCCGCAGTTCGCGCCCGAGGCCGCCCGTAGGCAGCCGGGCCACGCCAATGCGCCAGCCCCCCAGGGCGAGGTTCTTGCTCAGGCCAGTGGTGACCACGGTCCGTTCGGGGGAAATGACGGCGGGACTGGCGAACGGCGCGTCCGGGTCGTGCACGAGGTCACGGTAGATCTCGTCCGAGATGATGATCAGATCGTGCGCCTCGGCTACCGCGCACAGGGCGTGCACGGCCGCCGGAGCGGCCAGCCGTCCAGTCGGATTGTCGGGCAGGGTGACAATAACCGAGCGGACCGGCCGGCCGCCCGTCCGCGCCGCGGAGACGGTGCGCGCGAGCTGCTCCGCGTCGGGGACGCCGGCCGAACCGGGGATGAAGTGGGCGGTCCGCCCGGCCAGGCTCGCCTGTGCGGCGTAGCTGACCCAGCTGGGCCGGGTGACAACGACGTCGCCGCCGGTCGCCGCCATCAGGCCGAACAGCAGGGCCTTGCTGCCCGGCCCGCATATCACCGCCTCGGCGTCGGTGGGCAAGTCGCGCCGGGCACAGTAGCAGGCGGCCGCTTCACGCAGCGCGGCGTGACCGGCGACCGGGCCGTAGGAGGTAAAGCCCGCCGACCGGGCCAGCGCGGCGCGCAGCATCCGGTGGGCGGGCAGGCCCGCCTCGCCGAACCCCAGCGGCAGCACGGGCTCGCCGCGGCGGCGCCGGGCGTCCATGGTCTCGTTGGCGGCGAGCGTCGCGGAGACGGGGATCGGCACGGCCCCCAGGGCGGGGGAGGAGGGCAGGGCAGAGTTGGGTACGACGGTGATAGCCACGAGGGCTGGCCCTTCCTAGCTGCGGGATCGGCGAATAAGGCTGCGGGATCGGCGAATCAGGCGGTCTGCTTCGCGGTGAAGGGGCCCGAACGGGATAAGGCCCCGCTTACTGTGGCAACCTTGCGCACCTTGTCAGTTTGCCCTCGCCCAAACCATAAGCACAAGCGCCGATCTCTATCGCTGAGACTAAGATTCTCTTATGCTCGACTTGCATCGGCTCCGCCTGCTCCAGGAATTCGCCGCCCGCGGCAGCATCGCCAGGACGGCCGCGGTCCTGGGCTACACGCCGTCCGCGGTGTCGCAGCAACTCGCCGCGCTCGAGCGCGAGGCGGGCACCGCGCTGCTGGACAGGTCCGCCCGCCGGGCCGAGCTGACCGACGCGGGCAGGCGCCTGGCCGGCCACGCCGAACGCATCCTGGCCATGGTCGAAGAGGCCGAGACCGATCTGTCCACGCAGGCCCAGGAGCCGGCCGGCCGGGTGGTGGCGACCGCGTTCCCGTCCGCGGCCGTCGCGTTCGCGCCCGCGCTCGCCCGCAGCCTGCGCACCCATCCCCGGCTGACGCTGGTGCTGCGGCAGACGCCGGCCAGGGAAGGGCTGCGGCAGGTCCGTTCCGGCGATGTGGACGTGGCCATCGTGGATGACTGGGCCGGCCGCCTGGCCGAGGAGATCGAGCTGGGCGGATCCATCCTGACCTGCTACCACCTGATCAGGGACCAGCTCGTGCTGGTGCTGCCGCGCGCGCATCCGGCCGCCGACCCCGGCGAACCGGTCGACCTGCGGGCGCTGCGGCACGAGCCCTGGCTGGCCGCGCCGGCCGGCGAGCCGTCCCGGCAGGCCGTGGACCGGCTGCTCGCCGCGGTCGGCGTGGCGCCATCGGTGCTGTCGGAATTCGAGGGCATGTCCACGATCGTCAGCCTGGTGGCGCGCGGCATCGGCATCGCCATCTTGCCGCGGCTGGCCGTGGCCGCGGCCGGACGCCGGGTCGCGGTCCGGGACCTGCCGCACGGTCTCGACCTGGCCAGGGACATTCACGCCGTGGCCAGGACCGCGAGCGTGCGCCGTCCCTCGGTGGGCGTGATCGTGACCGCGCTGCGCGCGGCGGCCAAGGCCATGCCGCCCCAAGGAGCCCGAGAACCCCAGGGAGCCCGAGAACCCCAGGGAGCCCGAGAACCCCAGGGAGCCCAGGACTCCAAGGAGCCCGGGGAGCGCACGGCTGGTGGCTAAGCTGACCGGATGGATCTTCGGCTCGACGGCGCGGCGCTGACCGCTCAGCTCGTAGACACCCCGTCGGTCAGTGGCGAGGAGGGGCCGCTCACCGACGCCATCGAGGGCGCGCTCCGGCCGCTGCCGCACCTGACCGTGCACCGGGACGGCAACGCGATCGTGGCCTGCACCACACTCGGGCGGCCGGAACGGGTGATCCTGGCCGGGCACACCGACACCGTGCCGGTCGCGGGCAACCTGCCGTCCCGCGTCGAGGGCTCCCGCCTGTTCGGCTGCGGGACCACGGACATGAAATCAGGGTTGGCGGTCCAGCTCAGACTGGCCGCCAGCCTGACCGCGCCGCGCCGGGACGTCACCTACGTCTTCTACGACTGCGAGGAGGTGGCGGCCGACCGCAACGGGCTGCTGCGGCTGAGCCGCAACCGCCCGGACCTGCTGGCCGGTGACTTCGCCGTGCTGATGGAGCCCAGCTCCGGCGAGATCGAAGGCGGCTGCCAGGGCACGCTGCGCGCCGAGGTCACCGTGGCGGGCCAGCGGGCGCACACCGCGCGCTCCTGGATGGGCCGCAACGCCATCCACGAGGCCGGTGCCGTCCTCGACGTGCTCCGCGCGTACACGCCCCGGGAGCCCGAAGTCGACGGCCTGCGCTACCACGAGGGCCTGAACGCCGTCGGCATCCGGGGTGGCGTGGCGGGAAACGTTGTCCCCGACGAGTGCGCGGTAACGGTCAACTACCGGTTCGCGCCGGACCTTACGGGCGAGCAGGCGGCCGACTTCGTTCGGTCGGTATTCTCCGCCTGGCCGGTGCGGGTGCTCGACGTGGCGGACGGCGCCCGGCCCGGCCTCGGCCAGCCGGCCGCGGCTGAGTTCGTCGCGGCGGTCGGCGGGACGCCGCGGGCCAAGCTCGGCTGGACCGACGTTGCCAGGTTCTCCGCCCTCGGCATCCCGGCGGTGAACTACGGGCCCGGCATCTCGGAAATCGCGCACACGGCCGGCGAGTACGTCGAGACGGGCAAGATCGCCGAGTGCGAGACCCGCCTCCGGGCCTGGCTGAACGCCTCCTGAGCTTTTAGCGCGCCGGGCCGCTGCCCAGCACCATCGAGCTCGTGTGCCTGGCGCCGCCGACGCTCTCCCAGGTGACCGAGATGGTCTGGCCGGGGTGGTACCTAGCGGTGATGCTGGTCAGCGAGTCGGGTGTGGTGACCGCCTGGCCCTGGACCGAGAGGATCACGTCGCCGGGTGCCAGGCCTTGCGCGCTGGCCGGCGTGCCGCACAGCACGCCGAGGACGAGCGCACCCGAGCCGCCCGGCGCGATGTGCGCCGGGATGCCGACCTGCTGGTTGGTGGTCTGGCAGGATGAGCCGCCCCCGACGGCCTGGCCGCCGCCCTGCGCCTCGTCGGCGGCCTGCTGCTGCGGATCCGGGCTGCTGCTCATCGCGACCTCGACGCCGAGGAAGCCGGGCAGCCCGATGTACACGGTGGCGCTTGGCTGGCCCGATGCGATCTGCTTGGCGATCGCCAGCGCGCTGTTGATGGGGATGGCGAAGCCCAGCGTGCCGCCGGACGACCCGACCTGGCTGGAGGTCGAGGTGTTCGCGGCGGTGATCATGCCGATGACCTGGCCCGCGTTGTTCGCCAGCGCGCCGCCGGAGTCGCCCTGCTGGATCGGGGCGTCGGTCTGCAGCATATGGTTCAGGTCTTCGGTGGTGTTCGAGCCCTGGTCGCTGGCCTGGATCGAGCGGTTGAGCGCGTTGATGATGCCGGTAACGGCCCTGGCCCCGCCCTGGCCCTCGGCGTTGCCGAGCGCGAGTACCGGGGTGCCCAAGCTGACTTGCGAGGAGTTGCCGAAGGTCTCGGTGGGCAGGCCGGAGGCGCCCTGCAACTGGAGCAGCGCCACGTCATCGGTCGCGTCGTAGCCGACGATCCGGGCCGGATAGGGTCGGCTCGCGCGGCCCGAGCCGACCAGGGTGGCCTGCACGACCGTGGCCCCGTCGATCACGTGGTTGTTGGTCAGCACGAGTCCGGACGACGAAATGATCATCCCGGTGCCCTCGGCCGTCTCGCTGTTGTACTTGAGCGTGGCGGTAATGTCGACCAGGCCGGGTCTGACCTTTTCCGCGACCTTCGCGGCCGCCGCCCGGCTGAGCGGAGCCGACGAGGACCCGCTGCCCGCCGCGTTGTTGTGCGGCGGGGGAACCTCGTTCGAGGAGATCCCGGCGGACGGGGCCGCGCCACGGTGGTCCAGCGCGACCGTTACCACGGCGCCGATGCCCGCCGCCAGCGCGGCCACGGTGAGATAGACCAGGAAGCGCCCGCCGCGGCTGGTCCGTCCCGGCGGGGGATCGGGCTGGGCCCACCCGCTGTCTCCCCGGCCCCCGTAGCTATCCTTGCTGGCGTAGCCGTCCCGATTGGCGTAGCCGTCTCGGCTGGCGTGGGCGTCCTGGCTCCCGTAGCCGTCCCCGCTGCCGTACCAGGCCTGGCTCCCTTGTCCCGGCTGGTTTCCGTATCGTGGCTCGGTGTCGTACCAGGCCTGCCCGTAGCCCGGCTGGCTCCCGTAACCGGTCGGCCCGTAGGAGCCCTGGCCGTCGCGACCGGATGAGTCCTGGCCGTCGCGACCGGATGAGTCCTGGCCGTCACGACCGGATGAGCTAGGCGGCGTGCCGAAAGCGATGGTGTCCTGATAGCCGTCTTCCGGCGGGGGAGCCGCGTTCGGCCGGGACCAGCCAGTCCTGGAGTCCCGGCCCTCATCGCCGCCCTCGTCGCGCGGGGCCTGCGGCCTGACGTACTCGCGCGGCGACGACCAGCCGCCTTCACCATCGCTGTCGTTCTCTCGCATCATCCTCGCCCTCGACCAGACCAGGGTACGTCGCGACCGGTCATGCCGGCTCTAGGTCCGGGGCTATCCGGCCGGGCCGGCGTCGAGGGTCACCGTCGCGGTGTGCAGGCTGCCGCCCGGGCTGACCCAGGTCAGGGAGGCTTGGCTACCTGGGTGATAGCGGCTGACGATGGCGTTCAGTGAGCCGGGCGAGGTGACGGCCCGGCCTCCGACGGAGGTGATGACGTCCCCGGCGAACAGGCCGGCCGAGGCGGCTACCGTCCCGCACAGCACCCCGTCGACCAGCGCGCCGGATCTGGCCGGCGCGATGCTGCCCGGGACCGCCGTCATGTCGCCGTTGGTGCAGACGCTGCCGCTGCCGCTGATGACGCCGGTCCGCCGCAGTTCCTGGCTGGCCTGGCGCCGGGGATCGCCGCTGGTGCTGTCGGGCAGCAGGACGCCGAGAAAGGCCGGCAGGCCGAGCTGGATGCGCGCGCCCGGCTGCCCGGCGGCGATCCGCTTGGCGATGGGCAGGGCCTGGTTGATGGGGATGGCATAGCCGGAATAGACGGTGTTCCCCCCGGCCGCGGTGTTGATCCCGATCACCTGGCCGGCGGCGTCGGCCAGCGGGCCGCCGGAGTCACCGGGCCGGATGTCGGCGTTCGTCTGCAGCATGCCGTACAGGGTCTCGTTCAGGCCGGAGCTCTGATCGGTGGCCACGATGGTGCGGCCGAGGCTGCTGATCACGCCGGGCGCGACGGTCGGCGAGCCGCCCTGCCCGGCCTCGTTTCCGATGGCCAGGACGGGCGTGCCCACCTGAAGGTGCGAGGAGTCGCCGAGCGCGACCGCCTTGAGTCCTGTCACCCCGCGCACTTGGAGCAGGGCCACGTCGTCGGCCGGGTCGTAGCCGAGAACGCGCGCCGGATAGCTCTTGCCCGATTGCACCGGCGTGACCGTGACGTTGGTGGCGCCATCGATGACGTGGTTGTTGGTCAGCACCAGGCCGGCCGCAGCGTCGATGACGAAACCCGTGCCCTCCGCCGTTTCCTGGAGGTACCGCAGGTTGGAGGTCACGTCCACGATGCCCGGCTCCACCTTGTCGTAGACGGCCTCGTCGTTCATCGCTCCCGGCTGATCCGCCGCGGCGTCGCGCGTCGTCCGGCTGGTGCCGGCGCGGGCGGACGTGACGTGCTGCACGGCCAGCGTGCTGACGACGCCCGCCGCGGCGGCCAGCGCCGCCACCACCAGGTAGATCAGCAGCGCCCTGGCCCAGCTGGGCGGACGAGCGCCGGGCCGCGGAGCGTCATCTGAGGGTCCCGCCGGGGAAATCAGGGATTCCCCGCCCGCGCTGTCGTCCTCGTGCATCCCACTGCCCTTTTGCCCGGAATCGACCCTCGCCAGTAGGTTTCCCGCCCAGCGGGTAGATCAAGCCTGCCGAGGGGGGCAAACACTGACTTCACCTGGAGAACACGGTTCCCCTGCGCCCCGGGCCAAGGCCACGGCCGGCACCGGGCGGGGGGCCACCGCCAGCACCGGGCCGGAGCCACCGCCAGCACCGGGCCGGAGCCACCGCCAGCACCGGGCTGGCTGCCGCGCGCCGGGCACGACATATGCGTAATGTCGTGATAGCCTGCGTCCAACACACGATATGACGTGAATATCGTTGCTAGGGGCTCGAAGGGCAGGGATACGGATGTCCGCGTCGACTCAAACTGACCAGGACCTCTCCCGGCGCGAGGAGATGACGGTTTCCAGTGCCGCCATGTCGGCCGCGCCGTGGGGTGCCGCCGTGGTGACCGGCGGCGTCGTCGCCGTCGGCGACCTGGGCTTGCACCTCATCGGCGCCGGGCTCGGCCTGAGCGCGCTGAGCGGTTCTGTGGCCATGGGTGCCGTGGCCTTCTTCGTGGTGGCCGCGGCGGGGGCGCTGTGGCGGGCCCGGCCGAGCCGGGCCATCCGCTGGGCCAGGAGCAACCCGTGGCGCTTCGCCGTGCTGCCCGCGCTCGCGTGCGCCGCCATCGTGCTGGTGCTTTCCGTGGTCACCGGGGGCGGCATCATCGACCCCGTGCTGAGCGGTCTGTGGCACGGCGGCCTGGTGTACGGCCTGACTGGCGCGGCCGGCGTCTTCACCAAGTCGAGGAAGCCGGCTGCTTAGCCCGCCCGGCAGGGGCAGCGTTTCCTGGGTCACCCCTTCCCGGTTCGGTCGTTCCCTGGTTCGGCCCTTCCCGGTTCAGCCCTTCCCGGTGGCGAGCCCGATCCCCTTCTGCAGGTCCGCGGCCGTCACCGCGCCGAAGATGCGATCCACGATGTGGTGCCGGGCGTCGAGGAAGAACGTCTGCGGCAGCGCGTTGACGCCGTAGGCGGACGCCACGTTGAACTGGGGATCCCACCCCACCGGGTAGGTGACACCATCGGCGTGGGTGAACGACGTCGCGTTGCCGAGGACGTCGTTCTCGTCCAGCCCCACCAGGGCTACCTTGCCCTTCTCGGCGCGGTAGAACTTGGCCAGCAGCGGGGTCTCCGTCTTGCAGGGCGGGCACCAGGATGCGAAGAAGTTCACGATGAGCGGGCGGCCCGAGTACTGGCCGAGCGAGACCTGCTGCCCGGAATGGCCGAGGACCGGGAGGCTGAACGCGGGCGCCGCGACGTCGGCGGGCCTGGACGGCTGACCGGACGCTCCAGAAGCCGAGCCGACCAGGGCAATCCCGGCCAGGGACCCGGCGACGCAGACCGCGATGACGCCGGCGATGACCTTGTGCCTGACCGCCGCCCGCCAGAACTCGCCGATCGCGCCCGCCCAGGTCTGCTGTCCCATGCTTTCCTTCACCTGCTCCGCTTCGCCCAGTCTCGCTTAGCACTGTCCGCTTAGCACTGTCCGCTTAGCGCTGTTCCGGTGACCTGCTCCGGGTAACGGCGCCGTCAGGTCTTTCTGGCCAGTCTGCCATCTGCGGCGTCCGCCCCGGCGAGCTTGCCCGGGGCTGGGCCGGCGGCAGCGCCAGCGCCCCCGCAGGCGCGGGGAGCAGCACCTCGAACTCGCTGCCCTGCCCGGGGCTGCTGTGCACTAGCACATCACCGGAGTGCGCCCGGGCGACCGCGCGCACCAGCGCGAGCCCGAGCCCGGTGCCCTTGCCGGGCCCGCTGTCGCCGCTGCGGAACCTGTCGAAGACGTGCCCGAGCAGCTCGGCCGGGATGCCCTTGCCCGTGTCCGCGACGATCAGGCGGACCGGCAGGCCGTACCCGACCACCACGACCGACAACTTTATGACATCACCGCTGGCCGTGTGCCGGACGGCGTTCTCGAGCAGCGCGTCGACGGCGAGGCCGAGCCGCTCCCGGTCCGCCCGCACCGTGACCTTGTCCAGCCGGCCCAGCTGCCAGCGGCGGTCGGCGGTGGGCCGCCACCTGCGCAGGATCTCCATGATGAAGCTGTCCAGCGCGACCGGCTCGGGATGCAGGAACTCCGGACCCTCGGCGGCCGCGATCACCAGCAGCCGCTCGGCGATCCGCCGGAGCCGGTTCAGCTCGCCGAGCACCACCTGGATGTCGTGATCCTCCTGCGGGCTGGTCAGGCCGTGGGCGAGCAGTTCGGCATGGCCCAGCGCGATCGTAATCGGCGTACGGAGCTGATGCGACGCGTCCTGCAGGAACCGGCGCTGCGTGGCCAGCAGCCGGGCGTTCTCCTCGCTGACCAGGCGCGACTCCTGCTCCGCGGTGAGCTTGCGCCTGGCGTGCCACACCATCGCCAGGAACATGGCCGCCATGAGCGGAACCTCGGTCAGCTCGGCGGCCGGCTCGGCGCCGCGTGCCACATCGTGACCGATGGCGGCGGCGGTCGCCGCCATGACCACGCCGAGCACCCACAGCGTCGGCTGGGGGGCCCAGGTGCGGAACCCGTAAAGCAGCGTGAAGCTGATCCAGATGAAGTGGAAGGGGATGGTCTCCCAGCCGGGGAACGCGAAGATCGCGATCAGGTTGAGGACAGAAAAGACCGCCCACACGGCATCGAGCAAGGCCGGCCGGAACGGCCAGCTGAGCCTGATGGCGAATCTGCCGAGCCCCGAGATGCGGCCGGCGATGCCGCCGTCAGTGGTCAGCGAGTTGGTAACCTTCACCGCGTACCGTCTTGATCAGGCTGAAGCCGAGCTTGGACCGCAGGCGTCGTACGCACACGTCGACCACGTTGGAGCCCGGGTCGAAGTCGTATCCCCACACGCTGGCCAGCAGCCTGCCCTTGGGGACGGACTGACCGAAGTGCTCGGCCAGCTCGCGCAGCAGCAAGAACTCCAGGCGGGTCAGCGGCACCGGCCCCTGGCCGATGTCGGCGACTAGGCGGGCCACGTCCAGGGTCAGGATCCCGGCCCGGACGACCTCCCCGGCGGCCTCGCCGGGCTTCAGCGCGTCGCCGTGCAGGTGGGCGTCCTCGCGCAGCCGGACCCGGATCCGGACCAGCAACTCGGCCAGCGAGAACGGCTTGGTCAGGTAGTCCCGCGCGCCGCGTTCCAGGCAGTTGACCTTGGTGGCGACGTCGGCCACGCAGGAAAGCACCATCACCGTCTGGTCGGGCCGGGCGCGCAGCAGCTGGTCCAGGACGCTGCAGCCATCCATGTCCGGCATCACCAGGTCCAGGATGATCAGGTCGTAGTGGCTGTCCAGGGCGCGGCGCAGCGCTTCGGTGCCGCTTCCGGCGAAGCCGGTCAGGTAACCGGCCCCGGCCAGCGCGCGGCCGACGAAAGAGCGGATGTTGGGCTCGTCATCGACGATGAGGATTCGCCTGGCGGCCGGGTCGGCGCCCTCGGTCAGCGTCGCATTGGTCAGCGCCGGCTCGGTCAAGTTCGGCTCAGTCAGAGTTACCTGAGCCAACCCCTGGTGCGACATCATGTTCGCTACCTCGGTCCTTATCACGCCCTTGGGAGTGATGGTCCTCGTGAACCCTGAAGCCGGTCAAGCCGCACAATGCGTTCGGGCGGATTGTTACGGCTCTGTCACACAAACGATTGCAAAGATTTGCCGCCCGCTTTCTTGCCGCCAACGCCGTCGCTGCTCCGCCCGGCGGGCCCGGAAAACAGGCCCGGAAAACAGGCCCGGAAAACAGGCCCGCGCCGGGCCGGGCCGGGTATCAGTCGGGCAGGCTCGGTGGTGATACGTGCGCGGACAGGGACGTGCTGGCCGCGGTGATCACCCGGTCTATCCGGGTGCGTTCTGCGTCGAGCGCCTGCTGGTCGTGGCGCAACTGCGCGGACGCGCTCTGGACGGCGGCCGGCGTCTTGGCGCTGACCAGGGTGGCGACATCGACCTGGACTCGCTGGGCTAGGGGAAATCCCCAGGTCACAAGTTCATCGACGGCTGTCTGGACGTGAAAGGAAGACAATGACTCCGGGGCCTGGTACTGGACCAGGTCTTCCATCGGCATGCTGTTGGCGGGCGAGCAGTTCGCCGCGGCCGTGTTGGCGATCACGACGGCGGTCTTGACGTCGTGACTCGTGCCGGACTGGATGGCCCGCAGCGCGGAAATCGAGTCGTTGACGCCGCCCGCGCAGGATTCGATGTCGACGTTCAGGTCGTGCACCATACCGCGCAGGTCGGCGGCTCGCTGACCGGTGGACGGCCGGTGCGGGATCGCGGCGAGCGTCAGCCCGGCCACGAGCACCACGCCGGCGGCGAGCATCCACTTGGGGGTGCGCAGCACGGGCCATCCGGACGGCCGGCGCGCGCCCGCAGGCCCTCGCATCGTCATGCTTCCTCCTGGATCCCCCGGCCGCACGACCCCGATCCGGCGCCATCATATGAGGTCAAGTCATCGCGCGTAATGACGCCGGGCGGCACGATCACGACGGGTGATGATTGCACACGCTGCGCAAACGATTGCGAGTTTAGCCTGAGTACCCGCGGGCGCCTGTCCGTCGGCCGGCCGCATACCCGGCGCGAGCGCATCAGGCCTGGTCACGCTGGCCTTCCAGGATCGCGGACCGCCCGCACCATGACAATTTCGTCATTCGCGATGCTAAGTGTTGCCTTGCGCCACGTGTGACTGGAGTATCTACCCCGTAGGTGTCGGCCTGTCCTGTCCGCACGGCTGGATATTGCACGTGCATGACCGCGTACAACACGTGCGCGCCGCGGGTTAAGAAGCGAGGTGGTGATCCGGTGTCCGTGGCAGCCCGGGCGGCGTCTCTGCTCGTTGCCTTCCTTGTGGTGGTAGGGCTGGGGATCTTCGTGGCCCTGTACTACATCGGGGGGCAGAGTGCTTTGCCGACCGTCCACTACGCCGCCTCCGGTGGCCAGGTCAATGTGGTCTTGCAGGAAGACCCGCAGAACGACTCCGCCAGCAAACCCGACTGGGTCAGCTATTACGTGCAGGACCCGGGCGGGAACTGGATCCACACGACGTTGTTCTCGGTCCCGGCCAACACCAAGGTCAACGTGACCATTTACGGTTACGACGGCTGCACGCCGCTGCGGAACAACTTCTTCAGCCAGGTGCAAGGCACCATCGGCAACACGGTGACCGTCTCCCAGTTCGACCAGCACGGCAAGGAGTACGTATCCAACCAGACGACCTCGGTCATCAACTCCTGGTCCGACTGCAACGTCGGGCACACGTTCGCCATCCCGGGGATGAACGTGTACGTGCCGGTCGCCTCGCCGAACGCCCAGCTCTCGGCGAACAACTTGTGCAGCTCCTCGCCGTGCACCACCAGCGGCAACCCGTACGCCAAGGAGACGTTCAGCTTCATGAGCCCAGCCCACAGCGGCAACTTCCGCTGGCAGTGCCTGGTCCCCTGCGGTGGCGGATACCTCGACGGTAACGGCGGTCCCATGGCGACCATCGGCTACATGTCGGGCAACATGGACGTGGTGAGCTCATGACATCGACGCAAGCGGCGCCCGAGCCGCGGCACGGCCTGCGGCTCTTCCTCATCTGGATCATCCTGGCGCTGGCCGCCGACCTCCTTATCTGGTTCGTCTGGTACCCGCACCTGCCGCCCGGCCGCATGTCCGACGCGGCCAAGCACCAGCAGTTCGACATCGCCGTGCTGGCGATCAGCGCCGCGCCGGTCATCATCTTCGTCCTCCTCTATTTCGTCTACTCGATCGTGGTCTGGCGGGCCAGGCCCGGCGACGACGGCGATGGCGAGCCGATCTACGGCAACGTCAAGGTCCAGGCGAGCTGGATCATCGCCACGACGATCATCGTGATGTGGATGTTCGTGTTCGGCACCGTCGAGCTCGTGGTGCCGGCCGGCGCGGGCGCCGGCGAGGGCCCGTCGCCGATCTGGAAGCTGGACGGCACGCAGTCGGCCACCTGGACCCCCGGCACCAACACCATGCTGCAGGTCCAGGTGATCGGCCAGCAGTGGACCTGGACGTACCGGTATCCCCAGTTCGGCGGGATGGAAAGCACCCAGCTGATGCTGCCGGTGGACACCCCGGTGACGTTCCACGTGACGTCGCTGGACGTGATCCATAGCTTCTGGGCCTACCAGCTCGGCGTGAAGGCCGACGCCAACCCGCAGGTGGACAACGTGGCGTACGTGACGCCGAAGGCGCTCGGCAGCGTCACCGTCCGCTGCAGCGAGCTGTGCGGCCTCTGGCACGGCGCCATGTTCAACTACGGACTCGTGGTGACCCAGTCGGCGTTCCAGTCTTGGGCGAGTGGCGTGCAGTCCAAGGAGCAGAGCGACGGGCTGCTCGCCGCCCTTCCGCCGTACGCGCTCACCTACGATCCCACCGTGGTCCCGCAGCTCGGCAACGCCCTGCCGACGATCGACGGCATCACCGGCGCCGCGGGCTACTACTACCCGCCCGGTGATCCGGTGACGCCGTGACGCACTTCCCGCCGCGGATAGCGGCGCCCGTAATGTCCGCCATGACCTCGGTGAAGGGGTGACGGGATGGCCATCGAGACCCATCCGGATCGAGCAGAGCCCGCCGGCAGCGGTCCCGAGATCGGCGGGCCCGGCGGGGTCATGCGGCCATGGTGGCTGCGCCCGGGCGTGCATACCGGCGTGATCGCAGCCGCGGTCGGCTACCTCCTGGGCCACCTGCTCGGCAACTTCCTGTCCAGCGATTACGCCCGGAACGCGCTGTCCGACGCCAACGAAGTGCCGATCGTGCTCGGCTATTTGTTCGCCACCATCGGCTGGCTGGCCGGGCTCGGCGTGTTCAACGACCTGGGCCGGCTGATGCTGGGCAAGCCGCTGCTGGCCGAGATCCGGCGGGGCGGCGGGGAAGCTGGGTACTCGAAGTACTTCAGGTACACCCTCGACCACAAGGTCGTCGGCATCCAGTACCTGTTCGGCATGATCGGCTACTTCCTGACCGGCGGCCTGTTCGCGATGGCGATCAGGACCGAGCTGCTGTCGCCTACCTATCACATCCTCGGGCCGAATCAGTACCTGATGGTGGTGGGCGAGCACGGCACGATGATGATGATGATGATGTCCTCGGTCATCCTCGGGCCGTTCGGCCAGTACTTCGGCCCGCTGCTGATCGGGTCCAAGCGGGTCGCGTTCCCGCGGCTCGAGGCCCTCGGCTTCTGGCTCACTCCGGCCGCCTACGTGATCCTGCTTTCCGCCATCTTGTTCGGCGGGTTCCCGACCGGCTGGACCGGCTACGAACCGCTGGCCACCCAGGCCGGGCAGGGCATGGACGCGTATTTCTTCGCGTTCGGCCTGATGGGCATCTCGATGATCCTGGCCGGCTTCAACATGATCGTCACCATCATCAACTACCGGGCCCCCGGCATGCGGTGGAGCAGGCTCCCCATGTTCGTCTGGTCGATGTTCACGGTCTCGTTCCTCCAGGTCCTATCGGTGCCGGTCCTGGTGGGCGCGTGCTACATGGGCCTGATGGACCGGACCTTCCAGACCGGCTTCTTCACCAACCAGCTCGGCGGCTCCAGCTTCCTGTACGAGGACCTGTTCTGGTTCTTCGGCCACCCCGAGGTGTACATCCTGGCGCTGCCTGGCTTCGGCGTCATCTCCGAGGTGGTCTCGGTGTTCTGCCGCAAGCCACTGTTCGGCTACAAGGTCGCCGCGGCCGGGATGCTCGGCGTGGGCATCCTGTCCTTCTTCGTCTGGCAGCACCACCTGTTCGACAGCGGCATCAACCCGGACATGCGGCCGCTGTTCATGCTGACCACCGAGCTCATCTCGATCCCGACTGGTTTCATTTACCTGGTCGGCATGGGGACCTTCTGGAAGGCGAAGATCCGGTTCACCATCCCGATGCTGTTCGCGCTGGCCTTTTACTTCAACTTCCTGATCGGCGGCATCACCGGCGTGTTCCTCTCGGACGTGCCCGCGGACACGACCGAGCACGGCTCGTTCTTCGTGATGGCGCACTTCCACTACACGATCATGGGCGGCCTGATCTTCGCGTTCATGGCCGGCATCTACTACTGGCTGCCGAAGATGACCGGGATCAAGCTGAACGAGAAGCTGGGCAAGCTCCACTTCTGGACCATGTTCATCTTCTTCAACACCACCTTCCTGCCGTTGTTCGCGCTCGGCCTGATGGGCATGCCGCGCCGCGTATTCGAGTACGCGCGCAACCTGCAGACGCTCAATGACTGGGTGTCGATCTCCTCCTTCCTGCTGGGTGGCTCGATACTGATCTTCCTGATCAACTTCGTCATGTCCATGCTCTTCTGGCGGGAACGCGAGGTCGGCAACCCGTGGCGGTCGCGCAGCCTGGAATGGCAACTGTCGTCGCCGCCACCACCGGAGAACTTCGAGCGGGTGCCGGTGATCCTCTCTGGCCCGTATGACTACGGCGTCCCGAATGCGCTCCCGGTAGCTGACCTGAATCCGCCGCCCGGCGTCATCGGCGCCGCTTACGCGGGCGCCAGCGGAGGGGAGGCGTAAACCATGACGGATATGACGGCATCGCCCACACCATCGGCCCAGGAGGTCGCGCTCGCGGCCGAGGACGAGGGCTACTATCACGAGTCCGCGCTCAACGCGACCTGGACCGGCTCGCGGCTGGCCATCGGCGGCCTGACGTTCCTGTTCGGTGCCTTCGCGTTTGCCTACTTCTACCTGCGCTCGCTCAACTCCGAGGGCCGGTGGCAGGGGTCGGGTTTCGTGCACCCGTCGCTGTGGATGGGCACGACGATCATGCTCCTCGCCGTGCTGAGCGCCGGGGTGCACTATTTCGTGCTGCAGCGGATCAAGGCCGGGCAGAAGGGGACCTGGCAGGTCGGCGGGCTCATCGCCCTAGCCCTCGGGCTGGCGGCGGTCGCGATGCAGATCTACCAGTTGGCGACCCTGCCGTTCCCGCCAGGCAGCTCCGGCTACTCGAGCGTTTTCGTCGGCTTCTACTCGGTATTCCTGGTCACACAGCTCGCGGTGCTGATATGGCTGGAGATATTGCTGGCCAGGTCCAGGTACATCCCGGCCCTATCGTTCGTGGAGCAGCCGCCCACGTATGCTGACACCTACGTGGTGCAACGGTTCCAGGCGTCGCTGAGCGCCTTCTCCACGGGCTGGAGCTATCTGGCCGTCATGGCGATCGTGTTCTGGCTGCTGTTCTACGCTCTCTGAGTGTCGTGAGCCGAAGAAGAAGGGATCCGGAGTGAACGGTATGATCGCTGACCCTGCCTATGGGGCGTGGACCTTCGGCGCGTCGATACTGAGCTTTGCGTTCCCGATGCTCTTGTTCATGGTCGTGGCCGCGTGGCTGTACGTGACGTACACCAAGCCGGAACTGGTGCCCGGGCACCGCAACCTCTCCACCGAGCGCCCGATCATCCACACCCCGGTCCCGGGGACGCCGCCGGCCGCGGACGGCGAGACCAAGGCCAGGACCGAGGGTGGCGAGTGACGTCTACCACGGCTGTCTCCGCGGGTACCCCGGGGACGCTCGGTCACGGTCCGGCGGGGCGCCCTGACGGCGGCCGCCGCCAGCCGGGCGTGGTGGTTCGCGCGCTGGTCGCACTGACCAAGCCGCGCATCATCGAGCTGCTCCTGGTCACCACCGTCCCGACCATGCTGCTCGCCCAGCGCGGCGTGCCGTCCATCCGGCTGGTCCTGGTCACGCTCGTCGGCGGCACGCTCGCCGCGGGCAGCGCCAACACGATCAACTGCTACATCGACCGCGACATCGACGCGGTGATGAAGCGGACCTCGCGGCGCCCGCTGGTGGTCAACGGCCGGGGCACCATCAAGCCGTGGGAGGCCCTGGCCTGGGGCATCGTGCTCGGTGCCGGAGCCACGTTGCTGCTCGGCCTGATGGCTAACTGGCTGGCGGCGGCGCTCGCCGACGCGGCCATCTTGTTCTACATCTTCGTGTACACGCTGCTGCTCAAGCGGCGGAGCCCGGCCAACATCGTGATCGGCGGCGCCGCGGGCTGCTTCCCCGTTCTTGTCGGCTGGGCCGCCGTGACCGGCACGGTGAGCCTGCCCGCCGTCGTGCTGTTCGCGGTCATCTTCCTGTGGACGCCACCGCACTTCTGGGCGCTGGCGATGAAGTTCCGCAAGGACTACGCGGCGGCGAACGTGCCGATGCTGCCGGTGGTCGCCTCGGCCGCCGCGGTCGCGCGGAAGATCCTGCTGTACTCCTACGCCATGGTGGCGGCCACGCTGGCCCTGGTCCCGTACGCGGGCTGGATCTACGGTGTCCTGGCCGCCGCGCTCGGCGTCTGGTTCCTGACCGAGGCGCACCAGCTGAACGCCCGGGTGGCCGCGGCGGACGCCGACGGACAGGCGGGTTCGCCTGCTCCGATGCGCCTGTTCCACCTGTCGATCGCGTACCTGACACTGCTTTTCGCGGCGGTCGCCGTCACCGCCCTGCTGCCGTGGGGACACTGGTAAGCCCTCGGCTCAGCCACTGGCAAGCCTCCGGCTCAGCCACCGGTAAGCCTCCGGCTCAGCGCCGAGCCGGACCCGTCGGACCCTAGGTCCAGGCGTCCGCCTTTTTACGCCGTGACCCCCCATCTTGACCCCGGATGTCAATTCTCCTCGCCCGGCTGTGTCAGGATATTTGGAGGGGGATCCGGGCAACTCGGCCGTGTAACCATTCCTTCATGTTGAGCCGGTAGACCATCTGCGGGGACTTCGCAGGTACATCGAGGAGGTAAGGCGAGTGCTACGACCGGCGTCCCGTCGCGCTGCTGACCGGCGAAATGCCTCGCCGTCCGGATCAGCCTCGCCGTCCGGGCCGCCATCGTACGGGCCGCCATCGTACGAAGCCGGGTCGTACGAAGCCGGGTCGTACGAAGCCGGGTCGTACGGGTCTGAGCAGCACGAGCCAGGCCCGTACCGCTCCGAGCCCTACGGGCAGGCGCCGTACCGACCCGATCCCCGCCATGGTTCGCAGCCTCCCTACGGCCCGGAGGCCGGGTACGGGCAGGCTCCGTACGGCTCCGAGGCTCCGTACGGGGCGCAGGGCTCTTACGGGCCGACGGCGCCGTACGGCTCCCAGCCTCCCTACCGAGCCCAACCGCCGTACGGTTCCGAGCCGCCCTACCGATCCGCGCCTTACGAGCCGGACGAGGACCAGGGACCGCCCGACGGCGACCCGTCCTGGTCAGGCCCTGGCAACCGGACCGGGGGCCGGCGCAGGCGTGGCCGCAAGCGGATCCGCGCGTTCTTCCGGCTGCGTACGGTGCGGGTCATCCTGGCCCTCATCGCCGTGTTCCTGGTCTGGGTCGGCTTTTCCGTCGGGCAGGCACTTACCGCGCCCGGCGGCGGTTCGACCTCCTCGAAGCTGGCCGAATGGGCCAGGGATCACTACCTGGGCCCGGTGGTCACCTTCGGTGAATGGATCAGCTACAACCCGCCCAAGGTGGGCGGCAAGCCTGGCTTCTCCCTCACCGCGCCGGGCGCCGCTCCGGCCAAGAAGTACAAGGCCGTCCGCGGCTTCCGGCCCAACATCCCGGAGAAGCTGACCCCGTTCGCCAGCCCGTCGCTGGCCGGTGAGGGCGCCTGGCGCGTGCTCGAGACGGTCAAGGGCGAGCCTGCCGTGTTCGGCACCTTCCTGCGGTCGGACGCCGTGCACACCTCCTACGTGGCCGGGATCGTCTCGCTGGATCAGCGGCTGGTCAGCTTCCAGCTGCGGCCCGGCGCCGAGGATCCGGGCCCGGGTAACTGGAAGGCCGCGTCGTGGATCCCGCCGGGTACGCGCACGGGCCTGCTGGCCACGTTCAACGGCGGGTTCAAGCTGGACTCGGCGGGCGGCGGCTTCTACCTGAACGGCGCGAGCAAGGGATCCCTGACGAACGGGGCGGCGTCGGTGGTCTACTACCGCAACGGCACGATCAAGATCGGCGCCTGGGGCACCGACGTGCGGATGACCCCGAATGTGGTCGGCGTCCGGCAGAACCTCAAGCTCCTCATCGACCACGGGAAGATCCCGGCCTCGGTGAACAACGACGTGCTCGGGGCCTGGGGCGCCACCCTCGGCGGCGGGTACTACGTGTGGCGTTCGGGGATCGGCATCACCAGGGGCGGCCGGATCATCTTCGTCTACGGCCCGGCCCTCAACGCCCAGGATCTCGCCAACCTGCTGAAGCGGGCGGGCGCGGTGGAGGCCATGCAGCTGGACATCAATCCAGAATGGATGTCCTTCGACTACTACCAGGCGAAGGGCCACCCATCGGACCCGGCCCCGCGGCCCCTGCTGCCCTCCCAGCAGGGGAGCGCGTACCGGTACTACTCGATCTACAGCCGCGATTTCACGGTAGTCTACGCACGGTGACCGCCGAGACGAGCGCCACCAAGACCAAGGTGGCTGCACGGCCCAGGCATGCCCGCGGCCCGAGCTGGCCAGTAGCGGTATTGCGTACCGCCCGGCCTCGCCAGTGGCCGAAGAACCTGCTGGTGTTCGCGGCGCCGCTGGCCGGCGCGTCGCTCGGGCGCCGCGACGGCCTGCTTTATGCGCTGGTGGCCGCGGCCGCCTTCGGCTGCGCCTCGATCGCGGTGTACTTCATCAACGACGTGGCCGACGCCGAGCGTGACCGCACCCACCCGCGCAAGCGGCACCGGCCGGTGGCGGCCGGCGATCTGCCGAAGCGGCATGCGGTCGTGCTGGGCGCAGCGTCCGCCGTGGTCGGCCTGCTCGGCGGCGTGGTGATCTCCGAGCCGCTGCTCACCGCGTGCGTGGGCGCCTACCTCACCCTGTCGTTCCTCTACTCCTGGATACTCAAGCACATCCCGGTGGTCGAGGTGCTGTTCGTGGCGTCCGGTTTCCTGCTGCGCGTGCTCGGCGGGGCCGCGGCCACCCATGTGCCGCCGTCGGGCTGGTTCCTGCTGGTGTGCAGCTTGGGCGCGTTCGGGGTGGCCATCGCCAAGCGCTACACCGAACTGACCAACCTCGGCCCCGAAGCTATCCGGCACCGGCCGGTCATGCGCTGGTACCGGCCCGCGGCCCTGCGGTTGAGCCAGATCATCGTGGGTGCCATGATGATCGCGGCGTACCTGGCCTGGGCGTACGGGGAACACCCGAGCGCCAGGCCCTGGCACCTGGCCAGCGCCGTGCCGCTGGCCGCGGCCCTGGTCCGGTTCGGTTTCCTCACCGGCCGGCGCACCTCCGCGCCGGTGGAGGACATGCTGACCAGGGACGCTCCGATGCTGGTCTGCGAAATAAGCTGGCTGGCCCTGTTCGTGGCCGGCCTGTAAGGCTGCGACCTAAGACTGGTGGAACCCCATGAATATTTTCCCTAACGATGCTGGTCACCCGCCTCGGATCATGCTTCTCGGCGGCACCAGCGAGATCGGCCTGGCCATCCTCGCCGCGCTCGACGCTCCCCGCGACACCGAGGTGATCCTGGCCGGACGTGATGAGCAGCGGCTGGCCGCTGCGGGCAAGGAACTGCCCTACCAGGTGCGGACCCTGCCTTACGACGCGATCACGACCGAGCACCACCAGGCGTTCGTGGACGCCATCTTCGCCGAGGGACCCCTGGACATGGTCATCTCGGCGGCCGGCGTGCTGATCCCGCAGGAGGACGTCGAACGCGACGTCCAGCGTGCCGCCGAGATGATCGAGACCAACTTCACCGGCCACGTCACCAGCCTGCTGGCCGTCGCCGCCCGGATGCGCGCTCGGGGCCAGGGCACCATCGTGGTGCTGTCCTCGGTGGCCGCGGTCCGTCCGCGCAAGGCCAACTTCGTGTACGGGGCGGCCAAGGCCGGCCTGGACGCCTTCGCCCGCGGGCTGACCGACTCGCTGCATGGCACCGGGGTCCGGGTGCTCCTGGTCCGGCCCGGGTTCGTCACCGGGCGGATGACGGCGGGCATGGACCCCGCGCCGATGGCCACCACCCCTGAGCAGGTTGGCAAGGCCACCGCTGCCGCGTTGCGCGGCCGGAAGTCGGCCGTGTGGATCCCCGCGCCGCTGGGCGGGCTCGCCGTGGCCCTCCGGCTCATCCCGCGGTCAGCCTGGCGTCGTGTTTCCCGCTGAGGACTGGCTCGCAGCAGACACTCATCCCCCCGCAGGGGGGCCGAGGGGGGACGGGGGGAAAGGTTTCCCCCCGTGCGCGGGGGGTTCCGGGGGGTCGTCCCCCCGGGCCAGCACGGTAGATTCTGAAGTTGTGAGAGTGCTGGTCGCGGAAGACGACGAAGGGCTGGGCGAGGTCCTGGCCCGCGGGCTGCGGGAACAGGGCTACGTCGTGGACCTCGTGCCCGACGGCGAGACCGCGGCCTCCTATCTGCGCTTCTACCAGTACGAGGTGGCCGTGCTGGACTGGCGCATGCCCAAGCTGTCCGGCCTGGACCTGGTACAGCGGCTCCGCCGCGGCAGCACGGTCTACGGGTCCACGCCGGTGCTGATGCTGACCGCCCGGGATACCCCGGCGGACCGGATCGCCGGCCTGGACGCGGGCGCGGACGACTACCTGGTCAAGCCGTTCGACTTCGGCGAACTGCTGGCCCGGCTCCGGGCGCTGCAGCGCCGGCCGCCGGTCAGCCAGTCACCTCGGATCAAGATCGGCGAAGTCGAGTTCGACCCGGCCGCACGCGAGGCGATGATCCGCGGGGAACGGCCCGCGCTGACCGGCACTGAGCTCGGCATCCTGGAGATCCTCATGCGACGTTCTCCGGGAGTCGCCGACCGGCGCTCGATCGCCCAGCACGTCTGGGACAACGAGGCCGACGCGTTCGGCTCGAACACCATCGATGTCCACCTGGCCCGGCTGCGCTCCAAGCTCGCCAGCGCCGGCGTCCGGATCGAGACCGTCCGCGGCGTCGGCTACCGGATCACCCCGGTATAAGCGTCCCGGCATGAGAACCGGCCCGCATGAGAACCAGGACCGCATGAGAACCAGGACCGCATGAGAACCAGGACCGCATGAGAACCAGGACCGCATGAGAGCCAGCCCCGCATGAGAGCCAGCCGCATGAGAGCCAGCCCCGCATGAGAGCCAGCCCCGCATGAGAGCCAGCCCCGCGGCCAAGGTCGCCGCCGTCGCGACGGCTGTGATCGCGGGCGTCTACGTCATCGGCGTGATCGTGCTCAACCTGGTGGTCGCCCGGCACCTGACCGAGCAGAACGACGACCGGCTGGCCGGCCGCCTGACCGTGGTCCGGCAGGACCCGGCGGCGCTCAACCAGCGAGTGGCCCGGGTCGGCACGTCCGGCGAGGCGGGTAGCGACATCGACGCCGACGGCGCCCCGGTATTCCTGTGGTCCGCGAACGCGCTCGGGGTGATCACCGGGCACAGCCCCGGTGCGCCCGTCCTGTCCCCGGCCCTGCTCGCCGGGCACGGCCCCCGCAACGGGCTCGCGTTCACCGCGAACCTGGGCAGGGTGGGTTCGTTCCGGCTGAAGATGACGGCGGATAGCGGCGGCTGGCTGATCGCGGGCCAGAGCCAGGCCGGCGACGCGCACACCCGGCGGCTGCTGCTGAACGCCGAGATCATCGCCGGGCCGTTCCTGCTGCTCGCGATGTTCCTCGGCTCGCTGATCGTGGGCCTGCGGGCGCTGGCTCCCGTCGAGCAGTCGCGGCGCCGCCAGCTTGAGTTCACCGCCGATGCCTCCCACGAACTGCGCACCCCCCTCAGCGTGATCAGGGCGGAAGCCGACGTGGCCCTGTCCGCTCCGCGGGAGGCCACCGAGTACCGCGACGCGCTGATGCGGATCCAGGGCGAGAGCCAGCGACTGCGGCAACTGGTCGATGACATGCTGTGGCTGGCCAGGTTCGACTCCCGGCCGCCGCCGCCCGGTGACGAGCCCGTCGACCTGGCGACGCTGGCGCAGGCCTGCGCGGACCGGTTCCGTGCCGTCGGTCCCGCGGTCAGCGCGGAGACCCCGGACGATGCCGTGCTGATCAGCGCGCCGCCGGAATGGATCGACCGGCTGGCCGGGGTCCTGGTCGACAATGCCTGCCGGCACGCCGGCCCGGACGGGCAGGTCCGGATCCAGGTCCGCGCTCAGGGCAACCGGGTCACGCTGACCGTGGAGGACAGCGGTCCTGGCATTAGTGAAGCCGAACGGCCGCGCCTGTTCGACCGGTTCCACCGGGCCACGCAAGGGGGGTCCGGGGGGATGGGTCCCCCCGGGAGCGGGGGGTCCGGGGGGTCGTCCCCCCGAGCCAGCAGCGGCGCCGGCCTCGGCCTGGCCATCGGCGATTCGATCGTCCGCTCGACCGGCGGCCGCTGGCACATCGGCGATTCCCCCCTGGGCGGGGCGCTCATGTCCGTGTCCTGGCGCCACTCCCAGCCCCATCGCACCCCCACCCCACGCCTGGCGGCCAGCCACACCCAGGGCGACGGAGCCTAGCGGCAACCTCCGCCGGTGCGCCGTTCACGCCGAACTCACACGTAATCCGCGTGCTCCCTGCAGGCTGGGCGGGGAGAATAGCTGTTCGTGGGTGCTCTGGCCCAAGTCAGCGACGAGCCGACTGCGTCGCCTCCGGCGCGGGCGCGGCGCGACCTGGTGGCGGCCGGGCTGGCGCTGGCCGCGTTCGGCGTGCTGTGCGCGCTGGTGCTGAGCTTCGCGCCCCGGCTGGTGGAACCGGACGACTACGCCTACCGCGCGTCGATCGTCGCGATGACCCAGGGGCACTTCCTCACCCTGTCCACCGCCCAGATGCAAGACCTGGCCGCGCAGTTGCCCGGCCCGAGCGGGCCGCCCGGCGCCGGCCCGGTTCCTACCGGCATCCCGCAGTGGGTCCAGCTACCGAACGGCCGGTGGATCAGCGAGAAGGATCCCGGTTACCCGTTCCTGGCCGCGCCGTTCCAGGCGCTTGGCGTCATCCGGCTGGGGCCGCTCTTTTACGGGGCCGTCGCCTGCCTGGGTTTGTACGTAGGCGCCCGGCGCTGGCTTGGCCGGTGGGGCGGCCCGGCGGCGGTCGGGTTGTTCTGCTCCTCGGGCGCGGCGATGCTGTTCGCCTGGCGGGACTACATGCCGACGTTCACCGACGCGTCGCTGATCGCGGCGGGTACCGGCGCGCTGCTGTGGGCGGTGCTGGCTGTCGAGGCGTCGCCGGCCCGGCGCACCGCGGCCGGGCTGGCCGGGTTCGCCGTGCTCGAGGCCGCGACCTTTGCCCGGTACACCGACGTCGTGGTGCTGGCCTGCGCCGTGGTGGCGGCGACCGTGGCCTGGCGGCTGCGGGCGGTGCCCGGGGTGGCGCTAGCCTGGTGGCTGGGGTCGGCCGCGGCGTTCGGCGCGGGCGTGGCAGTGTTCGACAACCTGGTCTACGGCGGGCCCTTTACGTCGGGGTACCGCCCGGGCGAGATCACCTTCAGCCTGGGCGCGGTGCTGCCCAACCTGCGATACATGCCCGCGCACCTGATCGAGGCGATGCCGATGCTCGTGCTCGGGCTAGCCGGCCTGGCGTGGATCGCCGCGCGGCGGGCGCGCCGCGACCTGGCCGTGGGGCTGGCCCTGGCCGCGTCCTGGTTCGGCGTGTGGGGCTGGTACGGCGCCTATACGTGGACCGCCAGCCCGTTCGGTAGTACCTTGCAGGTCGTCCGGTTCTACGTGCCGGCGCTTGGCCCCATCGCCCTGCTCGGCGCCTGCTTCCTGGTCCAGGCCGGCGCCTGGCTCGCCGCCCGCGCGCCACGCCGCGCGCCGCTGGTGCTGACGTCCGCCGCCCTGGTCGCGGTGGTGGTGTTCGGGCTCGGCGCCTGGTCGTTCACCAGCATGCGCCACTTCTCCCTCGGCGGCGTCAGAATAGTGCACGGCAGTCCTGTTCGGGGGAACAGATGACACAGGACGGTTCGGTGGCGGTTGTCCTGGACCGTGTTCCCCTCGTCGAAGGCCACCTCCGAGCCCAGCGTCTCGCCGAAGAACCGGACCGCGGCCGCGTAGTCACCCGCGGGGATGCCAAGCCAGACCAGACCTTTCACCCTCATGCCCTCCAGGCTCACACACGTCAGCCCTCGAGTTCATTTACCCCGGCAGCGTCTCCGCGGAGACGCCCGAGAGGCTGCGCGTTGTTTTCGCAGGGCCTTTCCTGAGGAAGGAATTTCCATTCAGGCAACGGCTGCGAGAACGCACAGGTGTCCTCCGGGTTGACCGGCGTTGCGGTCGCCCCGCAGGCGGCTGCGAGAATCGCCGGGTGGTACCTGAGAACATCCATGACTTCTTCGCGGCCACCGCAAGCGTGGCCGGCGCGCTGATCGGGCTGCTTTTCGTGGCCATCTCGGTGTCGGCCGAGCGGCTGGCCCGGGACCAGGCGGACGCGCAGGTCCACCGCATCCGCGCGTCGGCGGCGCTCACGGCATTCATCAACGCGCTAGCGGTGTCGCTGTTCGCGCTGGTTCCCGGGCACAAGATCGGGCCCACCGCGGTGGCCGTGGCGGCCCTGGGGCTCATGTTCGTGACGGCGTCGCTGCTGTCGCTTGTCCGCCTGCACCAGGTGCGGTGGGGCACCGTGCGTGACGCGCTGTTCCTGATCGGCCTGGCCGTCACGTTCGTGGTCCAGTTGGTCGAGGGAGCACAGGTCAGCGCCCAGCCCGTCAACCCTGGCGACGTGAACACGATCGCGGTCCTGGTGATCGTCTGCTTCCTGATCGGGATCGCCCGCTCCTGGGAGCTGGCCGGCGGCCCGAACATCGGCCTTACGCACGAGGTAACCGCCCTGGTCCGCAGCCACCAGCCCGGCGCGGACGCGGATGGCGCCGGAGCCGGCAAGCCCGCCGACAGCGAGCCTACGGACAGCGAGCCGGAGTCCGGCCAGCCGCCGTCCTAGCCCCAGGCGCGCTGGCTCATCCGGTAGCGGTCGTCCGCCACGGCGGCCGGGTCGGCGGCCGCCGCGAGCGGGGTCATTGCGCTAGGCGTCCGCAGCCAGCGGCAGCCGGACGACGGCGCGCAGGCCGGGCCCGGCGTCGCCGAGCGACACCGAGCCGCCGTGGGCTTCGGCGGTGGCCCGCACGATGGCCAGGCCGAGGCCGGAGCCTTGCATGCTGTCTTCGGTGATGCGGCTCCGTGCGTTGTCCAGGCGCGAGAACCGGCCGAAGGCCCGTTCGGTGTCCTCAGCCGGGATCCCCGGCCCGTCGTCGGACACGACCAGGACGGCCCAGCCGTCCTCGGCGCGGACCGACACGCAGACCTGGCTGGCCGCGTGGCGCACCGCGTTGTCGAGCAGGTTCACCAGCAGCCTGCGCAGCGCGTCCGGATCACCCGCGACCATGGCGGGCGCGGCCGCCTCGGCCCGCACCGGCACCCTGGCCGCGGTGTAGCGCGCCGCGGCCGATTCGCACACCGCGGCCAGGTCGGTAGGTCGGCGGCGCAGGTGCTGTCCGTCGAGCCGCGCGAGCAGCAGCAGGTCCTCGGTCAGCCGGGCCAGCCGCAGGGTGTCGACGTGCACGTCGCGCGCCGTCTCCGGCCAGTCCAGGCCGTCAGGGTGATCCAGGGCGACCTCGAGCTGGGCGCGGATGCTGGCGATCGGGCTGCGCAGCTCGTGCGCCGTGTCCGACACCAGGTCCCGCTGGCGCTGCTGGGCGTCGGCCAGCCGACCTAGCATGTCGTTCAGCGTGACGGCGAGCGACCGCACCTCGTCGCGGGCAGGCGGCACCGGCAGGTCCCGCGGCACACCGGTCTGCGTCACCTCGGCGGCGCCGCGCCGCAACTCGGCGATCGGTCGCAACGTGTACCCGGTAACCAGCCAGATGGCCAGGGCCAGCAGGCCGAACAGCAGCGGGGTTCCGATGACCAGGGCCCGGGCCAGCGTGGCCAGGCTGTCGCTCGCCGGGGCGAAGGAGACCGCGGCGATGACCACCTGGTGGCCGCTCGCCGGGACGGCCACCACCCGCAGCAGGGACGGCAGGCCCAGCGGCGCCCCGGCGAGCATCCGCGCCTGGCCGGTCCGGGCGGCCGCCCGCGCCTGCGCGGGCGTCAGCATCGGCACCAGCCGGTCCGCGCCCGGCGACACGTCGGTGATCCGGCCCTGGGCGTCGAGCACCTGGATGGTGAGCGTCCCGGGGGCGACGGGTACCGGATTGGGCAGCCGGTCCTGGTCGATGAGCGCCGCTATCTCGACGGCGCCTTGCCTGGCTGAGTCGTCCAGCCCGCGGATCAGGGTGACCCGCAGCGCGTTGACCAAGAGCACTGCCGCGGCCGCGAGCGCGAGCGCCAGCCCGGCCGAGGTGATCAAAGTCAGCCGGGCGCGCAGGCTCCGCCGCCGCCACCACCGGGCGGGCCCGTGCCGTTCGCCGGTCACGGTCAGCCGCCGTCGGCGGCGAGCCGGTACCCGGCCCCGCGCACGGTCTGCAGCGCGCTCCGGCCGAACGGCGCGTCGATCTTGCGCCGCAGGTAGCCCACATAGACCTCGACGACGTTCATGTCGGTGACCGAATCCGGATCCCAGACGTGTTCCAGCAGTTCGGTCTTCGACACCACCTGGCCCGCCCGCCGCATCAGGTACTCCAGCAGCGCGAACTCCCTGGCGGTCAGCTCGATGCCGGTGTCCGCGCGGCGTACGGTCCGGGCGGCCGGGTCGAGCTGCAGGTCACCGGTCGTTAGCACGGCCGGGCGCGGCCGGGCGCCGCGGCGCAGCAGCGCACGCAGCCGGGCCGCGAGCACCACGTAGGAGAACGGTTTGGTCATGTAGTCGTCAGCGCCGAGGTCGAGCCCGTCGGCCTGGTCGTACTCGCCGTCCTTGGCGGACAAGATGAGCACCGGCACCCAGTTCCGCTCGGCCCGGAGCCGCTCGCACACCTGGTAACCGGACAAGCCGGGCAGCATCAGGTCGAGCACCACGGCGTCGTACTCGCCCTCCCGGGCCAGGTGCAGGCCGTCCACGCCGTCGTGGGCGACGTCGACGACGAACCCCTCGGCGGTCAGGCCGCGGCGCACCGCGGAGGCGAGCCGCCGTTCGTCTTCTACCACTAGCACCCGCACGGTCCCAGTCTGACCCACTAGGGCCGGTGCCGCCGCCCGCCTCTCAGGGTGCTCACAGCGGCCACGCGGCACTGTGGAGGTGCGCAGTCAGGGCCGGCGCTCGGGGGCGGGCCCTGAGAGCTGTGCACCACGTCAGCGAGTAGGCTCCGATAACGGGTGAGGTGTCATGGTTGGAGTACCGAGGCTGTCCAGGCGGGCCAGGTGGGCAGTTCCGGCCGGCGCGCTGGTCATCACGGGCGGGGTCATCGCCGGGTCGGTGATCTCTGTGGCCCAGGCCGCTCCCGGGCTGCCCGCGCGCACCGCGGCTGAGCTGCTCGCCGAGGTGGCAGACTCCGCTCCGCCGCCGCTGACCGGGACGGTCGTGGAGACCGCCTCGTTCGGCTTGCCCGCCCTCCCCGCCACCGGGAACCCCACGTCGCTTTCGTCGCTGCTCACCGGGTCGCACACGGTCCGGGTGTGGTACGCGAGCCCCGAACACTTCCGGCTGGCCGTGCCGCAGTCGCTGAGCGAGAGCGACGTGATCAGGGACGGCAGCACCGCCTGGCTGTGGCAGAGCACCCTGAACAAGGTCACCAAGTTCACGCTCCCGGCGCACAAGGCCGTTACCGTGCCGAAGCAGCCGCTGACGCCGCAGCAGGCGGCCCAGCAGGTGCTGGCCGCGGTCGGGCCGACCACCACGGTCAGCGTGGCCAGCAACGTGACGGTAGCCGGGCAGGCGGCCTATGGCCTGGTGCTCGCGCCCAAGGACGCCAGGTCGCTGGTGGGCCAGGTCCAGATCGACATCGACGGCCGCAACGGCGTGCCGCTGCGGCTGCAGATCTTCGCCCGCGGCGCGAGCAGCCCCGCCTTCCAGGTGGGCTACACCGAGATCCAGTTCGTGACCCCGGCACACGCCGACGTCAGCTTCACCCCGCCGCCGGGATCGACCGTCACCCAGGTCAACATGGCCGGCGGCGACAAGAGAGCCACTGGTAACGCGAGCTCCGGGGTTTCGGCGATCGGATCCGGCTGGCTGACCGTGCTCAAGCTGCCGTCGTCCGCGCTGACCCCGAGCGCCCCCGCACCGGGGTCCTCGACCGGCCCGGCCGGGGGCAGCGTCGGTGACAGCTCCGCCGTGCTGCGTGCCCTGCTCGCCTCGGCCACCCCGGCGCACGGCGCCTGGGGCACCGGCCGGCTGCTGCGGACCAGCCTGGTCTCGGTGCTGATGACGGATCAGGGCAGCACGTTCGTCGGCGCGGTGGAGCCCAGCGTCCTGTACGCGGCGGCATCCGCTCACCAGGCCGCAGGGACACCTTGACCGCGATCTCGACCAGCGGGCTGACCAAGCGGTTCCGCGGCGGTCAGCTCGCTGTCGACCACATCGACCTGGCCGTGCCGGACGGCTCGGTCTACGGCTTCCTCGGCCCGAACGGGTCGGGTAAGACCACCACCATCAGGATGCTGCTCGGCCTGGCCTTCCCGACCGCGGGCCAGGCCGCGCTGCTCGAGGTGCCGATGCCGGCCGGCGCCACCCAGGTCCTGCACCGGGTCGGCTCGCTGGTCGAAGGGCCGGCCTTCTACCCGTTCCTGACCGGCGGTGACAACCTGGCCAGGTACGACGCCGCTGACCGGACCGCCGACCCGCGGACCGCGCGGGCCAGGATCGACGCGGCCCTGGACCGGGTCGGCCTGCTCTCGGCGGCCAAGAAGCGGTACCGCAACTACTCCCTCGGCATGAAGCAGCGCCTGGCCATTGCCGCGGGCCTGCTGCAGCCCCGTGACCTGATCATCCTGGACGAGCCAACGAACGGTCTTGACCCCCAGGGGACACGCGAGGTGCGCGCGCTGATCAGGCAGATCGCCGCCGACGGCACCACCGTGTTCGTCTCCTCGCACCTGCTGGCCGAGGTGGAGCAGATCTGCACCCACGTGGGCGTGATGCGGACCGGGCGGCTGGTTTTCTCCGGATCGCTGCCGGAGCTGCGGCGGACCGGAGCCGCCCGGGTCACGGTGCAGACCGCCGAGCCCGAGGCGGCGGTCAAGGTGCTGGCTGGACTGGGCCTGGCCGACGCGCAGGCGGACCCAGCCAGTGTCTCCGGGGCCGAGGCGTCCGGGAGCGCCTCCGAAGTGTCCGCCTTGCTCGGCGACGCGTCGCCGGAGAGTATCTGCGCCGAGCTCGTCCACGCCGGGATCGGAGTCCGCGGCTTCGCGGTCGCCTCACCCAGCCTGGAAGACCTGTTCGTCGGGCTCACCGGGGAGGGCTTCGATGTCGACGGCTGACGTGGTCGTTCCGGCCGGGCACGCAGTACGCCCCGTTCGGTCCCATCTGAGGTTTTTCACGGCCGAGCTCCGGCTGGTTTTCCTGCGCCGCAGGAACCTGCTGCTGCTCGCCGTGACCGCGATGTTCCCGCTGGTCATCGGCATTGCGCTGCGCCTGGCGTCGCCTCATCCGCAGGGCGGCAACGGGAACGGGGTGGCGTTCTTCAACCAGCTGGCGGGCAACGGCGTATTCCTGACCTTCATCGCGCTCAGCACGCTGCTCATCCTCATCCTGCCGGTCGTGGTGGCGGTGGTGGCGGGCGATTCAGTGGCGGGCGAGGCCGGCTACGGCACGCTGCGGTACCTGCTCGCGGTCCCGGCAGGCCGGACCCGGCTGCTCGCGGTGAAGTATGCCGCGATCGTGACGTTCGGTCTGGCCGCGACGTTCATCGTCTCGGCGGTGGCCCTGGCGGCAGGCGCCGCGCTGTTCCCGGTCGGACCGGTGACGCTGCTGTCCGGAACCACGGTCTCGCTGTCGGCCGGGCTGCTGCGTCTGCTGCTGGTCACGTTGTACGTGGCGGCCGCGATGGCCGCGCTCGGCGCCATCGGGCTGGCCATCTCGACGATGACCGAGCACGCGATCGGGGCCATCGCCGCCGTCATGATCCTCGTGGTGGCCAGCGAGGTGATCGACAACGTGCCGCAGCTCGCGGCGGTCGGCCCGTACCTGCCCACCCACTGGTGGCTCTCCTTCGACGCGCTGCTGCGCTCGCCGGTCGATACCTCCACCTTGCTCCGCGGGCTGCTGTCGTTCGCGGTCTACGCGCTGCTCTTCTGCTCGTTCGCCTGGGCCCGCTTCACCTCGGCCGACGTCACCAGCTGAGCGCGCTCCCCGCGTTCCGCCCCGCTCCCCGCGTTCCGCCCCGCTCCCCGCGTTCCGCCCCGCTCCCCGCGTTCCGCCCCGCTCCCCGCGTTCCGCCCCGCTCTCCGCGTTCCGCCCCGCTCCCCGCGTTCCGCCCCGTCCGCTCCACAGGCAGATGCGCTTCGTGCGTTATTGCGACCGATTTGCAGTTAATTCTAAACTGGAGCGAGCTGACATCTCCGCAGGGAGGGGACCCTATGCCCGATCCGCGCGCCCGCCTAGCCAAGATCCGCCGTGGCCTGACCCCGGCCGAGTGGGCTCGGTTCGGCGGCATGGTCGCTGCCGTCGTCGGGCTGCACGTGCTGGGCTGGATGATGCTGGCGGCTGCGCTGGGCGGCCATTACCACATCAGCAAGACGATGGTATTCGGGGTGGGGACCGGGGCGCTGGCTTACACCCTCGGCATGCGCCATGCCTTCGACGCCGACCATATCGCCGCGATCGACAACACGACCCGCAAGCTGGTCCACGAGGGGAAGCGACCGCTCTCGGTCGGCTTCTTCTTCTCCCTGGGCCACTCCAGCGTGGTGTTCGCGCTCGCGGTGCTGCTCAACTTCGGCATCCGGGGACTCGATGATCAGGTGAGGAACGGAAATTCCGGGCTGCACAGCATCACCACGGTCGTCGGGACGTGCGTGTCCGGGTTCTTTCTGCTGCTGATCGCCGCGTTCAACATCGTCATCCTGACCGGCATCGTCCGGGTGTTCCGCGAGATGCGCAGCGGCGCGTATGACGACGAGCAGCTGGAGGAACAGCTGAACAAGCGCGGCCTGATGAACCGGTTCCTCGGCCCGCTGGCCCGCAAGGTCGACACCCCGTGGAAGATCTACCCGATCGGGTTCCTTTTCGGCCTGGGATTCGACACCGCCACCGAGATCGCGCTGCTGGTGCTGGCCGGTACGGCCGTGGCCGGGGGGCTGCCCTTCTACGCGATCTTGTCGCTGCCGATCCTGTTCGCGGCCGGGATGAGCCTGTTCGACACGGCGGACGGCTGTTTCATGAATTTCGCCTACGACTGGGCGTTCGCCAAGCCGGTCCGCAAGGTCTACTACAACATGACCATCACCGGCTTGTCGGTGTTCGTCGCGGTGTTCATCGGGGCGATCGAGCTGCTGGGCCTCATCGCCCAGAACTCGCACCTGAACGGCTCGTTCTGGTCGTTCCTGGCCACCTTCAACATCAACACCGCCGGCTTCGTCATCGTCGGGGTGTTCGTGGTGACCTGGGTCGTGGCCCTGGCGGTCTGGCGATTCGGCCGCATCGAGCAAAAATGGGATGCCGGGCGCCCGGTTACGGTGGACACGCCAGATTAGCCACTCCCGCCCCACGCACCCCAGGCGTAGCGCCCCCGGCCGCCTGGAAAACACATGAATGTGGCACTCTATTTAAAAGAGTCAATACAGTGTCACATTCATTGAATCGGCGCGGGACTCCGTTACCAGGTGAAGTCCTCTTCCCAGAACTCGGTGGTGCCGCGGGGGGAGGTGGTGCCAGTGGTGCCGCTGGTGCCATTAGGGTCGGCGGGTGAGGTGGGGTTCGACGAGCGCGTGGTTTCCTGGGCGCGGAGCTCGACCCGGCGGATCTTGCCCGAGATCGTCTTTGGCAGGTCGCCGAACTCGAGCCGGCGAATGCGCTTATACGGTGCCAACCGCTCGCGGCAGAACGCCATGATGGCCTGGGCTAGCTCCGGCGACGGAGCGCGATCCGCAGCGAGCAGGATGTACGCCTTCGGCACGGCCAGCCGAACCGGGTCCGGCGATGGCACCACCGCGGCCTCGGCCACCGCCTCGTGCTCGATCAGGATGCTCTCGAGCTCGAATGGCGAGATGCGGTAGTCCGAGGCCTTGAAGACGTCGTCGGTGCGGCCCACGTAGGTGATGTAGCCGTCCTCGTCGGAGCTGGCGACGTCGCCGGTGTGGTAGTAGCCGCCCCGCATGGCCTGCGCGCTCAAAGCCTCATCATCGAGATAGCCGGTCATCAAGCCCAGCGGCCGCCGCGACAGGTCCAGGCAGATCTCCCCGTCCCGGCCCGGCTCGCCGGTCAGCGGATCTACCAGGGCCACCTCGTACCCCGGCAACGGCCGCCCCATGGATCCCGCCCGCACCATCTGCCCAGGAGTATTACCGACCTGAGCGGTCGTCTCGGTCTGGCCGAACCCGTCCCGGACTGTGATCCCCCAGGCCTTGCGTACCTGCTCGATCACCTCCGGGTTCAGCGGCTCGCCCGCGGCCACGCACTCGCGCAGCGCGGCCACGTCGGCCGCGGCCAGGTCGGCCTGGATGAGCATCCGCCACACGGTGGGCGGGGCGCAGAACGTGCTCACCCGGCAGTCGCCCAGCGCGGCCAGCAGCGAAGCAGCCGAGAACCGCGGGTAGTTCAGGACCAGGACGGTGGCGCCCGCGTTCCACGGCGCGAACACGTTGCTCCAGGCGTGCTTGGCCCAGCCCGGCGAGGACAGGTTCAGGTGCACGTCGCCCGGCTGGATACCGATCCAGTACATCGTGGACAGGTGCCCCACTGGGTAGCTGACCTGCGTGTGCCCGACGAGCTTGGGCAGGGCCGTGGTGCCCGAGGTGAAGTAGAGCAGCAGTGGGTCGCCGGCCCGGGTGACGCCATCGGGCGTGAACTCGGTCGACTCGCCGAACGCGTCCGCGTAGGCATGCCAGCCTCCGGCGCTGGCAGCCGAGGCGCTGGCAGCCGAGGCGCTGGCAGCCGAGGCGCCTGAGGCCGAGTCGGCGTCCCCCACCACGATTCGCGTCCACTCTCCCGGTACCTGGCCGAACTTCTCCACCTGCGACGTATCGGTAACGACGTGCCGTACCTGCCCCCGGGCGATCCGGTCCACCAGATCAGCAGGCTGCAGCAGCGTGGACGCCGGGATGATCACGGCCCCGAGCTTCATGGTGGCCAGGATGACCTCCCACAGCGGCGCCACGTTGCCGAGCATGAGCAGCACCCGGTCGCCGCGCCGGACGCCGAGCCCGCGCAGCCAGTTGGCGACCTGCCCCGACCGGGCCGAAAGCTCCGCGTAGGACAGGCTGACACCCGACCCGTCGTCGGTGACGATCCGCAGCGCGGGCCGGTCAGGATGCTCGCCCGCGATTACGTCGAACCAGTCCAGCGCCCAGTTGAACTCGTCGAGTTCGGGCCAGGTGAACTCGCGCCGCGCGGATTCGTAGTCGTCCCGGTGGCGCAACAGCAGGTCGCGCGCCGCCAGGAACGCCGTCTGTGAGAGGTCGGTGAGGCAGAGTCGATCATGCGCCTATCGTGGCAGGTCCCGCGCATGTTGGGGAAGACGAGGCGATCAGCTGCCCGGGCTGACCAGGCCGGTCTCGTAGGCCAGGACGACCGCCTGGCCCCGGTCCCGCGGCTGCAGCTTGGCCAGGATCCTGGCCACGTGGGTCTTCACCGTCGCCGCGCTCAGCGTAGCGCGGCGGCGAGATCGGCGTTGCTCAGCCCGCGCGCGACCAGGCCGAAAACCTCGAGTTCGCGCGGCGTGAGGGCGGATAGGTCCCCGTTCGCCCGCCCGGACGCCGTCCGGAAACCTCGCGCGGGGCGAACCGCTCGACCAGGCGGCGGGTGATGGACGGCGCGAGCAGCGCGTCGCCGGAGCGTACCAGCCGCACGGCGGCGATCAGGTGCTTGGGGGAGACGTCCTTGAGCAGGAAGCCGACGACGCGGGCCTGGTCCGCCTGTTTGATCACATTGGTCAGCCCTTCCTGCACCACGCGGTAGGCCGCCAGGGCCACCCCGGGCGGCAGGGCGCGCGCCTCGGTGATCGTCAGCTCGACCGGCAGCCCGGCGAGGCGAACCCGCTCGACCAGCGACCGAACCTGCCCGACATCGGGCTGCGGGACCAGCGCCGCGTTGTCCCCACCGGACGGGGCCAGCAAGCCGAGCAGGTGCCGCAGTTCGCCCATCGCGGTCCGCCCGCTGGCCTCGACCGCGAGCAATGCTTCTATAGCGATCTGGGCCTCGGGCGCCTGCTCAGACGAGCTGCCGAGGACCCGGCGGGCGGCGCCCGCCTGTACCACCATCACGCTGACGTTGTGCGTCACCACGTCGTGCAGCTCGCTCGCGATGCGGGCCCGCTCCGCCTCCACCGCGCGGCGGGTCTCCGCCTCGTGTTCGGCCTCGGCCTGGCGCAGCCGCGCTGCCGAGTCGCCGGCCCGCTGCCGCCAGGTGCGCATCGCGAGCGCGACCGCCACTGTCGGCAGCAGGGTTCTCGCCCGGGCAGGTGGTGGCGGCGTACCTGATCCAGGTGGCGGTGCCTGCGCTGGTCGGCTGCGTGGCCGGCGTGCTGGTCGGCAACTTGCTGTCGGTGCCGTTGCTCGGCCAGACCGCGCAGGTGAACGGCGTGAGGCTGCTGTGCCGGTCTGGGTCACCTGGCCGTGCCGCTGGCCATGCTGGCCCTGATCGCCGCGGCGGCGCTGGCGCCGGCGCTGCGGGCCGCGCGGCTGAGCGCGGTGCAGGCCATCGCGACCGGCCGGGCGCCGCGCCCGTCCGGCGGGTACGCGGCGCACCGGCTGCTCGGCCGGGCCCGGCGGCTGCCCCGGCCTCGGATAGTTCCCCGGAACTGCTGGCCATCCTCGGCCTGGTCGCGACGCTGACGCTGCTGCTGGCGGCGGTGGCCGGGCTCGGCGTGCTCAACACCGTCGTGCTGCAGATCAGGGAGCGCGTGCACGACATCGGCGTGTTCAAGGCGGTCGGCATGACGCCGCGGCAGACGACCGTCATGGTGGTAGTCGGTGGCCGGCATCGGGCTGGTCGCCGGGCTGATCGCGATCCCGGCCGGGATCGTACTGCACCACTAAGTGCTGCCGGTCATGGGCCACGCGGCGCAGACCGCGGTGCCCGCCTCGGTGCTGAACGTGTACCGCCCCTGGGAACTGGTCCTGCTCGCGCTGGCCGGCCTGGCCATCGCGGTGGCCCGGGCGCTGGCCCCCGCGGGCTGGGCGGCCCGAACCCGCACCGCGTTCGCCCTGCGCACCGAGTAGCCCACTGGCGGCACCATCCTGTCAGCCGTGTCAGCCGTGTCAGCCCCCGTGTCAGCCGTGTCAGCCGTGTCAGCCGTGTCAGCCGTGTCAGCCGTGTCAGCCGTGTCAGCCGTGTCAGCCGTGTCAGCCCCCGCGAGCACCGCTAGCGCCGCCCGCCCCCCGCGCACTCGATACAGGTTCGCGCGGCCGGGCGGGCGGCCAGCCGCTCCCGCCCGATGGGCCGCCCGCACCGGTCGCAGACGCCGTACCGGCCCTGCGCCAGCCGCTCCAGCGCGGCGTCGAACGCCGCCACCTGCTCCCGCGCCGACTCGAGCAGGGCGGCGGCGTGCTGGCGCTCGAACGCGAGCGTCGCGCCCTCCGGGTCGTGCTCGTCGTCGGTCCCGGCCGAACTCGCCGCCTCCGCCAGCCCGGCGAAATCCCGCTCGAGCGCGGCCACCCGCTCCCGGGCGCGCGCCTGCTCGGCTAGCAGTACCTCACGCTCCGTCGCCATATGTCATTGTCTCTCGATGTCGTTGTCTCTCGCCGCCCCGCCCGCGACTCCGCCGTCTACTGGCCGACCCGCCCGTCGATCCGCTCGCGTAGCAGGCCGGCACCTGTCGACTATTCTGGCGAAACCTCTTGCCTGATTGTGTAAACTACGCTACTATATTCGAATAGAGATAATCAAGCTCTGATATCATGCCCATCCGGAAGGCGCGGTATGGACTACCACCCGACCTCAGGTCCGGCCCGGGACGACGATCCCGGGCCGGACCCTGATGCGCTCGGGCGGGTGACTCCGGACTGGATGGACGAGGCGGAATGGCAGCGGTACTGCGCCGCGGGGGATGAGGATCCCCCGGGCGAAGACGAGGAGCTCTACCTGGACCCGGCGGATGGGCCCCTGGCGGCGATCACCGAGCAGGCGCGGACGGACCAGGCGGAGCACGCGGCGCTGATGGCCCGGCTGATCGCGGCGGGCCTGGACGGCTACGCCCATCGCCGTGGGGCGCCTCCCGTTCCCGGTGTGTCCAGCAGCCCGGCGGCCGGGTTCGGCCAGGGCCTGTGCCTGGACGCCGCCCTCCCGTCCAGCGTGCTGTCCGGGATCGCCGATGACGCCTCGGGCCCAGACCGGAGGTTCGTCGGCGTGACCGACGACGAGCTGATGGGGCTGGTGGGGACCCGGCAGCGGCTGCAGGCCCGGCAGGCCTGGGAACTGCTGACGACGGTGGCGGAGTTCATCCGGCGCCGACCCGGGCCGGGTTGCGCGCTAGACGGGCCGGAGCGGATGCCGCGGGTATGGCACGAGCACGCGCCCGGTGAGCTGGCCGCTCAGCTGCACATTACCGCGGGTGCCGCCGACGAGCTGCTGGACCTGGCGCATGACCTGACGGTCAAGCTGCCGCTCACGGCCGCGGCGCTGCGGGACGGCATCATCGATGTGGATAAGGCCCGCATCATCGCGCTGCGCTGCTCGGCGCTGACCCCGGAGGAGGCACGGGCCGCCGAGGCGATCCTGTTCGCCCAGCCGGACGTGGACGAGATGACCTGGGGGATGATCCGGGACCGGATCGCCCGGGCAGCCATCGAGATCAACCCCGAGGCCGCGGTCAAGCGGCGGGAACAGGCCGCCAAGCAGCGGCGGGTCGAGGTGCTCCCGGAGGATTCCGGCAACGAGATGCTCGCGGGCCGGGAACTGCCGCCGGCCGCGGTGCTGGCCGCGAGCCAGCTGCTGACCGCGCGCGCCCGCCAGCTCCGCAAGGCCGGGATCCTCGGCGGGATGGACGAACTGCGCGTCCAGGCCTACCTGGAAAAGCTCGGCGTCCTCGACCCCTTGGCCGCCATCCGCCCAGGCCCCGACGCCACCCCCGATGACGGCCCGGCCGACGGCGGCGGCGGGAACGGCGGCTCCGGCGGCCCCCGTCCCGCCGACCCCGCTCACCCCGGCGGTGCGGGTGCCGTGCCAGGCGAGGTCCCGGCCGGGTTCGCCGCCCGGGCCAACCTGACCCTCCCGCTGGCCACCCTGCTCGATCTGGCCGAACGACCCGGCTTCATGCCCGGGATCGGCGTCCTCGACCCGGCCCTGGCCCGCGACCTGGCCGCCGCAGCCTCACGTAACCCCCGCTCGACCTGGTGTTTGACCATCACCGACCCCGAGGGCAGGCCCGTGGCCCATGGCTGCGGCCGACCACCGCCCAAACGGGGACGGCCGGATCACGAAGGACGCGCCGGGCCGGTCTTCACCGCCGCGGATCGCGGGCCACCCGGAACCGGGACTCTCCGGTTGAATCCGACCGCGTTCGCCGGGAGCCCGGATACGGGCCGGGACCTGGATTTCACCCTGGAGCCACTGGCCGGACCGTGCGATCACCGGCACGAGGCCGCGGGCCACGATCCAGGAGCGACGCTCAAACACCTGACCGGGATCTTGAACGCCTGCTGCACCTTCCCGCCCTGCCGTAGGCCGGCGGCTCAGTGCGACTATGAACATAGTGTGCCGTTCGAGGCGGGCGGCCGGACCTGCCTGTGCGAAGCCGGACCGGTCTGCCGGCACAACCACCGGGACAAGCAAGCCCCTGGTTGGCACCTGGAACCGACCGGATCCTGCGGCTGGTTCCGCTGGACCACTCCTTCCGGCCGGAGCTACCTCAGCGGTCCCACCCGATACCCCAGCTGAGCACCGGGACCAAACGATCCCGCGGCACCCTGCTGGCCTCCGCGCTCGCGACGATCGCCCTCGGGCTGATGACGCTCACGGTTCTGGCGCGCGCCCGGGCCAGGAAATAAAGACGGTCGAGGGCTTCAGCTCTTTTTCATGTTGCCTGGGTAACCTCTGGCCACGAGCAAGGGCACGAGCCGAACGACTCATAGGTTACCCAGAAGGTTCGTGCAGGGATTTCCGAATCCGTGACCGCAGAATGGGATACATGAGCAGCGCACACCGAGACGGTATCCACAGGGCCATCGCCGCCAGGGAGCAGGGCCGGAGCAAGGTCCGGTCCACCACCACCGCGGTCACCATGGCCAGCGTGGTGGCGGCCGGCGCGCTGGCCCTGGCGCTGCCGGGGTCCACGCACAAGACCAGCACGTCCTCTGCCTCGACGTCGGGCGGCTCGTCCTCGACGGGCTCAAGCTCGGCGAATTCGGGATCATCGAGCTCGAATTCCGGCTCGTCAGGCTCCAGCTCCACCAACTCAGGCTCGTCGTCCTCCAACTCGGGCAACTCCGGCTCGAGCAACTCGGGCTCCAGCAACTCCAACTCAAGCAACTCGAGCTCCAGCGGCTTCAGCTCCGGCTCCTCGCCGACATCGAGCTCGGGCGGCAGCCAGGTCACCTCCGGCGGCTCGTGATGCCGCGTCCCGGCGGGGACACGGCCACGGACGCCGAGGCATCGGCCAGCTGGCGGGCCCTCGGAACGCTGGTCCAGCTGGTGGTGACCGACCCGCAGCGCCTGGCCGAGGCCCGGCGCCTGCTGACGGCCGACCTCGCCGAGGTGGACCTGGCCTGCAGCCGGTTCCGCGCCGACTCGGAAATCTGTGCCCTGCGCAACCTCAAAGGCCGCCCGGCGCGGAATGTTGGGGTCAGCCCGCTGCTGGCCGAGGCCATCGCAGTGGCGCTGCGGGCGGCCCGCCTGACCGAAGGCGACGTAGACCCCACGGTGGGTGCGGCCATGTCCGCGGTAGGATACGATCGTGATTTCGAACAGATTCGGCGGGTCGGGCCGCCTATCGGGCTCACCGTCAGGACGGTGCCCGGCTGGCGCGAGGTCCACCTGGAAGGCCAGTCCCTGACCATGCCGGCCGGGGTCCAGCTCGACCTGGGGGCGACCGCGAAGGCGTGGGCCGCGGACCGGTCCGCCGCGCGGATCGCCTCCCGGCTCGGCTGCGGCGTGCTGGTCAGCCTGGGCGGCGACATCGCGGTCGCCGGCCCCGCCCCGCAGGACGGCTGGCGGATCCGGGTGCAGGACGTGACCGGCTCGCCCGCCGATCCGCCGGGCGGCCCGTACGCGCTGATCGCCATCCGCGACGGCGGCCTGGCCACGTCGAGCACGGCCGCGCGCCGCTGGCAGCGGGGTGGCGACGTGCTGCACCACATCCTTGACCCACGCACCGGCCTGCCCGCCGAGCCCGTCTGGCGTACCGTCTCAGTCGCCGCGGGGAGCTGCGCCGACGCCAACGCGGCGAGCACGGCCGCGGTCATCCGCGGCCGCCGGGCGCTGGGCTGGCTCGCGCAGCTCGGCCTGCCGGCCCGGCTGGTCGACGCGACCGGCGTGGTGTTCACCGTGGCCGGCTGGCCCGACGAGGCCGACGAGGCCGACGAGGCCGACGAGGCCAACGAGCCGACGCCGGGCCCGACGACCGCGAACAGTCAGAGACTGTTCAGAAGTAACCTGCAGGCTCCGCATACACCGGTCGCCGAGGATGGATGACGTGAACGAGAAAACGAACGAGCGACGGGAAGCTAACTGACATGAGCGGGTCGACCGCCTTCTGGTACGCCAGCCGCGCGACCGGGATCGTCGCACTGCTGTTGCTGACGGCTGTCCTGGTGCTCGGCATCCTGGTCAACCGGCAGGGCCGGCTGCCCGGCCTGCCGCGGTTCGCGGTGACGGGCCTGCACCGGAACCTTTCCCTGCTCTCGGTGGCGTTCATCGCCGTGCACGTGTTCACCGCGGTGCTCGACACCTACGTCAACATCCCGCTGCTCTCCGCGGTCATCCCCTTCGCCTCGGGCTATGAGCGGCTGTGGCTGGGCCTGGGCGCGATCTCGCTGGACATGATGATCGCGATGATCGTGACGAGCCTGCTCCGCGGCCGCATGAACCGCATCCTGTGGCGGGCCATCCACCTGCTCGCCTACGCCAGCTGGCCGGTCGCGTTCGCGCACAGCATCGGCTCGAGCAAGGACCTGCAGCAGGGCTGGATGCTCGATATGGCCGTCGGCTGCGCATTGATCGTCGCGGCGGCAGTAGTCTGGCGGCTGGCTCACGCGGCACGCCAGGTGCCCCGGGCCGGACGGGTCGCCGCGGTCTTCGCCCAGCACACCACTACCGCGAGCCGGCAGACTCGCCGGACCCGCGAGACGGTGACGCGATGACCACCGTGGTAAACGAATCGGCACCAGGCGGGGCAGCCCGGCAGGCCGCCGGGCTGCCCCGCCTGCTGCCGGCCTCACCGGAGGACCTGCGCGGCCACCTCGCCAGGTACGGCGCCACGCCGTACCGGGGCAAGACCGGCGCGCTAATCGCCGACGTCGAGGCCTCCGGCCTGACCGGCCGGGGCGGCGCGGCCTTCCCGGTGTACCGGAAGATGGCCATCGTGGCCCGCGCCCGCGGCCGGAAGGTGATCGTGGCCAACGGCTCGGAGAGCGAGCCGGCCAGCCGCAAGGATGAGCTGCTGCTGCGGCTCGCGCCGAACCTCGTGCTTGACGGGCTGCAACTGGCCGCCGAGGCGGTCGGCGCCACCGAGGCCCACCTGTACCTGCACTACGGCCCCACGCCCGAGATCTTGCGGGCCCTGGCCGAACGGGCCTCGCGCGGCCTGGACGGCCTCGCCACCATGATCACCCAGGCTCCGCCGCGGTTCCTGGCCGGCCAGGAAACGGCGCTGGTGAACCGGCTCGGCGGCGGCCCCGCGCTGCCCACGTTCCAGCCCCCGCGGGTGACCGAGCGCGGCCTGGGCGGCGCGCCGACCCTGGTGCAGAACGTGGAGACCCTGGCCCACCTCGCGCTCATCGCGCGGTACGGCCCGCGCTGGTTCCGCGCGATCGGCACCGACGCGGAGCCGGGCAGCATGCTCACCACCGTCTACCAGCCGGACGGCGGGGGGTCAGGGGGATCGTCCTCCCCGGGGCGGCAGAGCAAGGCCCGGGTATTCGAGGCGGAGATCGGCACCCCGCTGCGAACCCTGCTCGGCAGCGGCACCGAAACCCAGGCCTGGCTGGTCGGCGGCTACCACGGAACCTGGCTGCCGATACCGCAGGCGGCGGACCTCACCCTGGCCAACGACACGCTGAAGAGGTTCGGCGCGACGGTGGGCGCGGGCGTGCTCGTGGCGCTGCCTGCCGACCGGTGCGGCCTGACCGAGGCGGCCCGGGTGACCGGCTACCTGGCCGCGGAGTCGGCCGGGCAGTGCGGCCCGTGCCTGAACGGGCTGCCGCGCATCGCGGCCGGGCTCGCCGAGCTGGCCGGTCCCGGGCATCGCAGGCAGACCCGCGCCGACGTCGAGCGCTGGGCCGGTCTGGTCACCGGCCGCGGCGCCTGCAACCACCCCGACGGCACGGTGCGGTTCGTCCGCAGTGCCCTGGCGGTGTTCGCGCCCGAGATCAGCCTGCACGCGCGAGGCCAGTGCTCGGCCACCAACCGCAGGCCGTTCCTGCCCCTGCCGGACGGCATGCCGACCAGCGAAGACGACTGGACCTGACCATGGCTGACACACTAAAAGTGAACCCGATCGACTGCACCGGGCACGGCGTGTGCGCCGAGCTCCTGCCCGAGCTCATCTCGGTGGACGAGTGGGGCTACCCCATCGTCGACCCGCGCCCGGTGCCCCCGGCCCTGGACCGCGAGGCGCGCCGGGCGGTAGCGGCCTGCCCCGCCCTGGCGCTCAAGCTGATGCGGACCGAGGCACCCGCTCGTTCGGGCAAATCATGATCGCGGCCAGAAATGGGCCCTATTTGCCCAAAACTGGCCATGATCATGAACGAGACCCTCAGAGAACATCGTGGCCGGGGTGCGGGTCGATCGGCACGGCGGGGATGCTGCCCAGGCGCCCCGCCTGGTAGTCCTCGAAGGCCTGGACTAGTTCGGCGCGGGTGTTCATGACGAACGGGCCGTAGGCGGCGACGGGCTCCCTGATGGGCTGGCCGCCGAGCAGCAGGATGTCCATGTCCTGCTTGGGGTCGGCCGCGAAGGTGATCGCGTCACCGCCCCCGAAGGCGGCCAGCTGCCCCATCCGCACCGGACGCTTCTCTGCTCCCTGGGTCTGGGCCCCAACGGTCCCGTGCCCGGCCAGCACGTAGGCCAGGGAGTTGAAGTCCGCCCGCCACGGCAGCCGGACCTGGGCGCCGGCCGAGACGGTGGCGTGCACCAGGGAGATCGGCGTGTGCGTGACGCCCGGCCCGCTGTACTGGCCCGGGGGGACGACCCCCCCAGACCCCCCCGAGGGCCCGGCGAACTCCCCGGCGATCACCCGCAGCAGCGCCCCGCCGTCCGCGGACGAGAGCAGGGCGACCTGCCCGGCCCGGATGTCCTGGTAGCGCGGCGGCGTCATCTTCAGCGCCGAAGGCAGGTTCACCCACAGCTGGAAGCCGTGGAACAGGCCGCCGCTGACGACGAGCTCCTCCGGCGGCTCCTCGATGTGCAGGATGCCACCGCCCGCGGTCATCCACTGGGTGTCGCCGTTGGTGATCAGGCCGCCGCCGCCGTTGGAGTCCTGGTGCCGGAACACCCCGTCGATGATGTAGGTGACGGTCTCGAACCCGCGGTGCGGGTGCCACGCTGTGCCCTTGGGCTCACCCGGGGCGTAGTCGACCTCGCCCATCTGGTCCATGTGCACGAACGGGTCGAGCCGCGCCAGGTCCACCCCGGCGAAGGCGCGCCGGACCGGGAACCCCTCCCCTTCGTAGCCGGATGGCGCCGTGGTAACCGAGGTGACCTTCCGCTCGGCCTGCGTGACGTCAGGTTCAGGAATCCGCGGCAGGACGAGTATGTCCTCGACGGTGATCGCTGGCATGTGTTCCTCCTCAAGCAGTACTGCCAGCATAACGATGCTTGAAAGATCAAATATTCCGAACGGGCTGGGGTGCACGCCCCGGTCCGGTTGCTCGTTGCCACGGGCTCTGTAGCATTCCCGGCATGGATCCTTACGCGAGCGCGGGCGTGGACGAGGAACGCGAGCAGGACGTGTTCGCCCGGGCGATGCGCCCCTGGCTGGCCCGGACCAAGGTCAGGTCCCCCATGGTGACCGAGATCACCGGCCTGGCCAGCGGTTACTTCGCCACCTTGATGCACATCCCGCCCGGGCCGCCGCTCGCGCTGACCACCGACGGGGTCGGCACCAAGATCCTGCTGGCCCGCGAGGCGAACCGGTGGGAGCCGGTCGGGATCGACTGCGTGGCCAACAACGTCAACGACGTGATCTGCACCGGGGCGGTGCCGCTCGCGCTGCTGGACTACATGGCCACCGACCGGATCGAGGAGGACGTCCTCGAGCAGGTAGCCAGGGGCCTGTACCTGGGCGCCGAGGAGGCCGGGATCGCCATCCCCGGCGGCGAGATCGCCCAGATCGGCGCCATGCTGGCGCCCGCCCACGGCGGGCCGCCCATGCTCGACCTGGTCGGCACCGCGGTCGGCGCGCTGCCGCCGGGGCGGGACCCGGTGGACGGGTCGCGGGTCCGCGAGGGCGACGTCATCGTGGCCCTGCCCAGCTCGGGCCTGCACAGCAACGGCTACTCGCTGGCCCGCCGGGCTCTGTTCGAGATGGGTCGCCTGAGCCTGGACAGCCCGGTGCCCGGCACCGGCCAGCGCCTCGACGACGCCCTGCTGGCGCCGACCCGCGTCTACGTCCGGGCGGCCGAGGCGCTGTGGGAGGCGGGCGTCACGCCCCGCGGCCTGGTGCACATCTCCGGCGGCGGCCTGCTCAACATGGCGCGGCTGGCCGCGGACGTGTCGTACTCACTGGACGCCCTGCCGCCGCCTCCGCCGGTATTCGCGCTGATCGCCGAGGCGGGGCGGGTGCCGGCCGCCACGATGTACGCCACCTTCAACATGGGCATCGGCTTCTGCGTCATCGTCGCGCCATCCGAGCAGCAGGCCGCCCTGGACGCCTTGAAGAGCGCGGGCGAGGAACCGGTGCGTGCGGGCGTCGTCACGGGGCGCCCAGGAAGGTACGTGTCGATCCCATCCGTAGGGCTCGAAGGCCACGGCGACAGGTTTATCCCCGGGGGGAACGATCCCCCCCAGACCCCCCCTGCTCCTGGGGGGACCCATCCCCCCAGACCCCCCTTGGGGGGGACCCATCCCCCCGGTCCCCCCTGGGATACCGTCTAAGCATGGATGTCCGTGGCTATGTTGAGTCGAACGCGCGCGAGTTCATCGACGACCTGAAGCAGTGGCTGGCGATCCCCTCGATCTCCGCCGACCCGGACCGGCACGGTGACGTGCGCCGCAGCGCCGAGTGGCTGGCGGCTCATCTCCGCGGCGTTGGTTTCGGTGTCGCCGAGGTGTGGGAGACCCCGTCCGGCGGGCTGCCCGCCGTGTTCGCCGAGTGGCCGGCCGCGGACCCCGGAGCCATCACCGTCCTGGTTTACGGCCACCATGACGTCCAGCCGGTCGAGCCGCTGGAGGAATGGCACAGCCCGCCGTTCGAGCCCGCCGAGCGCGACGGCCTGCTGCTCGGCCGCGGCGCCTCCGACGACAAGGGGCAGGTACTGATCCACTCCCTCGGCGTCCGGGCTTGCCTTGCCTCGCGGGGGGGTCTGGGGCCATCGGGGTCTGGGGTGTCCCCAGGGGGCAGAGTGTCCCCCCGGGCGAGCACAGCGAGCGAAGCGGCCGCGCCGCCGGTCACCATCAAGCTGCTCGTCGAGGGTGAGGAGGAGTCGGGCTCGGAGCACTTCGCCGAGCTGCTCCGGCGCGAGCGGGCGCGGCTGGCCTGCGACGTGATCGTGATCAGCGACACCACCATGTGGGCCGCCGACGTGCCGTCCATGTGCACCAGCATGCGCGGGCTTGTCCCGGTCGAGGTCACGCTGACCGGGCCGGTCCGGGACCTGCACTCCGGCTCGTTCGGCGGCGGGGTGCCGAACCCGCTGCACGCGATGGCGACCCTGCTGGCGGGCCTGCACGACGAGCAGGGCCGGGTCACGCTGCCCCGCTTCTACGACCCGGTGCTGCCCTTGTCGGAGACCGAACGCGAGCTGCTGGCCCGGCTGCCGTTTGACGAGAAGCAGTGGCTCGCCGAGGCGGGCGAGAGCGGCGCGGCCTACGGCGAGCAGGGCTTCAGCACGCTGGAGCGGATCTGGGCCCGGCCGACCGCCGAGGTCAACGGGATGTGGGGCGGCCACACCGGGCCAGGCTCCAAGACCATCATCCCCCGCGCCGCGCACGCCAAGGTCTCCTTCCGCCTGGTCGCCGACCAGGATCCCGCCGACGTGGCCGAAGCCTTCCGGGAGTACGTGGCCGCCGCCACGCCGGACGGCCTGGCGGCCACGGTGACCGTCCAGCCCGGGGTGCGCCCCTGCCACTCGCCGATCACTTCCCCGGCCGTGCTGGCCGGGCGCCGCGCGATGCAGCGGGCGTTCGGCCGCGAGGTGCTGTTCACCAAGGAAGGTGGCAGCGGCCCGGAGGCCGACCTGGCCGAGATCCTCGAGGCGCCGCTGGTGTTCGTCGCGGTCGGCCTGGATTCTGACCAGATCCACGCGCCGAACGAGAGCGTGGAGAAGTCCCTGCTGCTGCGCGGTGCCGAGGCCTCGGCGTACCTGTGGGACGAGCTAGCCGCCGCGGATCTGCGGTGACGCCACTGGAGTCGCTCGCCCTGGCTCGCGGGACCGTCGACCGGGTTACCCACCGGCGGAACGACAAGCAGTGGCTGGACGCGGCCTGGGCCGATCAGCGCACCCGGGTGCTGGCGGTCTCGGACGGGCAGGCGCTGGTGCGGTTCGCCGACGACGAGCACGTCGAGCTGGTCTTCGTCACGCCGGCCGAGGCACCCGCCGGGGTCCGGCTCCTGCTCGGGCAGGACGCCGACGGCGTGGTCTACTTCGGGGTATCCGGGGAGCTGCCGGCCGCGCCGCCGCCCTCCCCGGTGGGCACCTCCCCGGTCGGCCCCTCCCCGGTCGGCCCCTCCCCGGTGGGCCCCTCCCCGGTGGGCCCCTCCCCGGTGGGCCCCTCCCCGGTGGGCCCGGTGAGCACAGTCCGCGTGGCCTCGCTGCGGGAGGTGGGGTCGCTGCTCGGGGACCGCGACGCCGGGCTGCTGACGCACGCGGTGGCGCTGGCCAACTGGCACGACACCCATACCCACTGCCCGGTGGACGGGACTCCCACCATCCCCGACCCGGGCGGCCACTCGACCAGGTGCCCGGCGGACGGCACCGAGCACTTTCCGCGCACCGATCCCGCCGTGATCATGCTGGTCACCGACCCCGATGACCGGTGCCTGCTGGCCAGGAACGCCGCCTGGCCGGGCCGCCGGGTGTCGATCCTGGCCGGGTTCGTGGATCCCGGCGAGTCCGCCGAGCAGGCCGTCATCCGCGAGGTGGCCGAGGAAACTCAGATCAAGGTCACGAACGTGCGCTACGTCGGCAGCCAGCCCTGGCCGATGCCGCGCAGCCTGATGCTCGGCTTCCGCGCCGAAGCCCCGGCGGGTCAGGCCATCGTCGTGGACCGCGACGAGATCGCCGAGGCGCACTGGTTCAGCCGGGACGAGCTGCTCGCCGCCATCAAGGCGCGCGAGATCGCGCTGCCGCCGCCGGTATCGATCGCCCGGCACATCATCGAGGACTGGTTCGGCGGCCCGCTGCCCTCGACCTGGGGTGAGACGCTGCCACCGCGTCCGCGCCCGTCGTGACATGACGCTGGCCGCCAGGCCCGGGTTTGTCCCGGGCCTGGCGGCCAGCAGCTGGTGCCGGGGCCCCTGTGAATCAGATTCCGGCCCTCAGCACATTCCGGCCCTCAGCACAGAGCAGCGGCCGGAACCGCAGGGGGCCTGGGGGAAACAAGGGGAACGCCATAAGGTGGCCAACGTGAACCTGGACTCTTCGGGGCGGCCGCGAACCAACTGGGCGGGCAACATCGCCTTCGCGGCGCCTGACTTCTACCGTCCGGCCGCGGTCAGCGAACTGCAGGCCGTCATCGCGCGGGCCCGCCAGGTTCGCGTGGTGGCCACCGGCCATTCCTTCAACGACATGGCCGACTCGCCCGGCGCCCAGGTCAGCCTGGCCGGCCTGCCGCCCGAGGTGGAGGTCGACTCGGCCAGCTCGCTCGTCCGGGTCGCGGCGGGCCTGAGCTACGCCGGGCTGGCTTCGCGGCTGGACGCAGGCGGCTTCGCGCTGCGCAACCTGGCCTCGCTGCCGCACATCTCGGTGGCCGGTGCCTGCGCCACTGCCACCCACGGTTCGGGGGCGGCCAACCAGAACCTAGCCGCGGCCATCACCGCCCTGGAGTTCGTCACCGCTGACGGGGACCTGGTGGAAGTGAGCCGCGGGGACGACGCCTTCCCCGGTGCCGTGGTGCACCTCGGCGGGCTGGGTGTCGTCACCCGTTTGGTCCTTGCGGTTGTCCCGTCCTTCGCGGTCAGTCAGCGGGTCTACGAGAACCTACCGCTTGCGGTGCTGGACGATCACTTCGCGGAGGTCATGACCAGCGGTTACAGCGTGAGCCTGTTCACCGACTGGCGCGCGCCCCGGCTGACCCAGGTCTGGATCAAGCAGCGCACAGAAGGCGGGCCCGCCGTTCCCGCCTCAGTCACGGAGGAGCCATGGTTCACCGCGCCGGCCGCCCCGGCCGCGCGGAACCCGGTGCCGGGGTTGCCGCCGGCCACCTGTACCGAGCAGCTGGGGGTGCCCGGTCCGTGGTTCGAGCGGCTGCCCCACTTCCGGCCCGAGTTCACCCCCAGCGCCGGTGACGAACTGCAGTCGGAGTACCTGCTGCCGGCCGGGCACGCGGTGGCCGCCCTGCACGCGCTGGACCAGATCAGCGACCGCCTGGCCCCGGTGCTGCGGATCTGCGAGGTCCGCATGATCGCCGCCGACGATCTCTGGCTGAGCCCCTGCTACCGGCAGGACAGCGTGGCGTTCCACTTCACCTGGATGCCCGACACCGCGGCGGTGCTGCCGGTGGTGACGCTGACGGAGCAGCGGCTGGCCCCGTTCGGCCCGCGGCCGCACTGGGGCAAGATCTTCACCACCTCGGCGGAAGACCTGCACGCACGCTACGACCGCCTGCCGGACTTCGTTGAGCTTATGAATCACTACGATCCCGCAGGCAAGTTCCGCAACGCCTACACCGCCCGCTACCTTGGCCGCTAGCCCGGCGGCCCACCTGGGGGTTCCCATGTTCCACGTGGATTCCGAAGTCGGCCGCCTGCGGCAGGTCATCCTGCACCGCCCCGACCTGGAACTCAAGCGCCTCACCCCGGACAACGCCGCCGACCTGCTCTTCGACGACGTGCTCTGGGTGAGCCGGGCCCAGGAGGAGCACGACACGTTCGCCGCCGCGCTGCGCTCGCGGGGCGTCGTGGTCCACTACTTCGGCGACCTGCTCACCCAGACCCTCGACATCCCTGCGGCGCGTGACTACATCCTGGACCGGGTGTTCGACCCGCGCTGGCACGGGCCGCTGGCCGCGACCACCCTGCGCGCCTGCATGGACGGGCTGGACTCGCCGCGCCTGGCGGAGTTCCTGGGCGGCGGGATCACCAAGCGCGAGTTCGCCGAGCTCGGCCCGGAACCCAAGAGCATCGCCTTCCACTCCCTGGACCCCGACGATTTCGTGCTCGCCCCGCTGCCAAACCTGCTCTACCAGCGCGACACGTCGTGCTGGATCTACGGCGGCGTCTCCATCAACGCGATGCGCCGGCCCGCCCGGATCAGGGAGACGGTCACCGGCGAGGCCATCTACCGGTGGCACCCGATGTTCGCGCAGACCGATTTCGACATCTGGTATCACGGCGCCGACGCCGCGCCGGCCACCATCGAGGGCGGCGACATCCTGGTCATCGGCCACGAGGCGGTCCTGGTCGGGATGAGCGAGCGGACCACGCCGGCGGCGGTCGAAGTGCTCGCCCGCCGTCTGTTCGCCGCCGGGGCGGCGCGCCGCCTGGTGGCGATCGACATGCCCAAGACCCGCGCGTTCATGCACCTGGACACGATGATGACCATGGTGAACTACGGGGCGTTCACCAAGTACGCGGGGATGGGCATGCTGCCGTCGTACACGATCGAGCCGGGCGCCACAGCCAGCGAGCTCAAGGTCACCGATCACCCGCCCGAGGACATGCACCGCGCCCTGGCCGCCGCGCTCGACCTGCAGATCATCACGGTGCTGACCGCCGTGCAGGACGTCCATTCCGCGCTGCGCGAGCAGTGGGACGACGGCTGCAATGTGCTGGCCGTCGAGCCAGGAGTTGTCGTGGCCTACGAGCGGAACGTCACCACCAACACCTACCTGCAGGACAACGGCATCGAGGTGATCCCGGTGCCGGGCGGCGAACTCGGCCGGGGCCGGGGCGGCCCGCGCTGCATGAGCTGCCCCATCGAGCGCGAAGCCTGAGTTTTCCTGGGTCAGCTGCCGTCGCGCAGGTTCTTCGGCGCGCCCGCGCCGAACGTGATGTGGTCGAACGTGGCGGCGCACCCCTGGCCGGTCGGGGACTGGGCCAGGAACCCGACCCGGACCAGTTCCGCGGGCTCGCCGGACAGGGCGAAGTAGCGCAGCAGCCGCCACCACGTGCCGTCGGTGGAGGCGTGGAAGGCCCAGGCCGCGCCGGACCGCGTGATCCGCAGCCACAAGGTATCGCCGTCCACCTCGAAGGAGTTGCCGTCGTCCGAAGTTCCCCGGGTCACGACCGTGACCGCGGTCGGGCGCAGCTGCGGTGAGTATTCGAAGCAGAGCTTGGCCCACTGCCGTTCCGCCGCGTGCAGCAGCAGGACCCCTGCGTCGTACATGCTGGCGAACTCCACGCTGACCTGCGCCGCGAGCGTGAAATCGCCCCCTGGGGGCAGCCCGATCAACCGCCCGGCATCAGGAACCTGCCCGGGCGCGGTCCCGGCGGGATCGACGAACAGGTCAGTCCCCGCCCCAGCGGTCAGCGTCAGCACCCCGTGCCGGATCCGGCAGCCGGGCGGCGGGCTGCCCGCGGGCTCGAGCGCGAACGGCAGGCCAGGCAGCTTCAAAGCGGTCACTCGCGTAGTTTGTCACGACATGGACTCGGCACCGCAATGTCGTAGCCCGCTGTTAGGCTCCGCCCATGCTTGATCACATCGGCCTGCAGCCGTCCATCACGGCTAACGCCCGGTGCGCCGCGCCCTGGCCCCGGAGACCCGCGAGGCCGTGCGCCGCGCCCGGACCCGCAGGGTAGGCCGGTTGGGCCGCCGCCGCGGCCCCGTGGGCGATTCCGAGTCGCGGTGCCGGTCGCGGATGGCCTGCAGCGGCGGCTTCGCCCGGCCCGGCCGGGCCGGCTCGGGCAGGTGCCCGGGCTCGAGCTCGGAGCGCAGCCGGTCCACGTGGGCCAGGATCTCGCCGCGCAGCTGCCATCCCTCCGGACGTTCGGCCGGGTCGGTGGAGAGCAGGTCAGCGAGCCGGTCCTGCTGCCGCTGGGCCTCCTCGAGATGGTCTTCCAGGGTTTCGGTGATCGGCTCGGCCGCGAAGGAGGAGAAGTCGGCGGACACCGGGTCGGCCTCCAGGATCTGGCCGTAGGCCCGGACCGCCGCGGAAAGCTCGGCGATCACGGCGGCCAGCCGGGCGCGGGTTTCGGCTTCCCTGACCGGGCTGTGGTCGCTGTCGATCCGCGCGCTGTCGGCCACCGAACGGGCCAGCACCCGCATGTCCGTCGCCGCGCGCTCCAGCGTGTCGACGCCCTCCCGCAGGCCGGCGGCCGGGTCGCCGAACCGCAGCCGCCTCGGGTTCAGCCGGACGCTCTCCTCGGCCTGGGCCAACGAGTCGTCGACCCGTTCGATCTCGCCGCGCAGGGCCCGGGTCCGGTCCAGCCACTCCGCCGCGCGACGCGGGTCGGGCGTCTCGGCCAGCCCGTCCGCCATCTGGCCGAGCAGGTCGGCCATCTGGCGGCTCAGATCGCCGACCGCGTTCTTGGCGGGCTGCACGCGCAGCGGGGCGAACAGCAGGCCGGCCGCCAGCCCGGCGGCGGCGCCGACCAGCGTCTCGGTGATCCGGCTGGTGGCGGCCGCGTGCGAGTCGACAGAAAAAATCAGCATGGCGCTGATCGGCACTTCCAGGATCTCGTCGCGGAGCCGTAGCACGATGCCGAGCGCGAGGGTGCCCGCGATGAGCAGGCCGAGCACCCACCAGCTGAACGGGACGTAGGCGGCGACCGCGACGGCGGCGAGCACGCCCGCGGTGACTGCCGCGACCCGTCGGATGGCGCTGCCGATCGTATGGAACAAGGTGGCCTGCACCACGAGCAGCGCGGTCAGCGGGGCGAGCACGGAACGGGAAGAACCGCCGGGCAACTGCAGCGCGAGCAGGTACGCGAACACCGCCGTGAGGGTCAGCCGGGCGATGTAGACCGCGGTCGGCTGGGCCCGGCGCCGGACCAGCGTGAGCTGCTCGGCCTGGCGCCTGGCGACCGCCTTGGCGGCCTCGCCGACGCTCTCGGCGGGGACAGAACGAACTGGGAAACCTTTCATGAGCGGCATACCGAGGTCTAGTGGATGGCGGGATGCAGGGATAGCTCTAGCCAAGAGCAAAATCTTCTGCTAGTGACCAACGCACGTCCGGCCGAGCTATTCCCCCCGGCTACGTCACCGCGCCGGCCACCGGCATTTATCCCGAACGGAGCGGGCGCGTGCCTCGGCGTCGGCCCACTGCCCCGGCCGGGACCAGCAGGACCGCCGCCGGCACGACCACCAGCCCGGCCAGCGCCCAGCTCAGCCCCAACCCCTGCGCGACGAGCCCCACGGCCAGCGGCCCCAGACCGCCGGCCAGCCCCGCGGCACTGCTCAGCGTCACCGCCACCGAACTCCGCCCCGGCAAGCTGCCGTACAGCCGGGCCTGAAGGATCGGATACCAGGGCGCCGTCGCCGCACTCAGCGCGGCCAGCACGACCAGCTTGGGCGCGACGCCGGGGACGAGCAGGAAGCCCGGGTAGAGCAGCGCGGCGGCGACCGCGCTGGCGCGCAGCACGACGAGATCCCCCGCCCGCTCCAGGATCGCCACGAGGCCGGCGCCCCCGGCCAGCGCGGCACCGAGCCTGATCGCGATGGCCAGCGCCGCGACCGCGGGGGACAGGTGCGCCACGTCCACCAGGTATAGCGCCAGGAACCCGGTGAACACATCCACGAGCAGGTCCGCCACCTCGATCAGCAGCAGCCAGCGCAGCGTTCCCCAGTCCCGCAGCGCGGCGCCGACCTCCCGCGCCCGCTCGGTCCATGGTCGGCCCTCCGCGTCCGCCGCTGTCCTCCGCCGCTGCCTCGGCGTCCGCCGCTGCCTCGGCGTCCGGCCCGCTCGCCGCGCTGTCAGCTGGACCCCGCAGGTAGGCGCCGAGCCAGGCGAGCGCGGCGATCCCGGCCAGCGCCAGGTAGCCAGCCCGCCAGCCGCCGCCGCTGGCCAGCACCGCGATGAGCAGCAGCGGCCCGGCCACCGCCCCGGCCGATCCGGCCAGGTCCCAGCGCGCCATGACCTGGGCCTGCCGGTCCGGCCAGGCGTCCATGATCTCGGCCTGAGTCAGCGATACGAACGCGCCGGACGCCGGGTAGAAGGCGATGAAAGCGCACAGCAGCACGGCGAACGACCGAGCCGAGGCCACCCCGAGGAGCGTGAGCACGAAGATGACGCCGCCGCCGAGAATGGCCAGCCGACGTCGCCGGCCCCGCCCGGCCAGGACCCCGAGCGGCAGCTCGAGGAAACCACCGACCAGCAACGGCACCGAGGCCAGCAGCCCGACCCGGCCGTAGCTCAGCCCCAGGTCGTGCCGGATGAGCGGGAGCGCCGCTCCCTTGGCCCCGTCAACCAGCTCGTCGGCGAGCTCGATCGCGAGCGCGACGGCGAGGACGGAAAGTGCAGGCCTTCAGCGTCAAGTGAAACCCATGCCGACCATGCTACGGCGAACCGCCCTTGGCTGTCTGCGCCCTCTAGCCACCCTGACCGTCCCGGACCGCGCTTCTCGCCCTCCCGGCGCATTTACCAGCGGTGCTCGGTGCGCCAGACCAGCCGCAGGCCGGACCAGTCATCGTCGATAGCGGCCACCTTGACGTCGACCAGTCCGATGGGCAGCGCGTGCTCGCGGATCACGGTGTCGGTGATGTCGCTGCGGTGGCCGGCCGCCCGGCGCGGCCAGGCGACCCAGAGCGCTCCCGCAGGATGGATCCGCCGGGCAAGCTCGCCGATCTGGCCGCCAATCTCGTCCGCGCGGGTGAAGAAGGCCAGGATGACGTCGGCGGTCCCGTCGGCACCGGGCCCCGCCAGCCCCGCGGGCGGCTCGGTCAGCGCCCAGCCGCCCGGCGCATTCTGCAACTGGACCCGCTGTCCGGGCTTGAGGCCGAGCTTGGCCGCCTGCGGCCGGCCCGAGTATCCCGGCGGGGTCACCGAGATCCCGCCGGCAGCGATGGGTTGACCGCCGTCGGCACGTCTATCCCCCGGACCGGACCGATGGACATCATGAATGGAGCATGGCATGTTCGCGAACACCAAGGCGTTCAGCGGGTTCGCCGTCAACGACCTCGAGGCGGCGAAGAAGTTCTACGGAGACTGGTTCAAGGACCCGGCCGGGAACATCCTCTCCGTCCTCCAGGAGCGCTGAGCCCCTCCGGAGGCCCCGTGCCGGGTGGGCCTAGCCGGTGGGAAAAAAGGGGGGTTAACCGGTCTGGCGGGCCCCTCATAAACCCAGTAATATACCGAGTATGCTACTCAATAGAGTGATCATATGAGCGTCCGGCATGCGCTGCTCGCGCTGCTCACCGAGGGGCCCAAGTACGGGCTGCAGCTGCGGGAGGAGTTCGAGGCGCGGACCGGTGAGGTCTGGCCGCTGAACGTGGGCCAGGTCTACACCACACTGCAGCGGCTCGAGCGAGACGGGCTGGTCGAGTCCGACGGTGAGGGCCAGGACGGCCCGCAGAAGGGCTTCCGGATCACCGCGGCCGGCACAGTGGAGCTGACGGAGTGGCTGCGCACGCCGTCGGACATGAGCTCGCCGCCGCGCGACGAGCTGGTGATGAAGGTCCTGGTGGCGCTGCGGGTCCCGGGCACCGACGCACGGGAGGTGATCCAGGTACACCGCAGGTACCTGGTGGAACTGATGCAGCAGTGGACGCGGATCAAGGAAACCGAGGCCGAGTCGGATATGAACCTGGCCCTGGTGGTGGACGCGGAACTGTTCCGGCTCGATGCCGTGGTCCGCTGGCTGGACTCGGCGGACGGCCGGATCAAACGAGCGGCGGCGGATCCGCCGCAGGTTGCGAAGACAACGGGGACAACGCAGGCCGTGCCGAGCATGCGGCGCAGAGTTGGAGTAAGAAAATGAGCGTGCTGGAAATGCGGCGCGTGTCACGTACCTACGGCCTGGGGGCCGCCGAGGTGCATGCGCTGCAAGACATTGACCTGACGGTCGACGCGGGCGCGATGGTGGCCGTGATGGGGCCGAGCGGATCGGGGAAGTCCACGCTGCTGACCATCGCCGGCAGCCTGGAGGACCCCAGCAGCGGCGAAGTGCGGGTTTGCGGGCAGGAGCTGACGAAGCTGTCCCGCAACGCCAAGGCGCGGCTGCGCCGCCGCTCGATCGGCTACGTGTTCCAGGATTTCAACCTGCTGCCCGGGCTGACGGCGGCGGAGAACGTCTCGCTGCCGCTCGAGCTCGACGGCGTGCCGGCCAGGAAGGCCCGCGTGGTCGGGCTGCGAGCGCTGGAGGAACTCGGCCTGTCCGAGCGGGCGGCCAGCTTCCCTGACCAGCTGTCCGGCGGCGAACGGCAGCGGGTGGCGATCGCCCGCGCCGTGGTCGGCGAGCGCCGGCTGCTGCTGGCCGACGAGCCCTCGGGCGCGCTCGATTCGGTCAACGGCGAGGGGGTCATGCGGCTGATCCATGCCGAGTGCAAGCGGGGCCTGGCGGCCGTGGTGGTGACCCACGACGCCCAGCTGGCCTCGTGGGCCGACCGGGTGGTGTTCCTGCGCGATGGCCGGGTGACCGACCAGACCTTGCCCGTGCCGGGCCCCGAGTCGCTGCTCACGCGGGGACCGGGCCAGTGAGCACGGCACTGCGCGAACGGCCGGTCGAGGCGGGAGCCGCAAACGGGGGCGTTCCCGCCCGCCGGGCCGTGATCCGCTGGTCCTGGCGGATGTTCCGCCGCGAGTGGCGCCAGCAGACGCTGGTCCTGGCGCTCATCGTGGTGGCGCTGGCCGCCACCGTCATCGGGGCGGCGGTGGCCACCGACACGCCGCCCCCGGCCGGCGCGGGCTTCGGCACCGCGCAGGACATGGCCACGCTCCCCGGCGGCCCGCACCTGGCGGGCCAGATCGCCGTGCTGCAGCAGCACGTCGGCCCCGTCGACGTCATCGAGAACCAGACCGTCGCCATCCCCGGCTCGATCAACACCTACGACCTGCGCGCCCAGGATCCGCACGGCGCGTTCGGCGTTTCGATGCTCTCCCTGGTCAGCGGGCACTACCCGGCCGGGCCGGGGCAGGTGGCCGTTACCCAGGGCGTGGCCACCACCTTCAACCTCAGGATCGGCGATCTGTGGCACCAGGGCGGACAGGTCCGCCGGGTCACCGGCATCGTGCAGAACCCGCAGAGCCTGCTTGACGAGTTCGCCCTCGTCGCGCCGGGTCAGGTCAGCCAGCCAAGCCAGGTCACCGTGCTGTTCACCGCGCCGCGCGGCAAGAACCCCGCCTCAATCGGCTCACTCAGCCAGTACGTGGTGACCCGGCAGGATGCGGTGGCCAGCAACCCGCTCAACCCCGAGACCATCGTGCTCGGGCTGGTCACGGTGGGCATGCTGCTCATCGCCCTGGTCGCGGTGGGGGGCTTCACGGTGCTGGCGCAGCGCCGGATGCGCTCGCTCGGCATGCTCGGCGCCTTGGGCGCTACCGACAGGAACATCCGTCTCGTGGTCCGGGTCAACGGCATCCTAGTGGGTGTCGTCGGCGCGCTGGCCGGGGCGGTCCTGGGCCTGGCCGTCTGGCTGGCCTACCGGCCGCGGCTGGAATCCAGTGCCCACCACCTGATCGGCCCGTTCCAGCTGCCGTGGATCGTGATCGGACCGGCGATGGCGCTGGCCGTGGTGGCCACCTACTTCGCCGCCTCGCGCCCGGCCCACGCGATCACCAGGATTCCGATCGTTGCCGCCCTGTCCGGCCGGCCCGCGCCGCCGAAGCAGGTGCACCGCTCGGCGCTGCCCGGCGTGGTCCTGTTCGTCATCGCCGCGGCCTTGCTGTCCTACTCCGGCAAGAGCAACGGCAACGGCGGCGGGGCACTTGAACTCGTTCTCGGCATCGTCCTGCTCATCGTCGCGATAATCCTGCTGGCGCCCTTCTGCCTGGTGATCCTGGCCAGGGTCGGGCGGCGCGCCCCGATCGCGATACGCCTGGCCCTGCGCGACCTGGCCCGCTACCGGGCCCGCTCGGGCTCGGCCCTGTCGGCCATCAGCCTCGGCGTCTTCATCGCCGCCCTGGTCTGCGTCCTGACCGCGCAGCGGTACGGCAACGTCCTGGACTACGCCGGGCCTAACCTGGCCTCGAACCAGATCATCGTGTACACACCGAACGGCGGCCCGGGCGGCGGCGGCCAGGGCGGGGGACCCGGCGGACAAAGCACCCCCGGGACCGCCAGCACACCGCAGGCCCAGGCCGCGGTCGCCCAGAACATCGCCAGGGCCCTCGGCTCCAACACCGTCATCGAACTCGACCAGGCCGGCGCCAATCTCACCCACGCCGCGGCCGGGCGATCCTGGTCAGGCCCGATCTACGTGGCCACGCCCCAGCTCCTGGCGGCCTTCGGGATCAAGGCGTCCGAGGTTAACCCCGACGCCGACATCCTGACCATGCGGCCCGGGCTGTCCGGCATTTCCGACATGCAGCTCAACTACGGCAACGGCAACGGGCCCGGCGGCGGCCACGGCCCGCAGGACGTCGGGTCAAACAGCTGGCCGTGCCCGAAGGGCCAGTGCGTAGCCAACCCGGTCATCCAGGAGGTCGGCGCACTGCCGGCCGGCACGTCGGCGCCCAACACGGTGATCACCGAGCAGGCCATCCACCAGCTCGGCCTGCACACCAGCGCCTCCGGCTGGCTGATCCAGTCTCCGCACCCGCCGACCGCGGCGCAGATCACCGACGCCAGGCTCACCGCCTCCGCGGCCGGCATGACCATCGAAACGAAGTCGAGCACGCCCTCGTCGGCGGAGATCCTCAACTATGCCACCGCCTTCGGGATCGTCCTGGCGCTGGGCATCCTGGCCATGACCATCGGCCTGATCCGCAGCGAGACGGCCAGCGACCTGCGCACCCTGGCCGCCACCGGGGCGAGCAGCTTCACCAGCCGGGAGCTGACCGCCGCGACCGCCTTCGCGCTGGCCCTGGGCGGCGCCGTGCTGGGCACGGTGGCGGCCTACGTCGCCGCCATCGGCTACGCCTGGGACAACCCGCTCGACGGCCTGTCCGAACTATCCAGCGTGCCCGCCCAGCAACTGCTGTTCATCCTGGTCGGCATGCCGGTGATCGCGGCGGTCGTCGGCTGGCTGATGGCCGGCCGGGAGCCCTCCGCCATCTCCAGGCAGCCGCTGGAGTAAGGGCACGCAGTGCTGGCCCGGGGGGGCGACCCCCCGGGCCCCGCTGCTCCCTTCCTTCTGGGGGGACCCATCCCCCCAAGACCCCCCTTGGGGGGGACCCATCCCCCCAAGACCCCCCTTGGGGGGGACCCATCCCCCCAAGACCCCCCTTGGGGGGGACCCATCCCCCCGGACCCCCCCTTGGGCCTACTGACGCAGGCCGGGCCCGGACTGCTGGTCCTTGCCCTTGTCCTTGCGCTCCAGGATCTCCGCCGCGCCGCGGAGCACGCACCGCAGCGGGTCCTCGACCAGGACCGTGCCGATGCCGGCCGCGGTCTCGATCCGGGCGGCCAGGCCGGGCAGCAGCGCACCGCCGCCGGCCAGCCGGACCTTGCCGCGGACCACGTCCTCGGCCAGCCCGGCCGGGATCTCGGACAGCATCTCGTGCACCGTGCCCGCGATCGCCGCCACGATCGGCTCGAGCGCGTCCGCCACCAGGCTGCCGTACACGTACTCAGAGCGCGGCGTCCGCTGCGCGACGTCCAGCCCGACCACCTCGGCGAAGCCCTCGGCCCCGCCGGTGACCCCGAGCGTCGTCTTCAGGTGCCGGGCGGCGCGCTGGCTGATGATCAGCCCGAGCTCGTTCCGCGCGGCCTGCACGATCGCTTCGTCCATGGCGTTGCCTGCCTTGCGCAGCGACTGGGACCTGACCACCCGCCAGCCGGCCACCGCCGCGACCTCGGTGGTGCCGCCGCCGATGTCGACCACGAACCCGCCCGCCCCGCCGGTCAGGTCGAACCCGGCGCCGGCCGCGGCGGCCACCGGCTCGTCGATCAGCCGGACGTGGTACCTGGGCCGCCGGACGCTCAGCGCGGCGATGATCGACCGGCGCTCGACCGGCGTGGCGCCGCTCGGCACGCACACCAGGGCGTTGGGCCGCAACGGGCTGCCACGCTTGCGGGCCCGGCGCAGGAACGCGTGCAGCATCGCCGCGGTCGCGTCCAGGTCCGCGATCACCCCGTCCCGCAGCGGGTGGATCACCTCGATGTCCTGTGGTTCCTTGTCGGCCAGCGCGTCCGCCGCCTCGCCTACGGCGGCGACCTTGCCGATGGCCGTGTCGATGGCGATCGCGGTCGGCTCCTCGAGCACGATGCCGCGCCCGGCGACCCAGACGAGCGTGTTCACGGTGCCGAGATCGATCGCCACGCTACCCCGGAAGCGCATGCTGCTCCCCTCTGTGCCTTCTCAAAGTTCGCGTTGTCCAGGATCCCGCGACGCTTCTCGCCGTACTCCGCGCACCGGCCGCTCGCCCGGGCCATTAGGCTCGGGCTCGCTAGCCGGTCCTGGACAACGCTCACTGGCCAACGTGACGCCCCTCAATCCCCAGTACGACCTTGCAGGCCCGTCCCGCCACGTGACGTTCGCTAAGCGTACAACCGGTATTCTGCGCGGGCGAGCTGATGGATCCTGAGGGTGGATTGTAGTTTTTTGAGCCGATCACGGGTGTTATGGTCATCGGGGCCGGTGAAGGGAGACGTTTTCATGCGTGTACCGAGGCTGATGGCGATGGTGGCCAGCGTGTGCGGGCTCACCGCCGCCGTGGCCGCCGCCGGGCCCGGGTCGGGGGTGTGGAGTTCGGTTGCCGCGCGCCCCGCGGCTGCGGGTCCTGCCACATCTTCGGTTTCTGCCCTGGCTGACGTGGCCGTCCGGCCGGGCGTGCAGCATGCCGGCCGCGTGCAGGCTAGTCCGCCGACCACTGCTAACTGTGAAAAAGCCTACAAGGTCGCCTGCTACCAGCCGGCCCAAATCCGGCAGGCTTATGACCTTCCCTCGGTGTACGCCAGCGGCGTGACCGGGCGGGGAACCACGATCGTGATCGTGGACTCGTTCGGCTCACCGACGATCAGGAACGACCTGCGCGTGTTCGACCGGACCTTCGGCCTGCCCGCGCCGCCGTCGTTCCGCGTGATCCAGCCCGCCGGCCGGGTGCCCGCCTACGACCAGGGCAACTCCGACATGGTCGGCTGGGCAGGCGAGACCACGCTGGACGTGGAGTACGCGCACGCGATCGCGCCGGGCGCCGGCATCGTGCTGGCCGAGACCCCGGTGTCGGAGACCGAGGGCGTGCACGGCTTCCCGCAGATCGTCACGGCCGAGGAGTACGTGCTCAAGCACCACCTCGGCGACGTGATCAGCCAGAGCTTCAGCGCCACCGAGCAGACCTTCCCCAGCGCCGCGGCGGTCCGCGCCCTGCGCGGCGCCTACCAGCTGGCCGAACGGGACCACGTCACGGTCCTCGCCGCCTCGGGCGACTCCGGCGCCGCCGACGTCAAGCTCGACCAGAGCACCTATTACCTGTTCCCGGTGACCTCGTGGCCGGACAGCGACCCCCTGGTGACCGGGGTCGGCGGTACGCAGCTGCACTTCAGCGCCCGCGGCAAGCCCACCGCGCCGACCGTGTGGAACGACACCTACAACCAGGCGGCGAACGAGTTCGCGGCGGGCAACGCGGGTCCGAACCCGCTGGCCGGCGGCGGCGGCAGGTCGGCCCTGTTCGGTCGGCCGTCGTACCAGAACGGCGTGCGGAATGTGGTCGGCGGCCAGCGCGGCGTGCCCGACATCTCGATGAGCGCGGCCTGTAACGGCTCGGTGGACACGTACGGTACCTTTGGCGGCGCGCCGGCGGCTGGTCCCCGACGTGCGGCACCAGCGAGGCCACGCCGCTGTTCGCCGGCATCGTGGCGCTGGCCGACCAGGTGGCCGGGCATCCTCTCGGCCTGATCAACCCGGCCCTGTACCGGCTGGCGGCCGAGGGCGCCCCCGGCATCGTCGACGTCAGGTCGGGCAATAACACGGTGTCGTTCAGCCAGGGCGGACACGAGCGCACGGTGCGTGGCTTCTCCGCTACGAAAGGCTATGACCTGGCGTCGGGGGTCGGTACGGTGAACGCCGCGTACTTCGTCAGGGAACTCGCCTTCGCGGCCGGTCACTGAAAGATCTTTGGGACCGAACGAGGCCTGGTCCGTGCCCTGATAACGCTGTAGTCATCTGATGTTTTCGCGGCGTCGGGTGGCGTGCGGTGCGGAGCGGGACATGATCAGCCTGGTGAGACTGACCCCGCCGGACTGCCCGGGCGAATAGGTGTGAAGCATGGCTGTCCACGGCCCTGCGCGAGATACATTGTCTGCGTGTGGCGGCACCTTTAACGCCGCGTACTTCGTGCCTACCCCCGCTGTGACCTCGCGTTTCCCGGTGGAACCACACGCACCACTCCCCGTCTACGGCGGTTAAGCCGTACCCGGGCGGGAAGTGGGAGCACACCCCGGCGGGCGACGCGCAAGGAGGAGAGGAAGCGATGGAGGACGTGTTCGATGTCCTGGCCGAGGACCACGAGGAGATACGTCAGGCGCTGGCCGAGCTCGAGAAGGGTCCGACCGCAGCGACCGGCGCCTCCGAGGATCAGCTGATGCTGCGCAAGATCATGACTGAAGAGCTGATCATCGAGGTATCCAAGCATGAGGAAATCGAGCTGACCTGGCTGTGGCCGGCCGTGCGCGGGCACGTGCCGGGCGGAGACAGGCTCGCCGACCGCGGCATCTGCGCCGAGCTCGAGATCGCGGCCCTGCTGGCCGAACTGGACAAGCTGGACGCCAGCCGGCCGGAGTTCGAGGATCTGCTGAGCCTGTTCACTCAGGCTGGCCGGGAGCATTTCGACTTCGAGGAGCGGCAGGTATGGCCGCGGCTGCACTCGGCCCTGCCCGCCAGGGACGCGGCCGAACTGGGCGGCAAGATCCTGGCGGCCAGGCAGTCGGTGTCCGCCCGGCCCGGCCCGCACACTTCGGCACCGACCCAGAGATCCCCCGGTCCCGGCGAGAGCGCCCGGCACGGTTCGTTTGGCTGAGAGGATGCTCTGTGGATAGCGTGAATCTGCAGCGCGCCTTCAGTTATCCCTCAGGTTGGTGATGCTAACTGGAAAGGGACCCGAACGCCCACACCTAAGGCGTGATTCAGATGCAGGATTACAGCGGCTATGGCCAGCCGCCCACGGGAGACTTCGGTTACACCTCGCCCTTGCCTCCCATGCCTCCTCCCCGCCCGCCCCGGCGCCGTGTCGGCCTGCTGAGTTACCTGGGCGTCGCGCTGGCGGCGGGTGCGCTTGGGGCGGGCGCGGCGGTGGCCATCTATCACCCGGCGGCCAGCTCTTCCTCGGCGTCGGCCCAGCCGAGCAGCGGCGCGATCGCGCCCGCCCCGCTGCCCAGCACCGCGGTACCCGCGCCGAGCAGCGGCGGGTCAGGCGCGACCGGGAGCCTGAGCAGCGTCGAGCAGGGCGTGGTGATCATTAACACCACGCTGCAGTACAGCAGCGAGCAGGCCGCGGGCACCGGCATGGTGATCAACGCGAACGGCCTGGTGCTGACCAACAACCACGTCATCGAGAACGCCACCAAGATCACCGCGACGGTGGCGGCGACGGGCAAGAACTACCTGGCTAAGGTCGTCGGCTACGACGTGACCGGCGATGTCGCGCTGCTCCAGCTGCAGGACCCGTCCGGCCTGCACGCGGTGCCGATCGGCGATTCCAGCAAGGTCAAGACCGGGGCCGCGGTGGTGGCCCTGGGCAACGCCGAGGGGCGGAGCATGATCGTCCGCGCTCCCGGCCAGATCACCGGGCTTAACCAGACCATCACGGCCAGCGACCAGGGCGGAACGGTCAGGTCGGAGACCCTGCACGGGATGTTCGTGACGAACGCTGACGTCGTGGCCGGCGACTCCGGCGGCCCGCTGGTCAACTCGGCCGGCCGGGTCATCGGCATCGACACCGCGGGCAACACCGTGAGCTCCCCGCAGCAGCAGTCGGTGTCCGGCTACGCCATCCCGATCAACACCGCCCTGTCGGTCGCCCGCCAGATCGCCGCAGGCCGCGCCAGCTCCACCATCGTGATCGGCTACCCGCCCTTCATCGGGATCTACGTGGGCCAGGGGACGGACAGCAACCCGCAGGACCAGGCCGCGCAGCAACAGCAGCAGAACAACGGCTTCGGCGGGTTCGGGAACGGCTTCGGGAACGGGAACGGCTCCGGCAACGGGGGCACCCAGGGTTGCTACACCAGCGACGCCAACCTGGCCGTCCCGTCCACGATCGCCTCGGTGAACTCCGGCACGCTGGTCATCGGCACGATCTGCAACAGCCCGGCCGCGGCGGCGGGGCTGACGGCCGGATCGGTCATCACCGGGATGGACGGCCAGACGGTCGGCTCGCCGGAGAGCCTGTACCGCATCATGTCCAAGCTCCACCCGGGCAACACGGTCTCCGTCACCTGGGTCACCCCGTCCGGCCAGAGCAAGAACGGCAACCTGGCCCTCACCGCGGGACCGCCCCTGTAACGGTCCCCGGCCCAGATAAGCCTGGCGCCTGAGGCGGCACCCCGCTGGCCGCCTCAGGCGCCTCGCTCATCCCGGGGCCTGCTCGCATCCCGGGCTGCTCGCTCGTCCTGGCCTGGCGGTCCGTTCAGGCCGTCGTGGACAGGGCGCTCTGCTCCTGCTGCCGCTCGAAGACCTGGACGATCTCCTCCACCGGCAGGCCCTTGGTCTCGGGCAGGAACTTCCAGACGAACACGATGGCCAGCGCGCACAGCCCGGCGAAGACGACCATGACGCCGGCCAGGCTGATGGCGTTCTGCGTCACCGGGAAGACCTCGATGAGGGCGAAGTTGGCCAGCCAGTCGATCATCGCGGCGAAGGCCGCGGCCTGGCCGCGGACCGCGGTGGGGAACACCTCGCCCTGCAGGGTCCAGCCGGTGCCGCCGACGCCGATGGCGAACGAGGCGATGAAGAAGTCCAGGCCGATCATGATGACGACCAGCCGCGGCGTGCCGGACATGAAGGCCAGGCCGACCGCGGACACCATGGCGAAGACGATCATGCCGGTGTAGCCGCCGATGGCCAGTACCTTCCGGCCGAACTTGTCGATCCAGCGGAAGCCCAGGTAGGTGGCACCCACGTTGACGGCCGTCATGATGGCGGTGACCTCTACCCCGGCCACGGTGGTCTGCACCAGCGTGGCGTGCGTGCCGGAGAAGATCGGCCCGAGCAGGTGCGGCCCGTAGTACAGCGGCACGTTGATGCCGGTGATCTGCTGGAAGATGAAGAACACGCAGACCACGACCAGCGCCCGGCGTACCCCCGGGGTCCAGGCCCGGCGCCGCTGCTCCCGGTTCCCGCCTTCGATCCGCTCGACGGTCTGTGCGGCACGCTGGACGTCTTCCTCGCTGACATCTCCCGCGCCGAGCGTGGCCATGGCCTTGCGCACGTCGTCATAGCGGCCGTGCCGCAGCAGCCAGCGGGGCGACTCGGGCATCCGCGTGCGCAGGGCCAGCCCGATCAGGGCCGGGACGGCGCCCAGGCCGAGGACCAGCCGCCAGCCGACGGTAGCCGCGCTGGCCGGGAAGGCGCTGAAGATGATCAGCGCGACGATGTAGGAGATGAGGATCCCGACCGTGATCATCCACTGCTGGAGCATGGTCAGCGATCCGCGCCGGTCCTTCGGCGCGTACTCGGCGATGTAGGCGGTGGCGATCGCGGAGTCTGCGCCGATCGCCATCCCGATCAGCGTCCGCGCGATGAGCAGCACCGCGGCGTTCGGGGTGACGGCGGACAAGATCGCGCCAGCGGCGTAGATCCCCGCGTCTATGATCAGCAGAGCCTTTCGTCCGAAGTGGTCCGAGGCCGGACCGCCCAGGATCGCGCCCGCCGCCGCGCCGAGCGAGGCCCCGGAGACCAGGTAGCCCAGCGCCAGGCCGTGCAGCCCGTACGGGACGAAGTTCAGTGCCGAGCCGATGTTGGAGGTGTCGTAGCCGAACAGGAACCCGCCCAGCGTCGCCAGCAGCGTGAGCTGCCAGTAGAAAGAGGTCGGGGCCCGTTCATCCAGGGTGGTCAGGACGTTGCTGTTTCTCGCAGGCTGAGCCATGGGGCGCTCCTTTGCTGCCATCCGGTTAGCCCGCTTCGCCTTCCCGGCCGAAAGCAAAATGAACATGCCCCGCCGGCGGTTCCCGATCTCGCGGCCAAGGTGCGGGAGCTGCGGGCCGGTGGTGCTCGCTTCCGCAACGAGGTTGTCACGGGCGTGGGTGGCAAGCAGATCCTGCTGGAGGACCCGTCGGGCAACCCGGTCGAGCTCTTCGAGCCGATCGTGCCCGAGGCCAGGCTGTCGTCGTCCGCCTGAACCCCGGTACGCAGCGTTAATTAAAGCTAACGCTGCCATGGGGTTCAAAAGGCGGCTCGCGGTCGTCACACTAGACCGTGTGTACGACTACGACGTGCTGGTCATCGGCTCGGGCCCTGGCGGCCAGAAGGCAGCCATCGCCGCGGCGAAGCTCGACCGGCGGGTGGCGATCATCGAGCGCAAGGACATGATCGGCGGGGTCTGCCTGAACACCGGCACGATCCCGTCCAAGACCCTGCGCGAGGCGATCCTGTACCTGACCGGCCTGGACCAGCGCGAGATGTACGGGCAGAGCTACCGGGTCAAGGACGAGATCACCATCGCCGACCTGGCCGCCCGGACCACCCACGTGGTCGGCCGGGAGATGGACGTGGTGCGCAGCCAGCTCACCCGTAACCGGGTCACGACCATGACCGGGACCGGCCGCTTCCTCGACCAGCACACCGTGGAGGTGGACGGCGGCGAGGGCCGGGTCCGCCGGGCCAGCGCGGACAAGATCGTGATCGCCACCGGCACCCGGCCCGCCCGGCCGGCCAGCGTGGAGTTCGACGAGCGCACCGTCATCGACTCCGACGGGATCGTCCACCTGCAGACGGTCCCGCGCTCGATGGTGGTGGCGGGCGCCGGGGTGATCGGGATCGAGTACGCGTCCATGTTCGCGGCCCTCGGCACCAAGGTCACCGTGGTGGAGCAGCGCGACCGGATGCTCGAGTTCTGCGACGTGGAGGTGGTCGAGGCGCTCAAGTACCACCTGCGCGATCTCGCCGTTACCTTCCGATTCGGCGAGACGGTGTCCTCAGTCGAGGCGCGGCCCGAGGGCGCCATCGCCACCCTGCTGAGCGGAAAGAAGATTCCCGCCGATACCGTCATGTACTCGGCCAGGCCAGGGGGCCAGCGACGCTCTCAGCCTCGACGCGGCCGGCCTGACCGCCGACAAGCGCGGCCGGATCGTGGTGGACGAGCAGTTCAGGACCGTGGTGCCGCACATCTACGCGGTCGGCGACGTGATCGGTTTCCCCGCCCTGGCGGCCACCTCCGCCGAGCAGGGCCGGATCGCCGCGCATCACGCCTGCGGGGAGCCGTTGCACGCGGTCAGCGACCTGCACCCGATCGGCATCTACAGCATCCCCGAGATCAGCTTCGTGGGGCGCACCGAAGAGCAGCTCACCCAGGACAACGTGCCCTTCGAGGTCGGCATCTCGCGCTACCGGGAACTGGCCCGCGGGCAGATCATCGGCGACTCCTACGGGGTCCTGAAGCTCCTGGTCTGCCTGGAGACCAGGAATCTGCTCGGCGTCCACGTATTCGGCACCGGTGCCACCGAACTGATCCACATCGGCCAGGCCGTCATGGGCTGCGGCGGCACCGTGGACTACCTCGTCGATGCCGTCTTCAACTACCCGACCCTGGCCGAGGCGTACAAGGTCGCCGCCCTGGACGCGATGAACAAGATACGGCAGATCGCCCGCTTCTCTGTGTTAGCCCGGGGGGACGCCCCCCCGGAACCCCCCGCTGCGCTTCGCGCCCCGCTGCGCGTCTCGCCGTAGTATCGCGCGGCCGGGGGGCCTCCGGCCCCCGCGGGCCGCGCGATGGCGGCTTCGCCGCCGTCTGCCGCCGCACATCCCGCAGCGCCGTCGTACATTTGGGAAACAAACGGAAACATGGCTGTGATGTGCGGTAAACGTGCCCAGCGTACGCTTCGGTTGTGGCGGACATTTTCGATGGCTACCGGCTTGCCCAGGCCTGGGACGAGATGTTCGCGGCACCCGGTAAGCCCCGCGCGCCCTACGACGCGCTGGTGTCCGTGCTGCAGCCGATGGATCCCGGCGAGCTGCGGTACCGTGCCGACCAGCTGGCGCGCGTGTTCACCGACCGGGGGGTCACCTACGATTTCGCGGGGGAGGAGCGCCCCTTCCCGCTCGACCTGATCCCGCGCGTCATCGACGCGGTGGAATGGGACCTGGTGTCCCGGGGCGTGCGGCAGCGGGTCCGCGCGCTCGAGGCGTTCCTGGCCGACGTTTACGGTCCCGGACGCGTCTTCGACGACGGGGTGGTGCCGTGGCGGCTCATCTACACCTCGCCGTGCTTCCGCCGGGAGGTAGCCGACTTCGCGCCGCCGAACGGTGTCCGGGTACACGTGGCGGGCATCGACCTCATCCGCGACGAGCAGGGACGCTTCCGGGTCCTCGAGGACAACGTCCGGGTGCCGTCCGGCGTGAGCTACGTAATGGAGAACCGGCTGGCCATGACGCGGACGTTTCCCGCGCTGTTCGCCGACCAGAGCGTGCACCGGGTAGATGACTACCCGTCCCGGCTGCTGGCCGCGCTGTGCGCCGCCGCGCCGCGCGGGACCTCGGATCCGTGCGTGGTCGTGCTGACCCCGGGCGTGCACAACGCCGCCTACTTCGAGCACACGCTGCTCGCCCGGCTGATGGGCGTGGAGCTGGTGGAGGGCCGGGACCTGTTCTGCACCCGCAACCGGGTCTACGTGCACACCACCCGGGGCCGGCGCCCGGTCGACGTCATCTACCGCCGGGTCGACGACGACTTCCTCGACCCGCTGCAGTTCCGGCCCGACTCGGTGATCGGCTGCCCGGGCATGATCAACGCGGCCCGGGCGGGCCACGTCACCATCGCCAACGCGGTCGGCAACGGGGTGGCCGACGACAAGCTCGTCTACACCTACGTCCCCGACCTCATCCGGTACTACCTGAGCGAGGAACCGATCCTCGATAACGTGGAGTCCTACCGGCTCGACGACCCGGACATGCTCGCCTGGGCCCTCGACTCGCTGGAGGAGCTGGTGGTGAAGCCGGTGGACGGCGCGGGCGGGGCCGGCATCGTCATCGGCCCGAAGGCGTCGGCGGCGGAGCTGGCGGTACTGCGCGAGCGGCTGATGGCGGACCCGCGCGGCTGGATGGCCCAGCGGCCGGTCGCCCTGTCCACCTCGCCGGTGCTCATCGGCGAGGCGCTCGCGCCGCGGCACATCGACCTGCGGCCCTTCGCGGTCAACGACGGCGAGGACGTGTGGCTGCTGCCCGGCGGCCTGACCCGGGTGGCGCTGCCGGAAGGGGAGCTCGTGGTCAACTCCAGCCAGGGCGGCGGATCGAAGGACACCTGGGTGCTGGCCGGGCCGAAGTCGGCCACCCCGGAGCCGCCCGCCGTGCCGTTTTCCATGCTGGCGGCCCAGTCGGCCGCGGCGAAGACAACGGTGAGCCGGCAGAGCGGCCCGGACCAATGAGCGGGGCCGGGCCAGTGAGCGGGCCGGGCCAGTGAAGGATGAACTGCTCAGCCGCATGGCCGAGACCCTGTTCTGGACCGGCCGCTACGTAGAGCGGGCGGATGACACGGCGCGACTCATCGATGTCTACGTACACCGACTGCTCGGCGATGCTGCGGCGGGATCTGGCGCGGACTGCGGTCCGCTGTTCGGCATCCTCGGGGTCGAGCCCGGTGCGGATGCCCAGCCCGACGTCGGAGCTGCGCTGTTCCGCCTGGCCTACGACGCCAAGAGCCCGAGCGCGATTGCCGGCGCGGTGCTCGCGGCCCGGGCCGGCGCCCGCGGCATCCGCGAGGTGATCTCGAGCGAGATGTGGGAGTGCCTGAACGTGGCGGGTCACGGGCTGACCGGCCAGCGGCGTGCGGCGGACCGGCTGGGGCCGCACGTGTTCCTGCGGTTCATCAGGGAACGGGCGGCGCTGTTCTTCGGCTTGGCGGACTCGACCATGAGCCACGACGACGCCTGGCGGTTCCTCGTGCTCGGCCGGTCGCTGGAACGGGCCGACATGACGGCCAGGCTGCTGCTCGCGCGCATGCCGGGGCCGCCAGAGACTAGCTGGCCGTTGCTGCTGCACGCCTGCGGCGCGTACGAGTCGTTCATCCGGACCCACGGCTGGGCCGCGGAGCCTGCCGTGGTGGCCGAATTCCTGCTGCGCGACCGGCTGTTCCCGCGGTCGGTGCTGTACTCGCTGGTGACCGCGGAGGACTGCCTGGTCGCCCTGAACCCGGGCCCGGTCCGGATGGGCATGGACGACCCGGCCCGGCGTCCGGTCGGCCAGCTGCGGACCAGGCTGGAGTACGCCCACCCCGAGCAGCTCACCGAACAGCTTCCCGAGCTCCTCGGTCAGCTGCAGCAGGCCTGCGTGGAGGCCTGTGAGGCGATAACCGGACGGTACTTCCAGTACGAGGCGCAGGTCGCCTGGGAACGGGACGGCTGAGCATGGGCTGGCGGCTGCGGGTCGTGCACACCACCCGGGTCAGCTACACCCAGCCCGTCCGGGCCTCCTATAACGAGATCCGGATGACCCCGCTGACCCTGCCCACGCAGGTCACCCTGGAGAGCCGGGTCTACGCAGGCCCGGGGGTCCCGGTCTGGACCTACGCCGACTACTGGGGCACGTTCGTCAGCGTGTTCGACATCGGCGAGCCGCACGAGGGCCTCGAGGTTCGCGCCCAGGCCACGGTCGAGACCGGACAGGCGCTCGGCGACCCGCCCCCGGTGCTCCCGTGGGAGGAACTGCGGGCGCGGGCGGGTTCGGGCCGGCTGCTCGAGTTCCTGCTGACCACCCCGCTGACCACCGTGACCCCGGTCGTCGCGGCCACCGTGCTGGACGCGGTGCGCGACGCGGATCCGGCCGAGGCGGCGGAGGAGATCGCCGCCCGGGTCCGGTCGCAGGTCAGGTACATGGCCGGCGCCACCGGGGTGCGGACCAACGCCCAGGAGGCCTGGGATCAGGGCCAGGGGGTGTGCCAGGATATGGCGCACGTCACGGTGGCCCTGCTGCGCGCGGCCGGCCTGCCCGCCCGCTACGTCTCCGGGTATCTGCACTCCGACCCGGCGGCCGAGCCCGGGCAGACTACGGTGGGCGAGAGCCACGCCTGGGTGGAGTACTGGGCGGGTTCCTGGCGGGCGTGCGATCCGACCAGCGGCGCGCCGGTGCGCGACCGGCACGTGGTGGTGGCCAGAGGCCGCGACTACGCGGACATCCCGCCGCTCAAGGGCATCTACCACGGCGCCCCGACCAGCGCGCTCGACGTGACCGTGGAGGTCACCCGCCTGGCCTGACCCCGGCCCGCATGGCGCGTCCGCCCGTGTCCGGGATCATCCTCCAGGGGTGACGGCCTTTCTTATCGTTCGCCGGAGACTTGTGGTTGTGGCGCTCCGCGGATGCCGGGGCCAGAAGTGGAGACAAGGGCATGGACATCGGCCCCGTGGAATATTTGATTCTTGGCTTCCCGGGCAACAACTTCACCGGTCAGATCGTGCCGGAGCTCGCCAAGCTCGTCGACAGCGGACTGGTCAGGATCATCGACCTCACGTTCATCACGAAAGACGCGGCCGGCCAGGTGGAGGTGGTCGAGTACGACGCTGTCGAGGAACTGGCGGCGTCCGCCGGCCTCGACGCCGAGGTGGGCGGGATTCTCACCGACGAAGACGTAGCCTACGCCGCCCTGAGCCTCGAGCCGAATTCCTCAGCGGCGCTGCTCATCTGGGAGGACACCTGGGCGGGCCCGTTCGCCGCGGCAGTGCGCAAGGCCAACGGAGTGATCATCGAGGGCGCGCGAATCCCGCGCGAGATCATCGAAGAGGCCGTTAGCGCCCTCACCGACGCCCTCGGCTGAGATCGACAAGACCACACCATGCGCGCCGAAAGCCCTCCCGCCGCCGGCGCAAGATAACAGGAGGCGATTGACATGCCGTTCCGACGACGGCGACCCGTTGCACGAATGGCGACGACCGCGGTCGTGGCCGGGACCGCGGCCCACATGGGAGCTAAGTCCGCGCAGCGAAGCGCCGCGGCCGCTCAGCCCCAGGCTGCCCCGCCTGCCCCCGCTCCAGCCCCTGAACCCGCCGCACCAGAAGCTGCCGCACCCCAAGCCGCTGAGAGCCCGAAGATCGAAGAGCTCAAGCAGCTTGCCGCTCTCAAGGACCAGGGCATCCTCACCGAGGAGGAGTTCGCCGCCAAGAAGGCACAGATCCTGGGCCTCTGACTCCCGGATTCGGCCGTGGCTCGGCCGAACTCCATGATCACTACGAAGACTTTGCCCCGGCGGGCAAAGTCTTCGTGATCATGAGCTGACCCCTACCGCCTAGTGTCTATTGTCTAGTTACAGTAGACACATGGATGACGAACTGCTCGCCGAGGCCAGGCGAGCCCAGGAACGGCTGATCGATGCCGAACGCGACGTCGAGGTGGCCCGGGCTGAGTTCCACCGGGCCGTCCGGCGGTTGCATCTGCACGGCGCATCGCTGCGCGAACTGGCCGGCAGCCTCGGCCTCAGCCACCAGCGGGTGCACCAGATCGTGGAGTCAGCCGGCGGCTCTCGCCGCTGGGTGCGCCGCCGCGCAGGGGAGCGCCCGCATCCGCCGATGATCTGCACATTCTGCGGCAAGCCGCAGGAGGAGGTTGAAAAGCTGATCGCCGGTCCTGGCGTCTTTATCTGCGATGGGTGCGTCGGCCTGGCTGAGGGGGTGATCGGCTCCGGTGCGGCTGCCAGCACTGCGCGCGGGCAGATGATCGCCGTGCCCGAGCCGGACCAGCAGGCCCGCTGCAGTTTCTGCGGCAAGTACCGCCACCAGGTACCCGGCATGGCCGCGTTCCCGGCGCACCCCGGCGGAACGCCGCCCGCGGTCGCCGCCGTCTGCACCGAGTGTCTGGAACTCTGCGATGAGATCATCGACGAGCAGCTGACTTAGGAGCGTTTCTCCTGCAAACCTCCGACATCGGTCATGGCTGTTCCCCTCACTACCTCCCGTTCAGGCTAACGCTCCGCAGGCGATCGCTCCAGGGGCTGCGCGTTCGGCCGGTATCCGAGCTCCGCCGCGGCGGCCCGGACCTTGGCTACGGTCTCCTCGCTCACCCGGCTCGAACCGCTCAGCGCGCGCGAGGCCGTGCTGACCGACACCCCGCTGCGCAGGGCCACCTGCCGTAGATCGACGCCAACGTATGCCCGGTCCGCCGGTCTCGTCCGAGCGCCTTGTGGGAACGTTCCCGCAAGGAACTGCTAGTCCACCCCATGGCGAGGCGGAGCCCGATCGTCAACTGCCCGCCGGACAACCCCGATGGCTGTCCGCATAGTATTGCCGCACCGCACGTTGTCGATCTGGAATGCGCGGCCGCCCTCCGCGGACTTGTGCGTAGCCAGAAGCTGCCAGCGGCGGAAGCTGAGCGGGCTCTTGAGCTGCTCGGGAGCATGCGTCTGGAGAGGTATGTCATGTTCCGCTGCTCGCGCGCGTATGGCAGCTCCGGCACGATATGTGGCCTCTGGGCTATTCACTTGAGCGGACCAGATGAGAACAGACCGCTAGATGCTGTGGTCATGGCAGCTTGGCGCACCAAGATCTTGCGGCTGGTCCGGTCAGCTGAATACCCCTATGTGGCCTTATGACGCGGCGTACGTGGCACTGGCCGAATGGCTGGACGCGGAACTTGTGACGGTAGATGCCAAGATGTCAGCGGTCCCCGGTGCCAAGTGCACCGTACGCAACCTGCGCTCGGAATAGCGATACCGGACCCGCCGTCACCCGCGCTGCCCAGCAGGACGGCGAGGACGCAGACCAAGCGTAAGGAGGATTTCGTGTCCAGGCCTCGCTGCCGTGGTTAGTACCGTCCGGCGGCGGGAAGCCGGTTGTCAAAGGCGGCGCTGGCTTGCCTGGCGAGGATGTCGCGTAGCTCATAGGTGACGCTGTCCGGGTACCGGTCAAAGGTCGCCGCAAGATCGCACCGCTGGGCCGGGGTCGAGTATTGGGCCAGCTCGCGCTCAAGCGCGCACCGCTCCTGGCAGGCCTGCCAGCGGGTCCGCGCGGTGCGGGCCAGCCGCATCAGGCCCACGACGATGAGCAGCGCACACGTCCGGACGAACCTGCGGATCCGCCTGGTGCGCGTCGGCCGCGTGAACCGCAGGGCACGGTATCCGTCGGCGGGACCGACGGACTGGCTCCACACCACTAGGTTCCGATGCGGTCGCAGCGTCATCGCAGCCTCCTGCACCCAGCGCAGCTCTGCGTGCCGTCCATAGTACGCTTCCGCGCTCGTCCGGACCAGGCTTGGTTACAGCCTGTGAGGACGGGTGCCCGCTCCCTAGTAGAGACGGGTGCCCGCTCCCCAGTAGAACGGCCCGGACGTGGCGGTGACCGTGATGTCCCAGCCGAGCCGCCGGAGCCGCTCTTCCAGGTCTGGCGGCGTGTGGGCGACCTTCACGAGCCGGTAGGCCGTTCCGTCGTCAAGGCGGCGGCGGATGGTCGAGGACGACGGGCCTTCCACGAGTTCGTCGGGAGTGCGATAAGCGTCGTCGGCGAAGAAAACGCGCCCGTCTTCCTGCAGGCAGCCGGCCACCAGTGACCAGAAGGACGCAAAGCGTTCCAACGGTACGTGCGAGAGCCAGAACCCGATGAAAACCACGTCATAACGCCGGTCAGGCGTCCAGGTGAACAAATCGGCCTGCACGAAGCGCACCCGTTCGTCGCTGATCCGGGCCGATGCGATGGCGAGCATTTCCGGGGACGCGTCCACGGCCGTGACGTCGGTGGCGTAACGGAGCAGCTGGCCAGTCCACACGCCAGGCCCGCAGGCGAATTCGAGTACGCTTCCGATCGGCCGGAAGGCCTCGAGCGCCTCGGCCAGCTCGTCGCCGCCCGGAAGATCCAGGCCCTGGCCCAGATAATCCGGGGCGAGGGCCCGGTAGTAGCTGACCTGCTCATCAAGGAGCTGCCTGTCTTCCTCATCACCAGCTGATCTCACCGCATCGGTCCCTACGTCCGGGTTCGCTGTTCCCAAGACAATAGCCATGACCGCATGCCGGGACCCTCGACACACACATTGGGGCCATTCGCGGAGCGGCAGGTGACTTGTGGCCCTGTCCGCACAGCGTCAGAGGTCGATCCTGCAAGTAGAGGACGAATGCCCGCCAGGGTGCTGGCGGTTCCCGACGTGGGAGGTGGGCTCAAGATGAGCTGGAATGTACCGGGCTGGATACCGGGAGCCCCGAATAAAGACGATGTGCCGGTGTGTGGACGCTGCGGCCATCACGCTGATGCGCACTACAAGGCGCAGAGCTGCTCCAGCCGAGGCCCCTGGTGGCGGCGCTGCCGGTGCAGCGGCTATATCCGGTTCGATCCAACGGCCCCGCCGGCGGCGGGAACCCGCCCGCCAGTTGACCGTTACCGTTAGTGGCTGCGGTTGATGACCTTACGGAATTGGCGTACGGCGAAGAACCCAGCGGGAGTGGGGGTCGGAGCGGTTGTGGTCAGGCGTTGGCGGGATCAGCTGCTCTGGCGGGCTGCTCGATCTTCGCGCAGTGGCTCTTCCAGTAAGCCGCGCCGTATTCCGGCAAAGGCCGTGCTCTGCGCGTCGGACCCGACCGTGCCGTCGAGCTGTTCGCGCAGGATGTCGGCATGTCCGGCGTGCCGGTTGGTCTCGGTGAGAATGTGAACCAGGATATTGAACAGCTTCACGTCGGGGCGCGGCCACCCCTGGCCATCGGTGGTACGACCGAGCTTGAGTGCTCAGCCGCGGCGGTGCGGCCCCCGCTCACTTCGGCTCGGCCGCTCGGCGCCGGTTGTAGAGGCGGATGGCCCAGAGGTAGGCCACGACAGCGATGCCGATGCTCCAGGCGATGGCGGCGATGGCGTGGTCGCCAATCGCGGCGCCGCTGAGCAGTCCGCGCACGGTGTCGGCGACGGGGGTGACGGGCTGGTACTCAGCGAACTGGCGCAGGCCCGTCGGCATGGTGGCCGTGGCCACGAAGGCGCTGCTGAGGAACAGCAGCAGGAACAGGATCATCGGGGTGTTGCTGGCGGTCTCGACACTCTTGGCGGCCAGCCCGAGCGCGACGGCCAGCCAGATCAGCGCGAAGGCGAACAGGACCAGTATCCCGATCGCGGCCAGCCAGTGGAGCGGTCCGGCAGCAGAGCGGAATCCGATTCCGAAGGCGACTGCGATGAGGACGGCGATGGCGACAAGGATTTGTATCAGGCTGCCCAGCACATGGCCGGTGAGGACCGAGGCGCGGGCGATGGCCATGGTGCGGAACCGGTCGATAATGCCGCCGGTCATGTCCATGGCGACCATGATTGAGGTGCCCTGGATGGCTGAGGCCACGGTGAGGAGCAGCAGCCCTGGCACCACGTAGTTGAGGTAGGCGCTGCGCCCCTCGTGGGCGCCGAGCCCAGCGCCGAGCTGGCCGCCGAAGACGTAGACGAAGAGCAGCAAGAGCACGATGGGTATGCCGATGAGCATCACGGTCATGGAGGGGTAGCGGAGCTGGTGCTTGAGGTTGCGGCGCAGCATCACCCGCGAGTCGCTGAGCGTGTAGGCGAGCGAGGTCATGACAGCGGTACTCCTTGTGGTGCGGGGTCTGCGTTGAGCAGCGCGGTGACGTGGCTGCCGGTGACAGCGAAGAACACGTCATCGAGGTCCGGGGTATGGATCGACAGCCGTTCGACGGAGATCCGGGCTTCGTGCAGCTCGTCGAGCAGGCCCCGGAGCGAGTCGACGGTGCCGTCGGCCGGGACCTGGAGGACGAGCTGGTCCTGGTCGGGTGCGGCTGCCGGAAGGAGCTCGCTCGCCGAGTGCAGCAGGTTCGGGTCGGCGAAGTGGAGTCGGACGTGGCCGCCGGGAATGCGGCTCTTCAGCTCGGCGGGGGTTCCTGCGGCGACGATCCTGCCCTGGTCGAGCACCGCGATCCGGTCGGCCAGCTGGTCTGCCTCGTCGAGGTACTGGGTGGTGAGCAGGATGGTGACCCCGGCCGTAGCGAGCTCGCGGATGATCTGCCACATGGTGCGACGGCTGCGCGGGTCCAAGCCGGTGGTGGGCTCGTCGAGGAAGATCACCCGGGGCGTGCCGACGAGGGTCATCGCCAGGTCGAGCCGTCGTCGCATCCCGCCTGAGTAGGTCGAAAGCAGCTTGTGAGCGGCGTCGGTGAGGTCGAACTGCGCCAGCAACTCGGCCACCCGCCGCCGCCCAGCCTCGCGGCCGAGGTGGCGAAGATCGGCCATCAGCTGCAGGTTCTCGGCGCCGGTGAGCAGGTTGTCCACGGCTGAGAACTGGCCGGTGACCCCGATGACGGCCCGTACCCCGTCAGGGTCGGTGACCACGTCGTGACCGGCGATGCGCATGGATCCGGAATCGGCCGGGATCAGGGTGGACAGGATGCGGACCATCGTGGTCTTGCCGGCCCCGTTGGGGCCGAGAAGCGCCAGGATCGTGCCCTCCTCCACGGCCAGGCTCACCTTGTCGAGCACCAGATGGTCGTCGAACGACTTGCACACGTCCTGGGCCACGATCCCGCTCGCGACAGACACGCTTGTCATGGCCTTCTACCTCCTTGCCTTGTGGTCGAGTCGTCGGGAAGCTCGCCCGCGGCACGCAGCGCCTCCCGTTGCGCGATCCACTCCTGCTCCAAGACCGGGATTCGCCCGACCAGGAAATCAGAGAATGCCGCCCACTCCAACAAGATCGCTTTCCGCTCAGGTGGCGCCTCGGCCAGCAGCCGCAGACCCTCTCGGGCGAGTTCGGCCATCTCCCGGTACTCGGAGACATCGAAGCCCATCGCGTGGGACGACGACATGTCGATGCTTACCCGGTCCATCCGCTCGCCCGCAGCGCGGGAGCGCCGGATGAGCCCGAGGTTCTCCAACACGTTCACCGCTCCGGCGATCGCGCTCCGGCTCGCCAGCAGAGCGTCGGCCAGTTCGCTGATGCCCTGCTCGCGCGGGTCGCACACCGCCAGATAGCCGATCAGCCGGCCCACCATCGGAGCCATCCCGAAGCGCCGGGCATAGAAGCGCCCGGCCTGGTCAGCAAACGTGATCTCACCGCCAGTCGGCATGCCCACCACCCTACACAGTCTCCTGAGATAACACAAATCCGTGTTATCTAAGGAGACGCAGAGGCCGCTGTTTTGCGGCTGGAGGTTGCGGGAACGAGGGGAGGACACGGTCTGGCAGCGACTCGGAGGCGCAGAGCGTGCAGGTTAGCGATGGCTGAGTCGCCCGCTGCGGCCCCGTCCGAGCGGGATGTCCTGCTGGCGACCAAGCTGCACATGCCAGCGTCGCGGCCGGGCCTGGTGCCCCGGCCGCGCCTGGCCGGACGGCTCGATGAGGGCCTGGCATGCGGGCTCACCCTGGTCTGCGCGCCGGCCGGGTACGGTAAGACCGTCCTGCTGGCTGACTGGGCCCGGCGCGGCGAGCACCCGGCCGCGTGGCTGTCGCTGGATGTGGGGGACAACGACCCGGCCCGGTTCTGGCGCCATGCGGTGGCCGCGCTTGACCGCGCCCGCCCGGGGATCGCCGAACGGGTCGCCCCGCTGCTCGGGCCGCCCGCGCCGTCGTTCCAGGGCCTGGTCACGGCCTTGATCAACGAACTGGCCTCGGATGAGGCCCTGCTGGTCCTCGATGACTATCACGTGATCAGCGCGCAGCAGGTGCACGAGTCGCTCGCGTTCCTGCTTGAGCATCGGCCGGCCGGGATATGCGTGGTGCTGGCGAGCCGGAGCGATCCGCCGCTGGCGCTGGCGCGGCTGCGAGCGCGCGGCCAGCTGACCGAGGTGCGCGCGGCCGACCTGCGGTTCACGCTTGCCGAAGCAGCGACGCTGCTCCAGCAGGACACCGCGGCCCTCCCCGAGGCGTCGGTGGCGGCGCTGGCGGCGCGGACTGAAGGCTGGGCGGCGGGGTTGCAGCTGGCCGCGCTGTCGCTGCGCGGGCAGGATGATGTCGCCGGGTTCGTAGCCAAGTTTACCGGCAGCCACCGCTACGTCCTGGACTACCTGGCCGAGGAGGTGCTCGAGCGGCAGGACGAGCAGGTGCGAACGTTCCTGCTGGAGACCTCGGTGCTGGACCGGCTGTCCGGCCCGCTGTGCAACGCGGTCACCGGCAACACCGGCAGCCGGGCGCTGCTGGAGCAGGTGGAGCGGGCGGGCCTGTTCCTGGTGCCGCTGGATGAGGTGCGCGGCTGGTGGCGCTATCACCATCTGTTCGCCGACCTGCTCCGTACCCGCCTGGAGCAGCAACCCGGACGCGCGGAGCAACTGCACTGCAACGCGGCCACCTGGTACGCCGAGCACGGACTGGCCGATGACGCGATCCGGCACGCGGCGGCCGCCGGGGAGATGACCTGGGCCGCCCGGCTGATCGAGCAGCACTTCGACGAACTCTTCTACCTGCGCGGAGAGGGGGCGACGGTTCAGCGGTGGCTGTCGGCGCTGCCCGATGACCTGGTCCGGTCGCGCCCCCGGCTGCTGCTGGCGCAGGCCCAGCTGGCCGCGGCCACCAGCGGCCGGGTAGAGGCGGCGGAACTACTGCTCGACGCGGCCGAGCGCGCATCCGCAAGCGCCGCCGATGAGCCGTTCGAGCCTACTGCCGACCGGGCTGGCAGCCTGCTGGCGAACATCGCCGCCGGGATCGCGCTGCTGCGAAGCTATCTCGCTGCGCTCCGCGGGAACGCCGAGGGCACGGCCGCGTTCGCATCACAGACTCTGGCCGAGCTTAGCGAGGGCGAGCAGATGCTGAGTTCGATCGCCCAGTGCAACCTGGGCATAGCCGAATGGCTCCGCGGTCGGCTCGCGGACGCCGAGCGCGCGTTCGTGTCCGGCATTGCTGGGTGGCGGGCGGCCAGCCAGCACACCGTGGCCGCCTGGGGCTGCTATCACCTCGTCCAGGTCCAGCGTGCCCAGGGGCGTCTGGACGCGGCGGCCCGGACCTGCCAGCAGGCGCTGGATGCCATTACTGCGCCCGCCCGGTCTGCGTTGCCGACCGCAGGCCCCGCGTATGTGGGCCTGGGCGAGGTGGCCTACCAGCGGAACGAGCTCGACACGGCGTTCCGGCATGCCAGCGAGGGCATTGCGCTGTGCCGCCAGTTCGCCGACCTGCGGGCCCTGGCCGCCGGCCTGGCGACGCTGGCGTGGATCCGGCAGGCCAGCGGTGATCCGGCCGGGGCCCGGGAGGCGATCGGCGAGGCCAGGCGGGCCGGGCCGGGCCCGGCCGGGCTGCTCAACCCGGTCCCGGCACAACATGCCAGGCTGCTGCTGGCCCAGGGCAACCTGACCGAGGCCGCCCGGTGGACCACCGAGGGCGGTCTCAGCGCGGATGACGAGCCGGACTACCCCCGCGAGGGTGGGCACCTGGTGCTGGCGCGTGTCCTGCTGGCCCAGGGGGAGGCCGAGCGGGCGCTTGCCTTGCTGAGCCAACTGCGTGCGGCGGCGGCCGCCCAGGACCGGGCAGGCAGCCTCATCGAGATCGGCGCGCTGCGGGCGCTGGCGCTGGCCGCCAGGGGCGAGGAGAGGGCTGCGGTGGATGCCCTGGCTGAGGCGCTCGTTATCGCCTGTCCGCAGGGTTATGTGCGCGTGTTCGCCGACGAGGGGGCGCCGATGGCCGCGCTGCTCGGCCGACTGATCACGGCCCAGCGCACCGGCCAGGCGGCTGCGGACGTCCCGCTCGGCTACCTGGCCCGGCTCCAACGGGCCTTCGACGCCGGCGATCCCGCGACAGAGCCCGGCCCTGCCGCCGTGTCCGGCATCGTCGATCCGCTGACCAGCCGCGAGCTCGAGGTGTTGCGGATGCTGGCGGCGGGCCGGTCGAATCAGGCCATTGCCCGCGAATTCGTGGTCAGCCTCGACACCGTCAAGAAACATGTGGGCCATGTCCTGGGCAAGCTCGGCGCGGCCAACCGGACCGAGGCCGTCGCTCGGGCCCGTGAGCTGAGCCTGATCCCCTGAGAGCAGCCCGCGCTGAGTTCGTTCCACCCCGCAGCCGCCGAATCCTGGCCAGGCGCACGTACCACAGCCCGTTCGGAAAGATCTTTTTAATTCCGAACGGGCATGGTGTTTCGATCCCAGCCCCGGCCAGCGGTCCGCGGGCAGACGCGGTGCCCGGCTGAAGTACCTGCCCGCGGCGGCGCCTGGCGATGCGGATCTGCCTCTAGTATTTCGAGATCGCGGCCCAAGGGACAGCGTACTTCTCCGATCGGGACTGACTTATCTTTGTTATGCTTTTCATATCGAGGAACATCGGTCCAATAATCGGAAGCTGTCGATTTTAATCTTTTCCTCGACGTCCAGGAAAGAACCGTACTTGTCGCTGATATCCATAGCTTTTTGCCCGGAACATATCAAAATGGCTTTAGCTGCCCGGCCTGGCCAGCAGTGCCGATCGGCTCCAGTAGCTGCACTGTCCGGCCGAGGCCGACCTGTCACGGATCAAAGCTGAGGGATTACAGTCCTGCTATGCGCCGAATCGAGACGAGCAGGCCTGCCCGAGACGACCTGCGGCCGGGTGCAGGGATACCCAGTGCGGATCCTGGTGAGACCCGCGTGCATTTTGGTGTCGAGGATGTGGCCCGGACCAGGTTCATTCGCGCTCCCGCGCCCCTGGTCGAGACGGTGCTCACCCTGGTCGGATTTAAGCGCCGAGCGCTCACCGCAGAGGGGCGGCGGCCGGGTCCCTGGCAGCCCTCGGGGAATGCGCTCATCTATTCACTGCCTCCGAGCACCACGGCCCGGGTGCTTGACGGTTCCCCGGACCTGGCGGGACTGCTAGGTCGCACCAGGGCGGCCGCGCTCGCGGCTATCCGCGACCCGTGATCTCCAACAGTTCCGATCGCGCACATCCACGCCGGGTACTCCTCCACATCGAGCAGGTCGGTGACCAGGGCGAACACCTCCGAGGTCTCCTCCCCGCCACCGGTTGCGGGCGCGGTATGCACGGTGTACTCGATGACGCGGACGGTGATGACCGGGCCGTCGCTCTTCCGCGGCGGCCTCAGCTCCGCGAGATAGGTGCCGTCGCCAGGACTTTCACCGGCTTCAGCGCGAAGCTGGCGGACGCGCGCCACAGGATGTGCGCGCCCGTGGCGAGGAAGTCGCGGGCCAGGGACCAGGACAGGAACTTACGGTCCGCGAGCACCAGCATCCCCGTCCCGAAGCATTCCTGTTTCAGCAGGTCACGGGCCAGCGGCTGCTCTGCGGTCCGGTACCCGCCCATCGCCGCCCCCAGCAGGCTCCCTGTCCCCGACTCCGCCGCTACCACCCACCTGACCTGCGGGAACGCCCCGTCCCTCGACTGGTTCGACGGCCGGCCGAAGAACTCGCCGTTCGGCTTCTCGTCCGCACGTCCGTCGTGGACCAGTCCATCGAGACGATGCGCAGCCCGCAGCAGAAGACCCCCGGCGCATCATCGGCTCCTATCGGGCCTGCGACCTGCGTAAACAGGTAACGGTGCACATCCGGCCCGAGCTTCGCGCGGCCCCGCGACAGGGAGGAGATATTCGGCAGCCACCACTCCCGTCCCTGCCCGGCATCCACCCGCATCCCCGCTGCCGGACGGCCTTCCAGCAGGTCAGCGCCCAGCTGCCGGGAATACAGCCCGTCGGCCAGCTTCAGCATCACCTGCCCGTAACCGCAGTTCCGCCCCCGGAACAGCCACAGGGCCAGCACGAAATACACCACCAGCCGCGCCGGCAGCAGTCGTCGCCGCTGCTCCCGCGCCCCCGCCGAATCCACCGCCTCGTCCACCAGTTCCGGCGTGAAAACCCTGGTCAGGACACCGATCGAGATCCGGTCCGGCAGCCACCCGACCGGCGACAACCCCTCAGAACCATCATGAGCCACAAAACGGTCACGATATCACATCAAGCCTTAAAGCAGTGGCCCATAGCCCGGCGCCTGGACGAGTTCCTGGCCGGCTGAATCCGGAACGGGAATGGCTTCCCAAGTCCTCGGCTGGCAGTCACTCACATCGGCAGTTTCGGTGGGAGAAGGCTCGCCGGGAGCGCCAGTGGGACGATAGGCGCATGATCAGCGCCGATGACGTTGACACCCTGCTCTTCGATGTCCTCGGCACCGTGGTAGACGAGGCCGGGTCGATGCGCGCCGAGCTGGCGGCCACGCTGGACCAGGCGGGCGCGGGGCCGCAGGAGGCTGAGGCGCTGGCAGCAGCGTGGGCGCGCCGCTTCGCCGACTTGGTGTCCGCAATCCGCGAAGGCGCACCATGGCGATCTACCGACGACCTCAACGCCGAGGCGCTCGCTGAGGTGCTGCGCGACGGCCCGCCGCTGCCACCGCCTACCATCCGGCATCTGACACTGGCGGGACACCGGCTCAGGCCCTGGCCTGACACGCGTGACGCGCTGCGCCGCCTCGCCAGGCGCTTCGCCATCGTGGCATTGTCCAATGGCAACCTGTCGATGCTCACCGACTTGTTCGCGGCCGCCGAGCTCACCTGGCACTGCGTGCTGTCCGGCGAGATGGTGCACGCCTACAAGCCGGACCCCGCTGTGTACCAGCTCGCGCTGGACCGCCTGGTGCTGGACCCGCGCCGGACCCTCATGGTCTCCGCCCACCCCTGGGACCTGCGCGCCGCCGCGGCCCACGGGCTTCGTACCGCCTACATCCAACGCGCAGGCGAGGGCGCGCCTGAGCCATTGGACACTTTCGACCTCACAGTCCCCGACCTGGCTGTCCTCGCCGCGTGGCTGCTGACTGGACCTGACAACGACCAGGGCCACCACCGGGATGCGACACCGCCGCCGTCGGCGTAGTAACACCGAGCCGACACGCAGCAATCCCATGCAAACCACACCAGTCACAACTCTGCGAACCCCTGTGCCCGCATCCAAGCTGCGCCCCTAATCGGCTGACGCACCAGCACAGAACCGAGGCACTAAGCCGAAGTTGCCGTAGCGCTGTGTAGTGTTTGCCCGACAGCGGGACCCGGCCCTGGCCCTGATCATCTCCCGGGTAAGTGCGTAGCTCATGCACACGCCCCTACCGTCGGATTCTGGGCCTAACCAGCGACCCCGACGGTCATTCAGCAGTCCTTCGCTCGTGGGTGACTCGCCGTTGCGCGGCGTCGCCGTTGTCGTCCGTCATCCAGAGGGAACAGCGGGATGAAGAACTGGATCAGCGGGCCGATGGCGACCGCGTAGGCCACGGTGCCGATCCCTATCGTCGCCCCCAGCAGGTAGCCGATGATCAGTACGGAAAGCTCGATTGTCCATCGCGCAACGCGCAGCGACGGCCCGCGCGCGGCCCAACCCGTGGTGAGTCCGTCCCGCGGGCCGGGGCCCGCCCGGGCGCCGATGTAGCAACCGGTCGCGGCGCCATTTGCCACGATGCCGCCTGCCAGGACCATGAACCTCAGCCAGTCCGCATGCGGTGCCGGGACCCAGGCCAGCGTGAAGTTGCAGGTGGTGCCGACGAGGGCGATGTTGCACAGGGTGCCGAATCCGGGCCGCTGGCGTAGCGGAATCCACAGTAGCAAGACGACTGCGCCGATGATATTGGTCCAGGTACCGATGCCGAGCCCGACGGTCCGGGACAGGCCCTGGCTGAGCGCGTCCCACGGCTCGACCCCCAGTCCTGCCGATATGATCAGGCCGTCGCTCACGCCGTACGCGGTCAGCCCGCACAACAGCTGGGTCAGCCGCCGGCCGGTCGGGGGTATGGGCAGGAGCCATCGTCTGGGCGGTGGGTTCCCGCGGGCGGTCACCCTGGGTCGTGCCCGTGATCGGCATGGGGTGAAGCCGAGGTCAGGAGTGCCCGCGCTCATGCCGCAGCCGTCTCTTCGGTCCGGCGCGCCCGCGCTCCGCCCGGAATGCCAGCGGGGGAGATACCAGGAGCAAGGTCCTGATCGCCTGGTCGTGGCAGATTCACGGCGCGGCGCACCGCGTCCAGGTAGCCGGGGACGGGGAGCAGGAACGCGTCGTGCCCGGCACGCGACGTCGTGTCGTGGTGATGCCGGACCGTCAGCCCCGACGCCCGCAGGCCATCCCGGATCCGCTGGCTATGATCGGGGCCGAACAGCCGGTCGGAGGCGAAGCTGAACAGGTGCGTGGCGGCTCTGGCATCGGCCAGCGGTCTCGGCGGGCCCGGGAAGGCGTCGAAACGATCCATCGCCTGGGTCAGGTACAGGTAGCTGTTGGCGTCGAACCTGGCGACGAGTTTGGCCGCCTGGTGTTCGAGATAGCTCTCTACGGCGAACGGCCCGTTCCAGACGCCGCCGCGCCTCCGGGGGGCGGCTGGCGCCAGGTCGCGGCCGAACTTATCCTCAAGCGCCTCGGCCGACAGGTACGTCATGTGCCCGATCATGCGGGCCAGACCCAGGCCGGCCGCCGGCGGCTCGTCGGCGCGATAGCGGCCGCTCTTGAATGCCGGGTCAGAGCGGATCGCTGCCCGGCAGATTGCGTTGGCGGCGAGGTTGTCCGCCGACAGCCGTGCCGCGGCAGCGATGATGAGGTACCGGTCGGCGTCTGCCGGATACCGAAGGAGCCAGTTCAGCGCCTGCATGCCGCCGAGCGATCCGCCGATCACGGCGTGCAGCCCGGTGACCCCGAGGTGGTCGAGCAGGCGCCGGTGCACGGTGACCATATCGCCGACCGTCACATCGGGGAAGGGGGATCCGCTCGGTGCCCCCGCCCATGGCCCGGTCGTTCCGGCGCAGCCGCCGAGAACGTTGGCGCAGACGACGTGGAAGACGCTGGTGTCGATGGGGCGACCCGACCCGATCATGGGTTCCCACCAGCCTGGTAGGTCATCGGCATCGTGACGGGCTGGATGCGAGTCGCCGGTCAGGGCGTGGCAGACGAAGACGGTGTTGCGGCCGCGCGGCCGGCCGTACGTCTCATAGGTGACGCGGATGTCGGCCAGCGTGCCACCGCCCTCGAGCCGGAGGGGCGTATCGGCGAACAGGGTGACCGTCCGTGCGTGCGGGCTGACCAGGGCCGGGAAGGCTCTCATGGAACCGCCTTGAGCAGCCGATGTCGTGGGCCGGACCGCCGCGCGGCGGCGCACCGGGCGGCCGCCGCGCCGAACGCACCGAAGATGACGCCGCCGACCGGATCGGCCAGCGCGTACCACTCGGGGTGCCACTGCACGCCAAGGCAGAAGCCGTGCCGGGCGGCCGCGGCTTCGATCACGCCATCCTCGCTCTGCCCTTCGGCGACCAGATCGGGAGCCAGGTGGTCGATGCCCTGGCCGTGCAGCGAGTTGGTCCGGATCATGGCGCAGCCGGTGAGCCGCGCGAGCGTCCCGCCCGGGACGAGACAAACATCGTGCCGGGGAAGGTACTGCTCGTCCCGGGGCTGGGAGACATCTTCCCGGTGGGCCGGTCCGAGATCACGCAGCGTGCCGCCGAGGGCGACGTTGATCTCCTGCAGACCCCGGCAGATTCCCAGGACCGGCAGCCCGGCGCGCAACGCGGCCGGGATCAGGCCCAGGGCCAGTTCGTCGCGGTCGGCGTCCCGCGGGCCCGCCGACGGCCGACCGCCGTAGCGGACCGGGTCGACATCGCTCTGATGGCCGCCGAGCACTAGGCCGTCGAAACGGTCGAACAGTTCGGCTAGGGCGACGCCGGGGCCGGGAGCGAGCACCACGGCGCAGCCAGCGACCTGTTCAAGCGCCCGGATGTAGACCTCGCGTACCGCGGCGTACGGCACTGCGTCGATGTCCTCGCCGGCGCCGGCCAGCGCGACCAGCGGGCGGTTCACGCCGCCTCCAGTGCCTGCTCGAGATCGGCCAGCAGGTCGCCGAGGCTTTCGATGCCGACGGCGAGCCGTACCGAGCCCTGGGTCACCCCTGCGGCGAGCTGATCCGCCTCGGGCAGCTGAGCGTGGGTGGTGGAGGCCGGATGGGTAGCGAGTGACCGGACATCGCCGATGTTGGTGACGTGGGAGATCAGGCGCAGTGCCTCGATGAAGGAGCAGCCGGCCTTCCGCCCGCCGGCCAGCTCGAACTGGACCAGCGGGGCGGCGGCCCCGCCGAGATAGCGTGCGATCAGGTCGGCCTCGGCGCCGTGCGCCAGGCTGGTGTGCCTGACCAGGGCTACCTTCGGGTGCGCGTGCAGGTAGCCAGCCACGGCGGTCGCGTTGGCGCCGTGCACCCGCATCCGCAGCGGTAGCGTCTCCAGACCCTGCAGCAGCAGCCAGGCGCTGAAGGGGCTCAGGCACGGGCCAAGGTCACGCAGCAGCGTCTCCCGGCATTTCAGCAGGTAGGCACTGCGGCCGAGCGGACCGCTCAGGCCGCCTCCCGCCGCAGTCCACACGATCCCGCCATGCGCCGGATCGGGAGCAGTCACCAGCGGGTGCCGGACGGCGTGCGCGGTCCAGTCGAAGGTGCCCGAGTCCAGGATCAGCCCGCCGAGCGTCGAGCCATGGCCACCGATGTACTTGGTCGCCGAGTACACCACGATGTGCGCGCCATGCCGCATCGGGTGGCATGAGTACGGGAGCACCGTGTTGTCCAGCACCAGCGGCACGCCAGAGGCCTCGGCCAGCTCCGCGACCGCCTCGATCGGGAATGGCCGCAACCGCGGGTTGGGCAGCGTCTCGCCGAAGTAACAGCGGGTTTTCTCGTCCGTGGCCGAGGCGAAGTTCCGCGGGTCCTCCGGGGACACGAAGCGAGTCTCGATGCCGAACCGCGCGAAGGTGTTGGCCAGCAGGTTCCAGGTCCCGCCGTAGAGCTCGGCGGAGCTGACGATGTTGTCGCCGGCCTGGCACAGGTTCAGCAGGGCGAGCGTCACGGCTGCTTGCCCGGAGGCGACCGCGAGCGCGGCGGCCGCGCCTTCAATGCTGGCCATCCGCTCCTCCAGCACGTCGCAGGTGGGGTTGTTCAGCCGGGTGTAGGCGTGGCCGTCGGCGCGCAAGTCGAAGATGTCGGCCGCCGCAGCGGTGTCAGGAAGTTCGTAGGCGGCGGTCTGGAAAATCGGGGTGATGACCGGGGGAGTGACGCCGAGCCGCCATTCGGATCCGCCGTGGACGGCGGCGGTCTCCTGGGCGGCGAACTGCTTAGGGGTGAGCGGAGTGTCAGGCTGCGGCACGGCTGGTGTCCTCCTCGGTTCGGGTCAGGTCGCTGACGATCGCGGCGATTGCGCTCGGCCGGCCCTGCGGGCCGCGGCTGAACAGGCCGCCGAAGGCACGGTCGACTTCCGCGTACGCGGGATCGGCCAGCCTGACCTGGCGTGCGCGGGAGAGGTTCCAGAACGGCGTGCGCGGGTCGAGGTGATGTTCCAGGTGGAAATTGTCGCCGTGGATACCGGTCAGGAACTTTTCCAGCCCGCGGCTCTTGCGGTTGCGCGTCATATAGAGATCGATGTTGGAGTCGCGCACCAGCGGCGTGTGCTCGGACAATTCGATATACCAGCCGAGGATCTGAAAGCTCGTCAGGTACGGCACCAGCCAGAACAATGCCAGGCTGGCCAGGCAGCCGGCTCGCCATGCCACGGTAGCCGCCGTGGCCCAGAACAGCCAGAAAGCGATCCGGTCGGCGATGCGCTTGTGCCGCTGCATCGGGGCGGCGGAGCGGGCCTGTTTGCTGCGCAGCAGGCGATACCGGTTGCGTACCAGGTAACGCAGGTAGCCCCAGGTCTGGGAGCCGAGCAGCGGCATCAGCACGACCCGCACCACATAGGAACGACGGCTGACCGCGGAATAGGCTCCCTGTTCGATGAAGAATCGCAGGTCAGGATCGCGATCCGGATCACCGAGCCGGGGGTGGTGGATTTGCACGTGAGACGTCTTGTAGGCGTAATACTGCTGGAAGATCGGATAGGCGGTGAGCACGGTGCCGATGATCATCTGCAGTCGCTTATTCGCCGCGCCCACGCCGTGCGCGCAGTCGTGCAGGATCGTGGAGAGCCCGCGCTGCCTGGCCCCGATCACCAGGACGGCCACCGGGTAGAACCACCACGACACCATGAGGCAGGCCGCGACGCACAGGCCTATCCACGCCATGTCCTGTGTCCAGGCCAGCAGCGCGTGCCAGTTGTCGGACCGGTTCAAGGCCCTCAGCTTGAGCTCGACTTCCCGCGGGAAGCGGTGCACCACGTAATGGTGGCCGTTGTACGCCCAGCCGGGATGAACGGTGCTGGTATTCATCGATGCGTCCTCTCCACCTCGCGGCGAAAATCGGTTGGGCCGGCCCGGCCGGGCTGTTTTTTATACTGAACGGCCTGCGAATCAGTCACAGATACGGTTGCCCGCACGTGCGGGCCGGCGCATTCTGGGCTGTTTCGTCGACTTGTTCTCAGTGTTGGCACGACGGCAGAGCCGCCGTTGTAATATCAACTCTGCCGGCCGGAAGATCCCGGGACAATAACGTGGGCACTACCTGCCATTCCGGCTGTGGCAGGAGGGTGCCAGAAGTAATCGGCGTCCGCGTAAGGCTGCCTAGCCATTTACGGGTGCCCTGTCCGGTGGCGGGCTGGCGGTTTCTGCCGCTCTGCGAGTCCGGGAGCCGTCCTGGTCCGTGGCGGCGGGCAGTCTCACGACGATCAGGACGCCGACGATGAGGAGCGCGAAGCCGAGCACCTGGAGAAGCGGCGGCCATTGCGCCCTGGCCGCGTATACGTAGACGTACCCGGCTACGGTCTCCACGTTGACCAGCATTCCTGCCGACACGGTCGACAGCCGGGCGGAGGCCAGGTTCCACAGCACGGTCGCGCCCCACGAGACCCCGACGCCCAGCACTATCGAGCCGCCGATCAGCCAGCCGATGCTGTGCGGGCCGCGGCTGCCGATCTGGTGAATGGCGATAGTCACCGGGAGGCTGATGAGCGTGACCGCTCCCGTGTACAGCCCGACCAGCGTAGACCAGCCGACGTGGGGCACTTCCGGGTGGCGGCTCAGGAACCTGGCGTTGGCCAGGCCGTACCACGTCCACAGGGCCACGGCGCCGAACGCTGCCAGCAGGCCGAAGACCTCACCGGCGGCCGGCCGGTGGCCGGCCGGGGCCTGGCTGCCAGGGAGGGTGGCCAGCAGCAGTCCGGCGGCGGCGAGGCCCATCGGCAAGGCCAGCTTGCGCCAGGGGTAGGCGTGCGAGGTCAGGTTGGCGACCAGGGCCAGGACGACGGGGATGCAGCCGATGATGATGTCGGTAATCGGCGCGCCGATCAGGTCGATGCCGAGCACCAGCAGCAGGTAGTAACCGGCATTGCCGGCGATGGCGAAGGCCAGTGCCGGCCGCCAGTGCTGCCGGGCCAGGCCGCGCAGCGTCCGGCCGCCCATCGTGAACAGCAGCGCCGACAGCAGGCCGTAAGCCAGGTAGCGGCCGGTGGTGACGGCTATCGCCGACCACCCCGGCAGGAGCACCGGCACCAGGAAGGCCAGGCCCCAGATGAGGCCGGCCGCATTTCCCGCGGCGACGCCGATCAGGCCGCTGTCATGTCGGTGCGGATGTCTCCACCTCACGAGTTCCCTTCTTCCCGCCACAGCGGATGTAAACGATATGCGTGCATGACGCACATTCCATGAGTCAAGGACGCTGGCTCCAGGCCGGGGTTTCCGGTCCAGTGCCCGCAGGTCGGCGGAGCGCGTCACCAAGCAGGCCAGGCAGCTCCGGTGACGGCAGGAACGCCGAATTCCACACGCCGGCGAACCGCAAGCCGCTCGCGAGCGGCAGGTCTTGCGCCTGACCGAGTGCCTCCTTCACGCCCGCGACGACGTGCGCCGGGTAGGCGGCTATCTGCGCGGCGAGGGCGCGGGCCCCGTCGAACAGCTGTCCGGCTTCTCCGAACACGTGACTGACGAGCCCGCGGGCCAGCGCTTCGGCCGCGGGCAGATCGCGGCCGGTGAGCGCCAGCTCGCTGGTCGGCCCACCGCCGATGAGGCGCGGCAGCCGCTGCAGGGATCCCAGGTCGGCTACCACGCCAATGCGTATTTCCCGCAACGAGAAATACGCATCGGCGGCGGCCAGCCTGATGTCGCAGGCGGCGGCCAGGTCGAGACCGGCCCCGATACAGGCGCCGTGCACCGCGGCAATGAACGGCAGCCGGCTCGCGGCGACCGCGTTGAGCGCGCCTTGCATCTGGTCCGACTCGGCAAGCAGCCGCCTTCGCAGGCCGGGATGCTCATCGCCGGCCCTGGTCATGCGCCGGTAGTGGGTCAGGTACCACCGAAGGTCCAGGCCCACGCTGAAGCAGCCGGCCGCGCCGCGCACCACCACGGCCCGGACCGTGTTGTCTGCCTCCAGGGAAGCCACCATCTGGGGCAACCCGGACCAGACCGATGCGCCCATGGCGTTGCCGTCCGCGGTCCCGTTCAGGGTCACCACCGCGACGCCGGCCGCTGGATCCTGGTCGACCGACCACGGGCCAGCAGACTGCGCTTCCATGGTCATCGCCCGGGCCTGAACAGGCAGTCGATGCCGTGAGTGGGCAGGAAATCGAGCCAGCGTTGGGCCTCGGCGGGGTCCTCTGCCGCGCGGTGCAGTCCGGGTGCCATCCGGCCGCGCCGGATCTGCAGCACCCCGAACGCGAGCGGCAACGAGACACACCGGGCCATCGCGGTTTCGGCCTGGTCGCCGGTGAGGTCCAGCACGTACTGGCCCGACCAGCTGCGCTGGCCTGACCGGGTGTTGAGGGCGACGCTGAGTACCACCCGGTCGGCGTCGGCGGCGGTGCTCGGATAGTCGGCGGCCAGTTCCTTGGCTAGCCGGTCGATGCGGTCGCTATCGCCCTCCTTCAGCTCGGCGAACACACCCGCCCAGGCCTCGCTCCAGCCGTCCAGCCGCAGCGTCCCCCGGACGAAGGTCTGCATCCGCCAGCTCGGCGGGATCCGGTACTGCGCGATGAACGGGATGCTGTCGCGGTTGGGGTAGACCTCGAAGTCCTCCCCGTTCACCGTCTGGTGGTGAACAGCTTCCCACGGATGGTCGGCCCGCTTGTGCTGGCCGCCCTCGATGTAACGGGCCGGCTCGCACAACGCGGACAGCACCCCACGCGGGGCCCAGCTGAATCGGTACCGGAATGCGTTCGGAACCGCCGGGATGCCACCGCAGTAGGAGGTGAAGGCGGCGGTGGCAGCCTCGTCGCCGATGGCGTCGCGCGCCCGGGCCACGAGCTGGTGAGCGAGCAGATGATCGATCCCCGGGTCCAGGCCGGCTTCCGTGAGGACCACCACACCCGCCTCGGCTGCTTTCGCCGCCTCAGCCATGATGGAGTCGGAGACGTAGCTGGAACAAGCGAAGTGGGCACCGCTGGAGACACACAGCCGCAGCAGGGCGAGGTGCTGGCTGGCTGGCAACATGGACACGATGACGTCGCCGGGCCGGAGCGCCGCCGACACGGCGGAGAGCGAGAACTCCGCCGTCTCGGCCCGGCCCGCCAGGCCAAGCTGAGCGAGCCGGTCGTCAGCCTTCCGGATGGTCCTGGCCCATAGCACCACGTGGCTGTCATCGGCCAGGACGCGTAGGCCGCTGCCCGTGGACAGCCCGGTGCCGATCCAGTGGACGGTGCCGCTCGGGGGAATCAGTTCAGGCATGGTAAGCCTCCAGTTCGAGTCGGGTGCACGCCTGCCGGAAGGCAAGCGCGCAGCGCTGCCACTGCGGGGCGGCGCGGCTCAGCGTCATCAGGTACGGGGTCAGCTGGGCGGAAAAGTCTGTGCTCGCCTCGACAGGGAGCAGGGAGGGCAGGTTGTCGATGGCGATGATGTCCAGCGGCCGATCGCCGTCCTGTAGCCGCCGGACCGGATGCGGCCAGGTCGTGGTCTCGCTGTAGATCGGCAGGGCGTTGCAGTCCGACGTCACGTCGCAGCTGACGTCGGCCACCAGGCTCAGCCGACGGCCGGGTTGATCCAGGTCGGCGTCCCGCAGGAACGCAGGCGCCGCCCCGGTGCGCAGCGCGGTATTCACCAGGATGTCCTGGTTCAGCAGGGCCGTCCGGTCCAGCCGCCTGGTCTCCGCCAGGTCCCAGCACAGCGGGGTGATCCCGGCGTTGTTCAGGGCATCGCGGGCTCCGTGACCGCACCGGCCGAGCGCGCCGATGACGAGTACCCGCAGTGGCTTGTCCCCGCTCTGGCGGACCGCTTCGTCCAGGTGCTCTTTCGGCAGCGGCCGCAGCGAGGCGGCCAGTCGCCCGCGAGCGTGCAGGACAGCGAGCGAGGCACCAACGTAGCCCGCCCAGAAGCCGAAGGCGGCCACGCGGCGTCCGTCGTGGTCGGTCAGGGACTCCAGGTCCAGGAGCATCCCGCCACCGGCGGCGAACCGGCGCAGCAGCCGCCGCGACCCGTGTTGCCCCTTGTAGGCGTGACCGAAGTAAACGTGGCGGTGTATCAGCGGCGTACTGGACTCCGGCAGCTCCTTGAGCCCGACGATGAACTGGTCGGGCTCGGCCACCGGCCAGCTCCCGGCGGCCACGATCCGGCAGCCGACCGCGGCGTACTCCGAGTCAGGGAAAGCCCGGTACGGTGATGCCTCTATCGTCAGCTCGAAGCCCTGACGGGTCAGCCGCCGAGCATCGGCCGGAACGATCGGTGCCCGGCGCTCGTCCGGCCGCACCTCACCGCGCATCCAGATGCGTGGTTTAGCTGTCATCTCGGTATTCCTGGTTGCTCACTCGCCGATGAACACCGGCTCGGCGTAGTAGCGCAGCGGCATCTTCTGCACGTACTCCCGGATGATTCCGGCCGCGCTTGAGGCCCGGTGGTCACGACACAGCATGGACAGCGGAATGTTGGCGCCCAGCACCCGGCCGGGTGCGATGAACCGGGTCACCCCGGCCGGCAGGACGAGGCCTTGCGCCGCCATCTCCCGCAGCCGGTCAAACGGCCACGGCCGGTAGGCGATACGCAGGCTCCGTGCGGTGACCCGGTCCGGCAGGGGATCATCGGGGGAGACGCGCCTGATGCGCCCGGCCGCGGCGCATCCGGCGAACAGTTCGCGCAGCAACGCGACGGCGTCGGCCACCTCAGGGCTCGGGCACCATACGTGCCCGGTCTGGCCGGCCACCTCGGCGACGGCCACGCAGAGACCCTCGGACGGTCCCGGTCCGCACGCCGGGCAGTGGTCGGCCAGCAGACCCTCGATCTGGTGCGGCATCTGGCGGATGCTGACCAGATGGTGCCAGGCCGTCACCTCATACTCGCCATGATCGAAGATCTGCGCCAGGGCCATCTCCGCTCCTATCCGGCGCAACGCGCCGACCCGGTGCGCGCCGTCGATGACCAGCCACTTAGCCGCTGGCAGCGGGGTGGCAAGCACCGGATTCTTCAGGATGCCCGACCGCCCCAGGGCGCGGGCCAGGCCGCGCAGGCGGTCCGGCTCGACCGACTCGTGCAGCACGAGATCATCGAGCGGGACGGGTGTGAGCCGGGCCAGCACGGCGCTGGAATCGGTTGATGTCATCGGAGGACCTGCCTATCTGTTCGCGGGTGCTCGCCGCGGGGATGGGCTGTCGCCCAGCCGCCGGTAACAGGACCGGTGGAAGATGAGGGGAGAACTGTCTTCACACTCGGTGTGCCACAGCGGCTCAGCCACGATCAGCACGTGATCACCGCAGGCCGGTGTGTCCCTTACCGTGCAGACAGCCGCCGCGGCGGTGTCGGCGAGCAGCGGGACCTCGTGCTGATCACGCACAGCCAGCTGGGCAAAGCGTTCGTGCTGAGCGCCGCGGGCGAAGCGCTGGCACAGGTCGCGCTGGTCCGCGCTGAGCACGTTGAGGCCCAAGGCGCCGGTGCGCTCGATGGCCCGTAGCGTGTTGCTTCCCTTGGCCAGCGCCACCACCAGCAGCGGCGGGTCCAGCGATACCGACATCACCGCGTTAACCGTGCAGCCCACTGGCTCGTCCCCGTCCCGGCTGGTGACGACCGTGACTCCGGTCGGCCAGTGGCTCATCAGGGTGCGGAACTCGTCGGCTCCGCAACCCTCGTCGTCGCACGGCGATGGCCTGGTCCGGCGTAGCGGGGCGGGATGGGTGCTGGCGACCATGGCCGGTGATTCAAGTGCCACCATGTCTGTCTCCTTTCTGCTGCCGTCCGCTAGCGGGCGGCGCTCACGGCCAGATCCGGCTGGCGGGGCAGCTGCGCCAGCGACTGCTCGATCAGCGAGTCCGGGATGTCGGCGTCTTCCATCTCGCCGCTCAGGTAGGACTGGTAGGCGGCCAGGTCGAACAGGCCGTGACCGCTGAGCGAGAACAAGATGACCGGTGATTCGCCACGCCGCCCGGTCGTCGCCTCCTGGACGGCGCCGTGTACCGCGTGGGCGCTTTCCGGGGCGGGCAGGATACCCTCGCACCGGGCGAACAGGGCCGCGGATTCGAAGACGGCGCGCTGCTGGTAGGCGACGGCCTCGATCAGCCCTCGGTCGTACAAGGCGCTGATGATCTTCGCGGTGGCGTGGTACCGGAGGCCGCCGGCGTGCATAGCGGGCGGCGCGAACCGGTAGCCCAGGGTGTACATCTTCTGCAGCGGCGTCTGCTCGGAACTGTCGGTGTAGTCGTAGGCGTAACGGCCTCGGGTCAGCTTGGGGCACGCGGCCGGCTCGGCTGACAGACAGCGCACACGGCGGTCGCCGGACAGCCGCGAGCGCAGGAACGGGAAGGCGATGCCACCGAAGTTGCTGCCCGCGCCCAGCGCGGCGATGACCACGTCGGGCTGCTCGTCCAGGGCCGCCATCTGCTCCTGTGCCTCCAGGCCGATCACGCTCTGGTGCAGCAGTGAGTAGGTCTCGCCGCTGCCCGCGCAGAAGCGGGTGCCCGGGTCGCGGGTGTCGGCCACCGCTTCCGCCAGCGCGATCGACAGCGTTCCGCGTTCCTGCCCTTCGCGCAGGAACCGGCGGCCGATCTCGGTGCCCTCGCTGGGGCTGGCCGTCACCGTGGCGCCGAGCAGCTCCATCATCGTCCGGCGGTAGGGCTTGGCCTCGAGGCTGGTGCGGACCATGTATACGTGGCAGTCCAGGCCGAACATCTGGCAGGCCGCGGCCACGGCGGTGCCCCACTGGCCCGCCCCGGTCGCTATGGCGAGGCGTTTGGCCCCGGCGGTCCGGTAGTAGTGAGCCTGGGCCACCGCGGTGTTCAGCTTGTGGCTGCCGGTCAGGTTGCCGCCTTCGTACTTGTAGTAGATGCGGCTGCGGGTACCGAGGGCTTTTTCCAGCTGACGGGCGCGCCGCAGCGGTGTCGGCCGCCAGAGGGCGTAGCGTTCGCGCACCTCCTCCGGGATCGGGATCCAGGGGTTCTTCGACCGCTCCTGGCGGACCAGGCTCAGCGGGACCTGCGGATTGAAGCCGGAGCCGGCCGGATCGCCCTCTTCGTGGCCGGACGCTATGTCACCCGGCAACTCGAAGTCCAGGTCGGCCGAAATGTTGTACCAGGCATCTGGTATCTGCACGATTGCTCCTTAGTGGTGGTTCAGCGGAGGCGCCCCGGCAGGCCGGACCGCGACCGTGATCGCAGTGGGTGCCAGCACGTCAAGGGCGTGCCAGCGCAGCCCCTGCCACCGGCCTTGCCGCGCGAAGGGGTCGGCCGGGATCCGCCAGGGCGCACCGGCCAGCCCCAGGCCCAGGGCCTTCACGCAGGCCTCCTGCGCCGTCCAGACACGGGCGAACAGCGCCGAGCGCTGGTGGCTCGGGAGGGCAAGCAGGACGGCCGCTCGCGGGCCGCAGCAGCGCCGGACCAGGGCAGCGCTGAGACGAGCGGGGGGCTCCTCAGCATCTATCCCGACCTCGCCACCCGGCCAGATCGCCACCGCGGTGGTCTGATCCGTGTGCGACAGCGACACCCCGCACCGGTAGCTGGTCAGCTGCGGTCGCTGACCCGGCGCGGCGAGCACCGGCACCTGGTCGGCCGGGATGCCCAGGACGGCGCCGGCCAGCGCGCGGAGCAGCGTCCGGCCGCGGGCGAACTCCGCGGCCCGGCGCGGCGCCATCGCGGCGTGCTGCTCCCGTTCCGGCCGCGGCAGGGCCGCGATGGCGCTGGCGGGCACCGGCCGGGCCCGTTGCGTCGCGACGGTCACGGGATCGCCGGCCGGGCTCACCGGCACCCGCAGCACGGTGTAGTCAGCAGGCAAGGCTGACTCCCCGGTCGATCAGGGCCAGCGCGCCGTTGGCCAGCAGCAGCCGGTCGTTGGCGTAGTTGAGGCTGGCCGAGCGCAGGTCACGCAGCGTCCGTTCCAGGCCGAGCGGGGCGGCGCGCAGGTAACCGTGTCGCAGTCCGGTCATCTCGATGAGCGCGTCGACGGTGGCGTAGCTTCGCTCTGCGGCCAAGATCTTCAGGCCGTTGATCCGCAGCTGGACGGGAGGTTCCTCCAGGTCGGGCGCGGTTTCGATATCCCGCAGGCACTGGGCCAGCAGGGCCGCCATCGTGTCCAGGTCGAGCCGGATCCGGGCCAGCCGGGTGCGCAGCAGGTCGGAGCGCAGATCGAACTGGCCACGGCCGACCGGGGATCGCAGCAGTTCCAGGACATCACGCATCCCGGCACGGGCGGCGCCGAGCCAGCACGCCGCCCAGCCGAGGTGGCCGACGGGCGCGAAGGTAGACACTGCCACCGTGCGGAACCCGCCGGGTTCGCCCACCAGGCTGTCCGCGCTGACCTGGCCGGCGATGTGCATGGCGACGCTGTGCGTGCCGCGCATGCCCATGGGGTTCCAGGAGCCACTGGTGGTGACAGACAGATCGGCCCGGTCGGCGTAGACCAGCGAGACGGCGTGGTCCGGGGCGGACAGGCTGTCCCGCATGGTGATCAGGAAGCCGTCCGCGTCCTCGCCGCCGGTGACGATGGGCGCCTCGCGTTCAATCTGCAGCGTCTCATCGGTCCGCTGGAGCGGGGCCCGTGCCGTCAGCAGGTGGCCGCCCTTGCCTTTCTCGCTGGTGACCGAGGCGAGATAGACCTCGCCGCGGGCGATGCGCGGCAGCAGCCGCTGGCGCAGCTCCGGTGAGCCGTGGGCGACGACGGCGGCCACCTGCTGGCAATGCATGGCCCAGATCATCGCGGTGGACAGGCACTCGGAGGCCAGGCTGGCGGCGACCGCGACCATATCCCGCAGGTCGCCGCCCAGGCCGCCGGAGCTGGCCGGTACAAGCAGGCCGAGCAGGCCGCTTTCCCGCAGCGCGGATAGATTCCGTGCCGGGAAGATGGCCTGCTCGTCGATGACTCGTGCCTGGTCCCGCACGACCGGCAGCACGGCCGCCAGCCGCTCGGCGAGGTCGGCCCGCGGGGTAGCCAGCGACAGGACCGGATAGCCCGGCACTCCAGGCTCGATAATGTCGGGCGCGTCGATGGCCGCGGTCATGACGCGCCCACCCCGGTCTGGTCGCGGGCGGCCGTGAGCGCGGTCCACAGGCTGGCGGCCGTCTCGAACGTCTCGGCCGTCATGGCCTCGTCCGGCAGCTGAACATCGAGCGCGTCTTCCAGGTCGAAGACGAGCTCGACGGCCTGCATCGAGTCCAGGCCGAGCTCCCGCAGCGATGCGTCGGGAGAAAGCTCCGCGTCATCGGCGAGGTAGGTCAGGCGAGGACGCAGGACGGCCTCGAACGCCGGGTCCATCTCTGAGTTGCTCATCGTGATCCTTCCAGTGAGAGGGGACGGGATGTCCGGTTCGGGTGGGGGTCTTCGGCCCGGAACAGGTCGAGGCGCGAGACCGAGACGAGCTCGCCGCCATCCAGCACGGCTTCGACGGGCGCCGGGTGGCTGAGAAAGGCCAGCAGGCTGGCGGTCACGCCGTAAGCGCCGACGTTGGGGATGCATACCAGCTGCCCGATGGACAGCGAGGGCAGCTTGGCACCGCGGCAGAACGTGTCGAGCGGGGTGCAGAGCGGGCCGACCACGGCCGTCGGTACCCTGCGGGACCGTCGCAGCCGCCCGGCGAACACCCGGACGGTGGGCCGGATCGGCGGCAGGCGGCGCAGGCCCGCCATGCCCCCCAGATGGTTCACGCCCGCGTCGAGCACGGCGAACGTCTGCCCCTTGGAGACCTTGACGTCGACCACGCGGCAGACCAGCACGCCGGAGTCGCCGACCAGGTACCGGCCCGACTCGAAGGAGATCGCCGGGCGTCCGGCGCGCCAGTCCGGCAGGTGCTTGTCCAGTACGGCGGCCAGCCGCCGGGCCAGCGTGGGGAACCTGGGCCGGGTGCCCTCGCGGGCGTAGGGGGTGCCGAAGCCGCCACCGAGATCCACCTCGGTGAACGGGCCGAGCAGCCTGGTCAGCCGCTTGGCGGTAACGGCGGCCGTCTCGAACTGGTGGAGAAGAGTTTTCTCCTCCTCGAGGTTGGTGCCCATATACAGGTGCAGGCCCGTGACCCGGGCCGCGCCCGACGCCCGGAACAGCTCTGGCCGCCGGACTACCCAGGACGCATCGGCGCCGAACTGGGAGGGTGTGCCGGTCATCGCCAGTCCCATGCCGGGGACCGGCTGGTCCGCGTTGACCCGCAGCAGGCACTCGGCCTGCACGCCGAGACGCCGGGCGAGCGCTCCGACCTGGGCGAGATCGTGCGGCGAGTCGACCGAGAACCGGCGTACCCCCGCCTCGAGGGCATGCTCGATGGTTTCCGCGGTCTTACCCGGGCCGGTCAGCAGGATGTCGGCCGGGTGGACCCCGGCGTCCAGGGCGCCCTCGATCTCGCCGAGGGAGCAGACCTCGGCCCGGCAGCCCAGGCCGGCCAGCTCGCTTACCAGCCGGGGATGAGGGTTGGCCTTGAGGGAGTAGTACAGGGTCGCCTCGGCCGGCAGTGCCTCGCGCAGGTCGGCGTGGGCGATACGGACCGCGGCCAGGTCGTAGGCGTAGACGGGCGTTCCGACCTGAGTGGCGATCTGCTCCGGGTTCATGACGCGGCGCCCGCGGCGGCTCGGTCCCCGGCCCAGCGTTCCCGGAGCGTCCGCTTGTCCACCTTGCCGTTGACGCTGAGCGGCAGCTCCGCGACGACCCGGCATTCGGCGGGCAGCTTCTCCTGTTCCAGCCGGGCCCGCAGCTCCTTGATCAGCTGCTGCTCGGTCAGGTCGCCGGTCACGGCCAGCCGGGATCCGTGCTCTTGGCCTGGGCGCAGGGCCGCGGCCAGTTCCACGCCGGGCACGTCCATGGCGGCTGCCTCGATCTCGGTCGTGCTGACCCGGTAGCCGTGCTGCTTGAACAGGTCGTCGTTGCGGCCGACGAAGTACAGGTAGCCGTCCTCGTCCAGGCGGCACAGGTCGCCGGTGTGCAGGACCGGCTGGCCGAGCTCGTCACGGCGGAACCGGGCGGCGGTCAGGTCCGGAGCGCGCCAGTACCCGGCCATGACATGCGGGCCGCGCACGATGAGCTCGCCGGCCTCTCCCGGTTCGAGCCGTCGGCCGTCCTCGCCGATCACCGCCACCTCGGTGTCGGGCAGCGGCCGGCCAACCGACCCCGGCCGGATCAGATCCAGGTCTGGCTCGGCGATCGCAATGCGCTTGCACTCGGTCAGCCCGAACATCGCCACCACCGCCGCGCCCGGTACCGCCGAGCGGAGCTGGGCACAGGCCGCCGAGGTGAGCTCGGCCCCGGTGTTGGTGATCATCCGTAGCCGGCCGGGAATGGCGGCGCCGGCCCGCCTGGCCAGGCGGCACAGCGTGGCCGCGATGCTCGGGACCAGCGGCAGGATCGTGATCTGCTCGGCGGCGAGCCGGGCGAGCAGCGGCGGCCCGGCGTCCGAGTCGTCGCCGAGCACGAGGCGGGCGCCCCCGCAGACGCTAAGGAAGACCTGGTACAGGCCGTAGTCGAAGGAAAGCGGCACGCAGCACAACACGGCGTCTTCCGCGCGGTAATCCAGCCTGCTCTGGATAGCCCAGGCGGCAAAGGTCACCTGGCGGTGCGTGGACACGACCGCCTTGGGCAGCGCGGTGCTGCCCGAGGTATAGATCAGGCACACCGGATCTATCGACAGGCAGGGCGCCGCGGGGATGCTGGGAGACTCCGCCGGTCCGGGCAGCTCGTCCATCAGGTGCACCTGGACGTCAGCCAGCCGCCCGGCGGCAGCCGCTGCCACCGGCGTGGCAATCACCAGCCGCGGAGTGCTGTCGGCCAGGATATGCGCCAGATGACGGTCCGGGACGTGCTCGCTGAGGACGACGAACATGGCGCCGATCCGGGAGACGCCGAAGATGAGCGGAACGATCCCGGCGTCGTTGCGGCCGATGATCACCACCCGGTCACCGCGTCCGGCGCCCAGCTGGGTCAGCCACCCGGCCACCGCCTGGGACCACCGGGCGACCTCCCGATAAGACCATGAAGTGCCGGACCGGGTCAGGGCGCGGGCGTCCGGGGTAGCGGCGGCACGGTCGTCTAGCAGGTCGTGCACGAGCGTGGCGCTCATCATGCTGGGCCTCCTGCGGTGAGCTGAACAGATGGTGTAGCACTGGCCTGCGCTAGCACGCGGCTCAGTGCGGTGATGGATTCAAAGGCCTCGGGCACGATCAGCTCGGGCGGCACCTCGACGCCCAGAGCGGATTCCAGGCGCTCCAGCACGGCCACCACGGCGAGCGAATCGAAGCCGGGAAGATCGAAGAGGGAGCGAGCCGCGGTTACCTCGGCCGGGGGAACGCGGAGCACGTCGGCGACGGCCTCGACGACCCGCTGGCTGAACTCGGCGCGGCCGGCGCTGGCCTGGCTGGCGGCGCTCATGATCGGCCTCCGTCGGCGGCGATCAGCTCGGGCAGTTGGGCCCGGGCGATCTTGCCGGTGCTGGTCCGCGGCAGGTCGGGCACCAGGTGCACCTGGCCCGGGACCATGTAGCCGGGCAGTCGCACCCGGCAGTGCGAGATGAGAAGCTCGGCCAGCCGACCGGCGGCTGGCTCGCGGCCGGTCCCGACCACGATGGCGTGCAGCCGATGGGTCAGCTCGGGGTCAGGCTCGGCCACCACCGCGACTTCGGCCACATCCGGATGGCTACCGATCGCCGCTTCGATCTCACCAAGCTCGACGCGATAACCCCTGGTCTTGACCAGGCCGTCACGGCGGCCGAGCAGGTGCAGTACGCCGTCGCCGTCTCGGCGTGCGAAGTCACCGGTCCGGTAGAACCGCCGGGTGCCGGACTCGGTGCGAAGCTCGATCATGGCCCGCGCGGTCAGATCGGCCCGGCCTAGGTAGCCGGGGGTGACGCAGTCGCCAGCGATCACGATCTCGCCTTCGCCGACGGCCTTCTCCGAGGCGGTACCTGTCTCCTCTGTCAGCAAGGCGATAATCACGCCGTCGACAGACCGGCCGAGCGGTACCCGTTCGGTCTCCTCGGGAGGCCGCGACAGCGTCCAGCTGGTCACCACGTTGGTCTCGATCGGGCCGTAGAGGTTGCTGACTGTCGCTTGCGGGATCGCGGCCATGAGCGCGGCTAGCGGCTGCGGGCGGAATTCTTCGCCGGCGTAAAGGAGCTGACGCAGCGCCGGCAGGCCATCGTCCCGCAGCGTCGAGCGCTGCAGGAGCGCGGTCAGCGCGGATGGGACGGCGTACAGGTGAGTGATAGCCCGCTCGGTCAGGAACCGCTGCAGCGCCTGGGGAAACAGCGCGGTCCGCTCGGGCACGAGGTGCACGGTCGCCCCGCAGGCCAGCCCGGCATAGATGTCGTACACGGGAAGGTCAAAGTGCAGCGGCGCATGCACGGCGACCTGATCGCCGGGCCGTAGCGGGAAGGCGCCTTTCGCCCAGCTAAGGAAGGCATCCGCGTTGCGCCTGGTGATCACCACGCCCTTGGGGTCACCGGTCGAGCCGGAGGTGTACAGCACGTAGGCTTCGCCGTCCGGGTCAGCGGCCTGCGGGAGGACCGGCTGCCCGGTCTTGTCCGGCGGTGGCTCCTCGCCAGGCATGAGCTCGGCGCCGGACTGGCTCAAGATAAAGTCGCGGCGCACATCGGGCGAGGCCGGGTCCACTGGGACGTAACAGCGGCCGGCGGCCAGCGCCGCGAGCATCGCGATGACGGTGTCCGCCGACTTGTGGCTCGGGATCGCCAGCCGGTGGCCGGGGGTGGTGCGCTCCTGTACCCGGGCCGCCAGGCCGGTCACCCGGTCCCGCAGCTCCCGGTAACTGACCGGCGTCGGGGACCCGTCGGCCAGCGCGACGGCATCCGGGTTTCGGGCCGCGGCCGCGAAGACCGCGTCACTGATCGACGTCAACTGCAGTTCCTCCGTCCTTGGCGCTGTCCGCCGGGCGGGACAGCAGCGATTGAGCCAGATCGACCTCGGTGCGGGTCACCACCTCGACGGCGGCGATGGCAGCGTCGGGCGCCCGGCGACCGGACCGGACCCGGCGCAGGGCGATGTAGGACATCTCCATGGCACGCCGCCAGCCGCCGCCGATCTCGGTGTCAAACCGGTCCGCGAGCGAGGGATCCAGCACCGTGGGCGCCAGCCCGGCCAGCCACCGCGCGTGCAGCGCCCGGTTGCGGGCGAGCAGCCAGGTCTGCAGCGCGAGGCTCTGCAACTGGCTCAGCTCGGCCCTCTGATGATCGGAGATGAAGCGCTGGTAGCTGCCGCGGGCGCCGGCCTCCAGGATGGCCGTCGCGTTGGCGGCGATCTGAGCCTCGGGGGGTATCGGCGCGGCGGCCGCCGCAGCCATCAGCACGGCCCAGCGGCCGCCGGTAAGCGCCGGTATCAGCGCGGTCAGCGGAAGCTGGGTGGTGACCGGCTTGGCCGCACCCCACTCGGTGACGTTGTCGTATGGGTCCGCGATGTAGGCGATCAGGTCGTCGGCCGACCTGTCCGCGCGATCATCGGCGCCCAGGCCGGTGAGAACGAATCCGTGATCCATGTGCTCCTGGCCGGAATACGGGAGCCAAGGAAGGCAGAAGGCGTCCCCCACCAGCAGGACTGGTTCACCTGCGCCCAGCGATCGCTGCCATTCACCGGCATCGCGCTCAACGGAGGTGACAGGCCGCCACCGGGGACGCCATCCGGTCCGCTGGCTCAGCAGATCATCCTGGTCAGCGGGCGGAAGGTCGATGCGCGCCGGCCCGCTGCCGAGTTCGGCAAGGTCGAAACGCCAGTCCTGCGCAAACGGGGTGCGCACGTCACTCAGGCCATACGCGGCGAGCAGCAGCGCCAGGTCATCGGACACGCAGTCCAGGTAGGCGCCGTCAACGCGCGGCAGCAGCGGCGCGTACGAGTCAGCGGTGCGGCCCGCCAGCCGTTCAGTCATTCACCCCAGCTCCTTCCAAGCGTCGGCCACGGTGCCCCGCTTGGTTCGTCAGGTCACCGTGCGTGCTTCCTGTGGGTCATGCGGCCAGGAACTGCCCTGGCTTACTCAGGGCAAAGCGGAGTGACTCATTGCTGCCAACCCGTCCGTGGCAGCAAGCGGACATTTGCTTCGCTGCAGGGATCGGAGGCGGCAGCCTGGCCAGAAGGGGCACTAGGCAACAAGCAGACGACGGCTATTCCTGCGGAGACGACGATGATCGATCACTATCTGCAGACCGCGCGCACGGCCCTGGCTCAGGCGCCGCCGGTGGGCGACGCGGCCTACTTCCGGTTTGCCCGGGCGGTGAGCGAGCAGGTCACGCGGTGCTGGCCCGACATCGCGGCCGCAAACGCCCAGGACGAGCACTCCGGGCAGGAGCGCGGCCTTCCCGAGCAACTGCTGCACCGGATCCGGCTGACCGCCGCACACCGTGACCGGATGGCGCTGATGGCCGCGGCAGCCGAGCGGGAACTCAGCAGGACGGCGGAGCCAGGTAGCCAGGTGACCGGCCTGGGCGGCGCACGCGCCCGCAAGGTACGCAAGCCGCTCGGCGTGATGCTGATGATCTACGAGGCACGGCCCACGGTGACGATGGACGGGACGCTGTTGCCCGTCTGCGCCGGCAACGCCGTGCTGCTGCGGGGAGGTAGCGAGATTGCCCTCACCAACCAGGCGCTGGGCGACGTCTTCACCGCCGCACTGGCGGCCGCCGGGCTGCCGACCGGACTGGTGCAGGTGCTTCATGACCTGGACCGGGCCGGGCTGAGAGAGCTGATGCGCCGCGATGACGCCATTGACGTGCTGATCCCGCGCGGCAGCCCGAGCCTAGTGCAATCCTGCCGGAACATCTCCCGGATTCCCATGATCGTCGGCGGTGGCGGCGTGAATCACCTGTACGTGGAGAGCAGCGCGGACATGGACCTGGCGGTTCGCCTGATCCTGGACGGCAAGCTGCCCGAGCCGGAAGGATGCACGGCGCTGGAGGCCGTCCTCGTCGATCGGGACGTTGCGCCGCACTTTTTCGAGGTGCTGGCCAAGCGGGTCGCGGAGCCTGGCGTCACCCAGCTGTCCCTGCGGGTCGACGCGGACCTGACCGGCGAGCTGCCCGCCGAGCTGCCCGCCGGTCTTCGTATCGAGCCCCTGGCCGACAGCGACTACGGGCGCGAGTTCCTGGACACCATCCTCGCGGTCATGCCGACCCGCGGGCCGGACGAGGCAATCGCGCACATCGCCAGGTGGGGTACGGGGCACACCGAGACGATCGTGACTGGCAGTCCCAAGGTGGCGCAGGAGTTCTGCGAGCGCGTCGACGCGGCCGCCGTCATCGTCAACGGCTCACCGAGACTGCACGACGGCCCTTCCATGGGCATCGGCGACGAGATCGCCATCAGCACCGGGCGGCTGCAGGTGCGTGGGCCGGTCACCCTCGACGCCCTCATGACCTCCAGCTGGCGGATCGACGGGAATGGCGCGGTCCGCTTCCGCTCCAGCGGACCGGGTGGATGAAGCAAAACGTTTACCGAAAGGAATTCAGGTGCCTGCGACACCAGAAATCACATCCGATGATGTCCTGCTGGCCGTGAAACAGATCGTTACGCGAGAATCGCGTCTTTCCGTGGATCCGGCCTCCATCGCGGAGGACGAGCCGCTGAATGGGGCCCTGCTGAAGGTCACCTCGCTCGGCCTGCTGGGCATGCTGATCCAGCTGGAAGATGACCTGGGGGTGATACTGCCGGACGATATGTTCCAGGGGCGCCAGATCTTCACCGTCGCCGACCTGGCCAAGGTCGTCCAGTCCGCCTGCGGTGCGAGCGGGGAGCCGGGATGACGGCCCTGCCCGCGACCGGGCCAGCCGTCAGCGCGGCCGAACTGAGCTGCTACACCGCTGCCCTGGGTCGTTACCTGGAAGGTCGCCGCGCCGGTGCACTGGCGCGGATCGCCAGATCGGTGCGCCTGGCTGTGCGGACCAACCCGGGCAGCGGGCTGACCGCGTTTTCCCACCACGGGGTCTCGCTGGCCGATCTGGGCGGCGGATACCGTCTCGCCTACCATGGCGCCACCAATCCCGTCGATCTGCTCGCTGGGCTGGACCGGGAGCTAGACGCGGCCGACGGCGCGCTCGTGGTGACCTATACCGTGGCGATGAGCTGGTCGGCCGCCACGCTAGAGCACAATGCCCCGCACTTCGTGCTGGTGACCTCTCATGAGGGGAATCAGTGGCACATCGAGGACCCGTTCCGCGCCCAGCTTCCGGACGGTTACCAGGAGCCATTCAGCGGATGGATCCCGGCCCGGCAACTGGTATCGGCCATGACCCCGCCGGCCTGGCTCAGCCCTGAGCACCGGCTCCGCCTGCATCATGTGTTCGGTTGTGCCACGCCACTCCGCCCCGATCAGGAGTTTCAGTGGCTGGGCCGCGCGCCCGGCGTGCCATCATCCGCAGCGCTCGGTCCCGGCTGGATCACCGAGCCGCTGGCCGCGCTGGATTACCTCAGTGGCTTCTGGTCTTCGCTGAGCGAGCACCCGGACAGAATTTGCCATCTCGATGACATGTGGGCCGCCGCCCGCCATCACGCCTTCCGCTACGCGCATCTGCTCAGCCACGGGCAGTTGGACTCGCCCGCCGCAGTAGCCGCGGAAACAGCTCGCGAGGCCTGGGTCAGGACTTCCCATGACGTTGCGTTTCGCCGCCGAGTCGGCGGCCCGCGGCCGATCACGGCCGTCCATGATCCGCGATCTGTTCCGCCAGCTGAGCACGGCGGAGCGCGGCATCGCGCCGACCCTCGCCGCGCACGGCTACGGGCCGGGCCGCGTGGTGAACGATACCGGGCCAGCGAGCCCGGATGGAAAGGAGAACTGACGGCAATGGCACTCAACTCTGATACCCAGGACTCTATTACCCAGGCCTGGCAGCGTCCGGCCCTCTGGTTCAGCGCGCTGTCTGGTGACAGCGACGGTAGTTTCCGGGACCGGGCCCTGCGATCCGGCCAGGGCTGCTTCGTCCAGGACGTCTCCGGCCGTAGGTATCTGGACGCCCGGTCGGCGCTGTGGAACGCCGCCCTCGGCTACGGCAACCGCCACATAATCGAGGCGATGTCCCGGCAGTTGGCAGAGCTGCCGGTGGCCCAGATTATCCGGCACGATCAGCCCACCGAAGTCGCCCTCACCTACGCCGAGCGCCTGATGGCGGCCCTGCCCAGTCACCTCGCCCATGTGCGGTTCTGCACGACCGGATCCGAGGCCGTCGAAGGCGCGGTGTTTCTCTCGCGTTTCATCCGGATCCTGGAGAAGCAGCCAGATCGCACCGAGGTCGTGGCCCTGTGGGATGGCTACCACGGCACGGGCGGGCTGGCCAGCGCACTGACCGGGGAATCGCCCCTGCATCAGGCGCAAGGGCCGCTGGTTCCCGGTATCCACCACGTGCCGGCCCGGGATCCGGAAGCGCTGCGGGACGCGATCCGCCAGATCGGGGCTTGCCGTCTCACCGCGGTGCTCATGGAACCGGTGCTAGGCACCGACGTACTCGAGCTCACCGCGGAATACCTGCGGGAGGTACAGAGGATTTGCCAGGCGGACGACATCCACTTCATCCTCGACGAGGTCACCACCGGCTTTGGCCGGACCGGTAGCATGACCGTCGCCGGCCGGCTCGGCGTGGCCCCCGACATGATCCTGCTCAGCAAGGGCATCACCTCGGGCTACGCGCCGCTGTCTGCTATTGCGGTCACTGACGATGTGCAGGCACGGTCGCTGGCCGTCCCTGGAGCAGTCTTCCCGCACGGATCGACCGGGGACGGCCACCCCCTGGCCATAGCGGCCGGGGCCGCCGTGCTTGACGAGATGGACAACGGCGAAGTGCTGGCCAACGTGGCGGCGCGCGGCGAGCAGCTGACGTCCGCTTTCCGCGAGCTGGGCCTGCCCGCTATCGGCGGCGTGCACGGGCCGGGCCTGATGATCGCGGTTGAGTTGGCTGATGCCGGCGGCAGGCCGCTGAGCCCGCAGCAGATGACCTCTGTCAAGGATTGCTGCCGGGACGCCGGCCTGCTGGTCTCCGTCTCTAACCACATGGTGGTGCTGACACCGCCATTGATCATCACCCCAACCGAATGTGACCTGCTCGTGGACCGGCTCGTGAAGGGCATTGAGCAGACGGTCGGGCGTCAGGCGGTGCTGGCCTTCGGCTAGCCGGGCTGCCCCGGGCGTTGCGGCGCAGTGAGCCCAGGCGGCAGTCCGTCCGCGACTCGGTCAGCGTCCTGATATCAGGGTCCCCGGCACTCGGCGATCATCAGGTGCCGGGGACCGGCGTTCCGTACCTGCTCGGACAGCCTCCACCGCAAGATCGGCGAACATGGAAATCCGGCCACGCTAAACCTGACTGGTTTCACAGGCATCACTGATGTTGCTTCGAGATCACCTGTCGACCGTTATATCACGCGAGCAAAAGCACGCAGTTTTATCTGGGCGTGCAATTTGCGCAGTCACGCCACAGCCGACCCCGTGCCCCCCGCCAGTCACGCACCGGACGCCGGGCCCTGCCAGCTCAAAAGTGTGAACCTTGAGAGGTTTAACACCGGAAAGAAGGTGAAGTATTTGCTCGCGAACCCGGAGCAATGGGGGCGTCCGATCCCATCAGGGTGAGGCATGGCTCCCGATACGGATGATGCCTGGAGTGGTGATGTGGGACTTGATAGGCCTCGCGCAATGTGACGAGTCCGTCTATCGCTACTACATTGGGCGGCCCGGATCGACCTCGGAAGAAATCTCGCGCGCGACGGGGCTTCAGCAGTCAGTCGTCGACTCCAGCCGCGTCCGGCTAATTGATCTTGGCTTGCTGCGCCTTGAGCCGTCCGGCGATGTATGGGCGGTGCCGAACGGCCCGGCCATGGTGATGGAGATGGTCCGGAACGACCTTCATGCCGAATATGCGCGCAAGCGCAGCGATCTCGCTCAGATTGAGTCTGAGCTGACCCGGCTGACAAATGCGCAAATCCTCGCTGCTTCCAGCGAGCAGGGACCACACGTGGACTGGGTGCCAAGTTCCGATGCGATGGCCATGCGCGTCACCGAATTGATGTGTCACGCGCGGACCGAGGTGGCCTGGGTCGATCCGGGTTCCGTCATGCCCTGGAAGGCGCAGCTCGAACGGGCGGTCCCGGCAGAGGTCAGAGCCGCGCAGCGTGGTGTGGACGTCCGTGTGATCTGCCCGTGGCAGCCGTCGGGTACCGTCCGGCAGCGGCCGGAGGATACGGATCGGGGATCCCCGATCAGGAAGCGGGTGATGTCGACACCCGAGATTGAGCTGCTGATCTTCGACCGCCGGATCGCCATGCTCGCTGGCGGCCGGTGGAATGGCGGCCAGAATGCCCTCCTTGTCCGGGAGAAATTGCTGGTCCATATGCTGTACCGGGTCTTCGAGGCGTGGTGGGCGCAGGCCACCGACCTCCGGCCCGTCCACACCCACGCCGGCCAGTCGGCCGTGAGTGAAGTCAATAGCGAAGAGAAACTTATATTGCGCATGCTCGGTGATGGGTATAAGGATGAGACCATTGCCAAGAAGCTTGGAATATCCGTGCGTACGGTCCGTCGCAAGATCTCTTGCGTGCTGCAGCGGATGTCAGCGGAGAGCAGATTTCAGGCGGGTGTGCAGGCCGCTCAGCGAGGCTGGATCTTATACCTGCATCGTGTCCGCTCGATCTAGAGTCACCTGCCATCCGCCTCGTTACAGCTAACCACCCAAGAGAGTACCGGCGAGTAAATGGGCAAATAGCGCAAAAGGCGATCATGAAGGCATTGCTGCTCGAGAACATTCACCCCGACGCGTCGGCGCGGCTGGCCAAGGAGGGTTACCAGGTCGACACGCTGCGGCGCGCGCTGGCCGAGGACGAGCTCATCGAGGCCATCGGCGACGTGAGCCTGCTCGGCATCAGGTCCGGGACGCAGATCACGGATCGTGTCCTGGCTGCGGCGCCGCACCTGGTCGCGATCGGCGCGTTCTGCATCGGCGTCAACCAGATCGACCTGGCCGCCGCGAGCAGGCGCGGGGTCGCGGTGTTCAACGCTCCGTTCTCCAACACCCGCAGCGTGGTGGAGCTGGCGCTGGCCGAGATCATCGCGATGGCGCGGCGGCTGCCGGAGAAGAACACGCAGATGCACACGGGCCACTGGGACAAGTCCGCGGCCGGGAGCCACGAGGTGCGCGGCCGCAAGCTCGGCATCGTCGGCTACGGCAACATCGGCACCCAGCTGTCGGTGCTGGCGGAGAACCTCGGCATGTCCGTCTACTTCTACGACATCGCGGACAAGCTGGCCCTGGGCAACGCGCGGCGCTGCTCCACCCTGACCGAGCTGCTGGAGTCGGTGGAGACCGTCACGCTGCACGTGGACGGGCGGGACGGCAACCGCGGCTTTTTCGGCGCGGCCGAGTTCGCCGCGATGCGGCCGCGGTCGCTGTTCCTGAACCTGTCCCGCGGCTTCGTGGTGGACCACGCGGCGCTGCGCCGCAGCATCACCTCCGGGCACATCGCCGGGGCGGCCATCGATGTCTTCCCCGCCGAGCCGAAGGGCCGCGGCGACGAGTTCGTCTCCGAGCTGCGCGGGCTGCCGAACGTGATCCTCACCCCGCACATCGGCGGCTCGACGGAGGAGGCGCAGCAGGACATCGGCGAGTTCGTCGCGAACAAGCTGGCCGACTACATGGCCTCGGGCGCCACCTCGCTGAGTGTGAATCTGCCGGGCATCGCGCTGCCGGTTACCCAAGGCACGCACCGGCTGGTGCACCTGCACCGGAACGTGCCCGGCGTGCTGGCCTCGATCAACCGGGTGCTGGCCGAGCACGGCGTCAACGTCGAGGGTCAGCTGCTGCGGACCAGGGATGAGTTCGGCTACGTGCTGACCGACATCGGCACCGAGTACAGCGAGGACGTGCTCGCCGAACTCCGCGCGATGCCGGTCACCATCCGCCTCCGCACCCTGCGCTTACCCTGACCCTCCGCACCCCTGCGCTTACCCTGACCCTCCGCTCCCGGTGGGAGGTCGTGACCGGTGGTTGGACCATGAGGTGCGGGGTAGCGGGGACGCACCGCCGTCAGCCGGACCAGACGGTAGCAGGGAATCCGAACGGGGGAGACCGCGTGACGGCAGATCGCAGCGGCGGGCATCCGATGGAGGCGCCTTCGGGCTGGCAGGACTGGCAGCGATGGACGGAGGGCGTCGACTGGAATCGAACCGATTAAAATTATCAGTTCGGTGCCCGATCAATGGGTGCGCCGAGCTGTGCGGAAACACCGACTGTCATCCTTCGAACCAGTCGGGGGGCCTTCCTTCATCAAACCAGTCGGGGGCCGTCGAGGCGGCGGGGGCGGCGGAGACCTCGACCGAAAAGATGACGTCGTGGAAGGTATCGCCGACATAGGCGGTATCTGCGGTGAAGGTCGCGCTCGCGCCCTGGAAGTTGTTGCCGGAGTAGACGGTGACGGCATACCCGGGCGCGATTTTCAGTGAGGAGATAGTGCCGTTCCCGGCCGCTTCGGTGCTGGTGCCGAGGCGGAACGTCCCCTCCTCCAAAGTCGTGACCTCGCCGCCATAATTACGTTTAGTGAACAGCTGTGCCTTACCTGAGCTCGGGGGCATGTCCACCTCCTAGGGTCGAGGGCGTCGACAGGGGCGTCGAGAGCCCAGCGCTTCCGTCGCCCGACAGCAAGCAAGGCCACGAGCTCCAGCGTGGCGATCTTCGGGCATGTCACGGCTAGCAAGCCTAGGATCACGCCATGATGCCTTGATAGGGCCAGAGGTCCTGCGTTCTGTTCCGTCCTTGTTCCGGCTGACGCTGCTTAACTTAGCACCGCCAAACGACGCGCAGCCACGTTCGCTTAAGAGGTTCTGCACGAACAATCGAGTTTTCACCTCAAGCATTCTCTTGGCACTTTATTCAGTAATGGCACCTGTCTCATGCCAGCGGCTTAAACCTATTTGGACCACTGCGCTAATTGATACTTAAACGTCACATCACGATCTACCACTGAGTGACTAAGCGAGTGACAATCACCACAAACACCCACGGACTTCCACGTATCCTGACGTACTTGTTTCCGCAGGCCCGTCTCAGCTTGTCCCTGGTTACCAGCCAGCAGTACTACGCTTACAAGCGAGGGGTCGCAGATGGCCTAGGCGCCTGCTCGCCGTAGATCATTAGCCGACATAAGCGTATACGGGACATAAGCTCGCTTTAAAATGGATGCTATCCGAGAATGATTACCTCCGCTATTAGACACACAACTATAAACAGGTAAAGACTAAATGTGTCAGGCGGCAGTGCCTCGAACAAAAACGCAGGAAAATAATGAGCAATTTTACGTAGATAAGATTCACCGACCGCCGACCCTGTCCCATGGTAAGAGGCTGTACCGACAACCTCAATATTGCCGGCCCCCTTAAGGAATGGCATTATTCCAGTGGCCCTCAATTCGGAGTCCAGCTTTCGGTTTCGCATGATGAATGCACGTTGAATCATCTTATACTGACAGTTTATCAAATAAAAACCTATAACTGCTCCAATACCTACAATGACCAATGCCGGGCGATGATACGCAACCGCAAATCCGCCTATAGCCAGCGAAGCCGTAACGCACCAGCCTTTTATCTGAAGCATTATTGAATTCAGATCCGTTATAGAACTTTGAATCGCATTGAGCTCGGTTTGCAGAAGCGCTAGCCGCGCGTCTTCCTCTGTCATCTAAAACCAAATCCGAATCGTAGCCGAAGAAACCATAGTGTCCTTCTGTCCTCTCCCCGCGCCGATAGCGGGCTACGTAGTGGACTACGAACCGATGATAGTCCAATCAGTAGAACACTCGCCGCTCTGCGACACTAGATGACGTTAACCAACCCCCGGCTTTGATGCTTAACACTGCAACGGCACTTGCAGATGGCGCACCGGTGGAGCGCCCGGTATCAGGCCGGGGGATCGCCGGTTCGCGGATCGTTGCACCCGCCGAGGCAGGATTCGTGGCAGATGCGGACCATCAGAGTGGAGCCAGCGCGAGACCTGCTTACAGTAGGGATCTGGGGGGATGCTCATGAAAAGCGATCGGCCGATCGCGGTCGGCAGTTCTGCGGCCTCCACGCTGTACGACGTGGCGCGTGAGGCTGGAGTCTCCACCGCCACGGTCTCGCGGGTGGTGCATGGCCAGGATCGGGTCCGCCCGTCTACGCGGCGGCGCGTGCTCGAGGCTATCGAGGCGCTCGGCTATGTCCCCAACGGCGCGGCGCAGAGCCTGGCCCAGCGCCGCAACGAAGTGATCGGGCTGGTAGCCGTCGAAAGCCGCGGCCCTGAAACCGATGTCGAGCGCGAGGGCTTTTTGTTCATCGAAGAGGTGCTGCGCGGCGTTGAGCGCCCGCTGGGCGAGATCGGATGGTCGGTATTGATCTCCTTCCTGCGTGCCGCCGACCCGGCGGGCGCTTACCAGCGGATGCAGAAGATCTCCGCCAAGGTGGACGGGATGCTCATCGCCGAGGGCATCGTCGGCTCAGAGCAGCTGGCGCTGCTGGCGGCGCGCGTCCCGATCGCGTTGATCGCCGCCTATCCCGACCAGCTGCATGCCGACGTTATCGGCGCCGATAACCGCTCGGGCACCAAAGCGGCGGTCTGCCATCTGGTCGAGCAGCACGGCAGGACGAGGCTGTTCTACATCGCGGGCCCGGCCGAAGCCCCGGACGCGCGGGAACGGCGCAGCGCGTTCGAAGAGGCGGTAGCCGAGCACCCGGGGGCGACCGTGACAGGGTCCTTCGAGGGCCGGTTCGCTGCTATCAGCGGCCAGCTGGCAGCGCGCGAGATCCTGACCGGGCCGCGCCGGGAGCTGCCAGATGCGATCGTCTGCGGCAACGATCAGATGGCGATCGGGGCCATGCGCGAGCTGCAGGCGGCCGGGATACGGGTCCCGGCTGATGTCGCCGTGGTCGGCTTCGACGACATGCATCTCAGCGCCCTGCTCGCGCCGCCACTGACCACGGTCCGCCAGCCGATGCGGCTGCTCGGCGAGCGCGCCTGCTCCCTCCTGCTACAGCGGATAGCCGACCCGGCCCTGCCGCCCCGGGCCGAACGTCTCCCCGCCGAGCTCATTGTCAGGGAAAGCTGCGGCTGCGGCCGGGGGGACCCAATGTCGGCCCCCGGCCAGAACTAGGACACAGCGCGCGCTGCTCCTGCAGCCTGGGCGACCACCGACGATTGGGCTCTCGCGCTACGTGCCCTGGTAGATCTTGGCCGCAAGCCGCTTGCCGAAAGCCTGGGCCTAAGTCTCCCCCGAGAGCTGAACCGGGAACGGGAAATGTGGAGCCGATACAGTCAGATGGTGCTGTGGCCTTACGATGCGGATCGCGCCGCCGATTTGGATGAGTTCCGGTTTGCCGGGATGGCTACCCAGTCCCGAGAGGAGCCTGACAAGAGAGAGATCCTCGGGGCCGGTGGGAAAGAAGATCAAGACAGTCAGGACCGGGGCGATGACAGTGATGGTGGTGCGGCCGCCGACTCCTGAGCTGGAGCGTTTGTTAGCCGCCTTTCTCCGCTGAAGTCTTACTTATGGCGCCCAGGCTCGTTCTGTCGGTCGCTATACTGCCAGCCCTCGCCTATGCCGCCATACTCGCTGACAGGGGATGAGCGCTGTCCCAGGCCGCATCCGCTCGGTGTAAAGCGTGCAGGCTAGACCTGTCTGACATGAAGAATCCGTCTAGGGACGTCAAGGATCAAGTGAGGCTGATCCGTCAAGGATCAAGTGAGGCTAGGCAAGGCAGGCAAGGGCAAGCCTTTGCAGGGCCTTCATAGGTCGGGTGGTTTTCCTCCGAGGCTCGCAATCGCTGTTCGCCCGAGGCGAAGACAGACACTTAGCGTCGTCTTATGGCACGCGTTGTCAGGGGCAATGAAGGTCCGGGGCGCGGTGAGCGCGTCATTCCTCGTGACGAGGAGATCCGGGCAAGCCGTGCCGTGCCGTTTGGTGCACCAGCGTGCACCGCGCCGGAAGAAACCGCACCGCGCGGTGCACGGGAATCCGGGTAGGTTGCGCCAGCCCGCACCCCTCGCCGTGCAGCCACGGGCAACAGAACCACACCGCGAGGCAAGGGAGGTGAACGTGATGACTGGATCATCCCGGACCGCAGGAAACCGGAGCGGTAGCGAGTGGCTAACCGTCGAGGAGGTCTGCGCCGAGCTGAAGATCAGCTCCCGGACCTTCTACCGGTGGCGCGCCCAGGGCACCGGCCCGCGCAGCAAGCGCATTGCCGGGGGTGGCGTCGGCGCCCGGCGGAGCTGGCTGGATGAGTGGCTAGACGAGCCCGAGCAGGACATCGCATGAACAGCTACGATGTCCGGTTCTGGCAGATCGAGACACGCAAGGGCAAGACTGTCACCTACCGCGTCCGCTGTCCAAGGCCAACCTGCCCGAGGGATGGACCCCGCCGGCGGCGCCTGATGACGTCCTGGACCCGCGGTCGGTGGGGAGTCCCGCGCTGGTCGCGGCGATGCTCGAAACATGCAAGGGGACCGGCAGGCGGCAGGGCAGGCGGTTTGCCGCGTTCTACGGGTGCATGTTCTGGGCCATGATGCGCCCGTCTGAGGTGGCGGCGCTGACCCGCGGCGGGTGCGTGGC
>CAWJGE010000009.1:0-73717 GCA_963842265.1 uncultured Actinomycetota bacterium
GCGATGTAGTCGCAGATTTTGTCGATGCCGTAATTCTCGCTGGCGTACTTGAGGAGAAAACACCGCCACCGCGACTTCAGCCCGCCAGGGTCTCCAGGCAGGCATCGAAGTAGGCGTGGGGAAGCCACAGCACCACCTTGCCGTGCTCGAACAGCGTGAGCTGCCGGGCCTCGCCGTAGTCCTTCAGCTGGACTTTCTCCTCGGCCCAGGCGATCTCGCGGGTGCGGCCGCCGGTCGTGACCATGGTGATGACCGGGAGCATGGCCGGGACCGCCAGCGGCGCCCGCCGGTAGCTGACCCAGTGCACGCCCTGCTCCCGGCAGTGCCGGAACACCTCGCGCATACGCCCCGCCGCCCCGGTCGAACCCCACCATGATCGCCGCGCCCGGCGGCGCGGCCTTCCTCAGCTCCGCCAGCGCCTTGGGCAGCGTGACCGACGAGCCGGACGGCTCCCCGGTCACGAAGCGCACCGCCCGCCCGTCATGCGCGGTGACGTGGGTGTCCGCGCGGCCCCTCTCCGCCCTGCCGCGCTTGTTGTTCCAGCCCTTCGCGACCGGCTGCGGCGCGGCGGGTCGGGGACGAAATGGTCATCGACGTAATAGACCCCGGAGGTGACCGGGTCGGCGGCCAGCATCGCGCGGGCGGCCATCTCCTGCAGCGCCAGCGGATCGGCCGCATCCGCGACCGCGGCCAGCCGGGGACGCAGGGTCCACAGGTGCGGCAGCGCCCGCCAGCCCGGCCAGCGGCCCCGCGCGCGCGGCCGTCAGGTGCTTGACCTGCTGGGTCGTCTGCGCCCCCAGCGCGAAGCACATGCTGGTCGCCGACAGCAACGCCACATCGGCGAACCGGTACCCGCCCGCGCCGCGCCCGGCCCCGGCGGCGGACTCCAGCACCTGCCCCGCCCCGGCACGGGCCGTGAACGCGTGCAGCAGCATCGCCCCCGCGTACCGACCAGAACGCCCCACCGGTGATCCGCGGACCGCCCGGCCCCGGCGGCAGGGACGGCGGACCGTCACCCGCCCCGCCCGGCGCCGCGCCCGCCGGCTCGCCGCCGCCCGGCCCCGCCCGCAGGCTCCTGCTGCTCCCGCCCTGAATCGTCCCCCGGCCCTGGCTCCGGCTGCCGTCCTGGAGCCAGCGCCGGTCCCGGCGGCGCAGCTCAAGCTCCTCCTGGCGCAACCCGGCGCCTGTCTCCGCCGGCTGGCCTGCCAGGCGACGGGCCACCGTCGTCCCCGCCACGCCCAGCCGCAGGCCGATCTCCAGATCCGATTCCCCCTGCGCACGCCACTGCCGCGCCAGGTCCTGCTTATCTTCCCCCCAGCGCCCGCGGGCGGCCCGGGCCGCCCTGCCCGGCCAGCGCCGCCGCGCCATCCCGCGACGCGGCGGACTCAGCCGGGCCACATACGTCGGCGTCAGCCCGAACACCTCCGCGACCCGCCGCCGGGAAACCCCACCCGCCGCGCGTCCGATCACCATGTTCCGCATCGCCAGGTCGGTCTCGCCGTACTCGGCGACCACCGTCGAGCCCGCCAGCACCACCACCCGCCCGGCGGCCCGGTGCAGATGCAGATCCCACGGCGAGGGCATGCCCTCCAGCATGAGGGCGACCGCGGCGGACATGCCACCGCCCTACCGGAAATCAAACAATTTCGCAGACTAGTGACCAGGAAGGAACCGCATGTCAGCGACACGCGGCACACTGACTCCGGAGATCTGGGTGCGCCGGGATAAACCGGCATGGAGGAGGAGATGAAAGAGCTCTACGTCGAAGGGCTAGCGACCCGCGGCGGCCCCCGAGTAATCCGTGGCGTCCCGCAAGGGGCGTGGCGAAGCGTTGACAGGGGTACGTGCAGGCCGGGCTATTGAGCCGCGAAATCCCACTTCGGGGTGCCCACGTCGTTCAGATGGCGGAAGGCAACATTCCTGGTCGCGTTATCGCGAGTGGCCAGGGGACCCCGCGCGGTCCGGGAACCATCGGCATTTACGGAACCTCCATGCGCGAGAACCAGGAGAGCCCGTGTCCCCCCGTCCGCGCTGGTCTGCGGGCGGGCCGCCCGGGGAACGCCAAGGCGGTAATCCCGGGATGAACGGTCACGGGCAGTCGGATCGCTTCGTAATACCTGCGAACCCGCTGAACAAGGCTGCGGCTGCGGAGGCGGGGAGGAAAGGAAGCGAACCGTGGGGAACACGGGCAGTGAAACATGCTCCGGACGCAGTGCCGGGGAAAGCATGTCAAGTGACCTGGACCGTGTGCGGCAAGTAGCGGTGAAGGACAAGAATGCGCGGTTCACCGCGCTGCTGCCCCATGTCAGTGTGCCACGGCTGATGATGGCGTTTGAGGACCTGAATCCCAGGGCGGCGCCGAGCGTAGACGGGGTGACCTGGCAGGAGTACGAGCGGGACCTGGTGGCTAACCTCCGGGACCTGCACGGGCGGGTGCAGTCAGGGCGCTACCGGGCGAGTCCCGTCCAGCGCGTGTACATCCCGAAGGCGGACGGGCGGCTGCGGCCGCTCGGCATCGCATCGCTGGAGGACAAGATCGTCCACGGGCAGTCACCGGGGTGCTGAACGCCGTGTACGAGGCGGATTTCCTGGGGTTCTCCTACGGGTTCCGGCCAGGGCGCAGCCCGCATGATGCGCTGGACGCGCTGACGGCCGGGATCTACCGGAAGAAGGTGAGCTGGGTGCTGGACGCGGATATCCGCGACTTCTTCGGCAGTCTTGACCGGGACTGGCTGATGAGGTTCCTCCGGCACCGGATCGCGGATGAAAGGGTCCTGCGGCTGATCAGCAAGTGGCTGGCCGCGGGAGTCGTCGAAGACGGGAAGCTGTCGGAGACCGAGCAGGGATCACCGCAGGGAGCATCGCTATCGCCGCTGCTCGCCAACGTGTACCTGCATTACGTCCTGGACCTGTGGGCTGACTGGTGGCGGAAGCGGCATGTGCGCGGTGACGTGATCATCGTGCGTTTCGCCGATGATTTCGTCGTCGGGTTCCGGTACCGGGACGACGCTGCGGAGTTCCAGTCGGCGCTGCGCGAGCGGTTCGCGGAGTTCAGCCTGGAGCTGCACCCGGAGAAGACCCGGCTGATCGAGTTCGGGCGGTACGCCGTCCCGAGGAGAAAGGCCAGGGGCGAAGGGAAGCCGGAGACGTTCTCGTTCCTGGGGTTCACGCACATCTGCGCGGTCGCCAGGCGGGGACGGTTCTGGGTACGGCGGGTCACCGACAGGAAACGGCTGCGGGCAAAGCTGAAGCAGGTGAAAATCGAAGTAGTACAACGCCGGCGCCTCCGTCCCCGAGCAGGGACGATGGCTTGCCAGCGCCGTAACCGGGCACCGGAACTATTACGCGGTGCACGGCAACTACGAGGCGGTGAGTTTCTTGAGGTACGAGGTAACCCGGCACTGGCACCACGCGCTCAAGCGCCGCAGCCAGAAGAACCGGCTCCCTTCGGACGAGGTCAACCGCCTGGCGAAACGCTGGCTGCCCAGAACCCGCATCACGCATCCGTACCCCGAGCAGCGCTTCGCCGCCAGCCACCCATGGTAAGAGCCCAGTGCGGTAATTCCGCTCGCTGGGATCTGCGCGGACGCTGGCGGATGACAGCTGTAGCCAGCTGCGAAGACGCAGGCCGCGCCGGGCTGATGCGGGGCCAGGCTACCTATTCATCACACGGGTAGCTTTCGGTCAGAGGCCAGGGCGGTCAGTCAGCCCGTTCGGTGCGGCAGCCTGGCTTGCGTGGCCCGGCCCCCGGGATGCCATTTTGCGGACGGTGACGACTGGGCTGTCGCGTGGCGCGCACGTAGCGGCTGCGCGCTGACTTCGCAGCCGCACACTGGTTAGTGACGTGATGGGAGCCCAGCGGCCTGCCCGGCACGGGAGGGCAGGGTCGGCCTGCAGCGGCTGAGCCCATCGGCTTGGATTGGCTAGGCTGATGCGCCAGGCCCGTGACAGGAAGAGGCAGTTGTGGCTCAGAAGGTACAGGTCCAGCTGATCGATGACCTTGATGGCAGTGACGCAGACGGCACCGTCCGCTTCGGGCTGGACGGCACGGAGTACGAGATCGATCTGAGCGCCGGGCATGCCCAGGAGCTGCGAGGCGCGCTGGCGCGCTACGTGGGCGCCGCCCGGCGGGCAGGCGGCGGTGGCCGGCGGCCGGCCCGGGCTGGACGCAGGGCGCCGGTAAGCGCACTGGACCCGACTGAGGTCCGGGAGTGGGCCAAGGCGCAGGGCATCGAGGTGAAAGACCGCGGACGGGTGCCGGCTGAGCTTGTGGCCAGATTCAAGGCAGCCACCGGAAAGTTAGGTCCGGAACGCTATCGGCTCGCCAGGGCGCGGCGGTCTCACTCTCTCATGCCGATGTGAGTGCGGCTCTGGTGCGCTTTTCCGGCCGTCGACCCACCCAGCTGTTGCGTCCTCTGCTCGGCATGTCTACGAATTGCGCAAAGCGCGGATCGCTCTCCCTGAAGAAATCTTAGGAATATCATAATATTCTCCGGCCCTATGGATAAAGCAGGTCTTATTTGCTGCCACGTTTGCTTTCTGGACTATCTCGCGTTCCCATTGGCGGTGGCTCTGGCGGAAAACTCCGGCGGATTCAGAGTGCATCGGCATCCCAGCAGCCAGGAGCTCGGCGAGGCGGGTACGGCACGGCGAGCCATGGTGCCATATGGCTGGCCTTCTGGAAGATGTCACCCCCGGCGCGCATATGCCTGAACCGGGCTGCCGTCGCGGAGGTCGGCGTTGGCCCGGGCTCGGTTCTACAGCCAGTCCTTGCGTTTGAAGACGATGTAGAGCACGAGCCCGGCGATGACCATTACGGCGATCGAGGCGGCGAAGCCGGCCTGCCGGCTGAAGCCGGGGTAAGGCACGTTCATCCCGTAGAAGCCGGTAATGAATGTCGGGACCGCGATGATCGCGGCCCAGCTCGTGACTTTCTTGGTGATGACGTTCAGCCGGTTGCCCTGGATGGTCAGGTTGGTCTCCAGGATGCTGTTCACCAGATCTCGCAGGCTCTCCGTCCATTCGGAGGCGCGGAGCACGTGATCGTAGACGTCCTGGTAGTAGGGCATGAGATCGTCGGTTACGACATGCAGGTCACGCCGCATCAAGGCGTTCACCACTTCGCGCATGGGGATCACGATCCGGCGGAGCAGTACCAGGCTCTTGCGTAGTTCGAAGCTGCGCCGCTGGACCTGCAGGTCCTGCGGAACGTCGGAGAACAGCTGGTCCTCCAGCATCTCAACGGAGTCGTCCAGGCTCTGCACCGCTTCGAAGTGGCCATCCACGATGTAGTCAAGCAGCCCGTACAGCAGGTAGCCGACACCGAATCTGGTGAGATCAGGGCTGGCGTCCCAGCGTTCGACGACCGCGCCGATATCCAGCCCGTCATCCTTGCGGACGGTGATCAGCGCCCGCGCGGTGACGAAAGCGGCGAGCTCGCTGGTGGCCAGTTCTCCCGTGCCGGTGTTCAGCCGCGCTCCGTACATGTTCAGGAACAGGTGGGTGCGGTAGCGGTCAAGCTTGGGGCGCTGGTGCTCTTGCACCGCGTCCTCCACGGCTAGTGGGTGCAGCCCGAACTCCTCGCTCAGCACAGCCAGGTCACGGTGGTCAGGGTCACGCAGGTCAAGCCAGATAGTGACCGCCTCATCGGCGAGGTGATCACTGATCTCGGCAACAGGGAACCCCTCAAGCTCAAGCCTGCCGTCCCGGTACAGCCGCGTGCGTGCCTGGCACCTGGTCGGAGTGACATCGCAGATAGCGGATGCGGCCACCGTGTCAGGATCACCGCCGTGAAACGTCTGGGCCATCAGCGGCCGGGCACCCAGCACGCCGCCGGACGCGCCAACTAGAACGGGAGGCCGCTCCGGATCTCGCCCGTAGCTCACGATCCGCGGGTCACTCGCGGCGTCCGGGCTGTGCGCAGGGCCGGACTGCGGTGAGTTCATCGGGTTCTCCTCGCTTCAGCAGCGGGCGTTGTGGCAAACGGGCACGCCCCGTCAGAGTTTCATCTATCATCGCCGCGTGCCCCCCGCGAGGGACAGGCCAGCTCCCTGGCCTGTCGCGACACAAGGGGCGGCCGAGCCGCCTGGCTGACCACGGAGCCGGCCAGCCCGACTCGTGCACAGGGTAGCTGTCCCCGCGCATGCTTTCGCCGCTACCCCCTGTGCCGCCGATCCGGCGCTTCCCGGATCGTTATGGCGCTGGCAGGCACGTCCGCGACGTTTCCGCGGAAGCGCCTTGTGCAGAATTTCACCCTGCGCGAGATTCCGGCGATGGGCGGCGGCGGGTTGCTGGCCGGAGCGCCGGCGGGCTGGCTTGCCATGGCGGCGCCTGCAGGTTGGTAGCGTGAACCAGATGGTGCCGCGTGAGGTAGAGCTGGTGGGCGTGCCCACGAACTCCGGCGGGACAGCGGGCGGGGCGGCCCGGGCGCCGGCCGTGCAGCGTGAGCACGGCCTATCGGCCGCGCTGGCGGGCAGGCCGATTGTTAGCTCGGGCTGGCGCTGGGGCTCTTCGACGCCATGCTGGATCCGCGGCTGCGCGGCGTCCTTCCCCGATCCGCGCCGCCGATGTCATCGCGATCGGTCCCCGCGACCACGACGAGCTCGCCGCCGCGGGCGTCCCGACACTGGCGGGCCAGCTGCAGGCGCTGATCCGCCCGGCCGGGTTCGACGCGGTGAAGGGCGCGGCGGCGGCCGCGGTGCTGCCCGCGCCCTGGTGGCTGCACACCGATCTGGACGTGCTGGCCAGCACCGAGCTCACTGCGGTGGATTATCCCCAGCCCGGCGGGCTGACCTGGGAGCAGCTAACCGAGATCACCTCCGCGGCCCTGGCCTCGGAAGGATGCGCGGGCTGGTCGGTCTGCATCTACAACCCCGACCTTGATCCGGGCCGCCAGGGTGCTGACGACATCATCGGCTACCTCACCAAAGCGATCGCCCATGCGGACGGCAGATAGCCCAGAACGCAGCGAATCCTCGCCATCTGAACATCCCATCTGCCGCTGCGGGAGCGGGGTCGGGTTGGCTGTTGATGCTGTCCGCGACCCTGTTGCGGGACGCCCGGGGCGGGTGCCCTTCGCGGGCCAACTTGTGCTACATCGCCTAGCGTGCTCGTGGGGCCGCGGAGCCCTCGGCGAGCACTGGGCAGACCCTAAGATCACAGAGGAGCGGCCCGGAAGCGCCGCGGCGATAACCCAGCGGCGCGGACCGCCACGTCGCGGTCATCGCCGGTGCGATCGCGCTGATCACGGCGTCAGGGACGAGGAGGAGACATGAGCATCCCGACCGGCATAGACGGCGATGCCCCAGTGCGTGCACATCACGAGACCGACATCAGTGCGCCGCTGGACAGGGTTCTGGCGGCTGCACGCCTACGTCAACGCGTGGCCTGCCTGGCAGACCGATATCACCGCGGCGCATATCGATGGGGCGTTCCGGCCCGGCACCTCCTTCGAGTGGACCAGTTACGGCTTTACCGTCGTCTCGACCATCTACGCGGTAGCTGAGCGCGCCCGTGTGCTGTGGGGCGGCATGGCCGGCGGCATCACCGGAGTCCACGAATGGGTCTTCAGCCAGACACCCGCGGGCGTGCATGTGACCACGGACGAATCCTTCGCTGGCGAGCCGGTGGAAGCCGACGTCGCCGGGATGCAATCGGCTCTGGACAGTTCGCTCATCTCCTGGCTCGCCCACCTTAAGGCCGCCGCCGAATCCCAGGCCTGACTCCGGCCAGATAGAGCACCATCGCTGGCGGCAGATGAACCAGTTTCACGCGCGGAAAGAGTGCTGCGCAGCGTCAGGACACATTGGCTGGCGGACCGTGATGCCACTGTAAATTCTTGATCGGCCGATCTGACTTCCCAAGGGACACAACCTCTCAAGCCGCGATGTGATCGCCAGTCAGTGGAACTCCGCGGTCACCTCGATCTTGCCGACAAGGCTGGCGTTCAGCGCGTCAAGGTCTTCGGCGGGGATCCAGTACTCCAGGATGGTCTGGCCGCCTACCTGGTGGATTTCGTAGTTGTCCAGGAAAGGTCGGCGGACCTGGAAACGAGTCACGTAGCCCGCGCCGGACTGCCGTACGTTCCAGTCGCGGGCGATCATGGTGGCGTATTCCTCGTTGAGCACCGGGTAGAAGATCGGCTGGCCTGCCAGCCGGGGCGGCCATTTCCGCCATCCCGATGCTTTGACCAGCGCGAGTTCCTCCGGCCCGGCGGGCCGCCACAGCGTTACAGTGTCTATCCCAGTGGTCACGGCCCTATGATGCCGCCCTCATGCTTGCGACAGCGACCCTATTCCTCCGCCGAGGGTCCGAGGGCTCGCACTCTTCTGGGTGCCGCGGACAGGGCCTGTCTGCGGTTCTCGGTGCTGAGCCTCATCGGATGAGCGTTTCCTTCGGCCGCACTACGCAGAACTCGTTTCCCTCCGGATCGGCAAGGACAGTCCAGGACCCAGCGCCGGCCTGGCCGATGCCGGCCCGGCGCGGCCCGAGCGCAAGCAGGCGGCCAGTCTCCTGGTCGGTCCGCGGCGCTGCTGGTGAGGTCAAGATGCACCCGGTTCTTGACCGTCTTGGGATCGGTGACCGGCATGAAGCACATGCCGGCGGGCGGGTTCTCGCCGGTCCCGATGACGATCTCGTTCTCCCGCCCGGACAGGACCTTCCAGCCCAGCGCCTGCGTCCAGAACCGGGCCAGGCCGGGCAGATCGTGAGCGTCAGCGACGATGTGGCGGAGCCGGACGGGCATGCCGGCAGCATGCGCAGCACGCTGGACCGTATCCGGAAACCCGATGTCCTGCCGCGGACGGGCCGGTCACCGGAGGTCACGCCACGCGACAGCGCCCAGATCGTGTGGTCAACCTGATCCCGCGGCAGCCCGCGAACCCAGCCAGCTGAGCACGTGGCCTGACGGGAAGACCATCACGGAGAGCAACCGAGTCCTTGCGTACCTGTGCAAAATATCCGCCGTTCTGGATGGATGACAACTACGGGATATCAACGCCCGGTGCCGCGCATATCGGGATGATCTGTGTCGCGAGGTGAGTGCGGGCTCACGCGCTGCTGCCCGTGGCCGTTCTGGCTTGGCAGAGGTGGTTGCCGGCGTTGGGCCAGCAGTAGGTCCACCGGTAGCGGCGGAAGACGATGTGGGTGAGCCGGGGCTCGGTTCCATGCGGCAGTGGGGACGGTGAGTCACTGGCTGGCTATCTGCCACGGCCGGGCGGCGTGAGGGTGGCGGCGTTCTGGAGCCCGGCCCGGATCAGTTTTCCTACCGAGTTCCGCGGCAGGCGGTGGGTGAAGGTCGCGAAGGCAGGGACCTGGTGGGCGGCGAGATGCTCCCGGCACCAGGCCAAAACAATGCCACTGGCGCTGCTTCGGACAACCCGTAGCCCTGCAGCAGGGTCAGGCCCCGCTGCAGGTACGCGCGGATCAGCGGTTCGGGGACCGGGGCGCCACCGGTGAGCAGGAAACGGACGCCGGACAAGTCGGCGGTCGGCCAGAGCTGGGAGCGGACCAGGGACTGCAAGATGTCCGGGCTGCCGAAGCCCACGGTGACGTGGTGCTGCTCGGTCAGCCTGAGGACGTTGTCAGGATGGACATCACCTGGCACTACCACTGTCCCGCCCATGAACAGGACCGGGAGCACGTTCACCCCGGTGCCCCCGACCCGGAAGAACGGGACGAGCGCTATCGTCACGTCGTCGCTGCGGAAGCCGGCGCAGGTAAGGAGATTGACGACGTTCCAGGTGGCATTGCCGTGGGTGAGCATCACGCCCTTCGGCCGGCCGGTAGTGCCAGAGGTGTGCGGAAGCAGGCACAAGTCGTCCAGCCTGACCGTCTCCTCGATAGCGTGGCCGGGAGACCCGGCTATCAGCGCCTCGAAGTCCGCCGCCCCGTCCAGCGGACCTCCGACCGCGACGTGGCGGAAGGCCGGGCTGCGCACCGCCGTGCCGCCCGCCGCAATGTGCTGGATGAGGACCCGTGGCTTGGTGTCCTCGAGAACCCAGTTGATCTCGGCCTCGTCCAGCCGATGGTTGACCGGGGCCATGGCCGCGCCGAGCAGGCCGGCGGCGAACAGCGATTCGAGAAACGCGGGGTGGTTCGGTCCCAGCCACGCCACCCGGTCGCCTTTCGCCACGCCCAGCGTGCGCAGGCCGTTGGCTAGCCGGCGGACCCGGCCGGCCAGGTCGGAGTACGTCACCGAGCGGTCTCCTGCGATCAGGGCCACACCATCGGGGGCCGTCCTGGCCCGGCGCTCGATCCACGAGCCGATGCCGGCATTTCCCGCAGCCGTGCTAGCAGTCATACCCAATTCCTTTTCACGCCGCCAGATCCCGGGCGGGGCAGCCGTTCGGCCGGCTCGCGCATTCGGTCACGCGCGGGCCCTTTTTGCCTGCTGTCCATTTCGGTTCTCCTTGACGAGCTCCTCTCGCCGCAGATCGCCGCCGGTGACCGGGCAGGCGGCTGCAGCCGGGCCGTGGCCAGCCCGGGATCCAGGGCCATGGCGATCGGCGGGCAGCGGAGGTGGCGGGGCGTTGCCGGTGCGACCGGGTCGGCACGGCGTCACCAGGTGTCCCGGCCTTGGCCTCCTCGGGGCACGGATCGGCCGCCGGCCGGTGGCCAGTCCGGCGCAGGCGGTCATAGCCGCGGTGATCAGGACAACAATCCAGGCACGGTGGAACACGGCCAGGCTGGTTGCCGGGCGGGTACCGAGCACGGCTACGAAGATGGCAACGCCCAGGGCCGACCCGAGCTGGCGTGCCATTGCCAGCACTGCCGACGCCGAAGCCAGTTCAGCTTGCGGCGCGGCGTCGGCGCAAGCGAACAGCGAAGGCTGGATGAGCGCGTTGGCCACGCCCCACAGCAGCATGCTCGGCAGCACGACCGCCAGGTAGGCCGGATCTTGTCCGGCGCTGGCCAGCGGCCAGGCCGCAGCCGCTGCGAACAGCACGGCGCCCGCCACGACCGTGCCGCGTCTGCCGATGCGGGCCGCCAGCCGGCCCGAGAAGGGTGAAACGATACCGGCTGTGACGGGACCGGGTGCGATGCTCACGGCAGCCTGCACAACCGAGAAGCGCCACTGCATGGTCAGCAGCAGCGTCGTGCCCAAGAGCATGGCTGCAAAACCGGTGTAGTAGGCGAGTATCCCGGCAGAACCGGCACGGAAAGTGCGCGCTGAAAACAGCCGCGGCGCGACCAGGGGGTCAGGGTGAGAGCGGATGTGGGCCACGAACACAGCCGCCAGGACCAGTGCGGCGGCTAGTACCGGCCAGGTGCGCGACGGCGGCCACCGCGGCGCCTCGGTCAGTGCGGTGCACACCAGCGCCACCGCGCACAGCACCAGGACAGCTCCCACGCTGTCGATGCGCCAGCCAGGCCGCTTACCGGCACGCTCGCCGCCGGGCCCGTTGCCGGGCCGTGGCAAGACCGGGACGGCTGCGGCCAAGACGGCCATGATGACGGGCAGGTTGATCAGGAAGATCAAGCGCCAGCTCAACTCGACCAGCAGCCCGCCTAGCACGGGGCCACTGCCAGCGGCTACCGCGCCGACTGCAGCCCAGACCCCGACCGCAGTGTCGCGCTGGCGTGCCGGGAACACCGACAGCGCGAACCCCAGTGTAGTGGGCATCAGCATAGCCGCGCCTGCCGCCTGCAGTGCCCGGCAGGCGATCAGCGCGGCCAAGCCAGGGGCCAGCGCGCATCCCAGCGACCCGATGCCGAACACCACCAGACCGGCCAGGAAGGACTCCCGGCGCCCGATGCTGTCGGCGGCCCGCCCGGCGGGCAATAGCAGTGTGGCCAAGACGATGGCGTATGCATCGAGAATCCACGAGACATCCGGCAGCGTCGCAGGGGCGAAGTCGTGCTGCAGCGCCGGCAGCGCGATGTTGATGACCCACAGGTCCAAGACGATGAGGAACTGAGCTGCCGACACCACTGCCAGCACCGTCCACCGCCGCCGGCCTGGTTCTGGTTGTTCAGCCTGCGGCGTGTGCGTCGTCGTTCCCGGAGCCTCCCGGCGTGATCGATCACCGCGCACGGCGGCAGCCGGCACCGCATGCCGGACGGTGGTTACGGGTGTTGATGTAGTCATCTCGTTTCCTTCAGGTGCGCCGTTTGACCGGTGCATGGGGGTGCCCGGTGGTGATCGCCGTGGTGTAGCAGACGGCGGTGCCGTCTAGGGCGATGGTGCCGTCGCCGCGGATTACGGTGGTGCGGAGCTTGGTGACCGGCTTGTCGGTCCTGGCTTCGATGATCTGCACGCGGCCGGTGATGATGTCGCCGGGACGGACGGGTGCTTTGAAGTCCCAGTTCACGTTGAGAAAGACGGTGCCTGGGCCGGGTAGCGACCCGGCTACTACGGCGTTGAGGATGGCGCTGGTTATCCCGCCCTGGACGATGATCTCGCCGAATCGGGACGCCTTGGCGGCCGCGGGGTCGTAGTGCAGGGGGTTGCGGTCTCCGCTGATCTGGGTGAACCGCTCGATGTCGTGCGGGGTGACCGTCCGGGACAGTTCGGCGGTCTGGCCGATCGCGGGTGGCCCGCCGGGCCAGCAGGAGTTCATGGTGAGGTCCTTCCGGTGATCGTGATAGCGGGTTCGTTCGGCCTCATCTGGTGGTTCAGGCTGGTCAGGGCGGGCAGCGCGGCCAGCGGCCCGGCCGCCAGGGCCAGGAAGGCGTAACGCCAGCCGGCGGCGGCGGCGATCAGGGGAATTAGCTGGATGGTGACGATGGTCAGCCCGAATCCGATCGCGGTCTGGGCGGTCAGCGCGGTGCCGAGGTAGCGGCGGTCGGCGGTCTCGCTGAGCAGGGTGGAGAACACGCCGGAGTCGGCGATGACGGCGGCTCCCCAGACCGCCGCGAAGGCGAGTAGCCAGGGGCGGCTGGCGGTGAAGGCCAGCGGGGAGAGCAGGCAGCAGGCGCCGCTGATGGCCAGCGCCGTGGCGGCGGTGGCGGCGCGGCCAGCCCGGTCGGCGGCCCAGCCGCCGATCAGGCAGCCAGCCACTCCGGCGACGCCGATCGCGAGGAAGGCCTCGATGCCGGAGGCGCCGGGCCGGGCCGGGGCGGGCAGCCCGGCGGTGGCGGTGCTGCTGGCGGCGAGGAAGGCCGGCAGCCATGTCCAGAGCGCGTACAGCTCCCACATGTGCCCGAAGTAGGCGAGGTTGACCAGGCGGGGACCGCGGTCGGCGAACATCGCCAGGGCATAGCGGGGGCGGCCGGCGCGGCCGGCCGGGGGGACCTGCGGGCCCGGCCTGACCAGCGCGCCGGCGACGATCGCCCCGGCGAACCCGGCCGCCGCGGCCGCGACCAGGACCGCGGGCCAATCCAGCCGCCACAGCCCGTCGATCAGGTGCGGCAGGGCGGACCCCAGGGTCAGGGCTCCGATGAGCACCCCCATGGCCAGCGCCCGGCCCGCCGGGCGGGACCAGGAGGCCATGAGCTTCATGCCCACCGGGTAGACGCCGGCCAGGAACGCCCCGGTCGCGAACCGCAGCGGCACGGCGGCGGCCGGGCCGTCCGCGACCAGCGCCATGATCAGGGTGCAGGCGGCCGCGCCGGCGGCGCAGCCGGCCACGAGCAGGTGCGGCCGCATCCGGTCGGCCAGGCCGGAGGCGGCCGAGACGATGGCCCCGGCCACGAATCCGGCCTGCACCGGCGTGGTCAGCCAGGCGGCGGCACCAGCGCTCATGTGCCACTGGCTGGCCAGCGCGGGAACGACCGCCGAAGCGGAGGACCACACGCCCATGGCCAGCACCTGAACCAGCGCGATCAGGCCGCGCTGCACCAGCGGATACCGCACTTCGCCCCCTCTTCTAGGCTGACGCCAGCTCGGGCTGCCGGCCGGGATCGCCCAGGTGGTCGCCGGTCATCGCCGCCACCTCTTCAGCCATGGCGTCCTTCAGCTCGAGCAGATGGTCGCCGATCTCATCAGCGGTCCAGTCAAAGGAGGCGATGCGCCCGGTCACGCGGAACAGGCGCAGCGAAAGCTCGTCGCGTTGTGCCTGGTAGCGGCCGACGGCGTCGGGTCCCCCCTCGGTGACCACGCGGGCGAGGATCTGCGCGTCGCGCAGCGCGTCGGTGATGCCGTGCGCGGTGATCGGGTCCTTGAAATAACCGGCGTCGCCGACCAGGGCCCACCCGGGTCCCGCCGCGTCGCGCAGGTATCCCGTCAGGCCGGGGAACACCCGGGGGGACCAGCCGCGCCGCGGTGAGCGAGCCGGTCCGCCAGTTCTGGCGCGGCCCTGGCCAGGATGCCCCGCATGGCCGCGTCGGCACCGCCGCCGAGGCCGCGGCGCAGGCGTTCCGCGCTGGTGGCGGCGAACACGCAGGCCAGCCCCTCGTTGGTGGGAATGACGCCGGCCGCTGACCCAGCTGCGTAGTGCCAGTGGTAGCCCGCGACCGCATCGTCGCGGAAATACCGGTAGATGACGGCACTGGAGGCCGGCGCGACGCGGGCGGCCCTGGCGCCGACGCACCGCGCGATGGTCGAGCGGCGGCCGTCGGCGCCGACGACGAGGTTGGCGCCGACCTCCAGGTCCGCCGGGCCAGCCCGGCCGGTGATCCCGGTCACCCGGCCTGTCCGGTCCCGCCGCAGGCCGGTGACCGAGGTGCCGAACCGCACGTCCACGCCGGCGCTGCGCGCGGCGTCGGCAAGGATCGCGTCCAGGACGATGCGGCGCGGGGCATACAGCGCCTGGACACCGTGCTTGGGCTTGATCTCGACAGTCGAGACGGCATCCGGCAGGTGGAAGGTTGTCGACCGAACGGGCGGGGTCCCCTCGGCGATGACCCGGTCAAGCAGCCCCCACCGGTGCAGCTGTAGCACCGCGCCGCGCATGAGCGCGTGGGTCGACAGGGTGTCGGTGCCGTACCGGGACCGGTCCAGCAGCAGCACCCGGGCTCCCTGCCGGGCCAGCAGCAGCGCCGTCGCGGCGCCCGCGCAGCGGGCCCCGGCGATGACCACGTTGTAGTGCGGGGTGTTTCTGGTTGACATTGACTGCTCCGTAGGTGGTCGGGTCAGGCGCTCAGGTCGCGCGCGTCCGGGCTGGCGGCCGCTAGAGTGCGGGCGGTCATCCGCCGCATCAGGTGGGCGGCCACGAACCGGGCGTCGCTTCCGACGCCGTTGACGAAGGTGGAATTGCGGCGGTACTGGAACTTCAGGCCCAGCACGTAAAGGCCGGGGACGCGGGTCACGCCGCGGCGGTGGGCGATCTCGCCGTGCCGGTCCAGGACGGGAACCCGCAGCCAGGGGTAGGCCGGCCGGTAGCCGGCCGCCCAGATCACGGTGCTGATGCCGGCCCGGCGCAGGTCGAGCTGGACCGGGCCGGGCGGCGCCGTGAATGGCGCGGGCGGATCGGCCGGGCCGGCGCCCTCGCTGCCGTTGTGGGCGATGTAGCCGTCGATGGTGCGCAGCAGCCGCTCCATCCGCGCCTGCGCCCCGCCGATCATGGCGGGCAGGTCATCGGCGAAGCTCAGCCGCCGGCCATCCGCCGCGACCAGCCGGCCGGCCAGCCGCACCCCGCGCGCCGCCAGCGCGTCCAGGCCGACGGGATGGTCACTGCGGCCCGATAGCTGCAGCGACGGCGCCCGGCCGGCCGACCGTGCGTCGTGCACCTGATCGATGGTCTGGCCCAGGACCCCGGCCCGGTCCATCCACCACAAGATGTCGCGGCCCCGGTAGCGGCGCGGTACCCGGGCGTGCCGGCCCACCGAGATGACTACCGGCCGCCCCGCGCGGCGCAGCTCGTCCGCGATCTGGACGCCGGACGCCGAGGCGCCGACCACCAGCACGCCATCGCCGGGAACCTGGTGAGGTCCCCGGTAGCGACCGGCGGTCAGCTGGTGGATCCCCGGGTCGATCCCGCTGGCGGCCGGCGGCACGTAGGCCCGGTTCTCGGTCCCGGTCGCCACCACCACGTTGCGCGCGAGCCAGGTTCCCTGGTCGGTGACCACGCGCAGACCGCTACTGGACGCCTCGACGCGGTCGCCGTCCAGGTCCGTGGGCCGGACAAGATTTTGCTGGACGCCGTGGTGGGGTCGGCGCTGGTCGGTGATCCCGACCGGTGCGATCTAGCGCTGCTGGAGGTTCCGGCTGCCGAGGATCTGCCGCGAGTGCTTGTCGCCCGAGTCAATCGTGAGGTGACGACCGGTGAGGTCATCAACTGCTGGTCGCTGGGCTACCCGCGGTTCATGCAGACCGCTCGTGACCGTAATGGCCGCTCGCTGCGGGACACGGCGCAGGTGATGGGGCAAATCCCTCCGTTGAGCGGGCTGGTGGGAAAGCTGTTGTCCCTGCAGGTCGAGGACCAGCCTCAGGAGCTACCACCTGCCCAGATCAGATTGGGGCAGACAGAGTGGTCGGGGATGTCAGGTGCGGCGGTATTCGCCGGCCAGCTGCTAGTGGGAGTGGTCAGCGAGCATGCGCCTCGGCAGGGGCCGTCAGCGGTCATGGTGACCCCGGTGGACCGTCTGGCTGACCCGGTGCTCGGCCCTGCGGACGCGGCAGTGTGGTGGCGTCGACTGGCTGTCACGGATCCTACGCGGTTGCCGCTGTTGCCCCGGCGTTTGGTGGGATCAGATCCCGGCCGGGCTAAGATCCGCCAACTACTGGCCGAATACCGGCAAGCATTCGCTGGTCGGCAGATGCATCTGGCCGCGTTGGATGCGTTCTTGGAGGACGGGACCCGGTCGGCGGTGCTCATCTACGAACCGACGGGGCGAGGCAAGACGGCGCTACTGGTGGCGTGGGTGGATCAGGTTCGTGATCGCGACGAGTGGGCCACGGTATTCGTTCCGGTCAGCCGCCGCTACGACACCGCCGAGGCTGGCATCGCGCTGGGCAGCCTGGCCGCCCAGTTGGCCGACGCGCATGGTGAGACGGTCCAAGATCTCCACCGGGATTCGGACAGGCTGCGGGAGCGGATTGATGAACTGCTGCGCCAGCCGCTTGCGGACGGCCGCCGTCTGCTGGTTGTGATGGACGGGGTAGACGAAGCGGTCGGCTGGCAGGTCACACCAGCACTGTTGCCCCTCGAGGGGGAAACCCATCTGAAGATGGTGATATCCGCCCGAGAAGAAGCCGACGCTTCCCGCGAGGTGTGGCTCGAGCGCCTCGGGTGGCATCGCCCGGCGGTGGCGGCTATGCCAACTTTGTCCCTGCTGAACGCCGACGCGGTCCTCGCGATCCTGGCACAGCGAGGACTGCAGCAGATCGGCACCGACCCCTTGATGGTCGAGGAGGTGATGCGTATCACCCAAGGCGACCCCCTGACCATATGGCTGCTAATCCGTGACCTGCAGGACGGCATCGCCACGGCCGGACAGCTGCCCGACCGGCCAGCGGGCCTGGCAGCCTACTTCCATGATTCGTTGGACGAGCTTGTCGACGCCACGAACAGCGATGCCGTGTACGCTCTGCTCGGGCTGTGCGCCACGGCGTACGGGCCACTGTCGCACGCCGACCTCGCAGCCCTAGACCCCGACAAGCTGGGCCGCACCGTCGACCGTCGCCGCGCGGTCAAAGCAGTCGGCCGTTACCTGGTCGGTGACGGCTCACCGATCTCGGGTTACGCCTTTCAACACCCACGGTTGCAGCAGCTATATCTTGAGAATGACCTCGACGGTCACGAACGCGAACAGCTCCGTCAGCGGTTCATCGACTACGGCCAGAGTTGGTACGCCGACCGCAGCCAGCCACCACCGGGCTACCTTGCCCGCTTCTGGATCGCGCATCTCGCTGAGGCAGTGGACACGACATCCCAGGGTCGCCCCGAGCGGGCCATACGTTTGTCCAACCTCGGGGACGCCCTGCTGTGGAGGTTCCGGCGCGACGGGGCACTGGAGGACCTGGAGCGCGCAGTCGACGCCGACGCGGAGGCGGTGACCATTACCCCCCAGGGCCACCCCGAGCGGGCCGCGATCCTGTCCAACCTCGGGGACGCCCTGCTGTGGAGGTTCCGGCGCGACGGGGCACCGGAGGACCTGGAGCGCGCAATCGACGCCGACGCGGAGGCGGTGACCATTACCCCCCAGGGCCACCCCGAGCGGGCCGCGATCCTGTCCAACCTCGGGGACGCCCTGCTGTGGAGGTTCCGGCGCGACGGGGCACCGGAGGACCTGGAGCGCGCAGTCGACGCCGACGCGGAGGCGGTGACCATTACCCCCCAGGGCCACCCCGAGCGGGCCCTGTATCTGTCCAACCTCGGGGACGCCCTGCTGTGGAGGTTCCGGCGCGACGGGGCACCGGAGGACCTGGAGCGCGCAATCGACGCCGACGCGGAGGCGGTGACCATTACCCCCCAGGGCCACCCCGAGCGGGCCGCGATCCTGTCCAAGCTAGGGAGCGCTCTGCAAGAACGGTTTGAGCGCATCGGGATGCTGGAGGATCTGGATCGGGGTGTGGAGGTATTTCGCGAAGCCGTGGACGTGGGGTCAGCGCCGGTTCTGGTACGGGCAGACGCGGCTCGACAGTGGGGCCGATTGGCGGTGAAGGGGCAGAAGTGGGCAGAGGCAGCGGAGGGATTTAGTTCGGCCGTGGGGTTGATGGGGTTGGTGGCGTCACGGAGTTTGGAACAGGCCGATCAGGAATTCCGCTTGAGTCAGCTGGCAGGATTGGGGTCAGAGGCCGCGGCGGCATGTGTGCAAGCGGGCCAACCAGGTCGGGCGGTCGAGTTGTTCGAGCAGGGGCGGGGTGTGCTGTTCTCGCAGGTATTGGATGTACGAACAGACTTGAGCAACCTTGCAGACGCGTACCCACCGCTGGCTGAAGCCTTCGTGCAGTGGCGGGATGAGTTCGACCGGCATGTGGCGGCGGCTCAACGCCGCGTGGCCGCGGAGTTCGAACGAGTACTGAGCGAGATCCGCGCGCGGCCGGGCTTTAAGGAATTCCTGGCGCCTCGCCCGGTTAAGGATCTGATGTCAGCGGCGGCTGAGGGACCTGTGGTGTTGATCAACGTGGCACCGCTGCATTCGGACGCGTTGATCCTCACCACAGACCGAGTCGACGTCCTAGCCCTCGACGGTGTCGACCCCAACGGGGTGATCGATCGGGTCCAAGTGCTCCTAAACGCTATAGACGTGATAGATGACGATGCCACATCCGAGGTGCTGGGTTGGTTGTGGGATAAGATCACCGGCCCCGTCCTAGAGCACCTCGGCTACACGGCCACGCCGTCCGAGGCTAGCAAGTGGCCACGGGTGTGGTGGTGCCCGTCGGGACCGCTATCGCTGTTGCCCTTGCACGCCACCGGCCACCACGACACACGCTTCGGCCCGCAGCCCGAGACCGTGATCGACCGAGTGATCTCCTCCACCATCCCAACCATGCGCTCCCTGATACACGCCCGCCAGACCCTTCCGCCCCATGCGGACGTCCGGATGCTGGTGGTAGCATCATCCGGTCTTCCTGGGGCTGCACAAGAAACTGACACGTTGCGCCACTTGTTCGCCGGGCGAGTGGACGTGCTCGGTCTACCCGACACCCCGACAGCTACCCGTAACGCCGTGCTCGCGGCCCTCTCTGACCACACTTGGGTCCACTTCGCCTGCCACTACGCAGCCAATCCCGCCGGCCCGTCAGCCAGCAGCCTAGGACTCGCCGAGCCACTCACCGTCATGGACCTCACCCGCCTCCGGCTGGATGGCGCCGAGTTGGCATTCCTGTCCACCGGCGCATCTGCCCGCATTCGTACTGCCGTCCCCGACGAGCCCATCCACCTCGCGGCGGCCTGCCAGCTAGCCGGTTACCGCCATGTCATCGCCACCCTATGGGACCTCACCGACGAGGAAGCCGCCTGGTTCACTAAAGCCTTTTACACCAATGTCACCATGAACCCAACATGGACTCCGGCCACGGCCCTCCACCATGCCACTCGCCAATTGCGCTCCAGAGGTGAGCCCCCCCTCTTCTGGGCCCCTATATCCACATGGGGCCATAGAACCTGCTCAACACAGCCGCTCACACCAGCTGGCAAAACCCGGCGGCACAGCCGACAATCCGGTGCGGCGCCGGGCCGCTCGCGGTGAGCGGGGTCCGGTGAGGCAGGCCGCTGGCGGCGGCGTGATCCCGGGCCAGTGTCGTTGACAAGGCTCGTCCCCAGCCGGGCATGTACGGTTGGCGAGCAGTCGTTAGCCTCAGGTGATGGCGCGAGGTGATACTTGCCATCTGTCCGCGCGTTGACGCTGTAGCCCGTCTGCGATGGCGCAGGCCAGGGCCGGAGGCGGTGCGCTCTGCTGCAGGGCCGCTTATACGGTCATCAAGCTGGCGGTCTGACCGCCACGTCGCCTGTGTCTTCGCGGAGCCCATCGGCGTGGATCTCATCGGCTATGCCGATCGTAACCCGGTCAGTCGCAGCTGACGTGATAGACAGGGCTGGCGCAGCCCGCGCGCTCTGAGATCGACGCGCCTGGATTCCGTCACGGGCCAACGCCCCGGTCTCGCTCACATGATGTGCAGACGGTTCCATGAAGGAAGCCGGTACGTCGAAGGACCCGGTTGTAATGGCTCTGCCGGTGTATGAGCTGACGGCTCATAGCCCAATGCCGCTTAGCTTAAGTTGATCTTGATTTGTCCTGGCGTGTCGCTGCGGGGTGTTTCGGCTGGTTGCCGGCATGATCGCGGGTTATGGCGCAGACTGGCAGTGTGGCTGAGGGCCGCTTGAGCGACTGGATCTCCCTGGGCGTGCTGGCGTCCTGGGTGCCGCGGGACGCGGTCGACGAGGCGGTCGAGGCGACGGGGAAGGGCGCGAAGCGGAAAGGCGGGAAGCTGCCGCCGCACGTCATGGTGTATTTCGTGATGGCGCTGGCGCTTTTCGCCGGGGAGGATTACGAGGAGACCTGGGTCCGGCTGTCGGAGACCCTGGCTGACTGGGGCTGCTGGGACCCGTCGCAGGGCACGGTGACGACGGGCGGGCTGACGCAGGCGCGGCAGCGGCTCGGGCATGAGCCGGTGAGAGAGGTGTTCGCGCAGGTCGCGAGGCCGGTGGCGACGGAGGACACGCCGGGGGCGTTCCTGGGCCCGTGGCGGAAGATGAGCATGGACGGCCTGGAATGGGATATCCCGGATACGGAGCCGAACGCGGGGGCGTTCGGGTACCCCGGGACCGGCAAGGACGACGCGCCGGCGGCGTTTCCCAAGGCCAGGGCGGTGACGATCGGCGAGTGCGCGTCGCATGCGCCGGTGCTGGCCGCGATCGGCCCGTGCGTGTCCAAGGGCAGCGGCGAGCAGTCCCTGGCCCGCACGCTGTACCCGCAGCTGGAAGAAGACTGGCTGCTGATCGCCGACCGCAACTTTTATAACTGGCAGGACTGGTGCACCGCCGCGGACACCGGCGCGGCATTGCTGTGGCGGGTGAAAGCGGACCTGCGGCTGGACCCGCTGGAGTTCTACCCGGACGGCTCCTACCGATCCGTGCTGGTAAATCCCGGGATCAGGGGCAAGGCCCGGGAAAAGCTCCTGGAAGCCGCCCGCGCCGGGGCGGACCTGGACCCGGACAAGGCCCGGTACGTGCGGGTGATCGAATACGAGGTCCCCGACCGCGAGGGCGACGGGAAGGACGAGATCATCGCCCTGATCACCACCATCGTGGACTTCCCGGACGCGCCGGCGGCCGTCCTCGCGCAGGCCTATCACGAAAGATGGGAGCACGAGACCGGGAACGCCCAGCTCAAGACCTACCTCCGCGGCCCGGGAAAGATCCTGCGCCCGGAGTCCCCGGACATGGTGAAGCAGGAGATCTGGGGCTACCTGCTCACCCACTACGCGATCAGCGCCCTGACCTGCACCGCCGCCACGAACGCGGGCATCGACCCGGATCGCGTCAAGTTCAAGAGGACGGTCCGCATCATCCGCCGCCGGGCCGCCGACCCGGCTTTTTCCCCCTGACCAGCGAAAACGCGTCCTCGCCCGCGTCATGGCCGCCATCACCGACCCGAGACAGCTCAACGAGCGCCGCGAGCGCAGCTACCCCCGCGTGGTCAAGCGCGCCCGCCACAACCACTACCCGGTCAAGAAACCCGGCCAGCACGGCACCCGCCACGACGCCCGCGCCACCATCAAACTCGCCAACCCCATCCTGACCAGTGCAAAGGTCAGAACCGCAGCATGATCAAAAATAAGCTAAGCGGCATTGCCTGTGCCTGGGGTCGCCAGGGCCCAGATCTCCGGCGGTAGCCGCTTAGTCACGGTTAAATGCGGTGCGGGGTGATCTGATAGGTGATGGGGCGGGTGTCGCCGGGCATGGCGGGCGCGGTCGCGTTGATCTCGTCGGTCAGCAGTTCCAGGGCGCGGGCGATGCGGGGCGTGGCGGGCCGCTGGAGGGTGACGGTGATCGCGGCGGGGGCGTATGTGATGGTGCCGGCCAGGCCTCGGATGATGGTTTCGTGGGTGATAGCGCGGTATTCGTCGTCGTCGACGACCCGCATCTGCGCAGCACGGGCCTGCACCGCGAGGCCGCCGCCCTCGGCTACGCCGGCAGCTACTCCGCGTTCACCCGCGAGCTGCGCGGGCACGGCATCACCGCCGCCTGCGGAACCTGCAGGAAATGGAAGCCCATAGCTCCCGCGCAGGCGCGGGGGCACTGTCCCGGGCCGCTCCCGTTCCGCACCGCCCCGCTCGGCGGCGAGACGATCGCCTCCTACCTGTCGCGCACCGCGGCCGCCAGCCACCTGCCGGCCAGCGCCATCACCGCCTGCCTCCCGCCATGGTTCGCCGCCCGGGCCGCCGCCTGCGACGACCTCGCCGCCACCGGCCAGCCGCAGCCCGCGGACATCAGGCACCTGGCCGCGCTCACCGGGACCAGCGAAACCGCCCTGCGGCACACGCTCCCCGCGCTCGCCGGCGGCGGGCGCCCGCCCGTCCGCGCGACCCTCGCCTGCCGGCGCTGCGCCGCCCGGCACGGGCAGCCCGGCCCTGTCCCCGTCCACATCCCCGCTCACCAGCGGGCCTGCCGGCGGCACCGGACCTGGCTCGGCCGCGCCATCCAGATCGACCTCACCGCCGCCCCGGACATCATCGCCGCCAGCCGGAACGCGTCCAGGCTCGCCCGCGAGCACGGCATCACCATGCTTGTGCTCGCCGAGGCCACCGCCCGCGAAAAGGCAGCCGGCGGGCCGGCCGCCCGGCGACGCGCCGCCGCGCTCGCCCTGCTCAGCCCGGGCCTGGATCCCGGGCACCCGGACACGGCCGAGGCAGCGGCCTACCCCGAGACCATCAAGATGGCCGCCGCTATCCTCAGCGCACCACACGCCGGGCCGGAATAACTGGCAAAACCCTGCCCGCAGCACCTAGCGGGCCGACTTACCTGTCACAACAGCAGCCACATTTTTGCCACTTGAAAAGGCCCGCGCAGGTCAGATGGGGTGGACCGGGCCGATTTATCTGTCACCGGACAGGGGCGGTACCCACCTGGGTCCTCACCTCCTTGGGATGCTCACGGGTCGGCAGCGGCTTTTCCGGGGTTCTCCTTCGTCCGGGGCTGCGGATCTTTCTAGGACTTAAGTTCGATTCTAGCGGATGGCTAGGACATTTCCGGGCAAGACACGCTGGGCGGGTGTGCGACACATAGGTAGGGGTCCTACAGGGTGCAAGGCAGTCATAGGCCAGCGCCTCAAATTGTCAGGCATGCACTGGACCGCCGCCGGAGCCGACGCCATCGCCGCCCCGCGCTGCCGCGAGGCCAGCAGCCAGCCGGAAACCGCCTGCCACGCACCGCACAACCAGACAAGCACAGCCTAACCAGGCAACACCCCAAAACGATCTTGGTCACCTACAAAGATGACGCGCACCCACCCGGAGCCCGCACACGCTCGCCTGTTAGATGCGCCAGCTATGGTAACTCAGTGGCGTCATGGGCTGAGCGCACCATCTGGTGGCACGTGTACCCGCTGGGCTTCACGGGCGCGGAGAAGACGGCGCTGCCGCCCGGGGAGCCCGTCCGGCACCGGCTGCGGCAGCTGGACGGATGGCTCGATTACGCGGTCGACCTCGGCTGCTCGGGCCTGCTGCTCGGGCCGATCTTCGCGGCCGAGACCCACGGTTACGACACCGTCGATCATCTCGAGATAGACCGCCGCCTCGGCGATCAGGAGGACTTCGATCATCTGGTCGCCGAGACCAGCCGACGTGGCCTGCGCATCGTCCTAGACGGGGTGTTCAACCATGTCGGCCGTTCGTTCCCGGCGTTCGCGGCCGCGCTCGCGGCGGGGCCGGGCTCGCCCGCCGCCAGATGGTTCCGGCGCGATCCTGGTAGCGGCGAGTATGTGACGTTCGAGGGCCATCATCAGCTCGTCACCCTGGAGCACGAGGAGCCTGAGGTACTCGATTACGTCGCTCAGGTCATGACCTACTGGCTCGACCGAGGCGCGGCGGGGGCGCGGACCTCGGTCAGGCACCTGGCGAACGAAGCCATCGCCTTCCGGGCCGCCACAGACGACGCCGGGATACTTGTCCTGCTGAACGTGGGCGATACCGCGTTCCGGTTCCCCGTCGACGTGGCCGGGTTCACGGTGGCGGAGACCCCCGATCCGGGTACCCGACCCGATGACCCGGCCCTGGTGCCCGGGCACAGCTGGGTCATCCTGAGCCGGTGAGCGTCCCCGCGCCGGCCTGGGTGGTAGCCGGACCTCCCGGCGCAGGCAAGAGCACAGTCTCGGGCCTGCTGCTCGCCGCGCTCCAGCCGACTCCGGCGCTGCTCGACAAGGACACGATGTACGGATCGTTCGTGGCCGCCGTCCTCGCGTCCGCCGACCGCCCGCCGGGCGAACGCGAGGGGCCGTGGTACGACGAGCACGTCAAGGTCCACGAGTACGCCGGAATGACGGCCACCGCCCGCGAGATCCGCGCCTATGGCTGCCCGGTCCTGCTGTCCGGCCCCTTCACCGGGCAGATCCACGACGCTCAGCGGTGGCGGTCCTGGGTTGCCGAACTCGGCGGCGGGACCGTGCACCTGGTCTGGGTCAGGTCAGACGAGGACACGCTGCGCCGCCGGCTTTTCGCCCGCGGGCTGGAGCGCGATTCCGCCAAGCTGGCGGAGTTCGAGGAGTTCTGCCAGCACATGCGCCTCGGCACCGCGCCCGCCGCTCCGCATGTCACCGTGGATAACCGCCTCACCGCCGCCGCGTCGCTTGACGATCAGATCGCGACCTTGCTCAAGCAGGCCTAGCCCATCGGATAGCGGCGGAAGGACACCGCGTACTCGCACCCTGCGCCCAGGCCGACGTAGCCCGCCATGTTCTTCAGGAACTCGTCGGGATCGAATTCACGGCCCAGCCCGTCGATGTAGGCGTGGTGCTCGCGGAGCGACGCGACGCCCGCGTCAATCGTGTCGGTGACGTCCACGAAGTGAGTCGGCATCGCGACCGCAGCCACGTAGGCGTCCCTGACGCTGGTACACCGCGGACCTGCTTCGGGGAACACCCACTCGTTGGCGGCGTCCCGGCAGGCGTCCAGGGTGGCAAGCCCGACGGCCCGGTGGTCGGCGTGATTGACCGGACCTTCCTCGCCCCAGGTGAGGTCGAAGTTCATCGTGATGATCACCTCGGGCTGCAGCCTGCGGAACGCGGCCGCCAGGTCGCGTCGCAGCGCGATCCCGTACTCCACCAGCCCGTCCGTATGATCGAGGAACTCGACCTCGGCTACGCCGACGACTGCGGCGCTGCGGCGCTCTTCCTCCACCCGCAGCGGGCCAACCTGGTCGGGAGCCATGCCGGCGATACCTGCCTCGCCCCGGGTCGCGAGCAGGTAGGACACGTGCTTTCCCTGGCCGGTCCATCGGGCCACGGCGGAGGCGACGCCATATTCGAGATCATCTGGGTGAGCCACCACGGCCACGGCCCGGTTCCAGTCCTCCGGCATCGGCTGCATCTGCGGCACCCCTTTTCCCGTCGGTGTTGCCGCAACTCTCTCACACCGCGGCTATGGCCCGGCCGCTGACTCTCATGGCCACCCGCAGGTTCATCGGCCGCAGCTGGGAGGATGGCGGCATGCCGCCAGACGCAGCACCGCCGAAGCAGCCGCCCCGCGTCAGCCCACCGGAGCCGCGCGACGATCTCGCACTGCCGACGCAGAGCGAGGACGATACCGACGTCGGCTGGGGTGAACTGCCGCAGCCGGACGATGACGAGCGCCTGTCTCGCGAGCGCCCGCCGCACTGGGGCTAACCCGCGCGCCGGCCCGCTCGCAGCCCGCCGGACAGCGGTCTAGAAGGGTGGCGGGGCAGGTCCGGCCTCCGGTCACGCTCGGGGGATCAGGCGCGGCAGGTCCACTCTTGCGGGCTGCGGATCGGCCCGAAGCCGGCTACGCCGGGCGGCGGGAAGTGCTCCTTGAGCGTGAACGCGTACGGCGTAGGGCCGAACTTCCTCAGGTGCAGCACTCGCTCCTCGGCCTCATCGGTCGCCGGGATGTGGCCGCGCGGTACCCACCACAGGGCGGCATAGGCCTCGGCCATCCGCTCGAACCACTGGCGGCGGCGTCTCAGGACCTGACGGTGGGTGTCGGAGTAGACGTAGGCGGCGAGCGCCTCGACCGACTCCCAGACCGACATGTTGACCAGGACGCCTGCGCTCCCGGCCTGGTCCCATTCGAACGCGTGCACGGCGGTCGCATTGCCGTCTTCGGTCTGCAGCCGCCAGATGAACCCGGGTGCCGCGTCCGCCGCCGCGTTCACCGGGTCGAGGGCCGCCACGAAGTCCGCGAGCAGCGGGCTGTCCAGCGGCTCACGCATCCGGCCGATGTTCACTTGTGCCAGCAGGTAGTCCACGCCGTCATGCTGCCAGCCGCAGCCGCCCGCGGGCAATGCCCAGGCTGCCCAGCTCGACTATCCTCTTGCGGGGGTATGCGCATCAAAGCGAGGGGCACGCTATGGATGATCGCCCGGGGAACCAGGTCGACAAGAGCACGTTGCGGGCATCGGATGCTGACCGGCAGGAGGTCATCGAGCGGCTGCGGACCGCCCTGGAAGAGGGCCGCCTGAAGATGGACGAGTACGTCCAGCGCATGGAGCAGGCATCAGAGGCGGTCACCTACGGCGATCTCGCCGCGCTGTACGCCGACCTGCCCGGCGTCGGCACCGTGGCGCGACAGGACGTTACCGCCCTTGCCCGGGCGAGGCCACGGCCTGTCGCCGCGCGCGGCAGGTTCGCGAGCCTGCCCACCCCACTCCGGGTGCTGTGGACCATCTGGGCCTCGGTCGTGTTCGTCAACGTGGTGATCTGGGGCCTGACCTGCGCTACCACCGCGCAGCTGATCTATCCCTGGCCGGTATGGGTCGCCGGGCCCTGGGGTGCCGTGCTGCTGGCCATATCGCTTTCCGTCTCGGCCGGCCGAACAGCCGGCCCGATCAGCCCGATCAGCCCGGCAACTAACGCTCGCGGGCCACCGCCCGGCCCGTCATGCACATGTAATGATAGGACTTAGCCGACGCGGAGAAAACCGAATAAGGTGACATAAGCGGCATTTAGTATTAATGCCCTGCGGAACGTATTGCGCATCGCGCCGCAGGCGCGACCATTGTCATTGGGGGAAGGGGGCTCGTTGGCTCGCGAGCCGCTCAGGGATCATGATCCCTTGCGGATCGGGCGCTACCGGCTGACAGCCAGGCTGGGTGCGGGCGGCATGGGCCTGGTCTACCTCGGCCTTGATACGGCCGGGGACGGCAGCCAGGTCGCGATCAAGGTCTTGCGCCCCGAGCTGGCTGATGACCCGGAATTCCGGGCTCGGTTCGGCCGTGAGGTGGCTTCGCTGATGCTGGTCAGAGGCGATTGCACGGTCCGGGTGATCGAGGCCGAGACGGAGTCGCCCCAGCCGTTCATGGTCACCGAATACGCGGCCGGGCCCTTGCTGTCGGAGTACATCGACGCCAACGGGCCACTCGGCGCCGACATGCTATATGGCCTGGCCACCGGGCTCGCGGAGGCGCTGACCGCCATCCACGCGGCCGGGGTGGTGCACCGGGACCTCAAGCCGTCAAATGTGATCCTGGGTCAGAACGGCCCGAAGGTCATCGATTTCGGGATTGCCCAGACTCTGGACGCGACTTCCGTCACCAAGACGGGCATGATGGTCGGCTCGGCCGGTTTCATGGCTCCGGAACAGGTCACGGGACGGGCCGGCCAGGCGGCCGACATTTTCGCCTGGGCCATATCGATCGCGTACGCGGCCAGCGGGCAGCCGCCGTTCGGCACCGGGGAATCCATGGCGATCGTCTACCGGATCCTGCACGGCTCTCCCGACATCGCCGCCGTCCCCCCAACACTGCAACCGCTGGTGATGGCCGCCCTGGCCAAGGATCCGCAGCGGCGGCCTACCGCGCATGAGCTGCTGGACCTGCTCACCGATCCGGTCGCGCGCGAGGACCATCCCGCTCAGGCCGTGCTGGCCTACACCTGGCCGGCCACCCAGCCTCGCCCCGGCCAGCCCGTGCTCAGCGCACCCGTCGTCGGCGCGCCGGGCATCAGCGAGTCCTACGCCCGCGAGCCGAGCACCGGCCGGGCCCCGGGTCGGCGAGGCCCGGCCGGGGCCCGGGGCCGGGCTTCGCCGTCGGCCGCCGGCCTCTCTCCTGTTCGAGCCCGACACGAATACCCCGCCCTCCGCCCGGTCGCGGACCCTCGGGCGGCCTCGGCTCAGCCGCCGGATGACTCTGGTGCGGGGGCCGGTCATCGCGGTGATCGCTGTCGCCGCCCTGGTGTCCGGGCTGCTGATGGGGCACGTCATTAACTTCGGCCGGCTGACCGCGAACCAGCTGGCTCCGCAGGGCACCACCATGGCCGCCCTGGGGGCCTATCCCGGCCAGCGGCCGCGCGGCGTCTTCCAGGTCCTCAACCGTGTCGTCGCTTCGGGCGGCACCATCGTGGCCCTGGGCTCGCAGGCCAGTGACGGCCTGGTCCGCCAGCAGTTCTTCGTCTCCGCCGACGGCGGCAGGACCTGGCGCCTCGCCCGGCTGCACGTGGCTCCGGGCCTCAAGGGTCAGGGCCCGCTCGGCCACCAGGCGACGCTGCTGGCCGGCGGCCCGGGCGGGTGGCTGGCGATCGGCCCGCAGGCCATCTGGACCAGCCCGGACGGGACCTCGTGGACGCTCGCGTCGACTCACGGGGTATCCCCCCGGCTGCCCGGCGACTCGGTTCTGGGTGATCACCAAAACCGCCGGCGGCTTCCTGGCGGCGGGCAAGGGAAACGCCCCAGGCGGTGGGATGCAGGCGGTCATCTGGACATCGCACGACGGCCTGACCTGGCAGCGGACGACGGCCGCCGACCTGGGGCTGGCGGGGACCGGCGAGGCCGTGCAGAGCATTTCCTACGCCACCTACCGGGGTAACGCCACGCTGATCGCCGGCGCGGTCACCGCGGGCGGGGCCAGCTACTCCGGCGCGTGGCTGAGCACGAACGGCGGGTCGGCGTGGACCCGCGTGAGCATACCGGTCAGCAACGGGGCGGCTGACACGATCACCGGCCTGGCCTTCGACAATGCCGGGCTGATCGCGGTCAGGCCGGGCGCCGGTACCTCACCGAGCACCGCATTCGGCGTGGCTTATTTTTCACCGAACGGACTGGCGTGGCAGTACGCCGCGACGATCAACGCGGCGGCGGGCTGGACCCCTGGCGTGGTCAAGGGGTCCGACGACGGCTTCGTCGTGGATGGCCAGACCGCGACCGGGCACTTCGTGGCCTACACCAGCACGGGCACCGGCGCCGCCTGGCAGCCGACCGGATCGCTCGGCTCGGCCGCCAGTGAGTCGATGCCCGCCGTGACGGTCGCCCCCGGCGGCACCGTGGTCGCGGTCGGTGCCACGCACGCCAGCACGGTCAGCCAGCAGCCGGTGTTCCTCGAGGCGACCACGACGGGCCGCATCTACCCGGTCTCCGTCCGGGGGGAGACCGTCCCGGAGATCGCGGTGAACAGCACTGCCGTCTCGCCGGCCGGCACCATGGTCGTGGTGGGCAGCGCCGGCGGCTACCCAGCGGTCTGGCAGAGCCCGCCGGGCGGTGCCTGGCGCCTGGTCTCCTCGCTGTCGCTGGCCTCCGCCTATCCGGGCCTGACCGCGCTGACCAGCGTCACCTACGGTTCGTCTGGCTGGCTGGCGGTAGGCGTGCCCGGCCCGGTGGCGCTCACGTCGGCCGACGGCACGACGTGGCAGCGGGCCAGCGGGGACATCGAGAAGGACCTCGGCCAGGTTTCGGCCGTCGCGGTGGCCGCGGGCCCTGCCGGGTATTCGGTCGTCGGACGGCCAGCCGGCCCGGACAGCGCGAGCGTGGCGGACGTCTGGTGGTCCAAGGACCTGACTCGCTGGACCAAGGCCCAGGACATGAACGTGATGAGCGGCCCGATCCAGGTCCTCGCGGTGGCGGCCGACCCGCACGGCTTCGTGTCGGCGGGCTCGCACAACAACCAGCCCGCGGTGTGGACCACGAGCGACGGCAAGCTGTGGACGACGATCGACTTGGCGATGCCGGCCGGCGCCTCCGCTGCGATGCTTCAGCAGATAGCGATCAACGGAAGTCACGTGGTGGCCCTGGGCCAGGAGATCAAGGCGGGCGCCGCCGTGCCGTTCGCCGAGCAATCTTCCGACTTCGGCGCGAGCTGGCGGCAGGTGCCGTTCAGTCCGCCCGGGCCGAACACGGTCATCACCGCACTGACCGCCGATTCCGGCGGCTTCACCGCCGCGGGCCAGTATGGCGAGCCGGGCCAGCAGACCGTCGTGACGTGGACCTCAGCCACCGGGCTGACCTGGACGCCAGCCCAGGTCAGCGGCCTCGGCGGCGGAAGCCATGCGGTCACCGCGCTGACCTCGTCCGGCTCTGCCGTCACTGGCATCGGCTCGACGGCCACCATGGCGGGCCAGCAATTCCTCCTCCTGGCCCTTCCGCACCGCTGAGCGCCGCTAACTGCCGGGCATGCTCCCGGTCGATACGGTAGGAAAATAGTAAGCGGACTATTGTGTGCTGGCCTGCCTGGACGCCGCCATGACCTCTCGGGAGGAGGATTCCTTGGCTCGCACGCCTCTTCGGCCTGATGACCCGACACGGATCGGGCATTACCGGCTGACCGCGAGGCTGGGCTCAGGCGGCATGGGCGTGGTGTATCTCGGCGTGGCGTGGGACGGCAGCCCGGTCGCGGTCAAGGTGCTGCGCCCGGACCTGGCCGGTGACCAGGAGTTCCGTCAACGGTTCGGCCGTGAGGTGGCCGCGCTGGTACGAGTCAAGAGTGCGCGCACGGTGCGGGTGATCGAAGCCGACTCCCAGTCATCGACGCCGTTCGTAGTCACCGAGTACGCCCGTGGGCCTTCGCTGTCCGAGCACATCGACAAGTACGGGTCGGTCGACCCCGACATGTTGTACGACCTGGCGACCGGTTTGGCGGAGGCGCTGACCGTGATCCACGCGGCCGGGATCATGCACCGGGACCTGAAGCCCTCCAACATCATCCTGACGGACGCGGGCCCGAAGGTCATCGACTTCGGCATCGCCCGCGGGCAGGACACGACCGGCATGACCAGGACCGGCATGATGGTCGGCTCGATGGGTTTCATGGCGCCGGAGCAGATCAGCGGGCACCCAGGTCCGGCGGCTGACATCTTCGCCTGGGGGGTGACGGTGGCGTACGCGGCGACCGGGCGGTCACCCTTCGGTGCCGGGAACGCCCACTCCATTTTGTACCGGATCATGTACGGCGACGCCGACATCGCCGCGGTCCCGGACGTATTGCGACCGCTAGTGGGAGCCGCCATGGCCAAGGACCCGCAGAGCCGTCCGACCGCGCAGCAGCTTCTGGATCGGCTGACGAGCGCCTCCAGGCCGGCCGGGCGCATGGCCGACGCGCCCACCCAGGTGATCTCGTCGCAGGTCCAGCAAACCGGCCTCTACTCACGCCCGCCGTCCTCACCACTGCCTCCCGAGCCATCCACCGCCGAGCCGCCTACCGCCGACGCCCCTGCACCTGCCATACCGGCCCCGGAAACGCCGGTCCCCGAGCCGCCAGGCCCCAGGAAGGTCCCGGTCGGCCGTCGCATGGCGACCATAGCCGCCTCGGCGATCGTGGCCATGCGCCGCCGCCGCCCGGGCCGCCGCACCCCCGTCCCGCCGCGCCCCAAAGGCTGACCCCATTCGGTCAGCCGGCCATGCTGTCTTGATCGGACCAGGGGAACGGCACGAGGTCGGGCTTCACCCAGCCGCGCCGGGCCGGGCCGGCGGCCAGGGTGGACGACCGGTAGTGCCTGCTGAGCAGGCGCTTGTCGAGCAGCGCAGGATTGCGCCTGGCGAAGGTGTCGAAGTCGGCACAGTCCAGGTCGGCATCGAGGTGGTGGGCCACGATCTCGACCCAGGCCCGGGAGACCGTGTGATGGTACTTCTGCGGCGCCCGCTCATACGCGGCGATGCGCTGGATCCAGCCGCAGATCCTATCGATGGCCTCCGGCATGCCGAAGCGCCGCACGGCCACGAAGGCCAGGTTGATGTGCTGTCGGTGCCGGAACTGCCCGCTGGGCCCGGTGATCCCGGGCAGGATCTCGGCCAGTTCGGCGTCGGGTGAGCCGTGGGCCCGGGCCGCGGCTTCGTGGCCAGGGACCTTAGCTTCGTGATGGGGGAGCGGAGCCTCATGATGGGGCATTAGCAGGCCTCCTGCAGGGCGGCGATGACGGCGTGATAGCCGGCGATCTGGGTGGCGGACAGCTGGGAGAGCACGTCGCGCTCCAGGTCCGCGATCGCGGTGAGCACACGGGTCGCCACCGCCTGGCCCGCCTCCGTCAGCGGCAGCCGGAACGAGCGCCGGTCGGCGGGATCCAGCTCCCGGCTGAGGTAGCCGCGGTTCTCCAGCCGGTCCAGGAGACCGGTCAGCGTGCTGGCCCGGGTGCCGGTCCGCTCGCTGAGCTGGCGGACGTTGAGGGTTCCGCCCTCGCCGAGGTTCGCCAGCGCGTTGATCTCGGCTCCCGAGAGGTTCAGATCCGCCAGCGAGGCGCTCAGCGCATGCAGCGTACGATGCGTGGCCCGCTGCAACGCCAGCACCGCATCAGGTAGTCCATTTTCGGATATCATGAAAATGAATTATACGGTAATGAAGTATCGGGCGCACCGACGGAGCATCGGCGCCGTGAGCGCTTGCAGCTCGCTGCGGATCGTAGTAGGAACAGAGGGCCGTTGAATCGCCGGTAATCAAGGCGTGATCCGGCCGCGAGCTGGCCTGAAGCGCGTACGAGGAGGGAGCGCATGGCGGCGTCGATGGACGAGGAGCGGGCAAGCGTCCCCTCATCTCCAGCCACCGAGCATGAGGATGGCGGTGACTCGGCCTGCTGGGCGCACCGTGTCTGCCCGGAATGCGGCCGGCTCAACCAGGCGGAGCACCCGGACACGTGCGAAGCATGCGGGGCGGCCTTTCCCGTTTACTGACTCAGGCGCGAGCGCTCTCAGCCGTGCCTGTCCTCGGCCAGCCATGAGGCGAACTGCTCACCCTCCCGTGCCGTCCACCGTTGAGGTGGACGCGCGCGAAGGTATCGATGGAGCATTTCCTCCGTGCGGTCCAGGCCAAGCGTCGTGACGAGTGACCTGATCAGGTCGGGCCGGGAAAGGAGCAACTGCCCGAGCCGGGCCTGATCGGCTAGATGCCGAAGCAAGCCGAGTCCGGCGTCGGCGACCGGCGGGTCGTCACTGATTCGAGAGGTGTAGGCGGCGATCCGGCGTTCCCAGTCCCGCGTTGCGTGGATCTCCGAATCAGCGGATGGGAACGCCGGACGCGAGGGACCTCGCTCCTGATAGGTCCCGGTCCCCTGTCCGGACCCGAATGCGGATGCGCCGCCTGGCGCGGGGCCGGGCCGGCTCCGGTGGTGCGCCGGGCGTTCCAGCGCCCCGGCCAACTGAGCAGTGTCCGAACGCCAGATGCCGTCGGGATGGCTGCCCTCGACGACCCGGTGGAGGGCTTCAAGGACGGATCGGACCCCATCCACGCCCAGTGCGGCCAAGGACTCCGGCAACGCTTCGAAGGTGACAGCCCGCACGTTCGGCAGGCGTGGCAGGACATCTGCCAGAAGTATCAGCAGTTCCCTGTCCGGACCGCCCACGTGGGCATCGAGATAGTAGCCGTCCAATTCGAAGCCGCCGGCGACATGGACCTCGAGGACACGTTCGAGGGGCAGCTCGCTCAGGACATCGCTCACCGGTTCGCGCCCGTTCCGCTCGTTGGCCAGCAAATTGTGCAGGTCGAGGAGAATGGCGCAGTCGCTGCCGTCCGCCACGCTTGCGATATAGGTACCGTCGGAAAGCTCGCCTGGCCGGGGCAGCAAGTAGTTGACGCCTGTCTCGATCAGGAATGGCAGGGACGCGGCCGCGTGGTAAGTGGCTATGTGATCGGTAGCGGCGTCCACCCCAGCCCATGTCTGGGCCGGCGGTAGCAGGAATCCCGCATCGATTGTGCGGTCCCCTTCGGTGGCCTGGTTGAAGGACAGGTGCTCACTCCAGTGGGCGGCCGCGAGACGTTCGGCCGAGAGCGCGGCCAGCGTGACACCGGCAGATTCGGGGGGCTCGCAGCCGCCCACCGGGAAACCCACGCCGTGCGCGATGGTCGGGACGTGGAGATCCTCTACCCACCGAAACGCCTGCTCGATGAGGTCCCACCCGGCGTCCTGCCGGGGAGTCCACATGGTCTGCGGCTCGACCTCGACGACATCGACCAGATGCCGGATGTCGTCCCACAGCAGATCGAGCCCGGCAGATACGACAATCCCCACGCCGAGATCGAGCCGCAACCATGTCATCGCTCAGCCCTGCGACAGCGCGTCAGGCGTAACTGGACGTACCTCACCTGCCTGGTTGACCGTGAAATCCGTGAATGCCTGCCAGAGCACGACCAGGCCAGAGTGGCAGCTCGGGCATCCCGTCTGCTTCAGGACGCTGGCCTGGGCCCTCTGAAAGGTCTCCAGGTCATTCAGCACCGACGCCGGGGCGCTGACGCGAACAGCAAACCCAGGGGGCAGGGGCTGCGGATTGAGTTGCGGATTGACTTCGGTCATAACACTCGTCCTCCTAAATGGCGGGGCACCTCGCCCCTAGATCCAGAGGCTCGTGGAGCCAACGTGATACACCCTCAAACAACGGTGTCAGGGGCGCGGCCGTCAGGGCCACGTCCCTGGCCACCACCACGCCGCGGGCCGCGCGCAGCCTGCGCGCCCGCACGACGGGAGGGCGGGGTCACTCACGGCCCGTTATCCGCGCGTAGAGTTCCTGGTAGCGCGCCTGGGTCGCGGCTACCACGTCGGGCGGGATGGCCGGTCCCGGCGGCCGGCGGTCCCAGTCGAGCCCGGCCGACCAGTCCCGCAGGAACTGCTTGTCCAGCGAGCGCTGCGGACGGCCCGGCTGCCACTCGCCGGCCAGCCAGAACCGGGACGAGTCCGGCGTGAGCAGCTCGTCAGCCAGCATCAGCGTCCCGTCGGGAAGCAGGCCGAACTCCACCTTGGTGTCCGCGATGACGATGCCGCGCGAGGCGGCCAGCTCGGCGCCCCGCCGGTAGACCTCCAGGGTGGCCTGCTCGAGCTCGGCCGCGACCGGCTCGCCGACCAGTGCCGCCACATCCGCCCGGGTCATCGGCTCGTCGTGGCCGGCCGCGGCCTTGGTGGTGGGGGTGAACACGGGTTCGGGCAGCCGGGAGCCCTCGCCGAGGCCAGGCGGCAGCCGGACGCCGCAGATCGTGCCGGTTTCGTTATAGGAGGCCAGCCCGAGCCCGGCCAGGTAGCCGCGGGCGATGCACTCCACCGGGAGCATCTGCAGCCGGCGGCACCTGATGGCCCGGCCCGCCCACTTCTCGGGCACGTCGGTGCCGGAGATCACGTGATTGGGTATCACGTCGCTGAGCTGCCCGAACCACCACAGCGAGAGCTGGGTCAGCACCTCGCCCTTGCCCGGGACCGGGGTGGGCAGCACCACGTCGTAGACGCTCACCCGGTCGGAGGCGACCATGATGATGTCGTCGCCGTCGGCGTAGAGCTCCCGGACCTTCCCGGAATGCACCAGTTCCATCCGCGCTCCTCCCAAACCGGAACACCCCGCAGCGGCCCCGGAAGACCCCGTGGCGGCCCCGGCGGCGTGCGGGCACAGCGTACTAGGACTGGTGCGCGTACCATCATGTGCCATGGCGGACCTTGAGGTTCAGTACCTCCAGGTGCAGACGACGACCGATTCGCGGGCCGAGGCGATGGAACTCTCCCGCGCCGCGGTCGAAGCCCGGCTGGCCGCGTGCGCCCAGGTGGCCGGCCCGGTGGCGTCGGTGTACTGGTGGGATGACGGTCTCGAGCGCACCGAGGAATGGCTCGTGCTGCTCAAGCTCCCGGCCGACCGCTACGACGAACTCGCCGCCTTCATCACCGAACGACACAGCTACGACGAGCCCGAGATCGTCGCGCTGCCCATCGTGGCGGGCTCGGCCGCGTACCTGAACTGGATGCGGGAAGAGACGCGCCCCGCCCAGGACGCCTTAGGACGGCAAGGCGGGCGTGATAAGCGGCTAAGTCCGGCGGCGGCACGTTCCAGGACGTGATGACCGGCTCGTCGTGCTCGGTGCCGAGCGTGCTGATCGTCCCGGTGTCCAGCCGGAACATCCGCCCGCCCGTCGCCTCCAGGCGCAGGTAGCGAGCGGTCAGCACCCGCAGCACGTGGCCGTGGGCGACCAGCGCGACATCGCCGTCGGCCAGCAGCGGCATCACCCGGCCGAGGACCCGGTCGGCCCGCTCGCCCACATGTTCCACGGTCTCGCCGGGATGGTCGGCGCCGCCCGGGATCACGCCGTCCCGCCACAGGTACCAGCCGGGCCTGGATTCCCTGATCTGCTGCATGGTCAGCCCCTCGTAGCCGCCGTAGTCCCATTCCCACAGGTCAGGGTCGGGCTTGGCGTCGGCCAGGCCAGCCAGGGCCGCGGTCTTCATCGCGCGCTGGGCGGGGCTGGTGAAGGCGGCCACGATGTGACGCCGGGCCAGCAGCGGAGCCAGCGCCGCCGCGGCGGCCTCGCCGTGCGGGGTGAGCGGGATGTCCGTTCGCCCGGTGTGCCTGCCGGCCAGGCTCCACTCGGTCTCACCGTGCCTGACCAGGATCAGCTCGCCCATGGCTCGATAACCTATCGGTAACGGGAATCCCCGGTGCCGCGGGCTCGCTGGTCGGCGGTCCCGTTAAAGAAGTTTGCGGAGCGCGAGCAGGTCCCGCATGCTGGCCTGAATCTTGACCCGGCCTGAGATCCACATCCGGGCGATGTTGGCCGGGGTCGCGGCCAGCGAGATGACGTCGTCGCTGTTCGCGGTCAGCCTGATGTCGGCCGGCGGGTCGTCCACTGCGGTCTGGGTCACCGGCTCGGCGCCGTGGTCGCTGAACCTGGTCAGGAACGTCACGCCGAGGTCGGTCACATGGCAGCTCATGGACCGTTTGTCGAAGTAGCTGGCCCGGTCCTGCGGATTCATCTCCGCCAGGCGGCCGGTGAGGGTCTGCAGCGCCTCGCGGCACTCCTCAGCTGAAGCCATGTGCGCCTCGCTCTAGTCAGCATCGGACGGTAGCGTTCCACGCGGAGGGTAGCGCACATGGACGAGGAATACGAAGGTCAAGACCCTTATGCCGAACGGGTGTGGGCGCGTGCGCCCGTGCCAGCAGAGAGCCAGCCCCCGGCGGGCGACCTGCCGGCTACGGGCGATGACCGGGTGGACGCCGCCGTGGCCGGGCTGAGCCGTCTGCGCGGCACCGACGCGGACGAGCACGTCGCCGTGCTCGAAGAGGTGCACGGGCAGCTCAGGGACATCCTGGGCGAGCTCAACGAGAGCCAGCCTTGACCACGGTACGGGTGCGGCTCGACGCCGAGCTGGTCAGGCGCGGCCTGGCCAGGTCGCGGGAGCAGGCCGGCGAGCTGGTGGCGGCCGGCCTGGTGACGGTGGCCGGGCAGCGGGCGGCCAAGCCCGCCACCCAGGTGACGCGGGACGCCGCGATCAGCATCACGGAGACCGGGGAGGCCGGGTACGTCTCGCGTGGCGGGCACAAGCTGGCCGGGGCGCTCGCCGTCTTCGGCCCGGCGGGCCTGGTGGTGGCGGGCCGGGCGTGCCTGGATGCGGGCGCGTCCACCGGCGGGTTCACCGACGTGCTGCTGCGGGCCGGGGCCGCGCACGTGGTGGCGGCCGACGTCGGCTACGGCCAGCTGGCCTGGTCGCTGCGGACCGACCCGCGGGTCACGGTGCTGGACCGAGTCAACGTGCGGGCCCTGGACCGGGTTGACCCTGTGCCCGAGCTCGTGGTGGCTGACCTGTCCTTCATCTCGCTCACCCTGGTGCTCCCGGCCCTGGCCGGGAGCGCCGCGCCGGACGCGGATTTCGTGCTGCTGGTGAAGCCCCAGTTCGAGGTGGGTAAGGGCCGGGTAGGCGCTGGCGGCGTGGTGCGTGACGCTGCGGATCGTTCGGCCTCGGTGCGCCGGGTGGCCGACGCGGCGGCCCAGCTCGGCCTGGGCATCCTGGGGGTAACGGCCTCCCCGCTGCCCGGACCCGCGGGGAACGTGGAATATTTCGTGTGGCTGCGGCGGGGCGCGCCGCCGCTTGACGAGGGTCGGCTGGAGCGGGCAATCGAGGAGGGACCCAGCTAGTGGGACAGCGGACGGTGCTGGTGACCGCGCACACCGGGCGGGAGAACGCGCTGCGCAGCGCCCGGTTCGTGGCCGGGCGGCTGACCGCCGCCGGCATCGCTGTCCGCACCCTGGCGGGCGAGTTCAGCTCCCCTGGTGCCGAACAGGTGCCGGCCGACGCCGACGCGGCGCAGGGCGCCGAGCTCGTCATCGTCCTGGGGGGTGACGGCAGCCTGCTGCGCGCCGCCGAATTCTCCCGCCCGGCCGGGGTGCCGCTGATCGGGGTGAACCTCGGCCACGTCGGGTTCCTCGCCGAGGCGGAGCCGGACGGGCTAGCCGACGCCGTCAACCGGGTGGTGGCGCGGGAGTACGTGGTCGAGGAGCGGATGACGATCGACGTGGCCGTGCTCGGCAACGGTGCGCTCGTCGCGTCGACCTGGGCGCTGAACGAGGCCACGGTGGAGAAGGCGGCCCGGGAGCGGATGATCGAGGTGATCACCGAGGTCGACGGCCGCCCGCTGTCCCGCTGGGCCTGTGACGGAGTGGTGTGCTCGACCCCCACCGGCTCGACCGCCTACGCGTTCTCCGCGGGCGGGCCCGTGGTGTGGCCGGAGGTGGAGGCGCTGCTATTGGTGCCGATCAGCGCGCACACGCTGTTCGCCCCGCCGATGGTGGTATCGCCGCGATCGGTCCTCGCGGTCGAGCTGATCGTGGCGTCCGAGACATCGGGCGCGGTTTTGTGGTGCGATGGTCGGCGTAAGGTCGATCTGCCACCCGGAGCCCGGGTGGAGGTCCGCCGGGGGGCGCTTCCGGTCCTGCTGGCCCGGCTGCAGGCGCTGGGTGCCCTCGGCGGAAGCTTCACCGACCGGCTGGTGGTCAAGTTCGGCCTGTCGGTGGCGGGCTGGCGGGGCCGTACCTGGGAGGACGCGGGCGAGAATGCTTGAGGAAGTCCGGATCACCGGCCTCGGCGTCATCGACGATGCGGTGCTTGAGCTTTCGGCCGGGTTCACCGCGCTGACCGGCGAGACCGGCGCCGGGAAAACGATGGTCGTGACGGCTCTGGGGCTGCTGTTCGGCGGCCGGGCCGACCCGGCGCGGGTGCGGCCGGGCGCGGCCCGGGCCTCGGTGGAGGGGCGGCTGCTGGTCTCCTCTAAGGTGGCGCGCGAGGTCGAGGAAGCCGGGGGAGATCTCGACGACAACGGATCCACGCTCGTGCTCAGCCGCTCGGTGTCGACGGAGGGCCGGTCGCGGGCGTTCGCGGGCGGACACTCGGTTCCGGTGTCGCTGCTCCAGGTGCTGGCTGACGACCTGGTGGCGGTGCACGGGCAGTCAGACCAGCAGCAGCTGCTCAAGCCCGGGCGGCAGCGGGACGCGCTGGACCGGTTCGCCGGGCCCGAGCTGGCCGCCACCCTTTCCGACTACCGGCGGGTGTTCAACCGGCACCGCGCGGTCCGCGAGGAGCTCGAGTCGCTGACGCAGGCCGAGCGGGAGCGCGCGGCCGAGGCGGAGACATTGCGGTTCGGCCTGGCCGAGATCGAGGCGGGCGCCCCGATGGCGGGCGAGGACGCGGCCCTGCTGGCGGAGGAGGAGAAGCTGGCGAACGCCGACGCGCTGCACGCCGCGGCCACCACCGCACACGAGGCGCTGCTCGGCGACCCGGCGTCGGCCTCGGTAGACGGCTCGGACGCGGTCACGCTGCTCGGCGCCGCGGGGCGCGCGCTCGAGGCGGTCCGCGTGCATGACTCTCTGCTGGCCGGGCTCGCCGACCGGCTGACCGAGGCCAGCTACCTGATCTCCGACGTGGCCGGGGAGCTCGCCTCCTACACCGAGTCACTGGATTCTGATCCGGCCCGGCTGGCCGCGGTGCAGGAACGCCGGGCAGCGCTCGGCCGGCTGATCCGGGTCTACGGGGCGGCCTCCGGGGATGTGGCTGCCGTGCTCGACTGGGCCAAGCAAGCCGGGGCGCGGCTGGCCGAGCTCGAAGGGGATAACGACAAGATCGCCGCGCTGGCCGAGGAGGAGTCAGCCCTGGCGGCTGAGGTGGCCTCGCGCGCCGGGCAGCTGACCGCGCTTCGCTCGGCCGCGGCAGAGCGGTTCGCCTCGGAGGTGACCGCCGAGCTCACCGCGCTGGCCATGCCGCACGCGTCGCTTACCGCCGTGGTCAGCGAGCTGGACGCACCCGGCCCCTACGGCGCCGACGACGTGGAGATCCGGCTGGCCGCGCACCCCGGCGCGCCCGCGCTGTCCCTTAACAAGGGCGCCTCCGGCGGCGAGCTTTCCCGCGTCATGCTGGCCATCGAGGTCGTCTTCGCCGGCGCGGACCCGGTGCCGACGTTCGTGTTCGACGAGGTGGACGCCGGGGTCGGCGGCAAGGCAGCGGTGGAGATCGGCAGGCGGCTCGCGCGGCTGGCGCGTTCCTCGCAGGTGATCGTGGTCACCCACCTGCCGCAGGTGGCGGCGTTCGCCGACAACCACCTGGTGGTGGAGAAGTCAGGCGACGGCCTGGTCACCGCGAGCGGCGTGGTCCGGCTGGACCAGCCGGACCGGGCCCGCGAGCTGTCCCGGATGCTGGGCGGCCTTGAGGATTCCGAATTCGGCCAGGCGCACGCGGAGGAACTGCTGGCGCTGGCGGCGCGCGAGCGTGCGGCGGCCCGCGGCTGACCGGCGCTCGAGGCCGGTACCGAGCCGATGACCAAGGCCCCTGGTGCGTTTGTCCGTGGTGCCGGCCGCGGCCGTCCTGCTGCTTGTGGCGAGTTTCCGGTAGTGAACGGGCCCTAGCTGGCCTGGGCGCGGCGGGCACGCAGGTTGCGGTTCTTGAGCTTGTTGCCGCACGAGGCCATCTCGCACCACGCGCCCCGGCGGCTGCGGGACCGGTCATAGAACGCCCAGAGGCAGTCCGGGTTGCCGCATAGCTTCAGCCGGTCCCAGCTTCCGTCGGCCTGCGCGTCGCGGATGGTCAGCAGCAGCCCGGCCAGGCCGTCCGGCAGGCGCGGAGCATGGCTCTGCGTCGCCAGCTTGACCTGGCCGTCGGCGGTCACGTCCAGTCGGGGCCTGGCTAGGCGCGTGACCTGCTCCAGCGGCCGCAGTTCGGCTTCGTTGAGCGGTGTGCCGTCGGTGTTGTGCGCGATCATCGCCCGCAGGCTCTCCCTGACGTCGCGAGCCAGTCGGAGATCCGCGGCGAAGTCCGTATCAGGCTGTCCCAGGTCGCGCAGGCGAGCGTCAGCCAGCCACGCCCGGGCTTCGTCGGCGTGGGCCAGCACGTCGGTGTGCAGATCCAGGTCGAGGGTGTTGACGAACGCCTGGACCAGCAGCAGCGGCGGCGGTGCCAGCTTGTGCTCCAGGTGGGACGCCCACGACGGCAACGTCATGCCGATCAGGCTAGCCGTCAAGATCACCAGCTTTCGCGCCCGGCGGGCTCGTCCGGAGATACCCGCGACCACCAGAACGTGACCAGTTAAATAGTTGTTACAGGTCATTCGTGACCAGTATAATTGACTTACAGGTCACAATATCGGAGGTGGCGCGATGCATGTGCTGCTTGACGACGACCGCGGTCGCCTGACAGTCCGGCGGCTGCGGCCCTGGCACCACTGGCTGGCGCGAGCCCTGGCGGCCCGCCTTGACCGGCAGCTGGCCGATGGCGCCCAGCCAGAGGCCAGCGCCATGCTGGCCGCGCGGGCCGTGTTCCTGACCTCCGACGGGTTTCGCCGCGGCCTAGCGGCGAGCCTGCGGCGCATTCTGGCCGCGGCCGCGGCCGCGGCCGCGCCCGCGTCTCCGGTCCCAGGCGCCCGCCCGCGACTGGCCGCCCGGCCGTCAGCTGCGTTCGCCCGCCAGCCTTTTCTCCCGCTCCGCCGGGACCGGATCGTCAGGTCGGCGCCTGAGCTGACCGGGCTGGCCGGTTTCCTCACCGGGCAAGGTCCGGTACCGGCACGGGGCGTCGCGATCGTGAGCCAGTTGCTCGCCGACGGGGGAGGCCCGCTTTACCGCGTGGGCAGCCGGGACGACCTGGACGCGATCATCGAGCGAGCCTCACAGGCGCTCATCAGCTAGACGTCAGGTTCCGTACGCCAGCCCATCCCCGCCTACCTCCTGGGGAAACCGTGCGTCGGCTGCACCACCCCGCCTCCGGCCGGCTAGGCACTGGCCTTGCGTGCCACGCCGCCGTGCGCGGACACGACCCCTTCCGGGGCGGTGTCGCCGGGGTCAGGCCGCCACTGATGCACCTGCACCAGACCTGGCTCGACCAGCTCGAGGCCGGTGAAGAACCTGGCCACCTGCTCCCGGGTGCGCAGCGTCTGGGGCGTCGAGACCCGCTCGTTGTAGACCCGTTGCGCGTCCGCCTGAGTGTGGTGGATATCGATCGCGGGATGGGAGATCGTCAGGTAGCTCCCGGCAGACGTGGCGGCCATCAGCCGGGCCACGATGCCCCACGGGTCCTCGGAATCGGAGATCAGGTGGAGCACACCCAGGAGCATGACCGCGACGGGCTGGCCGAAGTCCAGCAGGGCCGCCGCCCGGTCCAGGATCGTCCCGGGGTCGCGCAGGTCGGCTTGCAGGTAGTCGGTCGCGCCCTGCGAGGTGCTGCGCAGCAGGGCCTGGGCGTGCAGCAGGACGACCGGGTCGTTGTCGACATAGACCACCCGGGCATCGGGGGCGACCCGCTGGGCCACCTCGTGCGTATTTTCCGCGGTGGGGATCCCGGTGCCGAGGTCCAGAAACTGGCGGATGCCGGCTTCGGCGGCTAGGTACCTGGTCGTCCGGCCGAGGAAGGCGCGGTTGGCGCGGACCCGGAACCGCAGGCCAGGCGCCACGGCCAGCACGCGCTCGGCCGCCTCGCGGTCGGCGGCGAAGTTGTCCTTGCCGCCGAGCCAGTAATCGTAGACCCGGGCCGGGTGCGCCACGCTCGTGTCCAGGCCAGCGATGCGCTCTGCCGGCCCACTCGACCCGCCCTCGGCCACGACACACCCCTTTTGTGATCGTTACGGCTGGCGCCGGCACCCCGAGGCTCCCGGTACGCCGGTCACATCCTATGCCCGCCACGGTCCGGCCATCGCTGAGCTCCGGCGCCAGAAGTAAGTGCGAATGGATGTATCACGTGAGCCGTCCGGCCCTCCGACTTGCTGAGGGGCGCCTGTGACCTGACGCAGGCGCGGGCTTCCCGGGCGGCCGGTCTGCCGGCCGGCCGGGCAGCCGGGGATGTCAGGCCCCTGGGTAGAAGGAGGCCCCGATGCGATCCATGCCATGTGACCCGAGCATGAGCGCCACCCGGGCCGACGCGCTGTTCGCATCCACCCTGCAGCGCTCCGACGAGCCAAGCGCGATACAGGTCAAGCAGGCGATAGCCGCGGCCACCCGCGCGTTCGGCGATCTGGGCTGCGCGGCCCGGGTCGCGCAGGAGTATGGCGAGCACCCCGAGACTGCGGCCAAGCGGATGCGCTGGGCGTGCACGGCGGTGGCCAGGGCCTTCGGTTCGCCGTCAGATCCGGGTTTCGCCGCCAGGAACGGCCGGACCGCCGGAGTATGCCCGGCCCCGCGCGCACCGCGCGACATGGCCGGGCGGCCGCAGGCCCGTGCCATGCTGCAGGCCTGCTAGCGCTAGCCGGGCGTCATCACCGGCCGATGGCGATCTCCGCGGAGTCGGTCAGCCGCAGCTTGCGCCTGACCCGCTCGTAGAATGTGGAGTGGCCAAGGCGGACCACGTAGGCAGCGCCGGGGCGCGGCTGCAGTTGGATCCGGTCGCCGGGTTCCACGTTGGCGGCTACGTTGCCGTCGGCCTCGACGGCGAGCCGCCCGCTGGACGGCAGGATGTTCAGGGTCAGCTGGTCATCGACCGAGACGACGAGCCCGCGGTTGTAGGCCGAGTGCGGTGCGGCGGGCGTGACCAGGAGAGCCTCCACTGCGGGGCTCACGATGGGCCCGCCGGCGGAGAAGCTGTACGCGGTCGAGCCAGTGGGCGTGGCGACAACGATAGCGTCGGCGGCGTAGCTGACGAATGGGCGGCCCGCGGCCTCCACCGAGATGGCGGCGGTTTTCTGGCCGGGAAACCGGACGAACGCGATGTCGTTGAACGCGGTAACTAGCTGGTCTCCGATGACGGCGTCGACGGCCAGCCGCGGTTCAGTGGTGAACTCGTGGCTGTCGATCGCGGACAGCGCGTCGGCCAGATCGGGCACGTCGACCTCGGCCAGGAAGCCCAGCTTGCCGAGGTTCACCCCGAGGACCGGGAAACGCTGCCGGTCCGCCAGCCGCATGGCGCGCAGCATCGTTCCGTCGCCGCCCAGGCTGACGACCAGGTTCGCCCGCCGGCGGAGTTCCTCGGCGGTCACCGCCTCGGCGGTGCAGGCGAGCCTGCTGATCTCGGTATTGATGCCCAGGACCTGGATCTCCCGGCGGGCCGCCCAGTCCAGGATCGACCCGACCGCGCCGCTGCAGTCCCGCTCGGGGTGCAGCACCATGCCGACGACGTCCATGTCAGCGCGAGCTCATGGTTCGCGGCCGCGCCCGGCGCGCGAATCCGTCCCGGTTCTGCATGGCCTCAAGCTACCGAAGGATCTCCCCGGGCGTAAGGAGCCCAGCCCGGCTAGCGTAGGAGCATGGGAAACCCTATGACCACGACATCGCGGGACGTTCGGGCGATTGCCCGCCGGCTCGCCGATGACCTGCTGTTTCCCGGGGCGATGCGGGTCGAGGGCCTGGACGCGCTCCCCGTCGCCCAGCTCGACGCGCTCGCGGCGGAAGGACTGTACGGGGCGTCCGTCCCGGTCCAGGCCGGTGGCCTGGGCCTGGACCTGGGGACCGCCTGCGCGATAACCGAGGAACGCGACGGAAGCCGGTCGGTCACCGTGGATCAGCACCCGCAGCGGCTCGCCCGCGAGGCGCTGTTCCTGCTGGTGTTCGGGTCAAGGCCAGGGATCAAGAGCGCGCTGCTGCGGCGGTTCCGGGCCGGTCAGCGAGATGATCCGCCGGCGACCTCGTAGGACCACAGCTCACTGTTGATGCCCACCGGCGGAGGGGCTTCGCCGCCCGCACGCTCGGCGGCCGACCGGTGCCCGTGGCCGAAGGCGGGGGAGTTCATCCACGCCTTGAACGCCTCCTCGTCCCGCCACCTGGTCACCACCAGCCAGGTGGTCCGCCCGTCCGTCGGCTTGAGCAGCTCGAAGCCCTCGAAGCCATCCTGGTTGTCTACCGCGCCGGCCCGGGCGGCGAACCTGCGGGCCAGCTCGTCGCCACCGTCGGCGGGCACGGTAATCGCGTTAATCCTTACGACCGTCACGCCTACGATCATGCCAGCACTGAGGAAGCCAGCCACGCTTCGAGTGGGTATTCAGCGCCAATCGGTGATTAGGACCCGCCGCCGCGGGTAACCGGCGCTGATGGCCTTGGCGGGAGCGGTCCTCGGCGGTCGTTACGTTCTTGACGAGAAGATCGCCAACAGCGGCTACCGCTGCGGGTACTTGCGCATGGCGTAGGCCACATTGATGATGCCGACGATGATCCAGATCAGGGCCATGAGCATGATGGCGGCGACGCCCGGCCGATGGCAGGGGGCCGGTCAGAGACCGGAAAGCCACCGGGGCGAAGTAGCCGTGACGGCTGGTGCGTCAACCGGCTCCTGCGCCCACGGTGGCTTCTGGTCGTGCCAGCAGGCTAGTAACCCGACTGCTGGTCCTGCCCGTACTGGTCCTGCTGACCTTGCTGGTCCTGCTGGCCTTGCCCGTACTGGTCCTGCTGACCTTGCTGGTCCTGCTGGCCTTGCCCGTACTGGTCCTGCTGACCTTGCTGGTCCTGCTGGCCTTGCCCGTACTGGTCCTGCTGACCTTGCTGGTCCTGCTGGCCTTGCCCGTACTGGTCTTGCTGGCCCTGGCCGTAGTTGCCCTGGTCCTGCTGGCCCTGCCCGTACTGGTCTTGCTGGCCCTGGCCGTAGTTGCCCTGGTCCTGCTGGCCCTGGCCGTACTGGTCCTGCGGTCCGCCCTGGCCGGACTGGTCCTGCTGGCCCAGGCCGAACTTCTTCTCCACAGCGTCTTCACCTTCCTGGACCTGCTGTGGATGCTGTTGGGCGTACTGCTCGGCTTCGTTCTTCAAGTTGTCGAACTCGCTCACAGTGGCCTCCGTCCCGGCCGCCGCCCTCGGCGGCCGTTTTCACCGTGCCGACGCCATGCCGACGGCCGACGCCCTACCCCGGCCTCCGGGTCTGACACCTCGGTACGGCGGTTGTCTTCACCTGGCCCTATCAGCCGTCGATGATCGCGCTGGTAGCTGGCCTGGCGCGGGGGGCGCCGCGGCCTTTGCCGAGGCGGTCGAGTCGGGGCGGCTGAACCTGCCGCTGCCCGGCGGGGGGCGGACCCGCCAGCGCTGGGCCGCCCTGGCGCAGCTGGCGGAGGAAGACAGCAGTACTGCTCCGGAGCTCGTTCGGTCACCGATGCGCTGGTGACCGCCGCGGTGCCCGACGGCAGTCGGCTGTTCGCGGTCAGCACACGCGATCTTTCACCGGTCCCCGGCAGCTGGCCCGCGACCGGTATGGCCGGCAGCGACACGCTCAACGTCGACTTCACCGACATCCCAGCCGAACCAGTCGGCAGGGCCGGGCCGCACCCGCATGTGCACGGTGCCAACCTCGGTATGCGGGTGTCGGCCTATCTGGACGCTGGCCCGGTTACCTGGGCCAGCCGCGTGGCCTGAAGCGCCAGGTAGCGGCGTTCGGGCAGGCTGGTCGCGTGCCGGGCCGCGTCGAGGTAACCGGCGGCCGCCGCGGCGGTGCGGCCGGCCAGTTCGTGCATATGGGCCCGGGCGGCCAGCAGCCGGTGGTGCCGCGCCATCCGCTGGTCCGCCGCCAGCGTGGCGATGACCTCCAGTCCCGCGTCCGGACCGTGCACCATCGCCACCGCCACCGCGCGGTTGAGCGCCGTGAACGGGTTCGGCGCTACGCGTTCCAGCAGGTCGTAGAGCCCGAGGATCTGCGGCCAGTCGGTGTCGGCCATGGTCTTGGCCTCGTCGTGCACGGCCGCGATGGCCGCCTGCAGCTGGTACGGGCCGACGTCACCTCGGGGCAGCGCGGCGCTGATGAGCGCGATTCCCTCGGCGATCTGGCCTTGGTCCCACTTCTGCCGGTCTTGCTCGGCCAGCGGAACCAGCGACCCGTCGGGCCCCGTGCGGGCCGGGCGCCGTGCGTCGGTCAGCAGCATCAGCGCAAGCAGGCCGGTCACCTCACCGTCGTCCGGCAGCAGCCGGTGCAGCCAGCGGGTGAGCCGGATCGCCTCCTGCGACAGCGCCGGCACGGTCAGCGCGTCTCCGGCGGTGGCCGTGTACCCCTCGTTGAAGACGAGGTAGAGCACGTGCAGCACGACGCGCAGCCGTTCGGTCCGCTCCGCGCCGGTCGGCAGGCTGAAGTCGAACCCCGTCCCGGAGATCGTCTGCTTAGCCCGGCTGATGCGCTGCGCCATCGTCGCCTCGGGCACCCCGAACGCCGCGGCGATCTGCGCGGTGGACAGGCCACCGACGGCTCGCAGGGTCAGCGCGATCTGGCTCGGCGAAGACAGGTCCGGATGGCAGCAGCCGAACAGCAGGGCCAGCGAGTCGTCGCTGTCGGCAGGCTCGGCGTCGGCCGGGGGACCGAGCAGTTCGGACTGCGGGGTGGCCACCGCGATCAGTTCCTCGCGGGTCCGCCGGGACTGCTCGCTGCGGACCTGGTCCATTAGCCGCCGCGAGGCGACCGTGATCAGCCAGCCGCGCGGGTTCTCCGGCTGGCCGCCGGACGGCCACTGCAGCGCGGCGGCGAGCAGCGCCTCCTGGCACGCGTCCTCGCACAGGTGGAACTGCCCGTACCGGCGCACCAGCGCGGCGAGGACCTGCGGCGCCAGTTCGCGCAGCAGGTCCTCGAGGCCGCCCTGGCTCGTGCTCACAGGTCCGGCTTGGCCTCATGCAAGATCGGCCAGAACTCGACCGGCTCGACGTCCGCCCACGGCATATCCGCCGCGATCTGCAGGGCGCGCTCCTCGCTCTCGCAGTCGAGCAGGTAGAAGCTGGCGATGTACTCCTTGGTTTCCAGGTACGGGCCGTCCGTCACGGCCGGCTGCCCGTTCTCCCGGCGTACCAGCTTGGCCTGGACCTCGTCGGCGAGCCCGTAGGCGCCGATAAGCTCGCCTGTCGCCTGGTACTTGCGGTTGAACGCGTCCTGCTTGGCGATGGCCGCCGGCCACTCCTCAGCCGGGATCGAGGCCCACTTCTCCTGGTTTCCGTAGATCAGCATCAGGTACTTCACCGGTGTTGTCCTCCGCGTTTCGGTGCGCCCCGTCGGCGCGCTCACCACAGAGTCGGAGCCGCCGGGGAGTCCTCGACATCGCACGGATCATAATTCTCGCGCCATGATGGTCTGGTGACGATCATGAGGGCGGGATGAGCGGCGCCGAGGCGGCCGGGGTGACCTTTCCCGTCGCTGCGGACGGCCGTCGGAGCACGTCGGCGCTTGGCCGGGCGGTGGTCGCGGACGCGCTGGGCCGGGTCGACCCGGCCGGTGCCCTCGATGCCAGCCGCGAGGCTAACTGGCGTGCCGGATATCCGGCGCATTTCCGCAGGCTCATTGCGGCCGGGCTGACCTCGAGGCAGGCCGCGGTATCGGTAGCCCGGGACGGGCTGGCCTCGCTGCAGCAGCGGATGCGCGTCGTCGGCGGCGACGGGTCCGAGACCGGGCTCGATGCGCTCGTCGCGGCACCTGCGCAATGCAGGCTGACCACCGTCACGGTGGCGGGGACCGGGAAAGCGGAAACCGAGTTGTCGGTACCCTACCGGGGTGAGCGGCTGAGCGGCAGCGCCTTGCTGCGCCAGCTGGACGCGTGGGTCGCCGCGGGCATCATCGAGCCGTCCTGCGCGGAGGCGGTCCGGGCCGTCGCCGCGTGTCCCGAGTGGCTCGCCCTGCCCGGCCGCACGGTCGTGGTGCTCGGGGCGGGCGCCGAGGTCGGCCCCCTGCCGGTGCTGCTGAACTGGGGCGCCCGGGTGATCGGGGTCGACCTGCCTCGCCGGGCCATCTGGGATCAGGTGCTGGAGACGGCGCGGCGCAGCGGGGGGACCCTGCTCGTCCCGGTCGCAGGAGAAAACGACGATGAGCCCGCAGGGGACCTGGCGCAGCGCGCGGGCTTCGACCTGACCGGTGACGTCCCGGCCGTCGCCGACTGGCTGGCCGGTCTCGACAGCCCGCTGGTGCTCGGCAACTACGTCTACGCCGACGGCGCGGCTAACGTCCGGGTCGCCAGCGCCGTCGACGCGCTGACCGTGCGCCTGCAGGCCGGGCGCCGCGACGTCGCGCTCGGGTTCCTCGCCACGCCCACCGACGTGTTCGCCGTCCCGGCCGACGCGGTCGCCTACGCCGCCCGCGCTTACGCGGGCCGGTCCCGGGCGGCGAAGCTGGGCGGCTGGTCGCTGCGGACGCTGTCCGGCGGCCGGCTGCTCCGTCCCGCCTACCCGGCGGGTGCCGATCCCGGCATCTGCGATGGCCTCGTGCCGCAGCAGGGCCCCAACTATGCTCTCGCCAAGCGCTTGCAGCGCTGGCGTGCCACCGTCGCCCGTGACGGCGGCACGACCGCGTCCATGAACGTTGCCCCGCCGACTCGCACCCGGTCGGTCACCAAGAACCGGGTGCTGGCGGCGGCGTACGCGGGCGCGCACCGGTTCGGCCTCGAAGTCTTCGAGCCCGCCACCACCAAGGCGCTGATGGCGGCATTGCTCGTCCATGACCTGCACACGGGCGGCGGCCAGGAGCAGGCACACCCGTGGCAGGAGGAGGCGCACGCGGCCGCCCACGGCGGGATGTGGCGCGTCCCCTACGCTCCCCGAACCGCACTCGGGCTCGCGGCTCTGCTCGGTTACGGTGCAGCCAGAAACAGGACGTAGAGGTCCGCGGTCGGCTAGAGCTTGCTGCGGACGGCGATCTGGTAGAGGTCCGGCAGCTTCTGCTCGGCCACCTGGCCGGCGATCCGCACGCCGATCCAGGCCAGCGCGATACCGTACCCGGCGGCGCAAAGCAGGAGCACCGGCATCCGGACCACGGCCTGATCGGAGCGAGTGAGCACCGCGCCAAGCACCACCGGGATGACCAGCACCACCGTGCCGATAAGAGCTCCGAAGGTGCCCGCGAGCCGGTAGCCGAGGTATCCGTCGACGGGCCTGGGGGTGGGACTGCCGACTCGTTTCTCCACTGGATACGGCACGGTGACGGTGAAGACACTGCTCAGCGCCAGGGCCGCGCCGATCCCGGCCAGATCAACCGCCATGCCCAGGAATCCGTCCACTGGATGCCGGGCCACGGCCGCGAGGCCGAAGGAGATCACCGTGAGCAGCGGCACCGCGATCATGGCGATCGCTATGTTCTGGCCGGAGAAATAGGCGCGCATGGCCCGGCGCCCGGTCAGCGCTATCGCCTCGAAGCCGAAGCTTGGCCCGCTCATCCCGATCGAGTCGGAGTGCAGGACGGCGATGAGTGCGGACCCGAGGGCTGCGCTGCCGAGCAGTGCGCCCAGATACTTCGGGGTCAGGATGGTGCTGATGGACACGGCGATCATGACGACCCCGGTGATGCACCAGTAGATGATCGCGTTGGGGTCGCGGCGCTGGTAGATCCAGAACCGGGCGGCCACCGTGCCGCGCAGGCCGTACCGGCCGAACGGCAGCGCCGCATTGCGCACCGCCGATGACTGCGTGCTGGTATCGACCGTCACCAGGCCGCGGCTGAGCGATCCGATCCAGAGCCGGCCCAGCGCGACGATAATGCCGGCCAGCAGCGCCAGCCGCAGCAGCGCGGTGCCGGCGTGCCCGTCCGAGGCGTCCTGGATCGCGTGCGCGGCCAGGCCCGGCGGGATCCAGCGCATCCAGACGTCGACGCCGGCGAAGCTCGCCGGGGTGAGCTTGCCCTCGGCCGTCAGCTTCGGCACTACCTGGGTGAAAACCTCGTACAGGGCGAAGATCGGGATGATCAGGAAGGCGGCGAAGTCCTTGCCGCGCCGTGAGCGCAGCAGTCCGGCCAGGCCCGCGGTCACGAACCGGGCCAGCGTGATGCAGAACAGCACCTCCAGCGGGACCGCGAGCAGCGCGACGAGCAGGCCGAGCCCGCCGCGGGCTAGCCCGACGACCGCCCCGAGCAAGCCGATCAGGTTGGCCAGCGGCCAGGCGCCGGTGGCCGAGGCGGCCAGCAGCCCTACCGCGAGCGGGCGGGTACGCAGCGGGTAGAGGGCCAGCGTGGCGGGATCCAAGGTGCCGTCGAGGCCGAAGGACAAGAGCGGCAGGATCAGCCAGCCGAACGCGAACAAGGTGAAGACGACCGTGGTCAGATCCACCGCCGCGCTGTTGCCGCGCAACGCGGCCAAGCCGGCGAAGGTGCCGGCCGCGACCAGCGCGGCGAAGATCGTGCTGACGATGAAGGAGACCTTGGCTTGCGTGGACGAGCGCAGCGCGTTGCGCAGCAAGCGCAGCTTCAGTTGGACGAGGAGCCGAGCCACGACAGTCCCTCCCCGCCGTCCGCCCTTGAACCAACCAGGTTGATGAACGCCTGCTGCAGGGTCTTGCCACCCCGGACCTGTTCGGTGGTGCCGGTGGCCACGATCCGGCCCTTGTCGATGATGGAGACATGGTTGCAGACCTGCTCCACCAGTTCCATGACGTGGCTGGAGAACAGCACGGTCGAGCCGGAGCCGACGAAGCGGGTCAGCAGCCGGCGGATCACGTCGGCGGAGACCGGATCGACCCCCTCCAGCGGCTCGTCCAGGAACAGCACCGAAGGGTTGTGGATCAGGGCGCAGCCGAGCGTGGCCTTCTTGCGCATGCCGGTGGAGTAGTCGGCGACCAGGCGCTTGGCGTCCGCGGTCAGGTCCAGCACGCCCAGCAGCTGCGCGGCCCGGGAGCGCGCCTCGGCGGCGGGCATGCCGCGCAGCCGTCCGGCGTATTCCAGCAGTTCCTCGCCGCTCAGCCGCTCGAACAGCCGGACCTCGGCCGGGACCACCCCGATGATCGCCTTGGCCGCGGGCGGGTCGGCCCATACGTCCAGCCCGTTGATCAGGACCTGGCCGCCGTCCGGCCGCAGCAGGCCGGTCATCATTGACAGGGACGTGGTCTTGCCCGCCCCGTTCGGCCCGACCAGCCCGGCGAAGGAACCCGCCGCGATCTGAAGATCGATCCCGGCTACCGCCACCTTCGGCCCGAAACTCTTGCGCAGCCCGCGCACCGCGATGGCTGACTCGCCCACGTCGGCCTCCTCGACAACCCCCGCTGATGCGATTGGCCCCACAACAAACAGTACGCAGTTTCTCGCTCAGGTCGGGATGGACAGGGACAGGGCGAACTGCGCCTCCGCATCGGTCCACCACGACCGCATCGTGAATCCCGCGGCGGCCAGCTCAGCCTGCACGCCTTCCCGGCGGAACTTGGCCGACACCTCGGTGCGCATCTCCTCGCCGTCGGCGAAGTCGATGGTGAGCCCGATGGCCGGCAGGCGCACGGTCTGCGCAGTCAGCGAGCGCAGCCGCATCTCGATCCACTCGGCGCTGGCGTCCCACACCGCGACGTGCTCGAAGGCGTCCAGGTCGAAATCGGCGCCGAGTTCGGCGTTCAGCACCGCGAGCACGTTCTTGTTGAAGTCGGCGGTGACTCCCGAGGCGTCGTCATACGCGGCGATCAGCGTGGCCTCGTCCTTGACCAGGTCGGTGCCGAGCAGGAAGAAGTCACCCGGCCGCAGCTGAGCCCGGACCCGGGCCAGGAAAGCGGCCCGCTGACCGGGCTCCAGGTTCCCGATCGTGCTGCCGAGGAAGGCGACCAGCCGGGGCGCGGGCGCGTCGCCGTCGGCCGGGAACCCGAGGCGCTCCTCGAAATCGGACACCACGGCCCGCACGTCGAGGCCCGGGTACTCGGCGGACAGCGCCTTACCCGCGGCGGCCAGGGCGCTCGCTGACGTCGACCGGCACGTAACAGCGCAGCGTGCCCGCGGCCCGCAGTGCGTCGAGCAGCAGCCTGGTCTTGTCCGAGGACCCGGAGCCGAGCTCGATCAGGGTCCGCGCCCTGGTCTGCCGGGCGATCCCGGTTGCGGTGGCGCGCAAGATCTCTCGTTCGGCGCGGGTCGGGTAGTACTCGGGCAACTCGGTGATCTTGTCGAACAGCGCGCTGCCCTGCGCGTCGTAGAACCACTTGGGCGGCAGCGACTTCGGTTCCGCAGTCAGTCCGCTCAGCGCGTCCGCGCGCAGTGCCTCGGCGAGGAAACCAGGCGGCAGTCGGCGGTCGAGAGATGTCATCGGATCGCGATCCTTCCGTCTTCGGAGTCCTGGCGTCGCCTGACCTCACCGTCCAGGTCGGCGAGCTCAGCCACGCTGACCCGCTGGCGCGTGGCGGTGACAACGCGACTATCGGGGACTTCGGTCCAGCCGGGTTCGTCGTCACCGGGCTCCGAGGCGACCAGCACGAACGAGCCGGCGGGCCCGGACCGGTGCCACAAGGTGTCGCCTGCCGCGGTGGCCGCGATCACCTGGCCGTCAGTCAGCAGGAAGTTGAACCGGCCGGTCACGCCCGCCGTGCGGAGCGCCAGGACGGTATCCGCCAGGGCCTGCGCCGGCCCTGCGCCGAGCTCGAGCCGGTGCCGTACCAGCGCCCAGAGCAGCGCCGAATCGACCCGGGCCTCCAGGCCGAGCAGTGCGCTGGCGGGCAGGGTGGCGGCCAGCCCGGTCACCGAGTCCGGCCACCCCTCGATCTTGCCGTTATGGCTGAACAGCCAGGACCCTGACGCGTATGGCGCGACCGCGGCCGTGCCCAGGTCGGTGCCCTCCGTCGCGCAGCGCACCGCCGCGAGTACCGCGCCCGCCCTGGTCACCCGGGCGATGTCCGCGAATGATTCGTCCCCCCAGATCGGCACCGGACGCCGGTACCTGGCCGGAGCCGGGTCGTCCGGCGTGTACCAGCCCACCCCGAACCCGTCCGCGTTCACCGTCCCGTACCGCTGCCGGCGCGGAGCCCAGGCTTGCCGGTACAGGCCGTGCGGCGGGTCGATGAGCACCGAGCGCAGCGTGGCGGGCGGCCCAAGGTAGGCCAGGTGGCGGCACATCAGGTCGAGGGGGCCAGGGGGGTATGGGGGGGATGGTTTCCCCCCCATGAGCGGGGGGTTCCGGGGGGTCGTCCCCCCGGGCCAGCACTGCGGGCGGTCCGGATGCCGGAGAAGATCTGCCGCCTGATCGGGTAATCCCAGTTGCGGAAGGTGCCCCGGCAGGCCACCTGGCTGACCGCGAACGACCCGCCGCGCAGCACCTTGTACTCCGGCCCGAAGAACACCTCCGAGTACTCCCGGTACGGCCACGCCTGGAACCCCGGGTAGGGCAGGAAATCCGAGCTCGTCCATTCCCAGACGTCCCCGATCAGCTGCCTGGCTCCGCACGGCGCCGCCCCCTGGGGGAAGGAACCGGCCGGCGCGGGGCGCAGGAAGGCCTGGCCGAGGTTGGCGTGCGACGACTCCGGCTCCGCGTTGCCCCACGGGTACCTGCGGGTCAGGCCGGTGACGGGATCGTAGCGGGCCGCCTTCTCCCACTCGGCCTCGGTCGGCAGCCGTCGCCCGGCCCAGCGGGCGTACGCGTCGGCCTCGTACCAGCACACGTGCAGCACAGGTTCGTCCGGCGTGACCGGCTCAGGCCGGCCGAAGACCCGGCGGGTCCACTGCCCGCCGTCTTGCCGCCAGTACAGCGGCGCGGTCAGCCCGGCCTTCTGCCGGTGCTTCCAGCCGGCCGGCGTCCACCAGCGCGGGTCGTCGTACCCGCCGTCCTCGATGAATTCGGCGTAGGCACCGCAGGTCACCGGGTTGGTGTCGAGATAGAAGGGCGGCAGGTCCACGGTGTGCGCGGGCCGCTCGTTGTCCAGTGCCCACGGTTCGGTCGAGGTGCCCATGGTGAACGGGCCGCCGGGGACGAGGACCTCGGCCGGCAGCCGGGACGCGTCGGCGGGCGCCGGCCGGGGGAGGGGGCGGTGAGCACCGGCGCTCCGGTCCGGATCTGGTGCGTGATCAGCATCGTCTCGTCGTGCTGCACCTCATGCTGCGCGATCATCCCGAACGCGAACCCGTCGCCGAGCAGCCGCGTCCCGGTGAATGGCGCGCGGTCGAGCAGGTCCAGCACCCGGCCCCGCACCTCCTGCCCGTAGGCCCGCGCCTCGGCGGGCGGCAGCAGGGGCAGCGTCGGGCGCTCGGCCCGCGGGTGCTCGAACGCGTCGTACAGCGTGTCGATCTCCGGGTGCATCGGCTCGCGGCCGCCGACCTCACGCAGCAGCCAGAGCTCTTCTTGGTTGGCGATGTGCGCAAGGTCCCAGATCAGCGGGGACATCAGCGGTGAATGCTGTCTGACCAGGTCCGTCTCGTCCACGCTCTCGGTGAGCAAACAGGTCCGCTCCCGTGCGCCGGTCAGCGCCCGCGCGATGATCCCGCGCAGGGTTTCCGGGTCGAGCTGCGACTCCGTCATCACGTGACTCCGTCCAGTTGATCGTCGGCAGGACATCGGTCTTTCAGCACGTAGCGCTCGGTGAATTCGGCCACCGCCCGCCGGATCTGGTCGGGCGCGTCCGACCGGGTCAGCGCGGCGTCGGCGGCGTCGAAGCACTGCTTGCTGGCCTGGCTGATCCGCGGGTCCGAGGGACCGCACCTGGCTGCCCGCAGCCACGGCTCCTGGGCGTCGGGCGCCCCCTCCCACACCGGCTCGGCGGCGGCCAGCGCTGCGTCGGCGGCACGCTCGTCACCGGCCAGGGCGGTGACAACGGCCGTCGGCACAATCCAGCCGTCGCCGGGCTGCGCGTCGATCATCCGCAGTTCCATGTGCCCGTGCGGGCGGACCGGCGGGAACAGGGTGGACAGGTGATAGTCCAGGTCCTCGGCGGTCGGCGCCCGCAGCGGGCCCGAACCGCCGTCGCGCAGCCAGTCGCGGAAGGTCACCCCCGGCGGCGCGGTCCAGTCCTGCGACCCGGGTTCGCGGACGCACATCAGCTTGGCGTCCAGCGCGTAGGCGGCCCACGAATCGCGCGGGTCGCCGTTGGCCGCTCGCAGGGCCGGCGCCCGGGTACGGCCCGGGTCCATGTTCGCCCACACCTGCTGTCGGCCCGAACGCCAGCCCGTCGGCCGCCCGACGCGCAGCGGGGAGTTGGCGAACGCCGCCACCAGCACCGGCCCGATCGCGTGCAGCAGCCGCCAGCGCGCACGGTATCCGGACTGGCCCGGGCTGTCGTCGCCGGCGTCCAGGCACACCTGGACCGATGCGGTGCCGCACATCATCCGGCGGCCCCAGGGGCCCTCGCGGTCGAAGAATTTCTCCATCGCCGCGTACCGCGGCAGATCGAGCACACGCCGGGGCGGACGCAGCGGGTCTAGGCCGTAGCCGCAGAGTTCGAGTCCGGCCGCCGCGACCGCGTCACGCAACGCGGCCAGGTCGCGCCCGGTGACCTCAAGAAGCTCACCGAGCGTAGCGGCGGGCGCCGAGCTGAGCTCAAGCTGCCCGCCAGGCTCGACCGTGAGCGAGGCACCAGAAGGAAGAGAAGATTGATACCGAACGGGCTGTGGTGCTTGCCCTGAGTAGCCTTCCTCATCCGAATGGCTGTCAAAACCGGCGAGGGTGGCGGCTACTTGTTCCGCCTGCACCGGGAGCGCGGGATCGCGGCGATCGCGCGCTAGCCACTCGAGTTCGACGCCCACTCGCTCCGGCGGGCCCGTCTTGAAGCAGATACCGTGAACGTGCGCTTCCGCCTCGGCCTCGGTAAACCACGCCCCCTTGATCACGATTTCAACACTACCTGACCCATCTCGCCGGACCACAGAGCCCGGGTCGGCGGGTCGCCGCGAGCCCAGGTACGCCGGGAACAGCCTGCCCGCAGGGCCGTCGGCTATTCGTGCTCCCAGGGAAGTTTCAGGTTCGGGTGATACCTTGCGTCACAACGCACGCGATCGCCGGTGACGTTCAGTCGCCAAATCAATGACACGCCGTGATGGTCAACATGGCCGTTGGCGCGTTACTGCTCTGGCAGGATGGAACTCGATGAAGGCATCGTCCGTAAAGATTCCGCTGCTATCCCGGGGTAAGGCTGAGGAGCCCCCCGGCATCGTAGCTGTCGCGCGCGTAGACCGGAAGACCAAGAACATCACCAAGCGCCTCAATCCGGGCGAGATCGCCATTATCGACCATGCCGACCTGGACCGGGTGAGCGCCGAGGAACTCATCAGGCGCAAGGTTGCCGCGGTGGTCAACATCTCGGTCAGCATCACCGGGCGTTATCCCAACCTCGGCCCGAAGCTGCTGCTCGAGGCCGGCATCCCGGTCGTCGACGGGGTAGGGCAGGAGGCGTTCGTCCGGATCACCGACGGCGCCGTGATCCGGCTTGACAACGAAACCCTCTATCTCGGCGATACCGTCGTGGCCAAGGGCACGCCGCTGACCGAGGAGCTGATCGAGGCGGCGATGACCGAGGCCAGGGCCATGGTCGGGGTCCAGATCGAGTCGTTTGCCGCGAACACCCTGGAGTTCCTCCGGCGTGAGCACGAACTGCTCACGCACGGCATCCCGGCGCCCGACATGGACACCGACATGAGCGGCCGGCACGTGCTGGTGGTGGTGCGCGGCTATCACTACCGCGAAGACCTGGCCGCCCTCCGGCCCTATATCCGCGAGTACAAGCCGGTGATGGTGGCCGTGGATGGCGGCGCGGACGCGCTGATCGAGGCCGGCTATCAGCCCGACGCCATCTTCGGCGACATGGACTCGGTGTCCGACGAGGCGCTGTGCTGCGGCGCGGAGCTCGTGGTGCACGCCTACCCGGACGGCCGCGCCCCCGGGCTGGCCCGGGTCCGTGAGCTCGGCCTGGACGCCATCACCATTCCCGCCCCGGGGACGAGCGAGGACGTCGCCCTGCTCGTCGCCGACGCCAAGGGGGCCACCCTGATCGCGGTGGTGGGCACCCACCATACGCTGGAGGAATTCCTCGACAAGGGCAGGCCGGGGATGTCGAGCACGTTCATCACGCACCTGCGGGTCGCCGGGAAGCTGGTCAACGCCCGCGGCGTGCACCAGCTGTACCAGAGCCGGATTTCCGGCTGGTCGCTGCTGGTGCTCGTGCTCGCCGCGGCGGTCACCGTGTTCGTCGCCGTGGTGTTCTCGCCTGCTAGCCCCATCTTGGCCAGGTATTTCGACGCGACCTGGCATTCCTTCACCTACTGGCTGACCGGAAAACTCTAGTGATCGACTTTCGCTATCACCTTGTGTCCATCGTCGCGGTTTTCCTCGCGCTGGCGATCGGGATCGTCCTCGGCTCCACCGAACTGCAAGGACCCGCGTACAACTTCCTCGATCAGACCACTTCGAAGCTGAAGACCCAGCTGGACCAGGCCACCAGCGCGCAGCAAGCGGCCCAGCAGCAGGCTACCCAGGACGAGCTGTACGCTCAGGCGGTTGAGCCTGCGGTGCTGCGTGACCTGCTGACCGGCCAGAAGCTGCTGATCGTCACCGAGCCGGGTGCCCAGTCGTCGGTCGTCAGCGGGATCATCACCGCTGCGGGCGACGCGGGAGCCCACGTCACCGGGCAGATCAACCTGGCGCCGAAATTCTTCGACACCAGCGGTACGACGCAGGACAGCTTGAACCAGACCACGCTGGACGTGGCCCAGACCGCGAACATCACCCTGGATTCCGGCGCGACGTACCAGCAGCAGGCCGCTCAGGTAATCGCCAGCGAGATCCTGACCACGTCGGCGGGATCGACGTCATCAGGGTCGCCCGGCAGCCAGTCCGCCGGCGTTGACCAGAGCGCCAGCGCCGGGACGATGCTTCAGGCCTACGCCGCCTCTCAGTTCCTCAGCATCACCGGTCAGCCGGCGGCGCCGGCCACGCTGGCCATCGTGGTAACCCCGCAGAACGCGCCGTCCGATGGCAGCGCGGACCAGTATGACCAGGTGCTCGTCCCGCTGGCCCAGGAACTGGCGGCCAAGAGCGCGGCCACCGTGGTCGTTGGCTCGTCGTCGGGCTCGGGCTCGGGCAGCCCGATCGCGGTGCTGCGGTCCAACAACGTGTCCAATCAGGTATCCACGGTCGACGACGCCGACCTGGTGTCCGGGCAGACCGTCGCCATCCAGGCACTCGCGGCGCGGCTCACCACCGGCAAGGTCGGCAGCTACGGGTTCGCCAGCGGCGCGACCGGCGTTGCTCCGAGCCCGGTGCCCGCGCCGACGGCGTCCCCGACCGCGACGCCCACGTCGTCGACCGAAAAGAAAGCTAAGAAATGAGCACTGTGCGGTTGATCGCTTCCGTGTCGGCGGGTGCGGCCGCCGCGGGCGCAGCCCGGCTCGCGTATTCCGCCATGAACCGGCGCCCGCCGGGCGGTCCGAAGGCCTGGGCGCGTACCAACCACCGGGGCGAGCCGGTCACCCTGCTCGAGGGACCTGCCGTCGCGGTTGGCGCGATCGCCGGTGTTATGGTCCGGCGGCTGACCGGATCGGCGAGCTGGCGTGCGAACGCCGCGATCGCTGTCGGCGGAGCGGGCGCGGCGGCGTTCGGGGCCTACGACGACCTGGCTGGCTCCGGGGACCGGCGCGGGTTCCGCGGTCACCTGGGTGCGCTTCGGCACGGCGAGGTGACCACCGGCGCGGTGAAGCTTGGCGGTATCGGCGCCACCGGGATCGTCAGCGCCGCGCTGGCCGGAGGCTCGCCCGCGGACGTGGTCATCAACGCCGGCTTGGTGGCCGGCGGCGCGAACCTGCTCAACCTGTTCGACCTGCGGCCAGGCCGGGCCATCAAGGTCGCCGTCACCTCGGGCGCCCTGATCGGCGCGGCTGGCCAGGACAGCGTCGCGGCGCCGGTGGCGGCAGCGCTCGCGCTGCTGCCCGAGGACCTCGGCGAGCGGGCCATGCTCGGTGACGCCGGCGCGAACGCGCTCGGCGCGATGCTGGGCGCATCGGCGGCAGGCCTGTCCCGGCCCGCCCGGATCGCGCTGCTCGCGGGGATCGCCGGGCTGACGGCAGCGAGCGAAAAGGTCAGCTTCACCAAGGTGATCGAGCGCACCCCGGCACTGCACTGGCTGGACATGCTCGGCCGGCGCCCCGCGCCGCAGGTGCCCGCCATGACCATTCAGGCCCAGCGTGGCACGACGCATCTCGCCGGGGCGGGAACCAGCACCCGTTCGGCCGAAAAGACCGACCTGACGCCGCCGGAAGAATGACGGCGCCCGTGGCCGAGCGGGGGAGTGCTCGGCAGCGGGGCGGGGGGATTGGCCGCGCGGCGGTACTGATCGGCGCGATCACGATGCTGGCGCGGGTCATCGGGTTCGGCCGCCAGGTCGTGTTCGCGCACACGGTCCAGGCCTCGTGCCTGGGCACCGCGTACACCACGGCGAACATGGTGCCGAACATCATCTACGACATCGTGATGGGCGGTGCCCTCACCGCCGTTGTCGTGCCGGTGCTGGCCGGCCCGGCGCTGGCCGCTGCCGGCGGGGACGAGGCCGTGGGCCGTGAGCAGGTGCGGCAGACCTCCGCCGCGTTGCTCACTTGGACGGTGCTGCTGCTCGTCCCGGTCAGCGTGCTGGTCGCGGTCATCGCTCAGCCGCTGGTGTCAGTGCTACTTGGCGGGACGCCAGGTTGTCCGCGGGCCAGCATGGTCGCTCTCGGTGCGCGGATGCTGGTGGTGTTCGCGCCGCAGATCCTGCTCTACGGGCTGGCCGTGGTGCTCTACGGCATCCTGCAGTCACACCGGAGGTTCGCCGCGCCCGCGCTGGCGCCGGTGCTTTCCAGCCTGGTCGTCATCGGCGCCTACTTCTGGTTCGGCGTGGTCGGGAACGGCTACCAGGACATGGCCCGGCCGGTGCCCGTCTTGGCCTGGGTGGTGCTGGCCGTCGGGACCACCGCCGGGGTGGCGGCGCTGGTCGCGACGCCGCTCATCCCGGCCGCCCGGCTGCACTTGGCGCTGCGGCCCGCGCTGCGCTTCCCGGCCGGTGTCGGAGCGCGGGTCCGCGCGCTGGCCGCTGCGGGCGTCGCCACGCTCATCGCGCAGGACGCCTCGGTGGTTGTGGTGATCGTGCTGGCTAATTCCTACGGCGGCAGCGGCGCGCTTGTGCTCTACGGCTTCGCCTGGGCGGTTTTCTTCGTGCCCTACGCCGTGCTGGCCGTGCCCATCGCTACCAGCGCCTTCCCCGAACTGTCCGCGCGTTCCGAGAGCTTCGACGCGACCAGCGCCACGTCCACGCGCGCGGTCATGGTCGCGTCCTGGCTGGGAGCAGCGGGAATGGCCGGCACCTGCATTCCGCTGGCACGGGTCTTCCAGTCGCACGTCCACCAGGCCGCGGACGCCAGGCAGCTGGCGATCGCGCTGGCCGCGTTCGCGCCCGGACTTGTCGGGTACGGGCTGACCGCGAACCTGTCCCGGGTGCTTTACGCCGAAGGACGGAGCCGGGCCTCGGCCCTGGCGGTCAGCGGCGGCTGGCTGCTGGTGATCGTGGCGGACCTGCTGATCGTGCCGTTCGTGCCACGCTCGGCGGTGCTGCCCTGGCTCGGGGCGGCCACCAGCATCGGGCTGACCGGCTCGGGCGTCGCGCTGCTCATCCTGGTCCGCCGGTTCCGCGGCCCGGACGCGCTGCGCGGCTGCGCACGGGCCGCGCTCGCCGGGCTGGCTGGCGCGCTGGCCGGCGCCGCCGCCGGTCTGGGCGTGGCGACCGGGCTCCGGGTGACGGGATTCCTGCCCAACGTGGCCGTCACGCTGCTGGCCAGCGGGGCCGTACTGGTGGCCTTCCTCCCGGTGGTGGCGGTGGCCGACGGCGGGGATCTGCGCGCGGTGCTTCGCAGGGTGATCCGGCTATGAAGGTCGCGTTCGTGCTTGGCACCAGCACCGGCGGCACCGCCCGGCACGTCCGGATGCTCGCGGGCGGCTGCGCCGCGCGGGGCGTGGCGGCCGAGGTGTTCGGCCCCGCGCAGACCGACCACGACTTCGGCTTCAGCGCTCAGGCCGGGTTCACCGCGGTCGAGATCGCGGACCGCCCGCGTGTCCTCCATGACCTGCGGGCGATCGCGCGGCTGCGTCGCCTTATCCGCGCCTGGCGGCCCGACGTGGTGCACGCGCATGGCCTGCGGGCCGGGGCGCTCACGGCGATCGCTCTGGCGTTTGTCCGGTCGAGCGTCTACCACCACCGGCCCGCCCTGGCCGTCACCGTGCACAACGCGCCAGCCGCGGGCGGCGTCACCGGCGCGGTCTACCGCGTGCTCGAGCTGATCGTGGCGCGCACCGCGGACTCGGTGCTGTGCGTGTCCCCGGACCTGGAAGACCGGATGCGCGCCGCGGGCGCCCGCCGGGTCGGCCGCGCCCTGGTTCCCGCGGATGCCGTCCTCGTGCCCGCCGATGCCGGGGACCACCCGGCGAGCCTCGCCGACGTTTCCGCGGAAACGCGCGCGGTCCCGGCCGAGCCGCTGCCCGGCGACCCGGATCCGGGCCGCCCCATCGTGCTGGCGGCGGGCAGGCTGGCCGCCCAGAAAGGGTTCGGCACCCTGATTGAAGCCGCTGCCTTCTGGCAGGATGTGCGACCCGAGCCTCTTCTGGTCATCGTCGGCGAGGGGCCGCTCGCGGCCGAACTGAGGAACCAGGCAGCCCGGCTGCGGCTCGACGTCAGGTTCCCCGGCCGCCGCGATGACGTTCCCGACTTGCTGACTTCGGCCGCCGTGTTCGTGCTGTCCAGCGTGTGGGAGGGCCAGCCGCTCATCCTGCAGGAGGCGCTTCGCGCGGGCGTGCCCATCGTCGCCACCTGCGTCGGCGGCACGCCGGAACTCACCGGCGAGGACGCCGCCCTGCTCGTTCCTCCGGGCGACGCGGCCCGACTGGCCGACGCGGTTCGCGCGGTGCTCACCGACCCGGCGCTGGCCGCCCGGCTGCGCCATGCGGCCGCCAACCGCGCGCGTGCCCTGCCGAGCCAGGACGACGCCGTGACCGCGGCCCTAGCCGAATACGAGCAGATCAGGCGAACCAAGCGTTGATGCCGCCAGCGGCCGCTAAAACGACAGAGTTGATTATGACGGGGGCTTGACCCTGTCACGATGTGAGGCTGTAGACCGGAATACGTCATGTTCAGTATCGGGGAGTTCGCGCGGCACGGTCGCGTCTCGGTCCGGATGCTTCGGCACTACGACGGCGGCGAGCGGTGGGGCGGCCGGCTGGAGATCTACCTGACCGACCCCAGCCAGGAGCCTGACATGAGCAGATGGCAGACCCAGCTTGCGTTCCGGCTGGCCGGCTAGGCGGACGGCACGATCCAGTCGTGGGCCACGCATCCCGCTAGCTCTTCGAGCAGGGGCCCGGCCTGCTCGCGGCAGCGGGCCAGGTCGGGCTCGATGTCAGCGAGCGCGTAGGCCCGCGCGATGCCCGCCGAGCGAAGCTGGTCGGACGTCAGCGAGCACACACCGGCCACCGCCACCACCGGCAGGTCCGGTGCGGCCGCGGCGGCCGCGCGGGCCACCCCGACCGGTGCCTTGCCGTGCAGCGTCTGGGTGTCGAGCGCGCCCTCCCCGGTGATGACCAGCTGTGCCCCGGACAGGTGAGAGCCGAACGAGAGCAGATCCAGCATCAGGTCGATGCCCGGCTGCATGGTGGCGCCGAGGAAGCCCAGCGCCGCGAAGCCGAGGCCGCCCGCCGCCCCGGCGCCGGGCTCGTCCCGCTTCACGAAGCCGAACGACTGCTCGGCCACGTCCGCCCAGCGCGCGAGGCCTTCCTCGAGGGAAGCGACGTCCTGCAAAGAAGCGCCCTTCTGCGGCCCGTAGACCGCCGCCGCGCCGCGCGGCCCGAGTAGCGGGTTGTCCACGTCGGTGGCCGCGATCACCTCGGCGCCGGACAGGTCCCTGAGCCGCGAGAGGTCGACCCGGTCCAGCCGGGCCAGCGCCGCCCCGCCGGGCGGGAGTTCGGCCCCCGACGAGTCCAGGAGCCTGGCGCCAAGCGCCGTGACCAGGCCCGCGCCGCCGTCGGTGCAGGCCACGCCGCCGAGGCCGAGCACAATCCGCTTCGCGCGCATCCGGACCGCGGCGAGGATGAGCTCCCCGACGCCGCGGCTGGTCGCGGTCAGCGGCGCGGCCGTGCCGCCCGGCAGCCTGGTCAGCCCGCAGGCCTGCGCCGACTCGATGACGGCGGTGCCGTCGAGCAGCGCGAACGAGGCCGTCACGGGCTTGCCGGTCGGCCCGCGGACCCCGATCTTGACGCGGCGGAACCCGGCCGCCTCGGCCGCGTCGACGGTGCCGTCGCCGCCGTCCGCGACCGGGACCTGGACGATCGTCAGTCCGGGGCGGGCCCGGCCGAGCCCGGCGGCCACGTGCGCGGCCACCTGGGCGGCGGTGAGCGTGCCCTTGAACTTGTCCGGGGCGACCACCACGTGGCTCATCGGCTAATAAGATCACGCGGGAGCATTTCTCGTCATCTGATAACAGTCAGGACGTTTCATCCCAGCGGCGTCGTAGGGCCGACGCGCCGTCGTCGGTCAGCGATCCGTACAGTCGCAGCCGGGCCACGCCGCCGTCGGGGAAGATGTTCAGCCGCACGTGAGTGGCCGGCGTCCCGGTGACCCGGAACCGGTGCGGGGTGTCCGGCAGCAGCCTGACCGGCGGCAACAGGTCACGCCAGGCAGACCGATCGCGGATCGTAGCGCCGGTAGTGGCGTCCAGTATCTGCAGCGAGGCGGTGTCCGGCTGGTTGCCCCGGTACCAGGAGGTGTCGATCTCCGCGAGGTCGATGACGCCCCGCCCGGCCAGCCGAATGACCAGCCACTCGTGCCCGGACCTGCGCCGCCTCCGGGTTTCCCAGCCCTCGCCCATTACGCGGGACAGGCCAGGGGAGATGACGTTGCGGGGCGGGGAGTAGGAATTCTGGTCACTGCTGGCCGCCACGTCCGCGCCGTTCTCCAGCGCCGCAAGGTCAAAGGTCAGGCCCTCGAACAGGGCCGGATCCGGCACGACCTCGCCGTGCACATGCAGCCGGGCCACACCGCCGTCGGGAAAGATGTTCAGCCGGATATGGGTGAACCTGCGCTCGGAGCTCACGTTGAACGTGTGCCGGGCGTCGCCGGTCACCAGGACGCGCGGCACGATCTCTTTCCAGTCAGCCGCTTCGGGGCCGCCGGCGATCTCCTCGAACGACGGATACCCGCTCACCGAGCACGCGTCCGCCGAACACGCCTGCGGGTAGTTGCCCGTGAAGAACGCGGTGTCGACCACGATCGACCGCACCACTCCCGGTACGCCGAGCCGGACGATCACCCAGTCGCGGGCGGTACGTTCCGGTAGCGTCCCGCCGGGTCCGCGCCGCCGTCTGGTCTCCCACCCGTCGTACACCTGCCCTTTTGCGCCGTAGGTATCCGGCACGAAGACCGGAGCGGTCGGCTTGATCAGGTTCTCTTTCGCGGCGAAAAACTCATCGCTGGCCGCCACCACGGATCCGCGTAGCCGGAGCAAGTCGGGAAGAAGCTGCTCATCCATACACGGTTCATCCCCGTTTTAGCAGTCGCCCAACGGCCGCTTCACCATTACCTTCAAGCAGCGAGGTGCCACGCAGCCACGTCTGCCTCACGCGACCGGTCAGCGTCCGCCCGGCGTACGGCGTGACCGGGTGCCGGTGATGCAGGTGGGCGGCGTCTACTACGTATGTCTCGTCGGGGTCGAATGCCACCAGGTCGGCGTCGCCGCCCACCGCCAGCCGCCCCTTGGCCGGCAGGCCGGCGAGCGCGGCCGGGGCGGATGCCATCCACCGGGCCACGTCGTCCAGCGTCCGGCCGCGCCGCCGCGCGACCGTCCACACCGCGGACAGGCCGAGCTGCAGTGAGGCGATGCCGCCCCACGCGGCACCGAAGTCTCCCGAGCCGGAAGCCTTGAGCTCAGGCGGGCAGGGCGAATGGTCGGAGACAACGCAGTCGATCACGCCCGCCTCGAGCCCGCGCCACAGCGCCTCCCGGTTGACCGCGTCCCTGATCGGCGGGCAGGACTTGAACTCGGTGGCGCCCTCAGGCACCTGCTCGGCCGCGAAATACAGGTAGTGCGGGCACGTTTCCGCGGTCAGCCGGATGCCCGCCGCCTTGGCGCCCGCGATCATGGCCACGCATTCGGCCGCAGACAAATGTACGATGTGGGCCCGCGCCCCGGTGGCGGCCGCGGCCGAGATCACCTTCTCGATCGCACGGCGCTCCGCGACCGGCGGCCTGGACGCCACGAACGAGCCGAAATCCCGGCCGGACGCCTCCTTGATCTCCGCCGCGTCTTCGGCGTGCACGATCAGCAGCGCGTCCACTCCTGCTAGCGAGCCGAGCACGGATCGCAGTTCCGCCACCTCGAGCGGCGGGAATTCGGGCACGCCGGAGTCGAGCAGGAAGCACTTGAACCCGACCACCCCGGCCTCGTGCAACGGCAGCAGCGAGCCCTCGTTACCCGGCACCGCCCCGCCCCAGAACGCCACGTCGACCCAGCATTTCCCGGCCGCCGCCGCGCGCTTTTCCTCGAGCGCCGCCACCGTGGTGGTGGGCGGGAGCGAGTTGAGCGGCATGTCGCAGATCGTCGTCACCCCGCCGGCCGCGGCCGCGCGAGTGGCGGTGGCGAACCCCTCCCACTCGGTCCGGCCGGGCTCGTTGACGTGCACATGAGTGTCGACCAGGCCCGGCAGCAGGGCGAGGTCGCCGAGGTCGACGTCGCGGCCGGCGTCCAGCCGCGCACCATAGTCCTCGATGGCCGTGATGGCCGGGCCGATGACCGCGACCGCCGCCGCGCGTGTCCCGTCCGGCAATACCGCCCGCCGGGACCGGACCACGAGGTCATACCTCATCGGACCCCGAGACACGAGCCCGTCACCTCCAGAACTCCACCGCGTCGAACCCGGCGGCCCGGGCGGCCGCGGGCCGCTTGAGCAGCGGCAGTTCGGTGAACAAGATCGAGCAGTTGACGTCAAACTGCAGTCCGTGTGTGTGCACAGCGGCCAGTCTCTCATGTGTCTCCGCTCGCCCCCGGGCTGCTTTTAGGCAGCCTCTTGAGCAACTGGCGCACCACATTGGCTGGCGAGCGCATTATCGTGCGCTGTTACTGCCTTGATAGGCCGGACTGAGCTGAGGCTGGTCAGCCCGCCTCGACCGGCACTCCGAGCCGGACGCTCGCGAGCTTCGCCGCGGCCGCCACGGACCCGCCCGGGGAATGCCGGACCACCGTCACCAGCAAGCCGGCCTGTCCGGCACGGACGGCGCTGGGCTGGTGGATGGCGGTGCGCAGCCGGACCCGGAACGTGAAGCTCAAGGTGGCCCCGGGACGCAGCGTCAGCGGCGCCTGCTCGATCACGTTCAGGTAATCCGTCCCGGTGCCCACGCGGTCATAGGAGACCGTCCGCCACTTCCCGGTGGCCAGGCTGTACTCCTGCAAGATGCCGGCCGGAGCGGACTGGGCCGCCGTGCTGACGCAGGTGCAATGCTCGACCGCCACGACCGGCGTGATGTCACGGTAGGTACGGCTGGTCCCGTTCTTGATGTTGACCGTGAACTCCAGCGCCGGGCCGCCCGGCGTCAGGGCGGCCCGGGTGGGCAGCCCGGTGATGGAGACGGTCAGGCCGCCTCGGCTGGACGTGGCGGAGCCGGATGTCGATGCGGGCATGACCGTGGCGGCGGAGGTAGCCGCCGGGCCGGCGGCGGCCGAGGTGGCCGAGGTGGCCGCCGTTCCGGCCTGCGACCCGGTGCCGCCGGACGAGCAGCCGCCCACCACGATCGCCAGTGCGCAGAACGAAGCGAGGGCCGCGACCGCACGCCGGTATGACATCGGAGTCCTCCCCAACCAGACCACTGCCGTCCGTCACCGGCCTGGGCGGAGCCCACCGATCTCGCCGCTGACCAGCAAAAGGTACAGCCCGGGCCGCGCGCCGCTCAGGCACACCGCATAGTTGGCCAAGCTGTGACAAACCCGGGAGGGCCGGCGGCGCAGGGGGGCACGGCCAGTGCGCAGGCGCGCTGCCGGGTTACCATCGGTGCCACGGCGAAAATGGCCGTGCCGCGAAATTCCGATCATGCGGCGCAAATTACATTTTACCGCCGCAATTGTTGTTTGCGGAATGTCTCGGGGAGTCATCCGATAAGGCAGCGAAAATATACGGCTGGCGATGATTCCGCGGCCTGGCCATCGTCAGAACCGCGAAGAACTGTGCCAGTTCGCCTTGTGAAAGGGATTGCCGATGAGCGGTGTACGGGTACTGGTCGGGACGCGTAAGGGCGCGTTCGTGCTGACCTCGGACGGAAAGCGGGAGAAGTGGGACGTCAGCGGACCGCATTTCGCCGGCTGGGAGATCTACCACCTCAAGGGGTCGCCCGCCGACCAGGACCGGCTGTATGCCTCGCAGTGCAGCGGCTGGTTCGGCCAGGTGATCCAGCGTTCTGACGATGGCGGGGTGACCTGGCAGCCGGTCGGCAACGAGTTCAGCTACCAGGGTGAGCCTGGCACGCACCAGTGGTACGACGGCACGCCGCACCCATGGGAGTTCGCCCGGGTCTGGCACCTGGAACCGTCGCTTGATGATCCGGACACCGTCTACGCCGGGGTGGAGGACGCCGGCCTGTTCCGATCGACTGACGGCGGGCGGCACTGGCAGGAACTGCCCGGGCTGCGCGGCCACAAGTCCGGGCCGTCATGGCAGCCAGGGGCGGGCGGGATGTGCCTGCACACGATCATCCTGGATCCGTCCAGGCCCGGGCGGATCTTCGCGGCCATCTCCGCCGCGGGCGCGTTCCGGTCCGATGACGCGGGCGAGACCTGGCGGCCGGTGAACCGCGGCCTGCGCTCAGAGGGAATCCCGGATTCCGACGCCGAGGTCGGTCATTGCGTGCACAACCTGGCGATGCACCCGTCGCGCCCGTCCGTGCTGTACATGCAGAAGCACTGGGACGTGATGCGCAGCGACGACGCGGGGGAGTCCTGGCGTGAAGTCAGCGGCGACCTGCCCACCGACTTCGGGTTCCCGATCGACGTGCACGCGCACGAGCCGGACACCGTTTACGTGGTGCCGATCACCAGCGACTCGCACCATTTCCCGCCGGAGGGCAGGCTGCGTGTCTACCGCAGCCGCACCGGCGGGGACGAGTGGGAGCCGCTCACCGAGGGCCTGCCGCAGGAGCACTGCTACGTCAACGTGCTCCGCGACGCCATGGCCGTCGACTCGCTCGACTCCTGCGGGATCTACTTCGGTACCACCGGAGGGCAGGTGTACGCCTCCTCCGACGCCGGGGACAGCTGGGCGCCGATCGTCCGGGACCTGCCTGCCGTGCTGTCGGTGGAGGTGCAGACGCTGCCATGACCGGGGGCGCTGACATGGTCCGGGTCGTGCTGCCGGCGCACCTGCGGGCGCTGGCCCGCGTCGACGGCGAGGTGACGGTCGACGTCGCGGGCCAGGTGACCCAGGGCTCGGTGCTCGACGCACTGGAGGCCAGGTACCCGATGCTGCGCGGCACCATTCGCGACCAGCGGACCAGGAAACGGCGGGCCTTCATCAGGTTCTTCGCCTGCGAGCAGGACCTGTCGCACGAGCAGCCGGATGCCCCGCTGCCCGCGGCCGTCGTGGCCGGCGCCGAACCGTACCTGATCGTCGGCGCGATGGCGGGTGGCTAGGCTCAGCTTCCCCGGTAGGTGGAATAAGCGAACGGGCTGAGCAGCAGCGGCACGTGGTAGTGCTCATCTCGTTCGGTCATCTCGAAGGTGATCGTGACCTCCGGGTAGAACGACGCGGATCCCCGCGCGCCGAAGTAGGCGCCGGTGGCGAAGGTGATGCGGTAGATCCCCGGCTCGAACTGCCCGGCGCTGTTGTCGCCGGCCAGGCGAAGCCGCCCGTCGGGGCTGGTCTGCCCCTGCCCGGCCGGCACCCACCCGCCGTCGCCGCCGCGTTCGAGCCGGACCCGGACGCCCGCCGCGGGGCGCCCGGTCGTCGCGTCGAGAACGTGCGTGGACAGCGTCATAGGCCCAGCAGCTTCGTCATCCGCAGCCGGGTTATCTTCAGCAGTTCCGCACGCACCACGGTCCGTTCGGCATCCTGATCGTTCCCGAGCCTGGCCCGCAGCCTGGCGAGCATCTCCGGGCCAGACAGGCCGCTGGCGCAGACCAGGAAAATGTGGCCGAAGCGCTTTTCGTAGGCGAGGTTGCCTTCGGCGAGATCCCGCCGTACCTGCTCGCTGGCCGTCGCGGCCCCCGACTGCTCCGCGGCCGACATCCCGCGGCTGGCCGCGCGATCGCCGATCCGCGGATGCCCGTTCATGCTCTCGACGATATCGTCCCACTTCAAAGCGTCGAACGCGGCGTCGACGGCAGCGAGCAGCGCGGCCGGATCCCGGTACGGCCGGCCGTCGGCGATCGCCTTCGCGAACGCCGTCGACGCGCAGCACGCCAGGAGGTCCCGCTCGGCGTCCTGCGCCGGGGCCGTGTTGAACGAACCGAGGGTGGCGGGCGGCTGCTGGCTTAGGTTCGCCATGCGAACATCCAATCAGGCCCGGCTCAACAGCCGGTAGCTGCCTGTCGGCTGACACCGGTAACCTGACTCAGGCCGTTTTGTAGCTTTCGCTAAACAATGGCGGGTTAGGGTGCGCGGGAACGCTCCATACCGGGAGGTGATTCCGTGCGGGTCAGGGACCTGCTCGAGGGTGCCGGGGTCGGTCAGCCTGCTGACCGACGTCTCAACACCGGCGCTACGGATCAGGCGGATCGAGGAGCTGAGGGGGAGAGGAAGCCAGGTGGATTTCTTCCTCGCCCTGCGGATTCGCTAGCTTATCCGGGTGGTGATGATCCGGGCCGGTTCGGCGGCGGATGCGGCGCAGATCGCGGCGGTGCAGCGCGAGGGCTGGTTCGCCGCCTACGAAGGCATCATCCCGACCGAGATCATCGACCGCGTCACCGCCCCCGATCACGGCGCCCGCGTCAGGCAGACGTTCCGGACCCGGCCGTGGCAGCGCATGCTCGTGGCAGTGGCCGCTGGCCGGGAAGACGCGACTGAAGCCCGGGAGCCGCCTGCGCCCGGCATCGTCGGCTACGCGTCCTACGGTCCCGAGACGGACGTGCTGAGCGCGCCCTGGCCGCACCCGCTGACCACGCACGGCGAGGACGGCAGCGTGGCTGAGCTCTACGCCCTGTACGTCCGCCCGGCATGGTGGTCGACCGGCACCGGCCGGGCGCTCATTGAGCGGGTCCTGGCCAGGGCCTCCGGGGTCGGCTACCTGTCCATCACGCTGTGGGTGCTGCGGGACAACCGCCGCGCCCGCCGGTTCTACGAGCGGGCCGGGTTCGCGCCGGACGGCGCCACCAACGTGCTCCATCGCCTCGGCGAGGTCACCGAACTCCGTTACCGCCGCAGCCTGAATTCCTAGAACTACCAGGGTCATATAACGAACAATTCTGGTATAGATAAATACTATTTCTTGGACTTCTGCATCGCGAACGGCTCCTGATCCGGGCTACGTTCCTCCTCGTTGCGCGGTCAGGGAGTAGCGTGTGCCGCCGGTCGTCCGTGCCGGTTGTTGCGCCACCGCGCCACCGCGGCCCTGATGCACAGCCCCAGGACGACGAGCACGATCACGCCGATCACCGCCTTGGTGCCGATCTTCCCGATGTACTTCGCGATCTCTTCGCCGAGAAAGTACGAAAGCCCGACGTACATCCCGATCCAGCCGATGCCAGCGGTGAGCGCCCCGAGCAAAAATACATAGAACCGCACCCGGAAGATTCCGGACACGAAAGCCGGCATCGTCACCGATGCCGCGAAGGTGTGACGGCCGAAGGCGCGGTCGCCTTTGGCGAGCAGCTTCAGGCGCGATTTCTCGAGTCGTCCCGGGTGGTCGAGTAGCCTGCGTCCGCCATGGATACCAATCGCATATCCAACGACCGAACCGAGCATCCAGGCGGCCATGGCCGTGGCCAGCACGATCCATATATTGAGCTTGCCCTCTCCGGCCAGCGCGCCGGCTGCGATCAGCGACGCATCACCCGGGCCCGGCAGACCGGCGCCCATAATCGCGACGAACACGAACAAGACGAGGTATTCGGACAGGTTCACGGCTCGGTCCTGACCCTGCTACACGCCGGTCTGGGCGACCAGTCGTCCCGAGTCAACGGCTGCGCTGAACGCGGCGTAGTCCCGCTCGGTCTGGTCGGCGTACGCGACGGAGAAGTCGGCTATGGCCTGGTCGAAGGTATCCCCCTTGCCGAGGTAGGAAGCGATGGCGATCCGGTCCCCCCACCGGGCGTGGGCCCGGGCGAGGGTCGCTCCGCAGATCCGGGAGTACAGGGTGGCGCCCGGCACGAGAAGGCTGTCCACGTCCGCGCTGCCTTTCCAGTCCTGGAACTGGCGCACGTAGTAGTCCCTGCTTACGCCATCGAGTCCCTTGATGCGCTGCCAGCCCAGGAAGATGTCGGTCGCGGCCTGCATCAGCCGCTGCCCCGCCACTACCCGCTCGCCGTGGTGTGAGTAGGTGCTCTTGGGCAGGAAGCGCTCGAGCACGGAGGCCTGCGCCTCCTTGACCTGCAGGAACAATGGGTCGTCATGGTCGCGGCCAAGCAGCAGCATGATGTAGCAGCGGGTCCCGACGCTGCCCACGCCCACCATCTTGAAGGCCGTGTGGACGTAGCGGTACTCCTCGAGCGGGTGGTGGTGACGCCCGAGCGTCCGCCGGTATGAGCTGAGCAGCTTCTTGATGAGCGGGGTCGGGTTCTCCCATTCCGACCCCGGTTGGACCAGGTCCTCGATCGGGATGATGATCGGCGGGTCGGCGACGATGCGCAGTTCACCATCCACTTCGTCCGCCCGTTTGGCGAACACCCGGGTGCTGTCGCGCGTCCGCGCCTTGGCCACCATCTCCTCAGTCACCCTGGCCTCGTCCTTGCTGACTCGTTTGACCCGGACCTCTTTGTGGACCATTTTGAGCAGCATCCCGGCCTCCAGATGCTCATACCACGCGTCCAGGGTCCTCATCCCGGCGGCCTGGCGCATCCGGTCCCGGTACTCGGCGACCCCGGCCATGACCACCGCGCGGCGGTCGGCCGGGGTGAAGCCGCGGTCGCGTCCCATGACCTCGAAGCTGGCCGCCAGCCGCTTCACGTCCCACTCCCACGGGCCGGGGAGGGTCTCGTCGAAATCGTTGATGTCGAACAGCATCCGCCGTTCGGGCGACCCGAACAG
>CAWJGE010000010.1:0-302179 GCA_963842265.1 uncultured Actinomycetota bacterium
CCACCGCGCCCACGCCCGGCAGCGTCTTGAGCTTCGCGCCGAACGCGGCCACGTCCGAAGCGGGCAGTGCCCCGCCTGAGGGCTGGTCCAGGAGCACGACGGTTGGGTCGGTGGCGCCGGGCGGCAGCCCCTTCTCCAGGGTCTTCAGCGCGGTCTGTGATTCGGCAGTGCTGGGGATGCCCGCCGAGGACAGGTCGAAGGTCGGCTTGTAGCTGAACGCCCCGATGGCCAGGACCGCCAGGACCAGGCCGGAAATGATGGCGTAGGTGGCTGGCCGGCGGCCGAGGGAACGGCCGATGGCCGCGAACCGCGCCGCGGTGGGCTCGCGGCGCCAGGCTTTGGAGGGCCAGAACACGCGCGGGCCGAGCAGCGACACGACCGCAGGCACCAGGGTCAGCCCGGCGATCAGGGTGACGGCCACCGCGATGGCCAGCGCCGGGCCGATCGACCGCAGCACGCTCAGGGTGGACAGCAGCAGCGCCAGGAACGCGGCGATGACCACGCCCGCAGCTGACGCGATCACCTCGCCGACCCTGGTCACCGCGCTGACCATGGCCTGCTTGGGGTCCTCCCCGGCCCGCAGCCGCTCCCGGTAGCGGAACATCAGGAACAGGATGTAGTCGGTGCCGATGCCGAACAGGACGACGATCAAGATGGTGGAGATCGAGCTGTCGGTATTGAGGTTCAGCGCCTTGTTCACGTCGCTGATCAGGCCGGTCGCGACCTGGGAGACCAGCGCGATCACCAGCAGCGGCAGGACGGCGATGATCGGGCTGCGGAAGATCACCAGCAGCAGGAGCAGGATCAGCACGAGCGTGGCGAGCAGGACGATCTGCTCGGCCCGCTGGCTGGATTGCTGGCTGTCCAGCTGCTGGGCGGCGGACCCGGTCACCCCCTCGTGCAGGCCGGTGCCTGCCACCAGCGGCTTGATGTCGGCGCGCAGCACCTTGATCGCGTCACCGGCCGCCGTGCTGGACCCGTTGACCACGTTGCTGGGCATGGCCACCAGGGCCGTCTGCACCTCGCGGTTCGGCGAGGGCGGGCCAGCCGTGACGCCCACGATGTTGTGGATGTGCCTGGCGCCCAGCGACGAGGCGACCGAGCGGACCTTCGCCGAGTCAGCCGGGGTCAGCTTGCCGCCATCGGCCCGGGAGAACACGATGATGGCCGCCGACGCGGTGATGTGCCCGGCCTGCGGGAACGCTTTGTCCTGCAGGTTCGCGGCCCGGATCGACTCGTAACTCTTCGGCAGGAAGCTGCTTTCGTTCGTCGTGGTCGGCAGGCCTGGCGACGTGGCGATCACGGCGACCGCGGCCACCACCCAGGCCAGAATGGTCAGCCACGGATGGCGCACCACGGCCCGTCCCAGTGCGGCGAACGGGCCCCGGCCTGCCGTGCCCGGCCTGCGCCCGCCGCCAGCCGCACGGCGGATCGCGGAGTCGGTCGCAGATGCGTGTTTGTTGCTTACCATGTCTGTTCCTCGGTGTGTCTTGCCTCGGTGTGGGATGGGGTCATTCCGGTCGGGGGCTCCAGCGGGAAGGCGCGAGCCCAGGTCAGCGGTTGAGGTCGCACCGGGACACCAGGACTTAGGCGATCTTGCGCCGGTAGGTGACCATGGCGAGGGCGTAGGCGACGATGAGGATGCCGGCGCACCAGGCGAGGGCGGTCCAGATGCTGGTGCTGACCGGCTTCTGGGCGAACAGGTCGCGGACCGTGTTGACGATGGATGTCACGGGCTGGTTGTCGGCGAACGCGCGCACCGGTCCGGGCATGGTGGCGGTGGGCACGAATGCCGAGCTGATGAATGGCAGGAAGATGATCGGGTAGGCGAAGGCGCCCGCGCCTTCCACGGTTTTGGCGGACAGGCCGGCGATGACGGCGATCCACGTCAACGCCAGGGTGAACAGGACCAGGATGCCGGCGACGGCGAGCCATGCCGCCGCTGGCGCGCCGGTGCGGAATCCCATGGCGACGGCGACGAGCACGACGAGCACGAGCGAGATCAGGTTGGCGACCAGCGAGGTCAGCACGTGCGCCCACAGCGCGCTTGAGCGTGCGATCGGCATGGACTGGAATCGCTCGAAGATGCCGCTTTGCATGTCGGTGAAGAGCCGTACTGCGGTGTAGGAGATGCCCATCGCGATCGTGATGAGCAGGATTCCGGGCAGCAGGTAGGTCACATACCGTTCTGGCCCGGTGTGGATCGCGCCGCCGAACACGTAGACGAACAGCAGCAAGAGGGCGATCGGCATGATCGCGGTCGTGATGATGGTGTCCGGGCTGCGCGTGATGTGGCGCAGGGACCGGCCCGTCAAGACGGTGGTGTCGCCGAAGACGTGCGTGGTCATCGTGGTTCCTTTGTTGTGGGTGGCGTCGTTGCCAGCCCGCTGTCGTTGCCGTTGTTGCTGCCATTACCGTCGTGGCCGGTGATGGCAAGGAAGACCTCTTCGAGGCTGGGCTGTTTCTCGACGTACTCGACCTGGGCGGGCGGGAGGAGCTGTTTCAGCTCCGCAAGGGTGCCGTTCGCGATGATCCGCCCCTGGTGCAAGATCGCGATCCGGTCGGCGAGCTGTTCGGCCTCGTCCAGATACTGCGTGGTGAGCAGCACCGTCGTGCCCCGCCGGGCGAGCTGCTTGACGCTGTTATGCACCTCGAGGCGAGACTCCGGGTCCAGCCCGGTGGTCGGTTCGTCCAGGAAGATCACCGGCGGATTCCCGATGAGGCTCATGGCGATGTCCAGGCGGCGGCGCATGCCTCCGGAATACGTGGCCACCCTTCGCCCGGCCGCGTCGGTGAGCTGGAAGCGGGCCAGCAGGTCATCCGCGATCTGCCCGGCGCCCTTCAGGTGGCGCAACCGGGCCACCAGCACCAGGTTCTCCCGCCCGGTGAGGATCTCATCCACCGCCGCGAACTGCCCGGTGAGGCTGATCGACTCCCGCACCTCCGCAGCCTGCGCGCCGACACCGAAACCATCAACGGTGACCATCCCCGCGTCCGGCCTCAGCAGCGTGGACAAGATATTCACGATCGTGGTCTTGCCCGCGCCGTTCGAGCCAAGCAACGCGAAAATGCTGCCCCGCGCCACCTCGAAATCCACGCCACGCAGCACACGCAGCTCCTTGTATGACTTCTCCAGACCCTGCACGCGGATGGCTGCGTCGGTGGTCATTCCTGTTCCCCTCGCTCCGCGTCCTCGATCGCCTTGGTCAGCCGGGCGCGTTCCTTGTCGATCCATCTCTTTCCGGTGTAGGCCTGCGCGAATGTATCGGCGAACTCGACCGGGTCGTCGCCGACGATCGCGCGCACCGGCGTGCCGTCGGCCGCGGCACGCTCCCAGAGGTCGGCGAAGTCGCCGAGCATCTTGACGGCGGTCTCGCCGTCGGTGACGCCTCCGTTGTACATGAAGTACCGCTCCAGCGCCTTCGCGGCGGTGCCGTACGGCTCGGGCAGAGCCTCGATGCGGGCCTTGTACTGCTTGTACTGCTTCTTCTGCTCGAGCGACCCGGTGACCAGCTCGATCCACTTCGCTGCCATTTCACTTGCCTCCTTCGCGGAGCTGTTCGAGCCGTTCTGTGAGGAAGCTCCAGGTCCTCCAGAACTCTTCGAGATATTCCTGTCCCTGAGCGTTGAGGGAGTAGACCTTGCGCGGCGGCCCCTTCTCGGAGGGGACCTTCTCCACGTCGGCGAGGCCGCGCTGCTCGATCCTGATCAGCAGCGCGTAGACGGTGCCCTCGGCGATGTCGGAGAAGCCCTTCTCCCGCAGCCATGCCGTGATCTCGTAGCCGTACGCGGCCCGGCCGGACAAGATCGCCAAAACGATGCCCTCCAGCGTCCCCTTGAGCATCTCCGTCACCTGCTTGCCCATGGAACACCTCCTCCCTCAGCTACTCAGTCTTACTGACTACAGGTACACAGTAACACTAGCTACCAGTACTTAGCAAGACAGAATAGCGGAGGTGCAAGCCGCCTGGCTGCGGATACAAGGCGGGGTCAGCTGGCGGGGGCCGCGGCGGTGCGGGTGAGCGCGGTGCTGCCGTTGGACGGGCCGGGCTGGGCGGTGGCCATTGCGCATCTTCCTTTCGGTGTGCGTTCCGTTCTCCGCACGCTAGGAAGATCGGGCGGGCCAGGCGTCCCCCGAAAGGGGACATGCCGGGTGGAATCTTCCGGGAAGTACCGGGCACCAAGGTGTAACCTGGCCCGGCGTTGGTGCCTGGCCCTCGTGGGAATGCAGTGACCCGGCCGGGGTTGCGACGGCCCGCGACCAGGGATGAGGCTCAGTACGCGGGCCCGGGCCACGGACTCGGTGCGGCTGGCCGCGCCGAGCTTGCCCAGGACGTGGCCCACATGCCTTTGACCGTGTCCAGGGTGACCACCAATTCGCGGGCACTGGCCTGGTTTGACCGGCCCGCCGCCAGTATCCGCAGCACCTCCAGCTCGCGGCCGGTCAGCGGTCAATGATGCCGGAGGGCCGGGATCAGGCGCGCGGCCCGGCGGCGAAGGCACGCTGGAGCCGGCCAGGTAGCCGAACGGGACGCCCGGGGCCGCCGCGGAAGATTCCACCCGGCATATCCACTTTCAGGTGACGCCATGCCGCGTGCAGCCCCATAGCGTGCAGATCACGGAACCTGACGGAAGGACGGTACAGATGAGCGACACGGCGCGGTCATCGCGCTACAAGATCCGCGTCGAGGGGGTCCTGGACTCGCGCTGGACGGCCTGGTTCGAGGGCCTGGCGATCGGCAGTGACGACAGCCAGACGGTCATCTCCGGCCCGGTCGCGGATCAGGCCGCCCTGCACGGGCTGCTGAACCGGGTCTGCGACCTCGGCCTGGTCCTGATTTCGGTACGCCGGCTCGGTCCCGATTAACCCAGAGTGACCCCGCGAGGAGGACACCATGCATCCAGCCATGCTGCGGCAGCCCACCGCCAGCCACATCCGGGAGCCGGCCACCGAGACCGGTGACGGGCGGCGGGCCGGAAAGCGGGAATGCCGGCACCGGCCGCGGTGCCCGGATGCTCTGGCGCCAGGTCGCAGCGCGGCCAAGGTCGTCGCAGACCATCCCGGGCAGGGGTGGAGCCTGCTGTGCAACGGCGTGGTGCTGTTTGACGACGGCGGGGCACTGCTTCCCGGCGGCCAGGCCGTGGCTCCGGCCACCGCCGGCCCAGTCCGGACGGCGGCATGAAGGCGTCCCGGGTTCCGGAAACTGAGGCGCCCCTACCGCGACCAGGGGCCGCCAGTGGACGCTCTCGCTGCTCGCCGCGATCGTGCTGATCTGCGCGTTCGAGACCTTGGTCCCGCCCTCGCCGGGACGCCCGACGCGGCGGGCGGTCCGGGGCTGTGCCCGGCGCGGGGCCCTGATCGCCGTCATCTTCGCCGTCTGGCACCGGCAGGCCGTACTCGTGGCTGATGATCTCCTCAGCCTGGTGGCGGGCATCGGTCAGCCGTCCCGCCTTGGCCAGGTATCCCTCGCACGGCCGGTCGTCGCCGGCCAGGTCCGCGGCCAGCTCGTCGGCCTGCCGAGCGAACTGCTGCCGGATCGCGGCCAGGAAAGCGTCGAAGTCCTCGATCTCCTCATACCACGGCACGCCGGACCAGGGCCACAGCAGCTGACACCACCACGGCCACTCGTCGTACGGCTTCGTGCTCATGCCGCCTCGCTCCCCCGCAGATCGCCGTGGCCGGACGCGGTGACCTGGGTGACGAGCTGGCTGACCTTGCGCCGGGACAGGCCGAACCGCCCGGCCAAGGCCCGCTGGCTCAGCGGCTCACCCGCCAGGACGGACGCCGCGTACGCCGCGCGGACCGCCTGCTCCACATCCCTGGTACCGCTGGCCCGCTGGTGGCCGCGCCCGGCCCGCGGGCCCGTCGCACCTGCTGCACCGCGATCTCCACCGAACCGATGAACGCCACCGGGGGCCACGCCGAGATCAGCGCCCCGAGCAGCCCGTACCCCGCGCCGAAGGCGATGTTCGCGCCGACCGTCGCGCCGATGCCGAGCCACAGCATCAGCCGGGCCAGCCCTGGCGCGTCCCGGTCGTTGCGGGCCTCGTGCAGCAGCACGAGCGAGGCGGCCAGGATCAGCCCGTCCACGCTCAGCGGCAGCAGCCGGGCCGCCGTGCCGTCCTGGCCGTGCATCCGGCCCAGACCGTAGATGTGGGAGTAGGACACCACCGCCGCGAAGGCCGCCACGGCGCAGACCACGGCCGCCGTCGCGAACCGGATCACCCGGTCCCCGTTCACCGGCTCGCCGCGCGCCGCGCCGTCGCTAGGCTGCTCGATGAGGGCCGTGGCCGGATCTCCGAGCTGTCCCGGAAGCAGCAGGGATAGTAGAGGTTACGGCTGGCGGTGCCGCGCGGCGCGCGCCGGCCGTCGCGCAGCACGGCCAGCTCGCGGACCTCGATGCACACGTACCATTCGTCCGGGCCGCACTGCTCTACGACGGTTCCTGGCAGCCACGGCCACCGCTCGCGGTCGCCGTGTTCTTCCTGCTTCGAGCGCGGGTAGCGGACCTTGACCGGGCTCTCGTCGGGGAACCTGCCGTCGTTGTCCTCGTCGGGCATGACCTGGCTCCACTCCCGGAGCCGAGTGGGCAACCTGTGTGGTTATCGCTTGCACTGAGGACCTTGATGGCATTTGCAGATACGGCTGTTGAGCTGGGAAAACAGTCAGCGGCTAACGATTCTTCCTGTGAGTGGCGACTGGCGCGGCTATTGTCGGGCCATGCCGCGTGTCAGCGCGTTCTACGGGGTGGTGATCTACATGTACTGGAACGAGCGTGATCACCCGGTAGCCCATTTCCACGCCTATCATGCAGGCCGCCGTGCCTCAGTCTCGGCGGACGGGGAGGTGCTGGCCGGCAGCCTGGAGCCCAGGGCTCTCCAGTTCGTCCGGGAATGGGCTGTCCTCCGGCGTGGTGAGATCCTGGCGAATTGGGAGCGCGCCCGGCGGAACGAGCCCCTGCTCGGCATCGACCCGCTGGCGTAGCATGAGATCGTGGAGGAGAACTACCTGCCGGTTGTCGTGGGTGTCGCTGTGGTCGGTGACCGCGTGCTGCGCCTACTCTTCAGCGACGGTACGGCTGGGGATGTCGACTTCTCCGCTGAACGGTGGACGGGAGTTCTTTCGCCGCTGAACGACCCCGCCTACTTCTCCGAGGTCACTGTCGACCCCGAAGCTGGAACCATTGTCTGGCCTGGCGGCATCGACTTGGCTCCCGAGCCGCTCTATGAGCAGGCCAAGGCCCACCCGCTCCTTGCCGCCTGACGCCCCTGCGTGTTATCGCTCTTGGCGGCTGACGATTCCATAGAGCCAGATCCGTGGGATCAGCGAACACGGCGTTTCGGCCGCCGGGGATCCCGCGCGGAGGCGTTCCGGGCGGCGCGCAGCCTGGGCGGCGCGCTGAGGATCGGCTCGGCGACCAGGACCCGGAAGTCTTCTAGCGTTCCGCGTGCCGGATAGCCGGAGTCGCACACGGCGCGGACCACATCCACCCGCTGGGGGCGTGGCAACTCTTCGAGCTGTGCCCGCACCGCATCCGGACCTCCGATCTCCAGTAGTTCCAGGATGCTCCCGGCCATCAGCCACGCGGCTTCCTCCGCGCTTACCTCATCGGGGTCGCGATCCCGTTTCTGCACGAGCAGGGCAACCGGGCCCAGTTCGGGGTCGCGCAGCAGGCTGACCAGCAGTTCGTCTCCCTCCGGTATACCGCCGGCGAGGACGTTCAGCATCGCGGCCTTCCGGCAGAGGAACGGGCAGTCGCGGATCGCCCGGACGAGCGGATCCAGCGAGCTGCCGCGGGCGGCCCGCCAGATTGAGATCTCCTCCGCTGCGGTCGCTGGCGTGTAATGCTCGGCCACCGTGCCGAGCAACTCGGCTGGCGAGGCGCTCGCGAGTTCACCCACGAGCCCCGCCTCCCTGCCTTCCGCCAGCATGCGCTGCCGCATCGCGCGGGCGCCGAGCGGTGTAAGGCTCACCAGGCGCCCCGGTGCCGCCAACTGCTCCCGCAGGGCGGCGGCCCGCTCACCGGTGAACGGCACTACGGCGCCGGGTGGCATCGTGACACCCTCGTCCAGGTCTTCAGAGAACACCCCGCTGGCCAGGTCATGAACCGAGGCCACCGCGCCGAGAGCTTCGAGTGCGTCGAAGATATGCTCCAGGTCGTTATCAACGCGCCCCCGCAGACCAATCTGCGCGATCGGGCTGAGGGAGTCCATCTCGAAGTGAGCCCGGACCGAGTCCCAGACCGACTCCGCGAGCCGGGCCACCGGAACCGGCTCTTCCATGCTGTAGATCGTGGCCAGCACGTCGGGCACTATCACGTCGTAGAGAAGCCGTAGCGGCGAGGGCGGCTCATCCGTCCAAAGTGGACGGCAGACGGCGTCGCCGAGATCAAACGCCGCCTCGAACGCGCGCTGCCAGAGGGCATCCGCGTCGGCGAGCACCGGCCGCGCCTTTGCCACTGGCACCAGACGCGGGCCCTGCCGGCGGACCAGACGTGCCTTCTTCGCCCAGTTCACGATCAGGTCCAGGCCCGGGAGATCGGGGGCGCTGCGGAGGGCCAGGCCCTCATCCCCGGTTCCGAGCAGCGATATCAGCTCCCTGGCGTCCGCGGGCCTGATGTTCCCGGCCGCTGTGAGCGTGCGGCCCTTCGGCCCCAGCCAATCAGCGAAAGCACGCAACTGGCCAAGGACCTTACTGCATCCGGCCGCCGCGGTGAGCTCCTCCGGGGGCGGGAGCTTCACCGGCAGCTGAGCGAATTTCCGCTCCTGGGCCGGTGACGGGCGGCCGAACTGCCGCTCCAGCACACGCCCCAGCAGGCCCTCGTCAAGCACGACCCGGCCTGCCCGGACATCGTTCAGGAAGCCGGCCAGCGCCACGGGATCACCGATGTCCACGCCCTGGGCCTGGGCGGACATCGCCACCGTTTTCGCCATCCCGTACCGTTGCTGGTCGCCGATCGCGTCGGCGAACTCCCTCGCGGCGGCGTCGATGGCGGACTCGTTCTCCTCGGCGGCGGCGCCCCGCGGATCGCGCAGCCCGTGAGCGTCGAGGTAACGCAGCAGGGACCGCAGCGTCTCCGGCGCGTCCAGCAGGTCTCCCTCAGGTGCGGTCACCTTTTCCGGGATCCACTCCAGCAGCGCCCGGCGCACGTGCGCCGGGGTCCAGAAACCCAGCCGCCCGTCCGAGCTGAAGTGCCGCGAATCCAGCAGGGCTCCGGCCAGCGGGAGCGACATTACCAGGCCGTTCGCCCCGGCCCAGGCCTCAATCCGCCTGAGCAGCAGGTCACGGGCACCAAGGTAGGTATCGGATTCCTCGATCTCGTAATACATGCGCACCGCTCAACCCTAGCCACCGGGGCAGCTCCCCAGCGCCGTGTACCACAGATGCCCGGCGGCGCCTGCCAGGAGATCGCCCGGACCAGCCTTTTGGGGCTGGAACGCCGCACTTCGGTAGAGCCAAGTGCCTGTTGCGGCTCAGCGGCTTTGTCTCAGCCACGAGGAAGATCGTCCGTCACCGAGACCTCAGGTGTCCGATCGCTGGCGTCGGGAGGCATCAAGCAGGTCGAGATAGCCTTCGACCGCATCCCACAATTCGTTCTCCGGGTAGCGGCCGTGGCCACGGTGCTCGCGCCGCCAGTCATGATCCCAGTACTTGTCGCGGACCTCGCGCAGATGAGCCAGCGCCGCGTCCAGGTCGTCCCGGAGCTGCAGCCGCTCAGCGGTCGGTTCCGGGACCAGCCGGTTGAGCGAGCCGGAATCCCTCGCTTCCAGCGCCGCGAGCGCCTGCACGTCGGGGCCGCCAGCTACAGACCAGATGCGTACCGGGCCGCGGATGTAGTGATTCCATACCGGATCCAGGTACGACCGCCAGAAGTACATGAAGCCGCCCTTGCTGAGCCGTAGCTCGTTCGCCAGCCAGTCGGCGCCTTCGGGGCTGGACTCCCACGGGACTTCCTCAGGGGGCAGGTTGATCGCGACCGCCACCTGAACGGCATCGAGCGGGTCGGCTCCGTCCAGCACCTCACCGAAGGCATAGACGGCCTTCAGGAACGGCTCGGTGTCGAACCAGAACATCTTCACGTGCTCGCACGTCTCGGCGAGGATCCGGAGCTTCTCGACAGCGCGCTTGTACCTCATGACTGCATATCATGCATCAGCTTGCTCACGTCAAGGTCCGCTGGCTCCCCGCGCGCAGCGGTGACCCGACCCGCACAGATGCCGTTCGATCGGCTGTTATGGGGCGGCGGACAGGCTTGCCGCCCAGTACCGGACAGACGGGACCGGCACGCCGACGGCATGCCTCCCGGGAGCGGCCATCTTCGATGACCGCTGCGGAGTCTGGCATCATCGAGGGGAAGGGAGGCGCCTCGTGACCACCATTCACGTCCGGTATGAGATCCTGGACGAGCCCAGTCGTCCCCGTCCGGATTCGGTGCCGGATTCCTTCGCGTGGGGTGTGTAGGCAGTGGGCCTGCCCGGGAACCTCAGCGCTTTCGGGGTCGGCGACACGCTCGCCGAGGCGCTCGATGATCTTGGCGAGGGCATCCGGGCGCTGTTCAGCACCGGGCCGGTCCCGCAGGAGCTGACAAGAGAGATCGCCGTTACCGTCGGCGATGCGGCCTGATGCCGGTCCGGCTCTCGGGAAAGGACATCGTCAAGGCGCTTGGCAAGGGTGGCTGGGAGCTGGAACGGGTCACTGGCAGCCACCACGTGATGCGGCATGCAGACGGCCGGCATGTGAGCATTCCAGTGCATGGCACCCGGCGCTCCCGGCCGGGACGCTCGCAGCGATCTGCCGTCAGGTCGGCCGCACCCCGAGTGAGCTGCGTGACCTTCTTTAGGATGACCGAGCGACCTGTGTGATTATCGTTTGCATGATGGAGTGTGAGTGCATTGACACATATAGCCGTTGAGCTGGGCCTCGGTGGCATAGCCGCATCCGCCCAAGGCGGGATTGAACACGTAGCCGAGTTTCCCCGCCAGCATGCGCGCGGCTGCGTCAGAACAGCACAACGTCGCCGGCCAGCTCGCTCGTCTCGCCCACATGAGCGCCGAGCGTAGCGACTGCCCCTCATCGGTGAGTTCCGTGCGCGCCAATTGCCCCGCAATCCGCTCGATGATGTCATCGCGGCTCATCGGCCCGCTCACCGCGGGCGGGGTACGTGGGGCACAGCGACCTGGGAGGGGATCCCGACACGTCGACCATCCTGCGACGTCCGTACCGTGGGCCTTGCTGTGCGTGCTCACTCGCTGGCCAAGATCGCAGCCCTAGCCAGAATGTCGCAGCCGCTCCTAGCGCGACTACACTTAATATAACTGCAATCGAGCTAATGGAGGCTCCGCTGGATAACAGCCCCCTGGACAAGCCGACGGACGTCTTCGATCGTGACGCGGAGTGGGCGGACCTGACCGATTTCGCGCTCTCGCCGTTGCCAGGGCTGCGGATCGCCGTGGTCTACGGCAGGCGCAGGCAGGGCAAATCGTACCTGTTGCGCCGGCTCACCGGCGCGGTCGGCGGCCTCTATCACCTGGCCACCGAGCAAGCCGAGCCGGTCTCGCTGCGCCGATTCAGTGACTCGCTCGCGACCTGGGCCGGCCTGTCGGCTGGCGCGTTCGGGTTTGGTGGCTGGGAGCAGGCGCTGCGAACGGCTACGGAGGTGATGGCCGCGCCATCCCGCACGCATGCTTCCCGCGGCGCGCCTCCGCTGCTAGTCCTCGATGAGTTCCCTTACCTGGCTCAGGAAACTCCCGGGCTGCCGTCCATCGTGCAGTCCCTGTACGACGGCCTGGGACCGGGTGCCGGGGCGAGCACCGGGTCGTTTCGCCTGCTCCTGTGCGGCTCGGCGATTTCGGTCATGGCGGACCTGCTGTCCGGGACCAGGGCGTTGCGCGGCCGGGCTGCGCTCGAACTGCGCGTCCGGTCATTCGGCTACCGGGACGCGCGGGAGTACTGGGGGATCGAGGATCCCGCTGCGGCCTTCGCGCACAATGCCCTTGTCGGTGGCACGCCCGGCTACCGGGAGCTTGTGCCCGATCCGCAGGTTCCAGAGGGACCCGCACAGCTTGGCGGCTGGCTCACACGGAACGTGCTGCGGCCGTCCATGCCGCTGTTCGACGAGGCCCGCCGGGTTGTGCACGAGGACCCGCGCATCCGCGACACCGCCGCGTACAGTTCGGTGCTCGCAGCCGTGGCGGCGGGAGAGTCGTCGCCGACGAAGATCGGCGGCTTGCTCGGTCGTCCGGCTACCTCACTGACGCACCAGCTGACCACGCTGGCCTCGGCCGGGTTCATCGACCGCCGGCACGACCTGCTCTTGGACCGGCGGCCCGTGGTCACCATCGCCGACCCGATGGTGCGCTTCCATCAGCTAGTCATCGAGCCGTACCTGGCCGACCTGGAGGCTGGGCGGGCTGGCCAGGTCTGGGCCGAGGCGGAGCGCACCGTGGAGTCCAAGATCTTCGGGCCGCACTTCAAGGCGCTCGCCGGCGAGTGGGCCGCCCGGTACGCCTCCGGGGAAGCGGGCCTCGCCGTCGGCCCGGTCGGGCAGACCGTCATCGCCTGCCGCGAGCACAAGACCGGCCATGAGATCGACGTCCTGGCGCTCGCCCGCGGCAGCCGCCCGCGGACCCCCGGCGCGCCGGTCGCGTTCATCGGCGAGGCTAAGCACCGCGACCGCCGCCCAGGCCTGGCCGAGCTGCGCAGGCTTCAGCACCTCCGCGACCTGCTGACCGTCGCTGGGCACGACGCCACCGACGCCGCATTCGGCCTCTTCAGCGCGACCGGCTTCACTGATGAACTGGCAGCCGAAGCCAACGCAAGCAAAGGCAAGATTCTCCTGGCTACCCTGAACGATCTCTACGGCCAGCCGTCATAAGCGGAGGCGGCCTACCTGTGTAGTTATCGCTTGCACGGCGGGCCGCCATTACACAGGCATGACCTGCCGCCTGCTTCGTAGGGGGTGTTGTGTTCGAAGTCGCACTGTGCGGCGGGTCTGCGGCAGACCGGCCCGGTGCAGGTGGCGTGCCGGACCTGGGTCAGGTGGCGGAGTTTGACGCCGGGATCATGCCCCCGGGCCTCGAACCGGTGATCACACTCGTCGGTGGCGATCGGGTCGAGCATGACCAGGAGATCTCGCTGTCCGCCGGCCCCGGCCGAGAGCCTCCAGCTCCCGTATCCTCCCGGCGGCCCGTGCTGGCCGGTGGCCGTGAAGGCGAACCCCGGCCCGTCCCTGGCCCCGCGAGCCGGGTCGCGTCCGTCCGGTGACCCGGGTTTCTGCCGCTTCTCACGCCTCCGCTGGTTCTCGGGTTCTGGCCGGGCGCAGCCGTGGCCGATGGCGTGGCCTTGCTCGTCGGTCACGGTGACGCACCAGGTGGTCCTGGGGTTGGTGGCGGCGGCGTCGGCCAGGTCGCGGGCCAGGGCGGGGTCGATGGGGCCGATGCCGGGGATCTCGGCGGGCCTTTCGGCCAGGCCGAGCAGGGTGGCCAGCGGGATAGTCGAGGTAGGCGCTGGCCCGCAGCACGTCCATGTCGCCGTCCAGCCCGCCTTTCCTGAGCTGCCGCGCCCAGGCGGTGATCCGCTGGTCCGCGGCCAGCACCTCGGCGGCCGGGAGCTCGCGGCCCATCAGCGCGGCGTTGCCGGAGTCCTCGGCCCACTGCTGCACCCGGGCGTCCCGCGCCGCCTGCTCGCGCCGCTTGCGGGCCTTGTCCGGGGCGACGTCGATGACCGCGCGGGCGATCGCGGCCCGCAGCCCGCCCGGGGTCAGCCGCCCGGCCCGGCCCAGCACCATCGCCTCGGCCCGGCCCGCCTCATCCCGGTCCAGGTTCACGGTGACCGCCGCGATGACCTGCGCCTTATCGGCGGTGATGATGCCGTCCCGCAGCGCCGCCCTGGTGCCGGGCAGCCGGGTCTCCAGCGCCGCCGCGAGGCCGAGCAGGTCCTCGGCGCGGCCGCGATGCTCGGCCAGAACGTGGGCCAGCTCATCGGCGGTGAACTCCCCGCACGCCGCCGGCATCCGCGCCGGCCCCTCCGGCGGACAGCCCGGCTCGGGCCGCCGCCGGATGCGCTGACTTAGAAAATGCATCGTGAACTTGGTCACATCGACGGCCATTATCGGTGTCCCGTCTCGTTGATGGTGAGGCACGAGCGTAGTCCCAAGCTGCGGGCCGTGGCAGGCCGTAACGGCCAGGACGATCATCAGGCACCCTGCCTGTCGGAGCCGTTAGCAGTACGTGCAGCCATGCCGACCGGAGCGGAGGTCTTTTTAGTCGCCGATTCAGCAATGCTCCGCCGGCACCACCGCGCCGCAGGGCTGAGAAGGCCGGGAGGTCCCCCGGCGGCCAGGCGGCCGGAACCCCCCGATGACCGGGCTGCCTGGTCCAGGCCGCCCGGTCTGGGTGATCGGGCCTGCTGCTGCCCCGCCCGGCCGTTGGTGCGGGTCCTCATCCCGCCCGCCCCGGCGCGCCGGCATTCGGTTGATCTGCTGCTGTGCGGCCACCACTACCGGGCGTCCTGCGCCGCCTTGGCCGCTGCCGGCGCGGTGATCATCAACGACCGGCGCAGTGGCGGAACCATCGTCGCCGAGTATGAACTAGGCGATCCCATCCCCTCCGCTGCCACGCCGCGGCGGTGAGCTGACCGCCCTGTTTGCAGGATCCTGCTTACTGACGGCAGGCACGGTGACGGGGAGTTCCTTCCGGCATGCCGCTGTCCGGGCAGGGCACCGGCCGGGACAGAGGTGTCAGTCCTAGAGTGACCGGTGAACCAGAGACCCCGGCAGGACAGGAAAACCCGGCGCGGGCCCGGCGGAGGATGGAACGAGTTCCATCACTGCTCGCCGGGCCTGTACCGGGCTTCCCGGGTTCCTCTAGAGGGCAGAGCTTGTTCCGGTCGGGACCGGTCCGGGGACTGCGGTGCTAGACGGCTTCCAGGTTTTCGCGGCTGCCGTAAGCGCACAGCCCCCACAGCGCCACCATGTCCACGGCGATGATGACCAGCGCCCAGAACGGGTAGGCGGGATGAAGAGCATCATCTCGATGGCGTTGATCCCGACCACGGCCACGGCGAACCAGCGGGCCAGCTGGTTGCCCATCACGATGCCGCCCGCCGCGATCAGCTGCAGGACGGAGATGATGAGCGTGACCCACCCCAGGCGCGCAGGTCGCGACCGACTTCGACCTGGACCGGGAGGCTCAGGACCTGCTGTTCCGGAAAGGGCGCCAGGCGGCCCTGGAGTTCCTCGACGGCGCGCCCGGGCAGCCAGGCTGGGACTGGGAGGCCTACAAGCGGACGTACCGGAGCAGCCAGTCACCAGTCATGAGCTTTGCCGCACCAGCCCGTGATGCCCTCCGTTCCCTGCGCCACCACGTTCACCGGCGCACGCAGAACCGGCACCGGACACCAACTGACCCCGCGGCTCTGCTGAGGCCGGCGGCAACGTCGCAATGATGCACACCGTGGGCAGCTCGGCAAGGCCTGCCGGCTGCCTGACTACGTGAGGTAGCGGGCGGAAGCGCTACAGGCTTCTCAAGCTTGTGAGCAGCGCTTGTCAGCCATGGAGTTGCAGCCTGCGGGTCCGCCTGAACGTACTGCTTCATGCTGAACGCCACCTCCGCGTGCCCCGACGTGCCTGCCGAGCGCCTTCCAGTCGACCTGCATATCCCCGCTGGAACCATAGCTATAGCTGTGATGAGTACCATGTCGTCGTCGACCCTGGCCAACGCCGGCATCCGGCTGTGCAGGCCGCTGATCCGCAGGATCGCACCAGCGGTGAGACCTCTGTTCAGCGCCTGTCCGCGCGGCCTTTAAGGCGCTTGCGGTACCAAAGGACGTCCGTTCCTGATGGGAAGTCCTTGACGCAGCCCACCAGTTCGTAGCCGTTCCGCTCATACAGAGCCCGGGCCTGGAAGGCGTAGGTGAAGTGGACGGTCTGCGTGCACCCGCGCGCCGCCGCCTCGGCTTCGGCGGCGGCGATGAGCCGGGTAGCGAGGCCGCGCCCGCGGAGGCCCGGCGCCACCCACAGGCTCTGCAGTTCGCAGCAGTCGCCCCAGGTCCACCCGCTGATGCCGGCGACGACCGGGCCGCCGTCGCGGACGAAGATCGCCAGGTCGGCTTCGTCGCCGAGTCCCATGGCGGCGGACGCCTCACGACGGATCTGCGTTTCCAGGACGTCGATGTCGAGCCGGATCCGGCTGGTCCTCGACGCGGAACTCCGCGGTGACCGGCTCGTCAGGCACCGACGATCTGCTCGATCAGCGAGATGTCGTCGAAGTAGGTCCGGTAGGACCGGATCTTCCCGTCGCGGAAGTCGGCCACGGTGACGCCGGGCAACACGACGTGCCGTCCCGTTGCGTCCAGCACGCTGTCCTCGCTGAGCACGAGCGGCCCGGTGTGATCGGCGTCGACGAGCCATTCGGCGAATGCCTTGTTGCCCACTTCATCCAGTCCCCGGAACGTGATCACGACGTTGGAGAACGCTGTCTCACGGAGGGCGGCGAGGTCAGCGAGTGCTGTCAGCCCGGACACGGTGGCGTACGGCGACCAGCCTGTGACGTCATCGGTGAACAGGGTCTTCAGGTCAGCCGATGCGGCACCGGCCTCGGCCCTGAGTGCGTCCGCCAGTACCTCTTTGCGCGAGCTGCTCATGTCAGGCCCCTGCTCCTGCCGGGAATCGATCTGGTCAACATCTTCTGGTAATCCGGCATGGGTTCAGGTCCCGAGTATTTTCGCTTTGGCCGCCGCGAACTCTTCGTCGGTGAGCACGCCCGAGGTGTGCAACTGTGCGAGGTGTTCGATCTCGTCGGCCGGGTCCGCCGGAGGGGGCGCATATTGCGCCTGGTCCTGGCCGTCATCGGCAGGCGCCTGGTCCTGCTGGTCATCGGCAGGCGCCTCGTCGTAGGCCTGCTCGCCGGCCTTCTTGCGCTCGTGGTGGACAAGCGCCGCTCCGCCCACCGCTCCGGCCACCAGCGCCCGCCGCCTTACCCGTCGCCTGAAACCCATGGAGAACTCCTTCCCGTTCGCCCGGCCCACCTGCGTCTGTCTGGGCAGTGCGCGTCCATCGCCGCACCACCAGTCTGACTGTCGATCCCGCTACGCGCGGCCCTGGCCCATAGACCTCGGCTCGCCTTCGGTTACCAGTCCATCTCGTGCGGGGGCGAGTTCCATCGTCCCGATGGGATGAAAGACCGGGCGGCGGCCAGGGCAGCGCGGGATGCCAGGTAATGGTGGCCGCATAGCAGTAGATCAACGGGATGCGGACGTTCGGAGGCGGGGGGAATGAGAACCCTGACCACCGGCATGGCTGGGCAGCAGCAGGCGCGGTCAGCAAGACGAGGCGGGCCGTGCCAGCCAGCCGGGCCATCTGCGGCCCCCCTGGCAGCCTTGGTCCGGCGGTACGGGAACCTCATCCTCATTCACCGGCGCCAGGACGCTGGTCCAGTTCGCTCTCCGGGTGAGTAGCCGCTCGCCAGTGATGCACGCTGAGGACGGCGAGCGGGGCATGGCGCGCTTCAGCCTCGCATGTGGCCCACTCAAGGGCCCGCCGCGAAGCCTCCGAGCCATCCGCACCAGCGATAGTTTCGGGCATCATGATTCCGGTCCTCCTACCTACTCGCCTACACTATCGATCCCACCTCGCGTGGCCCGCAGATGCATTCTCCCGACGGGATGAAATACCGGTCCGACATGTCGAGCAGGCCAAGGTCCCGCGACAGGGCGACTGCGCCCGGCTGCGTGAGGCGGCCTCCAGTTTCTGGCACCTGGTAGGTCAGCGACCGCGATACGGAAGGTGAGCTCGGTCCGGCCCTCGACCGTCAGATGAGGGAGCGTATGGGCCAAGCAATCATCCCATCGGGACAATGCGCCAGGCAGCTCCGTGCGCTCGAATGGAACGATGAATGACAGTCGTCCTCACCGCCGCGTTCCGTGGCTGCCACCGCGAAGGAGGCAGGCCGGACGACCGGTGGGCAGGCCGGGCCTGGCTGGACGCTGGTTCTGCGGGGCCAGCCGATCCGCATCGTTGACGACCAGACCCAAGGCGGCTGTACCGACGTGTTCGAGCTCATCTGCTGCGACTGCGGCGATGATCCCGACCTGGATTACCGTGACGTCTCCCCTGAGCTGCAGCAGATCCGCGGGCCGTTCCCGATCGCGGCGGGCATCGCCGCTTATAAGAAGCACGTCGTGTGGCACCAGACGCGGCAGGCGACCCACCTGGGCGAATCGTCCGCCGCCCGCGGGCGCTGTGAGCAGGGCCTAATGCATGATTACGAGGACCATGCGGCCGTTACCGGTTCCGCCGTTACGGGAGATGCCTGCGGGACAGGTGGGCTACGCGAAGCCGTGAGGCCAGCACAGGCAGGTCTTTCTACGATCGTCAGGGAGCCTGGACGTGGCCGCCGTCGTCCGTGAGATCGAGCGGAAATACGACGCTTCCCCAGCGGGGACGGCCGCCCTGGATGCCGTGGAAAGCATGATCGGCGAGCCGGGAGTTGCGGCCGTCAGCCGGCAAGATCCGGAGATCCTCGATGCCGTCTACTATGACACCGGATCTGCGGCTGGTCCGTGCTGGGGTCACGCTGCGGCGGCGCACGGGCGGCGATGATGCGGGCTGGCACCTGAAGCTGCCCGTCGGTGCCGACACCCGGGACGAGATACGCATTCCCCTGGCCGCCCCCGCTGGTAAGCCTGCCGCGGGTGCGGCTTCCGGCCGGGCTGGCACGCCGGCAGTCACGCCCCGCGCTCGGGCCTCAGGTACGGTTCCGAAGGAGCTCTCGGGTTTGGTCCAGGCCCGTACCCGGGGTGCGGTGCTGGCGCCGGTCGTACGCATACGGACCAGCCGCGGCGTGCTCCGTCTGCTCGATGACGCCAGCCGGACGCTCGCCGAGATCGCGGCCGACCACGTGTCGGCCGCGCCGGCGGATGGATCGGCCGCTACGTCGTGGGACGAGATCGAGGTCGGGCTAGTCACCGGCGGCCCCGGGCTGCTGGAGGCGATCGATGTGCGGCTACGCGAGGCCGGCGCGCGGCCTGCCGCCACCGCGACAAAGCTGCAGCGGGCGCTGGGCGACCAGCTGCCCGCGGTCGGGGCCGCGGAGGGATCGCCGCCGACGGCGCGGTCGCCCGCGAGCGAGATGGTGCTCTCCTACGCGCGGCAGCAGGTGCTGGCCATCATGCACTACGACCCGCTGGTACGCCGTGATAAGCCCGATGCCGTGCACCAGATGCGGGTCGCGACCCGCCGGGCCCGCAGCGCGCTGCAGGCATTCGGCGAGATCATCGAGCGGGAGCGAACCCGGCCGCTGTGTGAGGAGCTGAAGTGGCTCGCGGCCGAGCTCGGGCAGGCCCGTGACGGCGAGGTGCTGCTGGCCCGGCTCACCGCCGAACTCACCGCCATCCCGCCCGCCCTGGTCGTAGGGCCGGTCGAGGCTCGTATTACCGGGCACTTCACCGCCGAACTCGCACAGGCGGGCAAGACGGCCCTGCACGCCCTGGACGGGCAGCGCTACCTCCGCCTGCTCGATGACCTGGACGTGCTCCTGGCCGAGCCGCCGCTGACACCATCGGCGGGACGCAAGGCAGGCAAGGTGCTCGCCAAGCCGGTCCGGCGGGCGGCACGGCGGCTGCAGCGCGCCCTGGCGGCTGTGCCTGCCGCCGAGGACCAGGACGCGGCGATCCACGAGGCACGCAAAGCCGCCAAACGAGCACGGTACGCCGCGGAAGTGGGGCTGCCCGCGCTCGGCGGCAAGGCCAGGCGCCAGCTCGTGCGGGCGAAGAAGCTGCAGGAACTGCTCGGCGACCACCATGACAGCGTCGTCGCACGGACAGTGCTGCGCGGCCTGGCCGACCAGGCCCGGGCAGCAGGGGAGGACACGTTCACCTACGGCGTGATGCACGAACGCCAGGCCTGCCAGGCCGCCGAGATCGAGCGAACGCTGCCGCAGGTTGCTATCCGCGCGAAGTAACTGCTCGGCGTGGCCGTCGTCCGCCATCTCGGCCACGGCGATCGCGAAACCCGGAGCGCTGAGGATCTTCCCGCCTGCCGAGACCGCCGTCGCCGTGCCCAAAGACCAGCTCGCGTCGTCGCCGGAATGCCCGGAAGCGCCCGGGATGCTGGTATCAGCCGGATCAGCGGTCTTGGTAGTTTCCTGTTCCTCCCGTTCTACCCGTTCTGGTCCATCCTGGTGATCGCCGTCGACGTATTCATCATCTGGGCCGCTCGTGACCGCCCGGCGGCGGCAGGACATGTGACTCCCATCAGCCCACGACGCTGTGATGAATCCGCTCATCTGCCGACGACGGATCGCCGGCCCAGGTGCTGATCGACCGGTCGGCTGGCGCCGAGCTGCTCGTCCTGGGCAGTGCCTATCCGGCAGGTCAGCCTGCGAGCGGGGCCTCGCCCGCTATGGGACCGGTGGCGCGGGCATACCTGTATGGCGCGGCATGCCCCGTGGTGGTTGTAGCAGCCTCGAGGGCGCCGTAGAACGCGGCATCAAGATCACCCGTCTTCGTTTCGATGACGGCTGCTTTCTCGGCTTGCTCAAGCAGCGGGCTGATCTCAATGCCCCTCCGGTCGATCGCGACGATGAGAAGGCCGGACTCGCCGGAGCCAAGGAGCTGGCTGACCTCCTGTAGCTTTTCCTTCGGGATCGTATGCAGCAGGTGAGCGGCAATGCCTCCCGCACCCGCCAGACCGCCTCTGCCCGCTGCGACCATGGCGGTACTGACAGTGGGAGCCACGACGAGCAACGCGGCCCTGAGCACAGCACCTCCCAAGGCCAGATCCCTGGCTATGCTGTCGTGACGCTCTACTTGCAGCTCGCCACAAGCGTTATTAGTAAGCACAGCGATGGACATGTGGTCGAACGCTCCCCCGCGCCGCGCACCCCATACGATCCGGTAGTCCTGGACCGCCTGGTGGCTGCTCGCATATCTTGCCCCCCAGCTTGCGGTAGATCGAAAGCGCCTCCGACTTGATCGTGTAGCGGGACAGGAACATCTCCCCGGCGCTCTCCGGGAACGACAGGTGGGTGGACAACCCGGCCCGGGGCAGGCCATGATCCCCGTTCCCGCCTGGGCCAGCCGCGGCTCCATAGCGCCGGTCCAGCGGTTCTGCGTTCGCACCGTGAGCGATCACGGCGAGCAGGACGGTGACGGTGATGACCGACACCGCGAGACTGGCCACGGCCGGGCTGAGTTCCCGAGCTGAGGTGGCCCTCGTCTACCGTCAGCCATCCGACGGGCCGACGGATCGTTTCTTTCCCCGAAGCCCGGGCCAGTACCCCCTTGTCCCTGCGCATGGCGTCGCCGGTGGTGACCGCGTGCACGTCATCAAGCACCCGGCCCGGCAGAGAAGAGTCTTCACGCGACAGCGCCGCTGTCGGCGCCCCGCCGTCAGCCCAGCCACTCCGCGTAGGACCTGGATTCATCCGGGCCGGGGTCCATGCCACCGGGCAGGGCCTGGGCGAACACCAGCGCCGCGGTGGCCTGGAGTTCGCTGCGGAGCAGATCGCCCGGGCCGGTCGCCTCGAAGCCCAGGGTCCACCAGTCCTGGCCGCGCGTGCGGACGTCGGTGAGTTCCACCTCGCACCGCGGCTCGCCGCCCGGCCCCGGGGCGGATGCCACGATGTGCCCGCTGGCCCCTGAGAACCGGCTGATGCGCCGCCTCTTGCGGACCGTCCTCCAGCCGGCCGGGTCGCCGCTGTCCTGGCGGGGCGGGCTGAACGGGAAGGACCACTTCTGCCAGGACTGCAGGTGGCCGCGGGCCCGGCCCGCCACCTCCAGGATCCCCGGGCTGCCGTAGTAGACCTTTACCTCCAGTGCCCCGCCTCCGCGGACCTTTACCGATAGCCCGGGCAACTGCGGATCCAGCAGGTAGGTGTCCTCGCGTGATTCCGTCCGGGCCGGGAACCGCCCGAACCATCCGGCCACAGCGGCCTCTAGTTGGCCCGGGAAGATCCAGCGCACCTCCAGGCTTCGGACTGCTCCGGTGACCGGGCTCGCAGACGGTTCAGCCGTCATCGTCACATGCTCCTGTCCCGGCCTTGCCGGCCAGTTCCGCGCACTCCCGCCGCATGCCTGCACCTCCGCCAGGCCAGCCGGGTGCTGCGCGTGCACGCGCGCGGGCAGCATCACGAAACCGCGGGGGCGGGGCCCGGGCAGGATCACGGTGTCCCCCTCCTTGGGTGCCGACGTCAAAGCCGCGCATGTTCGCCGCCGCCAGCCCTATGACAATCGCGGCCAGCAGCCCGGCGTCCTCACGCGCGATGTCACGGGCGGCGACAACGCCGATCACGCAGGCGAGCTGCATGGAGGTACCCGGCACCTCACCCAGCCGGAGCTTGCTTGCCTTCTCCGTGGCCGTCCGTGGTGGGGGCGCCGCTGATCGGCAGGGCACCGCCCTGGGCGGCGTCTCGCTCCTCCTTGTCCGGTAGTCCCCGGACAGCTCCGATGATCATGACGGCGATGGCGGCGCCGATCACCGGGCCGGCGATATACACCCACCACCCCGTGTAGTCGTTGCCGACGATGTCCGGGCCCAGGGTGCGGGCCGGGTTCATCGAGGCGCCGCTGATCGGGCTGGCGAACAGGCCCAGCAGCGCCACGGTCGAGCCGACCGCGATGGCGGCGTTATGGCCGATGCTGCGGCCGCCGGTGGCGGTGTTCAGGATGATGGACACCAGGATCGCGGTCAGCACGGTTTCCATCACCAGCGACCGCCAGTCCCCGCCCGGCTTGGCGATCGGGTAGTTCCCGCCCGCGCTCACGTCACCGAACATGGCCTGCAGGAACAGCGCGGCGCCGATGGCCCCGGCGAACTGGACCACCCAGTACGGCACCACCCAGCCGGCCGGGAACACCCGGCGGCTGGCGAAGGCGAAGGTCACCGCCGGGTTGATGTGCAACCCCGACAGCGGGCCCCACGCGTAGATCATCGCCATCACCACCGCGCCGGGCGCGATCACCGCGGCGGTCCGGCTGATCGGCCCGCCGCCGGCGTAATGATTGATCACCCCGGATCCGGCTGCCACCGTCACCAGGATGAACGTGCCCAGGAACTCGATGATCAGCCGGATCCACAACGGCCGCGGCCGCAGGGTGTCTTCCTCGAACTTGATCAGGTACCGGCGTCCCAGCGCCGCGGTATGTTCGGCGTCCATACCGTCAGTGACTGCTGCCATGGCGCAGCCTCCATATTCTCCCGTACGTTCCCGGCTGGATCGCGGCCACCAGGCTGCGTCACCCCAGGCGGACCTGGGTGCGGCTTAGATTTCGGTGGTTGCTTCAACCTTGCCTTCTTTCGCGGCGGCCTGGAACGCGGCGTAGTCGCGTTCGTTCTGGTCGGCGTAGGTTTCGGCGAAGTCGGCGATCGCCTGGTCGAATGCGCCGGAGCCGCCGAGGTAGGCGGCGAGCGCAACGCGGTCACCGGAGCGGGCGTGCGCCCGGGCCAGGGTCCAGCCGCACAGGCCGGCGTAGACCCTCAGGCCCGAGGGGATCGCCAGCTCGATCGGGGCGGAGAACTTCCAGTCCTTCAGCTGGCGCACGTAAAAGTCGCGGTCCACCTGGTCCGGGCCCGGCACGCGGGTCCAGCCCAGGAAGATGTCGCTTTCGGCCTGCATCAGGTGCTGCCCAGCGACGACCCGCTCGCCCTGGTTGGCGTACTGGCTGCGCCCGCAGTAGGCGGCCAGAACCGAGGGCTGGGCTTCCTTGGCCTGCAGGAACAACGGCTCGTCTCCGTCGCCGCTGTCCATCAGCAAGATCCGGGCGCGGGTGCCGACGCTGCCGACCCCGACGACCTTGCGGGCCGCCTGGACCAGCGTGAACTGCTCCAGCAGGTGCCGCCGGTCAGACTGCAGCGTGCGCCGGTACTTGCCCAGCACCGTGCGGATCTCGTCATAGATCGCGCCGGCCCGCACATCGGTGAAGAGCTCCTCCAGGGGGAGGATCATCGGGGGGTCGCTGATGATCCGCCGCCGGCCCTCGACTACGGTGGTGAGCTTGCCCAGCACCTTTATGCTGTCCCGGGTGTGGGCCTTGGCCAGCAGCTTCTCGGCCTCCTTGAACCTCTTCTTCTTCATCTGGGACCGGAACTTGCCGATGGCCTGCTCGATGTCCAGGTGCGCGTACCAGACGTCCAGGAAGGCCTGCCCGGCGAAACCGCGCATTGCCGTGCGGTACGCCCCGGCCGCCGCCAGGACGATCTTGCGGCGGGCCTTGTCGGGGAACCCGTTGTCCCGTCCGGCCACCGCCAGGCTCGCGGCGAGCCGCTTGACGTCCCACTCGAACGGGCCCGGCAGGGTCTCGTCGAAGTCGTTGACGTCGAAGACCAGGTTGCGCTCGGGCGAGGCGAATGCGCCGAAATTGGACAGGTGGGCGTCGCCGCACAGCTGCACCCGCAGCCCCGAGGCGGGCGTGGCGGCCAGGTCCGCCGCCATCGGCAGCGCCGCGCCCCGGTAGAACGTGAACGGGGATACCAGCATCCGCCCGTGCCGGACCGGCACCAGCTCCGGCACCCGCGACTTCGCCTGGCCCAGCAGCAGCCCGACCGGATCCCGCGGCCCGGCCGGGGCGAATTCTGCATGCGATTCCAGCGGGGCCACCGCCCGGGCATCCTTCCCCTGGGCCACCCGGTCCGCGCGACTCAGCTGCTCCACCGTCCCGGCCCGCGGTGGACCTTTACCTGGTGCCCGCGCGGAAGGACTTCCTGACGCGGCACCCTCAGTCTTCACGGTCATGGCCACTCCTTCCGCCCAGGCCGATAAGCAGGGCCGGCCGACGCCGGAGAACCACGGTCCAGCCATGCTCAGGCTGGCCACCGATCGTCACACCTGCCTCCTTCGCCACAGCTGGGCTGGGCACTTCTTCCGGGCTGCCCGCACCTGAGCCGTCCGCTAGGTTCGATGGCTTACGTTCCGGGGCTGGATCACCTCGTGCGGGTGCGGCACCGTTCGCTGAATCACGCCCACTCTGCGGCCGGGAGGGGCAGCGCGCATCGTCCCAACGGGATGAAGACGAGATAAAGACGGGATGAAGAGAGGCAGAGCGCATCTGGCGCAGCCCCAGATTGGACCAGGCTGTCCCGAGCGCGACAGATCCGCGGGCCCCATGTTGGTGGCAGGTCGGCAGAGCACCAACGAACCCCCGCTTCCCGGCGATCGCCCGGTCTCGTGAGCTCGGGCGGCTGGAGGGTGACTTCCCGGTCTTTCATCCCATCGGGATGATGGAACTCGTCCCGGCCGGAGATGGACTGGTGCTCTACGGCGAGCGATTCGGACAACATGGGAGGTCACCATGACGTCAACAACCCAGCCAGCCAGGGGCACGGGCGGGCGCCGCGCGGATGGGCAGGGCTACGGTCTGGTCTTTTTCGCGTCGGTGCTGCTGGTGATCGTCGGCTGCTTCAACCTGATCTACGGCATCGCCGCGATCGCTAACTCGCACGTGTTCACCGCCAACGCGCATTACGTGTTCGGCAGCTTGCGCACCTGGGGCTGGATCACGCTGATCATCGGCGCCTTGCAGCTGCTGGCGGCGGCCGGGGTGCTGGCGGGCAACCAGCTAGCGCGCTGGTTCGCGGTGGCGGTGCTGGGGCTCAGCGCCATCGACCAGATGTTCTTCCTTCCCGCCTACCCGTTCTGGTCCCTGACGATCATTGCGATGGACGTGGTGGCGCTGTACGGGCTGTGCGCCTACGGCAGCCGCGCGAACCTGCAAGCCGCCTAGGACTGCACCGTGCGTGACATCGGCGCCCGGTGGGTGCTGAACCGAAAGGGAGAAGATGAGCGAGCCTGACCGTACGAAGCTGCCGATTCGCCGACCGCCGTTTGCGGGGGTGTGCAACAAGACGCTGGCGGGGTCGGAGCCGGACTGGAACCTGATCGGGCATCCGGAGCCTCCGCCGGGGTCCCCGAATGTGCTGGTGGTGCTGATCGATGATGCCGGGTTCGGTAACGCGGGCACGTTCGGCGGGCCGATTGACACCCCGAACTACTCGCGGATGGCGGCGGGGGGGCTGCGGTACAACCGGTTCCATGTCACCGCGCTGTGCTCGCCGACGCGGGCGGCGCTGCTGACCGGGCGGAACAACCATGCGGTCGGCTTCGGGTCGGTGGGTGAGTTCTCCAGCGGCTTCCCGGGTTACACGGCGACGGTTCCGCGGGATTGCACGCCGTGGCCGCGGATCCTGGCGGAGAACGGGTACAGCACGGCGGCGTTCGGCAAGTGGCACCTGACCCCCGACGGCCAGCAGGGCCCGGCCGGGCCGTTCGGGCGGTGGCCGAACGGGTGGGGTTTCGACTACTTCTACGGCTTCCTGGGCGGGGATGCGGGGCAGTGGGACCCGTGCCTGGCCGAGAACCAGAAGATCATCGGCACCCCGGCAGGGTTCTATGACACCGAGAACCCGTACTACCTGCCCGATGCCATGGCCGATAAGACCATCGAGTGGCTCCATGGCGTCCGGGCGCAGGACGCCCGCAAGCCGTTCTTCGTCTACTTCTCCACCGGGTGCAGCCACGCCCCGCACCACGTGGCGCAGCAGTGGGCGGATAAGTACAAGGGCCAGTTCGACCAGGGGTGGGACCGGCTGCGGGAGGAGATCTTCGCCCGGCAGAAGGACCTGGGCGTGATCCCCGCGGACGCGGAGCTGACGCCGCGGGATGCGGCCTTCCCCGCCTGGGATGAGGTGCCGGACAAGCTCAGGGCCTACTACGCCCGCCAGATGGAGGTCTACGCCGGGTACTCCGAGAACGCCGACTACAACGTCGGCCGGGTCATCGACGCGATCGACGAGCTCGGTGAGCTGGATAACACGCTGATCATCTGGATCTGGGGGGATAACGGCGCCAGCATGGAGGGCACGATCACCGGCTCGTTCAACGAGCTGACGATGCAGAACGGCATCCCGCTGTCCGATGAGATGCAGCTCCAGTTGGCCGAGCGTTTCGGCGGCATCGGCGCGTGGGGCGGCCAGATGATGGATCCGCACTACTCCGCCGCGTGGGCGTGGGCCGGCAACACCCCGTTCCAGTGGGGCAAGCAGGTCGGCTCGCACCTGGGCGGGACGCGCAACCCGATGGTCATCCACTGGCCGGCCCGGATCACCGACACGGGCGCGCTGCGCTCACACTTCACCCACGCCATCGACGTCGGGCCGACGATCCTGGACCTCCTCAAGATTCCAGCCCCCGCCGAGGTCGACGGGATCGGGCAGGAGCCCTTCCACGGGGTGACCTTCGCGGACTCACTCACCGACCCGGCCGCGCCGGAACGTCACACTCAGCAGTACTTCGAGACCATGGGCAACCGGGCCATGTACAAGGACGGCTGGTGGCTGGCCATGAGGACGCCGCGGATCCCGTGGGTGATCACCCCCGATGCGCTGCGGCCCTACGCGCCCGGGGTGTGGGATCCCGACGCCGACCCCGCCGAGCTGTACTACCTGCCCGACGACTTCACTCAGGCCAAAGACCTCGCCGCCGATCACCCCGACAAGGTCCAGGAACTCAAGGAGCTGTTCTGGACGGAGGCAGAGAAGTACAAGGTACTCCCCCTGCTCGCCACCTTGTCCGCCTTCTTCGGGATCCTTCCGCCCATACCGGACGCGGTCCCGGTGGAGTACCGCGGCGATGTCCAGAACGTCATGTCCGGGATGATCCCGCGGATCTACAACCACTCCTACGTGATCAGCGCGGATCTGGTCGTCCCGGCCGGGGGAGCGGAGGGCGTGATCGTGGCCGAGGCCGACCATCTGGGCGGGTTCTCACTGTGGGTCCAGGACGGCAAGCTCACCCACACCTACTCGATGATGGGCGTGTTCCTCTACCGGCAGCAGGCCGACGAACCGCTGCCAGCCGGCGAGGTCACCGTGCGGATGGAATTCGCCGCCGACGCGCCCAAGCCCGCCACCGGCGGGGAGGTGACCCTGTACATCAACGACCGGCCCGTCGGCAAGGGCCGCATGGACCACACCGTCCCGATCCGCTTCTCCGCCTACGCGGGCATGGACATCGGCCGCGACAACGGCGGGGTCGTCGACCTGAGCTATGCGGACAAGAAACCGTTCGCCTTCACCGGCACCGTCAAGAAGGTCACCTTCGACGTCAAGCCGCATCTCTCAGCCCAGGACGAGGACGAGCTGCGCGCGGCCGCCCACCACGGCCACGCCGCGCACGGGCTCTCGCAATAACACAGGCCCGCGGCCTGGAGGAGGCACCGATGAAATTCGATGACGAAACGACCGACGTGCTGATCGGCGGCTACCTGTCCGCCGACGCCGCCCGCGACGACTACGAGGCGGTCCTGGCCAGCGGCGGCTACCTGCACGGCGCGGTGGTCATCAGCAAAGACCTCGAAGGCAACCTGTCCGTGGAGCAGACCGACCACATGGTCCGCGAAGGCGCCGCCGGCCTGGGCGCCGTCGGGTTCGCGGTCGGGTTGTTCGCGCCGCCGCTGCTGGCCGCCACCGCCATCGGCGCGGTGATCGGCGCCGGAGCCGGCAAACTGCTGCACCACAAGACCGCCAGCAAACTGGAAGAGCAAGCCGGGGCCACCATCCCAGTCGGCGGCGCAGGCCTGATCGTCGCCTACCCCCACTCGGCCGCCGGCAAAGTCGAACCCGCCGTGACCCGCGCCATCAAGAAAGTCGTCGGCGAGGCAGAAGGCCACCACGTAAAAGCCCTCAAGGGCGCCATCGCCGACGCACAGCAGAAAATGGCAGAAAGCGGCACCTGACGCCGGATCGAGGGCCGTGATGTCCCCCGCAGGCCGGGGCAGGGAGCCGGAGGAACGACGTTGGTGACCGGCCTGGCCCCGGACGACATCACGCGGATGCGCGACCAGCTCTTCTTCGACGGCCCCGAACGCCGCCGCCGTCTGAGCCGGTTCTGGCTCCTGCTGCCGCTCGCGGCGGTGATCGCGTCCGCCGGGGTGGTCAGCGACTCGACGGCCACCGTGATCGGGGCCATGATCGTCGCCCCCCTGATGACCCCCATCCTGGGAATCGTCCTGGCGGTGGCGCTGACCGACGGCCCCAACCTGCGCCGGTGCCTGCTGCTGGTCATCGCCGGCGCCGCCGCCGTGGTGGCGGTGGGCTGGCTGCTGGGCCTGTTCGTCCCCTACCCGGTAGTCGCGCAAACCAACGCCCAGGTGGCCGCCCGGACCACCCTCCAGGTCGCCGACCTGGTAGCCGCGCTAGCCACCGGAGCCGTGGGCTCGGTGGCCCTGGCCCGGTCTGATATCTCCGACACCTTGCCCGGCGTGGCCATCGCCATCTCCCTGGTACCGCCGCTGGCCGTCGTCGGCCTCACCCTCGAATCCGGAGCCCCCCGCCAGTCCCTGGCCGCGCTCCTGCTGTTCACCACCAACGTCGCGGCCATCCTGGCCAGCGGCATCGTCGTCATGGCCCTGTACCGGGTCCGCCGGGTCTCCGGTCAGCCGGCCGCCCCGGCCGCTCGTTATCGCGGCGCCGTCGCCGTTATCGCGGCCCTTTTGCTGGCGGTGATCATCTCGTTGACGATCAGCTCGAACCGGATCGACCAGACCACCATCCGGCAAACTGACGTGCAGGCCGTGGCCGAGCACTGGGCCAGCGGCGCAGGCTGGTCGGTGACCGGCGTCACGGCCACCGGCGATCAGGTGCTGATCCAGGCCACCGGGCCGAACCCCGCCCCCGGCCTCGCCGCGCTCCGCCACGACATCGACGCCGCGGGCCTGAACGGCCTCGACGTGCGGGTCAGCCTGGTCCCGGCCAGCTACCAGCCCTTGCCAGGATAGGCGGCAGTAGCGGGATGCGGCGTAACGTCAGCCGGCGGTGATCACTTCGACTGACGAGTTCCTCGGCCGCCGGGTGTCCTTAGGGCTGCTGAGATTGCTCAGTCGTCGATCTCCTCCCAGACCGCCTGCTCGTCGTGCTCCTCCCAGCCGGCGCCTGGCAGCGCGATGGCCCAGCTCGTCCACGTCCCGGCCGGCCGGGCCGGGGCGGTCCGCACCCTGGCGCGGACGGCCATGCCGGGCGTGAGGTCCACCGGCGAGCGCAGCGGGGCCGTCGTCATCCCCCAGTGCGTCGGCGGATCGCCGGGTCCCACCGACAGTGCGATGCCGGGCGCGAGCTGGGCGCTGAACCACAGCGCGAGCGCGTTGGCCGTTCCGCGGGCGCGGACGGGGAGCACCGTCTCGGCCTGGTGCGGCGCCTGCGCCTGCTGGAGCGGGATCAGGGCCGCGTCCGTCGTCCACAGCCGGGCCGCCTCGCGAGCGCTTGTCACCCGCCGCGAGGTGCCGGAAGGTGCCGGAATAGAAGATCTCGTTGACGGTCTTCTCCACCAGGTCATCGAACCGCAGGCCGTACGGGTTGTCCCGCAGGAACGCCACCGTCTCCGCCAGATAGCGGTCATGCACCAGCGCGGCCCACGCCATGACCAGGCGGGGAATCATGACCCCGCCCGGCTTGAGCCAGCGATCACGGGCGACGATGACCGGGACGAGCATCCCCTCGTCGATCCCGAACCCGCCGAGCCACTCCGAGACGATCACATCGACACGTTCCGGCAGCTCGACGTCCATGACGTCGCCGTGGATCACCCGGACGATCTCCGCGACCCCGTTCGCGGCGGCGAGCTCGGCCGCCAGGACGGCGGCCGAGCGTCCGCTCCACCGCGTAGACGCGGGCAGCACCCGCCCGCGCCGCGAACACGCTCAAGATGCCGCTGCCGGCCCCGACATCCAGGACGATGTCGCCGGGGCGCACCACCGACTCGATCGCACGCCGGAACGCCCCGGTGCGGACGCGGTCGCAGATCATCGTCCGGTGTACCTCGAACTCCGCGTACATCGGATCCGGCGGGTTCCTGATCGGCGTCCGCACGCCAGCATCGTAGCCCCGCCGGGTGACCGGCGTTCTCGCGGGCGTCAAGGCCCGCCTGGAGGGCGCGATGTAGTCCGAGACGGGGAGCGGTGGATGACGGTGGGTGTAACGCCCAAGCAGTCGGGAATGCTGGCGGGACAGCGGCGTCTTGTGTGGACCCGGGCGGAGGAGAGAGGTAGATCGCTGATCGACGACGACTTCCTGGTCCTGGTGAACTCCTGGTGGAAGCCCCTCGGCTTCGTGCTGCCCGAAACGCGCCCGGGCGCGCAGTGGCAGGCCGAGATCGACAGCTACGACCCCGCCGCCCCCGCCAGGGCAGTCACACGCAGCGCTGGTGATCAGGTAACCGTCGGCCCCCGGTCCGTCGCCGTCCTGCGTGCTGCGTCACCACGATGAGCACGGCCGGGCGTCCTGGGCCGCCCGGCGGCTGGGACACCGGCCGCAAACTCTCCCCGGGCCTGGGCCGATGATGGGAAGCTGCCTCGTCCCCGTGCTCAGCTAGTAGCTGAAGCAGGTGCTCGTTGCTCTCGGAACTCTCAGCTGACGATCAGGTAGATGTCCTTCGCGATGAGGTAGAGGCCCAGGATCAGGCTCCCGAGGATGATTATCTGGTCGGTGTGGGCGTCGATCCAGCTCCTGAGCCGGGCCAGCAGCGCCTGGCTCTTGTGCGGCCTGAGACTCGCATAGATTTCCATGGCCAGGTAGGACGCTGAGGCCAGGACGCAGAACCCGAACAGAGCCAGGTAGCTCTCCCAGCTTGAGAGCTTGGCCTCCACCACCGTGGCGGCGCCCGCGCCGATCAGCGCCCAGGGCTGCAGCGTCGGTGCCAGGACCATGGCGAACCACGTGGACATGCTGTCCACGTGTGCCTGCCATTTGGGCGGCTTCTTCGGCGGTTTCGGCCGCCCTCTCCTTCTGATGTGCCGGACCGCGATCGCGACCAGGAGGACGCCGATGGCGATCTTGACCGCCAGCGCCGCCAGCGACGGGGCGGTGTTCGGCTGGGGCGGGTTGTTGCCGGTGGCCAGCACCGTGACGGTGACCACGATGGCCAGGGACACGAGCCACCCGAACACGAACGCTGCGCCTTTTCGCATGCCCCGCTCTGAGGGCAGCACCACCAGGAACGCCGTCAGCGGCAGCGGATCCAATGCGATGGCCACGCCAATCAGGACCAGGTCAAGGATCATGTCCGTCCCTCCCGTCTCGCCCCGGCGGAAGGCGTCCTGATGCCGGACCGCCCCCGTCTTGAGCGGCGCGCCCCAGTGGCAGATCGTCGTCACTGTCCTGGACGCCGATCCGGGTTGCCCGTGAGGTGGTTCGCCGCCCGCCGGTCATGCCCCGCTCAAGGTCCCGTGGCGGGTAGTCGAGCTGTCCACTCGGGCAATGGTTCGGGCATCTTGGCTCCGCTCTCGTCTTCGCCTACGCCATCGATCGCACGTCGTGTGGTCTGCAGGTGCATCCCCCTAACGGCATGAAAGGGCCGGTCTCACATGTCCAGGACATCGCGGTCCCGGCGGCAGCTGGGAGATCACCCTCAATCGTGTCGGCGCGCCGCGCGTACCAAGCAGGCAGCGGGATGTTGGCGGCCGTGCAGGCCCGGCAGCGTCCCCGGTCTGGCCGCCGCGTGGTCAGTTTGAGATCGAACACGGCTTCTTCACTGCCGCTAATGCTTCCCACGTGCTGCGCTCTCATCTGGTTTGCGTGCCTGCTGGGGTCACCGTGGCGTGGCGGATCCGCTGGGGCGCTTGACCTGATCGCAGGTCCGGAAGATCCTTGGGGGGACAGACCGCCTGTGGGAATGTTGCAGCATGGACGAGGACGTTTTGCGCCGGCGGCCGGAGCTACGGCGCGTTGCGGATTGGCTTACGGTCGAGTTCGCTGCGTCGAAGTTGCGCCGTCCCGTGGTCCGGCCTGACAGTGTGCGCCGGCTGGCCCTGATTGACCGGCTCACGCAGGGCAGGTCGTTCCCGGTCATGTCGGTGGTGGCGCCGGCCGGGTACGGGAAGACGACGCTGCTGGCGCAGTGGGCCGAGCGCAACGGCCAGGCGTTCGCGTGGGTGTCGCTGGATGAGCGGGATAACGACCCGAAGGTGCTGCTCACCTATGTCGCCGAAGCGCTTGATGCGGTCGAGCCGATCAGCAAGCAGGTCTTTGACGCGCTGGCTTCCCCGGGCAGCTCGGTGCCCGGCTCGGTGGTGCCCCGGCTGGGGGCGGCGCTGGCGTCGATGACCGCGCCGGTGGCGCTGGTCCTGGACGACGTGCACGTGCTGCACGATCAGGAATGCCGGGCCGCGATGCCGGTGCTGGCCGACCATGTGCCCAGCGGCTCGCAGCTGGTGCTGGCCGGCAGGGACGCGCCGCCGCTGCCGATCGCGCGGCTCCGCGCCGAAGGCAAGGTTATGGAGATCGGCCCCGGCGACCTGGCGCTCACTCTCACCGAGGCGTCATCGCTGCTGCGCGCAGCGGGCATCATGCTCGGCCAGGACGACATGGCCGAGCTGCACCGGCGGACCGAGGGATGGCCGGCCGGGCTGTACCTGGCGGCACTATCGTTGAGGGAAGGGGGTTCGCTCGGGAACTCGGTAGCTTCCTTCACCGGCGAGCACCACCTGGTCAACGGGTACATCCAGTCGGAGTTCCTGGCGCGGTTCTCCTCGCAGCAGCGGGTGTTCCTGACCCGGACCGCGGTGCTGGAGCGGCTGTGCGGCCCGCTGTGCGAGGCGGTGCTCGACGCGCCCGGGGCCGCCGCGACGCTGGCGGATCTGGCGCGGTCGAACCTGCTGCTGGTGCCGCTGGACTCGCACGGCGAGTGGTACCGCTACCACCAGCTGTTCCGCGACATGCTGCTGGCCGAACTGCGCCGCCAGGAGCCGGAGCTGATCCCGGTGCTGCGGCGCCGCGCCGCCGGGTGGTGCGCGCGGAACGACCTGCCGGAGGAGGCGCTGGAGTACTCCATCGCCGCCGACGACGTTGACGCCGTCGCTGGCCTGGCGGCGCGCCTCATAGTGCGGACCCGTCGGCAAGGCCGGGTCGCCACGGTCCAGCGGTGGCTCCGGTGGCTGGAGGAGCGCGGCGCGATCGAGCAACATCTGATGCTCGCAGCGCTGCCCGGTACTGTGTCCGCGCTGGCGGGCCGGGCGGCCGAGGCGGAGCGGTGGGCCGATGCGGCCGATCGCCGCCTGCACGGGGACATGGCCCGGCCCGATGACGCTTCCGCCGAGGTGTGGGCCGCCGTGCTCCGGGCCCTGCTGTGCCGGCGCGGGGTCGAGCAGATGCGCGCCGACGCTGACGAGGCCGTGCGCAAGTGCGTGGCAGCGGGCATCGCGGCGCCGCCGGTAGCTAAAGTCTTGCAAGGAATCGCCCGTGTGATTTCTGGTGACCTCGATGACGGCGATACCTTCTTCAAGGATGCGGTCAGCGGCGGGGAGAAAGCCGACGGGCGCCGAGGCTGTCGCCGCGGCGCTCTGCGAACGGTCGCTGGTGGCGATGGCACGCGACGAATGGACCCAGGCCGAGACCCTCGCCGGACAGGCACGCGCCGTGGTGCGCCGGGCCGGTATCGAGGAGAGCTTCGTGACGCCCCTGCTCTGCGCGGTGCAAGCCCGGACAGCCCAGCACCGGGGAGACATCCTCGCCGCGCGCCAGGAGCTCGTCAGTGCTCAGCGAATGCGGCACGAGCTGACCTACGCTCTGCCTTACCTCGCCGTCCAGGCAAGGATCGAGCTGGCTCACGCCTGTATCGCGCTTACCGATCTGGCAGGTGCCAGGACGCTCATGCGGGAGGTGGATGAGCTGCTCCGGCGCCGGCCCGGTCTCGGAACCCTCGTCGGCGAGGCCAAGGCGCTCCAGGCCCAGCTGTCCAAGCTGCGCGGTCCAGACGCCCCCGGAGCGTCGGCACTGACCGCTGCTGAACTGCGCCTGCTGCCGATCCTCGCCACCCACCTGTCATTTCCCCAGATCGCCGAGCAGATGTCCCTGTCCCGCCACACCGTCAAGGCGGAAGCGACCTCGATCTACCGCAAGCTCGGGGCCTCGTCGCGGGATCAGGCAGTCATGCGGGCGCGGGACCTCGGCCTCCTCGACCGGTGACAGGAAGGCGTTCGGAGGGTTCTTCCGGGCGCCCGGACATCACGTGAGCGATGCGCCAGGACATGCCGAACGAGGCCGCAGCGAGCCCCTGCATCTACGGCTCGCACCGGAAATGAATACGTGGTCACGTGTGAACGTCGGCGCCGGATGGCCGTAGCCTCAGCGGTCGCCAGCTTGATCCGAAGCCTAACTGATCGTTCAGTTTTCCAGCGCGGCCGAGATGTCATATCCGAGCGCGGTAGCGAGATCGGGAGTGGCCGAGACGACCCGGCCGAGCCCGGCCACTGGGACGACCGCCAGCAGCACGTCGGCGATCTCGTCCTCCGACGCGCCCGCCGCCATCGCCCGGCCCGCGCTCCACTCCAGGCAGACAGCCGATGTCCCGATGGCCACGGACGCACCTACCCGTAGCAACGCCACAGTCTTGGGATCCAGGGTGCATGTCGCGACCTGGCCAAGACCGAGCCCGGCCTCGTCTTCTACGAAGCCTTCGTCGATCATCGCCAGCCTGCGCAAGATCTCCTGGAACCTTGCCGTCTGGTCCATATCTCTCCGCTTCGCCGCTGAGCATCATTCCACCTCATGCCGGGGCGAGCGCAATCCCTCGATGGGATGAAAGACCGGTCGTCACCCCGGCAGCAGCCTGAGCTCGCGTGACCGGGCGACCGCCTGGGCCCGCGAGGAAACCCTCAGCTTCCGGTAGATCGAGATCGCCTCTGACTTGACGGTGTGGGGAGACAGGAACATTTCCGCGGCGATCTGGGGGAACGACAGGTGGCTGGCGAGCGTCGGCAACAGGCGCAACTCGGCAGCGGTCAGCGCCGAGATTCCGGGAACGCCTGGATCGTGCTCCTCCGACAGCCGGGCCCGGAAGGCCTCGGCCTCACCTACCAGGCTCCCGAGGTCGGGCCGGCACCTGAGCAGTTCATCCACCTCCCGCATGAGCGTCCAGGCGCCGGCCGGATCGGACAGCGCCAGGTGGACGCGGGCGAGCTCGATCCGGGCCTGAACGGCGAAGTGAGCGAGCGCGTAGGTCAGCAACGGCCGCAGGCGCTGGGCGCTGACCAGCTCCTGGCGTGCCGTCGAACTGTCGCCCCGGTGCAGGGCGGCGCGCGCGTGCACCGCGCAGACCAGCGGGGTTGCGTAGTACTCCTGCGACGCGGCCCCGCGTACGACGGTGCGTGCCCGTCCCGCGAAGACCTCGGCCCTGCTCCATTCGCCGCGTGCCATCGCCACCAGCGACCGCTCGCACAGCGCGACCGCCGCAACATCAGGCGCGCCGGTTACCTCCGCGACGCTGGCCGCATCCCCAAGCGAGGCATCGCCGCCGTCGAGGTCACCGGAAAGGACCCGGGCTACCCCTTGCATGAGCGCGGCTGCCGGCTCCGGGACGCTCTCGGCCGCGAGGCGGCGCGCGGCCTCATCGGCGTCGGCACACATCTGCTTGACCCCGTGCTGGCACAAGACAGCGCGCAGCAGGGCGGCCCACGCCTCGGCGGCAGGAGACTCCGGCCTGGATGCCTCCCCGTACTGCCAGTGATCGGCCACGTCGGCCCACCGCTCCGCCTCGGCCGCTCTCCCTGTTACCGCGGACAGGAACCCCGCCATCACCACCTCCATCGGGTGTCCCTCCGTCTCGCCCCGGTCCTCCAGCCACCGGAGCCACCGCTGGACGGAGGCGATTTTGCCCTGCCGGTAGGCCCGCACTCCCCATTCCTCCGGCAGGCCAGCGGCGGCGTCAGCGTCGTCGGCTGCGATGGAGTACTCCAGCGCCTCCTCCGGCAGGCCGTTCCGCAGGCACCACCCGGCGGCGCGGCGCCGCAGGACCGGGATCAGCTCCGGCTCCTGGCGGCGCAGTTCGGCCAGCAGCATGTCGCGGAACAGGTGATGGTAGCGGTACCACTCGCCCTGCGAGTCCAGCGGCACCAGCAGCAGGTTCGACCGTGCCAGGTACGCCAGGGTCGCGGAACCCCCGGGCCGGTCAAGCACCGCCTCGCACAGCGGGCCGCACAGCCGCTCCACCACCGCGGTACGGGTCAGGAACACCCGCTGCCGCGGGGAGATCCGCGCCAGGAACTCCGACTCTATGTACTCGCTGACCATCCGGTCATCGCCACGGAAGGCGTCCGCTTCGGTTGCGACCTGGCCACCCTCCTTAAGGCGGAGGGCGGCCAGGTACAGCCCGGCCGGCCATCCCTCGGCCTGCCAGTGCAGCTGCGCCACATCATCCTCGCTGACCGGTACGCCTGCGTTGCGCAGCAGGGACGACGCTTCCTCATGGGTTAGGGCCAGGTCGCGGGGGCCGATCTCCAAGATCCTGCTTCCGGCGCGCAGCCGCGCGATGCGGAGCGGCACAGCGTCCCGCCCGGCCAGCACGAGCCGTGAGCCGGCGGGCACGTGGTCGGCCAGTACCGACAATGCGGCCCAGCAATCATGGTCATATAGCACGTGCACGTTGTCCAGGACCAGCACTACCGCTGAGGTCATCGACGAGAAGCCGAACCCCAGTGCGGGCACGATCGCGTCCGGCACCGAGCTACCGGGGGAAGCCAGCGCGTCGAATACCCGCTGGCCGATGGGCTCGACCGCGTTCAGCGCTTCGGCGACATAGGTGAGCAGGACCCTCGGGTCATTGTCCCGCTCGTCCAGCGACACCCACGCAAACGCCTGGCCGTTGCGCTCGGCCCACTGCGCCAGCAGCGTCGTCTTCCCGTACCCGGCCGGCGCCACCACCCGGACAACCGGACGCGGATCACCCCGTGCCAGCCGTTCGATCAGCAGCGAACGGCGTACGGTCCCCGGGCGGCCCGAGGGACGGTGCAGCTTCGACACGACGAGCTCGAACGGCGGCCCGCCCGTATGCTGCAAGCGACCTCCATGTTCTCGCAAGGTGATAACCACCACCCGGCGATTATGCATCGGGAACAGTTGCAGCGCTTGGGTCTTAGGTCCCAAGAGAGGTGGCAATGGCCGATAACCAGCCACTGCGCTAACAACAGGCAAACAGCCTCTTCCCCGCCTCATCGCGCCGCGAACCTGCAGCGCCTGGGCAAGGGCCTTACCGCTCGTCGCCACAAGCCCGGTGACATCCACGCGGTCCACAATCCAGCGAGCAAGTCGATGCCGTTGAGGAGAATGAACTGCCGCGGATCACCCGCGTGCCACGCCAGGCCGACTAGCAGGTTGCGGCCCCAGACTTCCAGCTGCGGCGGCCGCCCAACTCGGCGCGCGCCTCGCCGACCGCGGCCGCCGCCGTAGACTCATCCCCGGCGATGGCGGCCATGCATGCCAGGGCGGCCAGGGCGGCCGGAACGAACGCGCCGCTTCGCCCCGCAGCCCAGCACAAGTGCCGGGTTGCGGAACCCGTATGCCAGGCGGGCTCTATGTTACGGAAGCCCGCGGCTTCTACGATCTTGAGCCTTACCATCACGGCCAGGTGCACGACGTGGAACAAGTCCACGGCGACCTGGGCTGACTGGCTGGGCATACCTCGTCATACTTTCTCGGCAGTATTCGGCGCGGTCATCGCCTTGGGTATGGATTACCGGCATGCATTTCAGTATTTCCGGCCCGGATTCAGCCTCGATGCCGAACGCGCACGGCGTGCCGACGCGGGCCAGCCAGAGTGGTTTGGCGAGGATTATCTTTATGCGGGCGTGCGGCCGTGCATGACCGCGTTGCGTGATATGAGCGTGTGAATTGGCGTAGCCGGTGATCAGACTTCACGGGCCGGAGAGCTTTTGCGGATGCTGGATCTGCCTGCGAACCTGATCGTTACTTCCGAAGATTGGGAGGCAAGCAAGCCGGATAGCCGGTTTTTCCGTGCGCTGCTCGCGGCCGCACCGTGTGAAGCTAGCAGGATCCTCTATGTAGGTGATCGGCTGGATAACGACCTTAAGCCTGCTAAGGCTGCCGGGATGCGGACAGCGTTTATCCGGCGCGGCCCGTGGGGGTGCGACGAAGCAACGGGCCGCCCCCAGCCCGAACGCCACGGAAACGTGCGCATGACCCGCAGGCCGACGCCACCTGGCAGGATTGAAGCTGACCGGATCAGCGCTGGTAGCAGGAACAAAGGGGGCACGTCACGATGGTAGAAGAGCGACCGCTATGGCGCACGGGGAAGATCTGCTATATCGAGATTCCCGTCGTGAACGTGGCCCACTCCGCCGAGTTCTACCGGCAGGCGTTCGGGTGGAAGATAAGGCAAAGAGGTGACGGTGCCACGTCCTTCGATGACACCGTCGGCGGGGTAAGCGGGACCTTCGTCACTGGCCGCCCGGCCGCCACCCAACCCGGTTTCGTCATCTATGTCATGGTGGCCGATGCCGAAGTGACCCTGGCTGCGGTGCAGGCTGCGGGCGGTGAGATCGTCCGGCCGGTGGACCCGGCCGCCGGTGAGGTATTCGCTTGGTTCAACGATCCCGACGGCAACACCCTCGGTGTCTACCAGCAGCCCGGCCTGGCCCAGGCCAAGGCCAGCACTCGCGAGGCCAGCACTCGCGAGGCCAGCACTCGCGAGGCCAGCACTCGCGAGGCCAGCACTCGCGAGGCCAGCACTCGCGAGACCAGCACTCCGCGAGACGGCACTGTGGACCTCGGCCAGATGCTGGATCTGGCCACTCCCTGGTGCCTCCATGTGGCCGCGACCTTGCGCGTCCCCGAACACATCTCGGCGGGCCGTACCGGCATCGCCGAACTCGCCGTGGCGACCGGCTGCGACCGTGACGCCCTGCACGCCGTCCTCAGTCACTTGGCCGCCAAGGGAGTGTTCACCGAGGAATCGTCCGGCCGGTTCGCCTGCAACCGGGCCGCTCAGCAACTCGCAGATTCAAGCTTCCTCGACCTCGACGGCATCGGCGGCCGGATGGCCCGTACCTGGGGGACGCTGCTCGACTACGTCCGCACCGGCCAGCCGGCCTACCAGCAGGTGTTCGGGCGGCCGTTCTGGGCAGACCTGGCCGCCCATCCGCAGATCGCGGCCGAATTCGACCAGCTCATGGGGCCGGCCGGGCACGGCATCCCCGACTTCGACATCGAGCTCGCGGGCGGGTGGGACCACATCCGCACCGTCGTCGACGTCGGCGGCGGGACGGGCGCCATGCTGGTCTCGCTGCTCCGGCGCCACCCGGAGGCGAAAGGCATCCTCGTCGACCTCCCGGGCACGCTGGCCCGGGCCGGCGAGATCATCGGAGGAGTCTCCGGCCGGGTGACAATGACCGCGCAGAGCTTCTTCGATCCGCTGCCTGCCGGAGCCGACCTCTACCTGCTGAAGAGCGTTCTCAACGACTGGCCCGACGAGCCGACCGTCGCCATCTTGCGCCGCTGCGCCGAGGCCGCCCGGCCGGACGGCACCGTCGCCATCCTCGGCGGCGTCTCGGCCGACGAAACGCCCCGCTCCCTGGGCATCGACATGCTGGTGGCGGGCGGGAAGACCAGCACGCTCACGCAGTTCACCGGACTCGCGCGGCAAGCCGGCCTCGAGGTCGTCGCCGCGGGCACGCAGTCATCCGGCCGCTTCGTGGTCGAGTGCCAGCCCGCGAAACCACGAGGAACGGATCTTCCATGACCCAGGACTCCGAAGCCGCCCGGGTGCTCGGCCTCGTTCACGGCCAGGTCCTCGAGCCTCCCGCTCCCGACGGCCCGACCCGCACCCTCGCCACGATCATCGACCCGGAGCGCGACCTCATCGGCCTGGCCGGCCACGCGTCGCCAAGGTCGTGACACCCCAGGAGATTCCGCTTCAGGCGGAACGGTCACGGGGAAGCACCCATCCCCTCACACGGTTACAGTGTAATCCTGTAATCAGATCTTGCACGGGCTGGGAGATGTCATGGAGGCCAGTCACCCTCTGGACGCATATTCGCAGATCGTTTCCGCCGTGGCCGGAAAGCTCACGCCCAAGGTCGCGAGCCTCCGGGTGCCACGCGGCCAAGGCCGGGGCCAAATCGGGGAGAGCCTCGGCTCCGGCGTGGTCTTCACCGGGGACGGTTTCCTCCTCACCAATGCTCACGTAGTCGGCAAGTCAACGAGCGGCACCGCGTCGTTCTCCGACGGTACGTCGGCGCCGTTCCGGGTGGTGGGCGCGGACCCGCTGTCCGATCTCGCGGTGCTGCGGGCCAACGGCCCGACCCCGGAGCCCGCCGAGCTCGGCGAGGCCGACAAGCTCGTGGTCGGGCAGCTGGTGGTGGCGGTCGGCAACCCGCTCGGCCTGGCCGGCTCGGTGACGGCCGGCGTGGTCAGCGCGCTCGGCCGGTCCCTGCCGGCCCGCGGCCGGCTGATCGAGGACGTCATCCAGACCGACGCCGCGCTCAACCCGGGCAACTCGGGCGGCGCGCTGGCCGACGCCAGCGCGCGCGTGGTCGGCATCAATACCGCGGTGGCCGGCGTGGGCCTGGGCATGGCGGTCCCGGTCAACGACACCACCCGGCGGATCATCTCCGCGCTGATGCGCGACGGCCGGGTCCGGCGGGCCTACCTGGGCCTGGTCACCATGCCCGGCCCGGTGCCCGCGAACTGGCGCGAGCGGCTCGGCCGGACGACCGGCCTGCTGGTCGCCGAGGTCGTCGCCGGCGGACCCGCCGACCGGGCCGGCCTGCGCCCCGGCGACCTGCTGCTCACCGCGGCGAGCAAGCAGGTGACGTCCGCCCAGGACCTGCAGCGGCTGATGTTCTCCGAGGCGATCGGCCGCCCCCTGGCCATCACCGTCATGCGCAACGGCGCCCTGGTCGACGTCATCGCCGAGCCCTCAGAGCTCGTCGCCGCCTGAGGCCGGCGAAGGCGAAGGCGAAGGCGAAGGCGCAGGCGAAGGTCCCGCAGCACGCAGGAACCCCCGCACCGCCGCCGGGCTGGTGAGCCGAACGAACCGGAGGTGCCCGTTCGCCGGATCGGCCATCGCCGCCTCGTACTTGACCCGGTTGGCGGCGTGCGTCTGCCACGCCCAGGCGATGACTGATTCCTCCTTGTCCAAGGTGAAGAAGTTGCGCCAGTGCTCCCGGTTGCCGTTCCACAACTCGACCCGCCCGGCCACGCGGCGCAGCGTCCGCCAGAGGATCTGCCGCATCACCGTGCGCCGCGGCAGGTCGAGCCACACCACGGTGTCCGCACGCGCCCAGACGAGGTCCCCGACCTTGCTGCTGTAGTTGCCGTCGATGACCCAGCGCTCGCCTGCCGTCGCCGCCGAGACGCGCTGCCGGAACTCAGACGTGGGCAGCGGCACCCAGTTCGGCTGGTGGAAGACCGAGTCGAGCTCGAGGAAATCAGCCCCAAGAGCAGCCGCCAGCGCCGAGGCCACGGTGGATTTGCCGGAACCCGAGGTGCCCACCACCGAGACCCGCTGCACGGAAGCCGAACCTAGCAACGGTCCCCCCTGCTTGTCACCCTCATTTCCGCCCGGTCATGATGGGCTCATGATCCACGAACCAGTGCGCGCGCCCCGCGGTACCCAGCGAACCTGCAAGGGCTGGGCCACCGAAGCCGCGATGCGCATGCTGATGAACAACCTCGACCCCGAGGTGGCCGAACATCCCGACCAGCTCATCGTCTACGGCGGTTCCGGCCGCGCCGCCCGCAGCTGGGACGCCTACGCGGCGATCATCGCAACGCTGCAGGATCTCAACGACGATGAGACCATGCTTGTCCAGTCCGGCAAGCCCGTCGGGGTGCTCAGAACGCACGAGTGGGCCCCGAGAGTGCTCATCGCCAACTCCAACCTGGTCCCGCAGTGGGCGACCTGGGAGGAGTTCCGCCGCCTGGAGCAGCTCGGGCTGACCATGTACGGCCAGATGACGGCGGGTTCGTGGATCTACATCGGCACCCAGGGCATCCTTCAGGGCACCTACGAGACCTTCGCCGCGATCGCGGCCAAACGGTTCGGCGGCTCGCTGGCAGGCACGATCACCCTGACCGGCGGGCTGGGCGGCATGGGCGGCGCGCAGCCGCTGGCCGTCACGATGAACGGCGGCGTGGTCATCTGCGTGGAGTGCGACCCGTCCCGGATCACCCGCCGGATCGAGTTCGGCTACCTCGATGAGCAGGCCGAGGACATCGATGATGCCATCCGCCGGGCGGTAGCGGCGAAAAACAAGAGCGAGCCACTGTCTATCGGCCTGCTCGGCAACGCTGCCGACGTGTTCCCGGCCCTGCTCGCGAGCAGCGCCCCCATCGACATCGTCACCGACCAGACCTCGGCTCACGACCCCCTGACGTACCTCCCGAGCGGCATCGCCTTCGAGGACATGCCCATGCTGCGCGCCGAAGATCCCGTGGGCTTCACGACCATGGCCCGTGAGTCGATGGCCGCCCAGGTCGCCGCCATGGTTGGTTTTCTAGACGCGGGGGCGGAGGTCTTCGACTACGGCAACTCCATCCGCGGCGAGGCCCAATTGGCCGGCTACCAGCGGGCCTTCGACTTCCCCGGCTTCGTCCCCGCCTACATCAGGCCGCTGTTCTGCGAGGGCAAGGGCCCGTTCCGCTGGGCGGCGCTGTCCGGTGATCCGAAGGACATCGCGGTCACCGACCAGGCCATCCTCGACCTGTTCCCGCAGAACGAGGCGCTGGCCAGGTGGATTAGGCTGGCGGAGGAGAAGGTGCACTTCCAGGGGCTGCCCGCCCGGATCTGCTGGCTCGGCTACGGCGAGCGGCACCTAGCCGGCCTGCGCTTCAATGAGCTGGTCAAGAGCGGCGACCTGTCCGCCCCGGTGGTCCTGGGCCGCGACCACCTGGACTGCGGCTCGGTCGCCTCGCCTTACCGGGAAACCGAGGCGATGGCCGACGGCTCCGACGCGATCGCCGACTGGCCGCTGCTGAACGCGCTGGTCAACACGGCCTCCGGCGCGTCCTGGGTGTCCATCCACCACGGCGGAGGCGTCGGCATCGGCCGCTCCATCCATGCCGGCCAGGTCTGCGTGGCCGACGGCACCGAGCAGGCCGGACAGAAGCTGGAGCGGGTACTCACCAACGACCCGGCGATGGGCGTGATCAGGCACACCGACGCCGGCTACGAAAAGGCCGCCACGGTCGCCACCGAACGCGGCGTCCGCGTCCCCATGGCGCAATGAGCGAGCTGAAGGGACGCGGTGCCGTCTAGACTGTGTTTTTCCCCCGAACCCACCCCAGGCGCGAGGAACGAGCGACAAAGACGGCGCCTAAAAGCGTCCCGGAAGCGAGCGGAAATACCGCATGACGTTCGCCGATCTCTGGCGAGAGCTCGAACCGCTCGGCCGCGACCCAGGGACCAGCGGCTACCGCCGCTACTCCTGGACCGAGGCCGACGCGCAGTGCCGCGCCTGGTTCACTGCGCAGGCAACCAAGCTCGGCCTAGCCGTGGAAGCAGATAACAACGGCAACCTATGGGCCTGGTGGGGCGATCAGAGAACCAACGCCATCGCGACCGGCAGCCACCTGGATTCGGTCCCGGACGGCGGGGGCTACGACGGAGCGCTCGGCGTCGCGTCCGCGCTGGCCGCCGTGGAAATGCTGAAAGACAAGAACTTCAATCCCGAACGAGCTGTCGTGCTTGCCCTGTTCACCGAGGAAGAAGGCGCTCGGTTCCGCGTTCCCTGCCTGGGCAGCCGCCTGATGACCGGAGCCATCGCAGCGGAGAGCGCCCGCGCCCTCACCGACGACGCCGGCGTCACGCTGGCCGAGGCGATGACCGCCGCGGGCTGCGACGCCAGCTTGCTCGGGCCTCGCGAGGATCTGCTCGGGAGCATCGGCGCATTGGTGGAACTACACGTGGAGCAGGGCCGCGCGCTCGCCCCGCTGGGCGCCGTCCTCGGCCTGGCCGAGGGGATCTGGCCGCACGGCCGCTGGCGGCTGGTGTTCTCCGGCCGCGCCGACCACGCCGGCACGGCCAGGTTCGCCGACCGGAACGACCCGATGCTGCCCTACGCGAGCACGGTGCTGGCCGCCCGCCGGGCCGCGGCGGAGCGCGGGGCGCTGGCCACGTTCGGCAAGGTGATCGCCGAGCCGGGCGGCGCTAACGGGGTCTCGTCGGCGGTAACCGCCTGGCTGGACGCCCGCGCCCCAGACGAAGAAGCGCTGGCCGACACTGTTGCCGAGGTCCGTTCGGCGGCCGAAAGGTCGGCCACGGAACATGGCGTCACCCTCACGATCTCGCGGGAGTCGTACACTCCGCTGGTGCGCTTCGACGAGAACCTGCGGGACCGGATCGCGGGCGTGCTCGCCGCGGCCGGGGTCGAGGCCCCGGTGCTGCCCACCGGAGCCGGGCACGACGCTGGGGTGCTGGCGGCGCGGGTGCCCACGGCCATGCTGTTCGTGCGCAACCCCACCGGCGTCTCGCATTCCCCCGCCGAGCACGCCGACCTGGCCGACTGCGAAGCCGGCGTCCGCGCCCTCGCCCTGATCCTCGAGGACCTGGCCCGGTGATCCGCCATTGGCTCGCGGACCTGGCCTGGCTCCCAGGCCAGGGCGTCCGCCGCGACGTCCTGATCGAAGCCGACGGAGAGCACTTCACCTCCGTCACCCCTGCCTCCGCCCCGGCCCGCGACGCGGAGCACCTCCCCGGCCTCACCTTGCCCGGGTTCGCCAATGCGCACTCGCACGCCTTCCACCGCGCCCTGCGCGCCGCGACCCAGGCGGACCGCGGCACGTTCTGGACCTGGCGCGAGCGGATGTACGAGGTCGCGGCCCGGCTCGACCCCGAAAGCTACCTCCGGCTGGCCCGCGCCGTGTACGCCGAGATGGCGCTGGCCGGGGTGAGCTGCGTGGGCGAGTTCCACTACCTGCACCACCAGCCGGGCGGGCGGCCCTACGCCGACCCCAACGCGATGGGCCGGGCCCTGGTCCAGGCGGCCGCCGAAGCCGGCCTGCGGATGACGCTGCTCGACACCTGCTACCTGGCCGGCGGCCTTGCCCCTGCGGAACCACGCGGGATGCTGCCGCTGGCCGGACCGCAACTGCGCTTCGGCGACGGCGACGCCGCGCGGTGGGCGGCGCGGGCCACGGACCTCGGCTACGACCAGCACGGGATGATATCGCCGCACGCCAAGGCGGGGGCCGCGATCCATTCGGTCCGCGCGGTCCCGCGGGACCAGATGCACGCGGTGGTCGCCTGGGCGCACCGGTGCGGTGCTCCGCTGCACGTGCACATGTCCGAGCAGCAGGCCGAGAACGACGCGTGCCGGGCGCTCTACGGCGTCTCGCCCAGCAAGCTGCTGTACGAGGCGGACGTGCTCGCGCCCCGGACGACGGTCGTGCACGCCACCCACGTCGACGCCGCCGACCTGGACCTGCTCGGCGGCAGCGGCGTGTTCGCCTGCCTGTGCCCCACCACCGAGCGCGATCTCGGCGACGGCCTCGCGCCCGCCCTGGCGCTGGCCGCGGCTGGCTGCACGCTGACCCTGGGCAGCGACAGTCACGCGGTGATCGACATGCTGGAAGAAGCCCGCGGGGTCGAGTACGCCGAACGGCTGGCCCGCCGCGCCCGCGGCCACTTCACCGCGGAAACACTGCTTGGCGCCGCGACCTGCGCTGGACATGCCAGCCTGGGCTGGCCGGACGCAGGCGAGATCGCACCCGGGGCCTGGGCCAACCTGGTCACCGTGTCACTGGACAGCGCCCGGACCGCGGGCGCGGGTAGCGACGTGGCGCTGGAGGCGGCCGTGTTCGGCGCCACCGCGGCGGACGTCCGAACGGTCGTGATCGGCGGCCGCGACGTAGTCCGGGACGGAGTCCATCTGCTCGTCCCCGACGTTCCCGGCGAGCTCTCCCGCGCCATCCGCACCGTCCTCAGCTAGCGCCCTCCGCCCACCCGCTCCGGCGCCGTGCCCCCTCAACCCAGTCCAGCGCCGTGCCCCCTGCACCCACCTCGGTCCAGCGCCGTGCCCCCTGCACCCACCTCGCGTCCAGCGCCGTTGCGACAATTGGGGCATGACCGAGATTCCTGTAGCGGACCTGGGCGGCGCTGTCACGATCCCGATGGTCGGGTTCGGCACCTGGCAACTGCAAGGCCAGATGGCCTACGAGGCCGTCCGGCACGCCCTGCAGGTCGGCTACCGGCACATCGATACCGCCACCATGTACCGGAACGAGGAACAGATCGGCCGCGCCATCACCGACAGCGGCCTGGACCGGGCCGACCTGTTTATCACCACCAAGCTTCCGCCGGGCAGCGCGGGCCGCTTGCACGCCACCATCGCCGACAGCCTCAAGGCGCTGCGCACCGAATACGTGGACCTGTGGCTGGTGCACTGGCCGCCCCGCGGCCGGAACCTGGTGCCAGTGTGGCGGGACTTCCTGGCGGTCAGGGACGAGGGCCTGACCCGCGCGATCGGGGTGAGCAACTACAGCGTGGGTCAGATCGACGACCTGATCGAGGCAAATGAAGGGGGGAGGGGAGGTGAGTGGGGGCCCGCCGTCAACCAGATCCCGTGGAGCCCGTCCCGCTACGACCAGGCCCTGCTGGCCGCGCACGCCGAACGCCACGTGGCGGTGGAAGGTTACAGCCCGCTCAAGGGCACCAGGCTGCGCGACCGCACGCTGACCGAGATCGCTGACAAGTACGGCGTGACGCCCGCCCAGGTGGTCCTGCGCTGGCACCTCGAAATCGGCGTCATCGTCATCCCCAAGGCTTCCCGCCCCGAGCACATCGAGCAGAACTTCGACCTCTTCAGCTTCTCCCTAACTCCAGAAGAGGTAGCCCGCATCAACCGCCTCTGACCCCCACCTGCGTCAGCCTCTTCACTTAGCCCATGTCTGCTTCTCCTGTGCCCCCTGTGCCCTCTGTGCCCCATGAGCCCCGCACGCCCGCCCCGCCACCCGGATCCGCGCCCGCGCCCGCGACGGTAACGACCCCAATGGCACATCGGGGTCGTCCCAGCGACCCCGATGGTCCATTGGGGTCGTTTGACTAAGGGGCAGGACCGCGCCGGGCTGCCTGCGGCGTGGCCGGGGCTTCCCCGCACAAAGACAGGCGCGCAAAGGCCGAGGAGAACAGGGGAGATAGCGACGGCCTCTATCTCTATCAGGGCAGTAACAACGCACGATGATGGGATAACTCCGCAGATCGTCTTCGTCGGTAACACCAGTAACACAGCCCAGGAGCCTGCGCGCCGTGGAGCGGGGGCGCCCCGGTCAGCCGGGCCCTGGCTAACAGCCGAAGCATCGTCGTGCCTGTTTCAACCGCGGGGCCGGGCATTGTTCCGCGCTGTGTTGCGGATGGCAAATAGTTGTCCACAGGCGGGCTCCCGCAACGGGGTTATCCACAGGGAGGCTGCTGGACCGCCACCCGGGATGGGTGGTCGGGCACGGTGGAGGGAACCCGGTGGCGTCGGGCCGCCGGGAACTCAAGGAGGATCGAAATGAGCCAGGGCGGATTCGTGACCCTCGTTGGCTTCGTGGCCCAGGAGCCGAACATTCGCACCACCGCGACCGGCAAGCTCGTTACCAAGGTGCGTGTCGGCACCACGCCTCGTTTCCGTGACAGCGCAACCGGGCAGTGGCGCGACGCCGAGCCTTCGTATTTCAACGTCAGCTGCTGGGCCAGGTTGGCCGACCACGTGCGAGCCAGCCTGCACAAAGGCGACCCGGTTATCGTCAAGGGGCGCTTCAGGACCAGCACCTTCGAGGATAAGAACGGTCAGCTCAGGACCTCGATCGAGATCACGGCGGACACCGTGGGACACGACCTGAGCCGCGGGCCGGCGAACTACATCCGGCTGCGGCCCCAGCACGTGAGCAAGGACGACGACCTTCCCGAGGACGAGTCCGCGGAAAACCCCGACGTGCCCGAGGGAATGATCGACGAAGACGCGATCGAGCGGTTCGGCCGCGACCTCGACGAAGCCGAGGTGGCCGCACGAGCGCTCGAGGAGGACGAGGAAGCAGCCGGGACCGCGGATCCCCCAGTACCCCCGGTGCCCGCGGAACCCTTCTAAGAACCTCTACGCCGAATCCTTCTGATAACCCCTAAGAGCCCGTTATCCCGGTGAACCCCTCGCGGCTAGACGCCCCGTCAAGCCCTAGCTCCAGATAACGCCTCGCATCAATTCCACCCCTTCGACTCTGGTCTGTCGGCTGTTCTTCGGGCCTGTCAGGTGCCGCACGGAGCGGAGACGCTCGAAAGCATAGCGTAATCGCTTCGTGCGGCGCCACGATACGCCCTGTAGCAACTGATATGTCTGTCCGTAGTTTCGATATATCTGTCCGTAGCGATGGAGTGCTGCCGCCCGTAGGGTGATGCCCCCGAAAGCGCTCTGAGCAACATACCGGTTTCGCAACGCGCTGGCACAGGACGCATCTATCATGTTACCTAAAGTGATGAGCGGCTCCCTGTTTTACGAGGTCCGCGCAATCCTGGCTCATGATGGGCAGGCCTCGGACAAAGCGGTCAAGGCCGCCGAGGCTGGCAACGTCGGCAACGCTGGCGAGGGCGGCTAACAACTTCCTCATCCCATTTCGGGGGCGTATATCAGGCTATCGGCCGTGGGACGGAGAGGATAAACGCATATGCGGAGGGACGGTAAGACCCGGCACCGCGCACGCGGGCAAGACCGGGACCGCCGCCCGGCAACAGGCGGCTGCCGCACACGAGCTCACTCACGCTCACTGACCCGCAACGGACGAGGCAACTGACCGGTGACCGTAGGCTTGACTTTATGCCGGAGTTCATTTATCAGATGCGTGCCGTGCGCAAGGCGCACGGCGACAAGGTCATTCTCGACGACGTAACGCTGGCGTTCCTGCCCGGCGCGAAGATCGGCGTCGTGGGCCCGAACGGTACCGGCAAGTCGACGTTGCTCAGGATGATGGCCGGAGTAGAGCAGCCATCCAACGGCGATGCCCGCCTGATGCCGGGCTTCACCGTCGGGCTGCTCGACCAGGAGCCCAAGCTTGACGAGACCAAGACGGTGCTGGGCAACGTCGAGGACGGCGTGGCCGAGACCAAGAAGCTGCTCGCGCAGTACAACGAGATCGCCGAGAAGATGGCGACCGACTATTCCGACGAACTGCTCGACGAGATGGGCCGCCTGCAGGAGCAGTTGGACCACCGGGACGCCTGGGACCTGGACAGCCAGGTCGAGCAGGCCATGGACGCGCTGCGCTGCCCGCCGCCCGACGCCGACGTCACCAGCTTGTCCGGCGGGGAGAAGCGCCGGGTCGCGCTGTGCCGGCTCCTGCTGTCCCAGCCTGACCTGCTGTTGCTCGACGAGCCCACCAACCACCTGGACGCGGAGAGCGTGCAGTGGTTGGAGCAGCACCTGGAGAAGTACCCGGGCACCGTCGTCGCCGTCACCCACGACCGGTACTTCCTGGACGACGTCGCCCAGTGGATCCTCGAGCTCGACCGCGGCCACGCCTACCCGTACGAGGGCAACTACTCCACCTACCTGGAGACCAAGGCGGCCCGGCTGAAGGTCGAGGGGGCCAAGGACGCGAAGAAGCGCAAGCGCCTGGAGGACGAGCTCGAGTGGGTCCGGTCCAGCCCGCGGGCGCGCCAGGCCAAGAGCCGGGCCAGGCTGCAGCGGTACGAGGAGATGGCCGCCGAGGCCGACAAGAGCCGCAAACTGGACTTCGAGGAGATCCAGATCCCGCCGGGCCCGCGCCTGGGCAGCTTGGTGGTCGAAGTCAGCAACCTGGTCAAGGGCTTCGGCGATCGCTGCCTGTTCGAGAATCTCTCCTTCACCCTGCCCCGCAACGGCATCGTCGGCGTCCTCGGGCCGAACGGCGTCGGCAAGACGACCCTGTTCAAGATGATCGTCGGCGAGGAGAAGCCTGATTCCGGCACGATCCGGATCGGCGAGACGGTGCGCATTTCCTACGTGGACCAGGCCCGCGGGCGGATGGACCCGAACAAGAACGTGTGGGAGGTCATCTCCGACGGCGAGGCGCACATCCGCGTCGGTAACCTCGAGATCCCGAGCCGCGCGTACGTGGCAGCGTTCGGGTTCAAGGGGGCGGACCAGCAGAAGCTGGCCGGTGTCATGTCCGGCGGCGAGCGGAACCGGATGAACCTGGCGCTCACCCTCAAGCAGGGCGGCAACCTGCTGCTGCTGGACGAGCCGACCAATGACCTGGACGTGGAGACGCTGGCCTCGCTGGAGAACGCACTGCTCGAGTTCCCCGGCTGCGCGGTCATCACCAGCCACGACCGCTGGTTCCTGGACCGGGTGGCCACGCACATCCTGGCCTGGGAGGGCGGCGCGAACTGGTTCTGGTACGAGGGCAACTTCGAAGCCTACGAGAAGAACAAGATTGAGCGCCTCGGCGCCGAGGCCGCCCGCCCGCACCGCGTCACCTACCGCAAGCTCACCCGCGGCTAACCCGCCAGGACCCGGGTGCCGCCGGGACCTGCGCTTCCACCGCTATTGCCTGATGGCACCCGGCGGCTACCGTAGCGGTATGCGATGGCGTCGCCGTCGGCCGGAGCCCTTGCGGGACATCCGGCCGCAGGGGCAGCAGGTGCCCGCTCCGGAGCCTGGCTCCAGCGAGTACCTGGAGGCTCTCCCGGAGCGCACCAAGCTGCTCATGGGACTGACCATCACCTGGGTCAAGCAGCGCACCTGGACCGAGTCACGCGCATACCTGGAAGACCACCCCGAGCTGCTGACCGACGAGGCCGTGGCGGCCCAGGCGGAACTAAGCGCCATCTCCCAGGCGCTGGGAGAGACGCAGGACGTCGAGGCGCTGGCCGTCCGTGGTCGGCTGCTCGCGCAGGTCAGGCAGGACCGAATTCCGGCTGTCTATGATCCGCTCGAGCTGTCCGAACTGCTGCCCCAACTTGAGCAGCCCGCAGGATCAGCGGAGGAGAGAAGCAAGAGAATCCAGATGCTCGAGCGCGCGCTGGCGATTGTCCCGCGGTCGAAGCTGCCTCAGGGCTGGGCCCAACTTCAGGGCAATCTCGGTGAGCTACGCGCCCAGCGCCCTGGTATGGGCCGCCTGCCGGCGCCGGGCCGCGCAGGCCGCGCAGGCCGCGCAGGCCGCGCAGGCCGCGCAGACCACCGGCGCCTCTGCCCCGGTCAGCGCGCTCGTCGTCGGCAACCCGGTCCCGCTGCCGCCGGAGGTACGCCCACTGCCGGGCGCGGCCGCAGAGGCGCGGATGGTGGTGCGGACGGGGGCGAAGGTCAACGGTAGCCAGGTGACCTCCTTCGAGGACCGGGCGGCGACCCGCGCCGCGGTGCTCGCCGCCCTCAAAAACGAGGGGCGCGGGCTCACCCACGCTCACTTCGCATGCCACGGGCAGGCTGACGTCAGAGGGCCGCAGCTCTCCGGCCTGCTGCTGGCGGACGGCGAGCAGCTGACGGTTCGTGACCTCCTCGATCCGAACGGAGCCAGGTTCGAGCACCTGCGCCTCTGCGTGCTCTCGGCATGCCAGACCGGGATCATCGGCGCTGACCTGCCCGATGAGGTCACCGGCCTGCCGGCCGGCTGGCTGCAGGCCGGGGCGGCAGGGGTGCTGGCGAGCCTGTGGCCGGTGAGCGACCGGGTCACCCTCGCGCTGATGACGAAGGTCTACGAGCTGCTCTGGCTCGACCAGCTGTCCCCTGGCGACGCGCTCTGGCTGGCGCAGCGCTGGCTGCGCGGGCTCCCGACCTGGCGGCAGGACATGGAGAGGGCGGGCGCCCCGCAGGGGGCTCGCGGGCCGGAGGTGGCCGACGCGCTGGCGGGAGCCGCGGCCGGGCCTGCCCAGCGGCCAGCCGGGCGGGCCTTTCCTGTGGCGTTCGACAGCCCTCTGTACTGGGCGGCGTTCGCGCTGTACGGATCGTAGCGGGCCCGGTCGGCGATCCTCCCGCAGATACCCTAGGGCCGACGTGTCCCGGGACACCGGCAGTTGAACAGGTTCGTGATCTTATCGAAGATGCTGCCGAACATGGCAGCCCTACCAGCCGAAGTCGTGCGCGGCCAGCTGGCTCCGATTGGGGCAGGGCAGCATCGGAAAGGGCTTGCTGGCGAACGAGGACACCGTCCCGCACAGGGTGCCCCGATCGCGGAAGGCGCAGGACCGGACGATCAGCGGGATCTGCGGCGGCCCGGGCAGCACGCTTGACCCGAAGAAGCCCCGGGACGGCCCTAGCAGCAGCGCCATGTCCAGGCTTGGACCGCCCCATACGCCGGTGACGCCCTGCCTGCCGACCAGGACCATCGCGGTGACGTCGGTCGCCTCGGCGAGCGCGTCCGAGGCGAGGGCGGCATTCACGTCCATGTCGTCAGGAGCGACGATGATGGGCGGGAGAGTGCCCCGGGAATCCAGCGTCGTTCCCGGTGCGATCGCGCATACGGGCCGATCGCCGTCCAGCAGGACGAGCCAGCGATCACCGGCCGTCGCGACGGGGGACTCCGCCAGCTGAGCCGTCCGGTATTCCGCCAGGTCCTGATCACGCAGCAATGCCATTCGCCGAGCTCCTGTCGCAGGCCCGCGGGGGTGACGCCCATCTCAGACTGGCTTCAGCCCCAGATCGGGCCGGCCGTGCGCCGGGTCGACGTTGATCAGGCTCTGTGCGGCCATGACCAGGTAGTCCCAAAGCTGGGCGGCCAGCGCTTCGTCCAGGTTGAGCTCGTCCAGGGCGACTCGCATGTGGTGCAGCCACGCGTCGCGCTCGGCTTCGCCGATGGCGAACCGGACGTGCCGCATCCGGAGCCTAGGATGCCCGCGGAGCTCGTCATAGGTACGCGGGCCGCCCCAGTACTGCATGAGGAACAACCGCAGGTGCTCCTCGGCGGGCCCGAGGTCCTTAGCCGGGTAGACCGGCCGCAGCACGGGATCGTCCGCGACACCCTGGTAGAACCGGTGGACCAGGCGGGTGAAGGTCTCTTCCCCGCCCACCGCCTCGTAGAAGCTGACCGGCTGGCTCATGAGTGACAGCTTACGGGGTGGCGTGCTCCGCGCTTTCCGCGTCGTCCGCCGGGCGCTCGGTGGCGGCCACCGGATCTTCGGGCGCTGCCTCGGCCACCGTGTCCTGGAGGAACTCAGCTTCGGCCACGGTGCTCGTGGCGTCCGGGGGGATCGCGGGGGCCGCTATCGCAGGCGGGGCGGAGACCACGATGGTGTCGGGGCTGGCGGGCTGGATGCCGGCCGCGTCCAGCGTCGCCTTCACCCGGGCCCGCAGCTCGCGCGCCACCTCCCACTGCCGCATGGGGGCGGTCTTGGCCACCAGTCGCATGGTCACTTCCTTGCTCGACAGCTCCTGGGCGCCCCACACCTCGGGCTTCTCCAGCATCAGCTTCTTCCAGCCGCGCTCGCGGTACAGGCTGTTCCCGGCCTGCTCCATCAGCGCGCGCACCCGGGCCAGGTCCTCGCCGTAAGGGACCGGGTAGTCGATGACGGCGCGAGACCAGCCCTGCGACTCGTTGCCCACGCTGTCGATGGTGCCGTTCCTGATGTGCCAGACCACGCCGTTGACGTCCCGCAGCCGGGTGGTGAGCAGCGTCATCGCCTCGACCGTGCCGGTGGCGACGCCGGCGTTGATGGTGTCGCCGACGCCGTAGTGGTCTTCGACCAGCATCAGCAGGCCGGCCAGGTAGTCGCGCACCAGGTTCTGCGCGCCGAAGCCGAGGGCCACCCCGAGCACGGCGGTGCTGGCTAGCAGCGGGGCCAGGTTGAAGCCGAGGATGCCGAGGATGGTCAGCGCCGCGACGCCGAACACGATGACCGACACCGCGCTGCGCAGGATCGAGCCCAGGGCCCGGGCGCGCTGCTCGCGCCGCTCGTTACCAGTCGCGTGGATGGCGACCGCGGCCTTGGCCACCCGGCCGCCCGGAGCAACCGGCAGCGACGCAGTGGCCGCGCGTTCGGTGATCTTGTTGATCACCCGGTGCAGGACGACCCGGACGATCAGCGCGAGCACCACGATGAACGCGATCCGGCCGGTCTGGCTGACCGGTCCGGCCAGGTAGACCTTGACCAGTTGAGTGCCGGCCGTGCTGTGGGACAGGTCCCAGGCGAGCCGGCACGCGATGCCTGGGTCGTTACCGCAGTTGCCAGTCAGCGTGCCCGGTACGTCTGCTAGGCCGAAACTGATGGCATGGAACACAGAACTCCTTCCGACGGCGGCCACTGCACGCGAGGCTACCGGCGGGCTCGTCCTTTAGGGGATAGCTTCCCGCAGGACCTGCAGGTCGGGATCCCGGCTGGCGTTGGCCCGCAGGTCGGGGTTCGCCTCGATCGCCTCAGCCAGCGTCCGGGCCGCCTGCTCGGGCTGGCCGGCCTGGGCCTGCGCGCAGGCCAGGCTGTAGCCCGCCATGCCAGCCGCGGCGGCGGGCGCGTCCAGGTAGCGGGCCATGGCCAGGCCCTGCGCCTGCAGCGCGACGGCCCGCCCGGGCTGGCCATGGGCCAGGTAGTAGTCACCGAGGTGCCCGGTGGGGTGCCAGAAGCCGCGGACGACGATCTGCAGCCACAGCTTGCGCCCGTTCAGCCAGGGGTGCCGCGCCGGGTCGAGCAGGTCCTCGTCCGGCAGCGCCCAGGTGCCGTCGATCAGTTGCGCGCTGACCCGGCGGCAGCCGGCCAGGACGGCGTCCGGCGGCTGGGCCAGGTAGCCCTGGTAGACCTCGGCCGAGGAGTGGTCGACCTCGCCATAGGCGCGAGGTACCTGGCCGGACCGGATAGCCGAGATTCGTTCGGCCTGCTGGTCTTTGAACTCGTTGTTGTGCGCCACCACGGGTACGGCGGCCCATTTGTCCGGGCTGCCCCGGTCATAGTCCGGACGGAAGGCGGCCGTGGCGAGCAGTTCGGTTTCCTCGGCGGCGGCGAAGCCCAGCAGGCCCGTAACCGCCCGGCGCAACCCGGTGGTGTCGTTCACGATGAGCTCCCCTTATAGGCGGTGAAGATCAGGTTGTGCGCGACCCGCAGCGTGATCGCGGTGAAGCCGGTGGTCTGCAGCCGGGTCAGGAACGCGGCGGGCTCGACCGGGTTGTAGACGTCGCCCTCGTGGAAGCGGTGCAGGTCGTCGCTGGGCAGGCTGTCCGAGCCGAGGAAGGCACCGCCCGGCCGCAGCACCCGGAACGCCTCGGCCAGCACCCGGTCCTGCTCGGCCCGGGTGGGCATGTGGTGCAGCATCGTGCAGGTGGCGACGGTGTCGAAGGACGCGTCCGGGTAGCCGAGCGCGGCCGCGTCGCCGCACACCACCTCGACGTTGGTCCCCGCGTACCTGGCCGCCAGCTGGGCGGCGGCCTCCTCCTCTTGCTCGACCGCGACCAGCCTGGCGACCCGGCGCCGCAGCCAGTCGGTGGCCGCGCCCGGTCCTGGCCCCAGCTCGAGCAGGTCGGCGCCGAGTTCGACGTCCGCCGTCGCCTGCGGCAGCACCTCGTCCTGGATGTGCGCGGCCCACTCGGGGCTCGGCATCAGCTTCGCGTGGTTGGAGTTCACGCGACTGACGCTAGGCCGCCTGGTGCCCGGGGGATAGCGCGTAAGCTGCCATGTTGTGTCGCGAGCCGGACAGGATTCCGATGGCGAAGACACCGCGGCAGCCGTCTTCGTGGCGACGTTCCCCATGCCCGCGGGTACCCGCTTCGACTGGCACACGCACGACGATCACCAGCTGGCCTGGGCGGCGAGCGGCGTGCTCACCGTGCTGACCGGCGAGGTTGAACGGTCGACCTGGGTACTGCCGCCCACGCGGGCGCTATGGATCCCGGCCGGGCTGCCGCACGAGACCGCCTCCGACGGCCGCGCCACCATGCGCTCGCTGTACATCAGGCCCGGGCTCTCCCCGGTCAGCTGGACCGACCCCACCCCGGTCACGGCCAGCCCGCTGCTGGCCGAGCTGATCGGGTACCTCGGCGAGCCGGGCCTGCCCGCTGGCCACCGCGCGCACGCTGAGGCGCTGCTGGCCGACCTGCTGACCCCGGTGCCGGTGACCACTATCGACGTGCGGCTGCCGTCGACGGCTACCGCCCGGCAGGTGGCGCAGGCGCTGCGGGCCGACCCCGCGGACCGGCGCACGCTGCGCGAGTGGGGCCGCGAGGTGGGTGCGAGCGAGCGGACGCTGGCCCGCGCGTTCGCGGCGGAGGCGGGCGTGCCTTTCGGCCGCTGGCGGACCCTGCTGCGGCTGCAAGCGGCGCTGTCCATGCTCGCCGCGGGCGAGCCGGTCAGCCGGGTGGCGGGCCGGGTCGGCTACGACACCCCGAGCGCGTTCGTGGCCGCGTTCCGCCGCGAGACGGGCCAGACCCCCGGCTCGTTCTTCAGACCTTGAGGCCGGTGTGGCGAGCGGCGAACGCCAGCGTGTCCCCGGCCAGTTCCGCCGTCCGGCTCACCGCTCGCGCCCCGTGCCCTACCTGGTCTTCCGCGCGCAGCAGCACCGTCCCAGAATGCCGCCCCGGACCCGGAGACCCGGCGGAGGTGGCGTGCTGCAGCGCGGCGCACATCTTGTACGCGTGCACCGGGTCGACCCGGGTGTCGTTGGTGAACACGGTGAACAGCACGGCCGGGTACGCCGTCGCGGGCACCACGTGGTGATACGGCGAGTACGACAGCAGCCAGCCGAGCTGCTCGGGGTCGGCCGCGGTGCCGTACTCGACGTTCCAGGTCTGGCCGAGGCCGAACCGCTCGTAGCGCACCATGTCGAGCAGCGGCGCGGAGCAGATGACGGCGGCGTAAAGCTCGGGCCGCTGCGTCAGCGCCGCGCCGACCAGCAGCCCGCCGTTCGACCCGCCCGAGATGGCCAGCTGCTCCGGCGTGGTCCACCCGTCGCGGATCAGCGCCTCCGCCGCGGCGTGGAAGTCGTCGAAGACATTCTGCTTGCGGTCGAGCATCCCGGCGCGGTGCCATTCCTCGCCTTCCTCGCTGCCGCCGCGCAGGTTGGCGATCGCGTACACGCCGCCCGCCGACACCCAGGCCAGGACGTTCGGCGAGTACGCGGGCGTGAGGCTGATGTCGAAGCCGCCGTACCCGTACAGGATCGCCGGGCGGGGGCCGCTCGCCGCGTCGCCGGAGCTGATGACCAGCATCCGCACCGCGGTTCCGTCCTCGGACTCATACGTCACCTGCCGCGCCGTCACGGCCGGGACCGGCACGCTGCCCGGCGCGGTGGCCCAGGTGGTCACCTCGAACGTGCGCGCGTCGAACCGCAGCACCTCCGAGGGCGTCGTGTAGTCGGTGTACACGAACCAGGCCTCGTGCCCGCCCTCGGGTCGTTCGCTCATCCCGCCGACGGTGCCGAGTCCGGGCAGCGGTACCTGGCCCACCCGCTCGCCCGTCCCCAGGTCGTGCACGGTGATCTCGCTGAGCGCGTGCCTGGTCCAGCTGGCCAGCAGCACAGGCCGGGCAAGCTCGGCGCCGTCCAGGATCCCGTACCCGCGCAGCACGGCCTCGGGATCGGAGCCGATCAGGTCCCGCCAGGTCGCGGGGCCGGGATCCGCGGGGTCGGTCACGGCGAGGCGGCCCCGGGGCGCGCCGGAGTCGGTGAATACGTACATGCGCCCGTCCCGGCCGACCCAGACGTCGGCCTGCGCGTCCACGCCCTCCTGGATCACGCGCAGGTCCGGCGCGGCGGGGTCGGACTCGGACAGGTCGGCGATCCACAGGTCATTGCGCGGCGCCGTGCCCCGTGAGGCCGAGATGGTCAGCCACCGTCCGTCCCGGCTGACCGAAACCGCGTAGTAGTCGGTCTTGTCCCGGCCCGAGCCGAAGACGAGCACGTCGTCGTCCGCGGGGGTGCCGACCTGGTGCAGGTAGACCCGCCGGTGATACTGGCTCTCCCCGTCCGGCACGGCGTCGGCCGGCAGCCGGCGGGTGTAGTAGAAGGCCTTTCCGCCCGGCAGCCAGGCCACGTTGGAGTACCGGCAGCGGTCGATCGGCCCGTCCACCAGGGAACCGGTGGTGACGTCGATCACCCGCAGCAGGGACTCCTCGTCGCCGCCTTCAGACAGCTGGTAGGCCAGCAGCCGTCCCTCCTTGTCGGGTTGCCAGGCGTCCAGCGTGGTCAGCCCGGACGGGTCGACGGCCATCGGGTCGACGAGCACCTCGACCGGTCCGTCGGCCAGCTGGGTGCACAGCACGCCGTGCTCTTGATCGGGGTCGCGCCGGGTGAAGAAGCGGCGCTCGCCCCGCCAGACCGGTGTCCCTACGTAGCCGGTGCTCAGCAGCTCGCGCACCTGCGCGGCCAGCCGGTCGCGGCCGGGCAGTTGTTCCTCCCGGTACGAGCCGAACAGCTCGGCCTGCGCCGCCAGCCAGCCGGCCCGCTCGTCGCTCGCGTCGTCTTCCAGCCAGCGGTAGGGGTCGCTGACCTGATGCCCGCCGATGTCCTCGGTCAGCTCGAGCCGACGCGCCTGCGGGTATACGTGCTCGCTCATGGTCGCACTGTAATGGTCTCGGTCACCTTGTACGCTTATGTGGTGGCGATTCCGCGTACCAGGCGACACACTGGGAGCATGAGGTTCAGATAGACGACCGGCGCCAGCGGGAGGTGCGGTGCGAAGAGTGCTGCTGCTCAACGTGACGTATGAACCGCTGACCACTGTCGGTCTCCGTAGAGCCGTGTGCCTCGTGCTCGGCGGCAAGGCCGAGGTCGTGCACGACGACGCGGCGGGCGCGGTGCTGCACGCGGCGACGGTCGCCCTGGTGACGCCTTCGGTGATCCGGCTTAGCCGCTACGTCCGCGTTCCTTACCGAAACCGGGTGCCGCTGACCAGGGCCGCGCTGATGCGCCGGGACAACTACCGGTGCGCCTACTGCGGCCGTCGCGCGGAAACCATCGATCACGTGATCCCGCGCAGCCGGGGCGGCCAGCACGTCTGGGAAAACTGCGTGGCGTCCTGCACCATCTGCAACCACCAGAAGGCCGACCGGCTGCTCGAGGAACTCGGCTGGACGCTGGCGGTGCCGCCAGCGGTACCACGCGGCACCCACTGGAGGCTAGTGGGCGCGCATCACGACGGCGACCCCCAGTGGGCCGCTTATTTGCGTGAGCCCAGTGCTGCCTTAAGACCCTGTGCTGCCTTAAGACGCCTGTGTGCTGCCTTAAGACCCTGTGCTGCCTTAAGACCCTGTGCTGCCTTAGGAGCGCGGGCATGTGTCAGACCTGGGTTCGGCCATCGCAGGCAGCCTCGGCCTGGCCGCGAGCGCCAACCTCAACCCCGAGCGTCGCTTCCCCAGCATGTTCGAGCCTGTCCACGGTTCCGCTCCTGACATCGCCGGCCGCGGTATCAGTAACCCGATCGGCGCCATCGCCAGCGGCGCGCTGATGCTGGATCACCTCGGCTTGCCTGCGGACGCCCGGCGGGTCGAGGCCGCGATCGGAGTTACGACCGCGGCGGGCCACCTCACCCCCGATGTCGGCGGCACCGCAGGCACCGCCGAGGTCACCGACGCCATCATCGAGGCGCTGCGGGCTGGCGCGGTCACCTCCTGATCGGCGCCGGAATGCCGAACGGTCCTGGTTTCAGCCCATGGTCCGCGTTTCCGCCGCCGCGGCCGACGCGTCCCGGGCACTCGCACTCTCGGCACCAGGCAGATGGCCGCCGCCTCGGGCAGGAACGCCAGGGCCGCGAACAGCGCTGGCCGCCGCAGGTTACCGCAGCGAGCCGCGGCCAGCGTACCGATCACCCCGCCGACGGCGAAGCAGGCCAGCAGCACGCCGTAGCCAGCCGCCCCGAACCTCGCATGCGCCAGCGCGGGCAGCGCGACGTCGCTCATCCCGCCGCTGGCCAGGTTGGCCGCGATGACCACCACCAGGATGACCTGCAGTGCCCGCGACCGCCTCAGCAGCGCCAGCACGCTGCCCGGCGCGCTGCCCGGCGCGCTGTCCGCACCCACCGTATCCTCGGCGGTACCGCCAGCCGTGGCCGCCACTGAGCCGCGGACGGCGTGTCGCGGGATCATCAGCAGGGTCAGCGCCGATACCGCGAACGACGCGGCGTCGACGGCGAAGGCCGCGGTTGACGCGTGGGTCGCGGCGACCAGGGCGCCGCCGAGAGCCGGGCCGACCAGCGACCCGGCCTGCACGGCCGCGGTGGACAGCGCGTTCCCCGCGGTGAGCCGCTCCTCGTCGAGCAGCGACGGCATGATCGCGAACGACGCCGGGATGAACAACCCCTCGCCGGCCCCGATGAGCGCGGCGATCGGGCCGAGCGCGGCCAGCGAGCCGGCGTGCCGGGCCGCCAGCAGCGCCAGGCCAGCGACCAGCACGCAGCGCGCGGCGTCGGCCGCCAGCATGAGGGTGCGCGGGCCCACCTTGTCGGCCAGCACCCCGCCGACGGGTATCAGCACCGTGCGCGGCACGCCGTAGCAGGCCAGCACGATGCCGAGCAGGATCGCCCCGCCGTGTGCGGAGAGCATCAGCCAGGGCAGCGCCACCGCGTAACAGAAGTCGCCGATCGTCGACGTGAACTGCCCGCCGGCCAGCAGCCGGAAGCTCGGTACCGCCAGCGGCCCCGAGCGCACTGCCCCCATGATGCGCTGGGCGGCCGCGAGCCGCCCCGCCACGGCGGTCACTGGGCCTCCTCGGGCCCGAACCACGGGAACAGGTCGAGCATCACCCGGACCGGCAGCCCGCCGGGTGGCCGTTCGGCCGGGTCCAGCCGGATGTAAGGGGTCATGACCTCGAGCACCTTCGCCCGCAGTTCGTTCAGCTCATCTGGCGTCACGTGCGCCACGCTGAACATCTCGCCCGCGGCGGCCTGCCAGTCGGCGGGATACTCCGACTTGCGGGCCAGGTACCGTACCCGGATCTCTTCGGCCGCCGCGCGCATGTTCTCCGCCAGCAGCTGGCTGGCGACCTGGGTCGCGGCCGGCTCACTCGGGCTGTCGCCCATCGAGAACGCGAGCAGACGAGCCCGCCACGGGCGCTCGCGCCCGTCCGACGTGCTCGCCAGGTCCTCCTCGACGAACCCGTAACGGGCCAGGATCCGCAGGTGATAGCTGCACGCGGACGGGGAGAGCCCGGCTATCTCCGCGCATTCGGTCGCCGTCGCCGGGCCGCGCATCCCCAGGTGCGTCCAGATCGCGATCCGCCCCTGGTGTGCCAGGGCGCGCATCATCCGCGGATCGGTGAGCTTGACCGGGTTTCCCGGCATCCCTGGCTCGATACTCACCTGACCGGCTTCCTCCGGACTCCCTGGCTCGGTACTCACCTGACCGGCTTCCTCCGGACTCCCTGGCTCGATACTCACCTGACCGGCTTCCTCCGGACTCCCTGGCTCGGTCATCATATGTAAAAGGGTACTTTCGAAGTAAGTGTTTCACAATTCCCCGGTGGGTCACGATGTTCCAGCGAGTACTACCAGGCGGCGTAGCTGATCTCATGAACCCCGGGTCAGTCCCGGGGAATCGGCAGGGGGATCTGGTCGCTGGACGCGTCCGGGGGTGCATCAGCATCTGCCGGCCCGGTGGCGTGGGTCACGACGAAACTGGCGTGGAGATCATTACCGGCGGTAAGGGCAGCCTGGTTCACCGGATCCCGGCAGCGTCGTCCTGTCGCTCACGCCGTGCGGTCAGGTGAGTCGCCGGGCGGCTGAACTGGCGCGCCAGCCCCCTGGTCATGGCCGGGCTGGCCGGCGGCTGCCGCGGCGAGCGCGGCCTGCTCCACCTCGATGACGGACTCGCTGCGCAGCCTCGCTTCGTAGGCCCTTTTGCCACCGCGGACGCCGAACAGCCGCTTCGTCCAGACCAGGTAGATGACCAGCAGCAGGTTCACCACGAACGCGGCGATTCGCAGCCAGGTGATCTTCACGGTCAGGTCGTAGACCTCGTACGGCAGGAAGATCGAGGTCGCCACCATGGCGAAGTACTCGCCCCATCGCTTGGCCAGCCATAGCCCGATGCTCTCCACCAGCTCGATAAGCGCGTAAACGGCCAGGCCGATAGCCAGGTAGGTGAGCGTCCGCGAGTCCAGGGTGAACGAATGCCGGATCAACCCGAGCAGCCTGGAGTGGCTGACGTTGAAGCCGAGGTCCCGGTACAGGGCGCGGATGGCCGGCAGGTCGTTATCGAACGCCCGCTGGATGCCAGCCCGGTCATACCGGAACCGCCATACCCCGTAGGCGGCGCCGCCGAAGATCAGGAAGCGAAGGAACCGCTCCACCGCGAACACGCGCAGGATAAGCGCGCTGCGCAGTTCCTTACCCCGGCGGATCACCGGCGCCGCGGCGGCCGGCCCGCTGCCGTGCTGCCCGTCAGTCACAAACGCGCCGCAGCGCAGGCACCGCCATGCCGTCCCGCCGGCGGTCGGCGCCATCAGCCGGTCCCGCAGCCCCGGCTCGTCCGGCGCGTAACTGACGTGCCCCTTGCGGGCACAGCCGAACAGGCTCCAGTCCACGTCTTGAGGATAGGGCACCCCCTGGACGCCGCGCCCCGCCGCAGCACGCCCGCCTGGGCACAAAGCTCAGCGCCATGACCTCGCGTGCCCTGCCCGCTGTCCTTTCCCGCGCGGCAAGGGATCAGGCGGGCGGGCGTGTGCTGGCTGCCGGCCGTTTGCGCGCCACTCGAGCCAGTAATTCCAGATCCGCGCCGAATGCGACACCGTCGTGTCCAAACCGGGGACCGTATCTGCAGCAGCCGCGTCCTCCGGCACAGGACATCATCTCCCGTCATGTTCCAAGGGTCTGCCGCCGCGATGATCCCGGGGATAGGCCGGGTTCTGGCAAAGGCCCCGGACCGGCGCTGACCGCGCCCGGTCGGCCAGCGGCGCGCAGTTCGCGCACCCCGGCCGAGCCGACGGGAGCCGACCCGGTCCGACCGAAAAGGCGGCATGCCGAAAGGTTACGGCTGGCGCCGGGCCACGACAACGGCAACCACGAGCCGCACCCATCCGACCCCAGTGTCTCGGCTAGGTTCAAGTAGGTGACGCTGCGGGGGCTCATGGCGGCAGAACGCGTAGCACTGTGTGCTGCGCAGTGCGCTTGCTGCCCCAGTCGGCCTGGCACGTACTGATCGGGTCGGCTTTTGTGCCAGTTAGATCCGGATCCTTGCCACCTGGCTCCGCTGCGGGTCGAGCGACATGACGGCCAGGGCCGGCCCGGCATGATGGCCTTCGGCGCGGGAGAACCTGGCGATGGCAGTGCCGATGAGGGTTGCCTCCACGATGTGGTCGCGGCGGCCCACCTGCACCGGGCAGTCCCGCTGGCGTGCCCGCATCTGCATGGCGGCGATGACCACTCCCTCGGCGCCGAGCCGCCTGACCTCGCTTTCCAGCTGGTCCCTGGCGTCGTGCCGCGACCGGCCGACCAGCTCGGTCCAGCCGGCGACCTCGGCGTTACCCGACCCCCAGCGAGCCTGGCGGGCAGTCGTGCGGTCATCGTGCCGCGACCCGATCGAGATGCCCAGGACAAGCCCTGACGGTACCCAGCCCGTCATGATCAGCTTGGCGAAATCCTGCCCAGACAAGTCAGAGGTAAAGGGCGCCGGCCCGTGCGCGGCGCCCGGCGCGCGGATCGCGGTGCCGATGGCCGTGAACTCCAGCCCGCCGAGGGGAAATGACCCCCTCGACAGCCGGACACCCACCACCCCGTGCCCGCCCAGCGCGGCGCACTCGGCGGTCATCCGGCTGATGGCCGTGTCCCGGGCCTGGTACATGGCCTGCACGAGCGGGCCGAACGAGCCCGGCCCGCCCCGCCCGGATACCTCGGTCGCCAGCCGGGCCGACACCCCGTCGCCGGGCGACCCCCGGGTCCCCGGGCAGCCATATCCGCTGGCGGACCCGGCGGCGTAGGCGGCCGCGCCGAGCACCTGGCCGACCGGTTCGAAGCCCGCGCTGCGGATCGCGGCGAACTCGTCAGTCGTCAGCGCGGACCCCCACGTGCCGCTAGACCGGATTCCCGCCACCCGCGCTCCGGCTACCGCGGGCAGTTCGTCGCTCACGCCCCCAGCCTAGGCCTCCCCCTGCAGCGAGGAAGCAGGTACCAGCTCGCCGAACACCATCGCCAGCTGCGTGGCCCGGCCCGTCTCTGGGGCGTAGCTCGATGGTGATGCGCTGCAGCGCGGCCATGGGCCTGCCGCAGCTCCTGCCGCTGCTCGGTCCCCCGCTCCCGCCAAACTCCCACCCTGGGTCAGTTCCGTTACTCTGGGTATCGGCCTGGTGCTTCTGGCTGCAACGGGGATAACGGGGATGTTGTGACGCAGTTGACAGTGGCACGATGTAGATTGGGCATTCGAGGCCATGAGAGGCAGTCATCCGATGCGTCCTGACATCAGACCTGGCGGCGTCTTCCCTGATTATGCTCTCCCGGACCACGTCGGCACGGTGCGTACGCTGAGCGAGCTTCAGGGCCGCGATCCGCTGATCCTCACCCTGGCGCGCGGCAACTACTGCCCCAAAGAGCACCAGCAGCACCTCGAGCTGGCGGCCAACTACCCGAAGATCGCGGTGGCCTACACCCAGGTCGCCACCATCGCCACCGACGACCATCACACCCTGCAGGAGTTCCGCGCGTCGGTGGGCGCCCAGTGGACCTTCCTGTCCGATCCCGGCCGGACGGTCCAGCAGGACCTGGACATCGCCGAGTACACCGACCCCGAGCACAACCCCATGATCCCGCACACGCTGGTGCTCAAGCCGGGGCTGGTCATTCACAGTGTCTACAACGGCTACTGGTTCTGGGGCCGCCCGTCGTTCCACGACCTGTGGCATGACCTGCGTGCCGCCACCAGCGAGATCCGCCCGGACTGGGATCTGAGCACCCCGGGGCTCCGGGAAGCCTGGGACGCGGGCGACTACTCGAAGTTTCACGGCTGGGACCGGCGGTCCCCCGAGTCGACGCCGACATCGTATGAGTGACACAGCAACGATTGTTGCTGCACTTAGTGGCCCGGGTGACTCGTCCGGCCGGGGACCAGGCAACTCGCGTCCCCGCTCTTTGTGCTGCCCGCCGCGCGTGGCCGGCGGCGAATGACCCAGGTGGGCCAGGTAACGCACGCTCACCGGGCTTGCCTTGCGGCGCTTGGCTAAGCCGCGGCGAGATATGCGAGGCGGGTCACCTGGTGGCCGGCAAAGATCGCGGAGGGAGCGAAGGCAGTGCGCACGCCGGTATGCGAGATGCTCGGGATTGAACAACCAATCGTCCAGGCACCCATGGCCGCGATTCCCCGGCTGGCCGCGGCGGTCTCGAATGCCGGCGCGCTCGGCATGGTGACGCTGACGTGGTCCGCTGACGCCGGAGCCGTCGTTGCTGAGACGGCGGCGCTGACGGCGCGGCCGTTCGGCGGCAATCTCGTTCTCACCGAAGATCATCACCGTCGCCTTGACCAGGCCCTTGAGGCCGGCTTGCGGATCGTCTCGTTCATGTGGGGGGATCCCGGTGGCTACATCGAGCCCGTGCACGCCGCCGGGGGAGTCGTCATGCACACGGTCGGCAGTGCCGAGGAGGCACGGCGGGCGGTCGCGTCCGGCGTGGACGTGATCGTCGCGCAGGGCTGGGAGGCCGGCGGGCACGTGTGGGGTACCGTCGCGACGCTGCCGCTGGTGCCCGCGGTGGTGGACGCGGTGGCGCCGGTGCCGGTGATCGCGGCTGGCGGGATCGGTGACGCCCGCGGCGTCGCCGCGGTGCTCGCTCTGGGCGCCCAGGCTGCGTGGCTGGGCACGCGGTTCCTGCTGGCCGAGGAGATGCCGATCCACGAGGACTACCGGCGCCGGCTGATAGCCGCGGCCGAGACCGACCCGCAGTGGTACGCGAACCTGTACGACGTCGGGTGGCCCGATTCTCCCCACCGCGCGCTCCGCAACTCAACGGCCAGCGCGTGGGAGGCCGCGGGCCGTCCCCCAGACGGGCAGCGGCCAGGAGCGGGCGAGGTGATCGCGCACTTCGCCTCCGGCGAAGCAATCGTCCGTTACGAGCCGGCGCCGCCGATGGCCGGGACCACCGGTGAGATCGAAGCGCTCTCGATGTGGGCCGGACAGGGCGTCGCACTCGCGAGGCAGCCGCAGTCAGCGGCGGACATCGTGACCGAGCTCACCTCCCGCCTGTAACCCGGGCCGGAGGCGCCCGCCCCGCGACCGTCGCCGGCATCCTGGCCCGGCCGCCGAAGCGCCATCCACGCCGAATCAGGCAGGCAGCCCACGCATCAGGAGACGCCGACATGGCGAGCCAGGCAATGCAGGACTTGACTGGCGCCTTCAGTGCGGATGGCCGGCAGCTCAGATCCCCTGTGTTGTGAGCCTGGTGATCGTATAGTGACTGCCATGTCCGCCGCTCGGCCCACCCCGGACGCGCCCGACGTGCCGGTGACCTCGGTGGCCGGGGCGATAGCTCGCATGGAGGCAATCGGGGCGGCGCTTCCCGCAGGAGATGGGCTCGCCTGTTTCAACCGCATGTACCTGGACGTCACCAGCCAGGTGAACAGCCAGCTCGGACAGGGCTTTTACGCCGATACCGCGTTCATGACCCAACTGGACGTGACATTTGCCAACCTGTACTTCGCCGCGGCGGACGTGGCGGGTAACCCGGCGGCTGTGCCGCTGGCCTGGCGGCCGCTGGTGGAGCGGCGCGCCGCGGTGGGGATCGAATCGATCCAGTTCGCGCTGGCGGGCATGAATGCCCATATCAACCACGACCTGCCGGTGGCCATGGTCAGTACCTGCGCAGCCCTGGCCACCTCACCGGATGCTGGCCAGCATTTCGCTGACTACCAGAAAGTGGACCAGTTGCTGGACGCCGCTGAGCAGTCCATCCGGCAGTCCTTTGAAACCGCCGCAGAACTGGCCGTTGATCATCATCTGAGCGCGGTGGCCACCTTGACCTGCAACTGGACTATTAACAGCGCCCGGGACCTGGCGTGGAATAACGCCCGGCTGCTGTGGGCAGTGCGCGATGATCCGCTCGCGCGCGGGCTTTTCCTGGACAGCCTGGCCGCCTCGACAGCACTGGCAAGCCGGATGCTGCTGGTGGCGGTCTGAGACCGCCCCGGCGGGAGCACTCCTGATCAACCGGGGACTCTGGCGCCGCCCGTTCCGGGAACCGATGACCTTCCTCCGATATCGAGGGATTGCTGTCAGACTAGGCTGATGGCGCAGGTATTGTGCCCGGTCGTGATCGGCAGGGACGCCGAGCTGGAGGCGGTCGACGCGGCGCTGACGGCCGCTGTGGCAGGGCACGGCGGGTGTGTCGTTATCACCGGGGAGCCGGGGATCGGCAAGTCGCGGCTGGCCCTGGAGGCGGCCAGCCGGGCGGCCAGCCGTGGCATCCGGGTCGTTACCAGCCGGGCGGTGCCGCAGTCAGCGACCGCTGCTTACCGGCCGCTAACGGACGCGCTTGTGCAGCTCCTCCGGGACCGGGCCGTTCCCGATGACGCGACGATGGAGCCCTGGCTGCCCGCGCTGAGCGCGCTGCTGCCGGGGATGGCTGGCCGCGCTCCGGCGAGTGGAGAGGTCTCACCTGGGATCCGCGGTGAGGCGCTGATCCAGCTTCTTCGGCGCCTTGCGCCCCAGGGCCTGGTCATAGTGCTAGAGGACCTGCACTGGGCGGACCCGGACACCGTGGCCCTGATGGAGTACCTCGGCGAGCACCTTGATGGCGAGTCGTTGCTGTGCGTACTTACCCTGCGCGCCAACCGGCCGTCGGCCGCACTGGAAGTGGCCCGCAGGCAGCGGGGCCGGCCCGGCGTGCTTCACCTCGATCTTGACCGGCTCAGCGATGAGGACATGGCGCGCATGGTCCACGCCTGCATCCCGGGAGCCAAGGCGGAACTCCTGCGCCGGGTGCAGGCCTCCGCCGAAGGAGTACCGCTGCTGGTGGAAGATCTGCTGGCATCGCCCGGGCTGCCGGAGTCGTTCACCGAGACGGTCCGCGAGCGCCTGGCCGGGTTCAGCGAACCGCAGCGGTCGGTGATCGAGGCCGCTGCCATCCTCGGCCGCCACTTCGACTGGGAACTGCTCCCGGCCGTTAGCGGCCAGACTGCGGCCCTGGTGGTGGAGACACTCGGGCTCGCTGTCGAGCAACTGCTGGTGAGCGCCGACGGCACGGCCTTCCGCTTTCGGCACGCGCTGACCCGCGAAGCGGTGCTCGATACCATGCTGCCACCCCGCCAGCTGGCCCTGGCCTCGGCGGCGCTCGCCGTTCTGGACGCCGCACACCCGCGCCTGGAAGGCGGCCTGCGCGAGCTGGCCGTCGAGCTGGCGAACCGTGCCGGGGACCGCCTCCGGGCCGGAACGCTGCTGAGCGAGTCCGGCGGCCAGGCGCTGGCCTGGGGGGCGCTGGCCACCGCGATCGGTACCCTACGGCGTGCCGCTGACCTCCTCGAAGGTACTCCCGAGCGGGAACAGGCGGAACTTCTGCTGGTCGAAGCGCTGGCCCTGGCCGGGCGGGTTGAGGAGGCAGCGGCGGCCGGCGGCCAGCTCATCACCCGGCTCGGGACCGAGGCGGCGGAACTCCGGACGGAGGTTCACCTTCGCCTCAGCCAGGCGGCGGTGGGCGCCTCGCGGTGGGAGATGGCCCGTCACCACCTCGGCGCCGCCCGGCGCCTGGCCGGAACTGCCCCGCCGGCTGGCGTGCGCGCACGCATGGGCGTCATCGATGCCGAGGTGGCCTTCGCCGCCGATGACCTCGATGAGGCCCGGCTTTTCGCCGAGGACGTCCTCGCCGCCGAGGGCAGTGCTCCGGATGTCCGCTGTCACGCGCTGGAGCTCATCGGCCGGAGCCACCGGCTGCGTGATCTCAGCGCCGCCCGCGCGGCGTTCGAGGGCGCGCTGGTCACCGCGGAGACCGCCGGCCTGCCGTTGTGGCGGCTGCGCGCCCTGCACGAGCTGGGCACCATCGACCTACTTGATCATGCCGGAGTGGAGCGGTTGTCCGAGGCGCGGCGCGCTGCCGAGCAGATGGGTGCGCTGAGTACCGTGGCGATTCTGGATCTTCAGCTAGCCGCGGGCTTCACTTGCCGCTGGGAACTGGACAAGTGTGATGCGCACGCGCAGGCTGCCGTCGGCCTCGCCGAGCGGCTCGGCCTGGACCAGGTCCGGGCCAAGGCACTGGCGGTACTTGCCGGCAGCGCGAGCATGCGCGCCGACGCCGGGCAGACAGAGCGCTACGCCGCCCGCGCCATCGCGGCCGCTCCGGACGACCAGATGGTCGAGGGCATCTGCTGGGCCAGCCGGGGAGCAGTGGTTCTGCTCGGTGGCGATGCCGCGGCGGCCGTGGAACCCTACGCCCGGGGGATGGCGATCCTGGCCCGCCTCCCGCATGCCGAACCCGCGGGGCTTCGGGCGCTATGGCCGCTGCTTCTGGCCTCACTTGGTGATCACCGGGCGGCACGGGCGATCGAGGAGGCCCGCCGGCTGGGCGTCGGCGCCATCCGCCACAACCGGAGCCTTATCGGCTATGCCGAGGCGGTTCTGGCCGGCCGAGCCGGGCAGCGGCAGCGGGCGAACGAACTGGCGGCGGGCTGCGACGTTGGCTTCACGAACGGCGAGGCCTGGGGTGAGCTGGCGAGGTTCTGCGCCGCCCCCGCTGCTTTCGCCGACGGATGGGGCGACCCGCTTCGCTGGCTGGCCGAGGCCGAGACAGGATTTGATCGCCGGTACCTGCCCCGCCTGGCCGAGCGCTGCCGCGAACTGCTCAAGGAGTCGCAGCCCAATCCCTGGGTGGCGGCGGGAATCACCGCCAGGGAGGCGGACGTGCTGCGCCTCGTCGCCGGCGGGCTGGCCAACAAGCAGATCGCAGCGCGGCTGCATCTGTCGCCACGGACCGTGGAGAAGCACGTCGAGAGCCTGCTGCGCAAGACCGGTGCTCGCTCCCGGACCGGCCTGGCGGCGGCCGCATCACGGGCCGCAGCCCGCGACTCTCAGCGGGCGTTATCTCCCTCGGCCACTACGTAGTCCCGGCTGGCATCTACGTGTTATTCCCGATGTGACGGCAGGCGGCCGGCTTGCATGCTGGCCAGGCAAGCCAGGCCAGCGGAAGGCAACACCGGATGCTCGAAGCTACGAAACTCATGGTGGCAGTCAAGAATATCGAGACGCCCGATGAGCGGCACGCGTTCGAACACGCCTCGCTCAACGTAGTCAACCTGCCCGGCGTCACGATCGCCCGCACTGTATATCAGCCCGGTTGGAAGTGGTCGACCGACGTCAAGCCGGTCGTCGGAACGGAAGCCTGCCAGGCGGCCCACACCGGCTACATCATCTCCGGCCGGCTCCACGCCCGCATGGACGACGGCCGCGAATACGACTTCGGCCCGGGTGACGCGCACGTGGTGTCGGCCGGTCACGACGCCTGGGTGGAGGGGGACGAGCCGTGCGTCGCGCTTGACCTCGCTTTCACCGGACGTGCACTAGCCGGGCACGTCGGCCGCTGCCCCTGCGGGGTTGAGTTCCGGGTCGCTAGCGACGACCAGTTCGGCCAGCTTGTCGCCGCCATCCGCGAGCACGCGCGCAGCTCCCACGGGCACGAGCTCACCACCAAGCAGGTGCTCGCCGAGGTGATGGCATGATCGGCACCGTCGTAGGGAGTCAGCAGGTTACGGCCACATAGGACGCTGCTTTCGAGAACATGCGCCTGGACTTTACGTTCCGATTCGACGACATCGCCGTCAAAGGCGACCTCGGGGCAGTCAGGGCAACAAGCCAGGGGACGATCACGATCCGCGCTACCGGCGAGACGCAACCAGCGTGGTTCCGGCAACTGTTCGTTCCGGAACGCACGGAGGCCACTAGAAGATCACGCAGTACATGTACCAGCAGTTGCCGGAGCAGTCAGAGGGGGCTGCTCCGGCATCTAGCGAGTCCGCCACCCGGATTCGGGCACGTTCCGCATCCGCTTGCGGTCGCCGAGCACGACGCGGCGCCGGCGGTCACGTTGATCTACCTGCCCGTACAGGGGCCGTGCAGGTAGACAAACGTCGGCGTAGGCGGAGCCGTCCGTGTGCCTGCTGTTGGTGCGGCCGGCGCTGCTGGCGGTCACGGCTCCCGCCCACCGATGGAGGGCAACGTGAAGGCCGTGCTCGCCACCCTGGTCGCCGGAGCGGATTCCCAATCGCGCATGCTCTTCGACGGCGGCCGGACCGGGCTGCTGTCGGCCAAGCTCGGCCAGGTTCGGTGGGTATCCCGTCGTGGCACCTCAGTCAGAGTTGTGCGGTGGTGTCGGTGATGGCTTGGTCGAGGATGGCCAGGCCGAGGGCGAGTTCGTCTTCGGTGGCGGTCAGTGGCGGGGCGATCCGGAAGACGCCGCCCAGGCCGGGTAGTTGCACGATGTTCATGTGCAGGCCCAGGTCGAGGCAGCGGCTGGTGATGAGCGCGCCCAGCTCGTCGGGACTGCGTGCGGCCTGGCGGTCCACCACTAGTTCGAGGCCGGCCAGCAGGCCGCGTCCCCGGATGTCGCCCACGATCTGGTGCCGGCGGGCGATCTGCTCGAGGCCGTGGCGGAGGATGCCGCCCAGGTGGCGGGCGCGCTCGTCGAGCCGGTCGCGGTGCAGCACGTCCAGGACGGTGATGCCGACCGCGGCCGGCAGCGGGTCCGCGACGTGGGTGGTGAAGAACAGGAATCCCCGGTCGTGGGCCGCCTTTTCCAGTTCGGCGCTGGTCAGCACGGCGGCCAGCGGAAGGCCGGCGCCGAGTGTCTTGGACAGGGTCAAGATGTCCGGGACAACGCCGTCGCGCTGGAAGGCGTACCAGGTGCCGGTGCGGCACAGGCCGGTCTGGGCCTCATCCAGGATCAGCAGCATGCCGCGTTCGCGGCACTTGTCCCGCAGCGCGGCCAGGTAGCCCGGCGGTGGCTCGATGATGCCGCCGGAACTGAGGATCGGCTCGATGATGGCCGCGGCCAGGCTGCCGGCCGACTGCGCGTCGATCAGGCCGAAACCGAAGTCCAGCTGGCGCTGCCAGTCCAGCTCACCGTCGGCATCGGTGAAGTCGGGGTGGTAGCGGTCGGGGGCGGGGATGGCGAAGTTGCCGGGCGCGGCCGGGCCGTAGCCCTTCCGGCCCGCGCTGTAGGTGGCGCCCACGGCTGCCTGGGTCATGCCGTGCCAGGACCGGGCGAAGGAGATGATCTCGTGTTTGCCGGTGACGAGCTTGGCCATCCGGATGGCCGCCTCGTTAGATTCGGCGCCGGTGGTCAGCAGCAGCGCCTTCTCCAGTGGTTCGGGCAGCGTCTGCGCGAGACGGCGGGCCAGGTCGACGACGGGGCGGCTGAGCATGCCGCTGAACAGGTGGTCCAGCCTGGCCGCCTGCCGCGTGAGGGTGGCGGCGATCTCCGGGTGACAGTGGCCCAGGATCGCGCTCATCTGGCCGGAGGTGAAGTCCAGGATCTGGCGGCCGTCCTCGGTGAACAAGAAGCTCCCGGCGGCGTGGTCGATGATCTCGCGGGTGAACGCGCCGGCGCCGGCGTAGCGGATCAGGTGCCGGTCGGCGTCAGCCCAGAAGGACTCCCCGGCGGACAGCGAGGCAGAGGTCGCAGCGGCCATGGCACCGACGCTACGTCCGGCCTGGCCGACTCGTCCATCGCGCATCCCGGCGGCCCTGCCCGGTCACACCCGGACAATCATGAGCGGGCAATGAGACAGGAAAACCAGCGCAACCGTGCTCGGCGGCGGGAGCGCTACCACGGCGCGGGTGCTCAGGCCATCGACGGCGCCGACCTGGCGCACATCGCCGCGCACGGGGTGTTCCGGGCCGACAGCCCGCTGTTCTCCTATCTGCGGCTGGACGACGGGCCGACGCCCGCGCCGACGTCGGCCGGCTGGTCCTTCATCGCCCTCGGCGCGTGATGACGCCTGCCCAGGGCCCCAGGACGCCGGGCGAGGCGGCCGCTCCCGGGCCGGTGGTCAGCAGCACCTCGCCGGCCGCGGCCGGCTGTTCGGCCGGCTGGCTGGTGAAGTTCGCGGCGACCACTAGGGAACCGACCCGGTACGCCCACTGGCCTTGCGGGGCGGGCAGGTTCTCGAACTTCGCGATGCCGCCGCCGAGTTCGGCCCGCCGCAGCGCTAGCAGCCGTCGGCAGAGCCCCAGCGTGGAATCGGGGTCATCGCGCTGGGCGGCGACGGTGCGGGCCGGGTGGTCGGCCATCGGGAGCCAGGGCGTCACGCCCGGTGAGGTGAAGCCGCCGCCCGGTGAGCCGTCCCACGGCATCGGGGTCCTGGCCCGGTCCCGGTCGGCGCCCTGGGCCACGTCCAGGGTCGCGTTGTCGCGGCGCAGCGCGACCGGCACCTCCACGTCGGTCATGCCGATCTCGTCGCCGTAATACAGCACCGCGGCGCCGGGCAAGGTGGCCAGCACGAGCAGCGCGAGCCTGGCCTTGTGCTCGTCGCCGCCGCACCAGCGGCTGGGGAACCGGCCCAGGTCGTGGTTGGAGCCCATCCACACCGGGCACGCGCCGGGCGGCAGCGCGGCCAGCGTCTGCGCCACGATCGACGCCAGCCGGGACGGATCGAAGCTGGCGAAGGCGAAGGCGAAGTTGAACCCGAGCTGCAGCTCGTCATGGTCGCCGTAGTAGGCGGCCAGCCGCTCGGGTTCGGCGACCCACGTCTCGCCGAGCAGCAGCCGCGCGGGGGAGTAGCTCTCGGCGATCTTGCGCCAGTCGCGGTAGACGCCGTGCGTCTCCGGCCGGTTGACGTTGTAGACCGGGCGCAGGCCGAACGAGCCGTCGAGCGGGCTGTCGCTGGTGGCCGGCGGGTTGTCCCGCAGTTCGGCGTCCTTGTACAGGCCGTTCGCCACATCGATCCGGAACCCGGCCACCCCGCGCTCGAACCAGAACTCCAGGATGTCACGGAACTCCTGGTGGACCGCGGGCTCCCACCAGTTCAGGTCGGGCTGGCCCGGCAGGAAGTTGTGCAGGTAGTACTGGCCGCTCTCGTGCCACTGCCAGGCGGGCCGGCCGGTGAAGTCGAGCCAGTTGTTCGGCGGCCCGCCGTCCGGCCGCGGGTCGGCCCACACGTAGTAGTCGCGGTACGCGGCATCCCGGCTCGATGCCGCCTCGACGAACCAGGGATGCGCGGCACTGGTGTGGTTCGGCACCAGGTCGAGCAGCACCCGCAGGCCCCGCCGGCCGGCCTCGGCGATCAGCTCGTCCAGGTCGGCCAGCGTGCCAAGCTCGGGGTGGACGCCGCGGTAGTCGCTGACGTCATAGCCCCAGTCCTCGTCCGGAGACGGCATGGTGGGAGACAGCCAGATGGCGTCCACCCCGAGCCAGGAAAGGTGGTCAAGCCGCTCGATGATGCCGCGCAGGTCGCCGTACCCGTCATCGTTGGTGTCACGCCAGGACCGCACGTACAGCTGATAGATGACGGCGCCGTGCCACCACGGCGGGTCCGCCCCAAAATACCCAAAAACCCCAAAATACCCAGAAGACCCCGAATCCTGCGCTCGGCTCACAATCCTCCTAACCTCTGATGGCCAGGCCGGTCTGCGGGTCGAAGAACTGCATGTCTTCGACGTCGACGGAGAAGGTCATCTTGTCGCCGGGCTTGACCGGGGTCTTGGCCTCGACGCGGGCCACGCCCTCGCCGGACTGCATCACCGCGGCCTCGTCTTTATCGAGCGCACCCTCGGCTATGACCCGGTGCGCGTCGATGGTGAAGTGGACCACCAGCTCCGAGCCGAGCGCCTCGACCAGTTCCACGTCACCGACCAGCTTCGGACCAGTCATCTCCGGGCTCGCCGCGTGCAGGTGCTCGGGGCGCATGCCCACGACGACGTCCTTGCCAGCGAAGGCACGCAGCGCCGGGCGCTTCAGCGCGACGGTGTCCGGCAGCATGACTGTCTGGGAGCCGAGTTTGACCGACCGCGCGCCCTCGCCGACGGTGGCGTCGTACAGGTTCTGGGCCGGCGAGCCGATGAAGGCGGCCACGAAGACGTTGTCCGGGTTGTCGTAGAGGGTCTGCGGGGTAGCGACCTGCTGCACGGTGCCGTCCCGCATGACGGTCACCCGGTCGCCCATGGTCATGGCCTCGACCTGGTCGTGGGTGACGTAGATGGTGGAGACCCCCATACGCTGCTGGATGCGCGCCACCTCGGCCCGCATCTGCACCCGCAGCTTCGCGTCCAGGTTGGACAGCGGCTCGTCCATCAGGAACACCGAGGGCTCGCGCACGATGGCCCGGCCCATGGCGACACGCTGACGCTGGCCGCCGGACAGCTGCCCCGGCTTGCGGTCCAGCCAGTCGGTCAGCCCGAGGATCTCGGCCGCCTCGTTGACCTTCGCCTTGAGCTGGTCCTTGGGCATATGGCGCAGCTTGAGCGCGAAGCCGATGTTCTCCGCCACCGTCATGTGCGGGTACAGCGCATAGTTCTGGAAGACCATGGCGATGTCGCGTTCCTTGGGCGTCTCGTCGTTGGCCTCCTTGCCGCCGATGCGCAAGATGCCGCTGGTGATGTCCTCAAGCCCCGCCACCATCCGCAGCGCCGTGGTCTTGCCGCAGCCCGACGGGCCCACCAGCACCATGAACTCGCCGTCGGCGATGTTCAAGTTGAAGTCCTTGACGGCGTGGAAGCCGTTCTCGTAGACCTTGTTCACGTTCTCGAGGCTTACCGTGGCCACGATGACTCCTTACCGGGCGCCTGCCCATGATTAGAGGACCTGCTCATCCCTTCACCGCGCCCGAGGTCAGGCCGGAGATCACGAATCTGCGGAAGATGAAGACCAGGATGCCGATGGGCACCACCGCCACCACGCTGGCCGCGAAGATGGTCCCGTACGGAACCAGGTAGACCGTGCCGAACTCCGCGATGCCCACCGGGATGGTCCGGCGATTGTTGGCGCTCATGAAGGTGAGCGCCATCAGGAACTCGGTCCAGCAGGCGGTGAAGCAGAAGATGCCGGCCGTGAACACGCCGGGCAGGGCCATCGGCAGGATGATCGTCCAGATCGTCCGTATCGGCCCGGCACCGTCGATCCGGCCGGTTTCCTCCATCTCCTTGGGGATGCCGAGCATGTAGTTGCGCAGGATCCAGATGGCGAACGGCAGGTTGAAGGCCGTGTAGGGGATGATCAGGCCCTGATAGGTGTTCAGCCAGCCGAGGTTGCGCAGCACCAGGTACAGCGGCGCGATCACGGCGATCGCCGGGAACACCGAGATGATCAGCAGCGTCACCATCAGGGTGAACTTCCCCCGCATCGGCAGCCGGCCGAGCGCGTAGCCGGCCATGGTTCCGATGATCAGCACCAGCGCCGTGGCGATGAGCGTCACGATGAGCGAGTTCTCGAAGTAGACGCCGAAGTCGTTCGGGCCGAAGGCGTCCTTGTAGTTCTGGACGGTGAGCGGGTGGGGGAAGTACTGCGGCGGGCTTTGCCCCAGGGCCGGGACCGTCTTGAAGCTGGAGGCGATCAGCCAGTACAGCGGCAGCCCGACGAACAGGACGACGAAGAACGCCGATATGTTGATGCCGTTGATGACTCGGTGCCAGCCGGTCCGCTTGCGATTGCGCATTAGTTTTCCTTCCCGACCTGGACCCGGAAGGTCCGCAGCGAGAGCAGGCAGCCGAGCAGCACGAGGAGTGCGGTGGTGGTGGCGACCGCCGCGCCCGGCCCGAACGACAGGTCCTTGAAGATCACGTTGTAGCCCAGGATGGCCAGCGAGGTGGTCGACGTGCCCGGGCCGCCGTTGGTCAGCACGTAGGGCAGGTCGAACAGCCCGAACGCCTGCAGTACGCGGAACATCACGGCCAGCGCGAGCGTGGGCCGCAGCAGCGGGACGGTGATCCGCCAGAAGGTGGACCAGCCCGACGAGCCGTCCACCTCGGCCGCCTCGTAGATGTCCCCGGGCAGCATCACCAGGCCGGCCAGCACGATGATGGCCACGAACGGGGTGGTCTTCCAGATGTCGGCGATCATCAAGCCGATGATGGCCGAGGTCGGCTGGCCGAGGATGTTCGGTGAGCCGAGGCCGACCGCGTTGAGGAGGGCATCGGCCACGCCGTAGGTGCCCTGGTAGATGTAGCCCCACAGCTCGGCGTTGATGACGGTGATCATCGACCAGGGGATCAGCAGCAGCGCCATCATCAAGCCGCGCCCGGAGGTCAGCCGCTCGAGCACGAGCGCGATCAGCGTGCCGATCACCAGCTCCACCAGGACGGTGACGAGCGTGTAGATGATCGTGAAGCCGAGCGCGTAGTGCCATTTCGAGCTTTTGAGCACCTCCGAGTAGTTGCTGGTCGTGAACCCGTTCAGGGCCACGCCGTTGCCGGTCACGGTGGCGTTGGACAGGCTGAGCACGACGGAGTAGATGATGGGGAAGATGGTGACGGCCCCGATGAAGATCAGGGATGGAGCGGTGAACATCCACCCCAGCCGGGCCATCCTTTTGCGGTTGACGTCCGGGCGGCCGACCAGCGGCGTTGACGCCGGAGCTTGTTCAGCGGCACTCGAGATAGTGGTCATTGGTCACACTCCTTGTCCCGTGGTTTGCCCCCGGTCGGCCACGTTGATGCAATCGCCCAGGGCTGGGGCGCACGGTTATCCGTGCGGCCCCAGCCCCAGGCGTTAGCGGTCCGGTTAGAGCCCGCCGCCCGTCGTGCTGAGGGCGGTATTGGCCTGCGACTGGGCCGCCGCCATCGCCGCGGACGGCGAGGTCGAGCCGGCCAGCGCCGCGTTCACGTTGGTGTAGATCGCGGTGCTCAGCGCCGGGTAGTTAGGCGTGCCCGCGGGCCGCGGGACCAGCTTGGTCTTGCCCACGATGGCCAGCACCGGGTTCAGCGCGATGACCGAGGGGGAGTTCCGCACCGAGGTGGTGGTGGGGATCTCGGAGTACTTCGTGGCCAGGATGTTTTGCGCCGTGTCGCTGGACATCCACTTGATGAAGGTCAGGTCGGCGTTGATGTTCTTGCTGTGCGGGTTGATGTACAGGTTCCAGCCGCCGATGTTGGAGTACCCGGGGGTCGGCTCGCCGGAGAACGCCGGCATCGGCTCCACCCCGACCTGGCTGGCCTTGAGCTTGGAGGTGGCCGGCGAGGTGGCCTCGGAGTAGGCGTAGTCCCAGTTCCGCAGGAACGCGGAGTCGCCGGCGGCGAAGGTGTTCATCGCCTGCGCCTCCTGGAACGTGGTGATCGCCGCGGGGGTGACCCCGGAGGTGACCAGGCTGCGCATGAAGGTAACCGCCTTGATCGCCGCCGGCGAGTCCAGGGTGGCCGTGCTGTAGTCGCTCTTGGTCGCGGTGCCGCCCGCGGACGCCAGGTACTCCATGAAGTTGCAGGTCAGGCCCTCATACGAGGCGCCCTGCCAGACGAAGCCGTACTTCACCAGGTTCTTGCTCACCAGGGTCTTGGCCTCGCTTTGCAGCTGCTCCCAGGTCGTCGGCGGCGACATCCCCTCCTTGGCCAGCAGGTCCTTGCGGTAGTACATGAAGCCCTGGTCCTCGAACATCGGTGAGCCGTAGATCTTGCCCTTGTAACTGGCGCCCGCGACCAGCCCGGGCGCGAACTGCGTCCAGTAGCTTGTCGGCAGGTAGTCCGACAGCGGCACGGCGAGCTGGTGCGCGCCGAACTGGGCGGGCCAGATCACGTCGCCCATGAATACGTCAGGGGTGGCCGAGCCACCGGAGATCTCCGTGGCCAGCGTGGCCCGGTTGGTGTCGGTGTTCGTCGGCGCCGACGTCAGGTTGACGTGGATGTTCGGATACTGCTTCTCGAACGCGGTGATCAGCGTCGTCCGGGTGTCGCCGAACGAGTTGGTCGCGATGGGGCTCGCCGACCACACGATCGTGCCCGAGGTGGCCGAGCCGGTGGCCGACTGCGTAGCGCCGCCGGCCGACTGCGTGGCGCCGCCGCCGGCCGACGAAGTGGTACTGCTGCTGCTGCAGCCCGCCGCGGCGAGCGCCCCGACTACCCCCACCAGGGCGGTCAGCTGCCAGCCCTTCAGGGAGCGTCTTGCAGGATATCTGCGCGATCCCATACTTTCCTCCACTTGAGTAGTCACCTCGTAACTCTATGTAATAGCACTGGCGGTAAAGCCACCGGGTGTGCGCCTGGCCGTCCGCCTTCCGGATCCTTCCTGGCCTGCGGGTTCGCTGAGCAGCGCAGAGCTGGCCGACCCCTGTGCGGTCAGCCCTGGCGGTCTCAGCCGTCGCGGATGATCTGGGTTAGCTGCCCAGCCAGTTCCGTCAGGGCCTGCTGTGGTTTTTTCTGGTCTGTCAGGGCCTCGTAGACCGTGCTCGAGATGGCCAGGCTGGCCTGGTCGTAGTTGGTGATGGCTGGGCGCGGCTGGGCCGAATTGATGGCCTGCTCGAGCACCGGCAGGTAGTGATAGCTGCTGATCAGGTTCTTGTCGGTGTAGAGCTGTGTCCACACAGGGGGGAACGACCCCTGCTCGAGCATCTGCCGCTCGTTGGCCAGGTCCGTCATGTACTTGATGAAGTTCAGCGCCGTCCGCTGGTGCTGGGAGTACGCGCTGATAGCGAGGTTGGCCCCGCCGAGCGAGCTGGAACCGGTTCCGTCCAGGCCGGGCAGCGCGGCGATCCCGAACTTCCCGTACACCTTGTTCTGCGGTCCTGGCACGGACAGCGCGGCGTATACGTCGGGCCAGTTATCCAGGAACAGGAACTTGCCGGCCTTGAACGCGTCCTGAGCCGACTCCTCTTCGTAGGTGAGCGCGACCTTGGGGATCCAGCCCTGCTGGAAACCGCTCACCAGGAACTGCAGCCCGCGCAGCGCCTTGGCCGAGTCCACGGTGACCTTGGTGCCTTCCGGGGAGAGGATCGACCCCCCGGCCGACTGGACGGCCTCCGCGAAGTTGACAGTGAGCCCTTCGTACGGGGCGAACGTGCCCGCGTACCCGTAAAGACCGTACTTCGGCGCCACGGTCTCGGCGAGCTGCTGCAGCTGGGCCCAGGTCCTGGGGGGCTGCTTACCCGCCTTGGCGAGGATGTCCTTGCGGTAGTAAAGGAGATCCGCGTTGCTGTAATCCGGTACCGCGTACAGCCGGCCCTGGTACATAGCGGTGTCGACGGCCGGCTTGAGGAAGTCGCCGAGCGGGAACTGGCTCTGCGGCAGCGGGATGATCCAGCCGTTCGAGGCGAACTCGGCGGTCCAGATCACGTCCATGTCGATGACGTCGTACTCGGCGCTTTTCGCCTGAAGGTTCGCGACCAGCTGCGCCAGCTGGTCGTTGGACGCCTCGGGCAGCAACAGCAGGGTGACCTTCTGGTCGGGATTGCGCTGGTCCCATCCGGTGATCACGCCCCGCAGCCAGCCGGGGTTGTCCTTGCCGATGGCGAAGGTGATCGGGCCGATCCCGTCCGTCGACGGAGCCGACCCGTTCGACGAAGCGTTACCCGACGTGCACCCCGCGGTGAGCAGAAGCCCCGCAGTGATGACTGCGATACCGGGCATCGCACGCATCATCGCAGGCCTCCACCCAAATACCCCACGGCCATGTAAAATTCGTACATGCATGTTATGCACCGCCGTTAGGTATATGTCAACAGCATCACATAACGAGTCCGACATGTTTCGCGGCGCCTGAGCGAAGTGCATCACAGGCGGCGGGGGATCGCAGTCACCTGCGGTGTTACCCCCGGCACCGGCTTTTATCCGTGGCGCTGGGCCTTATCGACGAGTGATGCAGAGCTGTAATCTGAGCGCGGGTCCTCACGGGGCCTATGGAGGTGACAGGATCGTGCGGCAGCCCTTGCTGGCCCTGCTCGCCAAGGAGCCGGCTCACGGCTACGAGCTGAAGCTCGCGCTTGAACAGACGTTCGGCCAGGCGTATCCGTCGCCGAACATCGGTCAGATCTACGTCACGCTGAAGCGCCTCGAGCAGGACGGCCTGGTCCGCAGCGAGGACGTCGAGCAGACTACCCGGCCCAACAAGCGCGTCTACGAGCTCACCCCGGCGGGCCGGGAGGCGCTGCGCGCCTGGGTCGGCGAGCCCAGTGATGGACCGCGTGTCCGCGATGAGTTCTTCATCAAGCTGATCCTGGCGCCGATGGCGGGGCTGGCGGACCGGATGGAGCTTATGAACTCCCAGCGCAGGCATTATCTGGGCATAATGCGTAACCTGATCGAGCTGCAGGCCGATACCGATCCTGCGGACACCACCGCCCGGCTCCTGATCGAGGGCGCCGTCCTGCACCTGCAGGCGGACCTCGACTGGCTGGAAAGATGCCAGGAGGAACTTGTGTGAGCCGTTCAGCGTCGAAAGGCTTGCCCAGGCCGTCCACGCCCCCGGCCGAGTCCTCAGCTTTGCTGCGGACGACCAAGCTGGTGAAGGTTTACCGGGCCAACGGGGTCACGGTGGAGGCCGTCCGCGGGGTGGACATCGAGCTCGCCATCGGCGAGTTCGTCGCGATTATGGGGCCGTCCGGCTCGGGCAAGTCCACCCTGCTGCACGTCCTCGGCGGCCTCGAGCCGGCCACGAGCGGCGAGATCTGGCTGCGGGGGCAGCGCGTGGACCGGCTGTCCAAGGCGGCCTGGGCCGTGTTGCGGCGCCAGCACATCGGGTTCGTGTTCCAGTTCTTTAACCTGCTTTCCAACATGACCGTCGCCAACAACGTCGAGCTACCCGCGCTGCTGGCGGGCGCGAACCCCCGGCAGGCCAGGAAACGCCGTGAAGAGCTGCTGGCCGAGCTCGGCATCGCCGACAAGGCGGGCGCCGCCCCGGCCCGGCTGTCCGGCGGGGAGCAGCAGCGCGTCGCGCTGGCCCGGGCACTCGCCAACGAGCCGAGCCTGCTGCTGGCCGACGAGCCGACCGGCAACCTGGACAGCTCCAACACGCGCGACGTGCTCCGGCTGCTGCGCCGGGCGCACGCCGGGGGCCAGGCGATCCTGTTGGTCACCCACGACGCCCGGGTCGCGAGCCTGGCCGACCGGGTGATCAACCTGTTCGACGGGATGGTGGCCGACGACGCCAAGGTCGTGCCCATCCCGCGCACCATGAACGGCGTCGGCGATGTCCTGGAGCTGAGAGGCTGAGACCTGATGCGAGGCACGCTCCGGTGGGCCCGCGCTGACCTGCGGGCCCGGCGGGGCCAGGCCCTGGTCACGGTCGCCGTCGTCGCCGGGGTAGTGTCCGCGCTGTTCGTGGCCACGATGCTCCTGCAGGGTGCGGTCAACCCCTGGCAGCAGCTTTTCGACCGGACCCACGGCGCGGACGCGCTGATCTACTTCGCCAACGGCACCGACACCAGTGACCTGCACATGGTGGCCGGAATCCAGCAAGTCGGGAAGCCCTACCAGGCCGCGTCGGCGACGCTCGAGCAGGGCCCGGTCAGGTCGCCGGTCGAGCTCCGGGCCATGACGCCGGTCCCGCCCGTGATGTCCGCGCCGCTCGTGGTGGCCGGAACCTGGCTGCGCTCCTCGGCCCCGGACGGGGCGGTCCTCGAGGCGTCGTTCGCCCAGGCGGTACACGTGGGAGTCGGCGACCAGATCACGGTATTCGGCATCGACGGGACCAAGGCCCAGATGGCCGTGATCGGCCTGGCGGACACCGCCGACCAGGGCTTTTACCCGCAGTGGACGCCCGGCCTGATCTGGGTGCAGCACCAGGTGCTGACCAAGGTCGAGCCGCAGGCGAGCGAGACCCATGAGATCGTCGGCCTGCGCCTGTTCGACAACTCCGCCGTGGCGACCGGGCAGGTCGTGCAGACCATCTGGAGCCTGTACAACGGCCCCAGCCAGAACTCGTCCTCGGCCGTCGAGCGCTACTCCACCTGGCAGCAGGTGAAGGACTCGATGGCGAGCAACGACCGGCTGCTCGGGCTGCTGCTCGCCCTGTTCGGGATCATCGCGCTGGTGGCCGCCCCGTGCGCCATCGCCAACGTCACCGCGGGCCGCGTCCTGGTGCAGCGGCAGGACATCGCGATGCTGAAGGCGCTCGGGTTCACGCCCGGGCAGGTGGTCCGGATGCTGCTTGCCGAGCAGACCCTGCTCGGGGCGGCCGGCGCCGCCCTCGGGCTGATCGTCGCGTGGGTGATGACCTCGCCGGAGTTCGTCCGGCCGCCGGACGGCACGCCAGTCGGCCTCGCGCCCCTGTCCGGGACCTGGATGGCAGTCATCGGAGTCGGAACGGTGCTCACCGTCGCGATCGCCACGGTCATCCCGGCCTGGTGGGCCGGCCGGGTGTCGCCGGTCGCCGCCGTCCAGCCGAGCCCGCCCCGCGGGCACCTGTCGCTGATCTCCCGGCTCGGCCTGCTCTTCCACCTGCCCGCCGCGCTGGTGCTCGGGGCCAGGGACTCGCTCACCCGGCGGCTGTCCGCGGCGCTGACCGTATTCGGCCTGGCGATCCCGATGCTGATGATCACCATCGCGCTGACCTGCTGGTCGACCATCGACGGGTTCACCAGCGACCCGGGCAAGATCGGCCTCGCCTCGGCCGTCACGGTCAGCCAGGGCGGCTTGGAAAACAAGCAGATGCTGGCCCTGATCGGCCAGGACCACCAGGTGCTCGCGTCCTATCCCGCCGCCCAGTTCGTCACGCTGCTGCCGGGCGACAACGGCACCTTCATCGCCCGGGCCATGGGTACCTCGAGCCGTCCCTTCCCGTTCCGGGCCGTGCAGGGCCGGATGTTCCACGCGGCCAACGAGGCGGTCGCGGGCCAGGGCTTCCTCGACCTGATGCACATCGCGGTGGGCGCGTGGATCAAGCCGACGATCGACGGCGTGCCGGTGATCCTGCACATCGTCGGCCGGACGATCGAGCCGGACAACAACGGGGACGTGCTCGACTTCGGGCTCGACGCGCTGAACGACGCGGGCAGCGCGCCGCCGCAGCTGGTCTATCTGCTGGTCCTGAAGCCGGGGATACCGGCCGCCGCGGCCCGTACCCGGCTGCTCGCCGAGTCGCACGACCGGCTCGACGTGCAGATGGTGGCCAACCCGGCCAGCGGGCTCCGGGTGCTGCAGCTGGTGATCGCGGTCTCGGTGGTCATCCTGGCGGTCATCGCCCTGGCGAACCTGCTCACCGCGACCGTGGTCGGGATGCGGGACCACCGGCACGAGGTGGGCGTGCTTGCGGCCATGGGCCTCACGCCGCGCCAGGTGATGGCGACTCTGGTGGTCAACACGATGATCCTCACCGCGGTCGGCGTGACCAGCGGCACCGTGGTCGGCCTGATGGTCGCGCCCCGGCTGATCAACATGCAGGGCCAGACGAGCGGCATCGGCTCCGGGATCGCTGTCAGCCTGGGCGCGGTGGCGATCGCGGCGATCCTGGTCGCGGCGCTCGCGATCGCCGCCGCCGCGGCGCTGTTCCTGGCCCGGCGCACGACCAGCCACGCGGGCTCCGCCCACCTGCACAGCCCGGTCCGCCCGCCGCGGCCCAGGCCCGCGCAGCCGACCCGCTAGCCCGCGCCTGTAACGCTCCGCCCGGCCGGACGATGACCTAGTGGAAGCGGCTGACGTGGGTACCCCCGAGCCCACGTCAGCCGTGCTAGCCCGGGGGACGACCCCCGGAGCCCCCGCGACTGGGGGGCTCCCCCCAGACCCCTGGCGGACCATCCCGGGGCAGGATCTCTCGCCTGCGGGGCGGTAAGGCGACTACTCCGCGCACCGCGGAAGCGGGTAGCGTTCGGGTATGACGACGAATGCGGCGCCGTTCGGCCAGATGATGACGGCGATGATTACCCCCATGACTTCCGACGGGACCGTCGACTTCGACGGGGCCGCCCGCCTCGCCGACTATCTCGTCACCAACATGCGCAACGACGGCCTGGTCGTGAACGGCACCACTGGCGAGGCGCCTACCACGACCGACACGGAGAAGGAGCGCCTGCTCCGGGTAGTGCTCGAGGCGGTGGGCTCGCGGGCCAAGGTGGTGGCCGGCGTCGGCACCAACGTCACCGCCCACACCATCGAACTCGCCCGAAGCGCCGAACGAGCTGGGGTCGACGGTCTCCTGGTGGTGACTCCTTATTACAACAAGCCGCCCCAGCCCGCGCTCGAGGCGCACTTCACCGCGGTCGCCGACGCCACCGGCTTGCCCATGCTGATCTACGACATCCCCGGCCGGACCGCCGCAGCCGTCGCTACCGAGACCCTGGTCCGGCTGGCTGCCCACCCCAGGATCATCGGCGTCAAGGACGCCAAGGACACCCCGGGCGCCACCTCGCACGTGCTGGCCCAGACCGACCTCATCTATTACTGCGGCACCGACATCCTGAACCTGCCGTGGCTTGCCCTCGGCGCGGTCGGTTTCGTCAGCGTGGTCGGCCATGTGGTGGGCGACCGGCTGCACGAGATGATCGACGCGTTCGAGGCGGGTGACGTGCGCCGCGCCCGGCAGATCCATTACGAGCTCGTGCCGGTGTACGACGGAATGTTCCGCAACCAGGGCGTGGTGATGACCAAGGCGGCGCTCGACCTGCTCGGCCAGCCGGGCGGCGCGGTGCGCGCCCCGCTGCTGGCCGCGACCGACGCGGAGCGGCGCCAGCTGGCGGTCGACCTCACCGCGGGTGGCGTGAAGCTGCCAGGGGTGGCGCTGCACGGGACCGGCGCGTGAGCGAGCCAAAGGGGCGCGGTGCCGCCTGGACTCTGTTTTTCCCCCCGAACCCACCCCAGGAGCGAGGGACGAGCGACGAGGGCCCGCCGCCGCAGGCGGCCAGGGAAGCATGGCGGCGCCTAGAAGCGCCCTCGAGGCGAGCGGGGTGTAGAGCGTGAGCCACCCGCACCCGGACCTCGCCGCGCCCGGCAAGCTCGCGCGCAACGGCCTGCGCATCGTCCCGCTCGGCGGGCTCGGCGAGATCGGCCGGAACATGACAGTCTTCGAGCACGCCGGTCGCCTGCTCATCGTGGACTGCGGTGTCCTGTTCCCGGACCCCGACCAGCCCGGCGTGGACCTGATCCTGCCGGACTTCGCTTACCTGGACGGACGGCTCGACCAGGTGGAGGCGCTCGTCCTCACGCACGCCCACGAGGACCACATCGGCGCCATTCCGTACCTGCTCAGGCAGCGTCCCGACATCCCGCTGGTCGGCTCGAGGCTGACCCTGGCCCTGGTGCAGAGCAAGCTGGCCGAGCACCGCCTCGATCCGGTCACCGTTGAGGTGACCGAGGGAGGCCGCGGCTCGTTCGGGCCGTTCGACTGCGAGTTCCTCGCGGTCAACCACTCGATCCCCGACGCACTCGCCGTGGCCATCCGGACCCCGGCCGGCCTGGTGCTGCACACCGGCGACTTCAAGATGGACCAGCTGCCGCTGGACGGCAGGCTGACGGACCTGGCGGGCTTCGCCCGGCTCGGCACCGAGGGCGTCGACCTGCTGATGGCCGACTCGACCAACGCCGAAGTGCCCGGCGTGGTGACGTCCGAGCGCGATATCGCGCCCGTCCTCGATGAGATCTTCGCCAACACCAGGCAGCGCATCATCGTGGCCTGCTTCGCCTCGCACGTGCACCGGGTGCAGCAGGTGCTCAACGCCGCGGTCAAGCACCGCCGCAAGGTCGCCTTCGTCGGCCGGTCCATGGTCCGCAACATGGGCGTCGCCCGCGACCTCGGCTATCTCCGCGTGCCCGGCGGCCTCCTGGTCGACCTGCGTGAAGCCGAGGAGATGCGGCCCGGCGACGTGGTGCTGATCTCCACCGGCTCGCAGGGCGAGCCGATGTCGGCGCTGTCCCGGATGGCCGGCCGCGACCACCCGATCAGGATCGCCGCCGGGGATACTGTGATCCTGGCCTCCTCGCTGATCCCGGGCAACGAGACCGCGGTGTACCGGGTGATCAACGGGCTGACCCGGCTGGGTGCCCGGGTAGTGCACAAGGGTTCCGCGCTGGTCCACGTGTCTGGCCACGCCCCGGCCGGCGAGCTGCTCTACGTGCTGAATCTGGTCAAGCCGCGCAACTTCATGCCGGTACACGGCGAGTGGCGGCACCTGCGAGCGCACGCTGGGCTCGCCGCGCTGGCCGGCGTGCCGGACGGCAACATCGTGATCGCCGAGGACGGCGTGGTCGTCGATCTGGTGGCCGGGCAGGCCAGCGTGGCCGGCGCGGTGCCATGCGGCTACGTCTACGTCGACGGCCTCACCGTGGGCGAGGTCACCGAGTCCCAGCTGAAGGACCGGCGCATCCTCGGCGACGAAGGCTTCGTCTCGATAGTGATCGTGGTCGACGCCAACTCGGGCAAGATGGTGGCCGGCCCCGAGATCCACGCCCGTGGCTCGGGCATCGACGACGCCGCCTTCGGCGAGGTGCTGCCCAGGATCGAGGAAGCCCTGGCCCTCGCGGCTGCGGACGGCGTCACCGAAGCCCACCAGATCAGCCAGCTAGCCCGCCGCATCGTCGGCAAATGGGTCAGCGACAACTATCGCCGCCGCCCCATGATCATCCCCGTAGTAATAGAGGCCTAGCCCCGCCCCTGCTTGCCCATCCGCCTGGCCCTGCTCCCCGATCCGCCTCGCCCCCTGCTTCCCGATCCGCCTCGCCCCCTGCTTCCCGATCCGCCTCGCCCCCTGCTTCCCGATCCGCACCGTCCTAGCCCATCCCTGCCGCTGCCCCTCTGAGTCCCACACATCCCAGCCCACGCACCCGCCCCACAGGCCCCACCCGGGTTGGGCATCCTACCGCCCCGATGTGACATCGGTGCGGTTTCAACCGCCCCGATGTCACATCGGGGCGGTGGAACCATGCGGCCAGAGCTGGTCCTGGCGGCCGAATTGGGTGCGTACTGGAGTGGCTCGCATACGCCCGGTTTTGTCGGACCTTGTCGCCATCATGAAAAAGTGACGCACTCGACACGACTTGATCGAGATGCCCTCGAGCGGATCTTGCAACAGCAACTTGACGTGATCAGCCGCGAGCAGGCGGTGGCGGTCGGCCTGACCAGCCATGCGTTGCGGCATCGCCTTCGCCCCGCGGGCCCATGGCAGATCTTGCTGCCCGGCGTGTACATCGCCGTTACCGGCACGCCTACGACACTCCAGCAGGAAATGGCCGCGATGCTCTACGCAGGCGACGGCGGCGTGATCACCGGTCTGGCGGCGCTGCGCTGCCATCACATCCGGGGACCGTCAGCTGACTTTATTGACGTCCTGGTTCCTGCCACCCGGCAGCGACGTGACACCGGGTTCGTCCGGCTGCACCGGACAACCCGGATGCCAGAGGCGATCTGGCAGGCCGGCCCGCTGCGTTATGCCCCGCCGGCCCGCGCCGTGGCCGATGCCGTGCGCGAGATGACCAGCCTGCGGGACGTCCGGGCGGTTGTAGCCGATGCGGTGCAACGGAACCGCTGCAAAATAAAGGACCTTTACGCCGAGCTCGTCGCCGGAGCGAGCACCGGTTCGGTCTTGTTCCGGGAGGCGCTGACGGACGTCGCCGACGGGATCAGGTCGACGGCGGAGGCGGACCTGAAGGACCTGCTGGTCAGGTCCCGGCTGCCCATGCCGCTGTTCAACGCCTCGGTGTACAAGGGCGACACCTTCATCGCCAAACCCGACGCCTGGTGGCCCGAGCTTGGCGTAGCGGCTGAGGTGGAATCGCACGAATGGCACATGTCCCCCGAGGATCACGCCGGGACGCTCGCCCGGAGCAGGCGGATGGGCAGGGCCCAGATGGTTGTGCTCAGCTTCACGCCGAAGCAGATCCGCTCTGAGCCGACGGCGGTCATCGAAGAGATCCGGGGGACCCTCGAAGGCGCCCGCGGCCGCTCGCCGCTGAACCTGCGCACCGTCCCGGCCAGCGAAAACGGTCAGCTAGCCCTGCCCGCGAAGCCGCAACCCGCGAAGCCGCAACCCGCCAGGTCGCAACCCGCCAGGTCGCAACCCGCCAGGTCGCAACCCGCCAGGTCGCAACCCGCCAGGTCGCAACCCGCCAGGTCGCAACCCGCGAAGCCGCAACCCGCGAAGCCGCAACCCGCGAAGCCGCAACCCGCGAAGCCGCAACCCGCGAAGCCGCAACCCGCGAAGCCGCAACCCGCCAGGTCGCAACCTGCCAAGCCCGTCAGCTAGTCACGGGCGCTGCGTAGCGAGTGGGGGAGACGCCAATGGCGGCGGTGAAGTCACGGGTCAGGTGCGCCTGGTCCGCGTAGCCGAGATCCGAGGCCAGCATGGCCCAGTCGACCGGCTCGCCGCTGTCGGCCCGCTCAGCGGCCTCGTGCAGCCGGGCCCGGCGCATCACCCACTTGGGGCTGACCCCGACGTAGTCGGCGAACAGCCGCTGCAGGCTGCGTGCCGTCATCCCGGAGGCCGCGGCCAGCTCGTCGACCCGGCGCAGCCCAGGATCGGCGGTAATGTGCGACACCAGGTCGGCGACCTGCGAGGCCAGCGGATCCGGCTCCGGCCGCACCGAACACAGCAGCGCCTCCGCATACCCGATCATCCGCGCATCGGCACAATCCCCAGAAACCCCAGAAACCCCAGAAACCCCAGAAACCCCAGACTCAGCACACATGATCGCCTGCCGCGTCCTTTCCGCCTGCGGCCCGAACAGCCGCGCGGCCGGAATCACCCGGTCGGTCAGTTGCGAGATCGGTGCCTGCCAGAACGGCCGGAAGCACCCGGCCAGGAAGCGCACCCCGAACGCCAGGCCCAGGCCGGAAAGTGACCGGCTGAATAGCCTGCGGTCGACACCGAAGATCCCTGTCCCAGACGCCTCAAAGACCAAGTGCACGTTGGGATGGGGCAGGATGGTCTGGGTAAACGGCGGCTCCCCGCGCAGGTCCCAGCGCGGGATCCAGTAGTACTCCACGAAGGACGCCAGTGCCTCGGACGGCGAGTGCTTGGCGAGCCGGAAACGAGTGGTCGCCAGATCGGGGCGCAGCACGCCACGACCCATGTTCGCGACAGCGGAATCTGACACCTGGCCAGCCTAATCTGTCGCGTTTTTTCAAGACCGCGGAACCCCGGCTGCGGATACCTTCGAGGCATGACAAAGAACCTGAGCAACGAGATGGCGGCCGCCGCGGCCGAAGCGGCCAGGGTGGTCGGCGGGGTGCCTGAAGGAAGACTGGACGCGCCCACCCCGTGTCATGACTGGGACCTGCGCACCCTGCTCAACCACACGATCTTGTGGACCTCGTACTCCGCCGAGCGCCGGGCGCACGGCGAGAGCGCCGCCGAGGACCTGATGACCAAGGACTTCACCGCCGACTCCGGCTTCCGCGACGACTACGCCCGGCAGATCGACCGGGCCGTCCAGGCCTGGTCGGACCCGAAGACATGGGAAGGCGAGCTCGGTGTGATGGGCGACGCCACCCCGGCCGCCGACGTCGGCGCGATGCTCATCATGGAGATGGCGCTGCACGGCTGGGACGTGGCCAAGGCCACCGAGCGGGAGTACCACGCCGACGACGCCACCGCCAAGGCCGTACTGGACACGGTCACAGCGCAGGCTGAACTGTTCCGCAAGTACCAGGGCTTCGCCGACGCCGTCGAGGCGCCAGCGGGCGCACCCGGACAGGCGTCGGCATTCGACCGCGCCCTGCGCCTATCCGGCCGCGACCCGAACTGGAAGCCGAAGAGCTAAACAGACAGCACCCGCACCGGCGAGCCCTGGGCGAACGCCACGATGTCCTCGGCCGCGTCACCGTAGAAGATCCGGTACGCGTCTTCGGTGACGTAGCCGAGGTGCGGGGTGAGCACCACGTTGGGCGCGGTCCGCAGCGGATCGGACAAGGGCAGCGGCTCGACATCGAACACATCGAGCCCCGCGCCCGCGATCGAGGAGGACCGCAGCGCGGAAAGCAGCGCCGAGCTGTCCACGATCGGCCCGCGGGAGGTGTTGACCAGATAGGCGGACGGCTTCATCAGCGCCAGTTCCGCCGGGCCGACCAGCCCCACGCTGCGCGGCCCGAGCTTGTAGTGCACCGTCACCACGTCGCAGGAGGAGAACAGCTCCTCCTTGCTGACCGCCTCGGCGTGCGCCTTCTCGGCCACGTCCGGCTCCAGGTTCTGGCTCCAGGCCAGCAGCTTCATGCCGAACGCCCGGCCGATCTTGGCCACCCGCCGGCCCTGGCCGCCCAGGCCCACGATGCCGAGCTTCTTGCCGTGCAAGTCGATCCCGACGGTCTGCTGCCAGCTGCCGCTGACGCTGAGCGCCGCGCCCCCGGCCCGCCCGGCCATCTTCATCCGCCGGTCTTCCGCCGGGATGTGCCGGGCCAGCGCGAGGATGAGCCCCCAGGTCAGCTCGGCCGTCGAGGAAGCCGAGCCGCCCGTCCCGCATACCGTCACGCCACGCAAAGACGCCGCGGCCAGGTCGATCGACGCGTTCGCCATGCCCGTGGTGACCAGCAGCCGCAGCCGCGGCAGCCGGCTGAGCCGGGCAGCGTCGAAGCTGGTCCGCTCCCGCATGGCCACGATCACGTCATACGGTTCCAGCGCGCTGACCAGCTCGTCGGTCTGCGCGATGTGCTTGGCGAACACGTCGATCTCGGCGAGCGAACGTACTGCGGACCAGTCGGTGCTGGCCAGGGACACCTGCTGATAGTCATCGAGGATCGCGACCCGCATGGGCCGACCTTACCGCCGAAAAGCCCTCCAGACCGCGCATACCGCACCGGCCCCGCCTGATAACGTCGCCCCGGAGGAGGCCCTTATGACCTGGCTTGACGCACTGGCGGAAAAATCCCTGGCCCGGGAGCTGCCCACCCGCGCCGAGGCCCTCAGCGTGCTGAGAAGCACCGACGACGAGCTCATGGACGTGGTGGCGGCGGCCTTCAAGGTACGGCTGCGCTACTTCGGCCGCCGGGTCAAGCTGAACTACCTAGTCAACATCAAGAGCGGCCTATGCCCGGAGGACTGCTTCTACTGCTCACAGCGCCTCGGCTCGGCGGCGGACGTGCTGAAGTACACCTGGCTCAAGCCGGCCGAAATCCTGAACAACGCCGAAGCCGGCGTGCGGGCCGGCGCCAAGCGCGTCTGCCTGGTGGCCAGCGGCCGCGGCCCGAACGACGCCGACATCACCCGGGTCTGTTCGGCCATCAGCGAATTCAAGGCCAAGAACCCCGACGTGGAGGTCTGCGCCTGCCTCGGCCTGCTCTCCGACGGCCAGGCCGAGCGCCTGCACGAGGCAGGCACGACCGCCTACAACCACAACCTGAACACGGCCGAAGCCCACTACCAGGACATCTGCACCACGCACGAGTACGCCGACCGGGCGGCGACGGTAGGCAAAGCCAAAGCCGCCGGCCTGTCCCCTTGCTCGGGCCTGATCGCCGGGATGGGGGAGAGCGACGAGCAACTCGCCGACGTGGTGTTCGCGCTGCGCGACCTGGACCCCGATTCGGTGCCGGTCAACTTCCTGATCCCGTTCGAGGGAACCCCGCTGGGCGAGGAGTGGAACCTTACTCCGCAGCGCTGCCTGCGCATCCTGGCCATGGTCCGCTTCGTCTGCCCGGACGCCGAGGTCCGGCTGGCCGGCGGCCGCGAGATCCATCTGCGCAGCCTGCAGCCGCTCGCGCTGCACGTCGTCAACTCGATCTTCCTCGGCGACTACCTGACCAGCGAGGGCCAGCCCCGCCGCCGTGACCTGGAGATGATCGCCGAGGCCGGCTTCACGGTAGAGGGCGCGGACGAGCGAACGCTGCCCGCGCACCGACCCGAAAAGCGGGATCTGGTCCGCGTCCGCCGCCGCGGCCCGGGCACCGCGCTGCCCGCCAACGCGTAAAACCGTTGGACATCGAGGATCTGGAGCGCGCCGCCGCGCTGCACTGGCAGGCCCCGGAGACCGAACGGCTGGGGGACTGGCTGCTCCGCGCGGCCGAGGGGTTCACCGGCCGGGCCAATTCGGTCCTGCCGCTCGGCGACCCCGGCGTTCCGCTGCCCGAGGCGGTCGCGGCGGTGCAGGACTGGTACCGCCGCCGTGCCCTGCCCCCGGTGATCGTCGTGCCCGGGGTCCTGCACCGTGCTGGTCGTCACCGGGGCGCCCGTCCCGGCCCCTTGGCAGATCTTTTGACCGAACGAGGCTGGGTACCCCGCCCCGGCCCCGCCTTCGTCATGACCGCGGCGATCGCCGACATTTCCGCCCGCACCGACGCCGAGGTGCGTCTGGATCCCGAGCCAGACCCGGCCTGGCTCGCGCTCTACCGCTACCGCGGCCAGGACCTGCCGCCGATCGCGCGCACGCTGCTGATGTCGGCGCCGTGGCAGGCGTTCGCCAGCGTCCGCCGAGACGGCCGCGCCGTGGCCTGCGGACGGATTTCGGTGGCCGGCGCCCCGGGCGAGCAATGGGGCGTGATCACCGCGGTCGAGGTCGATCCCGCCTGGCAGCGCCGGGGCCTGGGCGCGGCGCTCACCTCCGCGCTGGCCGCCGCGGCCGCCGGCCGCGGCGCGCGCCACGTCCTGCTGCAGGTGGAAACGGGCAACGCCCCGGCCCGTGCGCTCTACTTGCGGTGCGGGTTCCGTGACTCCCACCGCTACCACTACATGGTTGCGCCCTGAGCCGACACGTGTCGTGATTCCCGTCGCCACCACAGCGCGATTGCGCCCTGAGCCGACACGTGTCGTGATTCCCGTCGCCACCACAGCGCGATTGCGCCCTGAGCCGACACATGCCTTATGTGCTTTGGGTTATCTCGGGTTCTCGCTACGTTTGTAACTATGGCGCCCCGTGCCCGTAACGGATCTGCCCGCCCGCGCGGCGGGCTAGCCGAGGATGCCCTCGAGCTGCTGGAACCAGATGAGGACGGCGGCAGCCGGACTCGCCCGAGCCCGGGCAGCCGCACTGGTACCACCAGCCGCAGTGGATCCCGCAGCCGGAGCAGTACGACCAACAAATCTCCCGCCCCGCGGGGCACGAGCGGCAAGCCGGGGCGGGGTACGCAGCCTCGTTCGGGTCAAAAGAAGAAAACGGCCAAGGGGTCGGCCGGAAAGGGACGTACGGCGAAGGGCCGTCCGGCGCAGAAGTCGGCTCCGCCCCGCGATCCGGTCGTGATCCTGATCGGGTGGACCGGCCGGACGATCGCGGCCGCCTGGATGGTGGCGGCCGGCGCGGTCGGGTGGGCGGCCCGGGCGATCGGCCGCGGCGCGCGCGACCTGGACCCGCACCACCGCCGGGACGGCGTGGGGCTGCTCACCCTGGGCGTGGCCATCGTGCTCGCGGCCTCGCTGTGGGGCCGGATGAGCAACACGGTCGGGCGGGCCATCCATACCGCGGCGGTCGACGCGTTCGGCTCCCTCGCCTGGGTGATACCGGTGCTCGCGGTGCTGCTGGCCTGGCGGTTCCTGCGGCACCCGGACCGCAACACCGAGACGGTCCGCGCGTCCATCGGCTGGACCGCGCTGCTGCTCGGCGCGGTCGGCCTGATCCACATGGCCAAGGGCACGCCGCGCCCGTCTGACGGCGCGCACGCGATGCATGAGGCCGGCGGCTTCGTGGGCTACCTGATGTCCGGCCCGCTCGCCGCCGCGGTCACGCCGTGGGCGGCGGCGCCGCTGCTGGCGCTGCTGGCGGTGTATGGCCTCCTGCTCATCTCCGGGACCCCGGTGCACCGGATACCGGAACGCCTCGCCGAACTGCGCGTGATGTTCGGGTACGGCAGGCCGCAGGCCGGGCCGGACGGCGGCGACCTGGAGATCGACGAGGACTACGAGGCGGGCAGCGGCAGCACGGTCCGCCGGGCGCGCGGCCAGATCGCCAGGCAGATCAGGCTCCGTCCGGCCATCGAGGCGGGTGAGCACGCCAAGCCCTACGACACGCCGCTGCTGGAGCAGGACAAGAAACGCGGCGGCGCCAAGCCCGGGTCCGGGGTCCTTGGGGGCCCGGCCCGCCCGGACGGCAGCGACGGCCTGGTCGAAGCGCTCGGCTTCGGCGCGCAAGAGGAGCCCGTGCCGTCCCCGCACGACGTCCCTGCGCATGAACCCGCGCACGAGCCGTTGGCCGTGCCGAAGCCCACGGCGCCGCTGCGCAGCCCGGAACAGCTCACGCTGACCGGCGACGCGATCGCCTACACGCTGCCGCCCACGGCGCTGCTCCGGCCCGGGTCGGCGCCGAAGCACCGGACCAGGGCCAATGACATCGTGGTGGCCGCGCTGTCCGAGGTGCTCGAGCAGTTCCAGGTGGACGCGCAGGTCACCGGGTTCAGCCGGGGCCCGACGGTGACCAGGTACGAGATCGAGCTGGGCCCGGCGGTCAAGGTGGAGCGGGTCACCGCGCTGAGCAAGAACATCTCCTACGCGGTCAAGAGCGCCGACGTGCGGATCATCTCCCCGATCCCGGGCAAGTCCGCGATCGGGGTGGAGATCCCCAACGCGGACAAGGAAGTCGTCAGCCTGGGCGACGTGCTCAAGTCTCAGGTCGCCCTCAGCGATCACCACCCGATGGTGGTCGGCCTGGGCAAGGACGTCGAGGGCCGGGTCATGGTCGCGAACCTGGCCAAGATGCCGCACGTGCTGATCGCGGGTGCCACCGGAGCCGGCAAGTCGGTCTGCCTGAACGGGCTGATCACCTCGATCCTGACGCGGGCGACGCCGGACGAGGTGCGGATGATCCTGATCGACCCCAAGCGGGTCGAGCTGACCATCTACGACGGCATCCCGCACCTGATCACGCCGATCATCACCAGCCCGAAAAAGGCCGCCGAGGCGCTGGACTGGGTGGTCGGCGAGATGGAGCGCCGCTACGACGACCTGGCCGCCAGCGGGTTCCGGCACGTGGACGACTTCAACAAGGCGGTCCGGGCCGGGCAGCTCAAGCCGCCACCGGGCAGTGAGCGGGTCTACCTGCCCTACCCGTACCTGCTGGTTATCGTGGACGAACTGGCCGACCTGATGATGGTGGCCCCGCGCGACGTCGAGGACGCCGTGGTCCGGATCACCCAGCTGGCCCGGGCAGCCGGCATCCACCTGGTGCTGGCCACCCAGCGGCCCAGCGTGGACGTGGTGACCGGCCTGATCAAGGCCAACGTCCCGTCCCGGCTGGCCTTCTCCACCTCTTCCCTGATGGACTCCCGGGTCATCCTGGACCAGCCGGGCGCGGAGAAGCTGGTCGGCCAGGGCGACGCGCTGTTCCTGCCGATGGGCGCGTCCAAGCCGATCCGGCTGCAGAACGCGTTCGTGTCGGAGAAGGAAATCCGCGACATCGTCGCGCATACCAAGAAGCAGGCCGAGCCCGCCTACCGTGAGGACGTCGCGGCCGCGCCGGAGAAGTCTCGCGAGATCGACTCCGACATCGGCGATGACCTCGACCTGCTTATCCAGGCGGCTGAGCTGGTGATCTCCACGCAGTTCGGGTCGACGTCGATGCTGCAGCGCAAGCTGCGGGTGGGCTTCGCCAAGGCGGGGCGGCTGATGGACCTGCTTGAGAGCCGGAACATCGTCGGCCCGAGCGAGGGCTCCAAGGCGCGTGACGTGCTGGTCCGGCCGGACGACCTGGAAGCGACGATCATCTCGCTTCGCGGCGGATAACCTGGCAGCCTTGGTGATACCGGACCCGGGTTCGGTGCTGTCTACACTTGGTGATGGCCCCGGCAGTCGGGGATTACCTACCAACGCGATTCACATTCGGTGGAGGCGTCGTGAGCATCGGCGAAACCTTGGCGGACGCGCGCCGTCAGGCCGGTCTCACCATCACCCAGGTCAGCCAGCAGACCCGGATCAGGGAATCGATCATCCGGGATATCGAGCAGGGCGAATTCTCCGCCTGTGGCGGCGACTTCTACGCGCGCGGGCACATCCGCAGCATCGCGGGTGTCGTCGGCACCAACCCGGTCCCGCTGATCAACGAGTACGACGCCGAGCACGGGCCGCCCGGGGGTCTGCGGGCCGCTGACATCTTCGAGCCGTCGACCCCGATCAAGATCCGCGAGCGGCGCTCGCCCAGCCTGTCCATGATCGTGGCCGTGGTGCTGCTCGCCATCATCGGGTTCGGCGCGTACCGCCTGGCGTCACACCACGGCAAGGCCGGCACGCCTGTCGCCGCCTCGTCTCACCGGCCCACGGCCCGCGCGACGCCCACGGCGCATCCCACGCCCAAGCCCACGCCCACGTCGTCCGACGTAGTGATCCACCTCACCGCCAACCAGGACTGCTGGGTCCTGCTGACCAGCGGCAGCAGCGGGTCGCAGATCTACATGGGCGTGGTGCCGGCGGGTTCGTCGATGACGTGGACGGAGAAACAGGCGGTGAACGTCCGGCTGGGCAACCCGGGCGGAGTCGTCCTCATCGTGAACGGCCAGCGCCAGAACCCGAACAGCACCACGCCGGTGACGCTGAACTTCAGTCCGGGAACTACCACACAATCCCCTGGGTAGGCTCTCGGTGTGCCTTCACGTTCTTCCTCCGTCCCCGCTAAGCCAGCACCTCGCACGGTCAGCCTGGTCACGCTCGGCTGCGCGCGCAACGAGGTCGATTCAGAAGAGCTCGCGGCGCGGCTGACCGCGGCCGGCTGGGAGCTGACCTCAGACGGCGACGCCAGCGTCGTCCTGGTGAACACGTGCGGTTTCATCCAGGCGGCCAAGCAGGAATCCATCACCGAACTGCTCTCGGCCGCCGAATCGGGCGCCAAGGTCGCCGCCGTCGGCTGCCTGGCCGAGCGCTACGGCGCCGAGCTGGCCGATGAGCTGCCCGAGGCGCAAGTGCTCAGCTTCGACGACTACGGCGAGATCGGCGCCCGGCTGGACGACGTGCTGGCCGGCCGCAAGCGCCCCGCGCACACCGCCCGGGACCGCCGCACCCTGCTCCCCATTAGCCCCGCCGCCCGGCCGTCTCCCGTTGCGAACCCAGCCGCCCCCTGGATCGGCCCCGGGGGGGGCGTGTTCCGGCGCCGGCTGTCCGGCGGCGTGGTCGCCCCGCTGAAGATCGCGTCTGGGTGCGACCGCCGGTGCTCGTTCTGCGCGATCCCGTCCTTCCGCGGCGCGTTCGTCTCGCGTCGGCCGCCCGAGATCCTGGCCGAAGCCCGCTGGCTGGCCGACCAGGGCGTGCGCGAGCTGGTGCTGGTCAGCGAGAACTCCACCTCCTACGGCAAGGACCTGGGCAACCTGCGGCTGCTCGAGGAGGTGCTACCCGACCTGGCCGCCACCGAGGGGATCGAGCGGGTCAGGATCAGCTACCTGCAGCCCGCCGAGCTGCGGCCGGGGCTGATCGAGGTGATCGCGTCCACGCCGGGCGTGGCCCCCTACTTCGACCTGTCGTTCCAGCATGCCAGCGGCCGGGTGCTGCGGGCCATGCGGCGGTTCGGTGACCGGGAGCGGTTCGGTGCCCTGCTCGACCAGATCAGGGAACGGAGCCCGCAAGCCGGGGTCCGCTCCAACTTCATTGTCGGCTTCCCCGGCGAAACCGCCGACGATCTGCGCGAACTTGAGCTGTTCCTGAGCCACGCCGGCCTGGACGCGATCGGGATCTTCGGCTATTCCGACGAGGACGGCACCGAGGCCGTGTCGCTGCCCGGCCACCTGGACGAGGCGGAGATCGCCCGCCGGGTCGAGGAGTTCGCCAGCCTGGCCGATGAGCTGATGGCCCAGCGCGCCGAGAGCAGGCTCGGCGAAACCCTGGACGTGCTGATCGAGGAAGAGGCCGACGACGGCCCGCCCGGGGCCTTCCTGGGCCGGGCGGCCCATCAGGCTCCCGAGGTGGACGGGGTGACCACGGTCAGGACCCCGGTTCCGGCCCTTCGGCTGGCGCCCGGAGACGTGGTCCGTGCCGCGGTGACCGGCTCAGAGGGAGTCGACCTGATCGCCGGCGTGCAACTGCGGTGACCGGCGAGGTCGGCCTGGTGAATGTGGCCAATGTCCTCACGATGGTTCGCATTGTCCTCGTCCCGGTGTTCGTCGGCTGCCTGCTCGCGGGCGGAACGGCCTGGCGGCTCGCGGCGCTCGCCACGTTCTGCGTCGCGTCTCTGACCGACCTGCTCGACGGGCGGCTGGCTCGCAGCCGCGGGCTGGTGACCGATTTCGGCAAGATCGCCGACCCGGTGGCCGACAAGGCGCTGACCGGGGCGGCGCTGATCTGCCTGTCCGCGCTCGGCGAACTGCCCTGGTGGGTCACCGGCGTGATCATGTTCCGGGAACTCGGGGTGACCGCGCTGCGGTTCTGGGTGATCCGCCGGGGCGTGATCGCGGCCAGCCGCGGCGGCAAGGCGAAGACTCTTCTTCAGGTCATCGCGATCTGCCTGTACGTGCTGCCGGCCACGCTGAGCCCGCCGGGGATCGTGCGCGCGCTCTTCATGGCGGCGGCGGTTGTGGTTACGGTGGTGACCGGCGTCGACTACGTGCTTCAGGCGATGCGGCTCCATCGTTCGGAACCGGCGCCGGCCGGTAAGGGCTCAGGGCTAGGGGAGGCATGAAGGTGATCGTGGGGTCGGAGTCACCGGGCTCATCCGCAGGCGAGGCGGCCCGCGAGCTGGCGAGCCAGGTCCTGGACCGGCTGCGGGCAGGCGGCCAGACCGTCGCCGTGGCGGAGTCGCTGACCGGCGGTCTCGTCGCGGCCGCGCTAACTGACGTGCCCGGGTCGTCCGCCGTCTTCCGCGGTGGGGTGATCGCCTACGCCACCGAACTGAAGGCCCAGCTGCTGGGTGTCGACGCGCTGATGCTGCACCGGCACGGCGCGGTCTACCCGCCGGTCGCCGCGGCGATGGCGCGGGGCGTCCGGACCCGGCTGGGCGCCACCTACGGAGTGGCGACGACCGGCGTCGCCGGGCCCGACTCCTCCGACGGCCAGCCGGTGGGAACCGCGCACATCGCGGTGAGCGTCGCCGACGACACCGTGGTCCGGACGATCGCATTGACCGGGGACAGGCACGAGATACGTAGACTGACGGTGGAGCACGCTCTCGGACTACTGCTCGGCAGGCTTCGGGAAGAGAGTTAGTGATTACAGCGTTACGTTGGGAGCGAACACGGACAGGCATGATCTCGCGGACTTACGGTTAGTCCAGGTACGGTGGAGGTGTGGCGGTTAAGACTTCGGGAAGCTCGGGAAGGGAGTGCGGCTATGGTTCTGCTCCGTCAGCTGCTAGGTGACGTCCTACGCCGACTGCGCCTGCGGCAGGGTCGCACCCTGCGCGAGGTCTCCGCATCAGCGCGTGTCTCCCTCGGTTACCTGTCGGAGGTCGAGCGCGGACAGAAGGAAGCCTCGTCTGAACTGCTCGCCGCCATCTGCGGCGCTCTCAACACGCCGCTTTCCCAGGTGTTCCGCGAGGTGTCTGACAACTTCGCGCTGGCCGAATTGCAGAACGAGCCGGTCCTCGGTATCCCCAGGGAACCCGGCCTGCGGGTGCCTGCGGAGGCCAGCTCCAGCCTGAACCCAATGACCGGCGAGCATGGCTTCGTCCCGATCAGCACCCTGGCCCCGGACGAGGAATCCTCGCTGGAGTTCGCGGACGACCAGGCCGGCTTCGGTGCGGCCTCCGGTCATGTGCACGACGTCACCGACATGGTGTCGGTCTTATCTCGTAACGGCTCGTCTTCGCGTTGACGCCTGACGCGCGTTGATTCCCTGTCGTCCTGTGGGCGTCAGACCCAGGCGCTCGGGTTCTCGGTCAGGTGCCGGACCGCGTCGGGCAGGTTCCTTGACACGATGTCGGCCAGCGTGACCTGCTCGAGCACGGCCCGCTCGTTGGCGCGCAGCGCAATCCACACCTGCTGCAGGGGTTCGGCCGCGCCTGGGTAGGTGACGTTCTCCGGGCGCTCGCCCCGGACGCCGGTCAACTGGCCGTCGATAGCCCTGATGATGTCGGCCAGCGAGATCTCTGCCGCCGGGCGCGCCAGCCAGAAGCCGCCGTCGGGTCCGCGCTGGCTGCGGACGAGCCCGGCCCGCCGGAGCTGGGTCAGGATCGTCTCGAGGAACTTGCCCGGTATCTGCTGCGCACGGGCAAGCTGATCGGCTGTGACATGTCCGCTGGTGGCCGCGGCGAGCTCGATCGCGGCGCGCAGCGCGTAGTCGGCCCGGGCTGACAATCGCATGACCGTCATTATGCACGTTCCCCACCGCCTTTCTGGCATTGGCGGGTAGGGCCGCACGCAGTGGCCGGGCTCTGTTAGCCTCGCTAGCGACGTTAATGAGTGGCCTGGGGGAGCATGTCCACGCCAGAGAAAGACGAGTCAGCCGCATCGGCCATCGCCGTGGCCGACACCGAGACCGATGTCGGCTCCGACGCCAGCCCCGACTCCGGTGCCGGGACCGAGGCCGGGACCGAGGCCGGAACCGACTCGGGCGCCGGGACCGAGGCCGGAACCGACTCGGGCGCCGGGACCGAGGCCGGGACCGAGGCTGGAACCGACTCGGGCGCCGGGACCGAGGCCGCGGCGGAGCGCCGCCCGCAGTGGTGGGTCGCGTGGCTGATCAGGCTGGCCTGGCTGGCCGGCCTGATCGCGGTCGGGATCGGACTCTACCTCTGCTATCTGCACGTCTCGCGGACGGACCGGGTCGGTTCGGACGGCGCATCCAACGCGCTGCAGGCCTGGGCCATGCTGCACGGCAATCCGCTGCTGCGTGGCTGGACACTCACCGACGTGTCGTTCTACACGACCGAACTGCCCGAGTACATGCTCGTGGAGATGGTCCGCGGCCTGAACGCGGACGTGCTGCACGTGGCCGCGGCGATCAGCTACACGCTAGTCGTGCTGACCGGCGCGATGCTGGCCCGGGGGCGCGCGACGGGCCGCGAGGGCATCGTGCGCCTGCTCATCGCCGCCGGGATCATGATCGCGCCCCAGCTCGGCCCAGGCGTGTTCATCCTGGTCTTCCAGCCCGACCACATCGGCACCCAGGCACCCTTGCTACTCACCTGGCTGGTGCTCGACCGGGCCCCGAGGAGCTGGTACACCCCCATTCTGGTCGGCGCCATGCTGGCTTGGATCGGGGTGGCCGACCAGCTGGTCTTGCTGATCGGCGTGGCCCCGCTGGCTGCGGTGTCCGCCATCCGGGCCTACCAGGCGCTGGTGCAGCGCCGCGAAGGGTTCCGCGCTGCCTGGTTCGACCTGTCGCTGCTGCTGGCAGCGGGCGCTTCGGCGGAGATCGCCTCGACGGTGGTCAAGCGGATCGGCGAGCACGGCGGATACACCGTGCTGCCGGTCACGAACTCACTGGCCCCGATCAGCGAGATGTCGGCCCACTCCTGGCTGGCGGTGGAGAGCGTGTTCGGGCTCTACGGCGCCGACTTCTTCGGCATCACCTCGCCCGGTCTCGACGCGGGCATCGCGTTCCTGCACCTGTTCGGCCTGGCCCTGGCCGTCTGGGGCCTGTGGCTGGTGCTCCGGCGCTTCTTCAGCTGCGAGGACCGCATCGCCCAGGTGCTGGCCCTCGGGATCCTCATCAACGTGGCCGCCTACCTGCTGAGCACCGTGCCCACGACGTACTGGAGCGCCCGCGAGATGGCCGGCGTGCTCCCGGCCGGCGCGGTACTGGCGGGCCGGATGCTGGGCGGCCGGTTCCTGGCCTTCCGGCTGGTGCCGGCCATGGCGGTGGTGCTGGCCTGCTACCTGGCGGCGCTGGGCTATACGGTCGCGCAGCCGTCCCGTCCCGCTGTCAGCCAGGATCTGGCGGACTGGCTGGCCGCGCATAATCTGACCTACGGCCTGAGCAGCTATGGCCTTGGCAATGCCACCACGCTGGCCAGCGGCGGCGTGGTCAGCATTAGGTCGGTGAGCTTCCACAACAAGGACGCGGCTCTCGGCCCCTATGAGTTCGACCGGACCTGGTATGACCCGCGCTTGCACGACGCGAACTTCGTCGTGCTGATGAACCCGCCTGTCCCGCTCGATCAGATCGCGACCTGGGAGGCCCTGGACGCGTTCGGCCGCCCGTCCCACGTCTATGACTTCGGCCCCTATGTCATCATGACCTACGACACCAACCTGCTCACCGACCTCAGCCCGTCTCTCCCCCCGCCACCCCCGCCGGGCCAGCAACCGTCACCGTCCCCCTCACCCACCCGCTGACTCCGCCGCACCCCCTGCCCCGCCTCTCGCCACCCCCTGCCCGGCCTCTCGCCACACCCGCCTCCCATGATCACTACGAAGGGTTGCCCCCCTTTTTCCGGGCGCCGGGGCAAAGTCTTCGCGATCATGAGAACACGCCGCTAGGCGAGCCCGAGGAACTCGGCGGCGGCGTGGGCGCTGGCCCGGGACGCGCCGTACGTGGCCAGATAAGCGGTGCCTTCCGGCGGACGCCACAGCGGCAGCCCCATCTCCACCAGGACCAGATCGGGGCGTGCCGCGAGCAGGGCCTTGACCAGGGACCGCGTGCTCTCGTCCCGGTGCGCATCGCGCACCACCGTCACCAGCGAGCGCCCGGCCGCGGCCGCCAGGATCTCCGCTGCGTCCCTGGGCACCTCACCGTTACTCAGGACGTTTACCCGGCGGACGCTTCCGGTCGGCACCCAGGGACCCAGCCCCCACCCGAACCGTCCCGCCGCGATGTTCTCTCGCGGCTCGACCTCGACGATCACCGGGTGGCTGAGTCTCTTGCGCGGCCCCCAGGCGCGTACCGCCCGCCTGGCCGCGGCCAGGCCGATCCCGGCCCGGTCCGCGTCCGCGGCCGCGTCCGTGACCGTGGCCGTCGGCCGTACGGTGCCGCCTGCCACGGTGCCGTAGTGGACGTCTCGCCGGGTGCGCGCCAGGCCCCCGCGCAGGCGCGCGACCCGGTCGGCCGCCTCTTCCAGTCGTGTCCCTTCGAGCGTGCCGTCGCGGACCGCGGTGACCAGCGCCTCGCGGACCGCGAAGTAGTCCTCCTCGCTGCCGTCCCGGCCCAGGCACAGCAGATCGGTGCCCGCCGCTACGGCCAGCACCGCCGCCAGGGGTATGCCGAACATCTCCCTGGTCGCCCGCATCTCCAGTGCGTCGGAGACGATCACCCCGGTGAACCTGAGTTCGCCGCGCAGCAGCCCGGTGAGCGCGGCGCCGGACACGGTGGCGGGCAGGTCGCCGGTGAGTTCGGGCACCCGCAGGTGGCTGGGCATGATGGCGAGGGTGCCCGCGCTGATCGCGGCCGCGAAAGGCGGCAGGTCGCGCCGCCGCAGGTCTTCCAGGCCGCCCTCGATGGTGGCGATGGCCTCGTGGGTGTCGGTGCCGGTGCGGCCATGCCCGGGGAAGTGCTTGGTGCACGCGGCCACGCTGGCGCCCTGCAGGCCGTCCACGGCGGCGGCGGTGTGCCGGGACACTAGGCCGGTGTCCGCGCCGAAGGACCGGGTACCGACGGCCGGGCTGTCCGCCGAGCCGAGCACGTCCGCGCACGGCGCGAGGTCGAAGTTGATCCCCAGGGCGGCCAGATCGGTGCCGATCGCGTGGTACACCGACCTGGTCAAGGCGGTGTCGTCCACCGCGCCGAGCGCGGCGTTGCCCGGGTACGGGCTGCCGTCGGAGTACGCGACCCGGGTGACGTCGCCGCCCTCCTCGTCGATCGCGATGACCGGGTCGCCCCCGGTAGCCGCAGCGCGCAGCGCCGTGGTCAGCGCGCGCACCTGCTCCGGAGCCGAGATGTTCTGGCCGAAGAGCGTGACGCCGGCCAGGCCGCGGCCGAGCGCGTCAAGGATCCAGCGCGGGACCGAGGCGCCGGGGAAAGGCGGGATGAGGATGGCGTCGGCCAGCCGGGTCAGCGTGGGGTCGGCGGCCCTGACCGTAGTGTCCTGGCTCACCCCTTCACCGCCCCGGCAACCAGGCCATTGACCATCCGGCGCTGGACGATGAGGAAGAAGACAATCACCGGGATGGTGAACAAGGTGGAGGCGGCCATGATGCCGCCCCAGTCCACCGAGCCGCGGCCGTAGAAGTACTGGACGTAGATGGGCAATGTGTACTTGGCCGTGTCGGTGCCCAGGAACGTCAGCGCGAAGACGAACTCGTTCCAGGCGAAGATGAACGCGAACACGCTGGTCGCCACCAGGCCCGGCGCGGTCAGCGGCAGCAGGATCCGCCAGAAGATCCGCCACGGCCCGGCGCCGTCGATGGCGGCGGCCTCTTCCAGTTCGCGCGGCACCGCGGCGACGAAGTTGCGTAGCATCCAGATTGTGACCGGCAGCGCGAATGCGGTGTACACCAAGATCAGTCCGACCAGGCTGTCCAGCAGGCTGAGCCGGCGGAAGTCGAGGAACAGCGCGATCACCAGCGCCTGCTGCGGCAGCATTTGCACGATCAGCAGCATGATCAGATACGAAGTGCGAAACCTGAACCGGAATCTGGCCAGCGCGATCGCGGCCAGCATGGCGATCAGCGACGAGGCCGCGACCGAGACCACGGTGACGAACAGGCTGTTCTTCAGGAAGTTCCAGTACGGGATGCCGATGACGCTGCCGTCGATGACCGTGCGGAAGTTACCCAGAGTCGGATGGGCGGGCAGGGGGTGCGGAGTCAGCGAGTAGATCTCGGTGGGCGGTTTGAACGCCGTGGACACCATCCAGAAGATCGGAAACAGGGTCACCAGCGCGACTAGCAGCCCGAGCCCGTTCAGTCCGGCCCGACGCATCCGCCGGGACCTGATTAACAGCCCTGCTCCATTGCATGCTGGTCAATTGATCGCCCCCTGTTTGACGGATGCCCGGACGTAGCCGACGGTGATGATGAGCAGGACCACCGTGAGGATGAACGCGAGCGCGGATGCCGCGCCGTAGCTGGGCGGTATTCGAGAACGCCCGGGCGTAGGCGTAGATGCCCAGGTTGTACTCGTCCCGGTTACCGAGCTCGCCGATGACGATGTAGACCTGCGTGAACACGCCGAAGTCCCAGATGACCGAGAGCAGCAGGAGCACCAGGAAGATCGGCTTGAGCAGCGGGTAGGTGACCCGCCAGAAGATCCGCCACGGCCCGGCGCCGTCGACGCGGGCGGACTCGTGCAGTTCGGCGGGCACGGTCTTCAGCCCGGCCAGCACGGTGACGGCGATGAACGGGAACCCCTGCCATAGCAGCAGCACGGTGAGCAGCGTGTAGGCGGGCAGCGCGGAGTTGGTCCAGCTGAAGCTGGCCCAGTGCGCGCCGCCGCCCAGCCAGTGCGGCAGCCTGCTCAGCGTCCAGTCCACTACGCCGCCGTCCGGGTCGGCCAGCCACACGAAGATGACGCTGGCCGACACCGCGGGCGTGGCCCAGGCCAGCAGGGCAGCACTGGACACGAAGGTTGCCATCCGGAGGCCGAGTCGGTTCAGCAGCAGGCCGACTCCGGTCCCGATCAGCAGCGTCAGCGGCACCACGACCGCGGCGAAGATCAGGCTGATCCGGAGGTCGCCCCGGTCGTTGACGAGCCGCTCGAGCTGCAGGCCGCGATCGCGAGTGCCGCCGCCGCGCCGAGCGCGACGAGGGCTGCTGGTGTTTTCCTGAGTCCCACTGCTGGCACTCCTTTCCGGGTGATGAACTCGGTGTTGAAAACTTATGAGTAGCCGTAGAGAGAAACTAACCGGAAACTTTCCTATAAGATAGCCCCTGTTGCCGGATCGAGACCTTACGGGGCCGTTGACTTGAAGGGACCGCGATGCAGCCTTACCGGGAGGGGACACGGGTTCACCCGGATGGACAGGCTCACCCCGAGCCCCAGGCCCATCCGGGAACCCGGCCGCAGCGCGAAACCCGGGGGGCACGGGTCCGCCCGGGCACGCCCAGCCTGCTGCGAGAGCTGAACGACCGGGCCGCGCTCGACCTCCTCCTCGGCGGCCAGATGCTCACCCGCTCCCAGATCAGCGAGTACACCGGGGTGTCCAAGGTGACGGTGTCGCAGATGCTGACCAGGCTGGAGGAACGCGGCCTGGTGGCGATCGCGGGCGAGCAGGCCGGCGGCCGCGGCCCGAACGCCGCGTTGTACTCGGTGGTGCCGTCCAGTGCCTACGTGGCGGGCCTCTACGTTGAGTCCGACCTGGTCAGCGCCGCGGTGGCCGACGTCACCGGCCGCCGGGTGGCCGAGGTGAGCGGTAATCCCAACGGAGCCGACGACCCAGTCGAGCTGGTCCGAGGCACCGTCGAGCGAGCCTGCGCGAGCGCCGGGATCGAGGTCAGGCGGCTGAGCGCGCTGGTGATCGGCAGCCCCGGCGTGGTCGACCCGCGAACAGGTGACCCGAGGCTGGCAGTCAACCTGCCCGCGTGGCACGAGGGCGCGCTTGACGCGCTCAAGAGCGCCTGGCACAAGCCGGTCGTGATCGAGAACGACGTGAACCTGGCCGCGATGGCCGAACGTGCCGACGGGGCGGCCGTCGGCGCCGACGATTTCGTCCTGGTCTGGCTGGGCGTCGGTCTCGGCCTGGCCACCATCCTGGGCGGCCGGCTGCACCGGGGCACGGCCGGGGCAGCGGGCGAGATCGGCTACCTGCCGGTGCACGGAGCCCCGCTGCACACCGACATCCGGCATCCGGCCAGCGGCGGCTTCCAGTCTCTGGCCGGCGGCAGCGCGGTGCGCGAGCTCGCGGCCAAACACGGATTCGCGGCGCAGACGCCGGCCGAGGCCGTCCGAGCCGCCCTGTCCGGCGCCGGCCGGGCCAACGACGCCGACGGGGTAGATGAGGTCGACGGGTCCGAGGCCTTCCTCAGCGAACTCGCGCACCGGGTCGCGGTCGGGGTCGCGTCCGTCTGTGTCGTGCTCGACCCGGGCCTGGTGGTACTGGGCGGCGAGGTCGGCCGGGCCGGCGGTACCGCCCTGGCGGACCGGGTCGCCGCCGCGGTTGCCAGCATCTGGCCGTCGCGCCCGCGCGTGGTTCCGACCGCGGTGCCCGGCGAACCGGTGCTGCGCGGTGCGATGCTCGCGGCCGTGGCCCAGGCCCGCGCGGCCCTGCTCGCTTCGGTGGCCGATCCCCAGTAATACTCAATGATCTCTGTAAAAACTCCAGTAACACGCCATCCCTACCCTCAGTAGCCTCGGCACTCAGTGCCGTAGCACCTTCGGCCGACCTTCGGTACAAGGGCATGGAAAGCCCGATGCACGTGCATAATGGTGTGTTAGTAAAGATCCCGATATGGATAAGGCTCCCCGTGTCTCTACCTCTTCGTGTTATTGATGGAGTATTCCGAGGAGGTTTTCGACACCAGATGATTAGTTGGGGGTAGCGGGCCGTGGTGCCCTCAGGAGGAATGTCGGCTGAGCAGGCGGCTCAGCGATTCCGGGTGGGCGAGGTTCCTCCGCTTGCCGAGGGATACACCGACCGGCCCGACACCGCTCGTGGCATCGTGGACTCGCTTGTCCCGGGAGCCACCCTGGCGCTGGTACCGGGCTCGGCCTTGGCTGAGGGTCCGTCGAACTGGCTGGGCGCCTGCGGCAAGACCCAGATCGCGGTGATCATCGCGGAGTCGCTGTGGCGGTCCGGTGGCATCGACGCGCTGATCTGGATCTCCGCCACCGACCGGGCATCTGTGCTCTCCGGGTACGTGCAGGCCGCCGCGGCAGCGTTCGGTATCGAGCCCGTCGGCACCGCCGAATCGGTCGCGGCGCGCCTCCTCAGCTGGCTGAGCGCGACGGACAGCCGCTGGCTGGTGGTCCTGGACGACCTGCAGGATCCGACCGACCTGGACGGGCTCTGGCCGGAGGGGCCGGCCGGCCGGGTAATGGTCACCGCCACGCAATCCTCGCTCGTCTCGGGACGGCGCGGGACGCAGGTCATCCCGGTCGGCTTCTACAGCGTTCGCGAAGCCCTCAACTGCCTGACCGAGCGGCTCAGCGTGAACCCGGCCCAGCGGCAAGGCGCCATTGACCTGATCGAGGCCCTCGGCCGCGAACCGCTGGCTCTCGCCCAGGCCGCCTCGGTGGTCGCGAACTCCACCCTGGCCTGCCGGGACTACCGGGACTACTTCGCCAGGAGGCGTCAGCAGATCGGGGTGGCGGCAGGGGAGGTACCCTCGGCGGCCGCGGTCACCTGGACACTCTCCCTGGGCCAGGCAGAATCACTGCTTCCCGGCGCCTCGGTCCGGCTCATGCTGGTGCTCGTCGCGCTGCTCGACGGTCACGGTATTCCCGGCGCCGTCTTCAGCACCCCGGCGGTGGCCGCTTACCTGGGTGGCGCGGTGACCCCGTTCTCCTCCGCGGTCGACCCCAAGCCGGCCTGGGACGCGCTGCTCGCCACCGAGCGGGCCGGCCTGATCAGCGTCAACCGGGCCGTCACACCGCCGACGATCTTGATGAACTCGGTGCTCCAGGCGGCGATCAGGCTGGCGGCGCCGGCCAACGTCCAGGAGCCGGCGGCGCGCACGGCTGCCACCGCGCTGCTCGAATGCTGGCCCGCCGACGAGCCCGACCCGTGGACGGCAGCCAGCCTGCGGCTGAACGCCGCCAGCCTGCACAACTCGGCGCCCGACGTGCTGTGGGCCGATGGGTGCCATCCACTCCTGCTGCGGGCCGGCCGGAGCCTCGACGACGCCCGCCTGGTCGGGCCAGCCGTGGAGTACTGGCGGGACCTGTCCGCCCGCTGCGACACCAAGCTGATGCCAGGTCACCCAGACGCTCTCGTCGTGGCCGCCCAGCTCGCCGCCGCATACCTGGCCGCCGGGTACGCGAGCGAGGCCGTGCACTGGTACCAGCGAGTGCTGGCCGAACGGGGCCGCGAGCTCGCCCCCGGCCATCCCGCCATCGTCGCCGCCCGGGTCAGTCTGGCCAAGGCCCTGGTCATGGCCGCCGAACCCGGCGACGCGGTGACGGTCCTGCAGCGTGCCGTCAGCGAGTGCGAGCAGTTCCGCGGTCCCCGCCACCCGGACACCCTCAGCGCCAGGGACGAACTCGCCGCGGCCTACCAGGGCGCCGGCGAAATCGGGAAGGCCGCTGGGCTGCTGAGCAGCAACCTGGCCGACCGCGAGCGCCTGCAGGGACCCCGCGACGCGGAGACCATGGCGACCCGGGATCGTCTCGCCGCGGCCTGCCTGGCCGAAAGCAAGTTCAAGGAAGCCATTTCCCACTACAAACGAGCGCTGTCCGACCGTGAGAGGGTGCTCGGGCGCGACCATCCGGACACGCTCGCCACTACGGCGAACCTGTCCGCCGCCTACCGGGCGGCCGGACGGATGCCGGCCGCGATGCAACTCTCCCAGCGATGCTGCGCGGATTCGGAGCGAGTCCTCGGTCCCGACCACGCGGATACGCTCGCACGCCTGGCTAACCTGGCTCACCTGTACTATGCCGCAGGCCGGTTCGGCGACGCGATCGCCCTGCTGCGCGAGACCGTTCTGCGCTGTGAGCGCGTCCTGCCGCCCGGGGACCCGCTAACCCATGCCGTCCAGCAGAGCCTGGCGAATATCGGAGAGGGATGACTCGCCGCGGTCAAAAGGCTGCAGAAATACCAGGAGTTCGTCCAGCCCATAGAAACTGGCGTTGGGCGGGTGGGCTGCGTTACTCAGGCCGAAGCAACATTTTGGCTCACCGTCAACCGCGATTGGCTCTACCGAGCTCTGCGGTTGAAATGGATCCGATCCGCGCAGTCACCAGCCGGCCGCGGCAGGACCATGCCTCCGGACAGGCCAAATGGGGAATGCCGATAGCATGCGGACGAACACAGAATCGGACTTCGGCGGACATAGCCGGAGCAGGTCGGTTAAACTTCACGTATCATCAGGTTCTTGTGATCATGGTCATGAATACGGATTTATGTCTCTATGTGAGAACCCGCATACGGCCGCAGGTTACCCATTAGAGTTAGTTCGGTTATGTCTCGTCGTGTGCGCAGGAAAGGCTGCCAGGAAGAGGTGTCATGTCGGTTTCGCCGCCGGGCAGGCTCCCGATTGTCCCCGAGTCCGTGCTCATCGATCAGCGAGCGGCCGGACGTGATCGGTATCGTCCCATGCGCCGCGTCGCGCGCGTGACCGCAGCCGCCGACGGGATGTGACTGACATGCTAACCGAAATCCTAGTCGGTGTCCTGGTCGTCGCAGTCGCCTTTCTGGTGGTAACGGACTCGGCCAAGACAAAGATCGACAGCACGCACGGGCACGCCGACGGGTTGGCGCATGACGCCAGGCCGAGGATCGCTGGCGACACCCGCGGCGGCCGTACCGGGGCGTTCTTCACCGAACCCACCGGGACCGGGATACCAGCCGCTGGCCACGACGTCGGCCCGGCCCGGCGCCCGGGGGGCATGAGCCCGCCCGTGGGTGGCTACCAGCACGCACGCGCCGGCGCTCCGGCCGCACCCAGCGCGGCGCCTGACGGAGCGCGCCGTGAGCTGAGAACCCGGCACGTCCGCTCACGTCTGGTGCGACTGGCCGCCGTACCGGCCGTCGCCGTCGCGGTCATCGCACTTTGCGTCGGCGGTCTTACTTACGCCTTGCAAGGGGCGCGGCTCCATTCGCCGAGCGGCTCGACGCGTTACGGGACCATCTTGTTGGCGCTGGCGATCGCCGTCGTGATGATCGTCGTCTTGGTGCTGGCGGCGTGGCTCACGATCGCCACGGCCAGGTCCGTGCTGCAGCCGTTGTACGGGCTGCGCGCCAAGGCGCTTGAGGCGGTCAGCGGCCGGGGGACCGATGCCGCCCGCCACGTCGGCGAGAACGATGGTGAGCACGCACCGTCCGACCCGGAATCCGTCGATGCGGACCCCACCGAGATCGGCGACGTGTCGCGCGCCGTCAACCAGATGCGCGGGGAACTGCTGCGTATGGCGGCCAACGAGGCCGCCCTCCGCGGCAAGCTCGACGCCATGTTCGTGAACATATCGAACCGCAGTCAGTCCTTGGTGGAACGCCAGATCCGCCTCATCGAGAACCTTGAGCATTCGGAGCAGGACAGAGACCGGCTAGCCCACCTGTCCAGGATGAACCGGATAGCTGCCCGCATGCACCGGAGCTCGCAGAACCTGCTCGTCCTGGCCGGTCACGAGCTATCCGTCGGCTGGAACCAGCCGACGGCGCTGGTGAACGTGATCAGGGCCGCCGTGTCCGAGATCGAGGACAACGAACGTATCTTGCTGAACGCGCAGCCGGACATCGCGGTGTCCGGACCTGTCGTCAACGACGCGGTGCACCTGTTCGCCGAGCTGACCGAGAACGCGACATCGTTCTCCGCCGTGGACATGCCGGTGGAGATTTCCAGCTACCTGATGAGCAGCGGCGTGGTGATCGACATCACCGACCGGGGCGTCGGGATGAGCGCGAAAGAGCTGGCTTACGCAAACTGGCGGCTGGAAAACCCGCCGGCTGCGGATATCGATGTCCCTAGGTGGATCGGCTTGTTCGTGGTCGCCAGGCTGGCGGCACGGCACGGCGTCAAGGTCCGGTTGCAGCAGGCCGAGTTCGGCGGCCTCACGGCGCTGGTCTGGCTCCCCAATGAAGTCATCATGCACCATGGCGCGGCTGTCCCGTCGAGGCTCAGCGGTTCCGCTAACGGCGGGCCAAGGCGAGGTGCGCACGAGGCAGGCGGGGATCTTGGCCGCGACACCTTGGAGCGGAGGACAGCTATGGCGCGGTCGGCCGAGCTGACGGCACCGCGGGAGGATGCGCGGGGCGCACAGCTCGGCCGGCGGTTGATGTCTGAGGCGGGCTCCCGTCCTGGCCCCGTGGGAGCCGCGGCAGGTGACCGGCTGGAGTCCCAGGCCGTCCCGCCCGTCACGGCCGCGCCCCTGAACGCCGAGACGAGTTCCGCAGACAACAGGGTCATCGTGCCGCCAACCGAAACGCGCAGGCTGCCTATCTTCGACGCGATCGAGGCGCGATGGTCGAGCGGCGGTCACGAGGTGGTCGGTTCGTCCGGTGTCTCCGCCACGGTCGGCACCCGCGGCTCGTCACTGGCCGAGGAGAACTTGCGTGCCGCCGCGACGGTTGAGGCGCCGACCTCAGGCGCCCCGACGCCAGCAGGGCTTCCTAAGCGGCTGCCGAACGCCAATCTGCTCCCCGGCTCGATCCAGGGCCCGCCCCCCACCCCGCTGAACCGGTCAGCGCCCGCAGCCCGTGACCGGTTCGCCGGATTCCAGCGAGGCGTCAGCGAAGGCCGGACCGCCGCCACCGAGCTGCCGCCGCCAGCGAGCTGGCCGATCCGGGCACAGAAGACGAGTCCTGATAGACGAGTCCTGATAGACGAGTCCTGATAGACGAGTCCTGATAGCTGCCGGGCCGCAGCTATCAGGAGTGATTGCTGCGTGCAGCAGTCCCCTTCGGGGACACGGATACAGCCCATCTCGTCGATGGGGGTCTAGCCGCCGCCCGGCGGCACCGGGCGCCGCTGCTGGATCTAACCGGCGCGCCGACCGGCTCCGGCTAAATCGCAGGCGCCTTCTACCAGGTAGAGGGGCCTTCCTCCGCCGCACTCGGCCAGCAGCTACAAGTCATAAGCCGGTCGTCGCCTGTCACTGGACCTCAAAACCGATGCTGTCACTGGACCTCAAACCGATCGTCGTCCGGCTCAGCCGTAAGCCCCGACCGTAAACCCCGACAGGCGATCTTCGCCCAGCCAGGTCCGGGTCCAGGCCAGCCCAGGGCCTATAGGCCCAGGCGTCCAGGCCCAGGCGTCCAGGCCCAGGCGTCCAGGCCCAGGCGTCCAGGCCCAGGCGTCCAGGCCCAGGCGTCCAGGCCCAGGCGTCCAGGCCCAGGCGTCCAGGCCCAGGCGTCCAGGCCCAGGCGTCCAGGCCCAGGCGTCCAGGCCCAGGCGTCCAGGCCCAGGCCCAACTCAGGGACTTTCAGTCGACGTCCCGCGGAGCGCTCTCGCGGGCGAGGTGGAAGAACGGTGCCTGCAGGATGAAGCGGGCGACGAACATCAGGACGATGCCGGAGCCGACGATGGCGACCAGGGCCCACTTCTGCGACGTAGGCTCAGCCTGCAGCGACTTGACCACCACCCAGCCCAGGAACCCGGCGGCGGCGAGGGGCAGGACGCCGACGAGCACCATGTCCCAGGCGTTGCTGAGGATACGGCGCCGGTAGTACGTGACGGCAGCGAGCGCGGTGAGCATGTAAAACGTGGCGAACAGCAAGCCGGTCACGCTGACCAGTTGACTGAAGACGTTCGCCACCGAGTTGGACAGCAGGTACACCCAGGTCATCGCGATGAGGATCACGCCAATGATCATGCTCCCGATCGCGGGGGTGGCCCAGCGGCGGCTGACCTGGCCTAGGACCGGTGGCAGGACCCGGTGGCTCGCCATCCCGTAGGCGATCCGGGCGGTGATCACGATACCGGTGTTGGTGGACGCGATCACCGACAGGGCCAGTGCGAAGGCCATCACCTTGGCCCACCCGCCGCCGCCCAGGACCTGGGCGATGTAGACCAGCCCCGAGGCGGAGTTGGCCTGCAACTTGGCCGGAGACACCACTCCCTGCAGGCCCACCTGCGGGAGGACGTACATGACGACGAGCAGCGCGACCGCCCAGAGGGCGGCCCGGCCCGGGTTGACCCGTCGGTGCTTTACTTCCTCGTTGACGTAGACCGTGGCGTCCCAGCCGGAGAACATGAAGACCGCGATGAGCAGTCCCGACGCCAGGCTGCCTTTGCCGTTGATCCCGCTCAGGCTCAGCCAGCCCTTGGTGATCGGGTAGCTGCCGGGATGGTGGCCGAGCACGTACAGCAGGCCCCAGACCGAGACGCCGAGCAGGACCGCGTATTCGATCACCGCCAGGCCGACCTGGGTGCGCGCGGTGATGCGAATGCCGACCACCGCCACGATCAGCATGATGATGGTGACGGCGGTGCTGATGAAGATATTCGGCCAGGTGCTGTTGGCGCTGGCGCCGAAGATGGCCAGGACCGCGGGTGAGAGAACCACGACTACGGAGATCGTCCCGATAAGGCAGCCCGCAAGCATCAGCCAGCCCACCATGAAGCCCAGGTAGGGGCTGATGGCGCGGCCGACCCACTCGAACGAAGCGCCGCAGTTGGCGTTCCACAGGTTAAGCCGGCGATAGCAGTTGGCGATGATCAGCATCGGGACCGCGCACAAGATGACGACCGCCCCGCCGCCGTAGGCGGCCGTCACCGCCAGCGTGGCCAGCGTCGCCGCCATCGTGGCCGCGGGCGCGGACGAGGCCAGCCCGATGATCGTGTCCTGGGCGACACCGATCGCGTCGGGCTCGAGCCGGGCCGGGATCTCGGGGACCTGCAAAGGTCCTGCGACGGTAGTTACCGGTTGATCCGTCATCTGTGCTCCTGTCGTGTCGGCCCGCCTGCGCCGTTTTCTGGGCTCAAGCCAGTAACGGGGGCCAACAGCCTCCCCTGTGGGCTCATCTCGCATAGTTGGCACACAGCCGCGCTGAGCGTACTGCGAAACCGCAGACCATAGTGCCAGAAGCTGGGCCGCATTGGGGCAAAGGTGACTATTTTCCAGTTTGACCTGGGCCTGGCCGATCGGGTCCCGGTCCCGTGAATCCGAAAGCGCTATTGAACATACAGAGTATGCTGGGTATCGTCCTTGGGCGGCGCTGTTAACGAAAAGAGGGGAGCCGCCTTGAACAAGCGAACCCTGAACGAGCGAGCCTTCGATGAGCGGGCGTTCGACGAGCGGTACCGGCTCTGGGCGCGGCGTTCTGGCGAGTTGTTCACCGAGGCCAGCCGGTACGTTCCCGGTGGCGCCGGCAGCAGCGCGCGTACGGTTAAGTTCGGCTGGAAGCCGTACCCCCCGTTCATGGCTGAGGGTCTGGGATCCCGGTTGCGCGATGTCGACGGGCATGAGTACGTCGACTACCTGCTGGGCCTGGGCCCGATGATCCTGGGCCACCGGCACCCGGCCGTGACCGAGGCCGTCACCAGGGCCGTCAGCGAGCTGGGCACCTGCTTCGGCCTGCCCTACGAGCTGGAGATCGAGGCGGCCCGCAAGGTCACCGAGGCGGTGCCGGGGGTGGACCTGGTCCGGTTCTCCAACTCCGGCAGCGAGGTGGTCGGCACGGCCGTCCGGCTGGCCCGTGCGCACACCGGCCGCCGGCTGATCATCCGCTTCGAGGGGCATTACCACGGCTGGCAGGACACCGTCTACTGGAGCAACCACGTGGACCCGGAGCTGGCCGGACCGGCCAGCATGCCCCGCCCGGTCCCGTCCGGTCCCGGTGTCCCGGCCGAGCTCGAGGCCACGCTGATCGTGCTGACCTGGAACGACCCCGACAGCTTCGTCAAGGTGATGCAGGAGCGCGGCGACGAGGTGGCCGCGGTGATCACCGAGCCCGCGGTGTTCAACACCGGTTGTATCCTGCCCGAGCCCGGCTACCTGGAGCTGCTGCGCGAACAGACTAAGCGGCACGGCGCGCTGCTCATCTTCGACGAGGTCATCACCGGCTTCCGGTTCGCGCGCGGCGGCGCGCAGGAGTACTTCGGGGTCACGCCGGACCTGACCACGATGGCCAAAGGGCTGGGCGGCGGCTTCCCCGTAGCGGCCATCGGCGGGTCCCGCGAAGCCATGTCGATGATCGCGGAGGGCCGCTATTCGCACTCGGGGACCTACAACGCCAACACCATCGCGTGCGCGGCCGTCAGCGCGACCATGGACGTGCTGGCCGAACCCGGCCTGTACGAGCGGCAGCGTGAGCTGGGCGAGACGCTGATGAGCGGGCTGCGCAAGCTGGCCGCCGAGGCAGGCCTGCCGGTCATCGTGGAGGGGCTGGGCACGGTCTTCCAGGTCTGGTTCAGCGAGCGGCCGATCAGGAACTGGCGGGACGCGCAGCGTTACGCCGACGAGGAGCTGTTCACCCGGTGGTGGCAGGAGATGCTGCTGCGGGGCGTCTTGTTCCACCCCAGCCAGTACGAGAACCTGTTCCTCTCGCTGGTGCATACCGCCGAAGACGTCAACGAGATGCTCAGCGCCGCTCGGGAGGCATTCGCCGTTATCGGGCGTCGGCGACTAGGGTGAAGCGCCATGGTCCTGGATCTCGGTGGCAACCAGGCCCGGTCGGCGACCCCAGGCCGGCCCGGTTCCCAGCTGCTGTATGAGCAGGTCGTGGCCTACGTCGAGGAGCTGGTGGCCGAAGGCGGCCTGATGCCAGGCGATCGGCTGCCCACCTACGCCGAGCTGGCGGCCAGCGTCGGGGTAAGCCTGATTACCGTCCGCCGGGCGCTGGACGAGCTCGAGCGGGCCGGCAAGGTCCGCCGCCATCAGGGCCTCGGAACGTTCCTGACCAGGCCCAGGATCGTCACCGAGCCCGGCCGGGCCGGCAGCCTGCTTGGCACGCTGAGGCAGGACGAGGCCGACCCGCGGACCGACTCGATCGACACCCGGATCATGGAGATGCGCCGCGGCCTGCCCTCGCCCGACGTGGCGAGCGCGCTGCGGATCGGGCCGGACGCGCGGGTGTGGCAGCTGCGGCGGCAGCGGCTCATCGACGGCCAGCCCGCCGTGGTCGAAACCTCGATTATCCCGCTGGCGCTCGCCCCGGACCTGGATCAGCTGGTCAGCCGGCTCGGCGGCTCGCTGTATAACCTGCTCGCCCGCGAATGCGGCCTGGAGGACGACTACGAGGAGCAGTACCTCGAGGTTATCGTCACGCCCGCCCTGGCGGAGCGGCGGCTGCTGAACATCGCGCCGCGGACCCCGGTCGTGCGGATCCGCGGGCTGAGCATGGACAAGTCGGGGACGCCGTTCGACTGCTTCGAGCAGCTCTACCGGGCTACGGAGTTCGCCTTCGCCATCTCTGGCAGCACGTCACGGCAGCTGTTCCCGACGCCGGGTTTTCAGGACTGGAGCGTGCGCGCGCTCTCGGACGTGCCGCCGCCTCACCCCGGCCGCCCGGCCCGGGCCAGGCGCGCACGGAGGTCACGTTAGGGCCAACGGGTGGTTGAATTCCCGTTTTAGCTGGCTAAATCCAGATACTGTGACTTTATTGCGTCACCGTCGGCGATCCTCTAGGGTCGGACCCGTACTGAACATACACAGTATGTCTTTTGACCGAATAGACCGAATAGCCAGCACGTTGTCCTCCCAGCGCGGAGATGCCCTCCCGATCGAGACGGAGATGCGCCATGTCATCGCGAGCCAGTAGTGGTTCTGCCCCGGCCGGGGCGCGGTCCCCTGATCAGGCGGGCGGCACCCTGAAGGATGCTGCCCTACGCATCGGCAACGTCGTCATCCTCTCCATGGCCAGCTCCGGACCGACGCAGAGCATTGCGGTCACGCTGGCCGTCCTGCTGGCCACCGTCGGCTACGCCAGCTTCCTGCCCATCGTGATCTGCCTCATCCCGATGCTCGGCATCGCCATCGGCTACCAGCGGCTCAACGCCTGGCAGCGCAGCGCCGGCGCGACCTACTCCTGGGTCGGGCGGGCCCTTGACCCGCACGTCGGGTTCTTCGGCGGCTGGATCATGCTGATGTACTACTGCGTCGGCACGACCAGCCTGACCGTCCCGCTCGGCACCTACATGCTGAGCTTCTTCAGTACCACGCTGCCCAACAACGTCTATGCGGTCGCCGCCGTCGGCACCGGGTTCGACCTCCTCGTCCTGGTCATCGCGGCGCTCGGGATCCAGCTGTCGGCCAGGTTCTCGTGGGGTTGGGCCATCTTCGAGTACGGCCTGCTGGTCGGCTTCTCCATCGCTGCCCTCGTCGGCATCTACGGCCACAGCCTGCACCACACGGTGCACATCTCCACCTCGTGGTTCACCATCAGCGGCGCGGGCGGGTTCAGCGCGCTGGTCTCCGGCTGCCTGCTGGCCATCTTCCTGTACTCCGGCTGGGACACCGCCGCCTACGTCAGCGAGGAGGCCCGGGGCAAGCAGGCCGGCCGGGCCGGGGTGGCCAGTGTGCTAATCCTGTTCGTCATCTACGCCGGCGTCATCTTGTGCCTGCAGGGCGTCGCGCCCAACAGCGCTATGCAGAACAACGCGGCCAACATCCTGGCCTACGTTGGCAACCTGATCGGCGGCGGCGGCTGGGAAAACGTCATGATCGTCGCCGTGCTCGGCGGCACGCTCGCCTCCCTGCTGGCCGCCATCGTCAGCGCCGGGCGGATCTCCTACGCCATGGGCCGCGACCGCACCTTCCCGCGCTGGTTCGCGAACGTGAACCCCAAGTACCGCACCCCGTGGAACGCCACGATCCTGTTCGGCCTGCTTAACATCGTGTTCCTGTGGGGTACGACGCTGGCCGGCTCCATCGGCAAGGCCCTGTCTGACATCGTCAGCACGCTGGGCCTGATCGCGGCGATGTTCTACCTGCTCACCGCGAGCGCGGCGGTCTGGTACTACCGCCGGACCATCATGAGCAGCGCGTCGAACTTCTTCCTCGGAGGTTTCCTGCCCGGACTGGGTGCGGCGTTCATGCTGTTCGTGATCATCTACACGCTGGAGCAGGGCCTGCTCAACGGGGTCGAGCTCGCCTTCGGGTTCGGGCTCGCGGCGGTCGGCCTGGTGCTCTCGTTCGTATCCCAGTACGTCGGGAAGTCGACCTTCTTCTCCGACCCGACGACCAGTTACGGCGACCGGGTCGAGGAGGAACTCGCCGGGCCCCAGGATTCATGAGCCCGGGCGGCCTGGACCAGGGCGCCGCGCGGGACGTCTACATCGGGCTCGACCTCGGCACGTCCGGGCTCAAGGCGGTGGCGCTGGACTCCTCGGGCACGATCCTGGCCCGGGGCGGCGCGGCCTACCCCACGCACCGGCCCGCCGCCGGCGCGTGCGAACAGCACACCGCCGACTGGCAGCGCGCGGTGGAACAGGTGGTGGCGCAGCTCGGCGAGGTGGTCCCGGCCCGGCGCTGGCGGGCCATCGGCCTGTCGGGCATGATTCCCACGCTCGTCACCCTCGGCCCGGACGGTCGGCCGAACGGTCCCGCGATCACCTGGCAGGACTGCCGGGCCGACGACCTGGGCGACGAGTTCCGCGAGCGGTGCGGCCCCGCCGAGCTGTACCGGCTGACCGGCCAGTGGGTGGATGGCCGGTACCTGCTGCCGATGTTCGGCCGGATCGCCGGGATCGATCCCGCCCGCGCGGCCGCCACGGTGACCATTGCCTCGGCCAAGGACTACCTGTTCGCCTGGCTGACCGGTGAGCTGGCCACCGACCCGAGCACCGCCGCCGGCTACGGTTGCTACGGACTCCAGGCCGGCCGCTGGAGCGCCGAGGTCCTGGCCACGGCCGGAGTCGGCGCAGCGGGGCCGGGGCTGCCGGCCGTGTGGCCGTCGACCGCCAGCGCGCCGCTGCGGCCAGAGGCGGCGGCCCGGCTGGGCTGCTCCCCGATCCCGGTCGTCCTGGGCGCGGCCGACTCCGTGCTCGGCGCGCTCGGGCTGGGGGTCCGCGAGCCGGGGCAGGTGGCGTACATCGCCGGCACCAGCAACGTCATTCTGGGTATCGCTGGCCGGCTCGTCCTTGACCCGGCGCACAGGTTCCTCGTCACGCCGCTGGCCGAACCCGGCCGATGGGGCGTCGAGATGGACCTGCTCGCCACCGGCAGCGCGATCACCTGGCTGGCCGGCCTGCTTGGCGGTGACCTGACCGCGGCCGGACTGGTCGAGCTCGCCGCGAGGACCGACCCCGCGCAGGCCCCCGTCCTGCTTCCCTACCTGAGTCCCGGCGAACAGGGCGCGCTGTGGGACCCTTCGCTGCGCGGCGCCGTCGTCGGCCTCGACCTCAGCCACGGCCGGGAGCATCTGGCCCGCGGGCTGGTCAACGGCATCATCCTGGAGAGCCGCCGCTGCCTGGCCGTGCTGGAGGAGACCGGCGGGTTCGGCCGCGCCGTCGAGGTGGCCGGCGGCAGCGCCGCCGACCCGTCCTTCCGGGCCGACCTGGCCGACGCCACCCGCCGGCTGGTCTCCCTGCCGCGCGACGACGACACCGACCACTCCGCCCGCGGCGCGGCGCTCATCGCGGCGCTGGGCGTCGACGGCGGCTGGCCGGACGGCGCGTTCCCGGCGGCCGCCGTGGCCGCCGAGCCCGACGACACCCGCGCCAAGCTGTGGGACGAGCTGTGGGACACCCACGAGGCGGTCCGCCGCCAGCTCCATCCACCTACCAATCCAGATACCAGCGAGCCGTAGCCCCGCCGTAGTTGATGGCAGCGCAACTCCCGGCTAACGTTAGCGTTGACGAACGTTAGCTGATAAGGAGCGAGCCGGGAATGAGCCCGGGAATGAGCCCGGGAATGAGCCCGGGAATGAGCCCGGGAATGAGCCCGGGAATGAGCCCGGAATGAGCCCGGGAATGAGCCCGGAAATGAGCCCGGAAATGAGCCCGGAAATGAGCAGGGCCATGGGCCGTGACCGGCCCGCGCGTCTGGCCGAGCCGGATGCACAGCGGGAGGCCGACACCGACGAGGCGCTCCGCGCGCTGGCCGAGCCCCGCCGCCGTGCCATCTTGGAGCTCGTGGCCCACTCGGAGCTCTCGGCAGGCGAGATCGCCGGCTGCTTCGACGTAACCAGGACCGCCGTGAGCCAGCATCTGACCGTACTCAAGAACGCAGGTCTTTTGACCGAACGGAGGCAGGCTACGCGCCGTCTTTACCGTGCTCGCCCGGAAGGGCTGGCCGGATTGCGCGAGTTCCTCGACCAGATGTGGGCGTCCTCCCTGGAGGTCGCCCGCGACCTGGTGGAAGCCGATCGCGGGGCGGCCGGTGTCGGCCAGGCCCCGGCCGCGGGCTGACCGGCCGCCAGTGATGAACGGGGCCATGAGCACGAACCGACACGACGGGAGCAGGCTGGCATGACCCACGATGGCGAGGCTCCGGCCTCGGGTACGGTCACGGCGCTGCGGCGGCGGCCGGTGCGGCAGTCGATCGTGGTCCGCAGACCCAACTCCCGTCCCCTGACGTGCCACGCTCCGGGTGAACATCCCTTGCGCCGCCCCCGCTGACCTGGCCACGATGTCTGGGAGCGGCGGTCGGCCAGGGACCGCCACGAGACCGCGTGACCGGAGGGTGGTGACGGTGATCTGGACGGGTGAGCGCAACCGGCAGCAGGGACGCCTGGTGGCCGAGATGTACCGGGCCGCCGCCGGGGTGCCGTGCGAGCGCAGCGCGGCCATCGCGGGCGGCCTGCCCGGCGCGGACAAGGCCGCCGCCCTCGACCAGGCCGGCCTGGACAGATCCCAGTATCTCACCGTCAGCATCGACGCGGTCCTGGACCGGATGGCCGCGGCCGACCTCATCCCTGAGGTCGACGGGCTCTCCCCGCTCGAGCGGGCCGGCCTCGTTCACGCGGAGGCCCAGTACCTGGCCAAGCGAGTCGGGCTGCGGGCTCTGATGGACGGCAGGAACCTGATCCTGGACGTCTCGCTGGCCTCCTGGCGCGCCGCCGAGGCCTGGACGTACGCGCTGCGGTTCGCGGACTACGCGGTGACCGCGGTGTTCGCCGACATCGGCGTCGAGGAGGCGGTGCGCCGGTCCGGCGAGGCCCACCAGTGCGGGGAGGAAGCATTCCGCCGCGGGCACGGCCACGGCGGCCGGCGCATCCCGGCCGCGGCCATCAGGGCGCTGGCCAGTCCGGCCGCGGCCGCGCCCAGGAACCGTATCCGGTGGGCGGTCGGCGCGCGGTCCGCCGGGGCCATCGGCGGCACGGTGGGGACCGGGAGCTTTCCCGGCAGCGCCGTGACCGCGATGCTCGTCTCCTACCGGGACGGGCGGCTCAGCCTGGACGATCTGTCCCTGGAGTTCCGCGCCCGCCGCTGGCCGCAGGTCCCGGACGTCTGCCCGCCGGAACTCGAGCAGGCCAGGGAGGCTATCGACGACCCCGAGCCCTATGTCCCCGGCTCGTTCGACGATGTCGTGCTCGGCTACGATCTCGGCTGGCTGTCCGACGCCGACTACGACGTCCTGGCGACCGCGGCCGACGGCTTGCCCGACGCCTGAGCGGGACCGGCTGTAGACGGGGGAGCGGGGTGCCGGTGACAGGGCGCGGCACCCCGCTCCTATGAGGCAGGCGCCTGCGGGGCAAACGCCGCACCGCGCACCCGCCTATGGCCCCGTTCTGGTTCAACGATGACTTAACCGCCCAAATCGGGTCAACTCGTTTTCCTGTGCGTTGCTGGCCGCCCACCGGGTGAAGGTGGCGAAGACATCGATCGCGGTCTGCCGGGCGAGTTGCCTGCCCTGCCTGCCGCTGACATACAGGTCGGCGAGCCGGCCTAGCTCCCGCCACATCGGCTGGGTGCGGTCGCCGTGCCCGTCGAGGAACCTGACCGGCACCGGACCGAGGCGGGCTTCGATGCGACGTCGCAGCACCCGGCCGCCCAGGGTAGCTCCTTCGGTGACGTACAGGGTTCCCCAGACGGCATCTGGGCCGGCCAGCGCGGGCAACCCGGCAGCTTCGGGCAGTGAAGTACCGGACACGCCAAGATCGGCGAGATCCGCGGCCAGCGCACCCAGCCGCTGTCGCGCCGGCCAGCCGACCGATGACGGCAGCTCCTGGTCATTCAGCAACCGCTCCAGGGGTGCTTGAAAACCCCACAGGACACGCAGCAGCGCCGCGTACCGGGCGAGGCTGTCCGGCTGCGCCAGCGGGGCCAGGCTCGCCTCGGCTTGGGCGTGCGCCTCCTGGGTGGATTCCCGTAGCTGCGTCCAGAGGAGCCCGCGCCGCGGTCGCTGCGTCACCGCATCAGCCTAACCAAGCACGTACGCTTCCGGCATCAGCTGCACTAGCCTGTCAAGCAACGTCTGCGCTTTGAGCCGAGGGCGGCCCCGGCGGCGCGGGAGGCGGCATGACGGAAAAAGACCAGCCCGGGCTCTCGGCGCGCCAGATGGCCGCCGAGTATGCCGCCGGCACGGTATTCGACATCAACGCATGCGCGCGCGAACCCATCCATCTGCTGGGCTCGGTGCAGTCGTACGGCGCGCTGCTGGCGCTGGCCGAGCCGGGCCTGACCGTCGCGGTGGCGAGCTCCAATACCGCCGCGCTGCTGGGGGTGGCGCCGGAGGCGCTGCTTGGCTTGCCGGTAGCGGACATTCTCGGCCCCGAACAGGCGGAGCGGCTGCGCCTGGCAGCGTCCGACGATGACGGCGTGCCGGCGATAGTGCCTGTTCAGCTGGAGGAGCGCCAGCAGGGCTATCAGCTTGAGGTCAGCCTGCATCGCGGCGACGGCTTGGTGATCTGCGAGTTCGAGCCGTCGGCCGACGAGCCGTTCCGGTTCTCGTCGTTCTATCCGGGTGTGCGACGTGGGTTGCTGCGGCTGGAGAGCACGCGGACGGCGGCGGACCTGTGCCAGGCCGCGGTCCGGCAGGTACGGGCCTTCACCGGCTACGACCGGGTGGTGGCCTACCGCTTCGAGGGCGACGGGCCAGGCGAGGTGATCGCGGAGGATGCCGCCCCCGGCTGGGAGCCGTGGCTGGGGCTATGGTTCCCCGCGATCGATGTGCCGCCGCAGGCGCGGCAGCTTTACCTGCGGAACTGGATCCGGGTCATCGCCGACGTGAATGACAGCGGCGCGGCGCTGACCCCTGCGCTGCGGCCGGGAACGCAGCGGCCGCTCGACTTGTCCAGTTCGGTACTGCGCACCGTGTCGGGCTACCACCTGGAGTACCTGCGTAACATCGGCGTGCGCGGTTCGATGTCGGTATCGCTCGTCAAGGACGGGCGGCTGTGGGGACTGATTGCCTGCCACAGCGGCGTGCCCCGGCGGCTGACGGCCGATCAGCGCGCCGCGTGCGAGATGTTCGGAATCGCGCTGTCGCTGCAGCTTGACAGCATCGAGGACCGCCAGCGCGCGGCGGACGAAGCTGAGGCCCGGCGAATCCTGCAGCAGATGACCGCCACTGCGGGGGCCAGCGCGCCAGAGCGCTTCGGCGAGCACATCGTCGCCGGATCCGCCCGGCTGTCCGACCTGATCGGCGCCGATGGCATCTACCTGCGCTTGGGCGCCGCCTCGTACGCATCTGGCCTGGTCCCGGAGCAGTCGGCCCTGCCGGCCTTGCTGGCGCGCCTGCCCACGGTGCCGGTGGGTCAGGCATGGTCGACGAACCGCCTGGGCGAGGAAGCCGGGGACCTGGCCCACCTCGCCGGTGACTGCGCTGGCATCCTGCTGGTACCGCTGAGTTCCGGTGGCGATGTGCTGGCCTGGTTCCGCGGTGAGGTATCGCGCACGCTGCGGTGGGCGGCTGATCCGGAGCGCCCGGTCGTCACCGGCAGCCGGGGGCAGCGGCTGACCCCGCGCGGGTCCTCCTCGGTGTGGCTCCAGACCGTGCGCGGGCAAAGCCTGCCCTGGTCGGACCAGGCTCACGGCATCGCCGTGGAAACGTACCGGGCCTTGCTCGAAGCTGCCGTGCGGCACGTGGCGACGCTGAGCAAAGCCTGCGCGGAGCCTCTCCAGGGGATCGCAGGCTACGCCACCGTCATCGAGGAGGACTCCGCGGCACCTGACGACGTGATCGGGCAACGGCTGGACACCATTCGCTGGCTCGCCGTGCGCATGGATGAGCTGCTCAACTCGCTGCTGGAATATTCGCGCCTGGGCCGGGCGGACCTGAACGTGACGGCGGTATCGCTGGACGACGTGCTCGACGAGGTCGAGGAGATCCTCGGTGCCCGGTTCGCCGAGGCCAGCGTGCAGCTACGCCGCCCCATGCGGCTGGGCGTCGTCTCCGGCGATCGTATCCGGCTGCAGGAAGTGCTGGTCAACCTGATCAGCAACGCCGTCAAGTACGCCGCGGCCGACCTGCCGCGGTGGGTGGAGGTCGGCTACGAGGACGTCGTGCCGCCCGATACCGGTCAGCCGGTGCGCGCTTTCTACGTTCGGGACAACGGCACCGGCGTCTGGGCCGACCAACAGGCGTACGTCTCCCGGCTGCTAGACGAGCCGGGCACCGGCGGCGGCGGTGCGGGCGCCGGGTTGACGATCAGCCGCCGCATCATCGAACGCCACGGAGGGCGGCTGTGGGTTCGTTCGGCGCCGGAGCAGGGCACCACGTTCTACTTCACCGTCTAGCGCACCGGTCCGCCGGACGGTCAGGGCCAGAACGGCCTGACCTCGATCTTCCCGAACGCGGCCACCGGATGCGCCGCGGCCACCTGCACAGCTTCGGCGATGTTCGCGCACTCGAGCACGTCGTATCCGCAGATGATCTCCTTGGTCTCGGCGAACGGGCCGTCGCTGACCAGGATCTCGCCGTCGCGCACCAGCACCGTCTTGGCCTCCCGGGGAGGCCGGAGCCGGTCGCCGTCCAGCCGGATGCCGCGGGCGATCACGTCATCGAGCCAGGGAAAGCTCTCGCCGTCCCCGGTGTCCGCCGCGTCCGACGTCTCCTGGGGCGCCTCGTCGTTCTCGAAGCGGTCTTCCTCGACGCACACCAGCATCAGGAACTTCATGTCGCCTCCGATCTTCGTGGCCTGCCCGGGGTAGCAGGCGTTTACATCATCTCGACGAACGGGAGTCGCGCAAAAGACACCCCGGACGCGTCGGACCCGCACCCGGGCGGGTCCGACGCGAGCCAGCAGTTCTTCAGCTGATGGCAGTGACCGCGAAGGCCGCCACCGTGCCCAGCACGGCCAGCACGGCGGTTCGCAACCACGTATCGGCCATCTTGATGAAACTGCAGGTGACCGACCGGACCGCCGCCGCATCAAGGCCCGCGACGCTCGCTAGCCTCTCGCCCGCTCGGCGTGATATAGGAACCTAACGAGCGAGGTTCGTGCCCCCCGGATGTACCAGCCCGTTCTCGTAGGCGAACACCACCGCCTGCACCCGGTCCCGCAGGTTCAGCTTGGCCAGCAGGCTGGCCACGTGCGACTTGACCGTCGAGGGCTCGACCACGAGCTGCGCGGCGATCTCGGCGTTGGACAGGCCCCGCGCCAGCAGCCGCAGCACGTCGGTTTCGCGGGCCGTCAGTGTCTCCAGCTTCGGCCCGGGCGCGGCGGGCCGGGCGAACTGCTCGATCAGCCGGCGGGTGCTGGCCGGCGCGAGCAGCCCGTCGCCCGCGTGGACAGTCCGGATCGCCGCGACGAGCTGCGCGGGCGGGGCGGTCTTGAGCAGGAAGCCGGACGCGCCCGCCTGGAACGCGTCCACCACGTAGTCGTCGAGGTCGAACGTCGTCAGCATCACCACGCGGGTGCCGCCGAGCTGCGGGGCCAGCCGCCTGGTCGCCTCGATCCCCCGCGCGGCGGAGCGAACTTCGCCACCGCGGCCGAAGACGCACCCGGGTCGCCGCTCGTAGCGTCGGAGCTCACGCAACCACCTGCCAGGAGGCACAACCATGAACCAGCCCATGCTCCCCCGGCTCGGAGCCGCTTGCGGCGCCGTCTTCGCGATCGTCCTCACCGTCGCCGCAGGCAACGGCAACCAGTCTTTCTCCGGCCCGCGGGCGGTGGCCGGCATCGCGGCCATCACTCTCGCCTTGCCGTTTATCGCCTACCTATGCAGCGTGCTGCGCGAGGCCGAAGGAGCGGACGGCTGGCTGGTGTCCACGGCGTTCGCCGCCGGGATCACCGGCATCGTGCTTAAACTCGGCAGCGGCGCCCCGGAGCTAGCCATGCACAAGGCCCATCTCCTCGCAGGCACTCAGCTCAACACCGCGATCAGCGCGATCGGCGACGGCGCGACCGTGATCTGCCTTTATCCGCTCGCCGTATTCTGCGCGGCCACCGCCGTCGTCGCCTTCCGCACCCGCGCCCTGCCGCGCTGGCTGGCGGTCGGCGCCGCGGTCACCGCCGCCGCGCTCGCGGTCAACGGCGCCTTCCTCGGCACCGATTCCGTTCCCGCCCTGCTCCTCTTCCTGCTCTGGACCTTGCTCGCCAGCGTGCACCTGCTGCGCCGCACCTGGCGCAAGCCCGCGCCCGCCGCGGTGGCCGAAGCGGTGGCGCGCGCCTGAGCGTCCGCGGCCCGCGGGCCCGCGCGCCGGAGCCTGCCTCCCGCGCGGGCCCGATGCCGTTGACAACTCATCGAGGCCAGCGAAGACTATCTGCTCATCGGCAGTTGCCTGGGGGAGAGAAAATGGACAGATGGCCAATCGTATACATTCGCGGCTACGCCGGGGCGACCGCCGGGATAAATGCTCAGGTCGAGGACCCGTTCTACGGCTTCAATAACGGGTCTACGCATATCCGCGTGGCCGGTGACGGCGCCCCGGCTTTCTTTCAGTTCGAGGGCCCGCTGGTCCGGCTGATAGGGGACGAGCAGTACAAGGTCTACGTCCGCGGCAGCCAGGATCAGGTCCTCGACGACCAGCAGGTGGAAATCGAGTCGGCGTCGCTGTGGATCTACCGGTTCTACGACCAGGCCGCGACCACCTTCCAAGCGCCGCCGCACCAGAATCTCGCCGAGAAGCTGCTTACCTGGGGACGCCAGAAGGTCACCGCCGACGGGTTCAATATCGAGGACGCGGCCGTCGGCCTGTACGACTTCATACAGAAAATCCTGACTCGGACCCGCGCGCCGAAAGTGTATCTGGTCGCCCATTCGATGGGCGGTCTTATAGCGCGCTGCATGATACAGAAGAAGTGCCAGCAAGATGGCCGGGTCGCGGCGCGTGACATCGTCGCCAGGCTCTTCACCTACGGAACCCCGCACGGCGGCATTCGGTCCGCTGGCGGCGTGGCCCAGTGGATCGAGGCGACATTCAGCCCGGCCGGGTCGGACATTTTCGCTCCCGAGAAGATGCAGGGCTACCTCGACCCGGCCAAGAATTTCGGCGATGACTGCGACCGGGGGTGGGATCCCCAGGTCATAGCCCCCGCGCTGTTCCCCGTCGACGACATCTTCTGCCTGGTCGGCACCGATCCGGCCGACTACGGATGGGGGCCCCGCACGGTCATGGGCCCGCAGACCGACGGCCTGGTCCACATCGCCAATGCCTACGTGCGCGGCGCGCACCGGGCTTATGTCTACAAGTCCCACTCGGGCCCGTACGGCGAGGTCAACTCCGAGGAGGGGTACCAGAACCTGCGCCGGTTCCTGTTCGGCCGGTGGGCGGTGGAGGCGACGCTGGCCGGCGTCCAGTTGCCGCAGGAGGCGGGCACCTCGTTCCAGATGGACATGCGCCTGGCGATCCGCGGCCTGTCCGTGGTCATGAGCGAGCAGACCACCGATCACTGGTGCCCCATCATGCTGACCAACCCGCCGCCCGCTGGCGGCACCACGCTCGTCCGCACCTTCCTGCTCGACCCGGCCGATCACCCGGCCGACACCGCCGTGGCCGAGCGGCAGATGCGCTACACCGTCACCCTGCGGCTGTTCCGCGTCCGCGATTCCAACGGCATATTCGATTTCAGCAACTCGATCGAGCAGGTCCCGCTCTGGTCGGACGCGCTCATCGTCGACGTCGATCCGGACCAGGACGGCACCGGGCTGGCCGCGCATGCCGTGTGGAACTCCGCCCTGCCCGGGGCCAGCCAGAATCCCGCCTCGATCCCCGACCAGCTGCCGCCCGGCGCCACCGAGCCGCTGACCTTCCAGCTCGAAGGGCAGGCCCTGGTCGCGTCGGTCGACTTGCCCGCAGCGGTCCTGGCGGCCGGCCTGCTGGGCGGCCAGGCCGGCCTCCGGCTGACCGTCAGCCCGCGGCCCGCCCCGTGAGCGCGGCGGCCAGCACCCCCGCCACGCAGCCGACGACCGACTTCGACACCGACATGAGCAGGTGCGGGGTACCGGCGGTCATGCCCGCGTCGTACCGTTCGGCTACCAGCTGCCCGTCGTGCAGCACCACCAGCGCGTCGGGTGACCCGCGCCCGCGGGGGCCGGAGGGAAGCCGGTCATGAGCGAGCCGTCGGCTGCGGAAGCCGCGTCGTCGCGCGCGGCGGCCTGGGCCGCACCTTCATGAGTCATGTGGCGCAAGACTAACCCAACATTGGCACTGGGAGCCGTGATCTAGGATTCGGCTATGCCGCAGGAGCCGGATCCCGAAGTCCAGGGCGCGCCGGTCACCGCGCGCAACTGGCAGGACCCGCCCGGCAACCGCTGGGCCTTCTGGCACGTCGGCGAGCTCCTGCCCACCTACCCCGTGTCCCGCGGCGACGGCCCGCCCCGTGAGCTGCCTCGGTCGCCACGCGCAGACCACCGGCCCGCCCGCGACCTGCTCGCGGTCGTCGTGACCCGCGCGGACGGCTCGGCCGGCACCGTGGGTGAGGTGCTCGATGACACCTTCACCGACGCCTACCTGGTGCTGCAGGACGGCGAACTCGTCACCGAGTGGTACGGCCGGCTGGGCGCCCCGGACCGGCCGCACGCGCTGATGTCGGTGTCGAAGTCCGTGCTGGGCTGCGTGGCCGCCGTGCTCATCGACCGCGGCCAGCTCGACCCCGACCGGGAGATCACCGGCTACGTACCCGAACTGGCCGCCAGCGGCTACGCCGGCGCCCTGGTCCGGCACGTCCTCGACATGCGCAGCGGGGTCAGGTTCGTGGAGGAGTACGCCAACCCGCACTCCGACATCCGGCGGCTCGACGAGTGGATCGGCTGCCGGGAATCGGCAGGGCCTGGCCAGAGCGAGCCCCGCGGGCTCTACCGGTTCCTGGCCACGCTGTCAGCCGAGGCGCCGCACGGTGAGAGGTTCCTGTACCGCTCCGCGGAATCGGACGTACTCGGCTGGGTGTGCGAGCGCGCGGCCGCCCGGTCCATGGCCGACCTGGTGTCCGAGCTGATCTGGGCGCCGATGGGCGCCGGCCACGACGCCGCCCTGCTGCACGACGGCCTGGGCACCGCCGTGCACGACGGGGGCCTGTGCGCCACCGCCCGCGACGTGGCCCGGTTCGGCCAGATGCTGCTGGACGGCGGGCTGGTTCCGGACGGGACACCGAGTTCCCGCCGGGTCGTGCCGCCCCGCTGGCTCCGCCAGGCCTGGGCCGTCGACTCCGGCACGCGCGCGGCGTTCGCCGCGTCGCCCGCCGAGTGGGCGTTTCCCGGCGGCTGGTACCGGCACCAGTTCTGGTTCCGCCCGGGCGACTACGGCGACGTGCTGCTCTGCCTGGGTATCCACGGCCAGATGGTGCACGTGAGCCGGGCCACGAACACGGTCTGCGTGAAGTTCTCCACCTGGCCGGAGGCGCAGAACCCGGCCTATATGGAGGACACGCTGCGTGCCTTCAACGCCGTCGGCGGCTTCCTGGTCGGCCGGGAACCCGGGCGGCGCCGCCTGGCCGGGGTGGTCTCCGGCCTGAGCCGCAGCGGCGACACGGCCCCGCCGACCCCACCCTCGCCGCCGACCGTGATCTGAGCCAGCGCCCGGCCGCGGCCCATCGCCAAGATCGCTTCTCGACGGCGGGCCAAGCGTGGCTTTAGCCTGGCGGTATGGCAGGTTCAGAAAGCTCCGCCGGTTCGCCGCCCCGCCGCCACCTCGACGGCATCGCCGAGATCCGCACGTTCTTCCGGACCAACTCCCAGCCGATCTACTTCGTCGGCCCGACGGCATTCAACCTGCTCGGCATCGACCGATGGGTGCGCAACTTCCAGTACGTCGCCTACTACGACTCCTGGGACGGCCAGCACCCTCGGGTGTTCACCCCGGAGAACCGACCGTACATCGAGTTCTCCTCGAGCGAGCAGATCAACAACTACCTGCTGCGCGACGCCGAAGTGCGCGAATACCTGCGCGCGGCGCGGCGGGACGCCGATGGTCGCGATGGTGTTCTTCGACGCCGAGACCGAGGAAATCTGCCGGGAGCAGGGCTATACGCTGATCCTGCCGCCGGATTCGCTGCGGCGCCGGCTGGACTCCAAGATCGTCACCACCCAGCTGGGCAACGAGGCGGGCGCACCGTCGGTTCCGAACGTGCTCGGCCGGGCCGACAGCTACGCCGCGCTCTCCGCGCTCGCGGAGAGCGCCGGCCTCGGCGACAACCTGGTCGTGCAGACGCCCTACGGAGACTCCGGCAAGACGACTTTCTTCATCGCCTCCGAACGGGACTGGGACTCCTACGCCGCGGACATCGACGGCCAGCAGCTCAAGGTGATGAAGCGCATCAACAACCAGGCCGCGGCGGTGGAGGCGTGCATCACCAGGTACGGTACGATCGTCGGCCCGTTCATGACCGACCTGACCGGCTACCCCGAGCTCACCCCGTACAAGGGCGGCTGGTGCGGCAACGACGTGTTCCCCGAGGCGCTGTCGGAGGCCGAGCGCACCATCGCGATCAGCCACGTCCGCAGGCTGGGCGACCAGCTCGCCCAGGAAGGCTACAAGGGCTTCTTCGAGGTCGACGTGCTCACCGATACGGACACCGGCGCGGTCTACCTCGGCGAGCTGAACCCCCGGATATCGGGGGCGTCCTCGATGACCAACGTCACGGCCGGCGCCTACGCCGACGTGCCGCTGTTCCTGTTCCACCTGCTCGAGTTCATGGACGTGGACTACACGGTCGACGTGGAGGAGATCAACGACCGCTGGCGCGCGCTGGCCGCGGTGGACGTCTGGTCGCAGCTGATCATGAAGGAGCCCGGCGACGAGGTGGAGCGCATCCTGGCTGCCCCCCGCACCGGAGCCTGGCGGCTGGCCGACAGCGGCGCGCTCACCTTCGAGCACGTCACCAATGACTGGCACGAGATCACCACCGAGGACGAGGCCTTCTTCATGCGCGTATACGGCCCGGGCGACTTCAAGTTCCACGGCGCCGACCTGGGCATCCTCGTCACCAAGGGCCGCATGCAGACCCCCGAGGGCCTCACCGAGCGCTGCCGCCGCTACATCGAGGGCATCCGCGCCCAGTACAAGTCCGAGCCCCTCCCGCAAGCCCCCCCGGTCATCCCCATCGCCTACGTTAAGTAGCCCGCTCCCGCGTTTTCATGATCTCAGTTCGGAGCAAATAGCGCCTGTCACCGCAAGTGGTTCCGGACCACTCCGCCCCTTCGCCCAGCCCGCGCCTGCTTTCCCCGGTGCCTCATGAGCCCGCCTCGCCACCCGAATCCGCGCCCCCGCCCGCGGCGGTAACAACGCCAATGTTCCATTGGTGCACCCAGGCCCGGAAAAACCGGTCGCGGGCCGGACGGCACAGAGCGCATCCTTGAACACATGTTCCGGTTCGCCGTCAGCCTGGCGCCCGCTGCCGCGGGCGCGCTGACGGCTGCCCAGGCAAAGGCCCACGCCCAGGCAAAGGCCCACGCCCAGGCAAAGGCCCAGGCCTGCGCCCAGGCCCACGCCCAGGCAAAGGTCTACGCCCAGGCCCTGCCCGGCGGCGAGCGAGGCTGACCCTTCCCCGGCGAGGCCGGGAGACCCCACGGGGGAGGGTTGGCACTCCCCGCGGGTCTCCGCGCCACTGCCCGAACCGGGAGAAGGAACATGACCAGGCAGACCTACCTGCGGACCAAGCCGCACCTGAACATCGGCACGATGGGGCACGTCGACCACGGCAAGACCACGCTCACGGCGGCCATCACCAAGGTCCTCGCCGGGCGCGGGATGGCGTCGTACGTGCCGTCCGACCGCATCGACCGGGCGCCGGAAGAGAGCGCCCGCGGCATCACCATCAACATCGCGCACGTCGAGTACGAGACCGCGACCAGGCATTACGCGCACGTGGACATGCCCGGTCACGCCCGCTACGTGAAGAACATGATTACCGGCGCGGCTCAGGTCGACGGCGCCATCCTGGTGGTGTCCGCGCAGGACGGCGTCATGCCGCAGACCCGCGAGCATGTGCTCCTGGCCAGGCAGATCGGGGTGCGGCACATCGTCGTCGCGCTGAGCAAGGCCGACGTGGCCGACGACGAGCTGGCCGAACTCGTCGAGCTCGAGGTACGCGAGCTGCTCGACAGGTACGGCTATCCCGGCGCGGAGGTCCCCGTCATCAAGGTGTCCGCGCTGGGCGCCCTGGCCGGCGAGCCGCGCTGGGTCGCCTCGGTCGGCGCGCTGCTGGACGTGGTCGACGCGTACCTGCCGGTGCCGGAGCGCTACGTCAGCGGGCCGTTCCTCATGCCGGTGGAGAACGTGCTGACCATCACCGGGCGCGGCACCGTGGTCACCGGCGCGGTCGAGCGCGGCCGGATGCGGTCCGGCAACGCAGTCGAGGTCATCGGGCTCGGCGCCACGGTGGCCTGCGTCGTGACGGGCGTGGAGACTTATCGCAAGGCGATGGAGCACGCCGAGGCGGGCGACAACGCGGCGCTGCTGCTCCGCGGCGTCCGCCGGCACCAGGTCAGGCGCGGCCAGGTGGTAGCCGCGCCGGGGAGCCTGGCCGCGTACCGGGCGTTCGCGGCCAGCGTGTACCTGCTGCCCGCGGCCGAGGGCGGGCGCCGGACCGAAGTGCGCACGGGGTACCGCCCGCAGTTCTTCGTCCGGACCGCTGACGTGGTGGGCGTGCTCGACCTCGGGCCGGACGGCGTCGCTGCGCCGGGTGACCGGGTGAGCGTCACCGTCGAGCTGGGCCAGCCGGTCGCGCTCGAGCCCGGGCTCGGCTTCGCCATCAGGGAAGGCGGCCGGACGGTCGGTGCCGGAACCGTCACCGCCTTGCTCGACTTAACCGAGGAGCCCTTCGGTCACGCCCCGGTTTGCGGTTCCCCGGCGGGGAACCGCAAACCGGGGCAACATACCTATGTGCTCTTGTTCACAAGCGCCCGCTAGGAGCATCCTGCCTGTTAGGCGGCCAGCGAGGATGCTGTGCGCCTGTCGAGATCGCGGAGGTGGTTACCGTGTCGGTCGGCCTCAAGCCGTTGGCGTATAACAGTCTGTGGCAGCTCAGGAACGACACCTGGTCCAGCCTGGAGGAATCGACCACTCAGCTGGCCCTGGCCGAGGCCCGGCAGCGGCCCGTCGAGCAGTTGACCGAGACGGTGACCGGGTTGCTGGATGTCCTCGGGTCGATCGAGCGATTCTGGGCGTTTCCCGGCGCGCAGATCTTCCGAGAGTTGCAGCGGCTCTTCGCCGCCGGCAAGTATATTCGGCTCGCCGCCGTAGTGAGCCGGGCCAACCGGGCCCTCGTCACCGAGTCCTACCGCGGCGGTCACGCCTGGGATCTGCGGGCCGAAGATGATGACGCCTACGATCGCGATACCCGCCCGGCCAAGCAGTTCGGCAGCGACCGGCCCTATTTCGAGGTTCTCGTCGTCGAGGACCTGACCGAGGAGCAGGAGAACTCGCTGCGGGAAGAGCTGCGGCGGTGGCGTCGCCCGGATGACCAGTTCATCTACGAGATCGTCGTCGTGCCCAGTTTCGACGAGGCGGTGATGGCCGCGCGGCTGAACTTCCGGCTGCAGGCGTGCGTGGTCCGCCGCCGGTTCACCCACCATTCCCGCCACGACTCGCCGTTGCTCGCACAGTTCGTCGGCCTCGACGGAGCTGACGACCTGATGGAGCACACGCCGGATGACCGCGCCCAGGAACTCGCCAGGACGCTGGCCAAGATCAGGCCCGAACTCGACCTGTACCTGATGACGGAGATCTCCGTCGAGGACCTGGCCGGCGGCTCAGCCACCATTTCCGGCGCATCTTCCACGCCCGGGAAGGGTCACTCGAGCTGCACCTGTCCATCCTGGACGGCGTCGCGGCCCGGTATCGTTCGCCGTTCTTCAGCGCGCTGCGCAACTACAGCCACCGGCCCACCGGGGTGTTCCACGCGCTGCCGATCTCGCACGGCAAGTCGATCGTCAACTCCCACTGGATCAGGGACATGGTCGACTTCTATGGCCTGGAGATCTTCCTGGCCGAAACGTCGGCGACCTGCGGCGGCCTGGACTCGCTGCTCGAGCCCACCGGGCCGCTGCGCGAGGCGCAGCAGCTCGCGGCCGAGGCGTTCGGCTCACGGCAGACATACTTCGTCACCAACGGGACCTCGACGGCCAACAAGATCGTCGTCCAGGCGCTGGTCCAGCCCGGGGACATCGTCCTCGTGGACCGGAACTGCCACCAGTCGCACCACTACGGGCTGATGCTGGCCGGCGCCATGGTGACCTACCTGGAGGCGTATCCGCTCAACGAGTACTCGATGTACGGCGCCGTCCCCCTCGCCGAGATCAAGCGCCAGCTGCTGGCGCTGCGCCGGGCCGGCAAGCTAGACCGGGTCAAGATGCTGCTGCTGACCAACTGCACCTTCGACGGGATCGTCTACGACGTCGGGCGGGTGATGGAGGAATGCCTGGCCATCAAGCCCGACCTGGTCTTCCTCTGGGACGAGGCCTGGTTCGCCTTCGCCCGGTTCCACCCGGTCTACCGGCCGCGCACCGCGATGCGGGCCGCCCGCACGCTCGCCGAGCGGCTGCGGCTGCCCGAGTACCGCGAGCGTTACGACGCCCAGGCCGCCGAGATCGGCGCGATCGATGCCGCGGACGACGAAGTGCTGCTCCACCGGCGGCTCACGCCCGATCCGGCCCGGGCTCGGGTCCGGGTGTACTCCACCCAGTCCACCCACAAGACGCTGACCTCGCTTCGGCAAGGCTCCATGATCCACGTCTGGGACCAGGATTTCAGCCAGAAGGTCGAGGCAACTTTCCACGAGGCGTACATGACACACACCTCGACCTCCCCGAACTACCAGATCCTGGCCTCCCTGGACCTGGGCCGGCGCCAGGCGGCGCTGGAGGGGTTCGAGCTGGTGCAAAAGCAGATCGAGAACGCGATGCGGCTCCGCGACGCGGTCGACCACCACCCGCTGCTGAGCAAGTACATGCGCTGCCTGACCACCGCCGACCTGATCCCGGCCGAGTACCGGCCGGCCTGCATTGACCAGCCGCTGCGCTCCGGCCTGCCGAGCATGGTCAAGGCCTGGGAGTGCGACGAGTTCGTCCTGGACCCGTCCCGGATCACCGTCTACATCGGCACCACCGGCATCGAGGGCGACTCCTTCAAGCGAAAGCAGCTGATGGACCGCTACGGCGTGCAGATCAACAAGACCTCGCGGAACACCGTGCTGTTCATGACCACGATCGGGACCACCCGCAGCTCGGTGGCCTACCTGATCGAGGTGCTGGTGACCATCGCCCGCGAGCTGGAGACCCAGCTGGCCGACATGAGCCCGAACGAGCGCGCCGCTCACGAGCGCGCGGTGGAGCGGCTGACCGCGCCGTCGGCGCCGCTGCCGGACTTCAGCGGCTTCCACCCCAGCTTCACCGACGGCCAAGGGGTGCCCACCCCGGAGGGTGACGTGCGGCGTGCCTACTACCTGGCCTACAACGACAGCTACTGTGAGTACCTGACGCCGGAAGAAGTCGAGCAGCGGGTGGAGAACGGCGACCAGGTCGTGTCCACCACCTACGTCACGCCCTACCCGCCCGGCTATCCCGTGCTGGTGCCCGGCCAGGTGTTCAGCCGGGAGATCCTGTCGTTCATGCGCAGCCTGGACACGCCCGAGATCCACGGCTACCGGGCCGACCTCGGCTACCGCGTCTACCTGGACAAGGCCCTGGAGATCGCGGCCACGACCCGCCCGGCCCCCCGCCCCGACCAGCTACATCGGCTTGAACAGCCGGCCGGTGGCGCTGCCCGCGACGGTGCAAGCCGCGACGACGAGCCAGGCAGCCAGCAGCGCAAAAAGCAGGATCGAGGCACCACGCAGCACGTCGGCCTGGCTGCGGGCGGCCAGGGCGATGGTGCCGGTGACGCAGGTGCCGACGGGGAACGTGAAACTCCACCACGTTAGGGCAAAGGCAGCCCGCGGCGTGCGCAGCACGGCCGCGGCGTTGGCCACGATGCCACTCCCGCGCCCCGGACCAGCCTTACTCCCGCGCGAACCAGGAGGCAGGGGACGGGGCAGGCGGCCGGACCGGCCAGCTCGGCGCGGCCGGCCACGCTGGCGCAGCCGGGAAGCCGGGCGCGGGGGCCGGCACCGGCTGCGGGAGCACGACCTGCCGCTGTACCTCTCGCTCTACCTCCCGCTGGGCCGCGGTGGCCAGCGCCAGCGTGCCGACGTAGCACAGCAGCGCCACCCCGGTCAGGACGGCCATCGCCAGCGACGCGCCCGGCATGCCGTTGCGCACGAAGATCTCCCCGGCGCCGAACGCCCCGCCGATGGCGGTCAGGCCGGCCGCGGCCAGCACGGCGAGCAGCCGGTCCCGTTCGTGCACGGACCTGGCCACTAGCAGGATCGCGGTCCCGATCAGGGCCAGGCCGAGCAGCGCGTGAACGGTCAGCGCCAGCGGGGCGGTGGCGATCTCGGCGAAGAGGCTGGCATGCGCGTCGGAGGCCGGGACGGCGATGTAGAGGTTCAGGAAGATGCCCAGGCCGTACTCGAGCACCAGCATGATCAGCGCCGTCACGCATACCCGGCGCAGACCGGCCCGCCCCGGCCGGCGCGTATGCCTGCCCGGGGCCACGAGTTTGTCAAGACCACTAGCCATCGGACCCGCTCACCGTTCCTCTCCTAGGTGGTTCTTGGGTCCCTGTCCGTGCGCTCCCAACAAGTAACTACGGCCCCGCATCCACCTCAGTTCAACCGTGTCCGGTAAAGCCCGCGAAGTCACGATCATCCCTACGGCGGCTGGTGTTTCCAGCACCATTCCTCGGCGCTCCGCCTGGTGCGCAAGGCCAGGAAGATCCCGAGGTGCGGCGTGGCGTAACCCGCCGGAAACATCCGGCATAGATCATGAATCATGGATACGCGCCGGCTCCTGATCGGATGCGACTTCACCTATGTCGCCGCCGTCAGCACACCGGTCATCTTCCAGGTCCAGCCGGCTGAATCCCCGCATATTTCCATCGACGGCGGGCAGTGGGGATCCGAGCCCGTCATGGACATCCGCGGCTACACCGACCTGTACGGCAACCCCTGCCTGCGCGCGGTGCTGCCCGCGGGCCGGTCGAGCTTCCGGTACCACGCCGTGGCCGTGGTGCCCGACCTGACCGAGGAGGTAGACGAAGATGCGCCGGAGTGCGTACCCGACGACCTCCCCGACGACACCTTGATCTACACCCTGCCGAGCCGGTACTGCCTGCCCGACGTGCTCGGCGACGAGGCCTGGTCGCGCTTCGGCGGGCTGAAGCCCGGGTACCGCCGGGTGCAGGCCATCTGCGATCACGTGCACAACCACCTGGACTTCCAGTACGGCAGCACGACGGCCCTGTCCAGCGCCGCGGACGTGAACATGGCCCGGCGCGGGGTGTGCCGTGACTTCACCCACCTCGCGGTCTCGTTCTGCCGGGCACTGAACATCCCGGCCCGCTACGTGTTCGGCTACCTGCCCGACATGGACGTCCCGCCGGATCCGGCGCCGATGGACTTCGCGGCCTGGATGGAGGTGTGGCTGGGCGACCGGTGGTGGACTTTCGATCCGCGCAACAACACCAGGCGCAAAGGCCGTATCGTGATCGGCCGGGGACGCGACGCCTCCGATGTCGCCATGGCCACCACGTTCGGCGGCCCGCTGCTCGAGTCGATGGTGGTCCAGGCGGAGGAGGACCTGACGGGGGAGGACCTGACGGGGGAGGGAGCCCGATGATGCTGGATACCTCGGTGCTGCACGCTCCGGTGCTCGATCACCGCGGGCTGGACCTGGCCGCCGCCCGCCGCGTCCGCTACGTTCTCGAGCAGAGCTTCCGCTACGAATACGACGCGCCGGTGGAGTCGCTGCGGCAGCGCCTGGTCATCGTGCCTCCGGCCCGCCACGGCAACCAGTACCTGCGCGCGCACCGGCTCGAGGTGACCGGCGCGAAGGTGCGGCGCCGGGTGCGCCGGGACGCGGCAGGCAACGTCGTCGCGCTGCTGCAGGCCGAACGCGTGCCTGAGGCCATCGAGTTCCGGCTGGCCGCCGTGCTAGAACGGATCCGCGACGACGGGCCCGCGGTGCTCGCGGCGCAGGCGCTGCACAGCCCGCGCCTGCTGCGGCCGACCCCGCTCACCTCGGCCGACGACCGGCTGCGCGCCATGGCCGCGGACATCGTCCCGGACACCGCCCAGCCCGGCGAGGACCCCGAGACCCCCAAGAACCCCGAGGAGACCGCGGAGCGGGTCTGCGCCGCCGTCTTCGCGGCGATCACCTACGAATACGGCATCACGTCGGTGACCACGACGGCCGCCGAGGCGCTCGCCGCCGGGCGCGGCATCTGCCAGGACTTCGCGCACGTGATGCTGGCCCTGTGCCATCTGCTCCGGCTGCCGGCCAGGTACGTGTCGGGGCACCTGCTGGGCCAGGGCGGGACCCACGCCTGGGTCGAGGTGATCGTGCCGCGGGCCGGCCACGCCGAGGCCGTCGCGTTCGACCCGTGCAACGGCCACCGCACCGACGGCGGCTACGTCACCGTCGCGACCGGCCGCGACTACTCCGACGTCGCCCCCACCTCCGGCTCCTACGTCGGCACGTCCCCCGGCCGCCTGACCGCCGGCCGCCGCGTGGGCGTCCTGGCCGCCGCCTGACCGCCGGCCGCCGCGTGGGCGTCCTGGCCGCCGCCTGACCGCCGGCCGCCGCGCAGGCGTCCTAGCCGCCGCCTGATCACCAGGCTAGGGTGAGGTTACCCGTCCGTAACAGGAGCGTCATGAGTTTCAACCTGGCCACCATGCTGCGGGAGTCTCGCAACGCCAAGCCGGACCACCCGCTGTGCCACATCAGCGACCTGACCTTCAGCTACGCCCAGGTGGACGAGATCTCCGGGCGCGTGGCCAGCGCCCTGCTCGGCACCGGGCTGCGCCGCGGCGACAAGGTCGCCATGCAGCTGCCGAACCTGCCGCAGTTCCTCTTCACCTACTTCGCCATCCTCAAGGCCGGCCTGGTGGTGGTGCCGCTGAACCCGCTGCTGAAAGCGCCCGAGGTCGCCTACCAGCTACAGGACTCCGAGTCCAGGCTGCTGATCACCTTCGAGGGTTTCGCCGCGGAATCGGTCGCCGGCGCCCGGCAGGCCGGGGACGTGCCCACGTACGTGGTGAACCTCCCGGGCAACGACCAGCGGCCCGAGAACACCAAGCACTACGACGAGCTCTACTTCGCCGATGACACCGGCGAGATCGAGCCCACCAACGCCGACGACACCGCGGTGATCATCTACACCAGCGGGACCACCGGCAAGCCCAAGGGCGCCGAGCTCACTCATTACCAGCTGTACATGAACTGCACCGTGGCCGGGGAGCTGTTCGGTTTCCGGGACGACGACATCGGGGTCGCGGTGCTCCCCATGTTCCACGTGTTCGGCCTGTCCAGCGTGCTCAACACGGCGGTTCGGTTCGCGGGCACGCTGGTGCTCATTCCCCGGTTCGAGGTCGGCCCGGTGCTCGACGCGATCGAGCGGTACCGGTGCACGATCTTCTCCGGCGTCCCGACCATGTACTACGCGCTGCTGCAGGCGGACTTGGCCGGCCGGGACCTGTCGACGCTGCGGGTTGGTATTTCCGGCGGTGACGCGATCCCCGGCGAGGTGATCAGGGCGTTCGAGGAGAAGTTCCCCGGCGTGGTCATCCTGGAAGGCTACGGCCTGTCCGAGACGGCCAGCACCACGACCTTCAACATCAGTGCGGAGCAGCGCAAGGTGCTGTCCATCGGCAAGCCCATCTGGGGCGTGCAGGTCCAGGTGGTGGACGAGCAGGACAAGGCGCTCCTGCCCGGCCCGGAGAACATCGGCGAGATCGTCATCCGCGGCCACAACGTGATGAAGGGCTATTACCGGCGGCCGGAGGAGACCGCCGAGGCCTTCCGCGGCGGCTGGTTCCACACCGGCGACCTCGCCTACGCCGACGAGGACGGCTACCTGTTCGTCGTCGACCGCAAGAAGGACCTGGTGATCCGCGGCGGTTACAACGTCTACCCGCGCGAGATCGAGGAGGTCCTGTTCGGCCACCCAGCCGTGGCCGAGGCGGCCGTCATCGGCAAGCCGGACGCGCGCGTGGGCGAGGAGGTGGTCGCGTTCGTCGTGCCCAAGCCGGGCGCGGACGCCCGCCCGGAGGAGATCATCGCGTACTGCCGGGAGCGGCTGGCCGCCTACAAGTACCCGCGCGAGGTCCGCGTCACCGCCGAACTGCCGAAGGGCCCGACCGGCAAGATCCTCAAGCGGGAGCTGCGGGCGGACTGACCCCCTGGCGGGCGTGCGCGCGCAGGATCTCCGACCAGCTCCGCGGCCGCTCGGGGGCCGGCAGCGACGCGTGCGGCCGGCCGCCGACCAGCACGACCGGGTACCGCCTCAGCTCGTAGCCGGCCGCCGTCCGGCACCGGCCGGTGGCCAGCTCGTAGCTGTACCAGTGCCACGGGCAGGTGACCACGCCGTCACGCACCAGGCCTTCGGCCAGCGGACCGCCGTTGTGCGGGCACGCGGCGTCGGTGACGCGCAGCTCCCCGTCGACCTGGAAGACCGCGTACGACCGCCCGGCGTGCTCGAACGTCCATTGCGCCCGCCCGTCCGGGCGATCGAGCGGCACCAAGGCCCCGGGGAGCTCGTTCGGGGTAATCTCGTCGCTCACGTGCACCCGAGCTCGACGCTGCCGAGCCGGTCGGCGGTCGCGGTCACCACGTCCCCGGCCTTCACCGGCACGGCCGCGGTCAGCCCGCCGGACAGCACGATGTCACCGGCCCGCAGCCCTTCGTTCTCCGCCGCCAGCGAGCGGACCAGCCAGGCGACCGCCGCCGCCGGATGGCCGAGCGCCGCGGCGCCCGCCGCGGTCGCCACCACCTCGCCGTTGTGCTCGAGCACCACGCCGATCAGCCGCAGGTCCAGACCGGCCGCCGGGACGGCCGGACCGACCAGGTAGCGGCTCGCCGAGGTGTTGTCCGCGACCACGTCCGGCATGGTGAACTTGTAGTCGGTGTACCGGGAGTCCAGCACCTCGATGCCCACCGCCACCGAAGCGGTCGCGGCCAGCACCGCCGAGGAGGTGACCGAAGGCCCGGACAGGTCCGCGCCCATGACGAAGACGATCTCCGGCTCGCACCGGGGCTGGATGTGCCGGGCCACGGTGAGCGGCTCGCCGAGGTCGAGCGCGTCCGCGGCGGCCAGGTGGCCGCGGACCGGCTCGTGCACCCCGACCTGGGCCTGCTTGGCGCGGGAGGTCACGCCGAGCTTCCAGCCGGCCAGCTGGCCGGCCTGCTGTCGCAGCAGCCGCTGCACCTCGTACGCCGCGGCCAGGTCGAAGCCCCCGAGCTCCGCGGACAGCGAGCCGATCGGCGCGCGGTCGGCCCGGGCCTTGGTCAGCCGGGCGGCAATCTCGTCAGGAGAGGTCATCAAAGCCATCCTTACTCGGTGACGCGGACGGTGAGGGGGCCGAGGCGGTCGAAGTCGGCGCGGAACACGTCCCCGGCTCGCATCGGCACGGCGGCGTGCAGCGCCCCGGTCATGACCAGATGCCCGGCGTCCAGCTTGGTCCCCATCTCGCCGAGCGTGTTAGCCAGCCAGGCCACCACCCGGACCGGGTCGCCGAGGGCGGCGGCGCCCGCGCCGGTGTCGACCAGCTCGCCCCGCCGGGTGAGCACCATCCCGATCAGCCGCGGGTCCACGCCATCCAGCGGGACCAGCCGGCTCGAGACGGCCACGGCCCCGTTGGAGGCCAGGTCGGCCACCGTGTCCGCGAGCTTGATCCGCCAGTCGGCGAACCGGGAGTCGACGATCTCCACCGCCGCGGTCATCCCCGCGATCGCGGCCCGGGCGTCCAGCACGCTCACGCCCGGCCCGGCCAGGGGAGATCCCAGCACGAACGCGATCTCAGCCTCGATCTTCGGCTGGATGAACGCGGAGACCGGCACGGCATCGCCGTCGGCGTAGACCGTCGAGGCCAGCACCGGCCCGTAGTCGGGCTGGTCGACCCCGATCATCTGCTGCATCGGCTTGGAGGTCAGCCCGACCTTGTAGCCGACGATGCGGTCGCCGTCGGCCAGCAGCATGCTGGTCAGCAGCTGCTGCACCGCGTAGCCGTCGGCCATGCCGAGGTCGGGATCGGCGTCGGTGAACGGCTCGATCGGCTGCCGGGTGCGGCGGGCCTCGTACAGCGCTCTGGCCTTGCCGGCCACGTCCGTCAGCGGCATGTCAAGATCAGCCTTCCTTCCGTTGCTGCGAAGACGATTCTGGCGACCAGCCCAGGCGCCGCGACGCCGCCTCGGCCGCCTCCACGATCACGGGCGCCAGCCTGCGCAGCGACATGACGCTGCAGCGGGCCAGCGGGACGCCGATGCTGATCGCCGCGACCACCTCGCCGGTGACGTCGCGCACCGGCGCCGCGATCGACGCCACGCCGATCTCGCGCTCGTTGATGGCCTCGGCCCAGCCGAGGCGACGGACCCGGACCAGCTCGGCGCCCAGCCGTTCGGTGTCGGTGATCGTGTGCGGCGTCAGGGCGGTCAGCGGGGCCGCGCGCAGCACGGCGTGCCGCCGGGCCTCCGGCAGGTGGGCCAGCAGGACCTTGCCCGAACTCGTGCAGTGCACCGGTACCCGCCGCCCGGTCTCGGTGAACAGCCGCAGCGAATGCGTGCTCTCCAGCCGGTCCACGTACACGACCTCGTGCCCGTCGAGCACCCCGACCTGGGATGACTCCCCGGTCTGGGCGCGCAGCTCGGCGAGCACCGGCGCGGCCGCGGCGTGCAGGTCCATGTGCACCCGGACCGCCTCGCCCAGCTCGAACATCATGATGCCGAGCCGGTAGCCGCCAGTGCGCGGATTCTGCTCGATCAGCCCCTCGGCCGCCAGCGTGGTGAGTATCCGGTGCACCGTGCTCTTGCCCAGGCCCAGCCGCCGGGCGAGCTCGGAGACCCCGAGGTCAGCCTCGCGGGACCGGAACACCTTGAGCAGCCGCGCCGCGTTGCGCACCGTGGAAAGGCCGCCCGCGGGGGCACCCGGCGTCACCCCGGCTCCCCGGGCGAAACGGGCGACGCAGGCTCCGGTGGCTGCCACTGCCTCCGGCCGCCGACCGCGGCCAGCAGCTCGCGCCGCACCGCGTCCGGGTCGGGCCGCTGCTGCGCAGCCAGGGTGCCAAGGGCCTGATTGCGCGGTGCGATCGCCGCGGCCAGCATGGCGTGCGCCCGGACCAGCCCGGCCGCCGCCGCGCCGGCCATCTCGTCCACCAGGTCCTCCCGGCCCCGCACCCGGCTGCGGATCGTCTCGAAGTCCCGCGCCGCCGCCGAATGCCCGCCCGCTAGCCCGGTACCGACGTGCGCCGCCTGATGCCCGGACAGCCCCGCGCCCGGCTCGGCCACGAAGTGGTAGACCACGGTCCCCACCCCGAGCGCGTGCCGGACCTCGTTGAAAGCCGGGCCGCCGGACTCGTCGATCAGCGCGAGTTCCGGCAGCACCACCGAGTCGTAGAACCGAAGCGTCCAGGAGAGCCCCTCCACCGCCCCGGACAGCTCGACCTCGGGCGGACGCACCGGCCCGAGCGAGTCCCGCGTCGCCAGCACGTGCAGGTTGCGCGCGCCCACCGCAGCCACCGTCAAGGGCCCCGGAGCCAGTAGCGGCATCTGGCCGCGGACGGCGGCCGGGAAGGTCAGCGCCTGCGCCACGTAGGCGCGGTGGATCTCCTCGACGTACCGCGCGACCGCCGCGCGCATCTGTTCCGGCGTCGACATCGCAGTGCCCTTTCGAGAGGGCTCCCAGCGGACGAGGCGTTCCTCTATATGGAACGCTGGGGCTTTATCTGGAACATTAGGCGAGGTATGTTCGAGCCGTCAAGCGTTACCAGCCCCGGGAGGCACCGTGGGAATCTTGCGCCTTGCCCACGTCGACGTTCGCACTCCCGACCTCGAGCTGTCCACCGCCTACTACACCGAGGTGCTCGGGCTGCAGCTGGCCGGGCGCGGCGAGGACACCGTGTACCTCAAGTGCTGGGACGAGGAGGACCACCACTCGGTCCGGCTCCGCTACGACCCGCGCACCGGGCTTGACCTGTTCAGCTTCCGGGTCGAGCACCCCGACGACCTGGCCGAGCTGGAAAACGCCGTCGTCAGATATGGCTGCCAGGTGCAGCGGGTCAGCCGCGGCGAGGCCGTGGGGCAGGGGGAGTCGATCAGGTTCGGCATCCCGTCCGGGCAGACCATGGAGCTGGTCTACGAGCTCGACCGGCCCGGCAATATCCTGGGCAAGCTGAACCCGGCGCCGGTTCCGCCGCCCGACCTGCCCGGGATCGCGCCGCCGCGGCTTGACCACATGCTGATCAACGCCGAGGAGGTCGGCGAGGCCGGAGCGTTCTTCCGGCAGGTCCTCGGCTTCCGGATGACCGAGCAGGTTCTCGACGCCAACGGCCACCAGCTCGGCGTCTGGCTGGAGCGCTCGCACTCCCCGCACGACATCGCCATCGTCAACGGCCCGAACGGCGCGCTGCACCACTTCGCGTTCTGGCTGGACGACTGGGACCAGGTCCGCAAGGCCGCCGACATCCTCGCCTTCAACGGCGTGCAGATCGACCAGGGCCCGACCAGGCACGGGGTGACCCGCGGCAACACCATCTACTTCTTCGACCCGCTCGGCATCAGGAACGAGGTGTTCACCGGCGGCTACCGCCCGGACCCGGACTTCCCGTCGATCACCTGGACCGAGGACCAGTTCGGCCGCGGGCTCTTCTACTACGAAAACGTCATCAGCCAGCGTTTTCTGAGCTTCCACACGTGAAGGTGAGCTTATGAGCGACCGCATCCTGCGCCTGCAGCACGTCGAGATCAGGGTTCCCGACCTCGAGCTGTGCACGGCCTACTACACCGAAGTGGTCGGCCTCATCGAGGTCGCCCACGAAGAGGGCCGGGTGTTCCTGAAGTGCTGGGACGAGCACGAGCACCATTCGGTCGTGCTGCGCCAGGCGCCCACCTACGGCCTGGACCACATGTCGTTCAAGGTGGCCGAGGCGGCCGACCTGGACTACTACGCCGACCGGGTGGAGAAAGCCGGGATCACGGTCAAGCGCTTCGCCAAGGTCGAGCTCGGCCCCGGCTGGGGCGAGGCGATCAGGTTCGAGGCCCCCTCGGGCCACCTGGTCGAGCTGGTCTACGGCATGGAGAAAGTCGGCAACCTGCTGCCGCTGACCAACCCGCCGCCGCGCCCGGCCCACCTGGTCGGCATCGCGCCGCCCCGGCTCGACCACATCTTCATCATGGCCGAGGACGTCGACGGCGCCACCGCGTTCTTCCGCGACGTGCTGGAGTTCCGGCTGACCGAACAGATCCTCGCCAACGACGGCCACCAGCTCGCCACCTGGCTGGAGCGCTCGCACACCCCGCACGACATCGCCATCGTCACCGGGCCGAACGGCGCGCTGCACCACTTCGCCTTCTGGGTGGACGACTGGAATGCCGTCCGCGAGGCCGCCGACCTGCTGGCCTTCAACGGCGTGACCATCGACGTGGCGCCGACCAGGCACGGCGTCACCCGCGGCTACACCGTCTACTTCTTCAACCCGGTCGGCAACAGGAACGAGGTCTTCACCGGCGGCTACTGGGTCGACCCGGACTTCGAGCCGATCACCTGGACCGAGGAGGAGATGGGCCGGGCCATCTTCTATTACGCCGGCCAGGTCAACGAGCGCTTCTTCACGGTGCACTCCTGATGAGCGACACCAACGGCGATAACGGGGTCCGTCCCGCTCCGGCTGGGGCCGCCTTCCGCCGTACCGACCGTACCGATGCTCCTTACTACCTAGCCCGTTATGCCGAACGGCGTGGGCTCGAGCAGGCTCCTAAGTCCGCGAGCCCCGCCGAGGCCGACGCCGATCTGCCGCTTTACCTGCGCAGGTTCCGCGAGCGCGGCGGGAATGGGCAGGGTCGCGAGGCCTCCAGTGCCCTGCTGGAGGTGGACGGCGAGCGCTTCACCAGGGAGTTCGCCGGCGCGTCCAGGGACAAGGAGATCGTCGCGCCGCCGGAGCGCAAGCCGCAGGAGGACTTCGCCACCGAGATCCGGATCATCAGGCACGGCATCACCCAGGGCTACTCGACCGACTCGGGCCTGACCCCGATGGGCGGCTGGCAGTCCCACCAGCGCGGGCACAGCCTGTCCAAGAGCGTCAGCCCCGGGCAGAAGGTGCGGATCGTCTGCGCCGACACCAGCCGGGCCCGGCAGACTGCCGACCAGATCTACCGCGGCATGAAGGACGGCCTGCAGCAGTGGGGCCGGGCGGCCGACATCAGCGCGCCCGAGCCGATCCCGGAACTGCGCAACTTCCAGGTCTGGACGCCGGACGGGCCGCGCGACGTCACCTCGGCGTTCCGCCAGTACCAGGCGCTGATGGAGAAGCTGGAGCGGATGGCGGTCGGCGACCGGCCGCGCTGGCTGGTGGAGATCGACCGGTTCTACCGCACCCAGCTCGGCGGCGCGGACCCGATCTACATGTGGCTGACCATCCCGCTGATGTACTTCGAGCCGCCGCAGTCCTGCGTGCGCCGGTTCTGGCGCGGGTTCGGTCGGCTGATGGCGGAGTCGCCGGACACCCGGATCATCGCGGCCACCCACTCCGGGCCGATCCGCGCGTTCGCCACCTGGGCGCACGGCTACGACCCGGGCGAGCCGTACAACACCGAGGAGGTGGTGGTGCGCATCCGCCGCGGCGGCGGGACCGCGCTGGTGGCCTACCGCAACCGGGTCACCGAGGTGAACGTGCCGCCGCCGGACGAGATCCCGGTCTGGGACTGACCGGAGGTTAGCTCATGCAGCGCAGCACCGAACGCATCCTCACCACGCACGTCGGCAGCCTGGCCCGGCCGCCCGGGCTGCTGGAGATGATGCAGGAGAAGGAGCACGGACGGCCTTATGACGCGGTCGCCTTCGACCAGCAGGTCCGCGACGCGGTGCGCGACGTGGTGCGCCGGCAGGTCGCCGCGGGCCTGGACGTAGTGACCGACGGGGAGCAGGGCAAGGTCTCTTTCCTTACCTACGTGAAGGAGCGCCTGGCCGGGTTCGACCAGGTCGAGGGCGAGACCCTGCTGCCGCCGTCCTGGCAGCGGGAGATCGACGACTTCCCCGAGTACTACCACGGCTATATGTCGAAGTACTCCTCGGCCGTGGCGCCGATGCGGGTGATGGTGTGCACGGGCCCCGTCGCCTACGCCGGCCGGGAAGCGGTGCAGGCCGACGTCGCGAACCTGCGCGCGGCGCTGGCCGACGCCGGCCGTCCGGTGACCGAGGCGTTCCTGCCGTCCACCAGCCCGAGCGGCTTCGGCCGCAACGAGTACTACGCCTCGGAGCAGGATTACCTGGCCGCGGTGGCCGCGGCCATGCGCGAGGAGTACCTGGCCATCGTCGAGTCGGGTTTCCTGCTGCAGATCGACGACCCGTGGCTGATCGAGATCCTGGCCGACGACGGGCGCAGCGACCCTGCCGAGCGCCGCCGGCGGGCCGAGGAGCACGTGGAGGCGCTCAACCACGCGCTGCGCGGGATCCCGGCGGACCGGATCCGGCTGCACACCTGTTACGGGCTCAACCACGGCCCGCGGCTGAACGACATCCCGCTGGCCGAGGTGGTGCCGGTCATGCTGCGGATCAACGCGGGGGCCTACTCCTTCGAGGTGGCCAACCCCCGGCACCAGCACGAGTGGCGGATCTGGGCGGACGCGGCGCTGCCCGAGGGGAAGATCTTGCTGCCCGGGCTGCTCGGGCACGCCACCAACTACGTCGAGCATCCGGTGCTGATCGCCGACGGTATCTGCGCCTACGCCGGGCTGGTCGGGCGGGAGAACGTCATCGCCAGCGCCGACTGCGGGTTCTCCTCCCGGGCGACGTTCTCGCCCGAGGTGCATCCGACCGTGGTGTGGGCGAAGTTCGCCGCGCTCGCCGAGGGCGCCGCGCTCGCGACCAAGCGCCTCTGGGAAGGGGCCTGAGAATGGGCACTGAGATGGGCACTGAGATGGGCACTGACAGGGGCACGAAAACCCTGGCCGCCATCGTCGGCCCCGGCAACATCGGCACCGACCTGCTGGCCAAGCTGCAGCGCAGCAACACCCTCGAGATCGCCTACATGGTCGGGGTCATCGAATCCGACGGGCTGGCCCGGGCCCGCGAGCTCGGCCTGGATGCCTCGGCCGAGGGACTGGACTGGCTGCTGCGCCAGGACCCGCTGCCCCAGCTGGTGTTCGAGGCCACCTCGGCCAAGGCGCACAAAGCCAACGCGCCGCGCTACCTCGAGGCGGGGATGCAGGCCATCGACCTGACCCCGGCCGCCCTCGGGCCGCCGGTCTGCCCGCCGGTCAACCTGCACGCCCACCTGGACGCCCCCAACATCAACATGATCAGCTGCGGCGCCCAGGCCACGGTACCGATCGTGCACGCCGTCTCCTCGGTCGTGCCGGTGCCGTACGCGGAGATTGTCGCGTCGGTGGCCTCCCGGTCGGCCGGCCCGGGCACCCGGGCTAACATCGACGAGTTCACCCACACCACGTCCCGCGCCATCGAGACCGTCGGCGGCGCGCAGCGGGGTAAGGCGATCATCGTCCTCAACCCGGTTGAGCCGCCGATGATCATGCGAGACACCGTGTTCTGCGCCATCCCGGCCGACGCCGACACCGACGCGATCGCCGCGTCGATCCACCGGGTGGTGGCCGAGGTCCAGCGCTACGTGCCCGGTTACTCCCTGCGCGCCGAGCCGCAGTTCGACGAGGCCCGCGACTCCTGGCACGGGAACGCCCGGGTGGCCGTCTTCCTGGAGGTCCAGGGGGCCGGTGACTACCTGCCCGAGTACGCCGGGAACCTGGACATCATGACCTCGGCGGCCGCCCGCGTCGGCGAGGTCATCGCCCAGCTCCGCTCCGAGCAGGTGACAGCATGACCACTCCCACAAATTCCGCCACATCAAACTCACCCGCCACATCAAACTCACCCGCCACATCAAACTCACCCGCCACGTCAAGCTCACCCGCCACGTCAAACTCACCCGCCACATTTATCACTCCGGTCACTTCGCAACACTTGCGCATCACCGACACCACCTTGCGCGACGGCAGTCACGCGATGGCGCACCAGTTCACCGAGGAGCAGGTCCGCGCCACCGTGCACGCCCTGGACGCGGCGGGAGTCGAGGTCATCGAGGTCACCCACGGCGACGGCCTAGGCGGGTCCTCGTTCAACTACGGGTTCTCCCGGGTGGACGAGATCGCCCTGATCGCGGCCGGCGTCGAGGAGGCCACCCAGGCCAAGATCGCCGTGCTGCTTGTCCCGGGCATCGGCACCAAGAACGACCTGCGCGACGCCCACAAGGCCGGCGCGTCGGTAGCCAGGATCGCCACCCACTGCACCGAGGCCGACGTGTCCATCCAGCACTTCGGCCTGGCCCGCGACCTGGGCATGGAAACCGTCGGGTTCCTGATGATGGCGCACAAGACCACCCCGGCCGAGCTGGCCAGGCAGGCCCGGATCATGGTGGACGCGGGCGCCGAGTGCGTCTACTGCGTGGACTCGGCGGGCGCATTGGTGCTCGGCGACGCCCAGGAGCGGATCCAGGCCATGTACGCCGAGATCGGCCACCAGGCCGAGATCGGCTTCCACGGCCACCAGAACCTCTCCCTGGGCGTGGCCAATTCGGTGCTGGCCTACCAGCACGGCGCCCGGCAGGTCGACGGCGCGCTGTGCGCCCTCGGCGCCGGGGCGGGCAACTCGCCCACCGAGGTGCTGGCGGCCACCTTCGACCACCTCGGCGTGCCCACCGGCGTGAACGTCGGCGGGGTGCTGGCCGCCGCCGAGGAGGTGGTCCGGCCGTTCCTGCCCCGCTGGCCCAAGATGGACCGGTCCGCGATCGTGCAGGGCTGGGCCGGGGTGTACAGCAGCTTCCTGCTGCACGCCGAACGGGCCGCCGAGCGCTACGGCGTCCCCGCCCACGAGATCCTGCAGCGGGCCGGCGAGCTCGGCTACGTCGGCGGCCAGGAGGACATGATCATCGACATCGCCGTCCGGCTCGCCCAGGAGCGCGACCTAGCCGCGGCCGGCGCGCGGTAGGGCGTTTCCGTGGAAACGCCCGTCACGTCCAAGTCACATTTGCACCGCAAGCCTCGCCAGCCACGCAAATCCCAAGCTGGATTCAATGAAAGTGGCACTGTAATGAATCTAGTCATTACAGTGCCACTTTCATTGACTTATCGTGACTGACCGTTGCAGCCCTGCGGCGTGGCCGGCCCCTGGCCGTCCCCGGCGAGGCGCTCGTTTTCGGCGCTCGCTTTTCCCGGCTGAGCATTGCCGGCTCCCCGGGGCAGCCCGTAGCGTTCCCCAGGGAGGAACGCGCTCGTTGCCAGCACGAAACGGCAGTGAAACCTTCTGGACATTGGAGTCCAACCAGCCCTAGGAGCCGCAATGGCCACGGTCATTCCCGTCGACGAGTTCATCACCGATGAGTGGTATCCGGGATTCAAGCCGGGTTACACCCACGCGCCGTGGTACGTCAACCCGGTCCAGACCTTCCGCAAGGAAGACGAGGAGAACTTCTGGTTCCTGGACTTCCACTGGCCGCGCGGCCTCACCCCGATGGGGCTGATCTGGAACGAGGACGGCTACAACTGGTCCTCCCAGCTGGCGGCCGAGCAGATGCCGCTGCCGCCCGGCCGGGGGATCACCTGCCGCCTCGGCGGCACGCACACCTACGGCTCGCCGCTGCCGGTGACCGACGTGCGGGAGATCGGCCAGCGGGCCAGGCGGCTGGAGCGCGCCCTGCCGCCGTTCCTGCAGAACTTCGACACGATCTGGGGTGACATGCGGGAGGAGGTCAACGAGAGCTGGGACTACTTCCGCAACGTGGACCTGTCCAAGCTGTCGCTCGAAGACCTGCGGGAGAACCTCATCCAGGCCCGTCAGTACCACAAGCGCGCCTTCGAGATCCACTTCCAGGTGATGTACCCGCTGCTGGCGAACTATGTCGGTTTCTACAGCATGTGCACCGAACTCGGCCTGGACCCCGGGCAGATCGGTAAGTTCCTGCAGGGCTACGACACCAAGATCATGGAGACCGACCGGGAGCTGTGGCGGCTGACCACCGCGGCCCGCGCGGCCGGTCTTGAGCCGGCCTTCGCCGCGCACGAGGCCGACGGGATACGGGCCGCGCTGGCCGCCCAGGGCGGCCCGGCCGGCACCTGGCTGACCAAGTTCGACGACTTCCTCCAGGTCTACGGCTGGCGCACCGAAGGATCCTGCGACATCGCACTGCCGAGCTGGATCGAGGACCCGACCCCGGCCCTCGGGACGATCAAGACGTTCCTGCTGAAGGACACCGACCACGACTTCGAGGCGGCCAGGAACGCGGCCGTCGAGGAGCGCGAGGCGGCCGTCGACGCGGCCCGGTCCACCCTCACCCTGGAGGAGCAGAAGCTCTTCGACGGCGGCCTGGCCTCCTGCCGGGCGGCGAACTTCCCGTGGTGGCAGGACGACCACAACTACTACATCGACCTGCGCATCTCGCTGCCGATGCGGTGGGCCTGCCAGGCCATCGCGGACCGGGTCGGCGCCGACCACCAGGACGACACGCTCTACCTGTTCTGGGAAGAGATCATGGACGTCTCGGCAGGGCGCAAACCCTACGCGGGGTTCCGCAGCCTGATCGAGCAGCGCAAGCAGTACTTCGACTACTGGCTGGAGCGGCGGCCCTCGCTGCCCAAGGTGGTCGGCACCATCCCCGAGTCGGTCAACGACCCGATCCTGATCGAGATCTTCGGGCTGAACAGCCACTTCCTGCGGGCGGTGGAAGCCGTCAGCTCCGGCGGGCAGGTCAAGACGCTGACCGGCGTGCCCGCCTCCAAGGGCACCGGCCGGGGGACCGCCCGGGTCCTGCATAACGCCGACGAGCTGCACCGGCTCAGCCCCGGCGAGGTGCTGGTCTGCGAGTCCACCTCGCCGAACTGGACCCCGGCGTTCGCCAAGATCGCCGCCTGCGTGTGCGACGGCGGCGGCACCTTGTCGCACGCGGCCATCGTCGGGCGCGAGTACGGCGTGCCCACGGTGACCGCGGTTGGCCTGGCCACTATGGTCATCGCGGACGGGGACGAGGTCGAGGTGGACGGCACCACCGGCCGGGTCACCGTGCTCAAGCAGGCCGTGGCCGATCAGGCTGCGGCCGGGCAGGGCTGAGCTGGTGCCGGACGTCATCGCCTGGGTGGACGAGATCGCCCCGGAGCAGGCCGTCGGTGCCTGCGGGGCCAAGATGGGCCGGCTCGCCGAACTGCTCCGGGCAGGCGTGAACGTGCCCAAGGGGTTCACCGTCACGGTCGAGGCGTACCGGCAGCACGAGGCCCTGGCAGGCCTGGACGAGGTGGTCGACGCCGTGATCGGCGGGCTTGGCCCGGACGCCGGGCCCGCCGAGGTCGAGGCGGCCGCGCAGGCCGTCCGCGCCGAACTGGCCGGCCGGGACATCGGCGCGGACCTGGCCACGCTGATCGGCGACGCCTACGAGGAGCTGAGCTCGCGCTGCTTCGAGATCAACGTCCCGACCGCGGTGCGCAGCTCGGCCAGCGGCGAGGACTCGGGCACGGCCAGCTTCGCCGGGATCTTCGACACCTACCTCGGGGTGTCCGGCCCGGACCGCGTGCTCGAGGCGGTCCGCCAGTGCTGGGCCAGCCTGTTCAACGCGCGCGCGGTGGCCTACCGACTGCGGGCAGGCACGCACCACGGTGAAATGCCGATGGCGGTCGGCGTGATCGAACTGATCCACGCCCGGGCCTCCGGGGTGGCGTTCTCCGCCCACCCGGTCACCGGCAAGACAGACCGCATCGTCATCGAGACCAGCTGGGGCTGGGGCGAGGCGGTGGTGCAAGGCCTGGTCACGCCGGACCACATCGAGGTCGGCAAGGCCGATCAGCGCGTCCTGCGATACCAGGTGGCGGCCAAGAAGGTGGTGTCCAACTTCGACTACGCCGTCGGCCGCGTGATCGAGACCGCCATGCCGGCCCGCCTGATCGACCGCCGGGTGCTCGACGAGGAGCAGATCGCCGCCGTGGTCGACGCGGTGCTGGCCGTCGAGCGGCAATACGGCTACCCGGTCGACGTGGAGTGGGTCCTGGACCGCCACCGCCGCGAGGGCGAGCCGGTCTGCGTCGTCCAGGCCCGCCCGGTCACCGTCACCGCCCCCCAGACGGCCGCCCCGGCCGAATGGAACCCCGCTGCCATGGCCGCGAAATACGTCTTCGGGACGTAGCACACTGCGGTCAGGACTGACGCTGCGGAGCTAGCCTGGCCAGCTGCTGGGAGGAGATGGGGGCCGCGCTGCTGAGCGGCCCGGCGGCTCGCATGCCGGCCAGCTGGATGTCGAGGAATCGCCGCCAGGCGTCGGGAGCGACCTCCCCGGTGGCCTGCACCAGCCCGCGCATGGCCATGACGAGCGCCATGACGTCGCCGGCGGTGATGCCCGGGTTCACCGTGCCTGCCGCTATGGCGCGCGCGGTGAGCTCGTCGATTGCCGCCCGTATCCGGTGTCCGGTGGCGTCGTCGGTGTGGCGCGCTAGGAGCAGGCTCGCGTAACGGGCATGGTCGGCGAAGGACTGGCCGAGGGCGCGCAGCAGCTCCTCGAGGCCGTATCCGTCGGCACGCGCCAGTGCCCGTTCGGTGGACGACAGAACCTCCTCGAGGGCCAACTGCAGCAGCTCATCGATCAGCGCGTCCTTGCTGGCGAACCGGCGGTACACGGTGCCGACGCCCACCCCGGCCCGCGCGGCGATCTCCTCCATATACGCGTCGGCCCCGGACTCGCCGAGCACCTCGCGCGCGGCCTCGAGGATGCGGTGATAGTTCCTTACGGCGTCGCGCCGCGCCGCCGGGATCCGGGTCGCGGTCACCAAGCCTCCCGGAGGAAGCCCTGGTCTTCAGGCCGGGGAGGAATCCGGTGCCCCGCGCAGTGGGGCAGGAAAACGCAGCCCCCCGTACGGCGCGGCTCCCGCAGTTTTTCGATCACATGTGCGATCATTTCAGGGTGAGGACGGCATACAAGTGCAGGGCCCACCCCGACCAGGCGCAGCAGCAGGTGCTGGCGCGCACGTTCGGCTGCGTCCGGGTGGTATGGAACCGCACCCTGGCCGCCCGCCGTGCCCGCTGGTACCTGGTGGGCAAAGGCACGTCGTATGCGGAGTCCGACCGGGCGCTGACCGCGATGAAAAAGGACCCGGACCTTGCGTTCCTGAACGAGGTGTCCTGCGTGCCATTGCAGCAGGCGCTGCGGCACCAGCGTCAGGCATACTCTGCGTTCTTCGCCAGGCGCGCCCGCTACCCGCGGTTCAAGTCCCGCCGGTCCCGGCAATCCGCGCACTATACCCGCAGCGCGTTCACAATGCGCGGCGGCCAGCTGCGGCTGGCCAAGATGGCTGCTCCTATCCGGTTCGTGTGGTCCTGGCCGGATGTGGATGTGAGCACGCTGGACCCGGCGATGGTGATCGTTTCGCGGGAGCCCGGCGGACGCTGGTACGTGACCTTCGCCATCGACACGAATGCCCCGCAGCCCCTGGAGGAAACCGGGCACGCGGTCGGCATCGACCTCGGCGTGACGCACTTCGCCGCCACCAGCGACGGGGACAAAATCGCCAACCCGAGACACTTGGAGCGCAAGGCGAGGAAGCTGGCACGCTTCCAGCGGCGGATGGCCCGCTGCCGGAAAGGGTCCGCCAACCAGCGCAAAGCGGCGGCGAAGGTGGCCCGCGCCCACCGGAAGGTCCGCAATGCGCGGTCCGACTTCCTGCATCGCGCCAGCACCCGCCTGGTCCGCGAGCACGACGTGATCGTGATCGAAGACCTCAACGTCTCCGGTATGGTCCGCAACCGGCATATGGCACGCGTGATCTCCGACTGCGGGTGGGGCGAGTTCCGTCGGCAGCTGGCGTACAAATGCGAGCGGTACGGCCGCCGCCTGGTCATCATCGACCGCTGGTACCCCTCCAGCAAGACCTGCTCGGCGTGCGGGCACCTGCTCGCGGACCTGAGCCTGTCCACCACCAGCGATTGCAACAGCGCGAACGCCGCCACGCCCAGGGACAACACCGCGAACGTCACCTGATAATGCGCGCGCTGCCTGCCTACGGTCACGAAGACCTCCCCGAAACGGAACCCTGCTTCCGGTACGGAGTCTAACAGAACCGGAATCTCCATTCCGGAGTCCGGCCGGGAGCTGTGCCAGCTCTGCAAGTAGTGCCGTCGGGCACACGCCGTCGGGACTTTCGGCCCTGGGCCGGGTCAGGCCACGGTCTGATGGTGAGGCAAATAAGGCTGGTTATCGCCATCGCGTAGAGGCCAGTTTTAGCCGCAGCGCATCACCCGGCCAGCGCCCACCCGGGCCCGGGTGGGCGTGGTCCGGGTCCCGGGCGGCCCGGTCGTTGCTGTCTGACTCGCGCGTTTGGTCATGATGACGGCCGGAAAGGAGCCAAGGTGCCCGGCCTGCGCGACTACCTCGATCGTTTCCGCCCGGCTGGCGCGCCTGGGGCGGGGGGTACCGGGGTGCCCGCGGATCGTTCCCGTGAGCTCGAGACCGAGCTCACCACGGTGCTCGCGCTCCTGGATGGCGTGCACGCCGAGTGTGCGGGTGTGGTCGCGCAGGCCCGCCGGGATGCCGAGCGGATTGTGGCAGCGGCCCACGACGAGGCTGCGGCGGTGGCCGACGGCGCGGACCGGCGCGCCCGCGCCGCGCGCGACGAGGCTGCGCGGGAGGTGCTGGACGCGGCGCGGGCCGAGGCCGTCGGCACCGTGGCTGGCGCCGACCAGCAGGCCTTGCGAGTACGCGACCGCGCCTGGCAGCGCATCCCGGCGCTGGCGAGCAGGGCTGTCGGCCTTGTCCGCGGCCTGGGGGCCGAGCCGGGCGCGTCTGCGGCCGACCGGCCAGATCTGCCGGGACTTCCCGGGTGGCCGCCGTGAGCGGCGGATGGGTCGCGGGCAGCGTCCGGGCCAAGGCGATGGTCCGTCGCTGTATCGGGGCTGGCGCGGCGAGGGAGCTGGCGGCGTGCGGCTCGCTGCGGGAGGCGCTGCAGGCGCTGGCGGCTACGCCGTATGGCCGGGAGAGGCTGCCTGGGCTGACGCTCTCCGCAGCGCAGCACGGAATCGCCGACGTGATCCTGTGGGACCTGCGAGTGCTGGCTGGCTGGCTGCCGGGTGACGGCGTTCGGCTGCTGCGCGCGCTAGCCGGCTGGTTCGAGCTGGCGAACGTCGAGGAACTGCTGGAGGCGATGGCGGGCCGCCCGGCCGAGGCCGAGTTCGCGCTCGGCGCGCTGGCCACAGCGTGGCCGCGGCTGCGCCAGGCGGCCAGCCCCGCCGGACTGCGGGCGGTGCTAGCCGCCTCGGCCTGGGGCGACCCTGGCGGGGAGACCGCGGAGGCGGTGCTGCTGGGGATGCGCTCCCGATGGGCGGTACGCGTCGCGGCGATTGGCGACCCGGCGCGTAGCTGGGCCGCGGGCGCCGAGGCATTGCTGCTGGCCGGGCAGCGGTTCGCGCCGGAGCGCGAGGCCCGTGACGTCGGCACCGGCGGGGCGCCCGGCATGCTCGGTGCCGCCGCGGCCGGGGTGGTCACGCTCGATGAGCTGGGCCGTAGGCTCCCGGCCCAGGCGCGGTGGGTCCTTGCCGGGATCAGCTCGCCGGACGACCTGTGGCGGGCCGAGGCAGCCTGGTGGGCGACGGTCGAGCGGGACGGGTTCCGGCTGCTGCGGACCTCCGGCCTGGACAGCGGGTCCGTCCTCGGCGCCGTGGCCGTGATGGCGGCCGACGCCTGGCGGGTCCGCGCCGCGCTGGAGATCGCCGCTCGCGGCGGCGGGCCGCTGGAGGCTTACGATGCGGTGGCTTGACGCGGTCGCGCCGGTCCGGATGACGCGTGTCACCCTGGTCGCGCCGGAGGGCGCGCTGCGCGACGTGCTGGTGCGAGTGGCTGACGCCGCAGCGGTGGAAATCGATCTCACTGACCGCGAGCAGACCCCGCCCGGCGAGGCGGCGGCACGGCTGCAGCGTGCGGGGCAAGCCTCGTCGGCGCCAACCCTGTCCGCCGACCGGCCTGACCTCGACGGGCTTGAGCAGGCGGGCCGATATGACCTGCTGGCCGGCGAGGCCCAGCTGGAGGAGTACGCGGCGGCGGCGGCTAGGCGGCCGGGTGTCGCTGCACTGGCCGGCTGGATCCCGGCTAACCGGCTGCCTGGTGTGGCCGCCAGCGTCGCCGGGGTCGGCGGCGCCGTGGTGCCGCGGCGGCGTCCCCCCGGGACCGAGGCACCGACGCTGCTGCGAGACGCTGGGCTGCGGCGCTCGCTGACTCCGCTGGTCCAGACCTACGGGACCGTGCCGTACGCCGATGTCGACCCGACCTGGCCCGCCTGGGTGGTCTACGTGCTGATGTTCGGCATGATGTTCGGGGACGCGGGGCAGGGGGTGCTCCTCGTCGCCGTCGCGCTGGCCCTGCGGGCCGGCTGGCCGCGATGGGCGCGCCGGTACCGGCGGGCCTGGCCGTTCGTTGGCGGGGCCGGCGTGGCGGCCACCGGCTTCGGCCTGCTCTACGGGGAGTGTTTCGGGCCGACCGGGCTCGTGCCGACGGTCTGGCTCGATCCGCTCAGTCATCCGACCACGCTGCTGCTGGTGGCGGCGGGCATCGGCGTGATCCTGCTCGCCCTGGCGTACGGTCTCGGCACCATCAACCGGTGGCGGGAAGGCGGCTGGCCGACCGCGCTGTACGCACCGTCGGGAATCGCGGGTACCTCCCTCTTCCTCGGCGCGGGCACCGCCGCCGTCGGCTGGTACCTCCGCCAGGCTCCGCTGGTGGGCGCAGGCGCGTTCGTCGCCATAGCCGGGCTGGCACTCGCCCTCATCGGTTTCCTCGCCGAGGCGGGCGGCGGCGGTGCCGGGACGATGCAGGCGTCGGTCGAGGCCTTCAACTTCGTCGTCCGGCTGGGCTCCAATGTCGTGTCATTCACCCGGCTGGCCGCGTTCGGCCTCACCCACGCCGCGCTCGGCATGCTCGTATGGGAAGGCACACGGGCGCTGTGGGGCCGCGGCGGGGTGCTGGCCGCAGCCGGGGTGATCCTGTTCGCCGCGGGGACTGCGCTGGCGTTCAGCCTGGAGGCGCTCGTCGCCGCCATCCAGGCATTGCGCCTGGAGTATTACGAGTTGTTCTCGCGCGTCTTCGTGGCACAGGGCCGGCCGTTCAGGCCGTGGCACGTGCCCACGGCGACCGGCCACGAAGCCGCGGCCCGGGAAAGGGAACGTTCCGCGCTGAGCGCGGAGGCAGGGGGTGCATGATGTTTGCCTGGCTGATCGGATTGCCGCTGATCGCCGGCGCTGCGGCGCTGGCACCGCTGGCCGCGCGGCGCTGGCGCCGTGGCGTGGTCGCCCTGACCATGATCGGCGTGTTGCTGCTGGTGGGCGCCGTGGTGCTGGTCCTCGCCGCGGCCACGGCCGGGCCGGCGAGCGCCGCGGCCACTGCGGCGGCGGCCGGTGCCGGCGGGACGGGCGGGAGCACGGGGGCCCTGATCGGCGCGGGGATAGCGGTCGCCGGCTCCAGCATCGGGGCCGGCATCGCCGTCGCTTATACCGGCGCCGCCGCGCTCGCGATCATGAGCGAGCGGCCTGAACTGTTCGGGCGGGCCATGGTCATCGTCGGCCTCGCCGAAGGGATCGCCATCTACGGCCTGGTCGTCGGGATCATCCTGATCGGGAAAGCGTGAGCGGCCATGTCCAGGGCAGCTGTCATCGGCGAGGCGGTACGGGTCCAGGGCTACGCCATGGCCGGTGCGGTCGTATACCCGGCCGAGGACGCCGACCAGGCACGCGCGGCGTGGCGCTCGCTGCCGCCCGACATCGCCGTTGTGGTGCTCACTGCCCAGGCTGCGGCCTGGCTCGGTGAAGCGCCGCAGCGGCGCGACGGCGTCCTGCCGGTGGTGATGTCGCCATGACCGCCGCTGCGGCGGCGGCCGAGCTCGCGCCGACCCGAGCCCGCATGCTGCGCGACGCCGCGGACCAGGTGACCCGGATTCTCGCGGACGCGCGGCGCGAGGCGGACGGGATCGCCGCGCAGGCGCGCCAGGAAGCGGAGCGGAGCGTGTTGCTGGCGCGGGCGGCGGGCCTTGCGCAGGCTGCGGCGCAGGCCGCAGCAGTGCGGCGGCGGGCCCGAAGTGATGCCCGGTCGGCGCTGCTTGGTGCCCAGCGCGAGGCCTACGATGAGCTGCGCGCCCGGATTCGCGTGGCCGTGGACGGGCTGCGGAGCGAGCCCGGATATGACCGGCTGCTCGAGGCGCTCGCCCGGATGGCCCAGGTGGAGGCGGGCCCCGACGCGACGGTTAGCGCGTCTGCCGACGGCGGTGTCGTGGCCCGCTCTCCCGGCGTGCTCGTGGAATGCTCGCTGGCCCGGCTCGCCGACCTGGCCGTCGAGGCGCTGGACGGGGAGGTGCAGGAGCTGTGGGCGCCATGACTGCGGCGGCGCGAGTGGCCCGGGTGAACGGGCCGCTCGTCGAGGTAGAAGGGCTGGCGGGGGCGGCGATGTCCAACCTCGTCGAGCTCGGTGAGCGCGGGCTGCCGGGCGAGGTGGTCGCCATCCGCGGCGACGTTACGACGATCCAGGCCTACGAGTACACCGGGGGCCTAGCGCCCGGCGAACCGGCCCGGTCCCTGGGCGTGCCGCTGTCGGCCCAGCTCGGCCCGCACCTGCTCGGCGGCATCTTCGATGGCCTGCTGCGGCCGCTGACCGGGGCTCCCACCTGGCTGGAGCCTGGGCGGTCGCGAGAGTCCGCGACGGGCCGGGAGTTCGGGTTCACCCCCGAGGTGGCTGAGGGCGCGGCTGTCGGCGACGGCACCTGCCTGGGATCGGTGGCCATGGCCGGCGGGATCGGGTACCGGGTCCTCGCGCCGCCCGGGCTAAGCGGGACCGTCGAGGAGGCGCGGCCGGCCGGGCTGGTCGACGGCGACTCGGTGATCGCGGTCGTGTCCGGCGTCGCCGTGCGGCTGGTCTCCGACTGGCCGATCCGGCGGCCGAGGCCGTACCAGCGGCGGCTAGAGGGAGGCGACGGGTCCGCGCCGCTGCTCACCGGGCAGCGCGTGGTCGACGTGCTGTTCCCGGTCACCAGGGGCGGCGCCGCCGCGGTGCCCGGCGGGTTCGGAACCGGCAAGACCGTGCTGCTGCAGCAGATCGCGAAGTGGGGTGACGCGGACGTGATCGTCTACGTCGGCTGCGGGGAGCGTGGCAACGAGCTGGCCGACCTGCTGGCTGAGCTGACCGAGCTGACCGATCCGCGGTCCGGCGGGCGCCTGGCCGAGCGGACCGTGGTCATCGCCAACACCTCCAACATGCCGATGATGGCGCGCGAGGCCAGCATCTACAGCGGGGCCACGGTCGCCGAGTACTTCCGCGACATGGGGCTGGACACCGTCGTGGTGGCCGACTCGACGTCGCGGTGGGCGGAGGCGCTGCGCGAGTTCGCCTCGCGCAGCGGCGAGCTTCCCGCCGAGGAGGGCTACCCGGCCAGCCTCTCCTCGGCCCTGGCCGCGTTCTACGAGCGCGCCGGCCGGGTGATCACCAGCGAGGGCCGCGAGGGCTCGGTCACCATCATCGGCGCGGTCTCCCCGGCGGGCGGCGACCTGACCGAGCCGGTCACCACGTACACGCAGCGGTTCGTCCGGTGCCTGTGGTCCCTGGACCGCGACCTCGCCTACGCCCGGCACTACCCGGCAGTCTCCTGGTCCGGATCGTTCTCTCGCGACGTCGACGCCGTCGCCACCTGGCATGCCGGCAGCGGCGATCCCGCCTGGGCGGACCGCAGGGGCCGGCTGGCCGCCGTGCTCGCGGACTCCGACCGGCTCAGCTCGCTAGCCGAACTGCTGGGCGTCACCGCCCTGCCGCCCGCCGAGCGGGTCACCATCCTGGCCGGACGGTTGATCCGGGAAGGCGTCCTGCAGCAGAACGCGCTGAGCCCGGTAGACGCATACTGCGACGCCGCCCGGGCGGCCGCACTGGCGAGCGCGGTGCTGGCGGTGGCGGACCGCTGCCAGGCCCTGGTCGACCGGGGTGTTCCCGCCGCCGTGATCGAGGAGGAGGACTTCTCCCCGGTCCTGCGCGCCCGGGAGGACGCCGCCACGGCGGACGCGGTCGCCGAGTGTGAGCACGCTATGCTCGCCCGGCTCGATGACCTGGGCCGCCAGGAGGAGCGGACACGCGAGGAAGGCGGGGTCGGGTGACCATCTGGGCACGGCGCGAGTACACTGACGTCGCGGAGCTGCGCGGGCCGCTGCTTGTCGTGCGCGGCGTGACCGATGTGGGCTGGGACGAGTTCGCCACGATTCGGACGGCATCGGGCGCGTTGCGGCACGGGCTGGTGCTGGAGGCCGACCGGGATCTCGCCGTTGTACAGGTGTTCGAGGGCACTGAGGGCCTGGCGCCGGCTACCGCCCGGGTCGCGTTCAGCGGGAGCCCGCTGCGGATTCCGGTCGGTGCGGGGTGGCTCGGCCGGGTGTGCAGCGGGCGAGGCGAGCCGGTGGACGGCGGGCCGCCGGTCATGGGCGAGGTCACCATGCCGGTGACCGGGACGCCGCTGAACCCGGTGCTCCGCGAGCCGCCGGCCGAGCCGGTGCTGACCGGGATCTCGGTCATCGACGCCCTGACGACCCTGGTGCGCGGCCAGAAGCTGCCGCTGTTCTCGGTGGCGGGCCTGCCCCACCTTGAGCTGGCGGCACAGCTGGCCGCGCAGGCGTCGGCGGGCGGGGAGCCGTTCAGCGTGGTGTTCGCGGCCATGGGACTCACCCACGCCGATGCCGCCGCGGTCCGCGCCATCCTGGAGGAACGATCGATGGCGGGGGACCTCGCGCTGCTGCTCAACCTCGCCGACGCTCCGGTGATCGAGCGGATCCTGACGCCGCGGATCGCGCTCACCGTGGCCGAGCACCTGGCCTTCACGCGCGGCCGGCACGTGCTCGTGGTCATGGCGGACATGACGAACTACTGCGAGGCTCTCCGCGAGGTATCCGCCGCGCGCGGCGAGATCCCGGCCCGCCGGGCGTACCCAGGTTACCTCTACAGCGACCTGGCGTCCCTGTACGAACGATGCGGGCGGATCCGCGGCGTGCCGGGCTCGGTGACGCTGGTCCCGGTCCTGACCATGCCAGCCGGGGACATCACCCACCCGGTCCCGGATCTCACTGGGTACATCACCGAGGGCCAGATCGTGCTGTCCGCGGATCTGCACGCACGCGGCATCTACCCGCCGGTCGACGCCCTGGCGTCGCTGTCCAGGCTGATGCGCCATGGTGCGGGCCCGGGCCGGACCAGGGATGACCACCTTGACGTGGCCGCGCAGTCCCTGGCCGCGCTCGCCGCCGCCCGGCGCGCCCGGGAGCTGGCGGAGCTGGTCGGGCCGGCCGCCCTCAGTGCGTCGGACCGGCGGTACCAGGATTTCGAGACGGCCTTCGAACGCGGCCTCATGCACCAGGGCCGCGACGAGAACCGCAGCCTGGAGGAGACCCTGAGCCGCGCCTGGCGGGCGCTGGCCGCGCTGCAGCGCCGCGAGCTGACGATGCTGCCCGCCGCGGCGCTGGACGCCTACTACCCGGGCACCGCCGACCGTGCGACCGGCGGGCCCGCGGCCGCGCCGCTGCGGACCGGGCCGACGGGGACGGTGGCGCCGTGAGCCCGCGACGGCTCGCCGTGCCGCCGGGCCGGGCCGGCCTCTGGCTGACCAGGCGCCTGGCGGTCGCCAGACGCGGCGCCGACCTGCTCGACCGCAAGCTCCAGGTCCTTCAGCGCGAACTCGACCGGCAGCGCGGCTCGGCGGCACGTGCCGCCGCGGAGTGGGAGCGCCGCCAGGCCGACGCCGACGGCTGGTTGCTGCGGGCGGCGCTGCTCGGCGGCGAGCGGGCGATCAGGCTGGCCGCCGCCGGTACGTTCGCGGAGGTGACGATCTCCTATGCCGCCACCATGGGGGTGCGGTATCCGGCCGAGGCGACCTGCGCCACCCCGCCGCCCGTCGGCAGGGATGGTCCCGCCCTCGCCGCGGCGCGTGAGGCGCACCGCGTCGCGCTCGCCGCAGCCATGCGGCATGCCGCGGCGGCCGAGGCGCTCCGGGTCCTCGAGGCCGAGACGGTCGTCACCAGGTACCGGCTCCGCGCGGTCAGGGACCGGTGGATTCCCCGCCTCGAGCAGGCGCTCGCCGAGGTGACGTTCGCCATAGAGGAGCTGGAACGGGCCGACGCGGCGCGGCTCCGCCTGGCCGAGACCGCCCGGCGTCGGCCGTCCGCGGCCGGATGACCATTTCACTCTGCGGCCTCGTGGCCGATGACCCGGTGAGCCAGCACGATGTCGCCGGACCAGCCGCAAGCCCCGCAGAAGCAGACGAAGACGCGGTCGCGGCCCGTCCAGTACTCAGTGGTCAGCCCGTGGCCGCCATCAGCCAGCGACAACGCCGCCGCGCACGCCGGGCAGTACCGGGGCGCGTCCCGCCGATGCCGTTCGGCATCAACCGGAAACCACCCCCGCCCGACGTCACCACCAACAGGAACCCAGCGCCAGCCGACCGCGGCCTTCCGGTTTTCGTTTATGCCAGGTGTGCTCTCGGTGATGGTGGCCCGGGTAATGACCTGCTGCTTGTCGGCGCGGAACGCACTCGATGTTGAGCGCGGCGTAGAGGATCTCGCAGAACTAGCTGGGGCTTGGAGCAGAAGGCGGGGGTATAGGGCGACTCGCTGGCGAGGGCGGGTCGTTGCCGCTGGCGGCCTGAGCGGTGATGGCACCGAGCTTGAGTTTGGTGATTCCCAGGGTTCCAGGGCGCCCGGTCCTGAGTTCGTCGTTCATCTACCTGATTGGCAAGTGCGGGTACGGGAGCGCGGCGCGATGGTCTCCGGGAGGAGCTTCAGCCGGTGCGGGCAATAGACTCAAGACGTCTCGCCTGGTGCAGACTGAAGGCGGGCGGCTTGCTTGTCGAGGTTGCGGACCTGCGCCGACTCCGGCCCGTAGGCGGCGGCGAGCAGTGGCCGGACGGCTCGCAATTCCGCGATCGCTGACTCGGTCTCACCCGTGCTCGCCAGCAACTGGGCGATGACGAACCGGGATTCCATAACCTTGGCCGCCTCGTCCGCGTCCCGTGCCGCTAGCGGGACGGCGTTCATCACGTAGTAGCGAAGCTGAGGGAGTGCCTTGTCTGGCTTTCCGGCCTGCGCGTAGGCGTGCCCCGCCTGGTAGGCGCAGTCAAGTGCCCATGGATCAGCGGCTCCCAGGTGCTGCCGGTAGGCCGCTCCGGCCTGCTCGAAAAGCTGCGCGGCGCGACTGTACTGGCCGCCAATCAGCAGCGCGGCGGCCAGCGTGCGTCGCATCTGCAGTTCGAGGACGGAACCGGGGACGGCGCGGTCCAGTCCCGCTTCGAGCAGGTTAATCGCATCGGACGGGTGCTCGCCCTCAAGGAGTACCTGGACGTCAGCGCGCATCCGCGCGGCCGCCTCCTCGGTGAGCGGGCAGGTGGTCCCTGTACCGGGCCCGTCGTCGGCGGCCTTGCCGTCGGCAGGCACATGGAAAGGGTTACGGCCGGTCAGGCCGAGCAGTGGCTGCCGGAACGGCCTTACCGGGTCCCGCCTTTCGTCACCTCCCGGCAACAGGCCATCCGCAACCGCGACGGTCCCAGCAGCGACCGGAAGCAGCGCCTGGTACACCGCCTCGGCGGCAGGCCGCGCGGCCGGGTCCTTGGCCAGCATCGCCGCCACCAGCGCGTCAAGCGCGGGCGGCGCCGAGGGCCGCGCCGCCGCGACGGAAGGCACCGCGGATTCCCGGTGCGCGACCCGCAGCGGCAACCGCGACGACCCATGGAATGGCACGTCGCCGGTGAGCAGCTCAAACATCAGGCAGCCGAGCGAGTACACATCCGATGCGGCAGTGACCAGCTGTCCGGCCCACTGTTCCGGCGACATGTAGGCGGGCGTGCCGACGGTACGGTCGACCTGGGTAAGCCTGGGCAGCGCCCCGGCGCCGCGCAGGATCGCGATGCCGAAGTCGAGCACCTTGACCAGGCCGCCGTCGGTCACCATGATGTTGGCCGCCTTGATGTCGCGGTGCACGATGTCCACCCGGTGCACGTCGGCAAGAACCGCCGCGATCTGCGCGGCGATCGCCACCGCCCACGCGACGCTCGGCGTATCCGGACCCGAGAAAGACGCGCCGTCAAGCAGTGTCTCCAGCGTCGATCCGCGCAGTAGCTGCATGACGAGCCAGAGCTGCCGCGCCCCATCCGGCAGATCGTCCACGCCGGTGTCGTAGACGGCGGGCACGCCAGCCAGCTCCAACCGCGCCGTTATCCGGATCTCGCGCAGGAACCGCTTCTGGTCCCGATCGAGCGCGTCGAGGATCTCCACCGCCTCCGGCGAGTCCGGCGACCCAGGCACATAGGGAGGCGGCCGGAGCAGCTTGACCGCGACCGGCCGGTCAAGCCGCTCGTCGTAGCCGAAGTGAACCTCGCTCATGCCGCCGCGGCCGAGCAGCCCGTCGATCCGGTACCGCCCGGCGAGTCGGCGTTTCCCGTCTGTCATCCGCCACCACCGCTCTACAGGCCATAACGTAACGCGCCGGACCCGCCGGTCTCCCGTTCCATCTCGGCGCGTAGCCGCGCCAGTGCCTCCTCGCGCAACGGATCGGTGATGATCCGGTAAGCGCGACGCCGGGACGCTTCCTTGACCGCCTTACGGAACTCGTCGTTGTCGAAGTACAGCTTCATGAACTCGGTGTTCCGTTCGGCGTTCTCTGCCACGATGTCGTCCAGCCGGTCGTCGGCCACCTGGCCGAACCGCGCCTCGTCGTTCATCAGTCCGACCTGCTGCATCTCGGTGTCCGACACCAGCCCGACCACCTGCTGGTACACGAGGATCTCGTCCCCGGTGCTGAGGTCGAGCCCGAACCGCTCGTTCAGCTCCCTGATCACCTCCGCTAGGTGCTTGACCTCAGGCTCACGGAAGCCGCTCCCGTCGGCCGAGTGCCCGCGCACCACGCCATCCTCACCCGAGGAAGACAGCGACACGTTGTGTGCCCCGGTGAGTTCAAGCCGGAAGTGCGACAGGTCAGCATCACCGATGTCCACCGACGTGGCGGGCCGCCCCGGCAGCCGCAGCAGCAGCACCCGCCCGTACTGGTACAGCCGCTCAAGCTCCTCGTCGCCCCAGGCGACGATCTGCGCGATCAGCGCATATGCCCGCGTGTAGTCCCGCAGCGCCTTACGGAACTCCTCCCGCTGCTCGTCATCCTCCAGGGCAAGGAACCGGTCGATCGCCGGCCGCAGGTACCCATGCAGCCGCGCGTGCAGCGCCCGTTCGGCCACGTCCGGCAGCCGCCCTGGCCCTCCTTCCATCAGCACCCGGACGAACGCCTCCATCTCGGGCACGGCGAGTACCGCGTACGCCATTACCTCCCGCTGCTTGTCATACAGCAGGTTCGGGTCCTCAGGCGTCGCGATCGTCGTCTCGAACCATGGCTTGAACGCTGCCTGAATGTCGTCGGCCGAGTTCACGAAGTCAAGCACCCGCACGTCATCCTGCGACTTGAGCGGGTGGATCCGGTTCAGCCGGGACAGCGTCTGCACCGCCGCGACCCCGGTCAGCGGCTTGTCCACGTACATCGCGCACAGCAGCGGCTGGTCGAACCCGGTCTGGTATTTCTCCGCCGCGACAAGCAGCCGGTACTCCCGCTTGCCGCTCGTCGCGGCGTGTGGGTCGTCGGCCCGCGTGTAGTCGAACATCTTCGGCAGCTGCCCCTCGGGAAACCCGTTGAGCTGCGCCTCGGTGACCGTGATCCCGGGCGTCGGCTCAAGCGACCCGGAGAACGCCACCAGCGTCCCGTAGCCGAGGGCGTCCGCGTACGTCTGCATCGCCTGGTACATGGCGAGCGCGTCCGCGCGGCCGCGCGTCACCACCATGGCCTTCGCCCGCCCGCCAAGCCGCCGCGCAACGTTGTCCCGGAAGTCATCGATGATGAGCTTCGCCCGCTGGTCGACCGACGTGGGATGGCGCACCGCGAACTTGACCAGTTCCCGCTTCGCTTTCCGCTCGTCCACCTCTGGGTTCGCGGACAGCGACTCCTGCTGTTCGACGGCGAGGTTGCGCAGCCGCCACTTGAGGTCATAGGTGATGTAGTTGGCCAGGACGTCGAGGATGTACCCCTCCTCGATTGCCTGCCGCATCGAGTACACGTGGAACGGCACGTTCATGCCGGTCTCACCTGGCTTTTCGGGGTTCGGCCGTGCCGGGTCGAAGAGGCCGAACAGGTTCAGCGTCCGAGACGTCGGCGTCGCGGTGAACGCGAAGTACGACAGGTTCGGCTGCTTGCGCCGCGTCCGGCCCAGGTACTCGAGCGGCGTCTCGTCCGGCCGCGCCTCATTGTCCGCCCCGATCGCCTGCCGCAGCCGGGCCGCCGCGTCGCCGCCCTGGGAGGAGTGCGCCTCGTCGACGATGACGGCGTACCGCTTGCCGCCGAGCTCGGCGCCGGCGATCTTGCTCAGGACGTAGGGGAACTTCTGCAGCGTCGAGATGATGACCTTCGACGTCGAGTCCTCGAGCGCCGCGGCGAGCTGCGCGGAGTCCTCGTCTATCCGCATCACCACGCCCGGCGTGTGATCGAACTGGTAGATCGTCCGCTGCAGCTGCCGGTCGAGCACGGTCCGGTCGGTGATCACGATGACCTTGTGGAACACCTGCTCGTTCGTGTCGGAGAACAGGGTGGACAGCCGGTGCGCGAGCCAGGCGATCGTATTGGACTTCCCCGACCCAGCCGAATGCTCGACCAGGTAGTCCTGCCCCGCCCCGTGCTCCCGTGCGTCCGTGACCATCCGCTGCACCGCGTCCCACTGGTGGTAGCGCGGGAAGATCCGCTGCGCAGCATGCGGATTGTCCTTCGGGCCGGCCGTCTGCACATGCAGGTAGCGCTGCAGGATTTCCAGCCAGTTGTCCCGCTGCCAGATGTTCTCCCACAAATAAGAAACAGAATAATCATTCCGAACGGGTGCGGGGTTCCCCGCCCCGCCCGAATTCCCCGCCCCGGCGGACCCGACGTTAAACGGCAGGAACTCGGTATCGCCACCGCTCAACCGGGTCGTGATGAACGCCCGGTCCGGATCGACCGCGAAATGCACCAGCGTCCGCCTGGCGAAGTAGAGTTCATTTGGATCCCGCCGCCGGTACTGTGTGACCGCATCATCCGCGTCCTGCCCGGTCATCGGGTTCTTCAGCTCGACCGAAGCCACCGGCAGCCCGTTCACGAAGAACGCCAGGTCCACGGAATCGTTACGGTCCCGCGCCGAGAAATGCAGCTGCCGTTCCACCGACAGCACGTTCGCGTCGTACTCCTTGAGAGCATCGGCAGCCAGCGTATGCCCCGGCCGGAAATAGCACAGGTCCACCAGCACCCCGCGGTCCTTCACCCCATGCCGCAGCACATCCAGGACCCCCCGCGTGTCGACCTCGTTAGCGACCCGGATCGCGAACGCCCGCATCGCGGTCGCCTGATCCCCGCCATGCAGCTCGATCAGCTTCTCGAACTTATTTATCTGCGTCTTCCCGACGAATTCCCACAACTCTGCAGTGGCAAGCCCAAGTTCCGTATCATAGGCTCGCGGTCCTCGTATCCACCCCCGCCGCAGCAACTCATACTCAACCCGCTCCTCAAACGCGAACTCGGTATGCACCCCCGTACTCATACCGTGACCCCTCCCGTAACCGCCGCCGTGATGAGAGCCTGCCGCCGCTCAGTTGCAAGCAGCGAGAATCGTGCATCGATGTATCACGAAATTCCGTGAACTCTATTAGGCGATGCGTCGAGAGCTTGTCGTGCCTTGACCTGTTGATCTAGCGGCGGAACGGGAATCCTGAATAGATTTCAAAACGCTCGTTATTCAAGATCCTTATTCGACTGTACGTGCGGCCCGACGCCCGGATTTCTCTCGTATGCTGACGAAAAGCCGCCATAGGACGAACCTGCGGAATATCCGCGTGAATCGGACAGATACATGACTTGCTGTACAGCTGACGTGTCGTTCCGCGGTCGCCTCGTGGTCGAGCGTCGGCTACTTTTCCAAGCGATTCGCCAATGCCCACAATCAAGATGCTTTCGGCGGGGAATCGCGGAACGCTGCGTCAAAGTCGATCCCTACTCACACTACTTATCGGCGCTGTTCAGGTCAAGACTTCCCCCAAGAGCCGCCGCGATGTACCACGGCATGTTGCCGGAGTCAGCTGGGCGCGAAGTATCGGTCTGTGGGAGTCGTAGCCGTGTCTGTACAGAATTTATGATGCGGCGGAGGGTGCAATGGCTTCCACTCAGGCGTTTGCGATGTCGCCCAGCCTCGCTAGCGCGTCGAAGTCGCCTCAGCAACACCGTCGGTTGAACGCATGCCTGAAGATTATCTGCAGGCGGATCAAGCTTGCATCGATCCGGGCCGTCTCGGCGTCGAGGAAGTCGGCGATCCGTCGCTGCTCGTCAAGTGACGGAAGCGGCACTTCTATCGAGCGAAATGCGTCCCAGGAGATGTCGAACTGGTTAGGCGGCATGTACTTGCCAAGACGTTCGTACTCTCGTACCAGGTGCTTAGATCGCAGCAGGTGATGAACAAACGCGGGGTACGCACGGCTCCGATCGATTTCCATTACCCAGTACGCCGGGCTTGTGATTCCGCGAACCGAGGAGACGCCTACTGACCCATGCGGCTTGCCGAGGCGGTTCATGATCACATCGCCCTCACGGGCGATCTTGTATCCGGAGAGGTCTTCGCTTGCAGCCGGACGTCCGTCATTGTCGTCACGCTGGCGGACGCCTTCGTGTAGCCCCACGCCTAGCAGAGGGAGGTCGATCTCCCCGAAGTGCTCAGTTCGATGCAGGAATGCGCGGAGTGCTGTCTGCGTCCAGTGCGCCTTGTTGCCGTGGAACGCCACTGAGCCCTGGAGTGTCACCCTGTCACCTCGCCAAGCAGCTTCTGGATCTGGCTTTCCAGGTTCGCGCAGTTCCGCGTCGATCTCGGCCATTGGCCGCGGCGGCGTGTAAACGTAGAAGTGACGCGTGAACGGGATCTCGTAGCCGATCTTGGTTTTGTCGTGGTCGATCCAGGCGTCAGGGACATGGGGGAGTACCTCGCGGCCGAAGTAGGCCTTCACGTCCTCGTCTAGAGGCACGTTCTCATAGTCGCGCAGGTCTGGATCCGGCAGGGGAGCACCCTTGGCCGTCTGCACCTCGCCGTCGAGGTCGGACACCGACACCGCCGCCCAGATGCCCTTCAGAACTGGGGGCGAGCTGGGCCATAGCGCTCCGCCCGCCTTAGCCGCCGCGAGCAGCCCAGCCTCGGCCTCCCGCTTCGTCCACCACACCGAGCCGAGGGCATTCCGGAACGCCGTTATGAGCGCGTCCCGCCCATCCCATTTCGCTAGGGCCTTCGACGCTTTCAGGGCGGCGAGGGTGTCGTCGGTCAACTCGAACCGCTGCTTCAGTGGCCGCTCCACGGTGATCCGCTGGTAGCCGAAGTCCCGCGTCGAGAACACCTTCACTCGCCCGTGGTCCGGATGCTCCGGATCGGCGGCAACGGTCAGGGCTTCCCCGTACACCGTCGTGATGTGCTCGATCTGGTCGTCGCCGATCTGCTTGCGCTTGTCACCGAGGGACTTGCGCATCTTCTCCCATTGGTCGCGGGCGTCGAGCAGGACGACCTTGCCCGCCAGGGCCGGGTCCTTCCGGTTGGTGAGGATCCAGAAGTAGGTGGAGATCCCGGTGTTGTAGAAGAGCTGGTCCGGCAGCGCGACGATCCCTTCGAGCCAGTTGTTCTCCAGGATCCACTTACGGATGTTCGACTCGCCGGAGTCCGCCGCGCCGGTGAACAACGGCGACCCGTTGAAGACGATCGCGAGTCGGCACCCCTTGCCCTGGACCGGCTCCATCTTGGAGATCATGTGCTGCAGGAACAGGAACGACCCGTCGTTGATCCGTGGCAGCCCGGCCCCGAACCGCCCCGCGTAGCCGAGGGCGGCCTTCTCGTCTTCGACGTCCTGCTTGACGGTCTTCCACTCGACGCCGAACGGCGGGTTGGCCAGCATGTAGTCGAACTTCTTCTTCTGGTACCCGTCGTCGCTGAACGAGTTCCCGTAGAAGATCGAGCCGGGCTGGTCGCGCAGCAGCATCTCCGAGCCGCAGGTCGCCCACGACTGGGGGTTCAGTTCTTGCCCCCAGAGATAGACCCTTGCGTTTGGATTGAATGACTTGATCTTGTCTTCCGCAGCGGTCAGCATGCCTCCGGTGCCGCAAGCTGGGTCGAGGATGTTGATGACTTGGCCTTCGCCGCTGATCGTGTCCCGGTCCGGGGCGATCAGCAGGTTCACCATCAGGTGGATGACCTCGCGCGGCGTGAAGTGCTCACCGGCGGTGGCGTTCGCGTCCTCGTAGAACTTGCGGATCAGATGTTCGAAAACATAGCCCATGTCGTGCGTGGACAGCTTCTCTAGGTCCTTCATCCCGGCGAACTGACCGATAACGTCGTAGAGGATCTTCGACTCGGCCATCCGGGTGATCTGGTTGTCCAAGTCGAACCGCTCGATGATCTTCCGCACGTTCTCCGAGAAGTCGGCGATGTAGTCCCGCAGGTTCTTCGCCACCTGCGGCGCGTCGGCTGCGATCGTCGAGAAGTCCTGCCTGGACGTGTTGTAGAAGGGCAGCTTCGCCGCGAGCTGCAGGGGGCGGTCCTTGTTCTTGATGCCCTGGCTGGTCAGCGCCGCGTCCCGGTCCCGGACCGCTTGCCGGGTCTTCGCCATCACCGCGTCGAGCCGCCGCAGGACGGTCAGCGGCAGGATCACCTCGCCGTACTCATGCCGCATGTAGTGACCACGAAGCTTGTCCGCCACCGACCAGATGTCGGCCGCCATCCGCTGATGCGACGGACCCGAGGTTGTTGGTCCCGTTGTCACTGACGCCGCCCCTTCATCTCGTGTCTGTCCTGCTCCTGCACCCGGCTCGCGGCCGGAAGTTCATACTCGGGCGCGACCGCGCCGGTGGTCAGCGCGTAGATCGTCTCCCCGATCACCTTCGCGCCGAGGTCTGACAATGCGGCCAGTGCCTGCTCAATCTCGCTCAGGCGCCGGAACGCCTCGCCGTACCGCCGCTGCTCGGCGAGGGGCAGCCGGGGGATACGGCACCGGCGCAAGTCGTCCCGGTTGATTGCTCCGAGCGTATTGGCGACCGGCAGCGCGGCGACGTCGCTTCGCAGGAACAGCGCTACGAAGTACGGATCGAGCCGGGTGCCGTCGATCTCGACGACCTGCGCGATGCCGCTGACCTCTACGAACCGCTCGATCGCGTCCTCGTCGCTGGCCTTCTCGGCGGTCGCCACGACCGGCGGCCTGCCCTGGGTCCGCAGCAGCACGTCTCCCGCCTGGGGCGTGTCATCCCGCGCCCGGATCGTCAGCGCCCCCACGCGCTCAAGCTCCGCGAGGGTCACGCAAGCGTAGCGGCTCGTCGCCGTGGGCGCCGCGAACCGCGGCAGCCCGCGTCCCACCGCCGCGTATATCTCGGCGAGCCGCCCCGTCACTTGGACGAGGTCCGCGGCGGACGCCTGGCCTCGCCCCGCCAGATAGCGAGACGGCAGCAGGCAGGCGCCCTCATCGAGGAGATCGAGCCGCTCCACCGTGCGGGAAACAGCGGGATCGCCGCCATCGAACAGCTGCTGCCAGGCGCCGAACTCAAGCGGCACGTCAGCCGGGTCGCCGAGTCCGGAAAGGTCGATCATGCGCACCGGCGTACGGTCGGGCGCGCCGCCGGGGCGTCGCAGTACCCACAGGCAGATATCGGTGCCAGGCAGCGAACCCATGCCCTTCGGCAGCGCGATCACCGCGCGGAGCACGCCGGTTCGCACCAGCGCGGCCCGGATGTGCTCACCGGACGGCTGCACACAAGCCCGCTGTGACACTGCGGCGACCGCGACCCCGTGCGGCCGAAGGTGCGCGTAGCAGTGCTGCACCCAGGCCAGTTCGCTGTCACGCGTCGCCGGTATACCGAACTCCCAGCGCCGGTCCGTGGTCAGCTCCGCGGCTGGCCAGTCCGGCCGGTCGAACGGCGGTTCGCACACCACGGCAGCGGCCTTGCCCAGGTAAGCGCCGAGCTGGCTGTCGGTGAACGAGTCCCCGGCATGTACTTCATACGGTGCCCCGTGTGAGTTCCCCGACAGGTTGAATGCCGCGATCCGGGCCGCCTTCTCGTCGGTGTCCTGCCCGGCGAGCCGGATCCGCGCGCCGAACCGGTCTGCCACCGCCATCAGGGCCACCGCTGCCCCGCACGCTGGATCGAGGACTACCGGCAGCTCCGGGTCGTCGTTCGCGTCACCGCGATATTGTCCGCCTCCGGACGGGACCCTGTCCTGGTCATACGGGCGATCCGGCCAGGCGCTATCGTCACGAGCTGCCCGGTCCGGTGCGATCGACCGAGGAAGCAGCGCCGCCATTGCCCGAGCCAGCAGGTCACGGGGGAGCAGGTCGCTGATGGATCGCTCCGGCAGCCACTTCCTCGCCTCCGCGAACGTCATGTCGAAGGTCTTGCCGAAGCTCTTATCCATGGCGTCCGCGCCAGACGCGCCAACCCGGATCGTCCCGCCATCCGTACGCCCCGCCGTTGCGAGCTGATCCGCCTTTCCTGTCTCCTTCAGCCAGGTCAGGACCTCGGCCCGGTCGAAGGCCGGGCTGTTCGGCGATCCGCCTGCCGGCTTCGGAAACTCCGGATGCCGCTTCCGCCAGTTGGACACGGCAGCCCGCCCCACCCCGGCCATTCGTGCGATGGCCGCCGCAGTGATCAGCTCCCGCCCCTCGGCCTCCATAGCTCCACCGTACTCACAACCTCATGTTGTCGCAAACGCTTGTGAACAGTGGCGACAATGTTCACAAATCTGTATTCTGAACTAAGGCCGGAGGTGGACTACGCCGGTCACTTCGCGAGCGCTCGCAATGTCGGCGGCTGACTATAGCTTCTCGGCTGCGAAGTGCGACCAAACCAGCTTGGCAGAAAGGTCGTCGTCGGTATGATAAGTGGTATGACACGGCAGAAGATCGCGATTACCCTGCCGGAGGAGCAGGTGGCCGCGGCGCGGCAGGCTGTCGCGGAGGGCCGGGCCGCTTCAGTCTCCGCCTTCATTTCGCAGGCACTTGCGCGACGCGACGCGGATGAAGAGATGGCCGAGACGATCGCCGAGATCTACGCGGAGAGCGGCCAGCCGACCGAGGAAGACCGGCTATGGGCTCGCCGCGTGCTTGGCATGGAGCCATGACCGGTGCGACCCTCGACACCGGGGCGCTGATCGCGCTTGAGTCGGGCAGCACACGGATGGCGGTGCTGGTGGAGGAAGCTCTCGCCGGCCGCGCGGAGCTGGCCGTCCCGGCCGGGGTGCTGGCTCAGGCGTGGCGCGGCGGCGGACGTCAGGCTCGGATCGCTCGCCTGCTGCACGCGTCGAACACGTCGGTCGTCCCGCTGGACGCCAAGATGGCGCTTCGGGTGGGTGCCCGGTGCGCGGCCACTCGGACGGCGGACATAGTGGATGTGAGCGTGGCCATCTGCGCAAGCGACCGGGGACATCCCGTCATCACCAGCGACCCAGACGATATCGGCGCGATCGACCCGGCGCTGACGCTTGTCCGGCCGACATGACGCCGGAGCCGCCCTAGGCAAAGACCATGATCCAGGGCTGCACCGCCACTACCAGCGACGATGCCAGTAAGGTCACCAGCGGTCGGCCCGCCCTGGCGCCCGATGCATATTGCGAGCGACACCCAGCCCAACCAGTGGCGCTATATAGCACCCGAAACCGCAGACAAATCCTCAACGCCGCGCCCTTACTCCGCGGCCTCGTGGCCGACGACGCGGGCAGCCAGCACGATGTCGCCGGACCAGCCGCAAGCCCCGCAGAAGCAGACGAAGACGCGGTCGCTGCCCGTCCAGTACTCGGTGGTCAGCCCGTGGCCGCCATCAGCCAGCGACAACGCCGCCGCGCACGCCGGGCAGTACCGGGGCGCGTCCCGGCGATGCCGCTCGGCATCAACCGGAAACCAGCCCCGCCCGACGTCACCACCAACAGGAACCCCACCACCAGCCGAAGCCCCCGGGCCAGCCGCGACCACCGTCACCCGGCCGCGGCCTTCCGGTTTTCGTTCGCCCTGATGTGCAGCTTCTTCAGCGCGTCGGCCTGCGGGCTGAACCGGGACGAGGCCCGGTCGATGAAGTCGATGGCGAACGAGACGCCGGCGTCGAACTTGTTCTTCTCGCACGGCAGGTCGATCCGCTCGCGGTAGTCCCGGTACACCCCGAGCGGATCCTCCCCCCGGGCCACCAGGGACATGTTCTCCTTGAACATCCGCCGCAGCATCGTCACCCCGACGTCCGAACGTCCCAGGTGCTCCACGGTCCGGTCGGTGATCGGCCCCTGGGTGACCCAGGCCATCATGTCCTGCCCCTCGACATAGTCCACCCGGTGCCTGCCGTTCGAGTCATACACCGGGATCTGGTAGTCCGGCACCTGCGGCTGATCGGGAAAGTCCACCCCAGCAGGCGCGTGCACGCTGTACAGCATGAACCTGGTGGTGGTCCGGTCGATCGGCACCCGGATCTGCATCTGCTCGATGTTGGCCCCGCCGACCCGCATGTTGTAGGGGAACACCAGCGGGTGGCCGATCTTCCAGTCGTCGTCCTCCTCGGACGCGCCCTCGACCACCCGGCGCTTGATGATGCCCCAGTCGAACGCGTCGAACCCCACCTTGACGTGCTTCTTGCCGAACGAGGGCGGCGCGTCGAAGCCCTGATGACGCGCCATGAACTCGAAGAACCGGCCGTGCAGCCACTCGGTGTGGTGCGGGTCGACGGCGTTCTCCATGATCTGCACGAAATTGCACGGCAAAAAAGTCCAGCCGATGTCCCGGACCCCGTCCATCACGAACACGTCGAACCGAGGCAGCTCCGGCGCGGGCGAGGGCCCGATGTAGGCCCACACCAGCCCGCCGAGCTCCTGCGCGACACCGGCGGCCGCCCGCACCCGCGAGCGGAAGTTGGTCTCCTCCCGCTCCGCGGGCTGATCGAGGCAGGAGCCGTCCACCCCGAACAGCCAGCCGTGGTACGGGCAGCGCAGCCCGTCGGACTCCACCACGCCGTAGGCCAGCGAGGCCCGCCGGTGCGGGCAGCCCTCCGGCAGGATGCCGTACTTACCGCGCGGCGTCTTGAACACGGCGAAGTCCTCGCCGAGCAGCCGGGCCGGCCGGACCGGGAACTCCTCGAGTTCGCGGGTGAACGCGACCGGGTACCAGTAGCGCCGCAGCAGCTCGCCCATGGGCGTACCCGCCGCGACCTGGGTCAGCTCGTCGTTCTGTTCGGCGGTCAGCATGAAAGCACTCCCAGAGAGAATCAGTCGATGATCGTCACGGTGCCGGCGTTGCCGTCCACCCGCAGCCGCTGCCCGGTCTTGATGGTCTTGGTGCCGAACGCGGTGCCAGTCACGGCCGGCAACCCGTACTCGCGGCACACGATGGCGGCGTGGCTCATGATCCCGCCCACGTCAGTCACCGTGGCGGCGATCTTGCCGAACACCGGCGCCCAGCTCGGGGCGGTCAGCGGCGCGACCAGCACCTCGCCGTCGCGCAGCTCGCCGATCCCGTCCGCGGACAGGATCACCCGGGCCGGGCCTTCGGCGATGCCAGGCGAGGCGGCGAAGCCGGAAAGCCCGCCGTCCTGAGCCCCGCCGAGCCACTGCCGGACGCTGTCGGAGGTGATGCCCCAGAGCATGACGGTGAACGGCTCGGTGATGACCTCGGGCGGCACGCCCAGGGCCGGCGGCGGCGACCACTGCCGTAGCGCGTTCATGATCTGGTTGCGGCGGGCCATCTCCCGCGGCCAGTACTTCGGCCCGCGCGAGGGGACCCCGACCGCCCAGCCGTGGTACAGGTCGAACAGCACCTCAGGGACCTCATGCCGGGAAAGCAGGAACACGTCGTCCGGATCGGTGAAGAACCCCGCCTCGACAAAGAGACGGCCCAGGTCGCGCATCTTGCGCCAGACCACCGAGTGGGCCCAGTGCTCGACGTAGAAGTTGTGGTTCTCCACGTACGGGAACACGGTGCGGGCCAGTCCCAGCTTGGCGCCGAAGGTGGCCCGGTCCTCGTCGCTGTCGATCAGGTCGGTGTACTCGGCCACGATCCGGTCGCGTTCGGCGACGACGGCCTCCATCGGCCGCTCGAGCGTCTCGCCGCGCTGGACCTTGGCGATGTAGGTGCGCAGGAAGCCGAGCGGGATGTCCAGGTTCTCCAGCCACACCTTGTCGCTGTGGTAGAAGCCGCTGCCGGCCGAGAAGTTGAACCAGGGGTGCTTGGCCTCCTCCCAGGCGGCCAGCCACTTGTCGCCCTGCGGGTCGCCGCGCAACCCGTCGAGCACCTCGGAAGCCGGGCCGGAACCAGAGAACCGGGAAGCCAGGCCCAGCTCGACCGCGAGCTGGGCCAGCTTCTTGAGTTCCTCATCTGGCTGGAACAGGTCGACCTGGATCCCGGCCACCATCTTGGCGATGGCCTGGTCCGGGATGGACGGGAACAGCTGCTGGCAGCAGCCGAAGAAGTCCAGGTAAGCGACGTAGCCGAGGTTGAGGAACTCGAAGTGGTAGTGCCACAGCTTGAGCAGCAGGTCCACCAGCCGGTGGTAGGTGGTGAACAGGTCCAGGGCACTCCCGGTACCCCGGCCCTCGGTGATGACGGCCATGTCCTCCCGGTGCGGCAGCGGCGAGAACGAAATCGCCTCGAGCTCGTCGATGAGCGCGCGCACCTTGGGCATCCAGGCCGCGTACAGCCGGTCCCAGTTGGCGAAGTAGTACCCGGCCCGCTCGGCGAACTCGGGCACCCGCGCCCCGATCTCCTCCGGGTCGGTCACCCCGACGGGGGAGAGGTACATGTAGCCGTTCAGGTACCGCAGGTCCACGCCGAGCGCCGGGGGGATGATGTAGTGCCTGGTGTTGTACTGGGACAGCGCGATGATCGCGTACTCCATGATGGTGGCGTCCCACGGCGGGACCACCTCGGGGGTGTGCACGCCGTCCATGAACCAGAACGCCGACTCCTCGTACTCGCGGCGGTCCTCGCTGAACACCGTCGAGTACGCGTACAGGTCCTTCCATCCCTCCGCCCCGGGAGGAGTCGGCATCTCGAACGGGCTAGGGAACCGGTCGGCCATGATGTTCCTCCTGGAACTAGGGGCCGGCGGCCACCGTTGGCCGCCGGATGATGCGAGTATGCCAGCCAGCGTCAGCCGTGGCCGTGGCCCTCCGGCGCGCCGTGCGAAGGGTGAAGCAGGGTTTGGACCATGCTGGCGATCGGGTCCGCGGTGCAGCTGGCGGCGGGCCTGGGGCGGCGGCTCCACACCGTCTCCGGCCGGCTCTGCAGCAGCAGCACGTCGCCCGTGGCCTCGAGCGCCCACTCCACGTCCTGCGGGCAGCGGTAGTGCTTCTCCGCCCGCCGGGCCAGCCGGGCCACGGCCAGGATCTCGTCGTCGGTCAGGCAGGGGACGGACTGCCGGTCCGCGTCCACTGGCACCGCGGTCACCGCATCGGAGTCAGCGAGCCGGTACTCCAGGGTCTTGGCCGAGATCGTGCGCCGGGTGATCGCGCCCATGACCTTGTCCACCAGGAAGTTGTCCGGGGTGACCTCACCGCTGACCACGGCCTCACCGAAGCCCCAGGACGCGTCGATGGCGACCTGCGACCGGTCGCCGTTCAGCGGGTTGAGGGTGAACGCCACCCCGGCGGCCCGTGGCCGCAGCATCTGCTGCACGCCGACGCTCATCGCCACGCTGGCCCGGCCGTAGCCCCGCTCGATCCGGTAGGCGATGCCGCGGTCGGTGAACAGGCTGGCCCAGCAGCGGAGCATATGGGCCACCACCGAATCGCCGCCGCGTACCCACAGGTAGGTGTCGTGCTCGCCGGCGAAGCTCGCGTCCGGCTGGTCCTCGCAGGTCGCCGACGAGCGGACCGCCACAGGAACGTCGCTGTCCCCGCAGCGCGCGCACAGCTCCCCGTACGCGGCCCGGATGGCGTCAGCTAGATCACGCGACGCAGCCAGCGAGCCGATCAGCGCCCGCGCCTGCGCACCGGCCGCCACCACCGAGGCTGGATCGTGCGGGTCGGCCGCCGCGATCAGGGCGTCGAGCTGCCCGGTGAGCCCGCCGTCGGCCAGCGCCTTGCGGTAGCAGTCGGCCGAGATCGCGAAGCCGGGCGGCACCGGCAACCCGGCGGCCATCAGCGAGCCGAGGGAGGCGTTCTTGCCGCCGAGCACGGGAGCGTCTGCGGGTGCGTAGTTCTCGAACCACAGGATCTGTGCCACATGCCCCCCTGGCGTGACCGCCGGTTGCGGGATTTCCCAGACCGTACGACGCGGCTGCCTGGCAAACCAATGCCGTTGTCCCGCAGAGCGGAACGGAGTTACGGTGGAGCATGACGCTCAGCGGGCCAGCCACGGCCGGTGCCCCGCCCGACCGCACCACGCTGGCCTCGGTGCGCAACGCCGCCCGCGTGCTGCGCGCGTTCTCCCGGGCCGGTCAGGAGCTCGGCATTACCGAACTCTCCCGCCAGCTAGGCCTGGGCAAGAGCACCGTGCACCGGCTGGTGACCACGCTGACGGCCGAACGGCTGCTCGAGCGGGGCAGCAGCCCGGGTCGCTACCGCCTCGGCCTGGTCCTGTACGAGCTGGGCAGCAACGTCACCGAGCATGTGGACCTGCACCAGGCGGCGCTGCCGGCGCTCGCCACGCTGCGGCACGAGACCGGCGAGATGGTGCACGTGGCGGTGCTCGACGGGCTCGAGGTGGTGTACGTCGAGCGGCTGGAGAGCCACAACCTGCTGCCGATCTTCCGCCAGGTCGGGCACCGGCTGCCGGCCCACTGGACGAGCTCGGGCAAGATCCTGCTGGCCGCGCTGCCGGCGGACGAGCTGACCCGCCGCCTGGCCGACTGGCAGCCGGTGGCCCAGACGCCGTGGACCATCACCGACAAGAACCGGCTGCTGGCCGAACTGACGGCGGTGGCCGAGCGCGGCTGGGCGCAGAACAACGAGGAAGGGCACCTGGGCATCGTCTCGGTGGGCGCGCCGATCCGGGGCCGGGACGGCACGGTCATGGCGGCGGTCAGCGTCGTCGGCGACAGCGCCCGGATGCGCACCACGATGCGGCGGGCCACCGCGCTGGTGGTCGAGTCGGCCCAGGTCATCTCCCGGCGGCTCGGCTACAGCTCTCCGCCGGCTTAAAAGGGAGGTTTTGAACCTAACGGGCTCCGCACCAGCCTTCCCGCAACTCTCAGTGGATACCGCGATGGCCGCCCGCGTCCAGGTAGAGCACGCTGCCGTGCAACACGTCGGCCTCCGGGTCGAGCAGCAGTTCCACGGCCCAGGCCAGCTCGCCTGCGGTCGGCAGCCGGCCCAGCGAGTTCTGCGCCACGTACTCCTGCCAGACGTCCTGCTCGGCGGTGCCCCGCTCGGCGGCGACCGCGGCCACGATCCGGCGCAGCCTGGGGGTGTCGGCCGGCCCCGGGCTGAGCGTGTGCGTGGTCACCCCGCGGGGCCCGTAGAGCAGGCTGATCTGCCGCATCAGGTTGAACACGGCCGCGTTGACCGCGCCGGGGCCGGCTTCGTGCGCGCGCGGTTCGAGGCCGAGCGAGCCGGCGAACGTCACGAACCGCGACCCGGGCACCAACTGGTCGCGGACCGCGTGCAGCAGCCGCAGCAGCCCGCCGACCTTGATGTTGGCACCGGCCGCCAGCGCGTCCGGGTCGATGGTGTCCGCCGAGCCGCGGACCGGCAGCCCGGCCGCGAAGACCGCCATCCGCACTGGTCCGGTCAGCGCCGAGCCGATGGCCGCGATCGCGTCGTTGCTGCCGATGTCCGCCGGGCAGGGCGTGATCAGGTCGCTGCCCGACGCGAGCTCGTCGAGGTCGGCCTTGCTACGCGCGACCGCGAGTATCCGCAGCCCGCGCCGGGTAAGCCGACTGACCACAGCCTGCCCGATCGCCCCGGTGGCCCCCACCACCACTGCCTGCTCCGGGGTGGTCACGTGCCGGTGCGGTCGGCGGTCGCGGCGCGGCGGGCGGCGACCTCGTCGGCGCGGGCCACGTCGGCGGGCACGCCGCCGATGCCCCAGCCTTCCGGCGGGAACTGGGTGATGTAGGTGCGGACCCGCTCGATCGGCGCGTCCAGGATCTCCGCCACCAGGGCGGCGACGCGGCTGTGCAGCTCGCGGATCTTCTCCGGCGGGCGGCCTTCCATGATGTCGATGCGGACGAGCGGCATGCCTGCTCCTCAGTTGTCGTCGCCCGGCTGCCGGGGTGGCAGCCGCAGCAAGGTCCTGGCGGTGTCGATGGCCGGCCCGGGATCATCCCACGGCACCCGGACAGCCGTCATCCCCACCTGACGTGCGCCTTCGACGTTTCCCGGCATGTCGTCGAGGAACACGATCTGCTCCGGGACCAGGCCGAGCGCCTCGGCGGCCCGGCGGAACGCCCGCGGATCGGGTTTCATCACCCCGGTGAGGCTGGCGTCGACGATGATGTCGAACAGCTTCAGGTGCTCCTGCCGGTCCACCCAATCCGGGCCGTGGAAGTCGGTCATGTCGTTGGTCAGCGCGCCCAGCACCAGCCCGGCCGCCTTGGCGTCGGACATCAGGTCCACCATCTCGGTGCGCAGCCAGTCTTGCTGGGGCAGTTCGTACAGCCGGTGCATCATGGCCCGGGTGTCCCAGGTCTCGCCCAACGCGGCCCCGAACTCGGTCGCTCGCTGCGCCCAGTACTGCCGTTCGGTCACCTGGCGGCGCAGCATCTGCTGCCACAGATCGTCCCGGTCGCTGGCTAGCCCGCCGATCGCCTCGAGCACCGGAAGCATCGCGGGCTCGGTCCCGGCCAGCCGCTCAACCAGGTGCATGGCGGTGTTGTGCACCACGCCGCCGATGTCGAGCAGCAGTCCACTCGGGCGGCCCCCCGCATGGCCGCGCGGTGTTTCTCTCACTTGGCCGCCCTCAGCTGCTGGCGGCATAACCGCGCTCGGCGTAGGGGTACCCGGCGAGCTCCAGCCGGTCCAGGCCCGTGGCTTGCGGCGAGGCATAGTAAGCCCGGATCTCCGTGATCAGCCCGCTGTCCGGATCGAAGTGATACCACTCGTCGCCGCGCAGCACCACGCCGGTCTTGGTCTTCTCGTGCGTCCACTCGATCACCGCCCGGTCGGTGTCCGGGTCGCAGATGACCTCGTCCACGGTCCAGTGCGAGCCCAGCGTCCGCACCGCCCAGGACCACTTTGCGCCGATCGTCTCGCCGCCACGGAACGGGCCCTCGTACATGTCCGGCGGAAAGTAGTGCACCGCTCCCGGCTCGAAGTACTTGGCCACCGCGTCCGCGTCCCCCGAATTGCAGGCGTCGAAGTAGCCGCGGATGACCTCTTCCATCCGCCGGGCCTTGGCGGTCCGGTCACTGATGTGCGCATCTGTCACATGACCGAGCCTAGGTGGTCACCGCCCGGCCTTCGAGAACGTGTTCCGCATGCAGAAACGGGACGTAGACGGATGTCGGCCGCACGGCCTCAGCGGTCGCCGCGTTCGCGCAGCGCGCGGAGATCCTCGGCGATCCGGAACCTCACCACGAAAGACTCCAGGACCAGCCGCCAGAGCGCCATCACGATGATGATGAACAGCGGATCCCCGATGACCAGCACCAGGAAGCCGTACAGCGCGCTCGCGTTGAAGGCGATGAACGTGTAAGAAAGCGCGACGAGTCCGGTCAGGATCAGGATCAGGACGTAGAGGACCTTGATGATCCGGGTGGTCACGAAGGACGTGAAGCTGAAGTCGAACAGCGCGCCCAGGAAGCCCCTCGCGTCCGCGCTCTGCGTCGCCCCCATCGGCGACATCCCGGCTGGCGGCCCCATCGGCGGCGCATCCACTCCCGGGCCGCCCATCCCCGGCGCGCCCTGTCCCCGGCCTCCCGAGCCTGGTGCACCCTGCCCTGGTGCGGCCGGTCCCGGTGCGCCCGGTCCCGGCGTGCTCTGCCAGATCGGGGTCGTCGGCATCCCCGGACCCGCCTGGCCGGGCATTCCCGGGTTAGGCCGCGCGGTGCCCGCGCCGCCCTGGCCGGATGTCCCGTAGCCCGAGCCGCCCTGGCCGGATGTCCCGTAGCCCGCGCCGCCCTGGCCAGGCGTCCCGTAGCCCGAATCTGCCGTGCCGGGGAAGCTCGCGCCTGGTCTGGGGGAGCCGGACGCGCCCGCGCCGTAGTACTGCTCGCCCGCGTACTGCTCGTCGGGGTCGTAGCCAGCGCGGCTCCAATCATCAGGCCGACCCTGGCTGTATGACTGATCTGTCATTATCCCCCCAACAGGGAATCCGTCATTTCTGGGCAACCATACCCGCCGCATTGCCCTGGCGTGCGGATCACGGAGATCGTCGGAGAGTCTTACCCGGCCCGCAGCCGGAGCCCGCGGGGGGTGGGCCGGAACCCGGCCGCCTCGAGCGCCTGCGTCAGCGGCGAGTCGCCGCCGGCCCGCTCCCCGTCGGCGCGTTCCACGGTCAGCCGCCCGAGCGCGCCGCCGCGGACGGCCGCGGCCAGCGCGTTTGCGCTGGTCGCCAGCCGCTCGGGATCGTCGGTCCAGGACAGCAGGGTCCGGCCGCCGCGCTCGACGTAAAGCACCAGCGATCCGTCCACGAGTACGACAAGCGCACCCGCCTTGCGGCCCGGCCGGTGCGAGGAGACCGTCTCGCCGGGGCGGTCGGGCCAGGGCAGCGCCGCCCCGTAGGGCTGAGCCGGGTCCGCCGCGGCCAGCACCTGTGCTAGCCCGGGGGGACGACCCCCCGGAACCCCCCGCTCATGGGGGGGAACCATCCCCCCAGACCCCCCTGGCCCCTGGGCCAGCGCGCGCATCCTGTCCACCGCGCCGGGCAGCGCGAACTGGGCTCCGCCGAGCCCTTCGACGAAGTAGCCGCGGCGGCACTGGCCGGCCTCCTCCATGGCGCGCAGCACCGGGTACACCGCGCCGAAGCCGCCGGTGATCCGCTCGGCGGCCACCGCGCCCCTGGTCAGCACGCCGTGCCGCTCGAGCAGGGTCAGCGTGAGCGCGTGCGCCCGCTGGGTGGGGTCGGCTTCGTCCCGGCTGGGCAGCAGCGACCACCGGCCGCTGACCGTGGGCGGCCCGGTGCGGGTCGGCATGGACGGACGGCCGAAGCCGTACCGTCGTCCCGTCCCGGAAAGCCCGGATGCCCCGGCGGGCCGCGGCCGCGGCCCGGTCCGGGCGGGCGCGGCCGCCCGGCGCTGCTGGCCGCCGCCTAGCAGCACCCGGAGCGGTCCCAGCGTGTCGTTGGTGAGCAGGCCGGCCCACACCAGGTCCCAGAACCGCGTCCGTCAGCTCGGCGTCAGTGGGGAGCGGACCGTCGAGCAGCGCGCCGACCCGGTCGCTGAGCATGCGGAAGAACAGCGCGCCGCCGCCGCCGAGCGCCTCGAGCACGGCCAGATGCAGCGGCGTCATGCTCACCTCAACCGGTTCGGGCAACAGCAGCGGGGCGCCGTCGGCGGGTGCGAGGACCAGCCAGCCGTCGCCGCCGGGCAGCGCCCCGGCGCCGGACCAGACGATCTCGCCCGCCGAGGTCAGCTCGTCGAGCAAGGCGGGGGAGTAGCCAGGCACCCGCTCCGGCAGCACCAGCGTCTCCAGCGCGGAGGCCGGCAGCGGCGTCCCGGCCAGCCGCTCGAGCACCTCGAGGACCGCTCCAGCGTCGGCCCGCCGCCGCGCTCCGCCCCCGCCAGAGCCGGGCGTGCTGATCCCGTGCCAGACGGGCAGGAACCTGGCCAGCACCTCGGGCGGTACCGGCTCCGCCTCCTTGCGGAGCCGGGCCAGGCAGCGCCGCCGCAGCAGCCGAAGCACCTCGGCGTCGCACCACTCGGTGGGGCGCGGCGCGGCCAGCTGCCCGTCGACGGCGGCCTGCGCGCTGCCAGCTTGTCCCGCGGGCAGGAACTCACCCTCGACTACCCGGCCGCTCGCCGCGAGCCGCCGCAAGGCCAGCGTCACCACCGCGACGCCGAGCCCGTACCGTGCCGCTATCGCGTCGGCAGTGAACGGGCCGTGCGTTCGCGCGTACCTGGCGATCAGGTCGCCGAGCGGGTCCGCGACCGGTTCGGTGAACGCCTCGGGCACGCCGACCGGCAGCGGCACCCCGAGCGCGTCTCGCAGCCGCCCCGCGTCCTCGATGGCGGCCCACATCGGCTGCCCCGCGATGCGCACACCGATGATACGGCGGGCCACCGACAATTCCCCGAGCCAGTCACTCGCGGCCCCCGGCTCCGCGCACCGCGCCTCCACCTCCTCGGCCGTGCAGGGGCCGGCCATGCGCAGCAGGTCAGCGACGTCTTCGAGGTCACGGCAGCGGCGGGACGGGGACAAGTGCTGCAGGTCGCGAGCGACCTCGGCGATCACGGCGGGGTCGAGCAGCTCGCGCAGCCCTTCCTGGCCGAGCAGCTCCGCCAGCAGGGCCGAGTCGAGCGACAGGGCCTGCGCGCGGCGTTCGGCCAGCGGCGCGTCGCCGTCGTACATGAACGCGCCGACGTAGCGGAAGAGCAGGGACTTACCGAACGGACTGGGTGTAGACGTCTCGACTTCCACGATCCGCACTCGCCGGGCGGCGATATCCCGCAGCAGCCCGGTCAGGGCCGGCACGTCGAATACGTCCCGTAGGCACTCCCGGACGGTCTCGAGCACGATCGGGAACGCCGGGTAGCGGCTCGCCACCTCGAGCAGCTGCGCGGAGCGCTGCCGCTGCTGCCACAGCGGCGTGCGGCGGCCGGGCTGGCGACGCGGCAGCAGCAGCGCCCGGCTGGCGCATTCACGGAACCGGGACGCGAACATCGCGCTGGCGCCGACCTCAGCGGTGATCAGGTCGCCCACGTCGTCCGGGTCGAACAGCGCGATCCCGGCCGGCGGCGGCTCGTCGGAGTCGGGGACCCGGATGATGATCCCGTCGTCGGTGTGCAGCGCCTGCACGTCCATGCCGCCGTACCGCTCACGCAGCCGGGCCGCGATGGCCAGTGCCCACGGTGCGTGCACCCGGTCCCCGTAGGGGCTGTGCAGTACGACGCGCCAGTCGCCGAGTTCGTCGCGGAACCGCTCGACCACCAGGGTCCGGTCGTCAGGAACGTAGCCGGTGGCCGCGCGCTGCTCGGCCAGGTACCTGATCAGGTTCCGCGCCGCCAGCTCGTCCAGGCCGGCCCGCATCAGCTTGGCGGTGGCCTCGGGCTCCCCACCCGCCTCCCGTGCCCCCATCATTGTGGAAAGCTCGCGGCAGGCCTGGCCGATGGCCTGGCCGAGCTCGGCTGGCCGGCCTGGGGTATCGCCGTGCCAGAACGGCAGCTTGCCCGGCTGGCCGGGCGCGGGCGTGACCAGCACCCGGTCCGGCGTGATGTCCTCGATCCGCCACGAGGTGGCGCCGAGCACGAACACGTCGCCGACCCGCGACTCGTACACCATCTCCTCGTCGAGTTCCCCCACCCGCCGAGGCTGTCGGCCCGCGTTGCCAGCACCAGTGTCCGAAGCGAGGAAGACCCCGAACAGCCCGCGGTCGGGGATGGTGCCGCCGCTGGTGACGGCGAGCCGCTGGGCGCCCGGCCGGGCCCGGATGGTGCCCGCCACCCGGTCCCAGACAATGCGAGGCCGCAGCCCGGCGAAGTCCTCGCTCGGGTACCGCCCGGCCAGCATGTCCAGCACCGCCTCCAGGACAGGCCGAGTCAGGCCACCGAACGGGGCGGCTCTCCGCACCGTCAACTCGAGCTCGTCTACCAGCCAGTCGTCGACCGCCGTCATCGCGACGATCTGCTGCGCCAGCACGTCCAGCGGGTTATGCGGGATTTTCAGTTCCTCGATCTGGCCGGCCCTCATCCGTTCGGCCACCACCGCCGATTGCACCAGGTCGCCCTGGTACTTGGGGAAGATGATGCCGCGGGAGACGTCGCCGACGTTGTGCCCGGCCCGGCCGACCCGCTGCAGGCCGCTGGCCACCGACGGCGGCGCCTCGACCTGGATGACCAGGTCCACCGCGCCCATGTCGATGCCGAGTTCCAGGCTGGACGTGGCCACCACCGCGGGCAGCCGGCCGGCCTTGAGCGCCTCCTCGATCTCGGCGCGCTCCTGCCGTGACACCGAGCCATGGTGGGCCCGGGCGATCTCCACCGGCGCACCGGCTGACGCTCCCGCCTGGGCCATGAGCTCCGCCGGGGTCCGGGCCGCCGCGGCGGATAGGTTCGGCCCGTCGAGTCCTTGCGCGCGCTCCGCCGCCAGCTCGTTCAGCCTCGCACACAGGCGTTCCGCCAGGCGCCGCGAGTTCACGAACACGATGGTGGACTTGTGCTGCTCGATCAGGTCGAGCACCCGTTCCTCGACGTGCGGCCAGATCGAGCGTCTGGGCGCCGGCCCGCCCCCCGGGTTGTCCTCGTCCTCGCCGCCGCGGCCCGGCATCATGTCCAGCTCGGTCATGTCCTCGACCGGGACGACGACCTCCAGTTCGATGCGCTTGGGGCTGGGCGGCTGCACGACGGTGACCGCGCGGGTGCCGCCGAGGAAAGTGGCCACCTCTTCCACCGGCCGCACCGTCGCGGACAGGCCCACCCGCTGTGCTGGCCCAGGGGGGCCGACCCCCCCAGACTCTCCCCGCTCACGGGGGGGCTCCCCGCCCCCCCGTACCCCCCTGGCCGCAGCGAATCCAGGCGCTCCAGGGACAGGGCCAGGTGGGCGCCGCGCTTGTTGCCCGCGACCGCGTGCACCTCGTCCACGATGACCGTCTCAACCCCGCGCAGGGTCTCCCTGGCCTGCGAGGTGAGCAGCAGGAAGAGCGACTCCGGGGTGGTGATGAGAATGTCCGGCGGCTTGCTGGCCAGCTTCCTGCGTTCCTCGGCGGCGGTGTCGCCGGTACGTACGGCGGCCCTGATGTCCGGCTCCGGCAGGCCCAGCCGGTGCGCGGCGTGCCTGATCCCGGTCAGTGGTGCCCGCAGGTTCCGCTCAATGTCCACCGCCAGCGCCTTGAGCGGGGAGACGTAGAGCACCCGGGTGCGCAGCTTCGGGTCCGCGGGCGGCGGCTGCGCCGACAGCTTGTCGATGGCCCACAGGAACGCGGCCAGCGTCTTACCCGAGCCGGTCGGCGCGACGACCAGCGTGTCCTCGCCCTTGCCGATCGCTCGCCACGCCCCGGCCTGAGCCTGGGTCGGCTCGGCGAACGCCCCGTCGAACCACGCCCGGGTGGCCGCAGAGAACCCGTCGAGCGGGCTTGCGGTCAGCTGGCTCCCGGCCGCGGATGACTTCACTGCCATCCCCCCATAGTGCCTCGCCCCACCGACATTCCTGGCAGGTGGTGCAGTAGTCTCGGCTGCACTCGGAACGAGAACGCGACGTGGCGGAGTTGAAAGCATGAGGTTGTCACGGCGGGTGCCGCCGGCGGCGGCGCTCACCATCGCGGCCCTGCTGGCGGGGTGCAGCGCTGGGCCACCCGCCCCGCCCCCGGCTTCCGGGGCCAGCACCGGGGCCAGCGCCACCGGAACCGGATCGCCGCCGACCCAGCCGCCCGCCAAGTCGGCCGGCAGCGCCGTTCCCCAGGCCAGCGCTACCCCGTCTCCGGCCTCTCTTCCTGTGGCGCCGGGCGCGGGTACCTTGCCGCAGACCCATGCCCTCCCGCACACGGACACCGCGGCCTTCCGCAACGCAATGACAGACCTGTGGCGGGCCGTGAGCACAGGCAACCCGCGCCTGGCCCAGCCCGCCTTCTTCCCTGAGGCCGCGTACCGGCAGCTGAAGGCCATTCCCTACCCGGATTCGGACTGGCAGCACAGGCTCTGGTACGACTTCGCGCTCGACGTCGGCGCGGCGCACGGCCTAGTGGCCCGTGGCGCCCAGCTGGTCCGCGTCATCGTGCCGAGCTCCGAGGCCGCCTGGGTGTATCCGGGCGCCTGCTATAACACGATCGGCTACTGGCACGTCGGCGGCGCCCGCGTCATCTACACCGAGCACGGTCAGGAGCGGTCGTTCGGCATCGCGTCGCTGATTTCCTGGCGTGGCGTGTGGTACGTGGTGCACTTCGGCGAGGTCCTGCGACCCGTGGTGACCGGCGTCGTCGATCAGCCCGCCGTCGGCCCGGGTTTCCCTGGCCCGCCGGGCGGCTGCTGACCTCGATCGCGGTCAGGATCCCTTCGCGCCACAGCGCCGGGGAAGTATCGCGAAAACGCAGTATCGCCGGGACAACCTGCGCGCATAAACTGCGCACGATCGCGCAGATTCGTTGTGCGTTTTGGGGAGGTCGGATCGCGTGTCCAGGTACCAGCGCTGGAATGACTTGCTCGACTTGCTGCCCGGCGACGGGCAGCTCACCGTGGCCGAAGCCGCCCGGGCCCTGGACGTGTCCGAGGCCACCATCCGCCGCGACCTGGATGAGCTGGCCAGGCAGCAGCTTGTGACCAGGACCCGGGGCGGCGCGATGGCCGGGCACGTCTCCTACGATCTGCCGCTGCGGTACAAGACCGCGCGGCACGCCCCGGAGCAACAGCGCATCGGCCGCGCGGCGGCCGCCCTCGTCACGCCGGGGTCGGCGGTGGCGCTGAACGGCGGCACCACCACCAGTGAGGTCGCCCGGGCCCTGGCCACCCGGCCCGACCTGCAAGACGGCACCGGCGCGCCGGCCATCACGTGCCTGCCGCCCTGCTGGCCGACGCCCGCCGCACCGGGGCCGCGGTGGTCGCCTCGGACGCCGACCCGCTCGCCGGGCTGATCGGGGCACAGCGGCTCGCCGTCGTGCTCGCGGAGCGGAAGGGCATCGACCCGGACCAGCCCCGAGCCCTGTCACGTTCTGTCATCCTGGCGTAGTGCCCCCGGTCCCGGCCCCGTGCCGCCTGCTGACCGGCGGCCGCGTGGTGACGCCAGAAGGCGTACTCAGCCCCGGCTGGATCCGGGTAGCCGGGAACCTGATCGACGCCGTGGGGCCAGGTGCGGCGACGCCTTCACCGCCGTCCGGGCTTCCCGTCACCGACCTGCACGGGCACTGGGTGCTGCCGGGCTTCGTCGACATGCACGTGCACGGGGGCGGCGGCACGTCGTTCACCACGGGACCGGCCGACGACGCCAGGCATGCCGCGGAGTTCCACCGCCGGCACGGCAGCACCACCATCGTGGCCAGCCTGGTCACCGCGCCGCTCGCTGACCTCGAGGCCAGGGCCGCCATGCTCGCTGCCCTGGCCGGCCAGGGCGTCATCGCCGGGATTCACCTGGAGGGACCGTTCCTCTCCGCGGCCAGGTGCGGCGCCCAGGATCCGCGGCACATGCTCGCTCCCGACGTCGCGGCCTTCGAGCGCCTGCAGACGGCGGCCGCGGGTCAGTTGCGCGTCATCACCATCGCCCCCGAACTTCCCGGGGCGGCCGACCTGATCAAGGCGGCAGCGCAGGCCGGCGTGACCGCCGCCGTCGGCCACACCGACGCCACCGCGGACATCACCGCGGGGGCCGTCGACGCCGGCGCGACCCACGCGACCCACCTGTTCAACGGCATGCGGCCGCTGCACCACCGCGAGCCCGGCCCGGCCGGCGCGCTGCTCGACCGGGACGAGGTCACCTGTGAGGTGATCGCCGACGGCGTGCACCTGCACGACGTCGTGATCCGCCTGGCGGCCCGGGCCGCGGGTCCCGGTCGGCTGGTTCTGGTCACCGACGCGATGGCGGCCGCCGGGATGCCGGACGGCCGCTACCGGCTCGGGTCGATGCGGGTCGACGTGACCGGGGGAGTGGCTCGCCTCGCCGCAGGCGGCGGGCCTGGCGAGCCCGCCGGCCGTGGTACGGCCGGCGCCATCGCCGGCTCGACAGCCACCATGGCCGACGTCGTCCGGCATGCTGTCGCCGCAGGCCTGCCGGTAACCGCGGTGGCCGCCGCCGCGAGCACCACCCCGGCCCGCGTGCTCGGCCTCGCCGACCGGACCGGCGCTCTTCGCCCGGGCCTGGACGCCGACCTGGTCGTCTGCGACGAGGAGTTCCGGCTACGCGCGGTGATGCGGCAGGGCGAGTGGCTGGAAAGAAACCCCCAGGATCCGGCCGGGGTCAGCTCTTCGCCCGCACCGAACCGGTGAGCTGCCCACTTACCGCGCGGACCTCGCACACCACGGTGCGCTCGCCGGCCTGCCAGGCGGCCTGGTTCGGGTAGACGTATTCCTGGGTCAGGGCGGCCGTCGCGAGCTGCGGGTTCAGGTAGCTGTCGAGTCGGCTCGCGCAGCCGTTGCCCGCGTTCTGCTGAACCGCCGAGGCGCCGGGCCAGGGCCCCGCGGGCAGGCTGTAGGTGGCGAAGACCTCGGCGTCGTGCGCTGTCGCGCAGGACAGCACGGTGACGTTGAGGCCGTTACCTGTGGAGTTGACGCACTCGCCCGGCCGCAGCCCGAACACGGCGGCCAGCTTGTAGGTGATCACCGTCTTCGGCCGGAACCCGTGAGTGATCACCGCCAGCGCGCCCACCGCCACTCCGACGAGGGCGAGGACTCCGAGGATGATGCCGATCACCGCGAGCGCACTGACATCCCGGCTCTCCTCCACCGCGTCCCGGCCTGGCCCGCCCAGCTCAGCGTCGGCAGGCCCGGCTTCCGGTAGCTCCCCCTGCGCCAGTTCCCCTTGCGCGGGCAGTTCCTCCTGAGCGGGCAGCTCCCCCTGAGCGGGCTCGGCTTCGGCCGTCTCGGTCTCCGCGCGCTCTGCCTCGGCATCGTCCGCTCGTCCGCTCGCCGTCGCCGCGATTTCCCCGTCCGGGACTGCCGCAAGTTCCCCCTCGGCGGGCTCGGCCTGCGCCAGCCCAGCCTTCGCCGGTTCCCGAGGGATTTCCTCGTTCACCCCCGCAGGCGCAACCATCCGCCCTCCATCGTGCGCAATGCCCGCCGCAACCGGCCCTGCTATGCCTGCTATCTGGTCGGACGGCGCACGCCCAAGATCACGAAGTGCGCCTACTGAGAGTACTTCCCACGGATTTAATAACGACACATCGGGTTTAATACCGACACATCGGGCAAATGACCTCCTGGCGCCCGCGCTCAGTTCCCGTCGGCCGGCGCTGTTTCATCCGCTGCGCCGGTCTGGTCCGGGCCGGCAGTACGCTGGGCTACGTGCGGCTAACCGAATTCTGGGACCGGATGGACGCGCAGTTCGGTGACGTGTATGCGCAGAGCGTGGCCAAGGACTTCGTGTTCGACCAACTCGGCGGGCGCACGGTTGAGCGTGCTCTGGCGGACGGGGTGGACGCCAAGACCGTCTGGCGGACGGTCTGCGACACCTTCAAGCTGCCGGAAAACGTCCGCTAAGCGCGCGGCGCGGCGGCGCCTAAGCCGGGAGTCGACCAGATGGCTCACCCCCATCAGCAGGGCCATCAGACAGGCGAGCACCAACGGGGGAAGGATCGTACTGGTCACGCCCTCGTTATCGGAAAGGATCATGGCCACGATCACGATGAGCGGAATGATCGCGCACGCGGCTAGTCGCAGCTTGACTGCCCTTGTACTCGTTGGCGCCCGGGCTCGGGCGGGCTGCCGCTGGGCTCCGGTCGGCCCGGTGGGAATGTCTGCGGTAAGCGGGCCCAAGTCCGCGTAGGCGCGTGCGGCAAACGCATAGCCTGCACGTACGTCGAGCTCGTCCTTGGTCAGCCGACCTTCCACGAACGCGGTTTTGAGCGCGTCGACCGCCTGCTCGCGGTCAGTGTGAGACGCCAGGAAGCGGCCGTGGCCCGCTGTCGTCTGGTCGTCCGGTCCTATCGTCACCGGCGCCTCCCTGCAAAGCCTGGCCCGGCAGTACCTGCTTCTGCCGATGGTAGTTGGCCACCCCGCCATCGTCCGCCCCCGGGCCGCAGGCTGACGCCGAGCCCCTGACCCCGCTCAGGCCTGCATTTTCCCGGATTTCTGGTGCCGCTTTCGGCGTGTCGTCCATGATCGAATACACGTTCGTTCTATAGTGGTCGGGTGGCGGTGAGCCCCGGCCTTACGAGGTTGGAGAAAACGGCCGCGAAAATCCCCTCGGGCCAGGCACGGCGTGGTGCCGGGCAGAAATGTCGGTGGCGGCGCGTAACGTGTCCACCGATAACCGCCGGGGGATGTCCGGCGGGACCGAAACTCAGACGACCTGGGCGGTGCGGGAGGTGCCCGCAGGCCCCTTAACCCGGCAGGGAGTCCCCCATGGCAGCAAACAGCAAGTCGAGCCCGGAGCGGGCGGGCGACAGGGACAAGGCCCTGGAGACTGCTCTCCTCCAGATCGAGCGGCAGTTCGGCAAGGGCTCGGTCATGCGCCTCGGCGAGGAGACGCGGGTGCCGGTCGAGGTGATCCCGACCGGTTCGATCGCACTGGACGTGGCGCTGGGCCTCGGCGGCCTGCCGCGCGGCCGCATCGTCGAGATCTACGGCCCGGAAAGCAGCGGAAAGACCAGTTTGGCCCTGCATGCCGTAGCGAACGCCCAGAAGGCGGGCGGGATCGCCGCGTTCATCGACGCCGAGCACGCGCTGGACCCGGACTACGCCAAGAAGCTCGGCTGCGACACCGACGCGCTGCTGGTTTCCCAGCCTGACACGGGCGAGCAGGCGCTGGAGATCGCGGACATGCTCATTAGGTCCGGCGCCATCAACATCGTCGTCATCAACTCAGTCGCCGCGCTCGTGCCCAAGGCAGAGATCGAGGGCGAGATGGGGGACAGCCACGTCGGTCTCCAGGCGCGGCTCATGTCCCAGGCCCTCCGCAAGATCACCGGCGCGCTAAGCCAGACGAAGACTACGGCGATCTTCATCAACCAGCTGCGGGAAAAGGTGGGAGTGTTGTTCGGCTCGCCCGAGACCACCTCGGGTGGAAAGGCGCTCAAGTTCTATGCCTCCGTCCGCCTCGACGTGCGACGGATCGAGACGCTGAAGGACGGTACGGAATCCGTCGGCAACCGCACCCGCGTCAAGGTCGTGAAGAACAAGTGCGCCCCTCCTTTCAGAAGCGCGGAATTCGATATTCTTTACGGTATCGGGATCAGCCGCGAGGGCAGCCTTATCGACATGGGCGTGGAGCAGGGGATCGTGCGCAAGTCGGGTGCCTGGTACACGTACGAAGGTGACCAGCTCGGCCAAGGCAAGGAGAACGCCCGCAACTTCCTGCGCGACAACCCGGACATGGCCAACGAGATCGAGAAGCGGATCAAAGAGAAGCTCGGCATAGGCCCGCGCCTCGACGCCGACGCCGACGCCGACGCCGACGTCGGCAACGCCAGCAACGGGAGCGGCAACGGTGCCGCCCCGTCCAGGGCCGCCGCCCCGTCCAGGACCGCCCCCGTCGCCGGGGGTATGGCCTAGCCCATGACCCGCAACGGCCGGGTTTCAGGGTCCGGGAAAGCAGCGGCGTCCGCGGCAACGGCCCGCGACGCTCAGGACCCTGAAGCCCGCGCCCGGCAGATCTGCCTGCGGCTGCTGACGGCTGCGCCGCGGACCAGGGCGCAACTGGCCCAGGCGATGCGCCGCGGCGGTGTCCCGGCCGAGGCTGCCGAGGCCATCCTGGTCCGCTTCACCGACGCCGGACTGATCGACGACGCCGCGTTCGCCCGGGCCTGGGTCGAGTCCAGGCACCACAGCCGCGGCCTGTCCAAGCGATCCCTGTCCGCCGAGCTGCGGCGAAACGGCATCCAGAACGAGCAGATCCGCGAGGCGGTCGACGCGCTCGACCCCGAGCAGGAAGTGGCCACCGCCAGGCGCCTGGTCGAGCGGAAGCTCGCGAGCACTCGCGGCCGGCCGCCGGAAACCCGCGCCCGGCAGGCGGCGGGCATGCTGGCCAGGAAGGGCTACCCGCCGGGCCTGGCCTTCCGGCTGATCAGGGAAGCCATGCAGCAAGAAGGCGCCGAGCTTGACGAGCTAGACCCCGACGTGTACCTCGACCCCGACGCCGAGGACCCCAGTCAAGCCCGCGACGCCGACCTGTAGCTCGATCCGGCCGTCGCTGGTCGCCTCGGGGTGCACGCCGGTGATCAGCCCGGCCGCAATGTCCGCGTCGGCCAGCAAGGCCAGGACCATCGCGATCACGAACCGGTCAACTGCGGACATAACGACTCCTGGGGTGGGCTCGCTCCAAGGATCGTGGGTCGTTATTACCCGGCGAGCCGTTTAACCTCTGCTCTCCGTCCGGCTGCGCTGAGGTCCCCAGCACGGAAGAGCCAATGCGCACGCGCGAAATGAGCAACGGGTGATGCACGACCACCGGAAGGTCACCAGCATCGCTAGCCTTACGAGATTAATGTCCCCAGCCCGGAATCACGGCGTTACGTCAGCGCGATCAAGGTGACGTGCTAAGCAGCTACCATCGTTGGATCTATCTGCCCATAAGCTCGGAGTTTCTTATGAGAGCTCACAGAACATGGAACCCGGTGCTCGCTGGCGGCGCGCTGCTTGCCGTCACTGCGCTGGTCGTCACCGGCTGCGGTAGCAGCGCCAGCAGCACGAAGCCCGCAGCCACCAGTTCAGCAGCCACCAGTTCAGCGGCCAGCCCGGTCAGTTCGATTGCGGCCGAAGTGCCGGCCGCCGTCAAGTCGAAGGGGACGCTCACGGTGGCCGCGGATGCCACGTACGCGCCCAACGAGTTCATCGCGTCCGACGGCCATACTGTGATCGGCTGGGACGCCGACCTGGCGATGGCCCTCGGACAGGTGCTCGGCCTCAAGGTAAGCATGGTCAACGCGACATTCGACACGATCATCCCGGGCCTCGCCTCAGGCAAGTACGACCTCGGGATGTCGTCGTTCACCGACACCAAGGTGCGGGAGAAGACCGTCAACTTCGTCGATTACTACGAGGCCGGCACGTCGTTCTTCGTCAAGTCAAGTGGGGGGCCGAGCATCACGTCTCTTTCCGAACTGTGCGGGCATAAGGTCTCGGTGGAGAAGGGGACCACGGAGCAGGCCGACGCGCAGGCGCAGGCTGCCAAGTGCAAGTCGGAGGGCAAGCCGACCGTGACGGTCGAGATCTTCAACGACCAGAATGCCGCCAACCTGGCCCTGTCCTCAGGCCGGGCTGACGTGGCGATGGCCGACTCACCCCCGGCTGCTTACCAGGTCAAGCTGTCGAATGGTGTGTTCAAGCTGTCCGGCCCGGCCTACGGCACCGCGCCGTACGGGATCGCGATCCCGAAGAACAACGGGATGGCTAAGCCGATCCTGGACGCCCTGAAGCAGCTGATGGCGAACGGCACCTACATGAAGATCCTTGAGAAGTGGGGCGTGCAGGCTGGCGCCATCTCGACTCCGGCCATCAACGGGGCGACCAGCTGACCGCATCGCATGTACCCGGCCGAGCCAGCATGCGCAGCTGGAGTAGAAATTAAAGAATGACAATGCCGCGAACGACGGAGGCCCCGGAGTGGACCGGGCGGCCAGAAGAGATCAAGGCCGTCCCGGTCCGCCATCCTGGGAGGTGGGTGGCCGCGGTCGTCGTGCTCGTCCTCATCGCGATGTTCGTGCACTCCCTCGTGACGAACCCCCGCTTCGAGTGGGGTGTCATCGGGAGCTACTTCCTGTCGCGCCGGGTGCTCGACGGCCTGGAGATCACCATCCTCCTCACCGTGGTCTGCATGGCGATCGGGATCGTGCTCGGCGTGATCCTCGCGGTGATGCGGCTGTCCGCGAACCCGCTGCTGTCCGGGGCGAGCTGGGTGTACATCTGGTTCTTTCGCGGCACTCCTGTCCTGGTCCAGCTGCTGTTCTGGTACAACATGGGGGCCCTCTACCCGCGGGTCTCGCTCGGCGTGCCGTTCGGGCCGTCGTTCGTATACGGGAACGCCAACACCATCATCACCGCGCTCACGGCGGCGATCCTCGGACTGGGGCTGAACGAGGGTGCCTATATGGCGGAGATCGTGCGGGCCGGCATCCTGTCCGTCGAACACGGCCAGGTGGAGGCGGCGCAGGCGCTGGGCATGACCCGGGCCCTCACGATGCGCCGGATCATCCTTCCGCAGGCGATGCGCGTGATCATCCCGCCGACCGGCAACGAGACCATCTCGATGCTCAAGACGTCGTCTCTGGCGAGCGTGATCACGGTCACCGAACTCCTCTACGCGGTCCAGCTCATCTACTCGGTGAACTTCAAGACGATCCCGCTCCTGATCGTGGCCAGCTTGTGGTACCTCATCGCAACCTCGGTGCTCACGATTGGCCAGTACTACATCGAGCGGCACTACGCGCGCGGTTCGGCGCGTGAGCTGCCGCAGACGCCATGGCAGCGGATCCGTCGGCGCCTGTTCACTTTCCATGACGGGATGGCTGCGCTCCCGGCCCAGGTGCCGCACAGGGAGGGGCGGTGAGCACTCTTGCCGAAGGCCAGCCGCCTGTCCAGGGGGAGGGCGGCACGCCGATGGTGCTCGCAGAGAGCGTGTGCAAGAACTTCGGCCGGCTCGAGGTGCTGCGCGGCATCAACCTGGAGGTCGCGCGCGGAGGGGTCATGTGCATCGTCGGTCCCTCCGGAGGGGGCAAGTCCACGCTCCTGCGCTGCATCAACCACCTGGAAAAGATCGACGGTGGCCGCTTGTCGGTCGACGGCGAACTTGTGGGTTACCGGCAGCAAGGCGGCAAGTTGTACGAGCTGCGCGACAAGGAAGTCTGCGCGAAACGTGCGCAGATCGGCATGGTCTTCCAGCGGTTCAACCTGTTCCCGCATATGACCGCGCTTGACAACGTGATCGAGGCACCGATCCATGTGATGGGAGTGCCGCGGGCGGCGGCATCCGAGCTCGCCGTGCAGCTGCTTGAACGTGCGGGCCTGAAAGACAAGGTGCGTGCGTACCCGAACCAGCTCTCCGGCGGCCAGCAGCAGCGGGTCGCGATCGCGCGGGCGCTCGCCATGAAACCCAAGCTGATGCTGTTCGATGAGCCGACCAGTGCACTGGACCCGGAGCTCGTGGGTGAGGTGCTCGATGTAATGCGCGATCTCGCCAGGAGCGGCATGACAATGATCGTGGTGACGCACGAGATGGGGTTCGCCAGGGAGGTCGGGGACACCCTCGTGTTCATGGACCAGGGGGTGGTCGTCGAGACGGGCCCGCCGCGGGACGTGCTCAGCAATCCGCAGCACCAGCGCACCCAGGCGTTCCTTTCCAAGGTGCTGTGACCCCAGGGCCTAGCGGCGGCGGATTCCCCTAGCTGTCGTGGAGTGGAGACCGGCGACGTGGGCTACTCTCTGTTACCCAAATCGTGACGGCGGCCGAACAGAGCCAGCCCGCGCCGCTCCCGGCGAACCCCCCGCGCTGCCCCGGAGCGTCCTCCCAGCGTGCCGCGTCTGCGCAGGTAGCGCCCGTGCGCCTAATGTCTGGTTGACGCACCGTTCGTGATGGTCGAAGATACTTTGCTTGATAAAAAGGTTATCAAGCCTTAACCTCACGGCAGCGAGATGTTGTCTCATTCGGCACAGAAACCCAGCGGAGGAGAAGCAGGCAGATACGGTGTGTAGCCGGGACTGACGGCAAGATCAGCTGACGGGCGCGTGGCGTGCGACCGCCCGTGCCAGGGCATAAAGCCATTACACCCTGGTGCCGAGATGTCACGACAGATACAACACAGGGTGCCCCGAGGGCTATGGACGGAAAGGGGTGACCGTGAGCAGCGCATTGTCGCTCGCGTTCATAGTGATCGGGTTGCTCGCGGTGGTATTCGCGCTCGTGGTCGTCTGGCGCCGTACCCCGGGTACGCCAAGATCCCCGCTAGCCCAGCCCGCGGACCGCAGCCAGCTCGACAGCGTCGCCACCGAAGCCGAGCACATCCGGGCTCGCGCCGAGACCGAGGCCACCGGGATCCTCGAGCGGGCCCGCCAGGAAGCCGAACAGGCCGCCCAGGGCCGGCGTGAAGTAGAGGACGAGATCCGCGCGGTCAAGGACGAGGTGCGCGAGCTGCGCGGTGACCTCGAGCGCCGCGAAACCCGTCTCGCCGACCGTGAGCAGCGGCTCGACGAGGAGCTCAAGCGCATCGAAGACCGCGCTCAGGCTCTTAACGCCCGGCAGAACGACCTCGACCGCCGCGCCGCCGAACTAGACCGCCAGGAAGCCGACCGCAACAAGGAGCTCGAGCGGGTGGCGGGGCTCACCGCCGAGGCGGCCAGGGGCGAGCTCGTCGCCACGATCGAGAACCAGGCCAAGCGAGAAGCGGCGCTGATCGTCCGGGACATCGAGCACGAGGCTAGGTCAGAAGGCGAGAAGAGGGCTCGCAAGATCGTCACCCTGGCCATCCAGCGGGTGGCCACCGAGCAGACCAGCGAGTCCGTGGTCTCGGTCCTGCACCTGCCCGGGGACGAGATGAAGGGCCGCATCATCGGCCGCGAAGGCCGCAACATCAGGGCCTTCGAGTCGGTGACCGGCGTCAACCTCATTATCGACGACACACCCGAGGCGGTGCTCCTTTCCTGCTTCAACCCGGTCCGCCGCGAGATCGCCCGGCTCACCCTGGAACGGCTGGTCCTGGACGGCCGCATCCACCCGCAGCGGATCGAGGACGCCTACGAGCGCGGCAAGGCGGAGATCGAGCAGCTGTGCAAGCGGGCGGGCGAGGACGCCCTGGTCGAGCTGGGCATCACCGACATGCACTCGGAGCTCGTAGACCTGCTCGGCCGCCTGCGCTACCGCACCTCCTACGGGCAGAACGTGCTCCGGCACCTGGTCGAGTCCGCGCACATCGCGGGCATGATGGCCAGCGAGCTGCGGATCGACCCGCTGCTGCTCAAGCGCTGCACGGTGTTGCACGACATCGGCAAGGCGCTCACCCACGAGGTCGAGGGCAGCCACGCGCTGATCGGCGCGGAGATCGCCCGCAGGTACGGCGAGCCCGAGGACGTGGTGCACGCCATCGAGGCGCACCACAACGAGGTCGAGGTCCGCACCGTCGAGGCCGTGCTGACCCAGGCCGCGGACTCGATCAGCGGCGGCCGGCCGGGTGCCCGCCGCGAGTCGCTGGAGATGTACGTCAAGCGCCTGGAGCGCCTGGAGCAGATCGCCGGCGGCCACGAGGGCGTCGAGAAGGTCTTCGCCATGCAGGCGGGTCGCGAGATCCGGGTCATGGTCAAGCCCGACCGGATCGACGACATCCAGGCCCAGGTGATTGCCCGCGACATCGCCAAGCAGGTCGAGGAGGAGCTCACCTACCCCGGCCAGATCCGGATCACCGTGGTCCGCGAGTCCCGGGCCACGGAATTCGCCCGCTAGCGCGAAGACCTTTTCCACCGAACGGGCGTACTGCGAGCCCCTCAGCCCTCCGCGAGCGGCACCGGCGGGACGCCCGGCGGGGTGAAGCCCATGATCTGGCCGTAGAAGGAGAGCTCGGCTTCCAGGCTGGCCACGATGTTCTCCGCCTTACGGAACCCGTGCGACTCGCCCTCGAAGGTGATGTACGCGTACGAGATGCCGTGCGCGGCCAAGTCCGCCGCGATGGATTCGGCCTGCGCCGGCGGGACGACCGGGTCGTCGAGGCCTTGCAGCAGCAGGACCGGGCAGGTGGCGTCGTTCACGTGCCCGACCGGCGCCCGCTCGGTGTACAGCGCGTCGCACTCCGGCAGCGGCCCGATCAGCCCGTCGAGGTAGCGGGACTCGAAGTCGTGCGTCTGCGCGGCGAACCCCCGCAGGTCGGACACGCCGAAGTACGACGTCACCGCGGCGAAAACGCCTCCCCGGGAGCCTCCGTCCAGCACCGCGATGCCGGAGGTCACCGCGGCCAGCGCGGTCCATCCGCCCGCCGAGCCGCCGCGGATGCCGAGCCTCTTCCCGTCCGCCTCGCCCGCCTCGGCCAGCGCCAGCGCGGCCGTCATCACGTCGGCCACGTCGACCACGCCCCACTGGCCGCGCAGCCGCTCCCGGTAGGCGCGGCCGAACCCGCTCGACCCGCCGTAGTTTACGTCGATGATCCCGATGCCGCGGCTGGTGAAGTACGCCTTCTCCAGGTCGAGCCGGGGCCCGACCTGAGCCGTGGGGCCGCCGTGCACCCAGACGATGTACGGTGGCCGCTCCCCGTCCGGGCCGCGAACCGCAGGGTTGGCCGGCGGGTAGACGAGCGCGTGCACGACCGAGCCGGACGGCCCGGTAAGCCGGGCAGCCTGCGGCACCGGCAGGTACGCGGCGTCCGGCAGTGAATCCGCGCTGCGGTTCAGTTCGTGCGCTGCCGCGGCGTGCAGATCCTCGCCCGGAGCGGGAACCTCGACGCTGATCACGGTCATCGGCACGTCCGGGCCGCCGGCGATGGTGGCGACCGTCCGGCCGGCCGCCGACAGCCCGGGGACGAACACGCTGTAGGGCAGATCGAGGTCGGTGAGCTGGCCCGTCCCCGGATCGAGCACGCCTAGCCGGGTTTGTTCGGTGCCGTGCGCGACGGCGATGCGGCCGTCGCCGAGCACCGCGTACGGGCTCATGCCAAGCTGCCACAGGGGAGCGGCGAACTCCTCTTCCCGCGGGCACAGCGCCCGCGGGAAGGCGAGCAGGTCAGCCACGTGGAGGTTCCACCATCCGGACCGGTCGGAGATCGCGTACAGGCTGCGGTCGTCGCGCCAGACCGGAGCCAGCACCGATTCGGTGGCACAGCCCATGATCAGCTGCTGCTGGCTCTTGGCGGTGACCGGCCCGGCGCCATCGAGCGCCGTGACCCGGAGTTCGGTGCCGTCCCACGGCATCCGTGGATGGTCCCAGCAGATCCAGGCCAGCCGGGTGCCGTCCGGCAACGGCGTCGGGTAGGCGTAGAAGTCCGAGCCGCTGACCAGGACCCGGATCGCGGCGGGGTCGTCCGCGCCCGATCCGTCCAGCGGCACGGCCACGATCGCGCGGCTGATCCGGGCGGCCCCATCGGTGCCAGCACGGTGCTGCTCTCGTACGCACCACACCTCATCCCCGCGGGGGGAGAGCACGAAGTCGGCGAACCGGTCGGCGGTGTCCTCGCCCGGGGCCGGAGTCAGCGGCTCCGGCGCTGCCGGGCCGGGCTGGGCTGGGCCAGGCTGGCTCGTCGTCCCGCAGCGGTACAGCCGCTGGTCGCCGAAGTTCGCGAACACGAACCCGCCCGGCAGCGGCAAGTACGACTTGCCGCCGTACTCGTGGACCCGCGTCCTGGCGTTCCACGGCATCGGGAGCAGCTCACGGCTGACTCCGTCCGGCCCCTGGCAGACGATGGCCAGCCGCCCGCCTTCTTCCGGCCGCGACTCCTGCCACCACACCCCGGCGGCGTCGATCGTGGGGAACGCCAGGCCAACTTGCTTGCGCGCCACGTTGGCGCCGTCGATGGGCGAGGGCCATTCGCCATAAGATGCCGTTTCTGTAGCCATTCGCATACAGATATCATGCCGGATCCGGTCGCGGAAGATCCCCGGGCACCCGCTCTATTTCCTATCCTGGGCTTCCTATCCCTGGCGCACCGCTCCCTGTCCTGGCCCCCCTATCCTGGTCCTGTGGCAGCAGGCAGCAGGACATACCAGATCCGCACCTACGGGTGCCAGATGAACGCGCACGATTCCGAGCGCCTGGCGGGCCTGCTCGACGAGGCGGGTTACCAGGCCGCCGGCGACGGCGAGACCCCGGACGTGGTGGTGTTCAACACGTGCGCGGTCCGGGAGAACGCGGCCGACCGGCTCTACGGCAACCTCGGTCACCTGCTGCCGCAGAAGAAGAACGGCATGCAGATCGCGGTGGGCGGCTGCCTGGCCCAGATGGAGCGCACCCGGATCACGCAGCGCGCGCCCTGGGTCAACGTGGTCTACGGCACCCACAACATGGGCTCTCTGCCCGCGCTGCTCGAGCGGGCCAGGGTCAGGAACGAGGCGCAGGCCGAGTTCGCCGAGACGCTGGAGACCTTCCCCTCGCTGCTGCCCGCCCGGCGCGAATCGGTCTATTCGGCCTGGGTCGCGATCTCGGTAGGCTGCAACAACACCTGCACGTTCTGCATCGTGCCGAGCCTGCGCGGGAGGGAGAAAGACCGCCGTCCCGGCGACATCCTAGGCGAGATCCGCGCGCTTGTGGCCGATGGAGTGCTCGAGGTCACCCTGCTCGGTCAGAACGTCAACTCGTACGGGGCGGAGTTCGGAGACCGGAGCGCGTTCGGCAAATTGCTGCGCGGTTGCGGTGAGATCGAGGGCCTGGAGCGCGTCCGCTTTACCTCCCCGCACCCCAGGGATTTCACCGAGGACGTGGTCGACGCGATGGCCGAGACCCCGAACGTCATGCCCAGCCTGCACATGCCGCTGCAGTCCGGCTCGGACCGCATCTTGAAGGCCATGCGCCGGGCCTACCGCCGGGACCGCTACCTGGCCATCCTGGACCGGGTCCGGGCCAGCATCCCCGACGCCGCCATCACCACCGACATCATCGTCGGCTTCCCCGGCGAGACCGAGCGGGACTTCACCGATACCCTGGACCTGGTACGCCAGGCCGGGTTCGCCGGCGCGTTCACCTTCCGCTACTCCATCCGCCCGGGCACCCCCGCCGCCACCATGGACGCTCAGGTGCCCGCGGACGTCGTGCAGGAGCGCTACGAGCGGCTCACCGCCCTGGTCGAGGAGACCACCTACGCGGAGAACCAGAAGCTGGCCGGCGCCACCGTCAAGGTCCTGGTGGCCGAGGGCGAGGGCCGCAAGGACGCCGCCACTCACCGGATGTCCGGGCGCGCCCGCGACAACCGCCTGGTGCACTTCACCCCGGACCAGACCGCGCCCCGTCCCGGCAACGTCGTCACCGTGACCGTCACCCGCGGCGCCCCCCACTACCTGCTGTCCGACGCCGCCCCGCTGTCCGTCCGCCGTACCCGCGCCGGCGACGCCTGGCAGGCCGCCGCGGCGGCACCCGCCGTCCCGGATGAGCCGTCCGCCGGGCCTCCCGTCCTGCTCGGCATGCCCGCCCGCAGGTCATAGCCACAGCAGGCTCTCGGCCGTCGCCAGGATCGTCTCCTCGCCGGAGCGCGGGACCCAGCCGAGCACCCGCCGGGCCTTGTCGTTGCTGGCTCACCCTCTGGGCAACGAATTCTGTCTTCTGCGCAGAACGGTGAAACCAGCCTCCTAATACTCCATCCGTAGATCCTCCATGCAACACGAGAACTGGATGGAGAAGCGATGAAGACTGCGCCATCGCCGAGGCCGCGGTGACCGCAGTATCCGTCCCGGCTGGGGTCAGGATCCCGGGGGGCGCGGAGGATGGCGTCGGTGGTCTCGGCGTGTAGCGGCGCGGATCCGGTCAGGGACGGCGGATGCGGGCTGTCAGCGTCGCGCCGGCCCACCCGATCGTCGTCGTCACTAGCGGGATCAGCAGCAGGAGTACAGTATCGCGGCCGAGCCCGTCGCCGACGAAGTAGCTGGTCACGTCCGTGCTGCCGGCTTCGCGGATCTGGGCCGGGGTGTACGGCCCGCCGCCGGTCGCCACGAGCACGCTGCCCCTGATGAGGAACAGGCCCAGGGCGGCGCTGAGGCCCGCCAGCAGTGCGGTGCGCCGGCCGAAGGCGGCGGTGCCGCCGTGCCAGGTGCCGCCCGCCCCCACCGCCAGCGGCACCACGACCAGCAACAGCGGCAAGCCGAGTGGCGAGGCCACGCCCGTGAACCCGGCGAACGCCAGCCAGGCCGCCGCGATCACAAGGCCGCCCGCCAGGCCGGGACCGGCCACCCCGGGCCGGCGCACCAGGACGCTGCCAGCGACGATGTAGCCGGCCAGGACGGCGAGGAAGAACGCCAGGAACACCCAGATGCCGCCGCCGTTGCCCGGGTAGCGGATGATCGCGTAGCCGAACAGGCCGACGCAGCCGGCCGCCCCCGCGATGAAGGCCGCCACCGCCGCGCCGGCCCGTCCCCAGGGCGGCAGCAGCAGCGCGGCGCTTACGCAGCCGACGGCAAACCGCCACCGTTCGGCCCGGCCGTCGATCTGGTCCAGCTCGCCGGCCATCGCCTGGCCCCACTCGGCCCGCTCGGCGGCCAGCAGGCCGGCCGACCACCCCAGCAGCCGGGCGGGCACATCGTCGCGCGCCGCCGGGGCGCCCGGCATGACCGGCCCGCGAACCCGAGCCAGCCGCCACACCCCGGCGCCCAGCAGCAACACGATGATGACGGTGACAACTTGCATTACGCCTCACTCCAGCGGCCCCGGGGGTGCGGTACGGGCCGGCCGGCCGGGGCCGCGCCCAGCGCCGCCGCATATTCCCGCCCGGCCGGGCTCAGCCGGTGCAGGTGGCGGGGCGGCCGGCCCGCCGGGCCCGGCTCCCACGACGCCTCCAGCAGGCCGCGGTCGGCCAGCCGGACCAGGATCGGGTACAGCGAGCCCGATTTCAGGTGCACATCGGTGCCCAGGTCATAGCCGTAGCGCCACCGGGACGCATCGGCCGCCAGCGCCCGCAGAACGCTGACCACCTGAGTGGACAGGGCACGATTACGTCGCATGAGCGGTAACTCTACTCATATAGCGATAACGGTCAAGAGCCCACGGTCGTCGAGACCCCCCGCCGAACGGCGACAGCGGGATAAGAGTGCCGGGGAGGGCGAACGCGTCCGACCGCGGACCCGGGCTACTTATCTTGGGAAAGCTTCCGGGCACCTAGCGTCAGCCGGCCGCCGGACTGAACAATCTGCCGTCCGCCCCCGTGTTGGCAGGCATGAGGATCCATCGCCAGCATGGCCTACCCGAGCCGCCCGCCTGGAGCGCGGACCATACGGCGGACGCCCCCGCCCCGCGCCTGCGCTGGCGGGTCCGCCGCCGGGACCGCAGGAACGCCCAGCAGGCGCCAGGATCAGTTACCGACGATGACCAGGCAGCGCGGCCGCAAGCCGGGCCGGTGCAAGCCGGGCCGATGCAGGCCGGACAGGTTCAAGCCGAGCAGGTGCATGCCGCGCCGGTTCAAGCCGCGCCCGCCGAGACCATGGCCGCCGCCATGCAACTGGCGATCGCGCTGCTCACCGCGGGCCTGGACTCGCCCGAGCTGGAAGCGTGGGCGGCGGCTACGCTTACTCCGGCCGACGCGAACGGCCTGGGAGACTTCATGGCCGGCCTGCACCTGATCTCCGTGCTGCTGCTTAACGAGCTGCATGATGCGACGGGAGAGCCGTCGGCCGTCATCTTGCAAAGGCTGGCGATCCTGGCGGAGCGCCGGTGGGGGACGCCGTTCGGCGAATAGGGCACTGTCGCCTGCCTGGCCCTGTCGCCTGGCTGGCCCGTCACCTGCCTGACCCGTCACCTGCCTGGCCCTGTCGCCTGGCTGGCCCTGTCGCCTGGCTGGCACGGTCAACGCGGACTGCGGTGAGCCAGCTGATCGCCGGCCGCCCGCCGTGAACAGTCGTTACCTCCTATCCATGTTAGTAGATGAGTCGGCACAGGTTGCCGATCAGACCTGGCGGGCTCGACCGGACGGTGGCGACCTGGCCTGGTCGTTCGCACCCAGCCAGTGATGACTTGAACAGCTCGTGATGATCGGCTCAGGTCATCGTCGCGGCCATCGACCAGGTCCTGCGCGGCCCGACGCGCCGCGGCTAGCGCTGGCCGGACGACCGCGGGAAAACGCGCCGCCGGGCCAGGTGAGCGGTCACCTGGCCCGGCAGTTGACGGGTGCCCCGGCCGTCACCGTGAGCTGGTCACCGCCAGATCGGTGTCGCCATCGGTGCGAGCCTGCGTCAGCTGGAGTCCGCCGGGCACTGCGGCCGCGCTACGCTCTGCTGCCACTGGAATCCGGAGCAGGCGGGCCAGCGAGGACGGCAGCCACCAGTTGGCCCGGCCGAACAGGGCGACCAGCGCCGGGACGAGCAGGCAGCGGACGACCACCGCGTCGATGAGGATGCCCGCGCCAAGCCCGGTGGCCAGGATCTTCAGGTCCGTCTCCGGCCCGGTCGACATGGACAGGAAGCTCAGCATCAAGATCGCCGCTGCGCTGGTGACCAGGCGGCCGGTCCGGCCCAGGCCCTCGGTGACCGCGTAGCGGGCGTCGCCGCTGGCGTCGTAGGCCTCCCGGATGCGGGTGAGGATGAACACCTCGTAGTCCATCGACAGGCCGAACAGGAAGGCGAAGACCATCAGCGGTACCCACATCGTGATCGCCCCGGTGGCCGGGATGCCCCACAGCGCGTGCGAGCCGTGCCCGTCCTGCCACACCCAGGTCAGCACGCCGTAGGCGGCGGTCAGCGAGATCAGGTTGAACACCACGGCCTTGGCCGCCAGCAGCACGGAGCGGAACGCCCTGGTCAGCAGCAGGAAGGTGGCGACGCTGATGATGGCGAGCATGAGCGGGAAGTCGCTGTAGACCGCGTGATCGAAGTCGATCAGCGATGCGCCGTCGCCGCCGACGCCGATCACGTGCGGGCTGGGCAGCAGCGCGTGCTCCAGCGCGGTGACGGTCGCCTGGCCCGCGGGCACGCTGCTCTCGGCGGCCGGGATGACGGTGACGATCGTCGTGCCGCCCCGCTGATAGTCCGGCGTGGTCGGCGCGACGGCGGCGTACACCCCGGGTACCCGCGCGGCCTCGGCCGCAACCAGGGCGGGTGCGCCGGACGAGGAGGAGGTCAGTACCTCGGCCGGGGTGAGCACGCCGGAGGGGATGCCGCCCTCGGTCAGCGTGACCAGCGTGTCGTGGGCGGGCCCGCTGGTGGCCTGCGCGGAGCTGCCAGGCTCGCCCAGGTGCAGGGACAGCGCGGGCAGCATCAGTGCCGCCAGGATGCCCAGGCCGGCCAGCGCGGCCAGCCAGCGGTGGCGGTACACACCGCGGGCCCAGGCCGAGAACACCCGGCTGGCACGGCGCTCGGTCCGCAGCCGCGGCCAGTCAAGGCGCGGGCCGACGGTGGCCAGGATCACCGGGAGCAGGGTGACGGCCACGGCCACCGACATCAGCGGTACCAGCACGCCGCCATAGCCGACGCTGCGCAGCATGGGCACCGGCAGGACGATCATCGACAGGAGCCCGATGGCCACGGTCAGGCCGGAGAACACCACGGCCCGGCCCGCATGGTTCATCGCCTCGGTCACGGCGGCCACGTTGTCCCGGCCCGCCGCCCGCTCCTCGCGCCAGCGGCTGACCACGAGCAGCGAGTAGTCGATGGCCACGCCCAGGCCGATCAGCGCGATCAGGAACTCGACTATCTGGCTGACCCCGGTCACCTCGGTGAGCCCGCCGACCACCAGGAACGTGGCCAGCACCGAGATCCCGCCGATGATCAGCGGCAGCAGGGCCAGGAAGCTGGCGAACACCAGCGCCAGGATGACCAGCGCGCCGATGGACCCGATCATTGCCTCGGCCATGATCCCGGTGCCCTTGGACGAGGACGGCTGCCCGTTAGCCAGCAGGTCGGAGCCGGTGACTCCCACGTGCCAGCTGGCTGGTGCGGCTGCGGTGACGGCGCGGTCGATCGCAGGGCCGAGGTTGCTGCCGCCGAAGCCGGACACCGGGGCCGTGTAGACCAGCGCGAAGGTGGACCGGCCGTCGCTGGTGACGAACGCCGGGTTGTGCGTGGTCGCGTAGTCCGCGATCCGCACGTCCGGAATCGCCCGGGCCAGGGCGGCGAACGCCCGCCCGGTGGCCGCGGCGGTGGCCTGGTCGGTCACCTTCTGCCCGGCCGGCACGGTGATCACCGGCAGGTAAGGAGCCTGCGAGCCGCCGTTGCCGTACTGGCTGGCGATCTGGTTGTCGACCTTGAACGACTGCCCGGGCATGGCGAAGTCGTTGGTCATCCGGTGGGTAGTGCCGCTGATGGTCATCACGCCGACGGCAGCCACGACGACCCAGAAGAGGGCCACGAGCGCCTTGTGGCGGAGTACGAAGCGGGTGAGCGCGGGCATCGTAGCCTCCGAGTCCGACGAGCCGGCGGCCGTTCCGCCAGCTGTAGCTCAAGACTGCTGTCCAGGCACCCGGTCCGTCGTCCGGCGGCAGGTGGCACTTGGCCGTACCGCCGCGGGATTAGCCTCGGCCCGCGTACTCCCGGGGGAGTAGCCAGATGATCAACCGGGGGAGGGCGACTTCGGGCCCCGGCATGCCTACGCTTACGTGCATGAACGGTGTCGGGGCTGTCCGGTGGTGGCGCCACCCGCCGGCCAGGGACGCGGTCTTGGCGCTGGCGATGACCGCCGCGTTGCTCTACGGCGCGTACGGCGAGGCTCATCCCAGCACGACCGCCTACTTCAAGTCCGGGCAGCACCTGCCTCACACCCCCACGCCCGCGCTCATCCTCGTCGCCGTGGCGACCCTCGTGCTCTGCTGGCGGCGCCAGTGGCCGGTCGCGGTGCTCTGCGTGTCGGTGGCGGCCGCGACGGTCTATACCCTGCTCGGTTACGTGAACGGCGCAGTGCTGGTCGCCCCGATGGTTGCCCTGTACACGGTGGCCGCCCAGTCCGGCGTCCGGCGGGCGGTGGCGTACGGACTGGGGACGCTGGCCGTGCTCGGTTCGGCCAGCGTCTCGGTCAACCCTCTCGGGCGGTTCGGCGGCGGCGTAGACATACTCCCCTTCATGATCGCCGTGGTGGTGGTCGCCGGGATCGCGGTGGCGAACCGGCGTGCCTACGTGGCCTCCATCCAGGACCGGGCCGAACAGGACGCCCGCAGGCGGGTGGATGAGGAACGGCTGCGCATCGCGCGCGAACTGCACAACGTGGTCGCCCACACCATGGCCACCATCAACGTGCAGGCCGGGGTGGCGGCCCACGTCCTGTCCAGCCGCCCGGAGGCGGCCGCGGAATCCCTGCAGGCGATCAAGGCCGCGAGCAAGGAAGGACTCAAGGAGCTGCGCGCCATCCTGAACGTACTGCGCCAGGCCGACGACGCCGACCCCACCCAGCCGGCCCCGGGCACCGCCCAGCTCCCAGACCTCATCGACGGGGCCAGCCGGGCCGGCCTGGAGACGACGTTCACCGTGACCGGCAGGCAGGTCCCGCTGCCTGCCGCCGTCGAACTGGCCGCCTACCGAATCGTCCAGGAGTCACTGACCAACGCCATCCGGCACGCCGGCCCGGCCACCGCCGCGGTCTTGCTCGACTACCATCACGACGAACTCCAGATTGACGTGACCGACACCGGCTGCGGCCAGCCCGCCGGGGCGGCCACCGGCCAGAGCGGGGGGCACGGGCTGGCCGGGATGCGCGAGCGCGCCGCCTCCGTCGGCGGCACCGTCGAAATCGGGCCAGGACCCGACGGCGGCTTCCGGGTGGCGGCCCGGCTGCCCCTCGGCGGCCGGCTAGCCAGTTCGGATCGAGCCAGGGACGCAGGAGCCAGGGACGCGGAAGGAGCACGCCCGTGATCCGGGTCCTGCTCGCCGATGACCAGGCGCTGATCCGGGCCGGGTTCCACGTGCTGATCGACGCCGCCGATGACCTTGAGGTGGTGGGCGAGGCCACCGACGGGACACAGGCGGTCGACCTGGCCCGCCGTGAGCGGGCCGACGTGGTGCTGATGGACATCCGGATGCCCGGGGTGGACGGCCTGGAGGCCACCCGGCGCATCTCCGCCGACGACGACCTCGCCGGTGTCAAGGTGATCATCTTGACTACCTTCGAGTCCGACGAATACGTCTACCAGGCGATCCGGGCCGGCGCCAGCGGCTTCCTGGTCAAGGACACCGAGCCCGCCGACCTCATCCAGGCGGTGCGGGTGGTGGCCAGAGGCGACGCGCTGCTGTCGCCGAGCGTGACACGGCGGCTTATCACCGACCTCGCCACCCGTCCCGAACGCCCGCCGCCCAACGGCCGGGCGCTGGCCGGGCTGACCGACCGCGAGCGTGAGGTCCTGGCGCTGGTCGCCGGAGGCCTGTCCAACGACGAGATCGCCGCCCGCCTGTTCCTCAGCCCGCTGACCTCCAAGACCCACGTCAGCCGCATCATGACCAAGCTGGATGCGCGCGACCGCGCCCAGCTCGTCGTCATCGCCTACGAAAGCGGGCTGGTGACCCCGGGCGGCCGCGACCACCGCTGACGCCCGGCCGGTTGAGTAGAAGTCGACAATCAGCCGGAGCGGTGGTGCTCGGGATCCGGTCGGCATCTTCGTCAAGCGGTCGCTGATCAGCCATGACAGCTGAACCATAAGGAATCACTCGTCCAGACAGGGTCCGGGCGGTCCGTACTCCGGCCAGGCCTGGACCGTCCCGTGCCAGCACGGTCAGATAAGGCTGCCGGTCTCCGTAACCCCGCTCTTCGTCGAGGCCCCGGGACCGCTTATAGGCCCCAGAATGGCCCGGACAGGCCGACGCCGCGCAGGTACGCCGCGGCCTGCGCCGGCTCCCGCCGGATGTAGCCGCGGTCCATGCGCCCGTCATACCAATGCTCGGCCAGCCGCCACAGCGTGCCGAGATCCATCACGTAGCCGCGCGGGTAGCCAGTGTCCGCGAGCCAGGCATCGACGCTCACCTGCTCCCGGTGCACGCCCCGTCTCGGCGAATGCCCGGTACACCGCCAGTCGCAGGTCCTCACCATCCATGTTTCCAGTTTCGCAAACCCGCGCGTTTCTGTGCCGGCGGCCGGGGCAGCCTGGGGCCGATGAATGCCGGGTCGGCCGGACGTCTCAGCCATAAGCATGTATTTTCCGGCCGGGCCGTCGGCTCTGCACAGCAGGAGACCACCGGCGTCAACAAAGGGGGCAATCATGCATCCGATGTTCGTGCAGCTGTACCTGCAGTCCGAAGCCGACGACGACGAGGCGACCAAGCACCGCCGCGCGAACCGGGCCAGACGCCATCGGTCACGCGCGGCGGTGCGGGTCACTGCCCGGGCGACGCGGCCCCGGTCAGCCTCCGTCGGCCAGCACCGGGCGTAGCGCGTCGAGGACGCCGAGGTCCTCGATGGTGGAAGGAGGCGGCGCCTCCTGACCGTCGGCGATGCCCCGCATGGTCTTGCGGAGTATCTTGCCGGATCTGGTCTTGGGCAGGGCGGCCACCACATCGACCCGGCGCAGCGCGGCGACCGGCCCGATCTGGTCTCGGATGAGCTGGACAAGCTCGGCGGACAAGGCGGCAGGATCGGTGCTGACGCCCGCCTTGAGTACCACGAACCCGCGCGGTATCTGGCCCTTGAAGTCGTCGTTGACGCCGATCACCGCGCATTCGGCCACGGCGGGATGGCTGGCGAGTACCTCCTCCATCTGCCCGGTGGACAGCCGGTGGCCAGCCACGTTGATCACGTCGTCGATCCGTCCCATCACGTACAGGTAGCCGTCGCTGTCGCGGTACCCGCCGTCCCCGGTGATGTAGAAACCTTCGTGCTGCGTCATGTAGGACTCGACGAACCGCTCGTCATCACGCCACAAGGTGGGCAGGCATCCCGGCGGCAGCGGCAGCCGCACCACGATCTCCCCGGTCTCACCCGGCTTGGCTTCCGCGCCGTCGGCGTCGAGGATCCGCACGTCGTAGCCGGGCACCGGCATGGTGGGCGACCCGGCCTTGGTCGGCATGGCCTCCAGGCCCATCAGGTCGGCGGCGATCGGCCAGCCCGTCTCGGTCTGCCACCAGTGGTCGATGACCGGGATCCCGAGCAGGTCGCCCGCCCACCGGTAAGTCTCCGGGTCCAGCCGCTCGCCCGCCAGGAACAGGTACTTCATTCCGGACAGGTCGCACTCGCGGGCCAGCTTGCCCTCCGGGTCCTCCTTCTTGATCGCGCGGAACGCGGTCGGCGCGGTGAACATCGCCTTGACCTTGTACTCGGCGATGACCCGCCAGAATGCGCCCGCGTCCGGGGTGCCCACCGGCTTTCCCTCGTACAGCACGCTGGTGCACCCGGCCAGCAGCGGGGCGTAGACGATGTAGGAGTGCCCGACGACCCAGCCCACGTCCGAGGCGGCCCAGAACACCTCGCCCGGTTTGATGTCGTAGATGTTGTCCATGGTCCAGCGCAGCGCGACCGCGTGCCCCCCGTTGTCGCGGACCACGCCCTTGGGCTTGGCCGTCGTGCCGGAGGTGTACAGGATGTACAGCGGGTCGGTCGCTGCGACGGGGACGCAATCCGCCGGTTCGGCCTGGGCTGTCGCCTGGGCCCAGTCCAGGTCGCGGCCGGCCGTCAGGGCGGCGGGCGCCTGCGGACGCTGCAGGATCACGCAGTGCTCCGGCTTGCGTCGTGCCAGGTTGATGGCCTGGTCCAGGATGGGCTTGTACTCGATGACGCGGCTGACCTCGATGCCGCAGGACGCCGAGACCAGCACCTTCGGATCGGCGTCGTCGATCCGCGTCGCCAGTTCGCGCGCCGCGAAGCCGCCGAACACGACCGAGTGCACCGCGCCGATCCGCGCGCACGCCAGCATGGCGATCGCGGCCTCCGGGATCATCGGCATGTAGACGATCACCCGGTCGCCCGCGCTCACGTCCAGGCCGCGTAGCACCCCGGCGAACCGCGCGACCTCATCCAGCAGCTCCCGGTAGGAATAGGTCCGGCGGGTGCCGGTAACCGGGCTGTCATAGATCAGCGCGGCTTGGTCGGCCCGGCCGTCTCGCACGTGCCGGTCCAGCGCGTTGAAGCAGGTGTTCATCACGCCGTCGGGGAACCAGCGGTAGAACGGCGGATTCGAGGCATCAAGCACCTGGGTGGGTGCGGTGTACCAGTCGATGTCCTTGGCGGCCTCGCCCCAGAACCCTTCGGGATCGGCCAAGCTCCGTTGGAACGCCTCAGCGTAGCGACCCATAACAGCCCTCCTTGCTATGTAATAGTTGTACCCGGCCAGGTCAGTGCTTGGCCAGTGGGAAGAGCGGGAACACCACGCGCTTGTAAGTGACTTCGCACAGCTCGGACAAGCCGATGTACGCGGCCAGTGCCGCCACGACCAGGCCCATGTAGCCGCCGGTCTCCACCATCAGGCCCTTCCCGTAGTACTGGCCTGCTCCCAGCACGAAGAGCGTGGCCGCCAGGCCGACCAGCGCCAGCACTACAAAGGCGTTGGTACGGAACGAGGCGATCAAGATCCACACCGTGAAGGCGCCGAATGCGAACAGGAACAACCCGAGGGCTTGACCTTGCAGCGCGGCCGTAGCAGTCGCCGTGGGCGCCGTGATGTCCTTCAGGAAGAACTCGGCGATCGCGTACAGGGACAGCCAGAACGCGCCGAAGGTGCTAAACAGCACGCCGGTGAACGCGTTCCCGATGCGGAACTGGATGACCCCGGCGATCAGCTGGGCTAGGCCTCCGAACATCAGTGCCACGCCGAAGACGACCGGCGTGATTGCGGCGGGCATGAGCTTCGCGTTGATCATGCTGAGCATGAACGTGGTGACGGCGAAGGCCGCCAGGCCGAGCGGTGCTGAATTTCCCCAGCCACTGGCCGAGACGGCTGGCGCGGCGGCTGGTTGCGCAATCGGTCGCGCAACGTCGATGGTAGCCATGTGATCCTCCTCACATAGATAACTCTCTTTAGCTGGAGGATCTGTTAACGCCACGTTTCGCGCGAAGCGCCAAAGGTCCTGACCAGCCCCTGCCGAAGGTCTGCACCTGCCAGGTACGCCGGTGACGGCACACTAGGGGGATGGGCGCGCACGTCATTGCCGTGGTCGGGGCAACCGCCACCGGGAAATCCGGACTGGCCATCGAGCTAGCCCGGGGGCTCGGCGGCGAGATCGTGAACGCCGACTCGATGCAGCTCTACCAGGGCATGGACATCGGCACCGCCAAGGAACCCGAGGCCGCCCGGCAGGGCGTCCCGCATCACCTGCTCGACATCTGGCCGGTGACCCAGGCCGCGAACGTGGCCGACTACGCCAAGCTCGCCCGCGCCGCGATCGAGGAGATCACGGCCCGCGGCCGGGTGCCCATCCTCGTCGGCGGCTCAGGCCTATACGTCCGTGCGGCCCTGGACGACCTGGATTTTCCCGGAACGGACTGGGTTATCCGCTCCCGTCTGGAAGATGAGCTCACCCGGCTCGGCGCGGCTGCCCTGCACGCCCGGCTGGCCGTCCTCGATCCGGCCGCGGCCGGCGCGATCCTGCCGGGCAATGGCCGCCGGATCGTGCGCGCCCTGGAGGTGATCGAGATCTCCGGGCGCCCGTTCACCGCCACCATGCCGGCCTACCAGCAGAACCGCCCGGCGGTCCAGATCGGCCTCACGCTGCCCCGCCCCGAACTAGACCGCAGGATCGCCGCCCGGGCCGACCGGATGTGGCAGGCGGGCCTGGAAGCCGAAGTGCGCAGCCTGGCCGGCCAGGGCCTGCGCGAGGGCCGGACCGCCAGCCGCGCGCTCGGCTACCAGCAGCTGCTCCGCTACCTGGACGGCGAGTGGACCCTGGACGAGGCCCGCCTGGAGACCATCAAGGCCACCAAGCGGTTCGCCCGCCGCCAGGAGTCCTGGTTCCGCCGCGACCCCCGCGTCACCTGGCTCGACGCGACCGACGAAAACCTGCTCCGCGAAGCCCTGCGGCACGGGACCCCATCGTGATCACGAAGCCTCCGCCCCCCGGAAAACGGGGTACAAGTCTTCGTGATCACGTCTTCGTGATCACGCGGTGCGCCGGTGCACAACCTCCCGCATGTCGTCCGGTAGCGCCTCAGCGGTCAGCAACTGGGGCAGCAACTCCGGCTCGAGCGTCAGCGCGCGGAAGCAAACGGCGACGCTGACCTCGTGCTCCGGCCGGTGCACGACCTCCACTGAGTCACCGGCCCGGACTTCCCCCGACTCGATCACCCGCAGGTAGGTACCGGGTCGGCCGGCCTGCGTGAACCGCTTGATCCAGCCGCCCAGCACCATCCAGCCCTGGAAGGTGTTACACGGAATCCGCGGGCAGGAAACCTCGAGGATCACATCCGGCCCGACCCGCCAGCGCTCGCCGATCAGGGCGCCGTTGACGTCGAGGCCCGCGGTCGTCAGGTTCTCGCCGAAGACTCCGTTACCGAGCGGTCGGCCGAGCTCGGTTTCCCAGAAGTCGAGGTCCTCCCGGGCGCAGGCATAGACCGCCTGGTCAGGCCCGCCATGGTTGCGCACGTCGTAGACCCGGTCGCCGGCCAGCCCGACCATGCCGAGGCCCTTGGCGCGGGCGGGCGTGACCATGACCGGCCCGTCGACGGGCCGCTTGTCGATGCCCGTCCGCTTCATCTCTTTCCACGGGTTGGGGCGCGGCTGGCCGATATTGACCGAGAGCAGCTTCATACCACGACGATACGTACGGCCCCACGCTCCCGGCGATTCGTCTTCCGCCCGCCCAGGCTCGCAGCTACATCTGGCGGCCGAGCCGGTATGCGCGCTTGGCATTGTCGGCGCAGAGCATACGGGTCAGGCGGATCGCAGCCCGTTCGGTGTAAAGATCTTCGTGAAGCCCCGTGCGCAGGAACACAGAAAGCGCTGACCGGAACAGAGCCGCGCCCAGGTAGTACAGCTCGGGCAGGCCGAACGCGTCCGACGAATACAGGAACTTCCCGAACGGCGCGAGCTCGAGCGCCTCGGCCAGCAGCGCCGGGGCACGGGCGCCCAGGTTGTGGGTGGCCAGCCCGGCGTCCACGTAAACGTGCGGGAACACCTGGGCCAGGTAGCCGGCCTCGCGGTGGTACGGGTAGTTGTGCAGCAGCATCACCGGGACGCCGGTGGGCTGGATCGCCCGCAGCAGCGGCGTGAGCAGCAGCGGGTTGCAGCGATGCAGGTCGACGTCACTGTCCCCGTAGCCGGCGTGGAACTGCACAGGCAGCCGCAGGTCCACGCCACACCAGATGAGGAACCGCTGCAAGGTCTCGTCCGCCAGCCGCGGCGGCCCTGTGCTCACGGCCAGCCAGCGCCCGGCGGCGGCCGTGACCTCGGCGTCAGAAGGCCGTTCGGGGCGCAGGTCAAGCCCGGTCCGGTAGGCGGCGATCGACTTCACGCCCACCGCCGCGGCGGTGCGGGTGGCCAGCGCGGACCGCACCGCGCCGCCGAACGCGGCCGCGCCCACCCCGGCCGCGGCCACGTCCTCCGCGACCCGCTCGAGCCGGACGATCTCGTGCGCGGTCGCGCCGGCCAGGTCGCCGAGTTCGGCCGGCGAGGTCAGCGGCTCCGGGGTGAAGCCGGTGTCTACGCACAATACGGATACCCCGGCGGCCACGAGGAACCGTTTGCTGACCTCGGTGGCGCCGAGTTCGGCCCGGCGGGCCACGTAGTCCGGCAGTTCGGCGTGCGCCGGCAGGCCGAGGACAGGCGGGCAGAGCCGCCGGAAGGCCAGCCCGGCCTGCGAGTCGAACACCGAACCGCCCGGCCAGTGCTGGCTGGAACTGGCCGCGCCCTCGGTCAGCATCGACTCCAGCGTGACCTCGTCCGCGTCCCGGACCAGCACTCCGTGGCAATGGTGATCCACCAGGGCCTGTTCGGCCACGCAAGGGAGAAGGTCCGGCACTCTGTTTCCTTCGCTCGCCTCCGGGGCGCCTTCTAGGCGCCGCCTTCCCCGTCGCTCGTTCCTCGCTCCTCAGTCCAGGCGGCACCGCGTCCCTTTGGCTCGCTCAGGGGGCCTCGTCCTGCACGGCCGCGAGCCGGGGCGCGGCCTCGTCCTCGGTACCAGGCGCCGCGATACCCTCCCGGGCGGCCAGCGCCGCCCCGAGCTTGCGCGCCGTAGCACGCCCACGGCCGCGATGAGGAACGTCAGCGGCACGGCGCGGCCGGCCGTCTGGGCGCTCGCCTGCGGGTTGATATTCGCCGCCATGCTCGGCGCCATCAGCGCCACCGACAGGCCCACCGCCGCCCACACCGACAGCGACCGCTTAAGCCCAGGTGAGCCGGAAGGGTTCGCTTCCATCTGCTCCTCCTCATCTGCTTGGTCCCCATAGTGTCCCTCCGGCCCGTCCGTCACGGAAGATCCGAAAAAGCGATTTAACCAGCAATTTTTCCGAACGGGCGTACTGCGTGCCCCGGATCGGCCCTTCCGCCCCCGGCCATGCCCCGCGACGGCCAGGAATGCCCGTTTGAACCATTTCGTGCCCTCGCGCGTCACTTACAGTAGGAGATAGTCGTCAGGGGGTGACCTACGGTGACAGGTGCCTACCCGGTGCTTCACTTGGGTTCACGGGATCCAGTCCAGCCGACGCGACCGTGGGCCCGTACCTACCAGGGCACGCCCGCGTCCGTACCGGAAGCGCGCAGGTACGTCGGTGAACTGCTGGCCGGCTGCCCGGCCAGGGAGACGCTGATGACCTGTGTGTCGGAGTTGTGCGCCAACGCGATCGCGCACACCGCCTCAGGGCGCGGCGGCCTGTTCACGGTCGAGGTTGACTGCCCGCGGGACGGGGTGGCCAGGGTCGCGGTCACCGATGAGGGCGGCGCGTCCGTCCCGGCCGCGGGCTCGCTCGACTTGATGGCCGAGGGCGGCCGGGGGCTCGCCATGGTGGCCGCCTGCACAAGCCGCTGGGGTTTCTCCGAGGCCTACCCGGGCCGCACCATCTGGGCCGAAGCCTGCTGGCCGGTCGCCGTGCCGTCGCCCGATCGCCCTGGCCGGATCAACCGCCGTCCGCGTCCGGTCCCGCCGCCCGGCTGGGGTCCCGGGCCGGCAGCATAGCCGCATAGGCCACTCGCGCCTCAATAGCTGCCCGCCCAGCCTCCTCTTCCATCATCGTGCGTTGTTACTGCCCTTATGCGGGCAGTAACAACGCACGATAGAGGGAGTGCGGCAGAGGTCTCCGGCTATCTCAAATAAGAGATAACCTTTGAGGTATGAACAGGAAGCGCTACCCGGCACCGGGGCCTGCCGGCGCCAACGAGAGCGACGCCAATCCAGGCGACGCCGATGCGTCGCTGCCGGTAATGCCGGGATTCCGCGAGATGGCGCTGCGTCGGGCTGATGAGCAGGCGGCCCGGATGGCCGAAGGCCGCAGCCGGCTCGTCCGTGAGCTGGCCGAACAGCGCCAGGCGGCCGGCCTGTCGCAGACCGAGGTCGCCGCGCGGATGGGGACCTCCCAGTCCGCGGTGGCCAGGCTCGAGTCCGGCAGCGCGGACGTCCGCGCCTCGACGCTGGAGCGCTACGCGGCCGCCGTCGGCGGCCAGATCACCTGGACGCTCAGCCGCCCGGGGGAAGGAGCCAGCGAATGACGCCACCAAAGGTGCGAAGCTCAGCCCGGCAGCCCATGATGCGCGGGCACATCCCGGGAGTCCCGCCGCGGCCGGGGGAGCCCGGCTGGCCCTCCGGGCCGTCCATCCCGGGCACCCCCCTCAACCCGGGTGCCCCGGACTGGCCCTCTTCGCCGCCGGAGGCTCCGGGTCCGGTCCCACCGACCCGGGTGTGGCAGGACCCGCACGCCGACTGGAAGGCGAAGCTGTACGAGCGGCTGCTGGCCAAGCGGATCGTGCTGGCTTCGGGCTTGCTCGACGACGACGCGGCCGCCAGGCTCTCGGCCCAGCTGCTCACCCTGGACGCCGAGCAGAAGACGCCGATCCGCCTGGAACTGCAGAACCTGCGGGCCGAACTCTCCGCCGTCCTCACCGTCATGGGCATCCTCGATGTGCTGCGGGTGCCGGTGCGCGCCTGCGTGAGCGGTGAGATCACCGGTCCCGCCCTCGGCGTGCTCGTCTCCTGCCCGCGCAGGTCCGGTTACCCGAACGCCTCCTTCGTGCTTGCCGAGCCGAGGATGAATTTCGGCGGCACGGTGACCGCGCTCACGGCCCGCGAGCAGCAGGTAACCCGCATGCTCGACACGCTGTACTTCAGGCTGGCCGAGGTCACCGGCCGCGAGGTGGACCAGATCCGGGACGACGCGCGCCGCGGTCGCACGCTGACCACCGCCCAGGCCATCGGCTACGGCCTCATCCAGAGCCAGGAAACCGCTAGCCGGCCGCCATTTTCCGGGAAAGCGCCACGTCCCGGCGGCCCGCCAGGGCCGGACGGCCCGGCCGGTCCACCTGCGCCCCGCCTGCGTTAAGCCGGTTCGGCCAGCGGCGAGGGCAAGTGCGGCATTGGTCTGGCATACCTCGAAAATTGCCCTCTGTACACAGTCGCTCTCAATCGGTAACATCAAACCGCGGGCCATCCCGTATGGACGAGAAAGTGCGAGGATCGGCACACTAAGGCTTTTTGGCCAGAAATGTGCCTGGACTGGGGTCTGTGATGAGTACAGAAAGTGACCAGTCGAGTGGGAATCGTCATCATAGTTCCTCGCCAGAGGAGGAGCGCCAGCATACTGGCCTGTTCCGCCGGGATGATTCGGAAAATCTGGTGCCCTCCTGGTCCGTGCCGCCGGGCCTGATGGTTCCCGGCGCGCGCCGGCCGCAGGCCGACGATTGCGCGCCCCCCTCCCCAGGCGGGCAAACCCCAGACAGGCAAGCCCCGTCCGAGTCAGCCGCTGACGACAATTCCTGGCCCGGCGTGGCGCCGCCCGCAGGATGGTTCCTGCGGGCGGCGCAACCGCCGCCGACCACCAGCCCCGAAAGCGCCAGCCCCGAAAGCGCCAGCCCCGAAAGCACCAGCCCCGAAAGCACCAACCCCGAGGCCGCCGGCCCATGGCGCGCGGGCAGCGCGGTGCCATCGCCCCGCCGCGAGCCGGACGGATCCTGGTCCTCACCACTGACGCCGAAGTCGGCGCCCCGCGCGCTGGGCCCGACCCGGGCCCGGCATGGCCGGGCGGGCGGCCCAGGATTCCAGCCCACCCGTTCCGCCTCACCCGCCACCCCAGACGCGGCGGCCCCAGGCACGGCCACCCCGGGCGCGCCCTCCCAGAACACCTCGGAATCCTCCCCGTGGCAACGCTCCCACCAGCTCTGGAGTGCGGCAGGCATCCAGTGGGAACAACGCCCGGCCCCACCGCAATACCCGCACCAGCAACCACAGCAACCACAGCAACCACGACAACCACAGCAACCGCGCCAGGCGCCTCCGTCCCGCCCGCAGGCCCCGCAGGCCCCGCCGCGGCACGCCGCCGGCCGCCACCCCAGGCCGCAGCCACCCGACCCGACCGGCTGGCGCGAACCGGCCGATGCCGGCTGGCGCGAACCAGCCGATGCCGGCTGGCGCGAACCAGCCGATGCCGGCTGGCGCGAACCGGCCGATGCCGGCTGGACCGACCCGGTCGGCTGGCGCGATTCGGCCGCGCCCGAGCCGGTCGGCGTCGGCGGTCCCGGGTCGATGCAGGTCCCGCTGGGTGCGCCCGTGTTCTCCGATCCCGGGGTGGACGAGGACGACGGCCCGGACCGGGATGACAGGTGGGGCGACGACCGGCCGCCCATCTGGGAGCGCCCGGCCGGCCTGGTACTTCCGCCCAGGACCGGCGCGGCCAGCCACGGGCGCGCGCACGACACCCTCCTGTTCGACCATATGACGCCAGCCTCGCGGCGGCGTGGCCCGGGCCTGCTCAGCCGCCGCAGCGCGACGGTCGTGGTGCCGGTCATCGTGCTGGTGGTGGTGGCCGTGCTGGCCCTCGCGCTGCTGACCGGTCATGGGCCGAAGTTCGGCCCGCTCACCGCCAACCAGCACCGGACCCCGCCGAACCCGAACACCGTCGCCCCGCAGTTGCCGCTGGCCGCGGTGACCTTCGACACCTATCCAGGGCAGCAGTCGCGCGGCGTCTTCCAGAGCATCAACCGCGTCGTCGCCGCGGGCAACACGATCGTGACAATGGGCTCGCAGACCAGCGACGGCGTGGTCCGCCAGCAGTTTCTGGTCTCGGCCAACGCCGGCGCCAGCTGGCAGCTCGCCCCGCTGCGCGCGCCCGGCGGCGGTCAAGGGAGCCAGGCCGCGCTCGGACACCCGGCCGCGCTGCTGGCCGGCGGGCCCGGCGGCTGGGTGGCGGTCGGCCCGCAGGCCACCTGGACCAGCCCGAGCGGCCTGACCTGGACCCTCGCCGCCACCCACGGGATCAGCCCGCAGCTGGCCGGCGACTCGGTGTGGGTGATTACGAAAACCGCCGACGGCTTCCTGGCCGCGGGCGCGGGATCGGCCGGCAAAACGTCGCAGGCGGTCATCTGGACATCGCGGGACGGTCTGACCTGGCAGCGGATGACCGCCGCGCAGCTCGGGCTGGCCCGTCCCGGCGAGACCGTGCTGAATATCGCGTACGCCACCTCCCACGGCAACGCCACGGTGATCTCGGGTGCGGTGGCCAGGGGCGGCACGTCCTATGACGCCGCCTGGCTGAGCACTAACGACGGGGCCTCGTGGACCCGGGTGACGGTCCCGGCTGATCACGGGGCCGGGACCGCGATCACCGGCCTGGGCTTCGACAGCACAGGACTCATCGCGGTCAGGCCGGGACGGACCGCGAGCGGCGCCGCCGACGGCATCGCTTATTTTTCCCCGAACGGGCAGGCCTGGCAGTACTCGGCCACCATCGACCCGGACCCGACAACCGGCGGGTGGACGCCTGGCCTGGTGAAGGGCAGTGACTACGGCTTCGTGGTCGTCGGCTCAAGCCGCTCGGGCCAGCTCGTCGGCTACACCAGCACCGGCACCGGCACGACCTGGCTGCCGACGGGCCTGCTGGGCGACGCGGCCTCCGAGTCCGTGGTCGGCGCGACCGTAGCCCCGGCCGGCACCATCGTCGCCGTGGGGTACACGGCCGCCCGCAAGACCGGCCAGCAGCCGGTCTTCCTGGAGGCGAGCACCAACGGCAGCGTCCGGCCCGTCCAGCTGGCCGACCTCAGCGGGGCTGCCATCCCCGAGATGGCGGTCCACGGGACCGCGGTAGCCGGCGGCGTGCAGGTCGCGGTCGGCAGCGCCAACGGCTACCCCGCGGTGTGGCGGAGGACAACCGGCGGGGCCTGGACGCTGGTCTCCTCCCTGGCCCTGGTCGCGGTCGACTCCAGGCTGCGCGCGCTGACCAGCGTGACGCACGGGCCGGCCTGGCTCGCCGTGGGTACGCCGGGACCCGTCGTCCTGACCTCAGCCGACGGCGCGGTCTGGGGGGTGGCCGCCGGGAACATCAGCCAGGACCTGACCGGCGTGTCCGCCGTCGCGGCGACTTCCGGCCCGGCCGGCTACGTCATCGTCGGCAAGCTGATCGCGCCCGGCGGTGGCTGCGTCGCCGACGTCTGGTGGTCACCGGACCTGACCAGCTGGACCCGCGCGCACGACGTGAACGACACGACCGGCTCAAGCCAGGTGCTCGCGGTCGCCGCAGGGGCCCACGGGTTCGTCTCGGTGGGCTCGCACGACAGCAAGCCCGCCGTCTGGACGACCGCCAACGGGACATCCTGGAAGACGATCGTCCTGCCGGTGCCGGACGGCTCCGCCACCGCGGTGCTCCAGCAGGTCGCGGTCAACAGCAACCGCGTGGTCGCCCTGGGCCAGGCCACACCGGGCGAAGGGGCTGGCACCATGCCGTTCGCCGAGCTGTCGGTGGACGGCGGCGCGACCTGGCAGCAGGTGCCGTTCAGCTCGCCGGGACCTGACACCGCGTTCACCGCGCTGACCGCCGCGGGCTCGGCAGGCTTCACCGCCGCGGGCCTGTTCGGCCCGCCCGGGCAGCAGGACGTGGCCGTGTGGACGTCGGCGACCGGCGCGAGCTGGAAGCCGTCGCAGTCAAGCGGCCTCAACGGTTCCGAAGCCTGGCAGATCGACGCGCTGGCCTCTTCCGGCTCGGCGGTTACCGGCATCGGCACCATCCTCGCTCAGCAAAGCCAGCAAACCGTCACCTTCACCCTCCCGCCCACTCGCTAAGGAAGTCCGATGTGCACCACCGACCTTGACCTCGGCCTGGACCTGGCCGACGATGAGCAGGCCCCTGACCCGCACCCGATCGACGGCCAGTACGTCGGCGTCGCCTGGGGCCTAGCCGAGCGCCAGGAAGCCCCGGCCCAAGACCTCAGATAACTCCATCCGGTCCAGGATCTGGCGTACCAGGTCCATCGAAGTCTGCGGATGCAGGAACGCGAACCTGGCCACCGTCTCGCCCTCCCACGACGACGGCGGAATGAAGGCCACCTGGTCCTGCAGCAACGCGTCAGCCCACGCGGCGTACTGCCCGGAGTCCCAGCCGCGGCGGCGGAACAGCACCACGCCGAGTTCGGGCTCGCGGATCAGCTCCAGCTGATCCCGTGCCCGGATCTCGGCCGCCGTCTGCCTGGCCAGTTCGATCGCCGTCTCGATGGCCTCGGTGTAGGCGTCGACCCCGTGCACCGACAGCGAGAACCACAGCGGCAGGCCCCGGGCCCGCCGCGTCAGGTGGTAGGCGTAGTCGGTCGGATTCCACTCGCCCGGCCGGTCATGGATGACGTCCAGGTATGAGGCGTCCTGCTTGTGCACCGAACGGGCCAGCGACGGGTTCCGGTACAGCAGGGCGGCGCAGTCGAACGGCGCGAACAGCCACTTGTGCGGGTCCATGATGAACGAGTCGGCGTACTCGATGCCGTGGTACTTGTGCCGGACGCTCGGCGCGAACAGGCCCGCCCCGCCGTAGGCGCCGTCCACGTGGAACCACAGGTTGTGCTCGCGCGCCACCGCGGCCGCGCCGGCCAGGTCATCGACGATGCCCGCGTTCGTGGTCCCCGAGGTGGCCACGATCGCGGCCAGCGAGCCCGGGTCCCCGTCGGCGCCGATCGCCGCCCGCAGGCCGGCGCCGGTCAGCCGGTGATCCTCGGCGCGCACGACCAGCGAGTCCATCTCGCAGATCCGCAGCGCGTTGACGATCGAGGAGTGGGCGTCCTCGCTGACCGCCACCCGCCAGCGACGCCCCGGCCCGCTGGCCGACCCCCGCCCGCTGGCCGACCCCCGCCCGCTGGCCGACCCCCGCCCGCTGGCCGACCCGGGCCCCGCCTTCCGCTTGGCCACCTCGCGGGCGACCACCAGGGCGGACAGGTTCCCGGCCGAGCCGCCCGAGACGAAGCAGCCGCCCGCCGTCTCCGGCATCCCGGCCCGGTCGGCGATCAGCCGCAGCACGGTGTTCTCGGCGTGGACCGCGCCCGCCGCCTCCAGCCAGGAGATGCCCTGGATCGACGCGCAGGAGACCAGCATGTCGAACAGCAGCGAGGCCTTGGTCGGCGCGGCCGGGATGAAGCCGAGGAAGCGCGGGCTGTCCGCGGAGATGACGGCGGGCGCGATCACCGAGGCGTAGACCCCGAGCACCTGGTCGGGGGTATGCGGTTCGGCACTCGGCAGCCCCTTCAGCGCCGCGTCGAGCTCGGCCGGGTCCCGGGAGCCCTTGTCCAGCGGAACCGGGTTCAGCCGCAGCCGGTTCTCCGCGTAGGCGAGTACCGACCTGATCATCGACTCCGTTGTCGGATCCACACTGTGCATGGGCGAAACGTAGAGCCTGAGCCGTGCGCGCCGCAAGAACCAGGTGGTGGCCTGGCCGCCGGTAATCGGTCAAGATTGGCTTGCCCACGGGAATGGAGGGGACGATCGTGCCCAACTCGCATCCGCTTGACCCGCTAACGGCCGACCAGATCCGGCAGGTGGCCGCGATCCTGCGGCGCGATCGCGGGGTCGGCGGCACCTGGCGGATCGCCTCGATCGAGCTGAAGGAGCCGGCCAAGGCCGCCGTGGGCGCCCTGGAGGCCGCCTGGCAGGCTGGCCAGCCGGTGAGCCGGGAGGCGATCGTGGTGTGCTGGGATCGCACGGACGGCCAGGCCTACCGCGCCGCCGTGTCTCTGACCGGCGACAACGTCGCGAGGTGGGAGCACCTGCCCGGCCAGCAGCCGAACATGACCGTGGACGAGTGGCACGAGTGCGACGAGATGCTCCGCGCGCACCCGGCGCTGGTGCAGGCGCTGGCGCGGCGCGGGATCACCGACATGCCGCTGGTGCTGACCGACATGTGGGCCTATGGCGCCGCGTTGGTCCCCGAGCGCTACGAAGGGCTCCGGATCGGCTGGTGCGACGTCTGGTACCGGTCCAGCGAGCAGGGCAACCCGTACGCCCACCACGTCACCGGCCTGCACCCGGTCGTCGACCTGAACGCGATGACGCTGCTGGAACTCGAGGACAGCGACCACGCAGGCGATCCCCCGAACGTGATGGGCGAGTACCTGCCCAGGCTGATCCCCACGCCGCTGCGCGAGGTGACGCCGCTGGAAATCAGCCAGCCCGCCGGGGTCGGCTTCGCCCTCGAAGGGCGCTTCCTAACCTGGCAGGATTGGCGGCTGCGCATCGGGTTCAACCACCGCGAGGGCCTGGTGCTGCATCAGGTTGCCTTCCGCGACGGGGAAAGATGGCGCTCTGTGGCGCACCGGCTGTCGTTCGCCGAGATGGTGGTGCCCTACCGGGACGCCAGCCCGGACCACTACCGGCGGACCGCGTTCGACATCGGCGAGTGGGGCCTGGGCTTCATGACCACCTCGCTGGCCCGGGGCTGCGACTGCCTGGGCGAGATCACCTACCTGGACGCCGTGGTGCACGACTCCCGCGGTGAGCCCCGCACCATACCGAACGCGATCTGCATCCACGAGGAGGACAGCGGGGTCGGCTGGAAGCACGTCGACGAGCGGGCCGGCGTCGAGGTCAGGCGGGCCCGGCGGCTGGTGGTCTCCTTCCACGTCACCGTGGCCAACTACGAGTACCTCGTGTACTGGCGGTTCTACCAGGACGGGAACATCGAGTGCGAGGTCCGCGCGACCGGGATCCTGGTCACCTCGCACGCCGACGCCCCGGGCAGCCGGCCCGCCAACGGGACGCTGGTCGACGAGCGCACCTACGCGCCGTTCCACCAGCACTTCATCGTCGCCCGGCTCGACCTCGACGTGGACGGGCCAGGCAACACGGTGTACGCGTCCGAATCCGAACCCGCCGCCGCAGGCGATCCCGGCGACCCGTACGGGCTGGGGCTGGTGGTCAGGAGCACCCCGCTGCGCACCGAGGCGGCGGGGAAACAGGACTACGACTGGAACACCCAGCGCGGCTGGAAGGTAGTCAACGACAACGTACCTAACGGTCTTGGTACCCCTGTCGGCTACAAGCTCGTGCCCTCGGCGACGTTCCCGCCCTTGCTGGACCCCGCCTCGCCCGCCTTCAAACGAGCCCAGGTGATCGGCCACACGCTCTGGGTGACGCCCTACCGCGAGGACGAGCGCTGGCCTTGTGGTGACTTCCCGAACCTGAGCGAGCACGATTCGGGCCTGCCGGTCTGGACCGCGGCGGACAGGAACATCGAGAACACCGACGTGGTGCTCTGGTACGTGTTCGGCATCCACCACATCACCCGGCCGGAGGACTGGCCGGTGATGCCGAGCGACATCGTCTCGTTCTGGCTCAAGCCGTTCGGGTTCTTCGACCGCAACCCGGCCCTGGACGTGCCCCCGAGCCACTCGTAACGCGAACCGGCCGGCGAGGACGCCACCGACGCCTGGCCGGCCCGCCACTCTGCTGGAACCTGCTGCACCTGGCCCGGAGCTCAAGGACGCCGGATGCCGCTTTCGACTTCGAGAACCCCGAGTACCGCTGAGCCCTGGTCAGCAGGCCGGAACCAGGTCGCCTTCGCCGTCAGCGAAGGCCGTGATCTCGGCGAAGCTCTCGCGCAGGCAGGCCACCAGGACTTCCGGGTCCGGCACCGCCGCGGTGTCGATGTTAATGCCGATGTCGCAGCTGCCGTTGTAGGACATCAGGGTGGTGTTGACGGAGGCGCCGATGGTCGGCCCGAACGCGAACATGCCGGTGACCTTGCTGCCGGCCAGGTAGACCGGTACGGGAGCGCCTGGGACGTTGCTGGCCAGGAAGTCGACGTGCTTGAGTATCCCGGCCACGTACCCCACGGGCAGCAGGTTCAGCGCCCCCGCGATCGTCCCGGTCACCGCCAGCGACGGCTCCGCGCGCGCCTGCCTGGCCGCGCGGTGCAGCGCACGCATCCGGGCGGCCGGATCGGGTTCGGCGACGGGAACGGTCAGCCGCTGCAGGGTGATCTTGTTGCCCCAGTTGGTGTCCGCCCCGGACCTCAGGTTGATCGGCATCAGGGCCCGCAGAGAGCTGACCTCCACGTGGTGGCGCTCGTGGTATCTGTGCAGGCCGCCGGTGACGGCCGCCAGGTAGGCGTCGTTGACGGTCCCGTCGACGATCTTGGCCGCCCTCTTCAGCGTGTCCAGCGGGATCTGCATCGTGGCCAGATGCCGGGTCATCGCCCGCTCCCGCATGAGGGGTGACAAGGTGCTGCGGTTGGGCGCGGCCGTCCGGTAAACCGAGCGGGCCATCGCCACCGTGCCGCGGGCCTGGCCGATGGGATCGCGCGCGGAGCGGATCACGGCGGGGATCGCCGTCCCGGTCCCGCGCCAGGCCAGCAACGCGGCACACCCGGCGATCGAGCCGACGGCGCCGGTGATCGCGGCGATCGGGTCAGACGTCTGGTCTGACGGCACGGGCGGCAGCTCTCCCAGCTGGGCGGGTTCGCGCTGCAAGTCGGCCACCAGCCGCAGCATGCGCATCGCCCCAACGCCGTCGGACAGGGAATGGTGGAGCTTGACGATGAACGCCGCCTCGCCGCCCTCCATGCCTTCGACCACGGTGACCTCCCACAGCGGCCGGGCCCGGTCGAAGGCGGCCATCGCCGACCGGCGCGCGAGCGCCAGGACCGCGTCCCGCGTGCCTGGCGGGGGAGCGGAGACCCGGCTCAGGTGCCAGCTCAGATCGAAGTGCGGATCGTAGCTCCACCGAGGGACGGTGAGGCGGAAGGGGGACTCGACGACGCGCTGGCGGAGCGAGGGCATCAGCCGGGATATCCGGTCGATGCGGTCGACCAGCACGTCCCAGTCGGGTGCGCGATCCAGCCAATCGACGACGACGACCGTCGAGCGCAGCGCGGGGTCACGTTCCATGTACCAGGTGAACGCGTCGCTCGCCTGCATATAGCCTGTGCTGTCCGTACTCATCTTGCCGACGCTAGGACCGCATCAGCCGCGCCGGCAGGGCCATTGGTCACCGGCGGTGCGGTCCGCCGGACCGCCTTCTTGGGCCGCAGGTCCCGCCAGATACGCGGCCGTCCTGGTGCTGCTCGGCGACGAGGGCCTGGATGTCACCAGGCTGCACCGCGAGTCCCGGGCCGCGGTGGACATCATCGAGGCCCTCCTCGTCTAGACCTCAAGGTCATTTCATACGGTAATCAGAGGGTTCCATACGGTTGGGAGAGCATCGCTGCAGAAAGTCCGCAGTCTGCGCGGGTGTCCTGAGCGCAGGACCATCACCCGACCGCAGGAGGCGGACACGTTGAAAACCAGACTGGGCAAGATCATGATCGGCACCGCAATCGGAGCAGGTGCGCTGGGCGTGGGGTTCGGCGCCAGCATGGCTGTCGCCAGCGCCGCGACCACGCACACGTCCTCGTCCTCGTCGACCGGGACCACGGCGGTCACCGCCGCCACTCCCTCTCCCGCACCGTCCGCCACGCACAACTGCCCGAACATGAGCGGTACGCATGGCAGCCCGCAGGGCGCTCCAGGGAGCGCGAGTACCGCTAGGTAGCCCAACACCAGCCGGCCCCTCCTTCCCACGGTCCGGGAGGGGCCGGTCTACAGCTTTCCCACGGTCCGGGTTTCTGGAGGGGGCGGTCCTACAGCGACCGGCCCCGGATCGAGGCGTCAAGGACCTCGGCGGTGTGCGCGACCGCGATGTGCTCGCCCCGGCCGCAGCCTGCCAAGTTGACCACGACCGCGTCCACGCCGGCCTGCTCGAACAGCGCGATCGTGCGCCGGGCGAAGGCGCCAGCCTCGGCCTCCCGGCCGGGATGCAGCGACAGCGCGCCGCAGCAGCCCTACTAGGTGCGGATCAACGGGATCGTCGTCACCCTCTCCGGAACCGCCCGCCAGCGCACTGGAGGCGACGTTTGGCGTCACGCGGCCAGGGTGGCCGCGGATGTTCTCGGGCTGCGCATTTCGCTGGTCTGAGTGATTCGCGCCCACCGGACTTTCTGATCCGCGGGCTCCGCCGGGCTGCAGCAAATTGCGCTGTATCAGGCGAGCGCCTGAGCACTCTGCCAGGCAATGAGATGAAGGGGGCATTGTGTCTGTTATATCCGTTCCGCAGGCCTTCAACGAGGACGAGCTCTACGTAGACCTTGGTTCGATCTTCGGGCGTTCGCTGTTCCTGAAGTGTGAGGGCTTTAACTTCGCGGGCTCGATCAAGCTGAAGGCCGCGGCTGAGATGGTGGAGGCCGCCGAAAGAGACGGGGTGCTGACGCCCGCGTCAGTCCTGGTCGAGTCCTCGTCGGGAAATTTGGGCGTGGCGCTGAGCATGATCGCGGCGAGCAAGGGTTACCGGTTCCTGTGCGTGACTGACTCCCGCTGCAACTTGTCGACCAGGCTGGTGATGGAGGCGCTTGGCAGCGAGGTGCACGTCATTGCCGACCCGGATCCGGCCGGCGGGTACCTCGGCGCGCGGCTTGATTACGTCCGTGCGCTGTGCGCCTCGGACGACCGGTACTTCTGGCTCAACCAGTACGCCAACCCATGCAACTGGCAGGCGCACTATCGCACCACGGCGCCCGCCATTGCCCGCGAGTTCCCGCAGCTTGACGTGCTGTTTGTCGGGGCGGGCACCACCGGGACCCTGATGGGCTGCGCGCGCTGGTTCCGGGACTGGCGCCGCCCGGTGCGGATTGTCGCGGTGGACAGCTTCGGCTCGGTGATATTTGGCGGGCGCCCGGGCCGCCGGATGATCCCCGGCCTGGGCATGACCGTCCGCCCGCCGCTGCTTGATGACTCATATGTAGACGAGGTGGTACACGTCGAGGAGGCGGACACCATCCGGGCCTGCCATCGGCTGGCCCGGCGAGGGTTCTTGTTCGGCGGCTCCACCGGCACGGTGGTCAGCGGCGCCATGGACTGGCTGTCGCGGCACGACGCGAGCGGCCTGACCGCGGTGGCCATCGCGCCCGACCTGGGCGAGCGCTACCTTGACACCGTTTATCAGACCAACTGGATCGAAGCCATTTACGGCAAGGACGTGCTCGGCAGCGAATTCGACGTTCCGGTCCAGGCCGTTCATCAGGCCGCCTTCTCATCCGCGAGGTCGTGATGGGAAATCTGGCCGGGACCATGACCGCCGAGCCGGCCACCGGCGCCGTGGGAATGCTCGCCGAGATGCTGGCCGACGTGATGAAGGTCGAGCAGGTGCCCGTCGATAGCCACTTCTTCGACGAAATGGGCGCCGACTCGCTGGTGATGGCCAAGTTCTGCGCGCGGGTCCGCAAGCGGGCGGACCTGCCCTCGATGGCGATGAAGGACATCTACGCGCATCCCACGATCAGGAGCCTGGCGGAGTCGTTCGGGCTGGCCGAGGTCGAGGCCGAGGTGGACCTGGACGCGATAGCCACCCTGATCCGGCCGCGGGATCCGATGCTGGTCCGGCCGGCGGCGCCGGCCAGCACGCGACAGTACCTCATGTGCGGGGCGCTGCAGCTGCTGTTCTTCCTCGGGTACGCCTGGGTCGCCGCGCTCGTCGGCGCCCGGGCCTACGAGTGGATATCGGCCGCCAACGGCTACGAGCAGATCTACCTGCGATCGGTGGTGTTCGGCGGCGCGGGCTTCACCGTGGTGTGCACCGTTCCGATCCTGGCCAAGTGGGTGCTCATCGGCCGGTGGAAGCCGCAGAAGATCCGCATCTGGAGCCTGGGCTACGTCCGCTTCTGGATCGTCAAGACGCTGGTCAGGTCGAACCCGCTGGCCTTCCTGACCGTCGGCTCTCCGCTGTACGTGTGGTACCTGCGGGCGCTTGGGGCCAAGGTCGGCCGGGGCACGGTGATCTTCTCCCGGCATGTGCCGGTGTGCACCGACCTGCTCACCATCGGCCCGGACACGGTGATCCGCAAGGAGTCGTTCTTCGGCTGCTACCGGGCGCACGCTGGCTGGATCCAGACCGGTACGGTCACCATCGGCCGGAACGTGTTCGTCGGCGAGAAGACCGTGCTGGACATCAACACCTCGATGGGCGACGTGTCGCAGCTCGGCCACACCTCCTCACTGCACAGCGGCCAGCGGGTGCGGATCGGCGAGCGCTGGCACGGTTCTCCGGCCCAGCGCACGAACGTGAACTACCTGAGGGTCTCGTCCAAGCCCTACGGCGCGTTCCGCCGGTTCAGGTTCAGCGCCGCCACGCTGTTCTGCGTGTTCTTCGTGTACCTGCCGCTGCTGCAGGGGGGCGCGTTCCTGCTGCTGACCACGGTGCCGAAACTCGGCAAGGTGCTGGACCCGCGGACGGACGCGATCACCTCGCCGAGGCTCTACCTCGACGCGCTCGTCATCTCGCTGGTGCTGTTCTTCGGCGCGGTGCTCCTCGGCCTGCTCGCCGTGGCCACGCTGCCCCGCCTGCTCAGCGTGTTCGTCAAGCCGGTCGCGGTCTACCCCCTGTTCGGGTTCCACGACCGGATCCACCGGGCGATCGTGCGGATGACCAGCGTGCGGTTCTTCATCCACCTGTTCGGTGACAGCTCGTTCATCGTCTACTACCTGCGCTGGCTCGGGTACGACCTGTGCGAGATCGAGCAGACCGGGTCGAATTTCGGCTTGGTGGTGTGGCACCAGACCCCGTACCTGAGCATCATCGGCAGCGGGACGATGGTCGCCGACGGCCTGTCGATCATGAACACCGACTTCTCGACCACGTCTTTCCGGGTCTCCCCGGTTTATATCGGGGGCAACAGCTTTTTCGGGAACTACATCGCCTATCCGGCCGGCGGCCGGATAGGCGATAACTGCCTCGTCGCGACCAAGGCGATGATCCCGCTCGACGGGGAGGTCCGCTCGGGGGTGGGCCTGCTCGGCTCGCCGTCCTTCGAGATCCCGCGAACGGTCGAGCGCGACCAGGCGTTCGACCACCTCACGGAAGGCGACGAGCTACACCGCCGGCTGCGCGCGAAGAACTGGCACAACCTGCGGACGATGGGCATCTTCCTGCTCGGACGGTGGCTGCACGTATTCCTGGTCACCGTGTTCGCGCTGGCCGCCCTGGATGCTTACGGCGGGTTCGCCCAGCTGGAGATGGCCGCCTTTCTCGCGCTCAGCGTCCTGGTCACCCCGGTCTACTACGTGCTGCTCGAGCGCGCCATCCGGGGCTGGCGGCGGCTGGAGCCGCAGTACTGCTCGATATATGACCCGTATTTCTGGGGCCACGAGCGCCTCTGGAAGATACCGGGCGAGAGGTACCTGCACATGTTCGACGGCACGCCGTTCAAGAACCTGATCTGGCGGGGGCTGGGAGTCAGGATCGGCAAGCGTGTCTTCGACGACGGCTGCTACATGAGCGAGCGGACGCTGACCACCGTCGGCGATGACGTGATGCTCAATGCCGGAACGATCATCCAGTGCCACTCGCAAGAGGACGGCATCTTCAAGTCCGACCGGACCACGATCGGCGACGGCTGCACCATCGGGGTCGGCGCGATGGTCCACTACGGCGTGACGATGGGCGACCGCTCGGTGCTCGCCCCCGACTCATTCCTGATGAAAGGCGAGGAAATCCCGCCGCACGCACGGTGGGGCGGAAACCCGGCGAGGGAGATGTGACATGACAACTATGAGCTTGCCTGACACTTTTGTGGCGAGAGCGGAGGCCGACCGCGAGTTCTGGCGCGGTGTGCTCCTGGACGGCGGGTTCACCGCGATCCCGCGATGGACCGTCGATCCGGTGCCCGGTGTCGGCACGCACGAGGCGATGATCCCCGGCGACTTGGTGGCGGCGTTGCGTCGGCGGTCGGCCGAGCTTGGCGTGCCGCTCGGTTCGGTGCTGCTGGCCGCGCACGCCAAGGTGCTCGCCGCGCTGTCTGGCGAGGTCGAGGTCGTGACCGGCTATGTCGCCGCGGCGCGCAGCCGGCCGTTGCCCTGCCGCCTGGTGGCCGGACCCGGCTCGTGGCGGACGTTCCTGCTTGACACGCACAAGGCCGAGTGGGAACTGCTGTTGCACCAGGACTTCCCTCTCGGGGAGCTCCAGGGCGAGCTTGGCCTGACCGGACCGTCATATGAGATCGTGTTTGATTCGGTTGGCGACGACGGCAAGCTGCCCATCGGCACCGTGCTGAGGGTGGGGATCTGGCCGCATCGCAGCCGGCTCGTGCTGCAGCTGCGGTACCGGACCGACGTGCTGGACGCGGAGGCGGCGGCGAGGATCGCCGGCTATCACCTCACCGCGCTCGCGCTGATCGCCGCCGATACCGAGGCCGAGCACGGGCGGCAACCCCTGCTGGGTGCCGACGAGCTCGGCTTCCAGCTCGAAGGGCTCGCCGGGCCACGCCGGGAGTTGCCTGACCGCCGGGCGCACGAACTGTTCGAGCAGCGGGCGCGGGCCCATCCGGACGCCATCGCGGCCGTACACGGCAACCTGCAGTGGACCTACGCCGAGCTCAACGCCCGCGCGAACCAGCTGGGCCGGGCCTTGCTGGCGCGCGGGCTGCGCCGCGAAAGCGTCGTCGCGGTGGTGACCGAACGCAACCTGGACTGGATGGCCGCGGTACTCGCGATCTTCAAGGCCGGCGGGGTGTACCTGCCCATCGAGCCGCACTTCCCGGCCGATCGCATCGCGATCACGCTGTCCCGGGCCGGCTGCGAACTCGTGCTGACCGAACCCGGCAGCACCACCACGCTGGACCAGGCCCTCGACTCGCTGCCCGGAGTCCAGACGCTCCTCGTCGACGCGGCCTGCGCCGAGAACCACGCCGATAATGATCTCGGTATCGCCGTCGCGCCGGACCAGCTCGCCTATATCTACTTCACCTCCGGCTCAACCGGTGAGCCCAAGGGCGCGATGTGCGAGCACGCGGGCATGCTCAACCACTTGTACGCCAAGATCGATGACCTGAGGATCGGCGAGGGGCAGGTGATCGCCCAGATCGCGCCGCAGTGCTTCGACATCTCGATGTGGCAACTGGTGTCCGGGCTGCTGGTCGGCGGGCGGACCCTGCTGGTCGAGCAGGAGGTGATCCTGGACGTCCAGCGGTTCTTGGACAAGATCGTTGACGGCCGGGTCGCCGTCCTCCAGGTCGTGCCTTCGTACCTCGAGGTGGTGCTGTCCTATCTGGAGCAGCATCCCAGGGAGCTGCCGGATCTAAGGTGCGTGTCGGTTACCGGCGAGGCGCTGAAGCCCGAGCTCGTGCGGCGCTGGTTCGCGACCGAGCCCGGGATCAAGCTGGTCAACGCGTACGGGCTGACCGAGACCTCGGACGACACCAACCACGAGGTCATGGACCGGGCGCCGGACGGCGACCGGGTCCCGCTCGGCCGCCCGGTCAGCAACGTGCGTGTCTACGTCGTCGACGAGCACCTGTCGCCGGTGCCGCTCGGCGCGGCCGGCCTGATCGCCTTCTCCGGGGTCTGCGTCGGCCGCGGTTACATCAACGACCCTGAGCGCACCCGGCTGGCCTACCTGACCGATCCGCACCGCGAGGGCCAGCGACTCTACCTGGGCGGCGATTATGGCCGCTGGCAGCCCGACGGCAAGCTGGAGTTCCTCGGGCGCCGGGATACCCAGGTCAAGATCAGGGGCTTCCGCATCGAGATCGGCGAGATCGAGAACACCCTGCTACGGGCGCCAGGTGTCCGCGACGGCGCGGTGGTGGTCGCCGGGGGAGCAGGCCAGGGCAAGCGCCTGGTGGCCTTCTACTGCGGCCCGCGGCCACTTGAGGCCGGCGCCCTGCGGGACCGGCTGGGTGAGTCGCTGCCCGAGTACATGGTGCCGTCGGCCTTCCACTGGCGGGAGAGCCTGCCGCTGACCGCCAACAGCAAGATCGACTCCAAGACGCTGACGGCGCTCGCCGAAGAACTCGACGTCGCCGAGCAGGACTATCACGCGCCCAGTACGCCCACCGAGCGGCGGCTGGCGGCTGCCTGGGCGAAGATACTCGGCATCCCGCAGGATCAGATAGGCCGACGCGACAACTTCTTCGACCGGGGCGGCAGCTCGCTGTCGGCCGTCAAGCTGGCGATCACCCTGGACCGGGCGGTGTCCCTCTCCGAACTCACCCGGCACCCGGTGCTCGCCGATATGGCCGGGGTGATCGACCAGAAATCCGGAAAGGGGGGACAGGACGGGAAGTCCGAACGGCTTTCCGGGCTGCTCCAGCCGCTGCTTGAACCAGACGGCAGGCAGGCCGGCACCCTGGTGTGCTTCCCCTACGCCGGCGGCAACGCGGTGAACTTCCAGTCGATGGCCAGCGCCCTGCGCGGCAGCGGGCTGGCCGTCTACGCCGTCGAGCTGCCCGGCCACGACCTGGCCGCCCAGGACGAGCCGTTCGCGTCGATGGCACAGGTGGTCGATCAGGTCGTGGATGAGATCGTCCGGCGCGGCCTGAGCCGGGTCCTGCTCTGGGGTCATTCCTCAGGCACCGCGTTCGCCATGGCGACGGCCGCGAAGCTGCAGCAGCGCGAGGTGGACGTCCAGCGGGTGTTCCTCGGCGCGCAGCTGCCCGGCGACGCCGCCAGGCGGCGTGACAGCATCACCGGACTGACCGGGCGGAGCAACGCCGAGATCGCCGCCGGGCTGAGCGCGGACGACGGCTATGCCGAGCTCGGTGAGCTCGACGCGCAGCACGCCGGACAGATAGGCGCCGCCTACCGGCACGACTGCGTGTCCGCGCACCGCTATCTCGCCGACGCCCTGGACAACCCGCAGGCCGTGAAGCTGTCCGCGCCGGTCACCGTCGTCCTGGCCGCCGACGACTCGCACACGGCGGGTTTCCCTGGCCGGCACCGCGACTGGCAGCTCCTGGCCGACGACGTCGACCTGCACGAGCTCGCCGACGGCGGCCATTACTTCCCGCGCACCCGTCCTGCCGAGGCGGCCCGGGCCGTGCGGCAAGCAATCGTGGAGTCCGCCTCGCGGCTGGCTTCTTAGCAGTAATCGAAAGGAAAATTGATATGTCACACTCATCCCTTGCGTTTCTGCTCGACGTGAACCTGGAACCGGGCAAGCCCCCGGTGGTATGGGCCGAGACCAGCGGCGATGCGGCTAACTGGGCCGCCAGGTACCGCGACGCGCTGCGCGCCGTGGTCGCCGAGCAGGGCTGCGCCCTGGTCCGCGGCCTCGGGTTGCGCAACGCAACCGAGACCGGTGCCGTCTTCCAGCGGCTGGCCGCCGGCATGATGACCGAGAGGGAGGCCTTCGCGCCCCGGCAGCCCTATCCCGGCGGCCTGTACTCCGCCACGCCATGGCCGCAGAACCAGCAGATGTGCATGCACCACGAACTGAGCTACGCGCTCGAGTTTCCCGGCCTGATGTTGTTCGCCTGCCTCAGCGCTCCCGCCGCCGGCGGGGCGACGGCGGTGGCCGACTCGCCGGCCGTGCTCAGTGCCCTGCCCGCCGCGCTGGTCCAGCGGTTCGAGCGGGAGGGCTGGGTGCTCACCCGCAATTACAACGAGGACATCGGGGCCTCCGTCGAGCAAGCCTTCGGCACCGGCGACCGGCACGCCGTGGAGAGCTACTGCCGCGCCAACGCGATCGAGTTCGAGTGGCAACCCGACGGCGGACTGCGCACCAGGCAGCTGCGCAGCGCCGTGGTGCGTCACCCGCTCACCGGCCAGCGCTGCTGGTTCAACCAGATCGCGTTCCTCAACGAGCGGACGATAGACCCCGAGGTGCGCGAGTATCTGGTGGACGTCTACGGCGAGGACGGGCTGCCGTTCAACACCCTTTTCGGCAACGGCGACCCGATCGGCGAGGACGTCGTGCAGCTGCTCAACGAGACCTACGAGGCCAGCACCGCCCGCGAGCCGTGGCAGTCCGGCGACCTCCTGCTCGTGGACAACATCCGCACCGCGCACAGCAGGGAGCCCTTCGAGGGCCCGCGCGAAGTGCTGACCGGGCTGGCCGACGCGGTGCACGTGGCCGACTGTGCGCCGACCATCGAGGTGACCGTCAGATGAGCGCCGCTGATTCCGCCGCCATGGCATCCGCGAGGCCAGGACCGATCACCGTGCCGCCGTTCGCGGTCATCCCCGGGGCCCAGGTCCAGCACGCGCTGCGGGGCCGGGAACAGCAGATCACGGAGCTGGTCGAGGCCACCTACCGGCTGCACAGCGCCGGTGACTCGGTGAACCCGCCGTCCTACTTCCTGCGCTTCCCCGACCGCCCGTCTTCCCGGATCATCGCGCTGCCCGCCTCGATCGGCGGGCCGCTCCAGGTGGATGGCCTGAAGTGGATCTCCAGCTTCCCCGAGAATGTTGCGGCCGGCATCCCGAGGGCCTCGGCCGTGCTGATCCTCAACGACCATGACACCGGTTATCCGTTCGCCTGCCTGGAGAGTTCGATCATCAGCGCCACCAGGACGGCCGCGCTGGCGGCCTCGGCGGCTGACTGGCTCTGTACTAGCCGGGACGGGCGCGGCCGGCCGCGCCCAGCACGGGTGGGATTCTTCGGGGTAGGCCTGATCGCCCGCTATATCCATACCTTCCTGGCGGGCACCGGCTGGACGTTCGACGAGATCGGCGTGCACGACCTGTCCGCCGGCAGCGCGGCCGGGTTCCGCGGGTACCTGGAGCAGTCGGGCGTCACCGGCAGGATCACCGTGCACCAGAACGCCGAGCAGCTGATCCGCTCCAGCGACCTAGTGGTCTTCGCCACCATCGCTGGGGAACCGCACGTCAGCGACCTGTCGTGGTTCGAGCACAATCCGCTGGTGCTGCACGTGTCGCTGCGCGACCTCACGCCGCAGATCCTGCTCGCCTCGACCAACATCGTCGACGACGTGGAACACTGCCTGAAGGCCAGCACCTCGCCGCACCTGGCCGAGCAGCTCACCGGCAGCCGGGACTTCCTGGCCGGCACGCTGGACGACGTGATGGCCGGCCGGGTGACGGTACCAGCAGGCCAGCCGGCCGTGTTCTCCCCGTTTGGCCTCGGCGTACTCGACCTGGCAGTCGGAAAGTACGTCTACGACGAGGTGACCCGCTCCGGCGAGCTGCACGTCATCGACGAGTTCTTCCACGAGCTGCGCAGGTACGGATGAGCCGCCGGGGGCCGGGTGGGATGTTAGCGTCCGGCCAATGTCCCGGAGTCCGGCCGTCTCCAAGGTCCACCAGAGGCCCGGCCCTATAGCGACCGGCCGCGGATCGAGGCGTCAAGGACCTCGGCAGTGTGCGCGACCGTGATGTGCTCGCCCCGGTCGGCCAGCGCCGACGCGATCTGCAGCGAACAGCCGGGGTTGGCCGAAATGAGCAGGGGCACGCCCGTGGCCAGCACCGATTCGGCCTTGCGGGCGCCCAGCTCGCTGGCCGCCTCGGGCTGAAGCAGGTTGTACACGCCCGCCGAACCGCAGCAGGTGCCCGCGTCGGGGATCTCGACCAGGTTCAGCCCGGGGATGGCGCGCAGCAGTTCGCGCGGCTGCCTGGTGATCCGCTGAGCGTGCGCCAGGTGGCAGGCGTCATGGTAGGCGGCGGTGACCGGCAGCGGATGCCGCGGCGCGACCGGCCCGAGCTCGGCCAGGAACTCGGCGAGGTCGCGGACCTTGCCGCTCATCCCGGCCGCGCGCTCGGCCCACCCGTCGCCTTCGCCGCTCAGCAGCCGCTCGTACTCTTTCATCGCCGAGCCGCAGCCGGCCGAGTTGACCACGACCGCGTCCACCCCGGCCTGCTCGAACAGGGCGATCGTGCGCCGGGCGAAGGTGGCCGCCTCGGCCTCCCGGCCCGTGTGCAGCGATAGCGCGCCACAGCAGCCCTGCCCGCGCGGGATGATCACGTCGCAGCCCTCGGCCGCGAGCACCCGGGCGGTGGCGGCGTTGACCTGCGGGAAGAACACCGATTGCACGCAGCCGGTGAGCATGCCGACCACGGCCCGCCGGGTCCCGAGCGCGGGCACCCGCTCGGGCAGCGGACGCGAGGCCGCAGCCGAAACGCCGGGCGGGGCCAGCCGCAGCGCCGCCCCGAGTACGGGCGAGACCCGCTCCGGCAGGCTGGACCGGGACAGTCGGCGGTCAAGCCCGGCGCGCTGCGCCGCGCGCAGCGGCGCGGTCAGCGCCCGCAGCCGCCTGGGGTACGGGAACAGAGAGAAGATCGCCGCCCGCGCCACCCGATCCCGTACCTTCTGCTTACCCTCGGGCATGGCGGCCTCCACCGCCGGCGCCGAGGATCGGGCCTCCTCGGTCCACACCCGGGCCGCCTCGATGAGCTGGTCGTACTGCACGCCCGAAGGACAGGCGGTCATGCAGGCCATGCAGCCCAGGCAGCGGTCGAAGTGCTCCGCGGCCGAGGCGGACAGCAGGGCTCCGTCGAGGATCTGGTTCACCAGGTAGATCCGGCCCCGCGGCGAGTCCATCTCCTCGGCCCACAGCTGGTAGGTCGGGCAGGCCGGCAGGCAGAACCCGCAGTGCACGCAGTCCTTTGCCACCTCGCGCAGCGTGTTCTCGTCCTGCATCAGCTACCTCCCGCGAACGCGAAACGGCCGGGGAACATCCGGTGACCGGGATCGAACTGGTCCTTGACCGCCTGCATCAGAGCGGCGCCCGGCACCGTCCCCAGCGCAGAGACGGCCAAGAGCACCGGCGCCGGCGCGGCGAGCACGATCACGCTGCCCCGGGCGCCCAAGGCATTCCCGATCCGCTCGCGCAGCACCGTCACGAACCGGGCGGCGTCTTCGTCCGAGGTACCGGGGTCAAGGCAGGCGTACAGCGCGCCAGCCCCGGCCGGCCCGCTCACCGCCGGCCGCACCCCGGCGTCGGCGGCCGTCGCGGCGAGGGCGTCGAGCGCGGCGCCCAGCGAGCTGACCCAGAACGAGACCCGGACCACCATACTCGGCGAAGGCAGCAGGCCCCACCGGGCCGGCGCCGCCTCGGACACGGCCACCACGGGAGCTCCGCCGGCCGTCCCCACCAGCTCGGACATCTGCTTGGCCCGTTCGGCGACGCCCGAGACTGTGCCCTCAAGCAGCACCCCGACCCGCAGCGGCCGCTGCGAGCCGCCCGGCCAGTCGAGCTCCACGGCCGAGGGCACCAGCGCCGAGCCCGCCGCCGACGCTACCGCCGCGACCGCGCCAGCCCGGTCCGAGGGACCGAACTCCGCGGTCACCCACGCCACCGCGGGCGGCAGCGGATGCAGCCGGAAGGTGACCTCGGTGATCAGCCCCAGCGTGCCCTGCGATCCGGAGAACAGCTTGCCGAGGTCGTAGCCGGCCACGTTCTTTACCACCTTGCCGCCTGAGTGCGCGACCACCCCATCGGCCCGAACCACGGTCAGGCCGATCAGCAGGTCGCGCGGTGCACCGTAGCGGAAGCGCCGCGGCCCGGCCGTGCCGGTGGCGACCACCCCGCCCACGGTGGCGTCTTCGGGTGCGTCGACCGCCAGTTGCTGGCCGGCCGAGGCGAGCACCGTGGCCAGCTGCCCGATCGTCACGCCGGCCTGCACCCGCGCCACCAGGTCCCCGGCCGCGTGCTCGATGACCTGGTCCATCAAGCGCAGGTCCACGACGAGGTCGCAGGCGGAAGGCGGCGCTCCCCACCCCAGTCCGGTCCCGGCGCCGCGCGGCACCACCGCGAGCCCGGCCGAGGCGGCGGCCCGCATCAGCGCCGAAGCCTCCTCGGTGCTCGCAGGCGAGGCGACGAACGACGGCACCACGCCGGCCACGGCTTTGGAAGCAGACCCATCCCAAAGCAACGGGCAGGCGGCGGCAAGAGCGGAACGGACGGCGGAAACCTCAGATCGTTCGGTGTCCATGTAAGAAGATCTCCGCCTGGCCCGCCGCTACGGCGGGATGCGGGGCCCGGCGGTGGCCCGGGACCTCCCCACACAGCCGCGGCGTGGGGAAGATCTTGCCGGGGTTGCACAGGCTGGCCGGGTCGAACGCGCACCGGACGAGCTGCATGGTGTCCAGGTCGTCGGCGTCGAACATCTTCGGCATGTACCGGGACTTGTCGACGCCGACGCCGTGCTCGCCGGTGATCGAGCCGCCATGTTCCAGGCAGGTGTCCAGGATCGCGCCGGACAATTCCTCGGCCGCGATCGTCTGGGCGGGCGAGGCGTCGTCGTAGAGCACCAGCGGGTGCAGGTTCCCGTCGCCGGCGTGGAATACGTTGGCCACCCGGACGCCCGCCGCTTCGGACAGCGCCGCAATGCGCGCCAGGACCGCGCCCAGCGACGTCCGCGGCACTACCCCGTCCTGGACGATGAACGCCGGGCTGATCCGGCCCACCGCGGCGAACGCGGACTTGCGGCCGGCCCAGATGATCGCGCGCTCGGCCGGGTCGTCGGCCGCCCGGATCTCGGTCGCCCCCGCCGCCTCGCAGATCGCGCGGACCGTGGCCAGCTCGGCCTCGACTTCCGCGGCAGAGCCGTCCAACTCGACGATGAGTACGGCTCCGGCTCCAGCCGGGTAGTTACAGTGCACGGCCGCCTCGGCCGCCTCGATGGACAACGCGTCCATCATCTCGATGGCGGCGGGCACGATGCCGGCCGCGATGATGTCGGACACCGCGCGGCCGCCTTGGCTGGTGGTGGCGTACGCGGCCAGCAGCGTGTGCACCACCTCGGGCAGCGGCATCAGCTTGACCACGATCTTGGTCACGATGCCGAGCGTGCCCTCAGAGCCGGTGAACGCGCCGAGCAGGTCGCAGCCGGTCGGCATGCCGGTGCCGTCGCCCAGCCAGGTCAGTTCCCCGCCCGGCGTGACGATCTCCAGGCCCAGTACGTGGTGCACGGTGAACCCGTGCTTAAGGCAGTGCGCCCCGCCGGAGTTCTCGGCCACGTTACCGCCGACCGAGCAGACCACCTGACTCGACGGATCCGGCGCGTAGAACAGCCCGAACGGCGCCGCCGCCTTGCTCACCGACAGGTTCGTGACGCCCGGCTCGACAATGGCCCGCCTGCTCACCGGGTCGATCTCCAGGATCCTCCGCATCCGGGACATCACGATGAGCACGCCGTCCTGGTGCGGCAGCGCGCCGCCGGACAGCCCGGTGCCGCTGCCGCGGGCCACGAACGGCACCCCGGCCCGCGCGCACGCGGTCACGATCGCGGCCACCTCGGCCGCCGAGCCGGGCAGCACCACCAGCGCCGGCACGCAGCGATGCGCGGTGAGCCCGTCGCACTCGTACGTGCGCAGCTCGAGCGGATCGGTGATGACGTTGCCCGTGCCGCAGATGTCCCGCATCCGCGGCACCAGAGCCTGGATGGTCGCCGTCATGCCCGCACCACCTCGTCCGAGAGACCTAGAGGTGATTGTCTCCCTTTCCGGTCCAGGCGTACAGAAACCAGCTACGGCATCCGCTCGTAGGCCGGGATGGTGAGGAACTCGGCGAAGGTATCGGCCAGGGCGACCTCGGTGAACAGCGCGGTGGCCTGGCCGTACCGCTCCGCGTCGAACCCCTCCCCGGTCAGCGTACGGATCTTGGTCAGCTCCTCGTCGATCAGCCGCTCGACCAGGTCCCTGGTGACCAGGGTGCCGTCGTCCAGGGTGACCTCGTTGTGGATCCACTGCCAGGTCTGGGAGCGGGAGATCTCCGCGGTGGCCGCGTCCTCCATCAGGTTGAAGATGGCCACCGCGCCATTGCCGCCCAGCCAGTTGGCCAGGTACTGCAGGGCAACGCTGATGTTGTTGCGTAGCCCGGCCTCGGTGATCACGCCGGGCGTCTTGCTCACCGCGAGCAGGTCCTCGGCGGTGACGCTGACTTCCTCGCGGGTCTTGGCGATCTGGTTCGGGTTCGCGCCGAGGACGCCGTCGAAGACCTCCTTGCACAGCGGAACCAGGTCCGGATGGGCGACCCAGGAGCCGTCGAAGCCGTCCTGCGACTCGCGCGTCTTGTCCTCCCGGACCTTGGCTATCGCCTTCTCGTTGACCTCGGGGTCACGTCGGCTAGGGATGAACGCGGCCATGCCGCCGATCGCGTGAGCCCCGCGCCGGTGGCAGGTCTTGACCAGCAGTTCGGTGTACGCCCGCATGAACGGGGCGGTCATCGTGACCGAGTTCCGCTCGGGAAGCACGAACTCGCGGCCCCGGGTGCGGAACTTCTTGATCACGCTGAACAGGTAGTCCCAGCGGCCCGCGTTCAGCCCGGCCGAATGTTCCCGCAGCTCGTAGAGGATCTCCTCCATCTCGAACGCCGCCGGGATCGTCTCGATCAGCACCGTCGCCCGGATGGTGCCGCGCGGGATGCCGAGGAAGTCCTGGGCCAGGTTGAACGCGTCGTTCCACAGCCGCGCCTCGAGGTGGCTTTCGTTCTTGGCCAGGTAGAAGTACGGCCCCTTGCCCCGATCGATTTGCCGCTGCGCGCAGGCCGCCAGGTACAGGCCGAAGTCGACCAGGCTGCCCGAGGCCCGCACGCCGTCGATGAGGATGTGCTTTTCGTCCAGGTGCCAGCCGCGGGGGCGGACCACGATCGTGGCCAGCTCGTCGTCGGGCGCAAGCGCGTAGTCCTTTCCCTCGGCGCTGGTGAAATCGATCGTCCGGTCCAGCGCGTCCTTGAGGTTGAGCTGGCCGGTGATCATGTTGTCCCACAGCGGGGTATTGGCGTCCTCGAAGTCGGCCAGCCAGACATTCGCGCCGGAATTGAGCGCATTGATCGTCATTTTCTTGTCGGTCGGTCCGGTGATCTCCACCCGGCGGTCGATCAGCCCGGGCGCGGGCGACGCGACCCGCCAGCTCAGGTCCTCGCGGATCTCGGCCGTCTCGGGCAGGAAGTCGAACATGGCGCCGCCGGAGAGCTCAGCCTGGCGGCGGCGGCGCGCGGCCAGCAGCTCGGACCGGCGCGGGCCGAGTTCGACGTGGAGAGCGGCGATGAGGTCGATGGCCTGCGGCGTAAGGATCTCGTCGTAGCGATCACCGTAAGGACCAGTGATCTCCACGCGTTCGGTTCCCGGCATGTCTGCACTCCTTCTCAAGTCTGCCCTACATCCTAGGCGGGCCCGCGCGGCCACGGCAGGGCTGGCCGCGCGGGGCCGGCGCGAACGGCGACCACCAGCCTGGATCAGGCGGTGTTGCGCGCCAGGATCCACGATCCCGCTTCGCCTTCGCATCCGGCCGGAGAGACCGTCATGAAGCGCTGCCCGGCCGCGATGGCTGCCGTTGCGCACGCCGGCAGTTAAGGAAATTCATTCCTGCGCCCCTGCGCCGCCGAAGCGGATATCCGGACCGGCATAAAGGGCTGCCTGCGTTTACCGGGCCTTCATCCGGCCGGCAACCGGTCCTTCATCCGGCCGGCATTAGGGCGCGATATGCACAGCTGGGCGAGTCAGCGCTTTCTTTCAATTGTGCTCGACACGGACAAGACAAAGCTCGACACGGACAAGACAAAGACTTTCAGCATAGGCGTCTCGGCCCATTCAGCGGGATGGCCGGTCACGGTCAGCGCGGCAGATCGATCCGCGGCCCATGCACCTGACCACAGGCGAGGCACTGGCCCGCAACGAGCGCATGAGCACCACGACACCCTGAGAGAAGAGTGCACCGGCCACCGTCAGGCCACGGTGGCAGCCTCGGCGGTCGTTTCAGGTTATCCCGGATTCCCGGACGTGGCCGACGTCCAGACTACCAAGCTCCCGGATGGCAGTGATAAGCTTGTATATCCACTCGCCAATGCCCGCCAGCCACCATTTAATCCGTGGAAAGTGTACCAAGAAATATGACGCTTAGTCAAACCAATTCCGCCGGCCAGACGGCCATAGGCCAAGAACAAGCGTATCTCGATATGCTTTACCGGCTGCTCGACGAGGCCCGGGAGCGGACCGAGCGCGCCCTGGCCCGGACGCACGGTGGCGGCGAGGCGGGAGGCACCTTCCAGGCCCGGATCGAGCGCGAAGTCACGGCGGCCGAGCAGGCCCGGCGGCTGGCCCAGCTGAACGCGGTCGAGCACGGCCTGTGCTTCGGCCGTACCGACGCGGCTCCAGACAGCGTGGGCACCCTGTACATCGGCCGGATCGGCCTGCGGGACGACGACCACGAGCCGCGGCTCATCGACTGGCGCGCGCCCGCCGCCCACCCCTTTTACGCCGCGACGCCCAAGGACCCGGCCGGACTGATCCGGCGCCGCCACATCTACACCAGGAACCGCACCGTCACCGGGGTCGACGACGAGGTCTTCGACCTGGACCGGCTGTCCGAGCCGGACCGGCAGAGCCTGTCCGGCGAGGCCATGCTGATCGCCAGCATCACCGCCAGCCGCACCGGCCGGATGAGCGACGTGGTAGCCACCATCCAGGCCGAACAGGATCGCGTCATCCGTGCCACCCTGCAGGGGGTCCTGGTGGTGCAGGGCGGCCCGGGCACCGGCAAGACCGTCGCGGCGCTGCACCGCGCGGCCTACCTGCTGTACACCCACCGCCGCACGCTCGAGCGCCGCGGCGTGCTGGTCATCGGCCCGAACGCGACCTTCCTCCGCTACATCAGCCAGGTCCTGCCGTCTCTGGGCGAGACCGACGTGGTGCTCAGCTCGATCGCCGAGCTATTCCCCGGGGTCAAGGCCGCGCCCGACGACAATCCCGAGGCCGCGGTGGTCAAGGGCGACCCGAAGATGGTCGGCGTGCTCCGCCGCGCGGTCCGCAACCTGCAACAGGTGCCGCCGGGCGACCTGGAGGTCACCGCCGACGGGGTAGCGATGACCGTGCCGCGGGAGACCGTGCTGCGCGCCCGCGACCGCGCCCGCGCGCTGCGCAAGCCGCACAACGTAGCCCGCAAGCTGTTCATCACCGAGACGCTCGGCGCGCTGGCGGCGGCCGAGGCCCAGGCGCTCGGCCGCCAGTTCGACCCCGAAGACCTCCCGTACACCCGGGCCAGGCTCTGGGACGAGCCGCCGGTCCGGGCCGCGCTGGACGCGCTGTGGCCGTTCCTCACCCCGCAGCGGCTGATCGCCGGGCTGCTGGCCGAGGAAGGTGCCCTCCGCCGGGCCGCTCCCAGTTTTTCTCCAGCCGAACGGTCCGCGCTGCTACGCCCCGGTAACCCCGGCGGGTGGACGGTGGCGGACGTTCCGCTGCTCGACGAGGCCGTTCAGCTGCTCGGCACCGATGACACGGCGGAGAAGGTCCGCCGCCGCGCGGCCGAGCGGGAGCGCCGCCAAGAGGAGAAGTATGCCAGGGAGGTGCTCGAGATCACCGGCTTGTCCGGGCAGGGTTTCGTGGACGCCGCCACGCTCGCCGACTGGAACCGCGACCCGGGCCAGCAGCTCACCACGGCCGAACGGGCCTGGGCCGACCCGAACTGGGCCTACGGGCACGTGATCGTGGACGAGGCGCAGGAGCTGTCCGCGATGGCCTGGCGGATGGTGATGCGCCGGATCCCGACCCGGTCGCTGACGGTGGTCGGTGACGTGGCGCAGCGGGGGAGCGCGGCCGGCGCCCGATCCTGGGCGGAGATGCTCGACCCGTACGTGAAGGGCCGCTGGCGCGAGGAACTGCTCACGGTCAACTACCGGACCCCCGCCGAGATCATGGCGGCGGCCGCGGACGTGCTGGCCGACGTCGCCCCCGGCGAGCGCCCGCCCGAGTCCGTCCGGGACGAAGGCGTACCTCCGCGTGCCGTCCACGGCCTGGCCCGTGCCGCTTCGGTCGTGGCGGAGGAGCTGGCTGAGATGGGCGACGGCGGCCGGCTGGCGGTGATCGCCCCGGGGGCGCGGATCGCGGACCTGGCCGAGGCGATCCCCGCGGCGGTGCCCGGCGACCGGACCGAGGTGCTCGACTCGCCCGTGGCCTTGCTGACCGTGGGCCAGTCCAAGGGCTTGGAGTTCGACCGCGTGGTACTGGTAGACCCGGCCGGGCTCCTCGCCCAGTCCCCGGCCGGCGGCCACGACCTGTACGTGGCGATCACCCGCGCCACCCATCGCCTCACCGTGGTCTACGACGGTGACCTGCCCGCCTCGCTGCACCGCCTCGCCCCCGCCGTCCGCCCATGACACCCCTCTCCCCCCTTTCTCCCTGGCGCGGCATCCCCCTCCCCTTTTTCTCCTTGCGCGGCCTCCCCCTTCCCCTCCCCCTTCCCCTTCCCCTTCCCCTTCCCCTCCCCTTTTCCTCCTGGCGCACCGATGCATGAGGTGCTGCGGGTGCTGGCTGCCCGGGCGCGGGCGGGCCGCCAGCCCGGGCGACACGATGACGGGTTCCGGGTCGCGCTGGCCATCGAGGGCGGCGGGATGCGAGGCACGGTCTCGGCCGGCATGGCCCTCGCGCTCGATGAGCTTGGCCTGGTGACCGCCTTCGACGCGGTTTACGGCGCCTCGGCCGGGGCCATCACGGCCGCCTGGCTGCTCAGTCGGCCCGAAGGCCTGCGCGGGTGGACCGAACCCGCCTACGCCCGCGCCTTCATCCGCCGCTCCGGCCTGATACGCGGCCGCCCGGTGGCCGATGTCCGGGCGCTGATCGAGGAGCTGTACCAGACCACGTTCCCGATGGACTTCGCCGCGGTGCTGGCCAGCCCGGTCGAGTTCCACCCGCTGGCCACCGACGCGGCCACCGGCCAGTCCACCGACCTGCGCCCGCTGGTGGGCACCCCCGCCGAGCTGCGCCTGGCCCTGCGGGCCAGCGCCGCCCTGCCGCTGCTGGCGGGCCCGCCGGTCGAGTTCGCCGGCCGCCGCTTCTACGACGCAGGCCTGTCCGAGTCCGTCCCGTACCGCACCGCGCTAGCCCAGAGCGCCACACACGTGCTGGTCCTGCGCTCCCGCCGTGACCCGGTGATCTGGCCGGATGGACGCGCCCCGTCCCGTTCGGTCCGCCTGATCACCCGCACCACCCTGCGCCGGGAAAGCCCGGCGCTGCGTGCGGTGTTCCTGTCCCGGGACGCCCGCCTAGCCGCCGACGACCGCCACCTAGCCGACTACCAGGCTCCGCCCCCGGCTCGGCAAAGCGCTCCGGCTCCAACGAGCCCCGCCCCGGACTCCGCGCTCCCTGCCCCGCCGAGCCCCGGCCCGGACTCCGCGCTCCCTGCCCCGCCCAGCCCCGCCCCGGACTCCGCGCTCAGCCCTGCACCGGACTACTCGCCCCCCGCCGCGCCCAACCCTGCCCCGAATGCCTCAGCAGCAACATCCGCCCCAGCCGCGGTCTTCTCGATTCGCCCACCGGCCGACTCGCCCGTCGTAAGCCGCCTGGCCACCGACGGGCGCCTGCTCCGCGCCGCGTTCGAGTCTGGCCGCGCCGCCACCCACGCCTCGCTGGCCCCTCTGGCCCCATCTAGTCCCTGATCGGCCCACGGCCGGCGGTCCGCTCGCCGGCTTGCTGGAAACCACGGAGTCGGCGTTGTTGGAGGACCAGAAGCCGACCCTCCCGTCGGGAAGGAGGTAGGCGGTCATCCATCCGGGCTTAGCGCCCACCACGCCGGCCGGGTAATGGAACACCGTGATCCCGCCGCTGCTCGGGCGCGAGGGGAAGGGCGGGCTGCCGGCCGCGGTCAGGTGCCCTAGCTCCAGCCCGCTGGCGTTGCGGAAGACGATCCGGGCGTCGTCCGCGGACGGGTAGTTCACCAGCCAGACCCGGCCAGGGAAGCCGCGCCCTGACACCATCACCCCGGCGGCACTGTGCCCGCCAGGCAACTGCGCGGTGACCGAGGTGACCTGCCCGACGGCTACGCCCATCCTTATCGAGCCGGTGCCGCCGCTTGCTACGGCGACGTGATGCGCGGGAATCTGCGCGATTCCGCAACCGCCACTGCCGAAGAAGCCGCCGCCATCGGTCACCGAGCACAAGTTGAGCCCCTGGCTGCGGTGGCCCTTCAGGTATCCGAACCACACGAAGGTCCAGGTCGTCTGCCCGCCGATCGTCATCTTCACCGGGACGATCGCGCTGACCGGCGGATTCTGCTGAACGAGGTAGTTGCCCGGGCCCGGGGGCGCCGGCCTGTCCGACGCCGACGTCGGCGCCGACGGGCCAGAAGCGGTGCGCAAGCCCCCGCGGCCGGTCAGCACGGTGGCCCCGGCCACGATCGCGACCACGGCCGCAGCTGCCGCGGCCGGAATCAAGAACCTGGACCAGGTGCGAGCCCGGACCGGCCGACGCACCCGGGCGACGGTCTGCTCCCACGCATCCGGGTCGTGATACCGGTTCCCGTTCGGCACAGAAACGCCAGCCGGCTACGGCCGGGGCACATACGGGCCGCCCCGGTTGTTAATAAAGTGAAATCCCGCCCGCCGCGTGGCACCATCGGGGGACGGGTAAGCACGAACGTCGGAGGACAATGAGCACGGTTTTTGACGAGCAGCCTGACCTTGGGGACATGGACCTGGAGGACCGGCACGCGCTGCGGCGGGTGGCCGGGCTCTCCACCGAGCTGCAGGACATCAGCGAGGTCGAGTACCGGGCGCTGCGGCTCGAGCGGGTCGTGCTGATCGGGGTGTGGGACGAGGGCAGCCTGGCCAGCGCGGAGAACTCGCTCCGCGAGCTGAGCCGGCTGGCCGAAACGGCGGGCTCCGAGGTACTCGACGCCCTCATCCAGCGGCGCGGCCGGGTGGACGCGGCCACCTATGTGGGCTCGGGCAAGGCCCGCGAGCTCGCGGACATCGTCGCGGCGGTCGGCGCCGACACCGTGATCTGCGACGGCGAGCTTACCCCGAGCCAGCTGCGCCGGCTGGAAGGCATCGTGCAGGTCAAGGTCATCGACCGGACCGCGCTGATCCTGGACATCTTCGCCCAGCACGCCCGCAGCCGCGAGGGCAAGGCGCAGGTGGAGCTGGCTCAGCTGCAGTACATGCTGCCCCGGCTGCGCGGCTGGGGCGAGTCGCTGTCCCGCCAGGCCGGCGGCCGGGTGGCGGGCGGCGGCGGTATCGGCACCCGCGGTCCCGGCGAGACCAAGCTGGAGACGGACCGGCGGCGGCTGCGGACGCGCATCTCCCGCCTGAAAAAGGACATAGCGAACTTCTCGACCGGCCGGAAGGTGCAGCGCGGGCAGCGTCAGCGCCGTGACGTGCCGTCGGTGGTCATCGCCGGGTACACCAACGCGGGCAAGTCCAGCCTGCTCAACGCGCTCACCGGCGCCGGTGTCCTGGTCGAGGACGCGCTGTTCGCCACCCTCGACCCGGCTGTCCGGCGGGCCGTGACGCCGTGCGGGCGCGGTTACACGCTGACCGACACCGTCGGGTTCGTCAGGCACCTGCCGCACCAGCTGGTCGAGGCGTTCCGGTCCACGCTGGAGGAAACCGCCGAGGCGGACCTCATCCTGCACGTGGTGGACGGGTCCGACGCCGAACCCGAGGCGCAGATCGCCGCGGTCCGCGGCGTGCTGGCCGAGATCGGCGCGGCGCACGTGCCCGAGCTCGTGGTGGTGAACAAGATCGATTCGGCCAACCCGGTCGTGCTGCAGGGCCTGCGCGCGCGTGAGCCAGGTAGCCTCAGCGTCTCGGCGAAGACGGGTGCCGGGCTGGCCGCCCTGCGTGACACCATCGAGGCCGCGCTGCCCCGGCTCGACGTTCAGGTCAAGGTGGTCGTGCCGTACCGGCGCGGCGATCTGGTCGCGCGTGCGCATGCTGAGGGCGAGGTGCTCACGACCGAACACGAGGCGGACGGGACCCGGCTCGAGGCGCGGGTGCCCGCGAGCCTGGCCGCCCAGCTCGAGGCGGCGGCGCTGGACGATTATGTCCAGGTTCAAGCGTGATAGTGGTCACGTTTGACGGACTTTTTCTCGCAGACTAAGGGCGCCTAAACCGCGCAAGCGGATAAGGTTCCGCATTTTGCCGAAAGGCTTGTCTGCGGTGGTAGCGGTGCAATAACGTATCTGGATCGATATGTTGGCTGCCGTACCCGCTTGGCCCCGTACCGATCGGCACCAGCGCCATCGCGTGGTGCGCAGCGAAGCTCGTTCAGTGCGCTCCGGGTCTTCCGGTGCGTACGTGTCATGGCAGGTGAACGCGCATGACGCAGGGGATCACCAGTCCTGGGGGGGACCGCAGGTGACTGTTCGGCTGCTGACCAACATCGGTCGGCTGTGGACTGGATCTGAGATCCTGAGCAACGCCGCCATCGTGACCGGCGACGACCGCATCGCCTGGGTCGGTCCTGCGGCCGAGCTGCCGCAGCGTATCCCTGGCGTAGTCGACGACATCGTCGACGTGGACCACGTGGAGAACCTGGGCGGCGGCTTGGTCACACCCGGGCTGATCGACTCGCACACCCATCCGGTGTACGCGGGCAACCGCTGGGCTGAACTTGCCATGCGGTCCAACGGCTCGTCGGCTGCGGAGATCACCGCCGCAGGCGGCGGCGTCTCGTCCACCGTCACCGTGACCAGGGGTACTGATCCCTGGACGCTGTGCAACGGGGTGCGCGAGCGGCTGGGTCGCTGGCTGCGGTCCGGTGCCACGACCATCGAGGCCAAGACCGGCTACCACCTGACCAGGGACGGCGAGCTGGCCGACGTCCGGATGCTGCGCGGGCTCGAGGGTGAGCCGGGCATGCCCCGGGTGCACGTCACGTTCCTGGCCGCCCATGCGGTGCCGCCGGAGTTCTTCGGCCGCCGCCACGACTACGTCGACGCGGTCAGCTCCTGGTGCGCGGACGCCTCCGTGGTCGGCGCGGACAGTGTGGACGTGTATTGCGAAGACGGCCGGTTCACCGAGGACGAGGCGCGCTGGATCCTTAACGCCGGCCGCCGCTCAAACCTGCTGCCGCGGCTGCACGCCTGCGGCGACTCGCGGGCCGGCGCGGCCCGGCTGGCCGCCGAGCTCGGCTGCGCGTCCGCCGACCTGCTGCACGAGGCCAGCGAGGAGGACGTGGCCGTGCTCGCCCAGGCTGGCGTGGCCGCGGTCGTCTGCCCGGGCACCGCCCTGCAGACCGGCGCCCGGCCGCCGGTGCGCGCGCTGCTCGACAAGGGCGTGGCCGTCGCCCTCGGCTCGGACCACAACCCGGGCGGCGCCGGCATCACCTCGATGGCGCTGGTCATCTCGCTGGCCGTGTCCTATTTCGGGATGAGCGTCGAGGAGGCGCTCCGCGCCGCCACCATCGGCGGGGCGCACGCGCTGCGCGCCCCCGACCGCGGCGCCATGGTCCGTGGCAGGCTCGCCGATATGGTGCTGTGGGACGCCGACCACGAGGGGGCCTTCGTCTGGTCCTACGGCCTGGTGCCCCGCCGCGTCTGGCTCGGCGGGGAACCGGTCGCGGCCAGCTAGCCCTATGCTGCCGTCATGGCTGCGCGCACCGCGGTAAACCCGCCCCTGCTTGCCCCCGTCGTGCTCGTCGTCGGCGAAGAGGAGTTCCTCGTCGACCGCAGCGTCCGTGAGCTGATCACCGCCGCCCGTGAGGCGGGCCTCGGCGGCGATATCCATGACCTGGACGCCGCCGGGCTGGGCCCGGGCGAACTGGAGTCGCTTACCTCGCCCTCGTTGTTCGGGGGCGGCTGCGTGCTCGTGCTGCGGGCCGCCCAGAACGCCGGCAAGGAGGTGGCGGCCGAGCTGGCCAGGTACGCGAAGAACCCGGCGCCCAACGTGGTCCTCATCCTGACGCACGCGGGCGGGGCCAAGGGCAAGGAACTGCTGGCCGGGGTCAAGGGTGCCGGAGCACGGCTGATCGAATGCCCGAAGGTCACCAGGTTCGCCGAGCGGCTCGACTTCATCCGGGCCGAATTCCGCCGGGCGGGCCAGCGGGCCGACGACGGCGCCGCCCGGGCGCTGCTGGACGCGGTCGGTTCGGATCTGCGCGAGCTCGCGGCCGCCTGCAGCCAGCTCGCCGCCGACACCGAGGGCAGCATTGACGAGACGGTCGTGGCCAGGTATTACCGCGGCCGGGCCGAGGCGACCGGGTTCACCGTCGCCGACCGGGCGGTCGAGGGGCACCTCGCCCAGGCGCTCGAGCAACTGCGCTGGGCGCTGGAGACGGGAGTGTCCCCGGTGCTGATCTGCAGCGCGCTCGCCCAGGGGGTGCGGCTCCTCGGCCGGGTCGGTTCCGCGCCCCGCGGCGTCGGCAGCGCCGCGCTGGCCGCCGAGGTCGGTGCCCCGCCATGGAAGATCGACCGGGTCCGGCAGCAACTGCGCGGCTGGCACCCCGACGGCATCGCCCGCGCGTTGCACGCGGTTGCCGAAGCCGACGCTCAGGTCAAGGGCGAAGCGACCAGCGCGGCCTATGCCCTGGAACGAGCGGTGCGCCGGATCGTCGCCAGCCGGGCCGGCACCTGAGCTAGCTGGCCGCCACCTGGAGGGCTGGCGGCTAGCTAACCGACACCCGAGCTAGGCCGACACCCGAGCTAGCTGGTCGACAGCTCCGCGTAGCGCTTGGCGATCGCCGACTTGCGGTTCGCGGCCTGGTTCTTGTGGATGACGCCCTTGCTGACCGCCTTGTCCAGCTGTCGGCAGGCGGTGCGCAGCGCGATCCCGGCCTCGTCGAGGTTTCCCCCGTCCGCGGCCTCGCGGAACCTACGCACGGACGTGCGCAGCGAGGATTTCACCGCTTTGTTCCGCTGGTGTGCCTTTTCGTTTTGCTTATTGCGCTTTATCTGAGACTTTATGTTCGCCACGCGTGGGAGTCCTTCAAGGTTGTCTGTGGGTGCCGCGACGACGAATCTTATCCGAGCCTGACCCCGCACTCAAACCAGGATCTGGCGGGGGCACTGGACCGGACATGGGATCATGGAACACCCAGGCCGTTAGCGGCGAGTGCCGTTAGCGGCGAGTAACCGAACGGAAGCGCGTGTCACCTCCCAGCCCTGCCAGCCAGTCGGTCCCCAAGACCCGGACGAGCCAAGTTGCCCGCCCGGCGCCGGGTCATACCGACCAGGCCGTGATCAGGAACTTCTGCATCATCGCTCACATTGATCACGGCAAGTCGACGTTGGCCGACCGGATGCTGCAGTTCACCGGCGTGGTCGAAGGCCGCCAGATGCGGGCCCAGTACCTGGACCGGATGGACATCGAGCGCGAGCGCGGCATCACGATCAAGAGCCAGGCGGTCCGCCTTCCCTGGACGGGCGAGGACGGCCAGCAGTACGTGCTCAACCTGATCGACACCCCTGGCCACGTCGACTTCACCTATGAGGTCTCCCGCAGCCTGGCCGCCTGCGAGGGCGCCGTGCTGCTCGTCGACGCGGCCCAGGGCATCGAGGCGCAGACGCTGGCCAACCTGTACCTGGCGCTGGACGCCGACCTCAAGATCATCCCCGTGCTGAACAAGATCGACCTGCCGGCCGCCCAGCCCGACCGGTACGCCGCCGAACTCGCCGGGATCATCGGCTGTGACCCCAGCGAGGTCCTGCGGGTCAGCGCCAAGACCGGTGAGGGCGTCGAGCAGCTGCTGCAGGAGATCGTCCGGCTCATCCCGGCCCCGAGCGGGAACCCGGATGCCCCGGCGCGGGCGCTCATCTTCGACTCGATCTACGACACCTACCGCGGCGTGGTGACCTACGTGCGGGTGGTCGACGGCCGGCTCTCGAAACGAGAGCGCAGCCTGATGATGTCGACCGGGACAGCGCACGAGACGCTTGAGGTGGGAGTGATCTCACCGGAGCCGCTGCCGAGCGAGGGCCTGGGCGCAGGAGAGGTCGGGTACCTGATCACCGGGGTCAAGGACGTCCGGCAGGCCCGGGTGGGCGACACCGTGACCAGCGCCGCGCACCCGGCCGCCGAACCGCTCGCGGGGTATGACCACCCCCGGCCGATGGTCTTCTCCGGCCTGTACCCGGTGGACGGCGACGACTACCCGGACCTGCGCGACGCGCTGGACAAGTTGCGGCTGAACGACGCCGCGCTGGTGTACGAACCCGAGACGAGCGACGCGCTGGGGTTCGGCTTCCGCTGCGGCTTCCTCGGCCTGTTGCACATGGAGATCGTGCGTGAGCGCCTGGAGCGCGAGTTCGACCTGTCCCTGATCTCCACCGCGCCGAACGCCGTCTACCGCGTCGTCATGGACACCGGCCAGGAGATCCGGGTGACGAACCCGAGCGACTTCCCTGGCGGCTCGGAGCCGGGCAAGGGCAAGGTGGACCGCGTCTACGAGCCCGTGGTGCGCGCGACGGTCATCTCCCCGGCCGAGTACATTGGCACGATCATGGAGCTGTGCCAGGGCCGGCGCGGCTCCCTGATCGGCATGGACTACCTGTCCGCGGACCGGGTGGAGATCCGCTACATGCTGCCGCTGGCCGAGATCATCTTCGACTTCTTCGACCAGCTCAAGTCCCGGACCCGCGGCTATGCCTCGCTCGACTACGAGCCCGACGGCGAGCAGCAGGCTGACCTGGTCAAGGTCGACATCTTGCTGCAGGGCCAGCCGGTGGACGCGTTCAGCCAGATCGTGCACGCCGACAACGCCCGCGAGTACGGCCTGGCCATGACGGCGAAGCTGAAGGAACTGATCCCGCGCCAGCAGTACGAGGTGCCCATCCAGGCCGCCGTCGGCGCGCGCATCATCGCCCGCGAGAACATCCGCGCGCTGCGCAAGGACGTCCTGGCCAAGTGCTACGGCGGTGACATCACGCGCAAGCGCAAGCTGCTGGAGAGGCAGAAGGAAGGCAAGAAGCGGATGAAGACCATCGGCCGCGTGGACGTGCCCCAGGAAGCGTTCGTCGCGGCCCTGTCCACCCAGCCGGGCGACAGGAAACCGCGCTAAAAAGATCTTCAGGCCGAACGAGGTGGGTGCGTGCCCCTATCCCCGCCCCCCGCTGATGATGAACGGCGCCAGTTGCGCCTGCTGGAATTGCTGCAGCGGTACTTGCTGGAATGGCGCCTGCGGGAACGTGACCTGCTGGAACGGGATGGGCTGGGCGTGGGCGGTGGCGATGGCGGTGATCAGCGCGGCGAGCGTGAATATGACCAGTGCGGTGATGACCAGCGCCGCGGCGGAATGCCACTGGCGCGGCGGTTCGGCGTCGTAAAGTACGGCGGGACTCTGCTGGTAGGGACCATGCGGGTAAGCCAGGCCCGGCGGGTAGGGGAGGGGCCCGGCCGGCAGGTCGGCGGTCAGCGCCCACAGGTCCCGGTAGGTGCGGGCCGCGTAGGCCTGCGCGACCCGGTCGTTCAGCTCGTCCTGGGTCAGCCGTCCCTCGGTAAAACCCGCCCGGAGCACGCCTACGGTCCGCTCGCGATCAGCGTTGCCTGCCAGCCAGTCTGGGCTGACCCCCGCGCTCACTGGCAGCGCGGGGCCAGCGAGATACGGCGGATATGCCTGACCTGGACCGTATGTCACGTAAGCCTCCCGCGGACGCCTCTTAAGAGTGTAGACGTGTGAGGGTCGCCAGGAGTGCCAATGAAAGGTTCGGCGTTCCGCGCGGTCACGAGCCGAGCGCGGTGCCGAGGTTCGCGTAAGCCTGGTTGACCTGGTTAAGCGCCTGGTTCAGGCCGGCCGCCTTGGCGATATTGATGTACTGGGTGCCCGACGTGGCCGCGCCGAGGCGGGCGTAGATGGCTGCGGCGCGCGAGACCGACGCGATCAGGGCCGCGTTGGCCGTGGTCGCCTCCGACGGCATCTTGGTGGCCCGAAGCTGCGTGGCGAACGTGTTGAACGTGTCCGCCACCTGACGATCCAACTGGGTGACGCAGGCCAGTTGGCCCTTGCATGCTTTCACGTTGGCCGAGTAGTTGTTGACCGCATCGGTCACGGGGGTGGTGTTCGCCTGCACCTGGTTCGTCGCGTTCGTCGCGCTGCCGCCGTTGCTGTGGGCCGCCCCCGCGGTTGCGCCGCAGCCCACCGAGAACAGCACGCCGAGCACCAGGACACACATCAGCGGGAAGTACCGGAACAGAATCGCCAGTCGGTTCCGCTGCCCTGGCATCACGAGTACCGGTGCGAGCGCCGGCTGCTCGGTGGCCGTTGCCGGTCCACCCGAGGCGTAATACGCGGACATGTCCCCTGCTCCTCACTCACTGTGCCCTGCTATGGCGCGACCGATCATATCGGTCTGCTGGCCATGGGCCAGGGAAAATGGGATAGCGGAGCGAGAGTAAATAAGGGACTGCCTATGCCGCGCGACGTGCCTGGCGAGTTACATCCGCAGCTCAGCGTGCTCCTAGCCGCCGCCGAAACCGCCCGGGCCGCCCGAGGCCGAGATCACGGCGCCCACGATGGACAGGGCGATGAGGATGCCCCAGAAGATGACCGCCATGTAACCGAGCACCAGGCCGCTGGTCGCCAGCCCGTCGCCGCGCTGCCCGGTCTGCCGCATCTCGCGCTTGGCCATGTGCCCGCAGATAATCGCCGGGATGGCGGTCAGGCCCATGGTGAAGAACTCGGCCACGCCGAGCACCAGCGATGCCCTGGCCAGCGAGTTGGTGGTGGCGGGCGGCTGGTACACGGGCACCGGCCAGACCGTGGGCATGGCCCCGGCGGGCAGGTCGGCCGTGAGCGCCGTCAGTTCGCCGTACGTCTTGGCCGCGTAGGCCTGCCCCATCCGCTCGTTGTACTCGTCCTGGGTGAGACGGCCCTCGGCGAAGCCGGCCTTCAGTACGTCGACGGCGCGCTCCCGGTCCGCCGAGGCCGCGCGCATGGGAGGGTTCATCCGGACCTGGCCGTGGACGACCGGGTAGCCGGCCGCCGGAATCGGGTAGCCGGCCGGCGGAATCGGGTAGCCGGCCGGCGGGACCGGGTAGCCGGCCGGCGGGACCTGGTAGCCGGCCGGCGGAGCGTACGGGGGGATAGGCGGAACCTGGGCGGCGGTTGGCTGGCCGTCGCTGGCCGCAGTCGGCCCCGGCCAGTTGTCCCTCGGGTACTGGGCCGGCCACTGCGACTCGTTATCTGCCAACGGTGCCTCCCGTAGACGCGACCCTGGGGCCTCGTGCCTTCCGAAAAAGCGGCTCTTTCAGTCTAAGTGACTGTTTGGTAAAGCGGGACGGGCACCAGCCACCGAAACGTCCAGTTGGCCTGGCCGGGCAGCTTGGCCGGGTAGCGTGGCGGGCATGCCTGGCGTCCTGCCCGACGGTGAGCCCGTCCCGGCCGCGGGGACGCTGCCGGAAAGCGCGCGTGCTGGCCTTGGCCAGCGGCCGTTCGGCATCTACGTCCACGTGCCGTTCTGCACCACTCGCTGTGGTTACTGCGACTTCAACACCTATACCGCCGCCGAACTCGGTACCGGGTCCGCCGCGACCTCGCCCGGCAGCTATCCGGACCAGGCGATCGCGGAGATCCGGTTCGCCCGCCAGGTACTCGCCGACGTGGGCCCGGTCAGCACGGTGTTCTTCGGCGGCGGGACGCCCACCCTGCTGCCGCCGGCCGCGCTTGGCGCCATCCTGCGGGCTATCGACACCGAGTTCGGCCTGGCGGCCGGGGCAGAGGTCACCACCGAGGCGAACCCGGAGAGCGTCGACCAAGCCGGCCTGAGCGAACTGCGGGCACAGGGGCTGACCCGGATCTCGTTCGGCATGCAAAGCGCGGTGCCCGCGGTCCTCGCCGTCCTGGACCGGGTGCACTCACCTGGCCGCCCGGCGCGGTGCGCCGCGTGGGCCCGCGCGGCCGGCTTCGAGCACGTCAGCCTCGACCTCATCTACGGGACGCCGGGGGAGTCCGACGCGGACTGGCGGCGCTCGCTGGACGCGGCGGTGGCCGCCGGCCCCGACCACGTGTCGGCGTACGCGCTCACCGTGGAGGTCGGCACCCGGCTGGCGGCGCGCGTCAGGCGCGGCGAGCTGGCCGCCCCGGACGACGACGTGCTCGCCGACCGCTACCTGGCCGCGGACGAGGTCCTCACCGCGGCCGGCTACAGCTGGTACGAGATCTCCAACTGGGCGGCCGAAACCGCCAGGTGCGCGCATAACATGCTCTACTGGACCGGCGGCGACTGGTGGGGGATCGGGCCGGGAGCCCACAGCCACGTGGGCGGGACCCGGTGGTGGAACGTGCGGCATCCGGCCGCCTACGCCGCGAGGATCGCGGCCGGGAACAGCCCCGGCCAGGCCCGGGAGATCCTGTCCGAAGCCGAACGGCAGCTCGAGCACGTGATGCTGCGCATCCGGCTCGCCGAGGGCTGCCCGGTCGGGCTACTCGGCCCGGCGGGCCGGGCGAACGCGGAATCGGTGGTCGCCGATGGCCTGGCCGACCCCGCTGCGCTGGCCGGCGGCCGGATCGTGCTGACCCGCCGCGGCCGCCTCCTGGCCGACGCCGTGACGCGCAAGCTGACCGAGCCTGTCTAGCTCACGATGCGCGCGCAGATCCAGCCGGGCACCTGGGCCCGCTCGCCGCGGTTCGCCGCGATCACGCCGCGGACGAGGTACCTCAGCATCGACACCCAGATGACGAAGCCGGCCAGGAGCGCGACGACGAGGGCGACGGTGGTGTTGTCCAGCAAGAGCAGGCCGCCGATGATCAGGCAGCACAGCAAGTACAGCAAGCCGGTAAGCGACAGGTTCACCGCCGTGGCCGCGTGGTACCGCATGAACGGCGACTTCCTGGCCCGGAGCGCGTAGACCACCAGCGGGATCACGGGTCCGAGGACGATCGCGCCCAGATAGCCGAACGTGGCCGACGTCATGTCGCCGTCCCCGACCCGCTCGGGACCCCCCTCGGACGCGGGATTGCTGGTCATCGTTCCTCGCGTGTCATCCGGCTCTGTCGTCACGCTATGCGCTTCCCGGCATCGTGACGAAATCGATCAGCTCCTCGACCCGGCCGAGGAGCTCGGGTTCGAGATCGGCGAAGCTGGTTACCGAGCGCAGGATGCGCTGCCAGGCGGACGGCACCTCCGGCGGCCATCCGATGGCGCGCAGCACGCCTTCCTTCCACGGCTGCCCGGGCGGCACGTCCGGCCAGGCCGCGATGCCGACGGCGGACGGCCGCACCGCCGCCCAGATGTCAATGAACGGATGCCCCACGATCAGCACGTCGGGTGATCGCACGCCGACCACGATCCTGGTCTCCTTGGAGCCCGCCACCAGATGGTCCACGAGTACGCCGAGACGGCGGCTGGGCGCGGGGGAAAAGCTCGCCACGATAGCGGGCAGGTCGTCGATGCCCTCCAGGTACTCGACCACGACGCCGACGTCGCGCAGGTCGTCGCCCCAGATCTTCTCCACGAGCTCGGCGTCGTGCTTGCCCTCGACGTAGATCCGGCTCGCCCTGGCCACCTTGGCCCGGGCCGAGGGCGCGGCCACGGAACCTGAAGCGGTCCGGGGCGGCCGTGCGGGCTGGCCCGAAGCGGGCGGGACGAGCGTGACCGGCTGGCCCTCGAGCAGGAAGGCCGCCGGGGCCAGCGGGAAGACCCGCCGCTTGCCGTGCCGGTCCTCCAGCGTCACGGCGCCCTTCTCGTAACCGACCACCGCGCCGCAGAACCGGCCCTCGGAGTCCTCCACGACCAGTCCGCGTTCCACGGTGACCTTGGCCACTTCGCGCTGGCCAGGCCTGCGGCGGCCCAGCCCATTTCCGCCAGCGAGCACGTCAGCGCCGTACTGCCTGCTCTGCACCGGTATCTCCTCCCAGCCATACCTGCGCGCAAGCGTAGCCGAGCAGGAGCAGGCCCGGCCGCTGCCGACACGCCGCTATCGCGGCCCGCGCTGGCGGGTTACCATCCTGCTGTGGGCATACCCAGGGCGGGCCTTATGGGTATGACCGCGCGGCCGTTCGCCTCGCTCTCACGCGCCGGGAACTTGCTAGACGCAATAGACTTAGCACTCGGGACCTATGAGTGCCAAGGAGGTGAACGCGTGCTCGACGAACGGAAACTGACGGTGCTCCGTGCCATCGTCGAGGACTACGTGTCCACCACAGAACCGGTGGGATCCAAGTCGCTGGTCGACCGGCATCACTTCGACGTCTCCCCGGCGACCATCAGGAACGACATGGCGGTGCTCGAGGAGCAGGGCTTCATCGCTCAGCCCCACACTAGCGCCGGGCGGATACCGACGGACAAGGGCTACCGGCTCTTCGTCGACCGGCTGTCCAGCGTCAAGCCGCTTTCGGCGGCCGAGCGGCGCGCCATCGAGACGTTCCTGGCCGGCGCCTACAGCCTCGACGACGTGGTGACGCGGACGGTCAGGCTGCTAGTCCAGCTGACCCGGCAGGTGGCGGTGGTGCAGTACCCATCGCTCACCAGGTCCGCGATCCGGCACATCGAGCTCGTCCCGCTCGCCCCGCAGAAGCTGCTGCTCGTGCTCATCACCGACACCGGCCGGGTCGAGCAGTGCGCCGTCGACCTGCCCGATCCCTGGGATGACACCTCGGTATCCCACGTGCGAGCGGTCCTGAACGCCTGCCTGGGCGGGCACAAGCTGTCCGACGCCGCCGCGATGGTCGCCGACCTGGCCGAGCGGATCCCGGCCGAGGAGCGGGCGAACGCCAACGCCGTCCTGGCGGTGCTGCTGGCCAGCCTGGTCGAGCGGAGCGAGCAGAAGATCGTCTTCGGCGGAGCCGCGAACCTGGCCGCGCACGATTTCAGCAAGGGGCTGCGAGAAGTGCTCGAGGCCCTGGAAGAACAGGTGGTGCTGATGCGGCTGCTCGGGGAAGCGACCGAGCCGGCCATCCTGACCGTCAGGATAGGCACGGAGAACGAGGTCGCCGGCCTGCACGCCACGTCGGTGGTGTCCACGGGCTACGGGCACGCGGATCAGCCGCTGGCCAAGCTCGGGGTGCTCGGGCCGACCCGGATGGACTACCCGGGGACGATGGGCGCGGTGCGCGCCGTGGCCCGTTACCTCGGCCAGATCTTGTTGGAGTCTTAGTGGCGACCGACTACTACGCGATGCTCAAGGTCCGCCGGGACGCGACGCAGGACGAGGTCAAGCGGGCCTACCGGCGGCTGGCCAGGGAACTGCACCCGGACGTGAACCCCGATCCTGAGACGCAGGAGCGGTTCAAGGAGATCACCCAGGCGTACGAGGTCTTGTCCGACACGGACAAGCGCCGGATGTACGACATGGGCATGGACCCGTTCGCGAACTCGGCGGCCGCCGGGGGTCCTGGGGCCGGCCCGTTCGGCCAGGGGTTCAACCCGCTGAACGACCTGCTGGACCAGTTCTTCGGCGCAGCCGGCGGCGCCACGACACGCGGGCCGCGGAGCCGGGCGCAGCGCGGCCGCAACGCGACGATCAGGATCGAGCTCGAGCTGGCCGAGTGCTCGTTCGGTGCTACCCGTGAGCTCACCGTGGACACGGCCGTGGTCTGTCCCACCTGCTCCGGTGAGGGCACCGCGCCGGGCACGCACCCGCAGACCTGTGACATCTGCGGCGGGCGCGGTGAAGTGAGTCAGGTGACCCGCTCCTTCATCGGCCAGGTGATGATGGCCCGCGTCTGTCCGGGCTGCGGCGGGTACGGCACTGTGCTGGTCCGGCCCTGCCCGGAGTGCGACGGCGACGGCCGGGTGCGGACCAGGCGGACCATCAAGGTACGGATCCCGGCGGGCGTCGAGGACGGCACGCACATCCAGCTAGCCGGCGAGGGCGAAGTCGGCCCGGGTGGCGGCCCGCCCGGCGACCTGTTCCTGGAGATCGTCCAGCGTCCGCACGCCATCTTCGAGCGGCAGGGTGACGACCTGCACTGCACGGTGACGATCCCGATGGTGGCCGCCGCGCTTGGCGCCACGCTGTCGGTGGAGAGCCTGGACGGTCCCGCCGACATCGACATTCGGCCCGGCACCCAGTCCGGCCAGGTCATCCCGCTCTACGGTCAGGGCGTCAAGCACCTGAACGGCAACGGGCGCGGCGATCTGGTCATCCACGTGACCGTCGAGACGCCGTCCAAACTGGACGCCGAGCAGGAGAAGCTGCTGCGCGACCTGGCCAAGCTGCGCGGCGAGGAAGCGCCGCCCGGCAAGTTCGCGCCAGGTCAGCAAGGGTTCTTCTCGAGGCTGCGCGACGCGTTCAACGGGCGCTGACCCCTAGGAGCGTCATGCAAAACCGGCTCGCGAGGGCAGGCCTTCTGCGCCTGCGCGAGCGGCTGGTACAGGTGATCCGGTCAGCGACCACAGCGGGTTCTTTGCATGACGCGAACTTTTATCTGGAGCATTAGGTGCAGCCGCCCGTCTTCCTGGCCGACCGCGCGGCTCTGCAATCCGACGTCGTTGTGCTGTCCGGAGCCGAGGGTCGGCACGCCGCCACGGTACGCAGGCTGCGCCCGGGCGAGCGCGCCGACGTGGCCGACGGCGCCGGCCTAGTGGCCGAGTGCGTGGTCGCCGGGCCGAGGGCCGACGGCCTCGAGCTCACCGTGCGGGCCAGGCGGGAGGTGCCGCGCCCGGATCCCGCGATCACGGTCGTCCAGGCCATCCCGAAGGGCGACCGGGGCGAGCTGGCCGTCGAGGAGATGACCGAGGTCGGCGTCGACCGCATCGTGCCGTGGGCCGCGGCACGCTGCGTCCCTGTGTGGCAGGGTCCCCGGGGTGAGCGCTCGCTGGCCAAGTGGCGGCTGACTGCGCGCGAGGCCGCCAAGCAGTCGCGCCGCGCCTGGATACCCGAGGTCACCGACCTGGCCTCGGCCGCCCAGGTGACGCAGCTGATCGCGAAAGCGGCCTGCGCGATCGTGCTCGAGCCCGCCGCCGCCAGCAGCCTCGGCCGCCTCAGCCTGCCCGAATCGGGTGACCTGCTGGTCGTGGTGGGTCCCGAGGGCGGGATCACCGACTCCGAGAGCGAGGCCTTCGGCGCGGCCGGGGCCGTCGCATGTCGGCTGGGGCCCACCGTGCTGCGGACGTCGACCGCCGGGACCGTGGCCGCTGCCGTCCTGCTCAGCCGCTCCGGCCGCTGGGCCTAGGCGCCCCAGAGCTGGGTCTAAGCGCTCAGAGCTGGGTCTAAGCGCTCAGGGCCGGGCCTAGGGGGAGGTCAGGGGGTCCCGGCGCTGGCCGACCGGACGCCGGTGGACCCGCCTGAGGGCGAGGTGCCGCCGCTCTGGCTGGCGCCCGTGCCAGTCGAGGTGGTGCCGCTCGAGCTCACCGAAGCCGACGTCGGCGAACCGGTGGTGGAAGACCCGGTGGTGGAAGACCCGGTGGTGGAAGACCCGGTGGTGGAAGACCCGGTGGTGGAAGACCCGGTGGTGGAAGACCCGGTGGTGGAAGACCCGGTGGTGGAAGACCCGGTGGTGGAAGACCCGGTGGTGGAAGACCCGGTCGTAGACGAACCGGTCGTAGACGAACCGGTCGTAGACGAAGCTGTCGACGTCGGGCTGGCGCTGGCCGACGTGGACGCCGACGAGGTGGCCTGCGGCTCCTCAGCCGTCTTGGTCGGCGTCGCCGTCGCGGCCGGGCTGCTCCCGCAGGGGCTCTCGGTGTCCTCGGCCGTCGCCTTGCTGCCGGAAGCGCTCACGTTCGCCGAGGCCGAAGCCGTCGCCGAGGGCGACGTGGTGGCGGTGCTCGTGGCCGTGCTCGTCGGGCTCGCCGTCGCGGTGCTGGTCGCGGTGGCAGTGCCGGTGGAACTCGCGCCGCCGCTGGCCGGGCTGGTGGTGTCGTCGGCCGGGCTGGTCGCCGAGGCCTTGGCCGCGGGAGTCGCGCTCGGGCTCGCTGAATTGGCCGCATCGTCCGAGGGAGATGGCGAAGTACTCGGCGAGCACGTGGCCACCGTCGCGCTAGTCTGGCTGCTGGGAATGCTGGCCGGAGTGGCACCGCCGGCCGATGTATCTATCGGGTTGCCCGTTCCATCGGTGCTCTGGACTCCGCTGCTGTTGTTGCTGCTGTGGGAGGAGGTAATCCCTACCACCGTGCCGAGCTGGACAAAGGCCTGGCGCAGCGGCGGCAACGCCAGCGTGACGCCGATGGCGAACACGGCGCAGGCCGCGGCCAAGGCTGACCGGAGCAGTCCGTCCCGCCAGTTCCGCGGCTGGGTCCGCACGTGACCACGTCGTCCTGACGAACCGCCGCGCAGGGAGTTCCAGCGCCGGATCCTCTCGGCCAGGAACCCGCCGGAGGGCGTGGTCGCCCCGGAATGCTTGCTGGCGTACGCCGGTCCGGACCCGATCCGCGCGCGGATCCGTTCCAGCCCGTCCGGGCGTGGCTCGACCTGGTCGGCGGCGGTGTGCAGGGCATGGCGCAGGAACTCGCCGAAGTCGTGTCCTGGCGGCGGTGTGCCATCGTGGCCGGGTCTGCTCATTACTCCTGCTCCAAGGCCGCGCGGAGGGCGGTCATTCCGCGGGCGGTGTGGCTTTTGACGGCGCCGCGGCTGATGCCCATGCTGGCGGCGATCTCGGCCTCGGACAGGTCGGCGTAGTAACGCAGGACGATAGCCTCCCGCTGCCGCTCGGGCAGGTCGCGCAGGGCCGCGACGACGGCGTGCCGTTCGAGCAGGACCATGGCGCCGTGCTCGGCGCTTGGCATGTCCGGCGGGGCTTTCTGCAGGTTCTTGTCGACGACCGTGCGGTGCCGCAGGACCGAACGCGACCGGTTCACCACGGCCTGCCGCAGGTAGGCCAGCGCCTTCTCGGCGTCTCTCAACCGCTGCCAGCCGCCGTGCATGGCGACGAACGCGTCCTGGACCACTTCCTCGGCGGTCGGCGTGTCCCGCACCAGCAGGGCCGCGAGGCGGACCAGGGCACGGTAGTGCACCGAGTAAAGCTCGGTGACCGCGCGGTCCGCGCTCCACCCCGGCAGCGCCGTCGGGGACGCCAAGAACGCTTCGGGCACTATGCCACCAGCGGCCACCAGGGTTTCGGTCACGTTGGTTGGACGCGTTACCCCGTCTTCAGGTTCACTCTCCATCTGGCCGCTTCCATGCCGCGGCAGGAGCGGCAGGCGTCGTACAGGACCACGGTCTCCGGTCCTTCATGCCCAAATCTCCCACCCATCTGACCGTCCGTCGTCCCTGCCCTCGGTGGCAGAGCCATCAGTGGCAGACCGCCTGGCCAGTTGCCTGGAACGGCCAGCCGGGTACCCGAACCTGGCGTGTCAGGCTGAAGCCAACGACTTTCGGACATGCCGCCAGACGCCGCCGGGGGATTGCCGAAAGTCAAGAATATCCACTGACCGCGAGGATACGACAGCACTTGCCAGGATCGGCACCGTGACAACGGACCGCGACACGGTTACTCACTAGTACTCCCTGATATGGCTCAAATACCGGCCCATACCGCGATTGCCGGCGCTGCCCTCCGGGGCCAGCTGGATGGATGACCTCAAGTAAGCGGTTCGGCAAGCCCTAGGATCTTCGTGTGGCTGAATGCTTGTTCTGCGCCATCGTGGCCGGGGAAATCCCCTCCGCTACGGTGCTTGAAACGGATCGGATCCTGGCCTTCCGCGATATCGACCCGCAGGCCCCGACGCACGTGCTCGTCATCCCGAAGGAGCACTATCCCGATGTCTCGGCGCTCGCCGCCGCGGACGGCGGGCTGCTCGGCGAAGTGATCACCGGGGTACACCGGGTCGCGGAGACCGAGGGGGTGAGCGAGGACGGCTATCGCGTCGTCTTCAACACCGGCGCCGACGCGGGCCAGGTCGTCCCGCACGTCCACGGGCATGTCCTCGGCGGCCGGTCCCTAACCTGGCCGCCCGGATGACCGGCGCCCCACCCCGGTCGGCCCCACCCCGGCTGGCCCCACCCCGGCTGGCCCCACCCCGGTCGGCCCCACCCCGGTCGGCCCCACCCCGGTCGGCCCCACCCCGGTCGGCCCCACCCCGGTCGGCCCCACCCCGGTCGGCCCCACCCCGGCTGGCCGAGCACTGGCTGGCCTCGCCCCGGACTCGCCTGATCCCGGATAACATGGTGCCCAGTACGCTCGGGGGGCGGTCCTCCGGGTCTTCGAGAGCATCGAATTGACAGATATCAGAAACGATGACCTAGGCGCCGGGAGCACCTCCAACGGCGACGGGCAACGCGAAAACAGGGGCTCCGAGAGCGAACCGCGATCTGTTGTGAAGATCGTGATACCCGACGATCATTCCATGGTCAGCCTGCTCGGCTCCGGTGACGAACTGCTGCACGTGATTGAGCGGGAGTTCGACGCCGACATCCATGTCCGCGGCAACCAGATCACCGCGACCGGGAATCCGGCGGAAACCGCCTTGGTCACGGCGCTCTTCGACGAGCTCGTCGAGCTGCTGCGCAAGGGCGCGGACCTGACGGCCGACGCGGTCGAGCGGGCCGCGGCGATGCTGCGGGCCGAGCGCGGCGTGCGGCCGGCCGACGTGCTCACCGTCGGCATCCTGTCCGCCCGCGGCCGGACGATCCGGCCCAAGACCCTGAACCAGAAGCGCTACGCGGACGCGATCGACCAGCACACGATCGTGTTCGCCATCGGCCCGGCGGGCACCGGGAAGACCTACCTGGCCATGGCCAAGGCGGTCAAGGCGCTGCAGGCCAAGGAGGTCAACCGGATCATCTTGACCCGGCCGGCCGTTGAGGCGGGGGAGCGGCTGGGGTTCCTGCCCGGCACCTTGTACGAGAAGATCGACCCGTACCTGCGCCCGCTCTACGACGCGCTGCACGACATGCTCGACCCGGATTCGATCCCGCGCCTGATGGCCGCGGGCACCATCGAGATCGCCCCCCTGGCGTACATGCGCGGCCGCGCGCACCCCTTTGCCACGCCGGTGCTGACCCCGGACGGCTTCCGGCCCATCGGCTCGCTGGCCGTCGGCAACCTGGTCATAGGGTCCAACGGCGAGCCCACGCCGGTGATCGGTGTTTACCCGCAGGGGGAGAAGGACATCTATCGGGTCACCGCTCAGGACGGTGCCTCCACGCTGTGCTCTGGCGATCACCTGTGGGCCGTGGCCACCCGTGACGACCGCCGCCGCGGCAAGCCGTACCGGGTCCTGACCACTCGCGAGATGATCGGCAACCTGCGGGCCAACCACTACCACCGGTACGAGTTGCCGCTGCACAGCGCACCCGTGTGCTTCCCGCGCCGGCAAGTCCCGATGGACCCGTACGCGCTGGGGTTGCTGCTCGGCGACGGCTGCCTGACCGGGACGAACACGCCGAGCTTCGCCACTGGCGATCCCGAACTTGCCTGGGAGCTGCAGCTGCGACTGCCGGGCGTCCAAGTGCGGCCCGGATACGGACCCAACTACCAGCTGAGCCAGGTGACGTCGCCCGGGGATGTCGTCACCCTGGAGAACCCGGTGACCGGGGTGGCGCGTCGGCTCGGACTGCACGGCACGCGGTCGACGACCAAGTTCGTACCCGATCTCTACCTCTACAACTCGGCGAAGGTCCGCCTGGCCGTCCTGCAAGGCCTGCTCGACACCGACGGCGGTCCCGTCACGCAGCGGGGCCGGACTTGCCGCGTCCAGTACGTGACCACCTCGCCACGCTTGCGCGAGGACGTGATCTTCCTGGTCCGGTCGCTGGGCGGCGTCGCCTATCACCCCGCTCGCCCCGCCCTCGGCCGCATACCGGGATTCGCGAACGGGAACCCCGTCCATCACCGCCACGACGCATACATCATCGACATCCGGCTGCCGGCCGGCGTCCAGCCGTTCCGGCTCACCCGGAAGCTGGAGAGTTATCGCGCGGCGGGTGGCGGCGGGCGGCCGATGCGCTTCATCGAGAGCATCGAGTCGGCCGGCACGGCGGAGGCGGTCTGCATCTCGGTGGCAGCGGCCGATTCCCTCTACACCACCGAGGACTTCCTGCTGACGCACAACACCCTTAATGACTCGTTCATCATCCTGGATGAGGCGCAGAACACCACGGCCGAGCAGATGAAGATGTTCCTCACCCGGCTGGGCTTCGGCTCGCAAGTGGTGGTGACCGGCGACGTGACCCAGGTCGACCTGCCGTCCGGCCAGGTCAGCGGCCTGCGCGTCGTTCAGGACATCCTCGACGGCATCGAGGACATCCACTTCGCGAAGCTGACCAGCCACGATGTCGTAAGGCACCGGCTAGTGGGCAAGATCGTCGACGCGTACGAGCGCTACGACGCCCACGCCGCCGAACGGCAGCTCGGCCCGGCCCGCAGGCGGAAGGGCAGCTAAGAGCCGATGAGCATCGATATCGCCAACGAGGCGGGCATCGACGTTGACGAGGTGGGGCTGGCCGCGGTCGCGCGGTTCACGCTGGACCAGATGCGGATCCACCCGCTGGCCGAGCTCTCCGTGCTGCTCGTCGACGAGCGGACCATGACCGACCTGCACGAACGGTGGATGGGCGAGCCGGGGCCGACGGATGTGCTCGCCTTCCCCATGGACGAGCTGCGGCCGCCGCACCTCGGCGGCAACCGCGCGGATCCGGACCCGGGCGCCGATCCCGGGCTGCTCGGCGACGTGGTGCTGTGCCCCCAGGTCGCGGCCGAACAGGCCAAGGCGGCCGGTCACTCCACCCAGGACGAGCTCGAACTGCTGTGCGTGCACGGCATCTTGCACCTGCTCGGCTACGACCACGCCGAGCCAGAAGAGCACGCTGCGATGTTCGGCATGCAGGATCAGGTGCTGAAGCTGTGGCGAGATACGAAGGGCCGACCCGGATTATGACCCCTCCAGCGTGGCTGCTGGTCGCCGCGGCCGTGCTCGCCCTCGTGGCTGGCTGGTGCGCGAACGCGGAGGCCGCGCTGGCGCTCGTTTCCGCCACCGGCGTGGCCGAACGGCCCGAGCACCAGAGCCGGCTGAGCTCCGTGACCGCCGACCTGCCCCGCTACCTGAGCGTGCTGCTCCTGCTCCAGGCCATCTGCGAGATCCTCGCCGCGGTGCTGGTCACCGCGGCCTTCGTCCGCTGGCTTGGCGATGACTGGCGCGCGGTGCTGTCCGCGCTCGCCGTGGTGCTCGCGCTGCGCTACGCGCTGACCGGCGTGCGCCCGCAGACCGGGCGTATCGGAGCGCGGACCGAACGTACCGCCGCGCGCGCGGCCGCGTTCCTGTTTCCGCTGGCCAGGGCGCTCGGCCCGCTGCCCAGGTTGCTCGTCGCGTGCGGCAACGCCATGCCGCCGACCCGCCGGGGCCGCCCGCTGGCGGACCACGAGGGTCCCATGGACCGGTCCGAACTACGCGGCCTCGTCGACTACCTGGAACGCAGGAACGGCATCGAGCCGGGCGAGCGGGATATGGTCCGCTCCGTATTCGAGCTCGGCGACACCATCGTCAGGGAAGTCATGGTGCCGCGGACTGACATGGTGTTCATCGAGGCCGACAAGACCGTCGAGCAGGCCCTCTCGCTGGCGCTGCGCAGCGGCTTCTCCCGTATCCCCGTGGTCGGCGAGAACCAGGACAACGTGGTCGGCATCGCTTACCTGAAGGACATCGTGGAGTGGAGTCACGAGCACCTGGGCGCCCCGTCCGCCCAGAGTGGGGCCACCGAGAAGGTCGCCACGGTGATGCGGGCGGCCAGCTACGTGCCCGACAGTAAGCCGGTGGACGAACTGCTCCGTCAGATGCAGGCGCAGCGCACCCACGTGGCCATCGTGATCGACGAGTACGGCGGGACTGCCGGGCTGGTCACCATCGAGGACATCCTCGAGGAGATCGTCGGCGAGATCACCGACGAGTACGACAACGAGCGGCCGCCGGTCGAGTGGCTCTCCGGTGACTCCGCCCGGGTCACCGCCCGGCTGTCGGTGACCGAGCTCGGTGAGCTGTTCGGCGTCAACCTCGACGACCTGGACGTGGAGACGGTGGCCGGGCTGCTCGCCCACGCCCTCGGCCGGGTCCCGATCGCCGGCTCGACCGCGACCGTCCGCGGCCTGAAGCTCACCGCGGAGAACCTGGCAGGCCGGCGCAACAAGATCGTCACGGTGCTGGTGGAACGCGTGGAGGACCCCGCGTCGTAGACTCATCCAGGTGAGCGATGTGACTCCTGGCCCGGAGGACCTCAAGATCATCACGCTGGCCCGGTCGAGCCGGGCCCGGGTGGCGGCGTCCGAGGGCGCGGCGGTCCGTGACGAGACCGGCCGGACCTATACCGCCGCCGCGGTGGCCCTGCCGTCGCTGCGGCTGTCCGCGCTGCGCCTGGCCGTGGCCATGGCGGTGTCCAGCGGCGCGCAGAAGCTAGAGGCGGCCGCCCTGGTCAGCGACGCCGACCTGGACCCGGGCGATCTCGCCGTGGTCCGCGACCTCGGCCCCGACGCGACCGTGTTCCGCGCCGGCCCCGACGGCACCGTCCGCGAGACCCTGGCCCCCTAGGGCGCCCCCCGCCAGGGCAGCCTCACCGGCACCGCGGGCCCACCCCTGAGCGTAGCCGCCGTGCGGACCCAGCTGGCCCGCCGACGTATTTTTCCGGCCGAACGAGGCCTGGTTCCAGCCCACGGGACATGCGCGAGAATTGATGGGTGAGCCACCTACCGTCAACCGCCGCCTTCCGCTCTGGGTTTGCCTGCCTCGCGGGCCGCCCGAACGTCGGCAAGTCGACGCTGACGAACGCACTGGTCGGCGCCAAGGTCGCGATCACCAGCGACCGGCCGCAGACCACCAGGAGGGTGATCCGTGGCATCGTGCACCGCCCGGACGCGCAGCTGATCCTGGTGGACACGCCCGGCCTGCACAAGCCGCGGACCCTGCTCGGCGAGCGGCTGGACAGCCTGGTCAGGTCCACCCTCGCCGAAGTCGACGTGATCGGGTTCTGCATCCCGGCCACCGATCCGGTCGGCCCGGGTGACCGGTTCTTCGCCCGCGAGCTGGAGAACGTGAAGAAGACCCCGGTCGTGGCGGTGGTGACCAAGTGCGACGAGGCGTCACCCGAGCAGGTCGCCGAACAGCTGGTGGCGGTCAGCGCCCTGGGTGACTGGGCCGATGTGGTCCCGGTATCGGCCGTGACCAGGTACCAGCTCGACGTGCTCGCCGACGTGCTGGTCTCGCACCTGCCCGAGGGTGTGGCCCTGTACCCGGACGGCGAGCTGACCGACGAGCCCGAGGAGATCATGGTCGCTGAGCTGATCCGGGAGGCCGCGCTGGACGGGGTGCGGGACGAGTTGCCGCACTCGATCGCGGTAGTGGTCGAGGAGATGGGCCCGCGGCCGGGCCGCGACGACCTCACCGACGTGCACGCCGAGCTTTACGTGGAGCGGCCGAGCCAGAAGGCCATCGTCATCGGCACCAAGGGAATGCGGCTGAAGGAGGTGGGCACCCGGGCCCGCCGCCAGATCGAGGCGCTCCTCGGCACCAAGGTCTACCTCGACCTGCACGTCAAGATCGCCAAGGACTGGCAGCGCAACCCCAAGCAGCTGCGCCGCCTAGGGTTCTACGACTGACCAGCCCTATCGGCGGGCAGCTGTCTCATCGGCGGGCAGCTGTCTCATCGGCGGGCAGCTGTCTCATCGGCGGGCAGCTGTCTCATCGGCGGGCAGCTGCCTCATCGGCGGGCAGCTACCTCATCGGCGGGCAGCTACCTCATCGGCGGGCAGCTCCCAGGACCGGGCGGGCTTGCCGAGCACCCGGTAGCCGAGTGTCTCGTTGATCGCGATCATGTGCTCGTTGGTCTCGGTGTTCATCGTGAACAGCTGCCGCACCTGCGGCTCGGCCTCCGCCGGCCGCTCCATCATGCCCAGCTTGAGCAGCAGCCCGAGCCGGTGCCCGCGGTGCGCCCGGACCAATGCGGTCAGCACATGGAACCCTCGCTCCGGCTGCTCCGGGCCGACCTCGCCCCGGGTGAAACCCCGGCGATTCAGCCTGAACACCAAACTGGCGCGCCAAACCCGACAATTAGGGCATATTGCTCCTGAATCGCGGCTTCCGATTGGCATGAATGCGGCACTCTACCCCAAAGAGTAATTAGAGTGTCACATTCATGTGTTTCTGGGCCTGCGAGGTCGCTATCGGACAAACTGTAAGTGAGTGCTGGCCAGCCCCGCCAGCCCCAGCAGCTGCCCAGAGTTACCGCATCGGCCGAGGCCACGTGGACATCAGCCGAAAAATGAGGTATCGGATCGGCATCGGCAACGGCGTCTCGGGGGCCAGCGGCGACATGATGGGTTCACCTGTACGAAAAGGTGAGGGCATACGCCTGCGGCGGGGTGCTTGCGGGAGTGTGCCGGCTGGTAGGCAGAAGGGGCTCCACGTTGCTGATCATCTTTGGCCTGCGCGTGTTCTATCGGACGATCTCGCAAGGCACCTTCCACTGCCGCCGTTGCGGCGGGGACCGGGAGTACCGCCACCGAGCGGGGCGCCGGTGGTTCACGCTGTTCTTTCTCCCGGTCATTCCGCTGAACTCGGTCGGCGAGCACGTCCAGTGCATGACCTGCCGGACTCGTTACGTCACCGACGTGCTCAGCCAGCCGACCACGGCACAAATGCAGGCGGCGCTGCCGGCCGGCATGCGGGCTGCCGTTTCGGCGATGCTGCGGTCCGGCGATCCGTCGAGCCCGGTGTCGCGGCAGCGGGCTATCGAGGCGGTCATCGCGTCCGGAGTGCCAGGCTACGACGAGGCCATGCTCAACGCCGATCTCATGCAGCCCTTCGAGGCGATCCGCCCGGCGCTGAACCAGGTCGGGGCGCAGCTCACTATGCAGGCCAGGGAGTGGTACCTGGCCGAGGTGATCCGCATCGCCATGGCGGACGGCCTGCTCACGGAATCTGAGCGGCACGCCGCGCTGGCCATCGGCGTCGACCTCGGCATGACCCAGGCCCAGGTCGTCGGCGTGGTCGCGATGACCGAGCAGTCGGCCGGCCGCGACTAGGAGTCAGCCCGCAGGCCGCGACTAGCAGTCGGCCCGCAGGCCGCGACTAGCAGTCGGCCCGCCGTGACTGAAGGGCCGCGCCCTCGCGCGGCCATCCCTAACCGGGCGCAGCCGCGACATCGAGCCGGTAGTCGGTGACCGGCTGACGGTAGACGGCGTAGCCGATCGCCTCGTTGACCGCGATCATGTGTTCGTTGACCTGGGCGTTCCAGGTCGAGATCCGCTCCAGCTGCGGCTCGGTGGTGGCGAGTAGCTGCAGCATCGCGATCTTCGTCAGCAGGCCGAGCCGGTGCCCGCGGTGCTTCCTGATCACGACCGTGAACTGCTGATGCCCCCAGCCTGGATCGGCCGGATCCACCGCCATCTCGGTCAGAGCCGCCAGCTCGCCGGTGCCGTCATGCCGGGCCGCCACTGTGTAAAAGTGCAACCCAAGGCGCGGGCGCAGGTCGTTGATGCGTTCGCGTACTCGCTGCCCCGTCCACGTCTCGGGCGCGATCTCAGCGTCGCGGGGAGCGTCGTTGATCGCGCTGTAGACCGCAGCCGCCTGCTCGATGAACTCGTCGGGAATCAGGCCGGCCCATGACACCAGCGTGTAGTCGGCCGCCGCCTGCTCGGACATCCTGCGTAGGCGAGCCACCTTTTCCTTCTCTAGCTGGCGGACATCGAGCACCCGCTGGATCTCCGCCAGCCCGGGTTCCGCCCCGACCGAGCGCGCGAACGCCTCGCCGGGGGAGCCGTCGCGTGCGGCGCCGTTGATGACGGTCCGCCCGCGCGCCGCCGCGCGGGCGGCGGCCTGCCGCAGCAGGGCCAGCCCCAGCCCGGACCGCCGTTCGGCCGGATGTACCACGAGCTCTAGGTAGGCATGGTCCAGGTTGTCCATGTCGGGTAGCTCCAGCCGGAACAATCCCGCGGCCGAACCCTGGTCCGTCGCCAGCCAGACCTCCCGCGGATTGCCGCCCCAGCCGATGGTCAGCCAGTCCTCAAACGGCCGGTCGGTGAACCACGGCCCCCCGGGTTCGTCGACGCGCTGGGCGGCCAGGTACACCTCGAAACACGCGCTTATCTTCTTCGCGTCCGCCAGGTCGGCCTGCTCAATATGCATCCCTATAGCCAACCTCGCCGCCCTCGCCGCCGCCACTCAATATTCCGCCGCTCGCGATATTCCGCCGCTCGCGCTGACGCGCGGATGGCGCGCGCCGCCGCGCGCCATCCGCGCGTCAGCGTCCCCCCGAACGCGGCCGGCTGGTAGGGTAGTGCGTAATGTTGCGCGAGCTGCTCCTCCTTAGCGGCCGCGGCGGGGGCCGATAGGCCGGCTCCCTCGCCGCGGGGTGTTGGCGTGTCTGCTGGCCATCAATCAGGCCCATTAATCAGGCCGGGCAACCGCCCCCCCAGCTATGAGGAAGCAGCAGATAAATGCAACAGGATCACGCGTTCAACCGCGTCTCACCCGTACAGCAGCAGCCGAGCGGCATGCCGTGTCATCGTTACGCGCCGTTCAAACCGGTCGAGCTACCCGACCGAACCTGGCCCGCCAAGGCCATCACGAAGGCCCCGCGCTGGCTGTCGACCGACCTCCGGGACGGTAACCAGGCGCTGATCGACCCGATGAGTCCGGCCCGCAAGCACAAGATGTTCGACCTGCTGGTGCGGATGGGCTACAAGGAGATCGAGGTCGGGTTCCCGTCCGCGAGCCAGACCGACTTCAACTTCGTCCGCGAGCTCATCGAAAAAGACCGCATCCCCGACGACGTCCGCATCTCCGTGCTGACCCAGGCCCGCGAGGACCTGATCGAGCGCTCGGTCCAGTCGCTGCGCGGCGCGCGCCTGGCCACGGTGCACCTGTACAACGCCACGGCCCCGATTTTCCGCCGGGTCGTGTTCCGTATTGACCGCGAGGAGTGCAAGGCGCTCGCCGTCGAGGGCACTCGCCACGTCATGAAGTACGCCGAGGAACTCACCGGCGGCACCGACTTCGGCTACGAGTACTCGCCCGAGATCTTCATGGACACCGAGCTCGACTACGCCCTCGACGTCTGCGCGGGCGTCATGGATGTCTGGCAGCCCGGGCCGGACCGCGAGATCATCCTCAACCTGCCGTGCACGGTCGAGCGGTCCACCCCGAACGTCTACGCCGACCAGATCGAGTGGATGAGCCGCAACCTGCCGAACCGCGATCACGTCTGCCTGTCGGTCCACACCCACAACGACCGGGGCACGGCGGTCGCCGACGCCGAACTGGCCGTGCTGGCGGGCGCCGACCGGATCGAGGGCTGCCTGTTCGGCAACGGCGAGCGCACCGGCAACGTATGCCTGGTCACGCTGGGGCTGAACCTGTTCAGCCAGGGCATCGACCCCATGATCAACTTCGCCGACATCGACGAGATCCGTCGCACCGTCGAGTACTGCAACCAGCTCCCGGTCCACCCGCGCCACCCCTACGCGGGCGACCTGGTGTACACCGCGTTCTCCGGCTCCCACCAGGACGCGATCAAGAAGGGCTTCGAGGCGCTGGAGGCCGAGGCGGAGCAGGCGGGCGTCCCGTTCGCGGAGTACCCGTGGGCCGTGCCGTACCTGCCCATCGACCCGCACGACGTGGGCCGCACCTACGAGGCGGTCATCCGGGTCAACTCGCAGTCCGGCAAGGGCGGCGTGGCCTACGTCATGAAGGCCGAACATCAGCTGGACCTGCCCCGGCGCCTGCAGATCGAGTTCTCCCGGGCGATTCAGGGTCACACCGACGCCGAAGGCGGCGAGGTGGCGCCCGCCCGGATGTGGGAGGTCTTCTCCGAGGAGTACCTCGCCGAGGGCCCGCTGGCGCTGCTGGACCACCAGAGCTCCTCGGTGGTCGAGGCCAAGCACGCGCTCACCGCCGAGATTTCCGTCGACGGGCGCGACCGCCAGGTCGAGGGCGTGGGCAACGGCCCCATCTCGGCGTTCTGCGACGCGCTGGCCTCCGTCGGCGTGACCGCGCGGGTGCTCGACTACACCGAGCACGCGCTGACCGAGGGCACGGACGCCCAGGCCGCGGCGTACGTGGAATGCGAGACCGGCGGCCAGGTCTTCTGGGGTGTCGGCATCGACACCAACACGGTCACGGCCTCGATGCGCGCGGTCCTGTCCGCGGTCAACCGGTCCCGTCGCGGCTGACACGTGGCGAAGCGGCGAGGCCACCTTTCATCCGAACGAGTTGGCCTCGCCGCCCGCGCGTAACCCCGCTAGCTTCCCCGGCATAGGCGACAATAGGTAGGTGCAGCTCTACCGGGATGACGGGATCGTGCTGCGGACGCAGAAGCTGGGCGAAGCGGACCGGATCATCACCGTCCTTGGCCGCGGCAGCGGGCGGATCCGCGCCGTGGCCAAGGGCGTGCGCCGGACCAAGTCGAGGTTCGGCGCCCGGCTCGAGCCGTTCACTCACGTCGACCTGATGCTGCACGCGGGGCGCTCGCTGGACGTGATCACCCAGGCGGAGGTGATCCGGCCGTACGGCGAGCCGCTGGCCGTGGACTACCCCCGCTACACGGCGGGCGTGGCGATGCTGGAGACGGCTGAGCGTTTTACCCCGGTCGAGAAGGAGCCGGCGCTGCGCCAGCTGCTGCTCCTCATCGGCGGGCTGCGCGCCCTCAGCGACGGAGAGCACGATTCCCGGCTGGTCCTTGACGCCTTCCTGCTGCGCTCGCTCGCGGTGGCCGGATACACCCCGGCCCTGCAGGAATGCGCCCGCTGCGGCGCGCCAGGGAACGGCCACGATCAAACCAGTGTGGCCCCGGCAGATCCGGGCGACACGCCGGCCCCCGGCCGCCGGTTGCCGGCGTTCGCTGTGGCGGCCGGCGGGATGGTCTGCGCATCCTGCCGGCCGCCCGGCGCAGCCTCACCCGCGGCACCGACGGTAGCCTTGATGCTCGCCTTGCTACGCGGCGACTGGGACAGCGCCGATCGTAGCGAGCGCAGGCACCGGATAGAGTGCAGCGGGCTTGTGGCCGCGTACCTTCAATGGCACCTGGAGCATTCGATCCGTTCGTTGCGTCACGTGGAGCGTGTCTGTTGACGGGGGGAGTACGCCCGCCCGATCCGCATCCGAGCGGGGCTAAGCCGCCCAACCTTCCGCGCGATCTCGTTCCCAGGCACGTCGCTCTGGTCATGGACGGCGACGGGCGCTGGGCCAAGAAACGAGGACTGCCCAGGACCGAGGGTCACAAGCAGGGCGAGTCCTCGCTGCTCGACGTGATCATGGGGGCGATCGAACTCGGCATTCCCTACCTGTCCGCCTATGCCTTCTCGACCGAGAACTGGCGGCGCTCCCCGGACGAAGTGCGCTTCTTGATGGGCTTCAACCGCGACGTTATCCACCGGCGTCGTGATCTGCTGAACGAGATGGGCGTCCGCATTCGATGGGCTGGCCGTCGGCCCAGGCTCTGGCGCAGCGTGATTTCCGAACTTGAGTATGCCGAGCAGATGTCGGCCGGGAATTCCGTGCTGACCTTGCAATTCTGCGTGAACTACGGGGGCCGGGCCGAGATCGCCGACGCGGCCGCCGCCATCGCGGCGGATGTGGCCGCGGGAAAGCTCCGCGCGGAGAAGGTTGACGAAAAGGTGTTCGCTCGTTATCTGGACGAGCCGACGGTTCCCGAGGTCGACCTTTTCGTCAGGTCTTCTGGTGAGCAGCGGCTTTCGAACTTCCTGCTCTGGCAGTCGGCCTATGCCGAGCTAGTCTTTCTCGACACGCTCTGGCCCGATTTCGACCGGCGGCACTTGTGGCACGCCTGCGAGATCTATGCCAGCCGCGACCGTAGGTACGGCGGCGCAGTGCCCAACCCCGTCCCGCCCCCGGAAGAGCCGACCTCCTAGGCTCAGGCCCGACGGGCGGGGTCTCGCTCGACATCGACACCGACCTTGGTGGCCAGCGCGGTTGCGCGTGGGTGACCGGGAGGTCACCCATCGGTACCGGGCGAATCCAATTCGCGATCACCGGCCAGTGCTCCTAAGCTAGTGGCTTCCGGCACAGCGGCCAGCGCCCGTGCCGGATCACCACGGGATTCGCGCCCGCCGACCGCCAGCCGGATGGAGACCTTAACCATGGCACTGCGCAGCGATCGCCTCGACGCCATCGTCAACCTGAGCAAGCGACGGGGGTTCGTCTACCCGTCCAGCGAGATCTACGGTGGCCTGCGGGCCTCCTGGGACTACGGCCCGCTCGGCGTGGAACTGAAGAACAACATCAAGCGCCAGTGGTGGCGCTCGATGGTCATCGAGCGCGATGACATCGTGGGCCTGGACTCCTCGGTGATCCTGGCCCGGGAGGTGTGGGAGGCGAGCGGCCACGTCACCGAGTTCGTGGACCCGCTCACCGAGTGCTCGTTCTGCCACAAGCGGTACCGCGCCGATCACCTGATCGAGGCCTACGAGGAGAGGCACGGCCACGTCCCGGCCAACGGCCTCGCCGATCTCACGTGCCCGAACTGCGGCAACCGGGGCACCTTCACCGAGCCGCGCATGTTCAACGGCCTGCTGCGCACCCACCTCGGCCCGGTGGAGGACGAGTCCGGGCTGGCCTACCTGCGCCCGGAGACCGCCCAGGGCATCTTCATCAACTTCCGCAACGTGCTGCAGACCTCGCGCAAGAAGATCCCGTTCGGCATCGGCCAGATCGGCAAGTCGTTCCGCAACGAGATCACCCCAGGCAACTTCATCTTCCGGACCCGTGAGTTCGAGCAGATGGAGATGGAGTTCTTCGTCCGCCCGGGCACCGACGAGGAATGGCACCAGTACTGGATCGACCAGCGCTTCGCCTGGTACACCGGGCTGGGCATCCGCAAGGAGAACCTGCGGCAGTACGAGCACCCGAAGGAAAAGCTGTCCCACTATTCCAAGCGCACGGTAGATATCGAGTACAAGTTCGACTTCGCCGGCTCCGAGTGGGGTGAGCTGGAAGGCATCGCCAACCGCACCGACTACGACCTGACCACCCACGCCGAAGCGTCCAAACAGGACATGTCCTACCTGGACCAGGAGTCGGGCCAGCGGTTCACCCCGTGGGTGATCGAGCCCGCGGCCGGCGTGGACCGCGGCGCGCTGGTGTTCCTGCTCGACGCCTACGCCGAGGACGAGGCGCCGGACGCCAAGGGCAACCTGGAGAAGCGGACGGTGCTACGACTGGACCGCAGGCTCGCGCCGGTGAAGGCGGCGGTGCTGCCGCTGTCGCGCAACGCCGACCTGTCGCCGAAGGCGCGTGACCTGGCGGCGGCGCTGCGCAAGCACTGGAACACCGAGTTCGACGACGCCAGCGCGATCGGCCGCCGGTACCGGCGCCAGGACGAGATCGGCACCCCGTACTGCCTCACCGTCGACTTCGACACGCTGAACGACCAGGCCGTCACGATCAGGGACCGCGACACCATGCAGCAGGAGCGGGTCGGCCTCGACAGCGTGCAGGCCTATCTGTCCGAGCGCCTAGGCCCCTGCTGAACCAGGGCAAGCACCCGGATCGTTCGGTTCAAAAGATCTTTAAGTCCGAACGGTCCGGGCTGTTCCGCACCGGCGTATCCAGGCCAGCCTGGTTCCCGGCTCCGTCGGCCGCCGGAAATCGGCGGTAAACCTCGGCCGCGGCCTGGTGGAACCCTTCGGGCAAACCGGCTGCGCCCATGGTCGCAGCGATCTCCTCCATCTCCGCGATCCAGCGCCAGCCCTTCGCCGCCGCGGACCCGGCGGCGTGAGCCGATCGTTCCTCCAGGCCCGGCTGGGAGATGCCCCACTCGGCCAGCAGCGTCTCCTCCACGCCTTCGGCGCGGGCCAGGGCCCGCGCCGCCAGCAGCAGGGCCGCGCTGCCCTTGGTCCAGGACGCGTACGCCATCTTCACCGCCGACGCCGCCCCGATGCCGCCCGCGCCGCCAGTCCCCGCGCCGCCAGTCCCCGCGCCGCCAGTCCCCGCGCCGCCAGTCCCCGCGCCGCCAGTCCCCGCGCCGCCAGTCCCCGCGCCGCCAGTCCCCGCGCCCGCCCCGGCTGCGGCCCTCAGCTCACGGTCGACCACTCTCGCGTCAACCGGACTGCCGTCGAATAGGTCGCGTACCTCCCCGGCTCGCGGACCGGATAGGTAGAGCCGGATAAATCCCGGCGTCACCGGGGGAGTCCCGATGATCCCGCCGTCCACGTAGCTCGCCCCGCCGGCCGCGACGATCCCGGCCACCTCGCGCGCGGTGGCGGGCGATATCGCGTTGGCGTCCAGGTAGATGCCGCCGAACCCGGCGACCTGACGAGCGATGCCCAGTGCCGCGTGCGGCGGGCAGACCGACATGATGAGGTCCGCGCGCCGGATGATCTCGGCTAGGTCGCTGGCGATCAGGCCGGCCGCCGCGGCGCGCGCACTGGTCGCCGCGCTGCGCCCCTCCGGTGCCCACAGCACCTGATGTCCGGCCGCGGCTAGGCACTGCCCGACCGCGGCGCCCATCTCTCCCGGGTGCAGCAGCCCGATCGTGGTCTCACCCATACTCCTTATTTCACCAGGCGCCCGACTGGTCCGCGGTCGCGTTGCCCTGCCCAGCGCCGGTAGAGCCCGCAGAACGCCTCCTGCACCACGTCCTCGACGGCAGGCCGGTCGCCGAGCATGACGACGGCCAGCCTGATCAGCCCGAGGGCGTGCGCCTGGTACAGCGCGGTCACAGCGGACCCGGCCGTTGCCGTAGCCAAGGACCCGCCGTCACGCGACGACGGTACCGGTTCGGTCGGCGGGTCCATGGCGTTGGCTTTCACATATCAGAGACGCCGGTGGCATACTGTGGTTGCCTGCCCCAGCGATCTGTCCGGCCGCCGTATGCTGGCCGTATGGCAGGTAGGGTCTTCCGTCCCTGTCGGTGAATGCGCCGCGACGGTAGATTCCCCGAGTGTCCATGATGTCGTGCGCTGCGAGGAGCAGGAAGTGCCGAAATTCGTCTATGACTTCACCGAAGGAAATAAGGATCTTAAGGATCTGCTAGGCGGTAAGGGCGCCAACCTGGCCGAGATGACCAATCTCGGCCTGCCGGTGCCGCCCGGATTCATCATTACCACCGAGGCATGTCGTTACTACCTGGAACAAGGTCTACACCAGAAGGCCTCGACAAGGAAATCGCGGACCCACCTGGATCAGCTGGAAATCGGCGATAGGCCGCAAGCTCGGCGATCCGGCCGACCCGCTGCTCGTCAGCGTCAGGTCCGGGGGGAAATTCTCCATGCCGGGCATGATGGATACCGTCCTGAACATCGGCCTGTCCGACGAGTCGGTGCAGGGCCTGGCCAAGCAGGCCGGCAACGAGCGGTTCGCCTGGGACGCCTACCGCCGCCTGCTCCAGATGTTCGGCAAGACGGTGCTCGGCATCGAGGGCGAGCACTTCGAGCACGCCCTCGACGCCGCCAAGAAGGCCAAGGGCGTCAGCAACGACCTCGACCTGGACGCGGGCGACCTGCAGAACCTGGTCGAGACGTTCAAGGGCATCGTCAAGGCGCAGACCGGGAGGGAATTCCCGCAGGACCCCAGGGAGCAGATGGACCTGGCCATCAATGCGGTGTTCGGCTCCTGGAACGCGCCCCGCGCCGTCCTCTACCGGCGCCAGGAGCGCATCCCCGCGGACCTGGGCACGGCCGTGAACGTGGTCGCGATGGTCTTCGGCAACCTGGGCATGGACTCGGGCACCGGGGTGGCCTTCACCCGTGACCCGGGCACCGGCGCCGTTGGCGTCTACGGTGACTACCTGCAGAACGCCCAGGGCGAGGACGTCGTGGCCGGCATCAGGAACACCGTCCCGCTGCAGGACCTGGAGAACATCGACAAGGCCTCCTACGACCAGCTGATGCAGATCATGCGGACGCTGGAGAACCACTACCGCGACCTGTGCGACATCGAGTTCACCATCGAGCGCGGCAAGCTGTGGATGCTGCAGACCCGGGTGGGCAAGCGGACCGCCGCAGCGGCGTTCCGCATCGCCATGCAACTCGTCGACCAGGGCCTGATCGACATGGACGAGGCCCTCGCCCGCGTGAGCGGGGCCGAGCTCGCCCGGCTGATGTTCCCCAGGTTCGACACCAGCGGCAAGGTCACCAAGATCGCCACTGGGGTGAGCGCGTCGCCGGGCGCCGCGGTCGGCAAGGCCGTCTTCGACTCGGACCGCGCCGTCGAGCTGGCAGCCAACGGCGAAAAAGTGATTCTCGTCCGCCGCGAGACCAACCCGGACGACCTGCACGGCATGATCGCCGCCCAGGGCATCCTGACCAGCCGCGGCGGGAAGACCAGCCACGCGGCCGTGGTCGCCCGCGGCATGGGCAAGACCTGCGTCTGCGGCGCCGAGGAACTCGACGTGGACACCAAGGCGAAGAAGTTCACCGCCCCCGGCGGCATCACGGTCAGCGAGGGCGACGTGATCTCCATCGACGGCACCAGCGGTGTGGTCTACCTGGGCGAGATCCCGGTCGTCTCCTCCGAGATCGTGCGCTACTTCGAGGGCGAACTTGACCCGGAGTCCGACGAGGCCGACGACCTGATCCGGGCCGTGCACGCGATCATGGTGCACGCGGACGCGAAGCGCCGCCTCGGCGTGCACGCCAACGCGGACACCGGCCCGGACTGTGACCGGGCGCGCCGGTTCGGCGCCGAAGGCGTCGGCCTGGTCCGCACTGAGCACATGTTCCTCGGCGAGCGCCGCCAGCTGGTCGAGGACCTGATCCTCTCCGACACACAGGAGGAGCGCCAGCACGCGCTCGATGCTCTGGAGCCGCTGCAGCGCGGCGACTTCGTCGAGATCCTGGACGCCATGGACGGGCTGCCGACCACGATCCGGATGATCGACCCGCCACTGCACGAGTTCCTTCCCGACCTGACCGAGCTATCGATCAAGATCGCCCTGGACGGCGACAACGCCACCGAGAAGGACAAGAAGCTGCTGGGCGCGGTGCGCAGGCTGCACGAGCAGAACCCGATGCTCGGCCTGCGCGGGGTCCGGCTCGGCCTGGTCATCCCCGGCCTGTTCGAGATGCAGGTCCGTGCCATCGCGCACGCGGCCGCGCAGCTCAAGCAGGCGGGCAAGGACCCGCGCCCAGAGGTCATGATCCCGCTCACCGCGGCGGTGCAGGAGATGGAGATCACCCGCGAGCGAACCGAAAAGGTGCTCAAGGAGGTCGAGGAAGAGACCGGCACCCACGTGCACACGCCGATCGGCACGATGATCGAGGTGCCGAGGGCGGCGGTGACTGCGGGTCCGATCGCCGCCAGCGCCGAGTTCTTCTCCTTCGGCACCAACGACCTGACGCAGATGACCTGGGGCTTCTCTCGCGACGACGTGGAGGCCGCGTTCTTCAGCAGGTACATGGAGCTGGGCATCTTCGGCGTGTCACCGTTCGAGACGATCGACCGTGACGGGGTCGGCCGGCTGGTCGACATCGCGGTCAGGGAAGGCCGCGCCGCCCGGCCGGACCTCCACGTGGGCGTCTGCGGCGAGCACGGCGGTGACCCGGAGTCCGTGCACTTCTTCCACCAGACGGGCCTGGACTACGTGTCCTGCTCGCCGTTCCGCGTCCCGGTCGCCCGCCTGGAGGCGGGCCGCGCGGCGCTGGCTTCGGGTGGCTCCGACAGCAGGTAAAAGGTAAGGGTGCGGAGAGGTTACGACGAAAGCGCCACGGCCCGCTGGGTGGCCGAACCACCCAAGCGGGCCGGGCGCAGTGACTTCGAGCGAGACCGAGCCCGCGTGCTGCACTGCGCCGGGCTGCGCAGGCTGTCGGCGAAGACCCAGGTCGTCGCGGCCGGGCAGGCCGACTTCCCGCGGACCCGGCTCACTCATTCCCTCGAATGTGCGCAGATCGGGCGCGAACTTGGCGAGGAAATCGGCTGCGACCCGGATCTGGTCGACGCTGCCTGCCTGGCCCACGACATCGGCCACAGCCCGTTCGGCCACAACGGCGAGGCCGCCCTCAACGAGCTGGCCGCCCCGTACGGCGGGTTCGAGGGCAACGCCCAGTCACTGCGCCTGCTGACCAGGCTCGAGCCCAAGGTCGCCGGGGCCGGCCTGAACCTGACCCGGGCCACCCTGGACGCCACCCTCAAGTACCCCTGGTTTGGTGAACCCGGCACCAAGTTCGGCGTCTATGCCGAGGACACCGAGGTCTTCGACTGGATCAGGGCGGGCGCCCCGCCCGGACGGCGGTGCCTGGAGGCCCAGGTCATGGACTGGGCTGACGATGTGGCCTACTCGGTGCACGACTTGGAAGACGGTTTCCACGCCGGCCTCATCACCTTCGAGAACCTCAAATCTCCGGCCGAACGGGCACGAATTTCCCGCACCACCGCCACCACCTACTGTGACGAGGACGAGGCCGAGCTCACCGAGATCCTGGACGCGCTGCTCGCCCTGGGTATGTGGCCCGATTCCTACGACGGCGGCCCGGCCACCGCGGCCGCCCTGAAGAACCTGACCAGCGAGCTCATCGGCCGTTTCTGCGTAGCCGCCCAGCAAGCCACCGTCGCCGCCGCCCGACTTACCCCCTCCAGCACCACTAGCCCCTCCAGTCACACCAGCCCTATAGGGCACTCCCTCACCCGGTATGCCGCGGACCTCATCGTGCCGCGGCGGCAGCGGCTGGAATGCGCCCTGCTCAAGGGGATCACCGCCCACTACGTGATGACCCGGGCGGGAGTGGTCGCGGCCCAGGCCCGCGAGCGTGAACTGCTCACCGAACTGGCCTACGCCATCGAGCGCGGTGCCCCCCGCACGCTGGACCCGCTGCTGCGCCCGGCCTGGGATGCGGCCGGAACCGACGCCGCCCGGCGGCGCGTCGTCGTGGACCAGGTGGCCTCGCTCACCGACACGTCGGCCATCGCGTGGCATCACCGCCTATGCGCGCCGTAGCCTTACCGCATGCCTTCTATTGTGATCGCGGGCGGCGGGCTAGCCGCGGCCAAGGCCGCCGAGACGCTGCGGAACGAGGGATTGGACGGCGACATCGTGCTGCTGGGCGCCGAGCCCGAACGCCCGTACGAGCGTCCGCCCCTTTCGAAGGGGTACCTGCTCGGCAAGGACAGCCGTGACTCGATCTATGTGCACGCCGCCGACTGGTATGCCGAACACCACGTGGACCTGCGCCAGGGTGTCACCGTCACGGCCATCGACCGCGGCACGGCCACCGTGGCCACCTCCGGGCCGTCCGGCGACGAGGAGATGTCCTACGACAAGCTGCTGCTCGCCACCGGAGCCACACCGCGCCGCCTCACCTTCCCCGGCTCCGACCGCGAGGAGGTGCTCTACCTGCGCACGGCGGGTGATTCCGACCAGCTGCGTTCGGCGTTCCAGCCGGGCACCCGGGTGGTGGTGGCCGGGGCAGGCTGGATCGGCCTGGAGACCGCCGCGGCCGCCCGCTTGGCTGACTGCCCGGTGACCGTGCTCGAGCCGCAGCCCAGCGCGCTGCACGATCAACTCGGCCCCGAACTCGGCGCGGTCTTCGTCAGCCTGCATCAGGCCCACGGGGTGGAGTTCCGCTTCGGTGAGCGGGCGGTCGAGTTCCGCCCCGGCATGATCATCACTTCCGGCGGCGCCGAAATCCCTGCCGACATCCTGGTTGTCGGCATCGGCGCGGCCCCGAACGACGATCTGGCCGCCCGGGCCGGGCTCGACGTCGACAACGGCGTGCTGACCGACGAGGCCCTGCGCACCTCGGATCCGAACATCTTCGCCGCCGGTGACGTCGCGAACTCGTTCAACCCACTGCTCGGCCGCCGGGTCCGCGTCGAGCACTGGGCCAACGCGCTGAACGGCGGCCCGGCCGCGGCCAGGTCCATGCTCGGCCAGCCCGTCAGCTACGACCGGGTGCCTTACTTCTACAGCGACCAGTACGAGCTCGGCATGGAATGCGCCGGCTTGCCCGAGCCTGGCCGCTACGACGAGGTTCTCTACCGCGGCGCCCCTTCCACGCTGGAGTTCATCGCGTTCTGGCTCTCCCGCGGCGCCGTGATCGCCGGCATGAACGTCAACGTCTGGGACGTCAACGACGACATCCAGTCCCTCATCCGCTCCGGCCGCCCAGTAGCCCCCGCCCGCCTGACCAACCCCGACATCCCCCTCTCCGACCTCTAACCCGAACGCCCTCATCCGGGTAACCCCTCACACCTTCTCCGGATACCCCCTCGCACCTTCTCCGGCACCCCTCGCACCTTCTCAGGCACCCTCGCGATGTCTGCGGCACCCCTCGCACCTTCTCAGGCACCCTCGCGATGTCTGCGGCGGCATCGCCAGCCCGAATCACAATGCAACACGAATCCCTGAATTCCTGCTAGCCCCATTAGCCTCATTCACCCCGTGTCTTCCGCCACCCGGGAGATCCCTCAAGCCCCGCTAACCCCAAGCATCGCTTCAGCCCCACTTACAGGGGAGGATCGGGGCTTCTGGGAGAGTTTAGGGACTGGGATGCACAAAATCCTCCCCGAAGCCCTAATACTCCCCGGTATTTGCTGGCGCAGGGCAAATGTCGGTGGGTGTCGTCACACTGTGCGGCATGCAAAGTGAGCTCCCCTCTACCCTCCGCTACCTAGCTCAGCGTCAGAGCGGTGTCATCTCTCGCTTGCAAGCCCTCCAGGCCGGGCTGACCACGGACAAGATCAAGTTCAGGCTGCGGAGCGGCCGATGGCGCCTGATGCATCGCGGGGTCTATGCCACCTTCACCGGAGCGCCAGGGCGCAGCGCCTGGCTTTGGGCGGCGGTCCTCTCGGCTGGTCCGGGCGCCGCGCTTAGCTACGAGACGGCGGCCGAACTGCATCGGCTCACCGACAAGACAGCCGAGACGATACATGTGACCGTTCCGCATGACCGGCGGATCAGCGCCGTCGAAGGGGTCAGCCTGCACCGGTCGGCCCGGGCCGTCCAGGCCGTGCAAGCCCACATGTATCCGCCGCGGACCAACATTGAGGAGACCGTGCTCGACCTCACGCAGGCCGCGAATAGCTTCGATGACGTGTGCGACTGGGTCACTCGCGCGATAGCCCGGAATCTCACCGACGAGGTCAGGCTGCGTCAGGCGATGACCGTGCGTCCGAGGTTGCGCTGGCGTGCTGACCTGCATGAACTCATCGTGTCCGCAGCGGGTGGTGACCACTCGGTGCTGGAGTTCCGCTACCACCGCGACGTCGAGCGGGCCCATGGCCTGCCGGAGCCGAGCCGGCAGGTGCCATTCACCAGACCGGGCGGCCCGAGAGGATTCCGGGACCGCGTGTACACCGAATACGGCGTGGTGGTGGAGCTTGACGGGCGGTTGGCGCACCCGGCCGAGAACCAGTGGAAGGACAAGGCCAGGGACAACGCCGCGGCCGCGGATGGAAAGCAGTCACTGCGATACGGCTGGGTGGAGGTGACGCGGAAGGCCTGCGCGACGGCCGCAGAGGTGGCCAGGGTGCTCCGCCTGCATGGCTGGGACGGGTCACCCCCGACCGTGCTCGCCAGGTTGCCCCGTCCAGCCTGAGCCTCAACCCCAGCCCAAGCCCAAGCCCCAGCCCAAGCCCGAGCGTCAGCCCAAGCTCCAGCCCAAGCCCGAGCGTCAGCCCAAGCTCCAGCCCAAGCCCGAGCGTCAGCCCAAGCCCCAGCCCAAGCCCGAGCGTCAGCCCAAGCCCCAGCCCAAGCCCGAGCGTCAGCCCAAGCCCCTGCTCAAGCAGCCGCCGCAGCTTCAGCCCAGGTCGGCCCGGCCCGTCACGGCGGCCAGCACCCGGGCGGGGTCGGTCAGGTCGGGCAGGACTACGTGTGCCCCGGCCAGGTCCGCCGCGGAGTAGCTGCCAGTCGCGACGGCCACCACCCGGGCCCCGGCGGCTAGGGCGGCCTCGACGTCCAGCGGTGTGTCGCCGACCAGGACGGTGGACGAGCCGGAAAATTCGGTTCCGTAGGCCTGGCGGGCCGCGTGCCGGGCCACCGCCACCAGTTCGGCCCGGACCTCGTGCACGTCGCCGTACGCGCCCACCTCCAGGTCGAGGTGTTCGCCCAGCCCGGCCAGGCGGAGCTTCAGTTCCGCGAGCGGCCTGATGTTGCCAGTGAGCACCGACTGCCGGATCCCGCCGGACGCGAGCGCCGCCACGGCGTCGGACGCCCCGGCCATCGGCCGCACCCGCGCCCGCACCGCGTCGTCTGCTGAGACCCGGGCCAGCGCGGCCAGGAACGCATCGACCCCGGCCCGCGATTCCCCGGCGAGCGCGAGCGTATCCCCGACGATGGCCCGGTCGGTCCGTCCCGCCTTGGGCGCGACCGCGGGCAGCTCACGGCCGAACATCTCCCGGAACACCACTTCGTACAGCCGCGTGCCCAGGCCGTCGGCGCGCAGCAGCGTGTAGTCGACATCCCACAGTGCCAGCAGATCAGCCACCCGCCCAGGCTAAGGGGCACAGCGCCTTGAAGTATCTGGCCATGGGGATCGCCGTGTAATCCGCCTTCTCGTATACCCGGCGCGCGGGGGCATGACCAGGGTCCCCGCCGGTCCCGATCATCGCCACCCGCATCTCGGCGTCCCGCAGCCAGGCGGTGCCGAACTCGATGAGGGCCGTGCCCAGTCCGCGGTGCTGCCGCGCAGGGTCGACGGCCAGGACGTCGTGCACCGACCTTGGCTGGTAGTCCCGGATGCGCACGTCCATTGTCAGCAGGCAGGACTAGACTCGCGGCGACGGGTGAGGCGAAGCGGGCGCGGAGGTGGATGATGGCGGGGCGAATCCGCGACGAAGACATCGCGGCGGTTCGCGAGCGCTCACCCATCGACGAGGTGGTCGGCGAGTACCTGCAGCTGAGAAACGCGGGCGGCGGCTCACTCAAGGGCCTATGCCCGTTCCACGAGGAGAAAACACCCTCGTTCAACGTCACGCCCGCCCGCGGCCTGTTCTACTGCTTCAGCTGCGCCGAAGGCGGCGACGCGATCAAGTTCGTGCAGAAGATCGACGGACTCAGCTTCATCGAGGCCGTCGAGCGGCTGGCCAGCCGGGCCGGCATCGACCTGCGCTACGAGCAGGGCGGCTACGTGCCGGGACAGGAACAGAGCCAGCGGCGCAGGCTGATCGACGCGCACCGGGCCGCCGCCGAATTTTACGCCGAACGTCTGGGCGGATCCGAGGCGGCCCACGCTCGTGCCTTCCTGGCCGAGCGTGGTTTCGAGCTCGCCGACGTCCAACGGTTCGGCGTGGGTTACTCGCCGAAGGCGTGGGAGGACCTGACCAGGCACCTGCGCGGCCGCGGCTTCACCGACAGCGACCTGATCAGCGCGGGCCTGGCCATCCAGGGTAACCGCGGGCCGCGGGACAGGTTCCGCGGCCGGCTGATGTGGCCCATCCGCGACCTGTCCGGCGACGTCATCGCGTTCGGCGCCCGCAAGCTGGATGAGCAGGACGACGGGCCCAAGTACCTCAACACGCCGGAGACCTCGCTGTTCCGCAAGAGCACCGTGCTGTACGGGGCGGACCTGGCCAAGCGCGAGATCGCGCAGCGCAGGCAGGCGGTCATCGTGGAGGGCTACACCGATGTGATGGCCTGCCACCTGGCCGGGGTGCCGACCGCCGTGGCCACCTGCGGCACCTCGTTCGGCGAAGATCACATCAAGGTGCTGCGCCGGCTGATCATGGACGCCACCGGTTCGGTCGGCGAGGTGATCTTTACCTTCGACGGCGACGCGGCCGGGCAGCGGGCGGCGCTGCGCGCGTTCAGCCTGGAGGAGAAGTTCGTCACCCAGACCTTCGTGACCGTGCAGCCCGACGGCCTGGACCCGTGCGACGTGCGGTTGACGCATGGCGACGCGGCCGTGCGTGACCTGATCGCCTGCCGGGTCCCGCTGTTCGAGTTCGCCATCAAGGGCGTGCTCGGTCACCACAACCTGAACACCACCGAAGGCCAGCTCGCGGCGCTCGACGAGGCCGCGCCGATCGTGGCCAGGATCAAGGACCAGGGGCTGCGCACCAGGTACGCGGTCAACCTGGACCGCTGGCTCGGCATGATGGACGAGCGGTTCGTGCTGGCCCGGGTGCGGACGCACGCGGGGGACACCGCCGGGTCCGGGCGCCGCAGGCCCGGCCAGGATCGCAAGCAGGAGAACCGGGGCGAGCACGCCAACTCGTTCGGGACAAATGGGGCGCAGGCCGGCGGGCAGCGAGGGGTCGGCGGCCAGCCCTACGACCTGGGCGATCCTGTCGTCCAGGTCGAACGCGAGGTGCTCAAGCTCGCGGTCCAGCGGCCCGCGCTGTGCGGACCCGAGTTCGACGCCCTGGGCGCGGACGCGTTCACCGCGCCCGTGCACAGCGCCGTGTTCACGCTGATCGCGGCGTGCGGCGGCACGTCGCGCGGCGGCGGCAGCGCGAGGGAGTGGGCGGCTCAGTTGCGGGCCGCGGCGCCGAATGAGCGGGCACAGGCGTTCGTGACCGCGCTGGCCGTCGAGCCGCTGAAGATCGACGGCGAACCGGACGTCAAGTACGCGGACGTCCTGCTCGCCAAGGTGGGCGAGCTGGCCGTCAGCCGGGAGATCGCCTCGGTCAAGGCCCGGCTCCAGCGCATGAATCCAGTCGAGGAACAGGCTGGTTACAACAGGATGTTCGGGGATCTGGTGGGGCTGGAGAAACGCCGGAAGGCCCTGCTCGACCGGGCTGCGGGCGGCTGAAACCGGCGAGCCAATGATTATCGGCCCTGGCGCTGAGCCGGTTAAGTAGCCGGGGAGTGACAAAATTAGGTCCCCCGTAACCATGGGTTCGTGACGCAGACTGGTCCCGTGACCCTCACCGTACTAACGAACGGACCATCGCCAGCGGAGCAGCTGACGGATCTCGTGGCGCTAGGACGGGAGCGTGGTTCCCTGACCATGGCTGATGTCATGGTGGCGCTCGACCGCGCCGACCTTCCGCCGGAAGCCATCGACGCGGCGGTGCGCGCGCTCGTCGAGGAGGGCGTCGACGTGCTCGACGTGCCGACCGAGGACGACACCGAGGCCGAGCTCCGGCACGCGGAAAGGGCCGCCAGCGAAGCCGGTCGGCGGCCCGCGACCAGCAACCTGGTCCGGATCTACCTCAGGGAGATCGGCCGCGTGCCGCTGCTGACCGCCGAGGACGAGGTGGAGCTGGCCAAGGCCATCGAGGCGGGCCTGTTCGCCGAGGAGAAGCTCGGCGGCGGCTTCCCGATCCTCGGCGCCGTCCACGGCGACCTGGAGCTGCTCGTGGGCGAGGGAGTCAGGGCCAAGCAAAAGCTGATCGAGGCGAACCTGCGGCTCGTGGTGTCGATCGCCAAGCGCTACATCGGGCGCGGGCTTGTCTTCCTCGACCTCATCCAGGAGGGGAACCTCGGCCTGATCCGCGCGGTGGAGAAGTTCGACTACACCCGTGGCTACAAGTTCTCTACGTACGCCACCTGGTGGATCCGGCAGGCCATCACCCGGGCCATCGCCGACCAGGCGCGGACCATCCGGGTCCCGGTGCACATGGTCGAGACGATCAACAAGCTGTCCCGCGTACAGCGGCAGCTGCACCAGGAACTCGGCCGGGAAGCCACCGCGGACGAGATCGCCGCCGAGATGGGGCTGGAGCCGGATCGGGTCGCGGAGATCCAGCGGATCGCCCAGGAACCGGTGTCCCTGCAGTCCCCGATCGGCGAGGAAGAGTCGGATCTGGGAGACTTCATCGAAGACGCGGACGCCGTGGTGCCGATCGAGGCCGCGGCATTCATCATGTTGCAGGACCAGCTCGAGCGGGTCCTGGACCAGCTCGCCGAGCGGGAGCAGCGGATCATCCAGCTGCGGTTCGGCCTCACCGACGGGCATCCGCGGACGCTGGAGGAGGTCGGCCGGGAGTTCGGGGTGACCAGGGAGCGGATCAGGCAGATCGAGTCGAAGACCCTGGCCAAGCTCCGCCACCCGAGCCGCGCTCAGATGCTGCGCGAGTACCTGGACTGAGCCGGGCTAGATCCGCGGCAGGTTCTCGACGGCTTCGGCTAGGCGGTCGAGCGCGAACAGTCCTGAGGACCGTTCTAGCCGGGCCTTACGCCGTCGACATCACTCAGGCGGAGAGTCTCGTGTGATCGAAACCCGGGTCCGGCAGGGCTGGGATGTCACCGGACCCGGGTTCCACGGGGTCCTCAGTCGACCGGACGGGTGCCGTTCACGGTCGCGTGCTCGCTCTCGTAGTGGCTGTCCCCGGATTGGCTAGCCGAGTGCCGGCCGGGTATCCGGTCCAGCTGCCCGCGCACCTTGGTGGCGCTGCTCTTCGCCGTCTCGGTGAGCTTCGGCATCCGCTCGGCGGCTTTGTCTTTGGCGGCTTTGCCGAGGTCAGCGGCCTTCTGGCCGGCAGCGCGTGTCGCCTTCTGCACGGTCGGGTTCGCTGCCGTCTGCCTGGCGATCTTTACCATCTGCTCATAGCGCTCGCGGCCTGCTCGCGTGCCGGCGACGAAGCCGACAGCGAGGCCCGCGAGGAACGCGACCTTGAATCGCATCTGGCACCCCTTTCGCGCATGGACGTCATGTGCAAAACATGACCTTCCCCCATTACGCGATGGTACTCATCAGGTTAGGCCCTGATAAACATGGGCGCCGTGCCCGGCGGACGTCACGTTCCCGCCGCAGGTGCGCTACCCTTATGCGGGTCAATCCCGCGTAGCTCAATCGGCAGAGCGTCCGGCTGTTAACCGGCAGGTTATAGGTTCGAGTCCTATCGCGGGAGCCGGGAGGTCTTCACGTTTCAGTGGGGCCTATTTTCACGTTTGGGTCTGACATTCCGGTGTGTGCGTGGCATGGCTGTGGTTGCTGCCGTGTCGTGTGCGGTTGTGTGTCTGCTTGGTGGCTTTGTGTGTGTTGCGTGGCTGGTTCCGGGCATGCTGCCGCTGTGCGGTGCGTGGTGCTGGTGGCTGTGCTGGTGGCGGGGCTGTTGTCGTCGGCGGGCGTGGCTGGCTGGGTCAGGGCGGTCCGGCGGCGAGGCCGGCGAGGGTCTTGCGGCGGCGGCGCGGGTTTTCGGGGGCAGCCCGGCGGCGGCGCGGCGCTGGTTTTCTTCTTGCCGGGCGTTCCAGGCGTGCAGGATGCGCTGGTTGCGGACGATGAGCAGGGTGGCGGTGAACAGCATCAGGGGTGCCAGGCCCATGAGGCGGCACCAGCCGCGGCTGATGTCGTTGGTGGCGGGGTCCTTGGCGGTGGCGAAGCCGCGTTCGGCGCCGGTGCGGCGGGCGTAGGAGCGGCGCCAGGCCGCGGACGGGTAGTCGTGTTTCTGCGCGGTCTTGGCGTTGCACGTCCGGCGGGACGGTGATGGTCTGCTGTGCGCAGCAGGCCTGGGGGTGCTCCGGCGGGCTGAGGATCTCGGGGCGGTCCCGGTCCAGCGTCATCGAGGCGGGCCGCAGCGGGCAGCGGATCTTGCCCATGGCGGCGGGGCACTGGACGCGGTGGTAGCCGTCGGCGTCGTCGGCGGTGAGGCGGCCGAGCTTGTAGCGGGCGAGCTCGGCGGTCTTGCGGTCATGGTCCGCGGCCTGGTCCTTGGTGGCGGTGCGGGCGAGCGGCCCGAGATCCAGCAGCGGGCGCGGTGTGCACGGGGCAGTAGAGGTTGCCGTTGCTGATGACCGCGCCGTCGTGGGTGCCTTTGGGGCCGCGGTCGTGCGGGTGCAGGTCCTGGACGAGCTGCGCGCCGGCGGCCCGGAGCGGGATGGCCCAGGCGGCGGCGTCGCGGTGGGCGTAGCCGGAGTCGTCGAGGATGTCGCCGAGCGGGATCCCCTGGCCGGGCATCGCGGTCAGCACGGGAGCGAAGGCGCGGACCGGGTCGTGCCGGCACGACGACACCGTGGCGCGGCGGGCCAGTTCGGGGACGGCCGGGCCGCTCTCCTCGCGCATCATGATCCCGGCGGACAGGTAGTACCCGTAGAACAGCTCGTCTTGGCTGCGCAGCAGGTTGTTCTTGCGGTGTCCCCACGACGCTTCGGGGTCGGCGCAGTCCCCGCCCCTGGCGGGCGGGGGCCGGGAGAAGGACTCCAGGTCCGTCCAGTCCACCGCCAGCGAGCTGCTGGCGTCCTTGAACTCCTCCGGGACCGATGCCTCGAGCAGGTCATCGCAGACGCGCTGCAGCGCGGCCGGAGGGCAGCCCGTCCGGCTCGTCCTTGCCGAGGGCGTCCGGCGACCAGGCCGAAGGTGCACTCGGTCTGCCGGTAGGTCAGCTGGTGCGGGCCGTGCTTCCAGTCCGCGAGCACGCCGAGCCGCCGCTGGTCGTCCTCGGGCAGGCCGGTCAGCGCCTGGTGCACCCGGGTCAGGTGCGCGGGCCGGTGATCGGCCTGGGCCAGGCACATGCCGGCCAGCAGGGTGCGGACCCTCAGCTGCCGGGCGCGCACGCCGACGGGGAGCATGGCCTCGATCCGCGGCGCGATGCCGGAGGCGTCGATGATCTCCTCGAACGCCGCCAGCGGGATCATGGCCGGCGCGCCGCCCCGAGCAGCCGCACCGCCTCGGCCTCGCCGGCCGGCTCCAGCCCGGCGATCAGGTCGCCGAGCCGCTGGGAGCAGCTGATCCCGGCCGCGTGTCATGAACGTGGCCAGCCCCAGCAGCTCCGCGCAGTCGCGCCAGCCAGGTGGCGCGCAGCCGGGAGGTGTCCAGCCGGGGCAGCCCGCTGCCGCCGTCCAGCGCGGTGACCAGCGGGTTCGTCAGGTTCCGGCGGCCGGGATCGGCCCCGCCGCAGATCAGCCCGGCCCCGGCGGACCGGGCCGCGGCCAGCAGCCGGGCGTGGTAACGGGAAAGCACCGGCACCGTCGCGCGGCCGGGCGCCGCGGACGGCGACGACCAGCCCGCCGGACCGGCGCGATCACGTCGCGTGCCGCGGACATCGCGCAGGTCGCCGCGGATCAGCCCGGCGCCGGCGCCCAGGCAGACCAGCCCGGCCGCCCGCATCCGCCGCTCCGCGGCGGGCTGGGCGTCCGCCAGCGCCAGGAACCCGTCGATCTGCGCCGGGCTGTACGGCGCCTTGGCCCGCTCCCGGGGCAGCGGCAGATCCGCCGGATACAGCTGCGGCACCACCCGGCGGCCGATGAACCGCAGGTTCGTGCGCAGCGTCCGCCGCGCCGCCGCCGACAGGCCCGGCGCGCACCGGGTGAACCGCTCGGCCGCCGACGGGTGCAGCACCACCTCCGGCACCGCCTCCAGGCCCAGCCCGATCGCGTAATCGGCCAGCTTGCCCGCCGCCCACAGCAGGTTCTTCGCCCGCTCCTGCCCGTCCGGGGCCACTGCCGTGATCACGTCCCGGGCGAACGCCGCCGCCTGCGGCGACACCGACGACGGCCGCCACCGCGCGATATAGCCCGCCACCGCAGGCTGTGCCGGCTGCATGACGCCTCCAGGCGGAACCTGTCCACAGGAATATACTGTGGAAAGAAGGCAGGCCCGCGGATCTGAGACGGTGTGTCGCATGGAACCAAGCCCAGCCCAGCGCGCGGCCCGCGACCGGATCGCCGCCGAGCTCGCCCGGGCGGGCTACGCCCTGCCCGGCACCCTCACCGTCCGCTCCTACGCCTGCGGAAAGCCGAACTGCCGCTGCCACGCCGACCCGCCCCGCCTGCACGGCCCCTACGCCGAATGGACCCGCAAGATCGGCGGCAAGACCATCACCAGACGGCTCACCCCCGCCGAGCTCGCCGAATACCAGCCCCTGTTCGACAACGCGAAAAAGCTCCGCGCCCTGCTCACCGAACTCCACGACCTCACCCTGGAGATCATCGAGGAAGGCGGGCAGCCGGGAGCCGCAAAGCCCGCCGAGACCGGAGAGCATGACCTCCGGAAGGCGTGGGCTGAGCCCGCTTAACCTGTGGGCAGCACCCCGGCCAGACCCCGTTTGCGCAGGTCACCCCTAAACGTGAAGACCTCGCCGGGAGGCACTCCCGGCAGCGGCGGGCCAGCTGGGGACCAGAGCCGGCCGTAGCCGGAGATCCAGTACCGTGGCCGGCGGCGCGCGGCTGGTGACTGCGGCTCAAGCCCAGTGAGCGGGGAAACTCCGGGAAACGCGCGGCGGGGCTCCCGCCGGGAGCCCCGCCGCCTGCCGGAGGTTCGGCTGGGTGGTTCTTTCTCCTCCCTTCCCCGACGGCCCGGGCGGTGCCCGGCGCTGATCGCTTGTTGTGCGGGCCGCCGCCCGGTCAGCGGCTCGGGGGGCGGCGGCCCGGCGGCCGGCTGGGGAGAGGCGCCGGGGGCGAGCGCTGCCGGCCATGCTCCGGCCCGGTGGCCGCGGACGTGATAGCGGCCGGGTGTGGCGCGGGCCGCCGGGACGGCGGGCACGGGTTGCCGGGGCGCGGCGGGCCGCGGGGCGGCGCGGGCCGCGGCGGCGCGGGCGGCTCGCTGAAGGAGGCCGAGATCAGCGCGTCGAACTCCGCGCGCAGCCACTGCGGGTCAGCGCAGATCAGGTCCGCGAACGCCGCGTCCGCCTCACGGGTGGATAGGGTCATGCCGATCACCCTCCCGGGAACCTGCGGTAGCGTAACCAGGCCAATGAGCGATACACTTTTTATATAGCGCGGACTGCATGAAACTGTCAAGAGCCCTTGAAAGTACGGCAGACCGCCCGGACCCTTGGAGGTGCTCCCGGCGATGACCGGACGGCTCGATGACCTGGACGACCCGGACTACCCGGCCTACACCACCGGGCGGGCCGCCGAGGTGCTGGGGGTACGGCAGGCGTTCCTGCGCGCCCTGGACGTCGCGGGCGCGGTGACCCCCGAGCGGTCGGCGGGCGGGCGCCGCCGTTACACCTGCCGCCAGCTGGCCTTCGCCGCCCGGATCAGGGAGCTGTTCGACCAGGACGTTACGCTGGCCGCCGCGTTGCGGATCCTAGCCCTGGAAGACGATCTGGCCGCCGAGCGTGCCCTGACCGCCAGCCTGCACGAACGGCTCGGCGAGCGGGACCCGGGAGGCGGCTGACCCGGGCAGGCCGGGGCTATTCGCTGGCGGCGCGGCGGGCGCGCGGTTCCCGGGCCGGCGCCGCGGGGGACTCCTCGCTGGCCCGGGCCAGGGCCCTGAGCCGGGCTAGCTCGGCCTGCAGCTGGCGGGTTTCCGCCTGCAGCTGCAGGACGCGGCGGATGCCGGCCAGGTTCAGGCCGTCGGCGGTCAGCGCGCAGATCTCGGCGAGCCGGTCGATGTCCCGCCGGGAGTACCGGCGTGTCCCGCCCGCGCTGCGGGCCGGGTCCAGCAGGCCCTCCCGCTCGTAGATCCGCAGCGTCTGCGGGTGCAGGCCGGCCAGCTCGGCGGCCACCGAGATGCTGAACAGGCCCCGGTCCAGGTCCGCCCATCCCGGACTCACCATGGCCAGTCCCGGTCCCGCGCAAGGTACCGCAGCGCCAGCCTGGCCAGGACGGCCAGCCTGATCTCCTGCTCATCCCGGCCGCCGGCGGCCGGCGCCGGATACGGGCCTTCTACCCGGACCGGACCCGCCAGCAGCGGCGGCCCGCAGGCCCGCGCCATCGGCGTCATGGCGCCGAGCCCGCCCGGGCCGGCCGCGCGCCGCACCGGCACCCGGGCCGCTGGCGCCGTGATCCCGGGGGCGGGCTGCTGGTGCTCCAGGGTGCGGTCATACGCGGCGCGGCGGGCCGGGTCGCTGAGCACCCGCCAGGCCCCGGCCAGGACGCGGAACCGGTCCGCCGCCGCGCCGCCGGCGTCGCGCGGCCGGTGATCGGGGTGCTCGGCCCGGGCGCGCCGCCGCCAGGCCTGCGCGATCTCCTCGCGCGACGCTCCCCGGGGCACCCCCAGCAGCTGGTACAGATCCGGGCCCGGACCGCCGTGATCGCCAGCGGCCATGACCGTCACCTTCCTTCCCGCCTGACGCCGCCTGGTCTTCCCCAGTATGCGACATGAAGAAATCTCCGTCGAGCCTTGTCAGATAAAACGCACTCGTGCTATATAGATGCGTGAGCGTGACATGACAACCGGCACTGGCAAAGGAGGCACCCGATCATGCTCATGCGCACCGACCCGTTCCGCGAGCTGGACCGGCTCACCCAGCAGGTGCTCGGCACCGCCGCCCGGCCCGCCGCGATGCCCATGGACGCCTACCGGCAGGGCGACAACTTCTATATCTGCCTGGACCTGCCCGGCGTCGCCGCCGAGTCCATCGACCTGACCGTCGAGCAGAACGTCCTGACCGTCCGCGCCGACCGCGCCCCGGTCAAGGCCGACGGCGCCGAGATGATCGTCGCCGAACGGCCCTACGGCACCTTCACCCGGCAGGTCTTCCTCGGCGAGACCCTGGACGCCGAGCACATCGCCGCCGACTACGCCGCGGGTGTCCTGACCCTGACCATCCCGGTCCACGAGGCCGCCAAGCCCCGCAACATCCAGGTCACCAGCAGCGACCAGAAGCAGGCCGTCACCGCGTAAGTCACCGCCCAGGCATCACCGGCAGGGGGCCGCCGGGCAGCAGGCGGCCCCATGCCGGTGATGCCCGGGCATCCGCTCGCCCGGCACGCCAGCGACTTCCTCACCGACCTGCCGAACGCGAACGCCTCCGCGCACACGCTCCGCGCATACCGCGGCGACCTGCTCCAGTTCTGCGCCCGCCACGACAGCGAGGCCGGCGAGCTTACCGCCGCGACGGCGCGGGCCTACCTCGCTGACATCGCCGGCCTCGGCGCGTCCAGCCGCACAAGCGGGCTGCGGTCATTCTGCCGCTGGGCGGTCCGCCATGACCTGCTGGCAGCCAATCCGATGGACAGGATCGACAACATCAAGGTGCCCAGGTCCCTGCCCCGCCCGGCCGCGGCTGCGGACGTGGCGAAGGTGCTCGCCGTGATTTGCACCGCCGCCCGCGTAAGGACATTGCGGGCGGGCGGGGCATCCGGCTGGTCGCGGCGCGGCCAGGCCGCCAGCGGCGGCGGCCGCGATCGCATACCCCGCAGTGGACGCATCGCCCCGTGCGCCGTCCTGGTGCGGCGCCAGGATGGGGATGTTGAACAGCCACCGGCATACCAGGATGCCGGCCAGCGCTATCAGCGCCGCGACGACCGCCGTCGCCGCGCCGCCAGACCACAGCTGTCTGGCGTCTACCGTGCGGCCCGGGGAGCTTCTGCGCTCCGAGGGCGGTTCCTGTTGCCGGGACATGGCTCAGGCCGCCTTCTTCTCCGGCTTTCCCGGCCTGACGGAGTGCAGGGTCTTCCCGGTGCGGCGCGGCTCGGTGCCCTGCACGAGCATCCAGATCCCGGCGATCAGGTTGAACAGGCCGAACAGCAGCGCGATGGTGACCGCGCCGATGTCCGGGCGGGCGCACAGCACCACGCCGAACGCGATGGTGACCAGCCCGCCCAGGATGAACATGACCCGGGTCCCGGCCGACTCGCCGGAGGCGAAGGCGGCGGAG
>CAWJGE010000011.1:0-61626 GCA_963842265.1 uncultured Actinomycetota bacterium
CGATCAAGCAGGTCGAGGTGGAGATCATCGACCGGGCGTTCGCGTCCGGCTGGGTGGCGCCGCTGCCCCCCGCTGCCCTGACGGGCCAGAAGGTGGCGGTGATCGGCTCGGGTCCGGCCGGGCTGGCGGCCGCCCAGCAGCTGACCAGGGCCGGGCACGCGGTAACCGTCTTTGAACGCGACGACGCGCCCGGCGGCCTGCTGCGGTACGGCATCCCCGAGTTCAAGATGGAGAAGCGGCACCTGGACCGTCGGCTCGACCAGATGCGGGCCGAAGGGACCGAGTTCCGCTGCGGCGTCGAGGCAGGCACCGGCATCACCGCCGAGGAGCTGCGTTCGGCCTACGACGCGATCGTGCTGTGCGGCGGCGCCCGGGTGCCGCGCGACCTGCCGCTGCCAGGGCGTGAGCTGGATGGCATCCACCAGGCCATGGAGTACCTGCCGCTCTCCAACCGCGCCGTGGCGGCCAACCCTGGTGACCCGGCTAACCCGGTCATCAGCGCCCGTGGCCGGCACGTGGTCATCATCGGCGGCGGTGACACCGGCGCGGACTGCCTGGGCACCGCGCACCGGCAGGGCGCAGCCTCGGTGACCCAGCTCGAGATCCTGCCCCGGCCGCCCGCGACCAGGCCGGGCCATCAGCCGTGGCCCACCTACCCGATGATCTACCGGGTCTCCAGCGCGCACGAGGAAGGCGGCGAGCGCACCTACGCGGTGACCACACTGGGATTCCTCACCGATTCTGCGGGCCGGGTCCGGGCGCTGCGGCTGGCCAACGCGGCCGGATTCGACCCGGTGCCGGGTACCGAGCGCGAGCTGCCCTGTGACCTGGTGCTGCTGGCCATGGGCTTTACCGGGGCCGAACGGCCCGGGTTGCTCGCCGACCTCGGCGTCGAGTTCGACCAGCGAGGCAACGTCGCCCGGGACGGCTCGTACGCGACCTCGGTGCCCGGTGTTTTCGCGGCCGGGGACATGGGCCGCGGCCAGTCGCTGATCGTCTGGGCTATCGCCGAGGGGCGTAGCGCCGCGGCGGGTGTCGACCGATACCTGTGCGGCGACTCGAACTCGGGCGGCCTGCCCGCCCCGATCCCGCCCACGGCTCGTCCGCTCACCTGAGCCTTCGCTCTCGGTGTGGATCCAAAACTGTCTGTCATGCGCGCGGACCGCATATTCTGCCCTCAATAGGACCTAAAAGGAATCGATGGGTCAAAGGGCGGGGTAGGCGATGGCGGCGTGTCCGGACGGCCACGACTCGGTTAGTGATGATTTTTGTGACGTTTGCGGCACGCGGATCAGCGGGAATCCCGCCAGCGCGGGACGCGCGATAGGCGGGCACCACGGGCCCGGGCCGGGCGCGGCGAACGGCGGCGAAACCTGTCCCGGCTGTGGGGCTTCGGTATCGGGTCAGTTCTGCCCAGCGTGCGGTTTCAGTCCCCGGACCCGCAGGCCGTTTGCCCCGCTGGGCCCGCCAGGCGGTCCATCGTCGGGGCCGCCCGAATCGCTGTTCCCGCCGGTCTCCAGGCCCGATACGCAGTCTCCACCCTGGGGCCGGATGGAGCAGCCGCCGTCTTCGTGGAGCCCGCCGGAACCCGCGCCGTCGTGGAGCCCGCCGGAACCTGCGCCGTCGTGGAGCCCGCCGGAACCCGCGCCGTCGTGGAGCCCGCCGGAACCCGCGCCGTCGTGGAGCCCGCCGGAACCCGCGCCGTCGTGGAGCCCGCCGGAACCTCCGCCGTCTTCGTGGAGCCCGCCGGAACCCGCGCCGTCGTGGAGCCCGCCGGAACCTCCGCCTTCCTCGCGGAACTCCGCGGAACCGCCGGCCGCGGCCGGCGGCTGGTCCTGGCCGTCTTTCTCCGCGTCGCCCCAGCCCGCCCCGTCGCCCCAGCCCGCCCCGCCCCCCCAGCCCGCCCCGCCCACTCAGCCCAGCCCGCAAGCCCAGGCCGCCCCGCCGGAGGAGCCCGAATCACCGACAGAGTCCGTCGTTACGGATCTGCTGGCATCACTTTTCGCACCGGCCGCACCAGAATCACCAACCCCTGCGGCTCCTTTGGGCTCACCAGCCCCTGTGGTCCGCCCTGAACCGTCATTCTCATTCCTGTCTCCCGTCGAGACTGTCGAGCCACCCGCGCCCGAGGCCCAGCCCGAACCGCCGCCTGCGGTAGCGTTCGCGCCGGCGCCCGCGCCCGAGGCCCGCCCGGAACCGCCGCCTGCGGTAGCGTTCGCGCCGGCGCCCGCGCCCGAGGCCCGCCCGGAACCGCCGCCTGCGGTAGCGTTCGCGCCGCCGCCCGCGCCCGAGGCCCGCCCGGAACCGCCGCCTGCGGTAGCGTTCGCGCCGCCGCCCGTATCCACGGCCCGGCCTGAGCCGCCGCTGACCCGCCCCGCCCCGCCGTCCCCGCCGAACCTTGATGTCCCCACCATCCCGCCGGTCTCGTCAGCCCCGCCCACAGCACCCACCCCAACGTTCACCTCGACTGGCTGGACCGTGCTGATTGCCGCCGACCGCGTCTACTACGACCGGATGCAAGCGGTGCGCGGTATGTTCGGTTCGGACGTCGCCTTTCCTGCGTACACCTCCGAACGGCGGATCTCCCTCGTCGGCAAGCAAATGCGCATCGGACGCAGGAGCGCGGGCCGCGAACTTCAGCCGGAGATCGACATGGCTGTGCCGCCGATTGACCCGGGCATCAGCCGTCTGCACGCGATGCTGATCGCTGCCCCGGACGGCACCTGGTCGGTCCTCGACCCAGGCTCGGCCAACGGCACGCTCGTCAACGGCCGCGAGGTCCTGACCGGGGATCTGGTCACGCTGCGTGACGGTGATCGGATCAACCTGGGCGCATGGACCGTCATCACTATGCGCCGCAGTTAGGCCGGCCGGTGCGCGGCGCCGGAAGCCGGTGCGCGGCCGCCCGCGAAGGAGGCAATCCTGGCGGGGCGTCAGCGAACTGCCTCCGCCTATCCCGCCCACTACCCGACCTCTGGTATGAACTAACTAATCCAGATGGCGCCGGAATGCCGGTGCACGAGCGGTTTTGGCGGTCGGCCCATGACAACGAGCGTCGGCGTATCGCCCGGACAGCGGACCCCCGCGCCGGAGATACGCCGCCCCTGGTGGCGGTCCCGCCTGGACACGGCGACCACCCCCGCCCGGCTGCGGCTGCTGCTCGTCTTCTTGGTACTGCTCAGCGTGGCCTGGGGCGTGCTGGCCGCGCTGACCGCCGATCAGCACGCCTCGGCGGCGGCCGACGTGGTTGCGGTCAGCGAGCCGCTGAGCCTGGATGCGGAGCAGATCTACCAGAGCTTGTCGGACGCCGATGCGACCGCGGCGAACGCGTTCCTGGCGGGTGGCCTCGAGCCCGCCGCGGCCCGGCAGCGCTACGAGGCCGACATAACCCAGGCGGCCATCCGGATCGAGGCGGCCAGCGCGCTGGTCGGTTCGTCGGCCGCCCGGACCCAGTTGCCCGGCCACCTGGCGCAGCAGGCGTCGGCGGCCGGCTCGGCCATCGGTGACGACCTGGCCACCTTGTCCGGGCAGTTGCCGGTCTACACCGACGAGGTGGGCACGGCCCGGGCCGACAACCGGCTCGGCTTGCCGCTCGGCGCGGCCTACCTCAGGGAGGCCTCCGAGTTGATGCGCGGGACGCTGCTGCCTTCGGCCAGCGACATCTACACCCGGGAGAGCGGACTGCTGACCTCGGCCAGCGCGCAGGCGACCGGGCTCCCGCTTGTGGTGGTCGCGGTCGTGATCGCCCTGGGCATCGGCTATGTTCTCTACCGTTCGTCGCGGTGGCTAGCCCGGCACACCCACCGCGTGGTCAACTACGGATTGCTGCTGGCCGGCCTGGTCGGCCTGGTCTCGCTGGTGTGGCTGGCCGGCGCCTTCGCGGTGGGGCGGGCTGATCTGCTGCACGCCCAGCAGCAAGGTTCCGCGCCGGCCCAGGCGTTCGCCCGGGCCGACGTGGCGGCGCTGCAGGCACACGCGGATGAGAGCCTCACCTTGATCGACAACAGCGGCGACGACGCCTACCAGCAGGATTTCCTGGCCCAGCAGAAGCTCCTCGGGCCGGGAGCCGGCACGCTGCTGGGCGCGGTGCAGGCCTCGGCGGGAAACGGCGAGGCCACGGCCGATGCCCAGGCCTGGTACCGGGCGCACGCGGCGCTCCGCGCGCTGGATGATGGCGGGAACCACGCCGCGGCGGTTCGGTCGGCGCTGGCCGGCGACGCCGCCGCCAGCTTCGCCCGGCTGTCGGTGACCCTCAGCGACGGGATCAACGCCCACCAGGCCGTCTTCGCCTCCAGTGCCCGCGGCGGCCGGGACGCGTTCACCGGGCTGGCCGCGGGCATGATCGTGGCGTCACTGGTGATGGTGGCAGGCTGCGCCTGGGGGCTCAGCCGCCGGCTCGCGGAGTACCGGTGAACGCGCGTCCCCGGTGGCCCCGGGGACCCTGGCCGCGCGCGCTGCTGGTGGTGCTGGCGACGTTCGCGCTCATGCTGGGCGCCGCGGCGGCCGCGGCCGCGCCAGGCCACCCGGCCGCGCTCCGCACCACGGGCACCGCCCGGATCACGGGCACCGCCCGCACCACGGGCACCGCCCGGATCACGGGCACCGCCCGGATCACGGGCACCGCCCGCACGGCGAGCGCGTCTGCCTGTAACCCGAAGGCGAGCAGCCTGGCCCCGTCGGGTCCGCCGCAGGTGACGGCCGGCTCGTTCGTGGCGAAGATCCGCGCGCGCGGCTTCCTCATCGCGGGAGTGGACCAGAGCACCTACCATTTCGGCTTCCTCAGCCCGCTCAGCGGACAGATCGAGGGCTTCGACATCGACATGATCCGGGCGGTGGCCCAGGCCATCTTCGGCACCCCGGACAAGGTCGAGTACAAGGCGATCTCCGACGCGCAGCGGATCCCCGACATCCTCTCCGGTGCCGTGGACATCGTGGCGCACACCATGACGATCACCTGCGCCCGGCTGCAGCAGGTCGACTTCTCCAGCGTCTACTTCGACGCGGCCCAGCGGGTCCTGGTGCTGAAGAACTCCACGGCGAAAAGCCTGGCCGATCTGCGCGGCCAGAAGGTCTGCGCGACCACCGGGTCCGACTCGCTCGCCGTCATCGCCGCGGACAAGGCCGTCCCGGTCGCCGTGGCGTACTGGACCGACTGCCTGGTCTTGCTGCAGCAGGGCGACGTGGCCGCGATCTCGACCGACGACTCGATCCTGGACGGGCTCGCGGCGCAGGACCCGTGGACCAAGCTGATCGGGCCGCGGCTCACCGATGAGCCCTACGGCCTGGCCATCTCCAAGCAGCACCCGGATTTCGTCCGCTTCGTGAATGCGGTCCTGCAGCAACTGCGGACGGACGGCCAGTGGGCTAAGAGCTACGCGAAATGGGTCGGCACTCCGGTTCCCGCTCCGCCGCCGGCGCAATACGGGGGCTGACCGATGACGAGGCTGACGAGGGGAGCACGGTGGCGATGAGCACCTGCACGAGCTGCGGCGGGACGATCGAGGACGGCTACTGCAGCGTCTGCGGTCTCGCCGCTGCCCCGGTCCCGGCCGCCGCCTCAGCCGCCGCCCCGGCCGGGTCGGCGTCCGTGCCAGCCGGATCCGCGCCTGCGGGGTCCGGGTCGGCGTCCTCGGGATCCGGGTCTGCGGCCAGCCGCCGGACGTCGGGCACCCGGAGTTCCCGGCGGACCAGCGGCCGGTCAGCACGCGGTCGGCTCGGGGCGGGGCTGGTCGAGATCCCGCCGGTGCCCTACCGTGATCCGGCCAGTGCCGTGCTCGCCAACCCGCAGGTGCCCGAGAGCCGGCGCTTCTGCGGCAACTGCGAGCAGCCGGTCGGCCGTGGCCGGGACGGCCGGGCGGGGCTGACGGAGGGGTTCTGCCGTAACTGCGGCGCCCGGTTCTCGTTCAGCCCGAAGCTGGAGCCTGGTGAGCTGGTGGCCGGGCAGTACGAGGTGCTCGGCTGCCTTGCCTTCGGCGGCCTTGGCTGGATCTACCTGGCTCGGGACCGCAACGTCAGCGACCGCTGGGTGGTACTGAAGGGCCTGCTGAACACCGGGGACGCGGACGCCATGGCGGCCGCGGTCGCCGAGCGTCAGTTCCTGGCCCAGGTGGAACACCCGAATATCGTCAGGATCTATAACTTCGTCCAGCACGCGGACCGGCGCACGGGCGAGTCGGCCGGGTACATCGTGATGGAGTACGTAGGCGGTAAGTCGCTCAAGCAGATCTTGCAGGATGCGCGGGCCGTCGGCGGTTCGGTGCCGGTGGCGCACGCGATCGCGTACGCCATCGAGGTGCTGCCGGCCCTCGGCTACCTGCATGACCGGGGTTTGGTCTACTGCGATTTCAAGCCGGATAACGTCATCCAGACCGAAGAGCAGCTCAAGCTCATCGACATGGGCGGGGTGCGCGGGATCGACGGCGACGGGGCGATCTACGGGACCATCGGCTACCAGGCGCCCGAGATCGCGACCGAAGGGCCGTCGGTGTCGTCGGACCTATTCACGGTCGCGCGCGCGCTGGCCGTGCTCACCTTCGAGTTCAAGGGCTACCAGAGCTCGTACAGGTTCACCTTCCCAGACGGGGTGCCGCTGCTTGAGCAGCAGGAGTCGTTCGCCCGGCTGCTGCGCCGGGCCACCGATGCTGACCCGGACCGGCGCTTCGGCTCCGCCGGGGAGATGGCCGAGCAGCTCACCGGCGTGCTGCGCGAGGTGCTCGCCGTCGCGGACGGCATGCCCCGGCCCGCGTTCTCGACGGTGTTCAGCCCCGAACTCCAGGCGATCGGGACCGGGGACGAGGCCGCGGGGGCCTTGCTGGCCCGGGGGGCGACCCCCCAGGTACCTCCCGTTCTGCCTGTGCCGGGTGCCGCGGAGATCATCGCGGGAATGCCGATGCCGCAGGTGGACCGGGCCGATCCCGCCGCCGGCTACCTGGCCACGTTCGCCGGGCTCGATTCCGGCCAGCGGGTCGCGGCCCTATCCCGGGCCGTCGCGGGCGAGGGGGCCGTGCCGGCCGAGGTGACCACGTCCGCCGAGACGCGGCTGGCGCTCGCGCGGGCCCAGCTGGACGTCGGCGACTATGACGGAGCCGGGGTCACGCTGTCCGAGCTGGCCGCCGAGGATCCGTCCGACTGGCGGATCGCCTGGACCGATGGCCTGCGCTGGCTTGCGGCCGGCGACGCCGGCGTGGCGCGGAATGCGTTCAACGTGGTGTACGACGAGCTGCCCGGTGAGCTCGCGCCGAAGCTCGCGCTGGCCTTCGCGGCCGAGGCCGCGGGGGATGCCGCGATGGCCGGGCGGTATTTCCGGCTGGTCTGGACGGTGGACCGGTCCTGCATCAGCGCGGCGTTCGGCTTGGCGCGGGCCTGCCTGGCCGAGGGCGACCGGCCGGGCGCGATCGCGGCGCTCGCCGCGGTGCCCGAGACGTCCAGCCATCACGCGGCGGCGCAGGTCGCCGCGGTCCGGATCCTGGTGGCGCCCGGCGTGACCGGCGACGACTTGCGGCAGGCCGATGGCCGCCTGGGGCGGCTGCCCCTGGACGAGGCGCGCCGCCAGCAGCTCACCGTGGAGATCCTGCGCGCCGCGCTCGGCTGGGCCGCTCGGGGCAGGATCCCGCAGCCGGGCGGCACGGCGGCGCCAACGGCCTCATCCTCGGCTGCGAACCGAACGAGCGCGCGCTGCGCTTCGGCTTGGAACGCAGCTACCGGGCGCTGGCCCGGCTGACCTCGGACCGCGGCCGCCGGATCGAGCTGATCGACATGGCCAACGCGATCCGCCCGAAGACGTGGTCATGACGGCGAAAGCCGCGACGGCTAGGGTGCTCCGAACTGCGGGCAAAATAGTAAACGTCATGGTTCATCGGTTCCGATGACTTGGAGCGGCATGGCGGGTGGGCCTAGGATCAGGCGCCTGGCGGAGCACCGATGACCGTGCCCGTGCTGACCAGGGACCAGGCCGGGGCCGCGGTCAAGGCCGCGGTCGCCGAGCGCGACGCCATCCAGGCCAACCTGCTCGAGCTGGACTCCAGTTTCGGCAAGCAACTGCTGGCCGGGGCGGAGCTCACCGGGGAGACTAAACGGCGCTGGGACGCGACGGCGGCCACGCTGGCCACCCTGTGGCAGGTCTTCTCGGCCTACTCGGCCGCGGTCGACCAGGCCGCCGAGGCGGCTAAGAAGCACCTCGGCACACGGGAGCTCGCGGCGCTTACCGCGCTGCTCACCGGGCGCTCGGTGCAGCTGGCCTCGGGTCCCGCCCCGCTGGCCGGCCGTGATCTGGCCGACCCTGGTCGCGAGGACCTGACCTTGGCCACGGCGGTGGCCCGGATGCGCGGCGCGTTCGGCGCCGTGACCGAGGTGGTCGCCGCCGCGGAGCACGTCTGGACCGAGGTCGCGGGCCGCCTGGACGCGACCGGCGCCGAGCTGACCCGGGTGACCTCGCTGGCCGCGACGCTCGGGGACGAGGCGTTGACCGCTGACCTGGCCGCCGTGGCGGACAAGCTGGCCCGGCTGCGCGACACGCTGAACTCCGACCCGCTGGCCTTGCGGCTTAGTCGTCCAGGGCCGGACGGCGCCGCGGTCGATACCTCGGCGGCGGACCGGCTGCGGGCGGAAGTCGCTGCCGCCGCGACCCGGGTCGATGAGCTCGCCCGGCTGCGGGACGAGGCCCGCCAGCGCATCGCCGCGGTGACGGCGGCCGCGGCCGCGGCCCGTTCGGCGCGCGAGGACGCCGTGGCCGCCTGGCAGCAGGCCGCGGTGAAGATCGCCGCCGGAGCGCTGCCGCCTGAGCCCGCCGGCCTGGCCGACCTGGCCGCCCGGCTGGCCGGCCTGGACCCGCTGCTGGCCAGTGGCCGCTGGACTCGCCTGGCGTCCGAGCTGGACCTGCTCGACCGCGAGCTGGCCACCGCGACGGCTGCCTTCAAGGAGGCCGAACGGGCCGCGGTGGCAGCCATGGCCAAACGTGACGAGCTACGCGGACTGCTCGGCGCCTATAAGGCCAAGGCCGCCCGGCTGGGCGCGGCCGAAGACACCGGCCTGGCCGAACGCTACGACCGGGCTCGTGACCTGCTCTGGTCGGCGCCCTGCGACCTGCCCGCGGCCGAGGCCGCAGTGTCCGCTTATCAGCAGGCCGTCCTGGGGGTGCAGCCGCGGTGAGGAGCATTCAGCCGAGCGTCCTGGTAGAACTTGCCGACATGGCCAGCGCAATCCGGCCCCGGACGCTGACATGACGGCCCATGACCTGGATGATGGCCTGATGCACGATGGCAACACGGGAGTCACCTGTCCCGCCTGCGGCGGGTCGGCTGGCCCCGCGGACAGCTTCTGCGAGTCGTGCGGGGCCGAGCTCGTCCCGCCCGTCAGCAGCACCGGCCCGGCCGGCTACACCGCGGTGTGCCCGGTGTGCTCGCTCGACGAATCGGCCCCGTCCAGCACGATCAGCGCCGAGGGCTACTGCGAGTCGTGCGGCCGCAAGGTGCCGTCCGGGCGCGACCACGTCGAGCTCAACCTCGAGCTGCTGGCCGGGGTCACCGACCGCGGCCTGCGCCATCCGCGTAACGAGGATGCGATGGCCCTGGCGACGACGGAAACCCCGGCAGGACCGGTGGCGATCGCCGTGGTCTGCGATGGGGTGTCGTCCTCACCCCGACCGGACGAGGCGTCGCTGACCGGGGCGCAGGCGGCCGTACGGGTGCTGCTCACCTCGATTAGGCGCGGCGATGACCCAGAGGAGGCCTCCCTGGCCGCGGTGCGCCAGGCTCACGAGGCTATGGCCATTCTCGGCTCGCCGTCCCGCGCGCCGTCGGCCACTTACATTTCCGTGGTCATCGGCGCGGACGCGGTCACGATCTGCTGGCTCGGTGACAGCCGCGCCTACTGGCTGGCCACAGACTCCGATTCCAGGAGACTGACCAGGGACGACTCGCTCGCCGAGGAAATGGTCGCGCAGGGCGAGCTGACCGAGGCCGAGGCCATGGCCTCCCCGCAGGCCCATGTGATCACCCGCTGGCTCGGTGCTGATGTGGACACAGCGCAGCCGCACGTCACACGGTTCGAGCCGCCGGGCCGCGGGGTGATCCTCGTCTGTTCCGACGGGCTGTGGAACTACCGGCCCGACTCGGCAGGCCTGGCGGAGCTCGCGCTGCCGGCCGCGTTCCATGACCCGTCCAGTGCCGCCGACGCGCTGTTGAAGTTCGCCCTCGACGCGGGTGGCATGGACAACATCACCATCGTGCTGGTCCCGTTCCCGCTAGTGCGGCCGGCGCCGTTACCGAGGAGAATCCGCCATGACCGACTCCGGCTTCACCGTTGACGTCGACCAGAACCAGTACCTGCCCGAGGGCGGCCGCGACGTGAGCGCCGTGGTCACCGTGACGTCCGGGCCGGACGTCGCCGTGGCAGCTCCGTCGGGCGGCGCGGGCAGCGCCGAGATCATCATTATCGACTGCTCAGGGTCGATGGACTATCCGCCGACCAAGATGACTCAGGCGCGGGCCGCCACCGCCGCCGCGATCGACGTAGTGCGGGACGGCGTGGGGTTCGCCGTCGTCGCGGGCACCAGCACCGCCTGGCCGGTCTTCCCGGCCGACGGGCGCATGGCGGTCGCGAGCGCGGCCTCGCGGACCGCGGCCAAGCAGGCGGTGGCCGGGCTGCGGGCCAACGGCGGCACCGCGATCGGGCAGTGGCTGGGCATGGCCCGGCAGATCTTCGCGGGTTACCCGGCGCAGCTGCGGCACGCCATCTTGCTCACCGACGGCAAGAACCAGCACGAGACGCCCGCCCAGCTCGCGGCCGAACTCAGCCGCTGCGATGGCACCTTCAGCTGCGACTGCCGCGGCGTGGGCACCGACTGGGAGGTCAGCGAGCTGCGCACGGTCTCCACCACGCTGCTCGGCACGGTGGACATCGTGCCGGACCCGGCTGGGCTGGCGGCTGACTTCGCGGCCATGATGGAAAACGCCATGGGCAAGCAGGTCGCCGACGTGTCCCTGCGGGTGTGGACGCCGCAGCACGCCACGGTCAAGTTCGTCAAGCAGGTGGCCCCCGCGGTCGAGGACCTGACCGGCAGGCGTACCCAATCGGGGCCCCAGGCGGGTGACTATCCGACCGGAGCGTGGGGACCGGGGGAGAGCCGGGACTATCACGTCGGCGTCGAGGTCAACCCGGCCGGCGTCGGCCAGGAGATGCTGGCCGCGCGGATTAGCCTGGTCACGGGCACGCCATCCGGCGCTCAGGTCCTCGGGCAGGGGCTCGTCCGCGCGATATGGACCGATGATGAGGCGCTGTCCACCAAGATCAACCCGAGGGTCGCGCACTACACCGGCCAGGCCGAACTGGCCGTCGCCATCCAGGAGGGCCTGGAGGCCCGCAAGCAGGGTGACGAGGAGACCGCGACTGCCAAACTCGGCCGGGCGGTGGCGCTGGCGCACCAGTCAGGCAACGAGGACACCGCCAAGCTGCTGGCCAAGGTGGTAGACGTGGTCGACGTGGAATCCGGCACGGTACGGCTGAAGAAGAAGGTCGAGGACGCGGACGAGATGGCCCTCGACACCCGGTCGACCAAGACGGTCCGAGTGAAGAAATAGCGAGCGGGGAGGAGGCGGCGATGGCGCTATGTCCCAACGGGCACGACTCGGCGAGCGACGACTTCTGCGACGTCTGCGGCATGCGCATCGGCGGCGCCCCCAAAGGCCCCGCCACCGGTCCCTCGCCCGCGGCCAGCGTTCCGTCGCCCGACTCCGCCGCGGAAACCTGCCCCAGCTGCGGTACCCCCAGGACCGGCCAGTTCTGCGAGGCCTGCGGCTTCAACTTCAACGGTCCCCGTTTCATCCCCGCCAGCCCCCTGCCTCCCGCCGCAGTGATCCCTCCGACCTCTGTAGGCTCTTCCGTTCCCTCCGCCCCGCCAGCCCCTTCAGCCGAGTCCGTCCCTTCGACCCCGTCGGCTCGTTCGGCTCCGTCGGCCCCTTCAGCCGAGTCCGTCCCTTCGAACCCGTCGGCTCGTTCGGCTCCGTCGGCCCCTTCAGCCGAGTCCGTCCCCTCCGTCGGCTCGTTCGGCTCCGTCGGCTCGTTCGGCTCCGTCGGCTCGTTCTGTCCCGTCCGCCCCGTCTTCGCCGTCGATGTCTTCGTTCCCGTACCCGCAGGCCACCTGGACCGCGGTGGTGGGCGCGGACCGCGCCTACTACGAGCAAATACAGGCGGTCTCCGGCCCGGAAGGTGCCGCCGTGGTGTTCCCGGCCTACTGCGCGGAGCGGCGCTTCCAGCTCGTCGGGAACCAGATGCGGATCGGGCGGCGCAGCGTGTCGCGCGGCCTGGCGCCGGAGATCGACCTGACCGGTCCGCCCGCCGACCCGGGCATCAGCCGGCTGCACGCGGTCCTGATCGCGACGCCGGACGGCAGCTGGGCCGTGCTCGATCCGGGGTCGGCGAACGGCACGCTCGTCAACGGTTCGGAGATCGGGATCGGGGACGAAGTACCCCTGCATGACGGCGATCGCATCAACGTCGGCGCCTGGACGGCCATCACGGTGCACCGGGGTTAAAAATTCTCTACCCGGAGTAGGGCATCGGCCTATAACGACGGGCGATCCCAGGCACTAACGTATGCACATGATCACCAACCCGTCGCCGCGAGACCATGCCGAGGTCGACCTTGGTCCCGCTGCTGGCGTCAGCGACCGGGGCCTGCGCCACCACCGTAACGAGGACGCGATGGCCCTGGCCGCCGAGCAGGCGCCGGACGGTCCGGCGGTGGTAGCGGTGGTCTGCGATGGCGTCTCGTCATCGGCCCGTCCCGACGAGGCGTCGCAGGTCGCCGCGCGGGCCGCACTGCCGGTACTGGTGGCCGCCGTGCAAGCAGGCGGGGACCTTGGCGCCGCCTCGCTGGCCTCGGTGGGCGCCGCGCGCCAGGCGGTGGCGGACCTGCAAGGCCCCGGCGGCGACACCTCGGCGACCACGTTCGTGTCCGCGGTGGCGAGCGGATACGAAGTGACCTTGTGCTGGCTGGGCGACAGCCGCGCCTACTGGCTGGGCCAGCCGGCATCGGAGTCCCGGCTGCTCACGCGCGATGACTCAGTGGCCGGGGGGATGGTCGCGGCCGGCCTGGCCGACGAGGCCGCGGCGATGGCCTCGCCGCACGCGCACGTGCTGACCCGCTGGCTGGGCGGCGAGGCTGCGGACCTAGCCGACGAACCCGACCGCGCCGCCCACGTCGAGCGGCACACTCCGCCCGGACCCGGGGCCCTGCTCATGTGCTCGGACGGCCTGTGGAACTACCTGCCCGAGGCCGCGGAGCTGGCCAGGCTCGCGCTGCCCAAAGCGCTGAGCGATCCGCTCGGCGCCGCCGCCGACATGGTGAAGTTCGCGATCGACGCCGGCGGCGCCGACAACATCACCGTCGTCCTGATCCCCTACCTCGGTCCCGAGTGATGTCACTTTGTCAAGTGACATCTAAATGAATTTTAGTTAACCCGGCAATGGCAATCGATTGACTCTTTTATTTGCGGTCTCTCCCGTCGAGTTCGTCCCGCGCGCTCATCGGCGGCGTGATCGGCTCGACGATCGCCGCCGCGGGCGGCAGCGCGATCAAGTGGCATGGCCTGGTCTCGAAGGTCATCATCCCGGCTGGCCTGTCGCCGATTATCGCCGCCTTAGTCGCGGCGAGCGGCACCTGGCTGCTTTACCGGATCAGCCGCAGCCTCACAGCCGGGGCCCGCGGCCACGGCTTCCGGATCGGGCAGATCGGGTCGGCCTGACGGAGCCCACCCACGTCACTGCTGCCACACCCGCTACGCCGCGCGGAGTCCACCCACTCCTGGCCAGCGCACCGATGTGACATCGGGGCGGTACCAACGGCCCCGATGTCACATCGGGGCGGTCATGCGAGAGGTTCGGGGCCAGTGACGGCCATAATTACGGGTGCCGGGAGCGGGATTCGAACCCGCACGCCCTCTCGGGCAGACGCTTTTGAGACGTCCATGTCTGCCGTTCCATCATCCCGGCACGATCCGCGAGACGGGTTCGAGCGCGACCCCTCTGCGGAGCAGGATGCGACTAATCTACCTGGTGACGGTAGGCTCGTCAGCGTGAGCCAGAACCCGTTGCGTGTCGTTATCGCCGAGGACGAGGCGCTGATCCGTCTCGACCTCAAGGAGATGCTGGAAGAAGAGGGCTATTCGGTCGTCGCCGAGGCGGGCGACGGCGAGTCGGCCGTCGAGCATGTCACGACGTTGCGCCCGGATCTGGCCATCCTCGACATCAAGATGCCGGTCCTCGACGGGATCTCCGCGGCCGAGCGGATCGCCGCCGAGCGGATCGCGCCGGTTGTCATCCTGACCGCCTTCTCCCAGCGCGAACTGGTTGAGCGGGCCCGCGACGCGGGCGCGATGGCGTACCTGGTCAAGCCGTTCACCAAGGCCGACCTGGTGCCGGCCATCGAGATGGCGGTCAGCCGGTTCGCCGAGATCCGCGCGCTCGACACCGAGATCGGCACGCTGCGCGAGCGGCTCGAGGTCCGCAAGCTGCTCGACCGGGCCAAGGGCCTGCTCCAGTCCGAGCACGGGCTGAGCGAGCCGGAAGCCTTCCGCTGGATCCAGAAGACCTCGATGGACCGCCGCCTCACCATGCGCAAGGTGGCCGAAGCGGTGATCGAGGGCAGCATGCGCGTTCCCGCGGAAACGCCGCAGCCCCAGCCCTGAAGCCCCAGCCCTGAAGCCCCAGCCCTGAAGCCCCAGCCCTGAAGCCCCAGCCCTGACAGCCTGAAAGGCGAGAAAAGCCTGAAAGCGAGAACCCGGGGGGCCGTTGGTGCCGTGCCCGCCTTTCCCCGGCCGACACGTTGTCTACTTGAACTTGTCTACTTGAACCCCCCGGGCCTGCTGTCCCCACGTTAGCGACCCGCCGCCTTGCCGTGCAAAGCGAGCCCTGCGCCGGGGCCGGGCGCGTTCAGCTGCCGATTACCCCCTGTTCACGTAGGGGATCGATGCCGTTCGCCTCGCGTCCGGGTACCTGCTCCCTGATCAGGCAGGTAAGCCGCGATGTGCACACCCGGCGCCCGGCCATGTCCGTGATGACGATCTCATAGGTGGCCAGCGTCTGGCCGCCGTGCGCCAGGGTGGCTACCGCGGTGACCTCCCCGTCGCGGGCGCCGCGGTGGTGGGTCGCGCTGATCTCGATGCCCACCACTACCCGGCCCAGGCCGACGTGCAGGGCCGCGGCCAGCGACCCGATGGTCTCCGCGAGCACGCAGGAGGCGCCGCCGTGCAGCAGCCCGTACGGCTGGACGTTGCCGGCCACCGGCATCGTCGCCACGACCTCGGTCCCGGACGCCGACAGGATCTTGATGCCCATGCTATGCGCCAGGGTGCCCTCGGCGATCGTCACCGCGATGACCCTCTCCAGCATCTCCTGGTCCATCCGTACCTCCGCTCGCTTGGTCCACGTCAAGGGTGCCATGCGCCCTGGTCGGCGCCCTACAAGGGCACCCGAAGCCGACGCGTCCGCACGCCGCAGCCACCCCAAGAAACCCCAAGATCGCCTTACAGCCCCAGATTCCGCCATATTTATGTGCGGTTAGGGGTGACTTGGGGCTTGTTAACGCTCACAATTCAAGTTGGAACCTGTTTAGGAAGGGAGCGCATCATGCGCGAGATCGGAAGACAGAGACGTCTCCGCCGGCTGGCCACTATCGGGCTGGCTGCCATGGTGGCGATCGCCGTCGGCGGGTCCCTGGCAGCGACCCAGGCCCAGGCGGCAAGCACCAGGCCAGCAGCACCCAAGCTGTCCATCAGCAGGCAGTTCTTCGGGACCACGATCGAGCCTTACACCGGCAAGAACACCGCGGTTTTCCGTTACACGCTTCGCAACAACCGGGGCATGAGCGCCCAGATCCTCACCTACGGCGCGACCATCCAGGACATCTGGGTGCCGGGCAGGTCCGGCCGCGCGGCCGACGTGATTCTCGGCTTCAAGACCCTGGCCGACTATGTCAAGTTCAACAGCCCGCCCGTGGCCCCGACCACTGGCGTGTACTTCGGCGAGACCGTCGGCCGGTACGCCAACCGGATCGCCAAGGGCACGTTCAGCCTGAACCAGCCGGGCCAGGGGAAGGTCACGTACACCCTCCCCGTCAACAACGGGCCGAACGCCCTGCACGGCGGGATCGTCGGTTTCGGCAACCACATCTGGGCCGACAAGCCCGTCTTCGGTCCCGGCTCCGTCGGCGTCCAGCTCACGCTGGTCAGCCCGAACGGTGACGAGGGCGCCAAGGCCGGATCCCCGGGCTGCCCGAACGGCTGCACCGGTTACCCGGCCCAGCTCAAGGTGGTCGTGACCTTCACGCTGAACAACCGCAACCAACTCGCCATCCACTACAAGGCCACCAACCAGTCCAAGAACCTCAACACGGTCCTCAACCTGACCAACCACAGCTACTTCAACCTGGCCGGCGAGAGCTCGTTCCCCGGCTCGGCCTACGGCCAGCTGATCCAGATCAACGCCAACAAGTACACGCCGACCGACACCACCTCGATCCCGCTCGGCTACAACGCGTCCGTGTTCGGCACGCCGTTTAACTTCACCCGCTTCTTCCAGATGGGCGCCCGGATAGCGGACGTCAGCGCCCCGGACAATTCCCCCGGCTTCAACCAGCTCCTGGAAGCCCAGGGCTACGACCACAACTGGGTGCTGAACAAGCAGACCGGGGCCACCACCGGCCCGCTGGGCCTCAACCTCGCCGCTCGCGCCCTTGACCCGGCCAGCGGCCGTCTGCTGACCGTGTGGACCGACCAGCCCGGCGTCCAGTTCTACACCAGCAACTTCCTGACCGGAACGCTGGTCGGCATCAGCGGCCACGCTTACCGCCAGGGCCAGGCGTACACCTTCGAGACGCAGCACTTCCCGAACTCGCCCAACCAGCCGAACTTCCCCTCCACGGAGCTGTTCGCTGGCCAGACCCAGAACACGACCACGATCTTCGCGTTCAACTAGTAGCACCTCGCAACTCCGCTTAACCCCGGGGTCCCCGTCCGCCACCTCGCGCCGTAGGTGGCGGACGGGGCTTTCCGCGGCCCGTTCGGACCATAGGATCAGAACGTGGCGACACCAGTGACAAGCCAGGACCGGCTGCTTCTGCTTGACGGTCATTCGCTGGCCTACCGGGCATTCTTCGCACTGCCGATCGAGAATTTCTCCACCACGACCGGGCAGCCGACCAACGCGGTGTACGGGTTCACCGCGATGCTCATCAACGTGCTGCGCGACGAGAAGCCGACGCACGTCGCGGTGGCGTTCGACCGGGGTGAGCCGACGTTCCGGCACGAGCAGTACGTCGAGTACAAGGCCAACCGCCGCGAGACGCCCGAGGACTTCCGCAGCCAGCTCAGCCTGATCTTCGAGGTGCTCGACGCGCTCGGCATCAGGCGGCTGTCGGCGCCGGGCTACGAGGCCGACGACCTCATCGCCACGCTGGCCACGCAGGCGGCGGCGCAGGGCATGGACGTCCTCATCGTCACCGGGGACCGCGACGTGCTCCAGCTGGTCTCGGACCGGGTGACGGCCCTGATGACCAGGCGCGGCATCACCGAGATGACCCGCTTCACCCCGGCGACGGTAACCGAGAAATACGGGCTCTCCCCGGCGCAGTACCCCGATTTCGCCGCGGTCCGCGGCGACCCGAGCGACAACCTGCCCGGCATCCCCGGGGTGGGGGAGAAGACCGCGACCAAGTGGATCGCGGAGTTCGGCTCGCTGCAGGCCCTGGTGGACCGGGTGGACGAGGTCAAGGGCAAGGCCGGCGACGCGCTGCGCGAGCACCTCGGCAACGTGCTGCGCAACCGCCAGCTCACCGCGCTGCTCACCGACCTGCCCGCCGAGACCGTCGGTGCCGTGCCCGGCGACCTGCTGCCGGTGGCCTGGGACCGGGAGAAGATCCACCAGCTCTTCGACACGCTCCAGTTCAAGGTGCTCCGCGACCGCCTGTACCAGACCCTGCCGCACGGCCTCATCGGCGCGATCGGCTCGGACCCCGCCAGCCCGCTCGCCGGCACCGCGCCCGGTGCGGAAAAAGCGGTCTTCGAGGTGGTGACCGAGCTGCTCGGACCGGACCAGGTCGGTGCCTGGCTGGCCGCCCATTCTTCGGCCGAACGGTCCGGGGTGGCAGTCACCGGAACCTGGGGGCGCGGAACGGGGAACGTGACCGGCGTGGCGATCGCCGCTCCGGACGGTCATGGCGCCTACCTCGATCCCGCCGAGCTCACCGAAGCCGACGAGCAGGCACTCGCCTCCTGGCTGGCCGCCGCCGACCGCCCGAAGGTGTTGCACGACGCCAAGGGCCCGATGCACGCGTTCGCGGCGCGCGGCCTGCCGGTCGCCGGGCTGGCCTGCGACACGGCGCTGGCCGCCTACCTGGCGCTGCCCGGCCAGCGCACCTTCGACCTGGCCGACCTGGCGCTGCGCTACCTGGGCAAGGAGCTGCGCGAGGAGGCCGCGGACGGCCAGCTGACGCTGGACGGCTCGGGCGAGCGCGACGCGGCGGCCGCCCTGGTGCTGCGCGCCCAGGCCACGCTGGAGCTGGCCGCGGCGCTGGAGGAGGACCTCGACCGGCGCGAGTCGGTGGCGCTGCTGCACGAGCTCGAGCTGCCGCTGGTCTCCGTGCTGGCCAAGATGGAGCGCGCCGGGATCGCCGCCGACACCGACCACTTCGCGGCGATGTCCGCCACCCTGCATGGCGAGGCCAAGGCGGCCGAGCAGGCCGCGTACGCGGTGGTCGGGCACGAGTTCAACCTCGGCTCGCCCAAGCAGCTGCAGGAAGTGCTCTTCAACGAGCTCGGACTGCCCAAGACCAAACGCATCAAGACCGGGTACACCACCGACTCCGAGGCGCTGACCAGCCTGCTCGCGCAGACTGGCCACCCGGTCCTGGCGCACCTGCTGCGTCATCGCGACGTGGCCAAGCTGATGTCGATCGTGGACTCGCTGATCCCGATGGCCGGCGAGGACGGCCGGATCCACACCACGTTCAACCAGACGGTCGCGGCCACCGGCCGGCTGTCCTCCACCGACCCGAACCTGCAGAACATCCCCATCCGCAGCGAACTTGGCCGCCAGATCCGGGAAGGCTTCGTGGTCGGCGAGGGCTACGAGACCCTGCTGTCGGCGGACTACAGCCAGATCGAGCTGCGGATCATGGCCCACCTGTCCGGCGACGAGGCGCTGATCGCGGCGTTCGAGTCGGGGCACGACTTTCACGCGGCCACGGCCTCCCGGGTGTTCGGCCTGCCGGCCGCCGAAGTGGGACCCGAGCTGCGGGCCAAGATCAAGGCGATGAACTACGGCCTGGCCTACGGTCTGTCCGCCTACGGGCTTTCCCAGCAGCTGCGGATCACCCCCGACGAGGCGCGCGGGCTGATGGAGGAATACTTCTCCGAGTTCGGCGGCGTCCGGGACTACCTGCACGAGGTGGTCTCCCGGGCCCGGATGGACGGCTACACCGCCACCATGATGGGCCGCCGCCGGTACCTGCCCGACCTGACCTCGGACAACCGGCAGCGCCGGGAGATGGCCGAGCGGATGGCGCTCAACGCGCCGATTCAGGGCTCGGCCGCGGACGTGATCAAGGTGGCGATGCTGGCCGTGGACGGCGCGCTGGCGGCCGCCGGGCTCCGCTCCCGGATGCTGCTGCAGGTCCACGACGAGCTCATCATCGAGGTGGCGCCCGGCGAGCTCGACGAGGTCCGCGACCTGGTGTGCGCCGCGATGGCGGGCGCCGCCTCCCTGCGGGTGCCCCTGGACGTATCGGTCGGCACCGGCCGAAGCTGGGCCGAAGCCGCGCACTGAGCTGGCCCGGGGGCGACCCCCCGGAACCCCCCGCTGCGCTTCGCGCCCCGCTGCGGTACCTCGCCGTAGTATCGCGTGGCCGGAGGGGCTCTGCTTGCTCCCCCAGGCCCACCCAAGGCCCCCTCGCGTGCCGCGCGATTGCGGCTACGCCGCCCAATTCGCCGTCCTGCCCAGACCTCGCCCCCTGCACCCGCCCCCCCCGGCGCCGACACCGTGGCCGTATTGTGGCCGGTCTTAATTGACCCCCCAGGTTAACTCTCATAAGCTGAACACCGCGCCGTGTCCTCGTGCGTTCCGCCGTGATCGCGTGGTATCAACTCCACGTGATCGGGCAGGCGGCCCGCCGGGCGTGCTGTAACCGGCCTCCGTGCTGGTTGTGGTAAGTCCTGTGAATCCTGGTCACCTGCACGGTTACCGGCGTGTCCATAACTTTCCCTGTCCGCATCCGGAGCCAACCCACACATGACGAGCAGCACGCAAGCCAACTCGACCCCCAAGGTGGCGGTCAACGACATCGGGTCCGAGGAGGCATTCCTCGCCGCGATCGACGAAACCATCAAGTATTTCAACGACGGTGACATCGTCGAAGGAACAGTCGTCAAGGTCGACCGAGACGAGGTCTTGCTCGATATCGGCTACAAGACAGAAGGCGTGATCCCGTCTCGCGAACTGTCCATCAAGCATGACGTCGACCCGCACGAAGTGGTCCACGTCGGTGAGCACATCGAGGCCCTTGTCCTGCAGAAGGAGGACAAGGAAGGCCGGCTGATCCTGTCCAAGAAGCGGGCGCAGTACGAGCGCGCCTGGGGCACGATCGAGAAGATCAAGGAAGAGGACGGCGTGGTCACCGGCACGGTGATCGAGGTCGTCAAGGGCGGCCTGATCCTGGACATCGGGCTGCGCGGCTTCCTGCCGGCCTCGCTGGTGGAGATGCGCCGGGTCCGCGACCTGCAGCCGTATGTCGGCAAGGAGATCGAAGCCAAGATCATCGAGCTGGACAAGAACCGCAACAACGTGGTCCTGTCCCGGCGCGCCTGGCTCGAGCAAACCCAGTCCGAGGTCCGCCACACCTTCCTCAACACGCTGCAGAAGGGCCAGATCCGCAAGGGCACGGTCTCCTCGATCGTCAACTTCGGCGCGTTCGTCGACCTCGGCGGCGTGGACGGCCTGGTGCACGTGTCGGAGCTGTCCTGGAAGCACATCGACCACCCGGGTGAGGTCGTCGAGGTCGGCCAGGAGGTCACCGTCGAGGTGCTGGACGTGGACATGGACCGCGAGCGCGTCTCGCTGTCGCTGAAGTCCACCCAGGAAGACCCGTGGCAGCAGTTCGCGCGGACCCACCAGATCGGGCAGGTCGTGCCGGGCCGGGTCACCAAGCTGGTGCCCTTCGGCGCGTTCGTCCGGGTCGAGGAGGGCATCGAGGGCCTGGTGCACATCTCCGAGCTGGCCGACCGGCACGTGGAGATCCCGGAGCAGGTCGTCCAGGTGGGCGACGAGATCTTCGTCAAGATCATCGACATCGACCTGGACCGGCGCCGGATCAGCCTGTCGCTCAAGCAGGCCAACGAGGGCACCATCGGCGAGACCGTCGGCGACGACTTCGACCCGACCCTGTACGGCATGCCGGCCTCCTACGACGAGCAGGGCAACTACGAGTACCCGGAGGGTTTCGACCCGGAGACCGGCGAGTGGCTACCCGGCTACGAGAAGCAGCGTGAGGAGTGGGAGCACCAGTACGCCGAGGCGCGTGCCAGGTTCGAGGCGCACCGGCGTCAGGTGGAGGAATCCCGCAAGGCGGCGGAGGAGGAAGGCATCGCGGCTGAATCGGGCGACTCCGATGCGGCGGCGGGCAACGGCGCTCCGCGCGCCCCGCGCGGCGGCCGCTCGGGCGGGTCCCGTCCGGCCGGCACGCCCGGCGCGGTCACCTCGAGCTCGACCCCGGGGACCGGGGCCACCGGCACCCTGGCGTCCGACGAGGCCTTGGCGGCCCTGCGCGAGAAGCTGTCCGGCGGACAGAGCTAGAAGCAGTACCAGAAAGCGGCGCCCGCATCGCGGGCGCCGCTTTCCTGCGCCGTGGCCCCGCCCAGTATGCTGCGTGACCGGTACTCCCGGACGGAAGGCGGGTGGCGGTGCTGCGGGTCGGGCTCACCGGAGGCATCGGGTCGGGCAAGAGCGAGGTATCCCGGCGGCTGGCGGACCACGGCGCGGTGCTCATCGACGCGGACGTGGCCGCCAGGGAGGTGGTCGTCCCCGGCTCGCCCGGCCTGGCCAGGATCGCCGCCGCCTTCGGCGATGACGTGCTCCGCCCGGACGGCTCGCTGAACCGGGAGCGGCTGGGCGAGATCGTGTTCGCCGATCCCGGGCTGCGCGCGAAGCTCAACGACATCGTTCACCCGCTGGTCCGCGCGTGGATGCAGGCGGCCGAACGCACCGCTGCGCAAGCCGCTGATCCGCCCGGCCCCGTCATCGTGCATGACGTGCCCTTGCTGGCCGAGAGCCGCGGCAAGGGCGGCTTCGACCTAGTGATCGTGGTGGACGTACCGCCCGGGCTGCAGGTCGAGCGGCTGGTCAGCCAGCGCGGCATGGCGCCGGATCAGGCCCGGGCCCGGATGGCGGCTCAGGCCAGCCGGGAGCAGCGGCTAGCCGTCGCCGACATCGTGGTCGACAACTCCGGCTCCCTGGACGACCTGGACCGCCGCGTCGCCGACGTCTGGGCCGACCTGGTGCGCCGGCTGCGGGCCTGAGACCGGGCGTCACGCGCCGCCGCGGAATGTCAGACCCCCGGCCTAGAGTTAAACCCTCGGAGGTCTAGGAGGTTGACGTTGTGCGTCCGGTTACCGATTTGCAGCGAAGGGTTGCGCCGTTCCAGGTCATCACCGACATGGTTCCGGCGGGCGACCAGCCGACGGCGATCGCCGAGATCTCCAGGCGCATCAAGGCGGGGGACACGAATACCGTGCTGCTCGGCGCGACCGGCACCGGCAAGACCGCCTCGGTGGCGTGGATTGCGGAGCGGCTGCAGCGGCCGATGCTCGTGATGCTGCCGAATAAGACGCTCGCCGCCCAGTTCGCCAACGAACTACGCGAGATGCTGCCCAATAACGCAATCGAGTACTTCGTTTCCTATTACGACTATTACCAGCCAGAGGCGTACGTCCCGCAGACCGACACCTACATCGAGAAAGACTCCTCGATCAACCAGGAGGTGGAACGGCTCAGGCATTCGGCGACTAATTCGCTGCTCACCAGGCGAGACACCATCGTGGTTTCCTCCGTGTCGTGCATCTACGGCCTGGGCACGCCGCAGGAATACGTGGACCGGATGCTCAAGGTCAAGCTGGGTGACACCATCGAGCGGGACCAGTTGCTGCGCAAGCTGGTCGGCATGCAGTACAACCGGAACGACCTGGCATTCACCCGCGGCACCTTCCGGGTCCGCGGCGACACCATCGAAGTCATCCCGATGTACGAGGAACTCGCCGTCCGGATCGAGATGTTCGGCGACGAGATCGAGCGGCTGATGACACTGCACCCGCTCACCGGCGAGGTGATCAGCGAGGACACCGAGCTGTACATCTTCCCCGCCTCCCACTACGTGGCCGGGCCCGAGCGCATGGAGCGCGCCATCAACGGCATTGAGGCCGAGCTGGCCACCCGGCTCGGCGAACTCGAGCGCGGCGGCCACCTGCTTGAGGCGCAGCGGCTGCGCATGCGTACCACCTATGACATCGAGATGATGCGGCAGGTCGGCAGCTGCTCGGGGATCGAGAACTACTCGCGGCACATCGACGGCCGCGAGGCTGGCAGCCCGCCGAACACCTTGCTCGACTACTTCCCCGAGGACTTCCTGCTGGTCATAGACGAGTCGCACGTCACCGTGCCGCAGATCGGCGCCATGTACGAAGGTGACGTGTCCCGCAAGCGGGTCCTGGTCGAGCACGGCTTCCGGCTGCCGAGCGCGATCGACAACCGGCCGCTGACCTGGGAAGAGTTTCTTGACCGGATCGGGCAGACAATTTACCTGTCGGCTACCCCGGGTCCGTACGAGCTGCAGCGGGTCGGCGGCGATGTGGTCGAGCAGGTGATCCGGCCGACCGGCCTGGTCGACCCGGAGGTGGTCATCAAGCCGACCAAGGGCCAGATCGACGATCTGCTGCACGAGATCAGGCAGCGGGCCGAGCGCGACGAGCGGGTGCTGGTCACCACCCTGACCAAGCGGATGGCGGAGGACCTGACCGATTACCTGCTCGAGAACGGGGTCCGGGCCAGGTACCTGCACAGCGAGGTCGACACGCTGCGCCGGGTCGAGCTGCTGCGTGAGCTGAGGGTGGGTGAGTACGACGTCCTCGTCGGGATCAACCTGCTCCGTGAGGGCCTTGACCTGCCCGAGGTGTCGCTTGTGGCCATCCTGGACGCCGACAAGGAAGGCTTCCTGCGGTCGGGCACGTCGCTGATCCAGACCATCGGCCGCGCGGCGAGGAACGTGTCCGGCGAGGTGCACATGTATGCCGACACGGTCACGCCGTCGATGCAGCGGGCGATCGACGAGACCAACCGGCGACGGGAAAAGCAGGTCGCCTACAACGAGGCGAACGGCATCAACCCGCAGCCGCTGCGCAAGCGGATCGCCGACATCCTGGACCAGATCGTCCGCGAGGACGCCGACACCGAGCAGCTCATCGGGGGCGGCGGGCGGCAGCAGTCCCGCGGCAAGGCGCCGGTCCCCGGCCTGTCCTCGCGCGCCCGCGCCGTCGCCGCGCAGGCGGGCGGACGTACCCCGGAGGGCGAGCCGACGAAGGAGGCGAGCGCCGCGCGCGGCGAGCTTGTCGGCCTGATCACCGAGCTCACCGAGCAGATGCACGCGGCCGCGGCCGAGCTGCACTTCGAGGTGGCGGCCAGGCTTCGCGACGAGATCAGGGAGCTCAAGTCCGAGCTCCGCGGCATGCACGCGGCCGGCGTCTGACCACCGGAACCGGTCCCGCAGGTAGGTCCCCCGCCGGGGGTGAGGCGCCGAGCTTGTCGCCGTGTGACGATCGGGCCGTGGACAGGACCATGAACTTCCGCGGCCCGGCGGGACAGCCGTCGTGACATCTGCGGTCAGTCTGCCGAGCACGCCCGCCCAGCGTTGGCTGGCGCGTCTGAGTTTCGTGCTCGCGGGCGCGGCGATCGTGATCTTGTTGGTTTTCGCCGGGCTGAGGAGCGTGGCGATGCTGGCCGTGGGCGGGGCGGCCGCGGTCGTGGGCGTGGCTGCCGCGTATTTGTTCCTTTCCCGGCGTGGCATGGTGCGGTGGGTGTCGCTGGTGGTCTTCGTTCTTGCGCCGGTTGCCGTGATCGTCGTTTTCGCGTTCCGCGGCGTGCTGTGGGTGGCCATCGCGTCGGCCGCCGCGTGGCTGCTCGCGGGCGTGGTGGCGCGCGTGGCGCTGACCGGCAAGCCGGCGGACTGGCGGATGCCTGAGCATCCGGCGCAGCCGCCTGCGCGGCACCCGTACCTGATCATGAACCCGAAGTCCGGCGGCGGGAAAGTCGATAAGTTCGATCTGAGACGCCGGGCCGAGGATCTTGGCGCCGAGGTATTCCTCATCGGCGGCCCGGAGCCCGTTGACGTGGCCGTTGTGGCCCGCGAGGCCGTGGCCCGCGGCGCCGACCTGCTCGGCGTCGCCGGGGGTGACGGCACGCAGGCCCTGGTGGCCGGCGTCGCGGCCGAGCACGGCCTGCCGTTCGTGGTGATCACCGCGGGTACCCGCAATCATTTCGCCCTCGATCTCGGGCTGGACCGCAGCGACCCCGCGGCCTGCCTGGGCGCCCTGTCCGACGGGGTGGAACTGCGGGTCGACCTCGGGATGATCAACGGCCGGGTCTTCGTCAACAACGCCTCGTTCGGCGCGTACGCCGAGGTGGTCGAGACCCCGGCCTACCGGGACGACAAGCTGAATACGACGCTGAACATGCTCCCGGACCTGTTGCAGGGCCACCGCGGGGCACGGCTGTCCGCGCGGGCGGATGACGCGGAGATCAGGTCGCCGCAGGCGCTGCTGGTGTCCAACAATCCGTACGGGACCGGGGACATCGCCGGCCTGAGCCGCCGCGCCCGGCTGGATCGCGGCATTATCGGCGTGGCCGGCGTCAGGGTCCGCAACGCCCGGCAGGCGGTCGACCTGCTCCGCGGCAAGAAGGCCGCGGGGCTGAAGGTGCTGACCACCACGAAGGTCGAGATCAGCGCCGACGCGGCCGAGATCCCGGTCGGCGTCGACGGCGAGTCGGTATCGATGCCGACGCCGGTGACCTGCACGATCCGCCCGGCCGCGCTCCGCGTCTGGGTGCCGAGGGACCGGCCGGGCGTCCCCGCGCCGAAGGCCCCGGTGAACTGGGCCAGGCTGCGGCACCTGGCCGGGGTCCGCCGTGAGCGTGCTGAGATCGCGCGATGAGAACCGCTTTCGAGCGCGCGGCCAGGCTCGGTAATGTGGTGCGCCAGGCCGGGGACCTGCCGGCCCGGACGATGATCTTCGACGTGGAACCTCTGGTCGCATACTGGGATGGCGGCCAGGAGGCCCTTGACCAGGGGATGGCGCAGGTGCTCAGCGAGGTCTCGGTACTGCCGGCCTTGCAAGTGCTGTGCTTTGCCACCAACTCGCAGCGTCGCCCGTCGGTTGTGCCGAGCGGAGCCGGCGCCGTGCGGGTGGTTTACCTGGCGTCGGCCGGCAAGCCGCTGCGGACCGCGCCGTATCAGCGTTTCCCCCGGCCCGGGCTGGTGATCGGAGACCAGGTCGCCACGGACGGGATCCTGGCGCGGCGGCTCGGCTACACGTTTGTCCTGTTCGACCCGCATCTGACGGGAGTTCCCGCCGGGCCGCGGCTGCTGGCTGCCTGCGGGCGGCTCGTAAGGCCGCTGCTGTTCACCGAGGCCGACCACAGAAATTGACCCGCTGAGACGTATGCCCGGCCTTGCGCCGAAGCTATTTGGCGGCCACCTGAGCAAGCCGAATCCGGGTCGTTAAATAATAAAAAGCCCTGGTCTACCGGGTCCCAGGCGCGCTGCGTTACCTGCATAGACTCCTTTAATCTTGATTTACCTGCACGGTATAGTGCGTGGCGGAGCGGGGGACGCCGCGAAAGGCGAAGGCAGGATAATGCCCTGGGTGGTCCGTGACGCGATCGACGACATCAACCGGGCGGTGGGCCGGCGCTGGCAGGGGCTGGACCGGCTGCTGCCTGGGCGGGCCGACATGCCCGAAGGCTGCGCGGCGCCGCTCGTGGCCAGCGGGGCGAACGGCCGCCCGGCGGGTCTCGGGGTCTGCCGCCACCAGTTCGTCTCGGCCGACACGCTGAACCAGACCTGGGGCATGGCGAGCCGCTTCTCGCTGATCCCGCGGCTGCGCGAGCCGGACACGTACGCGGCCCTGGACGAACTGCTCGGGCAGTGGCACGACCACCTGGCTGGCCTGCCCGAGGCAGACGCGCCGGACAGCGCGGCCATGGTTACCTGGCCCGCCCGCGACGTCAGCGGGGTGAACGCGCTGCTGCGGCGCGGGATGCAGGCGCTGACCGTCATCGCCGTCCGGCCCGCAAAGCCCGCAGAGGGCGCCGTGCCCGCCGCCGAGGACGGCGAGGAGGAGAGCGCCGGCCTGGTCATCCGCGAAGCCGGGCTGGCCGATCTGGACGTCGTGACCGAGTTCGAGATGGGCGTGATCCGTTTCGACGCGCAGTTCGGCGCGGCCATCATCCGCCCGGCCACCGAGGCGCTAGTCCGCGCCGAGACGCGGGCGGCGCTGACCACGCGGCCGGCCTGGGCCTGGCTGGCCGAACGGGACGGGCGGCCCGTCGGCCTGGTCCATGTCCAGCCGCCGGAGCACTCCGGCTGGATCGCGGGCATGACACGGCCGGGCGTGACGGTCTACCTGCAGACCATGTTCGTACGGCCCGGTGAGCGGGGCGGCGGGGTCGGCGCGGCCCTGGTCAGGCACGTCCATGGCGTGCTCGATGCTCGCGGCGTCCGTACCACGCTGCTGCACTACGCGCTGATGAACCCGCTGTCCGCGCCGTTTCTGGAACCGGATGGGCTACCGGCCGCTGTGGACCGGCTGGGAGGTGCGCCCGGCGGTTTCGCTGCGCTGAGAACCGCCGGGAACCGCGACCGTCGCAGAGCGGTCGCACCGGGCGGCCGCGGCCGGGGCATGATAATGGATGGCTGCACCGGAATTCTGAGGGTCTGCTTATGGTTGCCTCAAAGAACAGCCGACTAGCAAAAATGCCGGGGGAGGTGTGCGGTGCTAGTCAGCCTGATCGCGGCTATCGTCGCGGCACTGCTGTACGGCGTGGCCTCGGTGATGCAAGCGATCGCGGTACGCGCGGCCAGCAACAGGCCGGCCAAGGACGTCTCCGGGGGCGTAGATCCTGGCCTGGTGGTGCGGTTGCTGCACCAGTGGCGGTTCGTGGTCAGCATCTGCCTCGATGCGCTCGGTTTCGTGGCCCAGCTCATCGCGTTGCAGCGGCTGCCGCTCTTCGCCGTCCAGGCGTTCGTGGCGTCGAACCTCGCGGTGACCGCCGTGGTGGCATCGCGGGTGATCGGCGTGACCCTGTCCTGGCGGGAGTGGGCGGCGGTCTTCGGCGTGGTGGCGGGCGTCGGGCTGCTCGGCGCCTCGGCGGGCGCGGAAGGCGCCGCGCAGGTGGGCGCGGTGTTCAAGCTGGCCCTCATCGTGGCGATCGCGGGCCTGGCCATCGTCGGCCTGGCCGCGGCCAAGCTCAACGAGCCGTTCCGCACCACCGCGCTCGGCATGACGGCGGGTTTCGGCTACGGGCTGCTCAGCATCGCGGCGCGCGTGCTGACCGGTTTCTCGCCGCTAGAACTCGCCCGTGACCCGGCCGCCTACGCGGTAGCCGCGGCCGGCATCATCTCGTTCATGTTCTACGCCACCGCCCTGGAAAGCGGCAGCGTGACGGTCGCCACCGCGGCCGTGGTGCTGAGCGAGACGATCCCGCCCGCCGTCATCGGGGTCATCTTCCTCGGCGATCAGACTCGTCGCGGGCTGGCCGCCATCGCCTGGGCAGGCTTCTTCATGGCCGTCGCCTCCGCCGTCATGCTGGCCAGGTTCGGCGAGGCACACCACACGGAAGACGTCGCGATGGCCGACGCGGTGGCCCGCCGGCAGGCAAATGCCGGGCCAGCCGCCGCCGGCCTGTTATTCTGGTGGTCCGTGGACCTGCAGTTTTTTAGTGCCCTATTGGACACCGCCCTACCGGACACCACGGGAGCCTCATAGTGGCCGCATCATCACTCTATCCACGGCCTGTGCAAACCAGACATCTCTTCGTCACCGGAGGCGTCGCCTCCAGCCTCGGCAAGGGACTGACCGCATCCAGCCTGGGCCGCCTGCTGAAGCTACGGGGCCTGCGGGTCACGATGCAGAAACTCGACCCGTACCTCAACGTCGACCCGGGCACCATGAACCCTTTCCAGCACGGCGAGGTGTTCGTGACCGACGACGGCACGGAAACCGATCTCGACGTCGGCCACTACGAGCGCTTCCTGGATACCAACCTGGCGGGCGAGGCGAACGTCACCACCGGCCAGATCTACTCCACGGTGATCGCGAACGAGCGGCGCGGCGCTTACCTCGGTGACACCGTGCAGGTCATCCCGCACATCACCAACGAGATCAAGTCCCGCATCCTGCAGATGGCCGGCGACGACGTCGACGTGGTGATCACCGAGGTGGGCGGGACCGTCGGCGACATCGAGTCGCAGCCGTTCCTCGAGGCCATCCGCCAGATCAGGCACGAGATCGGCCGGGACCGCTGCTTCTTCCTGCACGTCAGCCTGCTGCCGTACATCGGACCCTCGGGTGAGCTGAAGACCAAGCCCACCCAGCACTCGGTGGCCGCCCTGCGCAGCATCGGCATCCAGCCGGACGCCATCGTGGCCCGTTCCGACCGGCCGATCAACGCGAACCTGAAACGCAAGATCAGCCTGATGTGCGACGTGGACGAGGAGGCCGTGGTCTCCGCGCCCGACGCGCCGTCGATCTACGACATCCCCAAGGTGCTGCACGCCGAGGGCCTGGACGCCTACGTGGTGCGCAGGCTCGGCCTGCCGTTCCGGGACGTGGACTGGAGCAAGTGGGACGACCTGCTGCGCCGGGTGCACCGGCCGGCCCACAGCATCACGATCGCCCTGGTCGGCAAGTACGTGGACCTGCCCGACGCCTACCTGTCGCCGGCCGAGGCGCTGAAGGCGGGCGGCTTCGCCAACGACGCGCAGGTGAACATCCGCTGGGTGATCAGTGACGCCTGCGAGGACGCGGAGGGGGCGGCCGCCGAACTCGAGGACGTCGACGGGGTGCTGATCCCGGGTGGCTTCGGGGTACGCGGCATCGAGGGGAAGATCGGCGCGATCAGGTACGCGCGCGAGCACGGCATCCCGATCCTGGGCCTGTGCCTCGGCCTGCAGTGCATGGTCATCGAGGTGGCCCGCGACCTGGCCGGGCTGGCCGAGGCGGACAGCGCCGAGTTCAACTCGGATACCCCGTACCCGGTGATCGCCACCATGGCCGACCAGGAAGACGTGGTGGCGGGGGAGCGGGACATGGGCGGCACCATGCGCCTGGGCCTGTACCCGGCCGCGCTGCAGCCGGGCACCCGGGTGCAGGAAATGTACGGCAGCACCCTGGTGGAGGAGCGGCACCGGCACAGGTACGAGGTCAACAACGCGTACCGGGCGGTGCTCGAGCAGGCGGGCCTGGTCTTCTCCGGACTCTCGCCGGACCGGCACCTGGTGGAGTTCGCCGAGCTGAGCGACCACCCGTTCTTCGTGGGCACCCAGGCGCACCCGGAGTTCCTGTCCCGCCCGACCAGGCCGCATCCCCTGTTCAGCGGCTTGATCGCGGCCGCTCTGGCCCGTTCCAAGGCGGCCAGTGCGGCCGGCGCGCGCGCCGCGGCCAGCGCATGAACATCACGGACGAGGTTGCGCACTGGCCCGTCGTCGCCTCCGCCGAGCTGCTCCGCGGCCGGCTGGTCACCGTACGGACCGACAAGGTCCGGATGCCGGACAATCACGTAGCCGAACGAGAGGTGGTTATCCACCCTGGCGCAGTCGCCGTGCTGGCCCTCGATGACGCCCACCAGGTGCTTCTGATCAGGCAGTATCGTCATCCGGTGGGCCATCTGCTCTGGGAGATCCCGGCCGGCCTGCGCGACGTCTCCGGGGAGCCGCCGTGGGCGACGGCGCAGCGGGAACTGCTCGAGGAGGCCGGCTACCGGGCGCGGGACTGGCGGCTGCTCGCCGACTACTATTCCTCGCCCGGCTTCAGCACCGAGCGACTGCGCGTCTTCCTGGCCCGTGACCTGGAATTCGTCCCGCCCGCCGAACGGGACTTCGTACCCAGGGACGAGGAAGCTCAGCTGGTATCGGCCTGGCTGCCGCTAGACGAGGCGGTGCGCAAGGTTTTCGCCGGTGAGCTGCACAACGGGGTCGCCGCCCTGGCGATCCTGGCAGGGTATGCTGCCAGGTCAGATGGGTTTGCCCGGCTTCGTCTGGCCGATGCGCCCGAAGAGCAATGACGCTCTCGAGTCTGGAGGGACCACCATGAAGGTTGGAATTCCCCGGGAAATCAAGAACAACGAATACCGCGTGGCGATCACGCCGTCTGGGGTGCACGAGCTGGTTCGCGGCGGCCATCAGGTGGTCATCGAGTCCGGGGCGGGGGAGGGGTCGTCTATTCCGGACGAAGACTTCACCACGGCCGGCGCGAAGATCCTGCCGACCGCGGACGACGTGTGGGCCGAAGGGGACCTGATCCTCAAGGTCAAGGAGCCGATCGAACAGGAGTATCACCGGATGCGCTCCGGCCAGGTCCTGTTCACCTACCTGCACCTGGCCGCGTCCAAGGCCTGCACCGACGCGCTGCTCAGCGCGGGCATCACCTCGATCGCGTACGAGACCGTCCAGCTGCCCGACGGGTCGCTGCCCCTGCTCGCCCCGATGTCCGAAGTCGCGGGCCGGATGGCGCCCCAGGTCGGCGCGCACCACCTGCAGCGCGACGGTGGCGGGCGCGGCGTGCTGATGGGCGGCGTGTCGGGTGTGTACGCGGCCAAGGTGGTCGTGCTCGGCGCGGGGGTCTCGGGCATGAACGCGGCCGCGATCGCGCTCGGCATGCAGGCCGAGGTGCTGCTGGTGGACCGGAACATCGCCAGGCTCCGCCAGGCGGACGCCATCTACCAGGGGCACTGCCAGACGGTCGCGTCCAACGCCTACGAGATCGAGCGCGCGGTCGTCGACGCGGACCTGGTGATCGGCGCGGTGCTGGTGCCGGGGGCCAAGGCGCCGAAGCTGGTTACGGACGAGCTCGTGGCCCGGATGAAGCCGGGTGCGGTGCTCGTCGACATCGCCATCGACCAGGGCGGCTGCTTCGAGGGATCACGCCCGACCACGCACGCGGACCCCACCTACCGGGTGCACGACGCGCTGTTCTACTGCGTGGCGAACATGCCGGGCGCCGTCCCGCACACCTCCACCTACGCGCTGACCAACGTGACGCTGCCGTACGTGGTCGAGATGGCCAACCGCGGCTGGCGCGAGGCGCTCCGCGCCGATCCGGCTCTGGCCCTGGGGTTGTCCACCCACGCCGGCCAGCTGACCTGCGAGCCGGTCGCCGAAGCCCACGCGCTGCCTTACACCCCGCTCAGTCAGGTCCTCAACTGAGCCAGGCGCCGGTACCCTCCACGCTGGCGGCCCCCGCGCTGGCGGACGCGGTCCGCGACTACCTGCAGTACCTGGTCGTGGAGCGCGGGCTGGCCGCGAACACGGTCGAGTCCTACCGGCGGGACCTGCGCCGGTACGCCTCGGTGCTGGCCGGCCGCGGCAAGACCGGGCTGGCCGATGTCACCCCGGCCGACGTGGCCGAGTTCCTCGCCTCGCTGCGGGAGGGCGACGCGGAGCACGCGGCGCTGGCGGTCAGCTCGGCGGCGCGGGCCGTGATCGCGGTCCGGGGCCTGCACGCGTTCGCGGTCGCCCAGGGCCTCACCGGCACCGACCCGGCTCGCGAGGTCCCGCCGCCGGCGCCGCCCAGGCGGCTGCCCAAGGCCATCACCCTGGAGGAGGTGGAACGCCTGCTCGATGCGGCCGGCCCGGGACCCGGCGACCCGGACGATGTGTCCGCGGACTCACGGCTGCTGCGCGACCGGGCGCTGCTTGAGTTCCTCTACGGGACCGGGGCGCGCATCTCCGAGGCGACCGGGCTCGATGTCGACGAACTCCAGCTCGACGCTGACCCGGTGGTACGGCTGGTGGGCAAGGGCAGCAAGCATCGGGTGGTGCCGATGGGCAGCTACGCCGTGCGGGCGCTCCAGGCGTATCTGGTCCGGGCCAGGCCTGCCCTCGCCGCGGCGTCCCGGCGCGTGTCAGTCGGCCCGGCGGTCTTCCTCAATGCCCGCGGCGGCCGCCTCACCCGGCAAGGCGCCTGGGGCGTGCTGCACGGCGCCGCCGAGCGGGCCGGGCTAGCCGACACCTCACCGCACACGCTGCGGCACTCTTTCGCCACGCACCTGCTCGACGGCGGCGCCGACATCAGGGTGGTCCAGGAACTGCTCGGCCACGCGTCGGTCACCACCACCCAGGTCTACACCCTGATCACGGTGGACCGGCTGCGCGAGGTCTACGCATCCTCGCATCCTCGCGCGCTCGGCTGATCCGGCCGCGTCAGCGGAAGTGGCGGGTGAGCGGATGATCTGGCTGCGACTGCCCACCGCGTCCCTGACCGTGCGCGAACCGTACCCAGTAGGTGTTGTACAGCGTCCGCGCACCCCGCAGTGAGTCGGCCAGCGCGGCGGGGTCGGCGAAGTCAAGCGGCCTGACCCCAATGACCTCGATGCCGGGGCCCGCCGGGGTTTTCTGGGCGCGGCCGGGATGGCCGGTGAGGGTGCGCACCCGGCGGCCCGCCGCCTGCAACTCGCTCGCGATGGCCGCGCCGGAATAGCTGAACGCTCCTGTCACTACGTCGAAACCGCCGTCGCCTGCGGTCATCACGGCTCCCCGATTCCGGCCACGAGCTCGGCGAGAGTCTGGCCCAGCGGAGCGTCGATGGTCGCCGTGGCGTACGCGTCACCGCGGGTGACGCCCTGGTTGACGATCACGATAGGGCGCCCGAGCCTGGCCGCATGCCGGACGTAGCGGAAGCCCGACATCACGGTGAGCGACGAACCTAGGACCACCAGCGCGCTGGACTTTTCGACCAGCGCGTAGCAGGCTTCCGCCCGCGGCCGGGGCACGTTCTCACCGAAGAACACCACGTCGGGCTTGAGCACACCCTGGCACGACGAACAGTCGGCGACCCGGAACGACGCGACGGTCTCGTCGTCGAGGTCGGCATCGCCGTCGGGCTTGATGGCGGCCACCTCCGCGTCCCAGTCAGGGTTGGCGGCCTCGAGCCGCCCGGCGAGTTCGGTACGCGGCGTCCGCCGCCCGCACGACAGGCAGATGACCCAGTGCAGGCTGCCGTGCAGTTCGGTCACCGCCGAGGCGCCCGCGGCCTGGTGCAGGCCGTCCACATTCTGGGTGATGATCCCGGTCAGCAGCCCGCGGCGGCTCAGCTCGGCCACGGCGCGGTGGCCGTCGTTGGGGACCGCCCGGGCGATGTGCCGCCAGCCGAGAGAGCTGCGGGCCCAGTACCGGCGCCGGGCGGCGGCGCTGCCGGTGAACGTCTGGTAGGTCATCGGGGCCGTCCCGGAAACGCGCCGCGCCAGGCCGGTGGGACCGCGGTAATCCGGGATGCCCGACTCGGTGGACAGCCCGGCGCCGCTCAGGATGAGCGTGCCGCCGGAAGCAACCACGCCGGCCAGCAGCCCGAACGATCCGGTAGTTCCCGCCGCGGTCAGCTGGGTCACGTCGGTCCTCAGAGCGCGGCCGCCCGGATGGCCTGCGACACCGCCGCCGCGCCGTCGGAGTCGAACAGGATCGTGTAGTGGTTCATCCCCGGCACGAGCTGCGGCCGCAGCGCCGGGACACGCTCGGCCCAGGCCACCACGACCTCGTGCGGGATCAGCGGCGGCGGCGCGCCGAACATCCCGGTCGGCGCGGTCAGCAGCGGCGTCGGCTTGGTCAGCCGGCCGAGCGCGTCCGCGAACGGCTTCTCCGCCAGCACCTCACGGCCGTCCGTGCGGACCGCCTCCCCGACGGCGCGGCATCGCAACTGCCCGGCCTCGCCCATCAGGTCGTAGCGGACGTACGCCTCGACGTCGGCGCTCCAGTGACCGGCCAGCGCCGGGTGGGCCCGCCAGAAATCCAGATAGGCCTCGGTGTCCGGGAAGGTCTGCTCCAGCCTGGCGACGGCGGGCCCCAGGGTCGCATCGAGCGTTGCGTCCAGGTCGATGCCCTCCGGCACCGGCAGCGGCAGCCCGCCGTCGACCAGGACAAGCCGGCGCACCAGTTCCGGATGGGCATCGCGGGCGAGCAGCGCGATGTACGCGCCCATCGAATGCCCGGCGAGCACCGCCCGGCCGCCGAAATGGCGCAACACCGCCGCCACGTCGCTGGCGTGCCTGTCCAGGCCGTACGGGCCGGGCAGGTCGCGGCTGTGCCCGCGACCGCGCAGGTCGGGAGCGGCCAGCGTCCAGTCAGGCGGCATGTGCCGCGCGACCGCCTGCCACGCCATGCCGGACGCCGTAATTCCGTGTACGGCGACCGCCACGCGTTTGCCCGTACCCCAAAGGAGCACGCGCATGTCCCCGCTGTCTACTGCAACATTTAGCAGTCGGAGTTGCATCTTCACCCTCCACGGTCCCGGCGGGTATGGCCAGGGCCGCCCATGTATAGAGCTTATTATCCGCCTTGATGTTGATCGCGCGATGTCAAGTCGCCGATAAAGGTTTACCGGCAAAACCGTGCCATGCTGGACTGGGGGATGGAATGCCAGGTAAAACCAGGCTTGGAGGTGACCGGGTCATGTCTGCCGCACTTAGTTACTCGTCAGGAGAATCCGCAACGCCGTTGCTCGGCGACACGATCGGCGGCAACTTCGACGCCGCCGTGCGGGCTCATGGTGACCGCGAGGCGCTCGTGGACCGGTCGGACCCGAAGACCGGGCGGCGGTGGACGTATGCGGAGCTCGCGGCCGACGTGGACGCGCTGGCGCTGGGATTGCTCGAGATGGGCATCGCCAAGGGGGACCGGGTCGGCATCTGGGCGCCGAACTGCGCCGAGTGGACGATCACCCAGTACGCGACGGCCAAGATCGGCGCGATCCTGGTGAACATCAACCCGGCGTACCGCACCAGTGAGCTCGAATTCGTGCTCAACCAGTCGGGCAGCACGCTGCTTGTCGCGGCCGAGAGGCTGAAGACCTCCGACTACGCCGGGATGATCGCCGAGGTGCGGCCGCGCTGCCCGGAACTGAAAACCGTCGTGCTGCTCGGCAGCCCGCAATGGCAGGCGCTGCTGGAGACCGGGCGCCGCCTGGACCGCTGTGCGCTTGACGCCATCGAGCTAGATACCGACGACCCCATCAACATCCAGTACACCTCGGGCACCACGGGCTTCCCGAAGGGCGCGACCCTGTCGCACCACAACATCCTGAACAACGGGTTCTTCGTCGGCGAGCTGTGCAACTACACCGAAGCGGACAGGATCTGCATCCCCGTGCCGTTCTACCACTGCTTCGGCATGGTCATGGGTAACCTCGCCGCGACCAGCCACGGAGCGTGCATGGTCATCCCCGCGCCGGCCTTCAACCCGGTCGCGACGCTGCAGGCCGTGCAGGCCGAGCGCTGCACGTCGCTATACGGCGTGCCCACCATGTTCATCGCCGAGCTGTCCGCCCCGAACTTCGCCGACTACGACCTGTCCAGCCTGCGGACCGGCATCATGGCCGGCTCGCCCTGCCCGGTCGAGGTGATGAAGCAGGTCATCGAGCGGATGTCGATGACCGAGGTATCGATCTGCTACGGCATGACGGAAACCTCGCCGGTATCCACCCAGACCCGCGCCGACGACTCACTTGACCGCCGCGTGTCCACCGTGGGCCGGGTCGGGCCGCACCTGGAGGTGAAGGTCATCGACCCCGACACGGGCCGCACCGTGCCGCGCGGCACGCCGGGCGAACTGTGCACCCGGGGGTATTCGGTGATGCTCGGCTACTGGGAGCAGCCGGACAAGACCGCCGAGGCCGTGGACGCGGCGCACTGGATGCACACCGGCGATCTCGCGGTCATGGACGCCGACGGCTACCTGGCCATCACCGGCCGGATCAAGGACATGGTGATCCGCGGCGGCGAGAACGTCTACCCGCGGGAAATCGAAGAGTTTCTCTACACCCACCCCGACATCCTGGACGCCCAGGTCATCGGCGTGCCCGATCCCAGGTACGGCGAGGAGCTCATGGTCTGGGTGCGCCTGCGCGCGGGCGCACCGGCGCTGACCGCCGAGGCGCTGCGCGCATTCTGCACCGGGCGGCTGGCGCACTACAAGATCCCGCGGTACGTGCATATCGCCGACGAGTTCCCGATGACGGTGACCGGCAAGGTGCGCAAGGTCGAGATGCGCGAGCGCGCGGTAGACATCCTCGGCCTCGACCGCGGGTAGGATCCGGACGATGAAGGTCCTGATCGCCGGGGGGGCCGGGTACATCGGCAGCACGATCGCGTCGGCCTGCTCCGACGCGGGGGTCGCCCCGGTGATCCTGGACAGCCTGGTCACCGGCCGGCGCGAGTTCACGGCGGGCCGCGCGTTCTATCCGGGCGACATCGCCGACGGGTCGCTGATCGACCGCATCTTCGCCGAGCACCCCGATATCCATGCCGTGATCGACTGCGCGGCCCTGATCGTGGTCCCGGACTCGGTCGCCGATCCGGTCGGCTACTACCGGGCGAACGTCACCAAGAGCCTGGAGTTCGCCGCGCATCTGCTGCGCAACGGCTGCCCGCGGCTGATCTTCAGCTCCTCGGCCGCGATTTACCGTGCCAGTGCGGACCTCAGCGTCGACGAAGACTCGCCTCTGGACCCGCAGAGCCCGTACGCGCGGACCAAGGCGGTATGCGAGGCGATGTTCGCCGACATCGCCGCCTCCCAGCCCATCCGGGTGCTGTCCCTGCGGTACTTCAACCCGATCGGCGCGGACCCCAAGATGCGGACGGGCCTGCAACTGCGGCGGCCGACGCACGCCCTGGGCCAGCTCATCCAGGCGAGCGAGGAAGGCGTCCCGTTCCTGATCACCGGGACCGACTGGCCGACCAGGGACGGTTCGGGCTTGCGGGACTACATCCACGTCTGGGACCTGGCCGCGGCGCACGTGGCCGCGCTGACCCGGTTCGACGCCCTGTCCGGGCCGGTGACGGTCATCAACCTGGGCAGCGGCGCGGGCACCACGGTCCGGGAGCTTCTCGCCGCGTTCAACCGGGTGGCGGATCGCCCCGTCGAGGCGCGTGAAGCCGCCCGGCGGCCCGGCGACGTGGCGGGCGCCTTCCCCCGCATCGACCGCGCGGAGCGGCTGCTTGGCTGGCGGCCGCAGCACGACCTCGCCGAGGGTATCCGGCATTCGCTGCAGTGGGCCGCGGTCCGCGACGAGATCCTGACTCCCGAGGACGCTTAGTCCGCCACGCTGATCCGGCGTAGACCGCCAGCTCATCGCCTTGCACCGCCTAGCCCAGGAAGACGCCTCCTCCCGGTATTTCCGCTAGGCAATTGCGTGGGCGTATATGAGGCGGAAAAGCTCCCTGTGACCCCGCATGGTGATGATCGCGAAGTTCTGTGCTGAAGAGATTGAAAAATGATTGTATTGGCTGATATCGGAGGACAGCGTATGATCGAACAGCTTTGGTTGCCAGCCCCGGACACCCGCCCCGGGGCTCTGGGGGAGCGGAGATGGGCCAGGAGCTTTCACGACGTACACCGGTGACGCCTGCTCGCCGGGAAGAACCGTCGTGGCCGGCGGTGGCGAGCACCACAGTGCGGCTGTGGCTGGAAAGGCATCACCGGTATCCGGTGGGCCGGCGGCGGCGCCTGGTGTTCGTGCTGAGCGCGCTGCTGGCCATGGCGCTCGGCGCCGGCGTGACGCTGGCCTTCACCCAGCGGGGAACGGAGCAGGCGGCGTCGCCGCCCAGCGCCTCCAGGCCCGGCTCGAGCGCGCTGCAGGTGGCGGCGGCTGACCGGCACCAGGCGGCGGTGTGGATCGCCCAGCAGGTGGCCCCGAGCATGAACGTGGGCTGTGATCCGGAGATGTGCGTCGAACTGCAGAAGAGCGGCATCCCCGCCGGTCAGCTCAATGAGCTTCAGCCGACCGCTCCGGACCCGGAGGGCGCGGCCCTGGTGGTCGCGACGCCGGTGATCCGGAACCAGTTCGGTACCCGGCTGGCCAGCGTCTACGCGCCGCTGGTGATCGCCAGCTTCGGCTCGGGCGCGGCGCGCGTCGACGTCCGCTACGTCGCGCCGTTGGGCACCAAGGCCTTTGATTCCCAGCTCGCGGAGGACCTGAAGAACCGCATTGCCGCGGGCGAGCAACTGCTGACCAACAAGCGCGTCCAGGCCTCCGCGGCCGCGCGCCAGACCCTTCTGGCTGGTCAGGTAGATCCGCGCCTGCTTGTAACGCTTGGGACACTTGCTCACCTAATGCCGATTCACCTGGTAGCGTTCGATGACCCTTCGCCCGGCGTGAGCTCGGACGTACCGCTACGCGGCGCTGAAATTGGCGCCGCCGCGTCGGCTGGCCTGCCGGCGATGGTGGCGTTTCTCAGTGCTCAGCAAAGCCAGTACCGACCTGCGGTGGCCAGCATCACCAAGGGTGTGAACGGGCAGCCGTTGGTCACTGTGCGATACGACGCTCCGGGTCCTATGGGACTAGGAGGCTCATAGAGATTCAACAGCTTGGGGAGGGATCAAAGTGAAGTTTCCGAGAATAACTAGACGAATCACCATGCTACTGGCCGCCTCGGCCCTGCTGCTCGGCATTCCCGCCGCCGCCACGGCTTCGGCGACTTCGGCCACCACGGGAACCGGCTGGATCAGGCTCGCTCACCTGTCGCCGAACACCCCCGCCGTCGACGTATATCTCTACTCGTTCGGCAATTCCACCGCGCAGATCGTGCTTCACCACGTCGCCTACGGAACGGTCTCGCCCTACGAGGAGGTCACCGCCGGCGACTACAGCGTGGCCATGCGGGCATCCGGCGCCTCCCCGTCGAGCCAGCCGGTGCTGTCCACCAGCGTGACGGTCAAGGCCGGTCACGCCTACACCGTGGCGGGCATGGGGCCGGAGTCGGGTCTGCGGCTTCAGGTCATGGACGACAGCCTGACCGCACCAGCGGGTAAGTCCTCGGTGCGGGTGATCCAGGCGTCGCTCAAGGAGCAGGTCGTGAAGTTCCACTGCAGCTGCGCCCCGGGTGCGGCCGGGGACATCGTGACCAAGGCGTCGTTCGCCTCCGTGAGTCCGTATGCGGCCATCCCGCCGGGTACCTGGACCATGTCGGCGATCGTCGGGGGCAGCACCAAGGCGACCCTGCCCGTCACGCTCGCCGCGGGCACCGTCCACACGATGGTGGTGCTCGACGGAACCAACGGCCTTGAGATCGTCAACCTGGTGGACGCGGCCGGCGCGGGCAAGCCGCCCGCGGGCGGGGTCACGACCGGGTTCGGCGGCACCGCGGGGCATGGTCCGGGATCACCGGTGCCGTGGCTGGCGCTCATCGGAGCCGGCACGCTTATCGCCCTGACCGGCGGCTTCCGGCTGCGCCGTCATGGATTCCGGCGTCAGCTGAACACCGGGAGCTAAGGATGCCGACCCGCAAGCCGGCCGCGATCGTTTTCGCGGCCGGCTTGGTGGTGATCGTGGCCGGGTCGGCGGGCCTGCTGCTGACGCGCCACTCGACGTCGGCCATGCGGCCGGTCGCCGCGGGGGTGGCGGCGCTGCCGGCGCCCACCGGCCCGATCGCCGCCCCGCCGCAGTCGGCGCAGCCGGCCCAGGTCGCCAGCCCGGTCTCGCTGACCATTCCGCTGATCGGCGTGAAGACCCAGCTGATCACGCTGGGCCTGGCCGCCGACGGCTCGCTGCAGGTGCCGTCCTCGACATCCGTCGCAGGCTGGTACACCGGAAGCCCGCGGCCGGGCGCCGTAGGCTCGGCCATCATCGTGGGTCACATCGACTCGCTGACCGGCCCCGCCGTGTTCTACCGGCTCTCCGAACTGCGCCGCGGGGACAGCGTCTACGTCAAGCGAGCCGACGGCACCACGGCGGAGTTCCGGGTCACATCGGTCCAGACGTACCTGAAGGATCACTTCCCGACGCAGACGGTGTACGGCCCTACTCCCGACGCGGAGCTTCGCCTGATCACCTGCGGCGGCGCCTTCGATCCGGCCACCGGCCATTACCTGAGCAACATCGTGGTCTACGGCACCGAGGTGAGCTGAGCCCGGGACCAGCGAGGCCACTGGTTGGCTGGCCCCCCTCCCAGCCAGCCAGCAGCCAAGATGCCAAGAACCTACCGTTCGGTCCGGCCCGAAGGGGCAGTCAGGCAAAACCCCGGACAGCCCCGGACAAGCCCTATGCGCACGGCGCCCGGTAGGGCTATCCCGGTATGTAGTTGGCCCACTCCACCCTGGTGATCGGCTGGTCGGCATCGCTCTCGTCCGAGATATAACAGTGCTGTTAGAATCAGCCCCATGGAGACCTTCGCCGGGCTGGGTACCAGGATGCGGCACCTGCTCGAGCTGCTCGACGGCGACGTGGCCCGCCTCTACGCCGACCTCGGCGTCCCCGACTACCGGCCGCGGTACAGTCCGGTGGTCCGCGCGCTGGTCGCCCTCGGCCCGCTGTCCATCAGGGACCTGGCCAGCGCGGTCGGCGTGACCCACTCGGCGGCCAGCCAGACGGCCGCCCAGATGGCCCGCCACGGCCTGCTGACGCTGGAGCGAGGCGCCGACGCCCGCCAGCGCATCGCGCGGCTGACGGCCCGGGCCCGCGAGCTGCTCCCGCTCATCGAGGCGGAATGGGCGGCCACCGACGCGGCGGCGGCTGAGCTCGAGGCCGAGCTGCCCGCCGCTCTCACCGAGGTCCTTATTTCGGCCGAACGAGCCGTAGTGTCACGCCCCATGCAGTTGCGCATCGCGGACGCGGCCAGGGCGCTGCTGGCGGAGCCCGCCCCCGCCGGCGACGGTGCCAGCCTCGGCGCCGAACGCCGTGCCGCCCTGCTCGCGATCGCCAGGCAGCCCCGGAGGAGCGACCCGTGAAACGCGGCCAGTGGCTCGCGCGCGTGCTACCCGACATCGGCCCGGCCCGCGAGCACCCCGCGTTCCGGCGGCTGCTAGCCGGCGGCCTGCTGTCTTCCCTGGGCAGTTCGATGACGAGCTTCGCGGTCGTGCTGCAGATCTGGGACATTTCGCACTCTTCCCTGGCCGTCGGCCTGCTCGGGCTGACGTTCGTCCCGGTGCTGGCCGTCGGCCTGCTCGGCGGCTCGATCGCCGATGCGGTGGACCGCCGCAAGCTCGCGCTGGTCACCAGCGCGTGCCTGATGGCGGTCTCGGCAGCGTTCGCCGTCCAGGCCTACGCCCGGTCCGGCCAGCTGTGGCTGCTTTACGCGCTGGCCATGGTGCAGGCCGTGCTGCAGGCCGTCAGTGCCCCGGCCCGGCGCACGTTTACGCCGCAACTGGTGCCGCCGGGGCAACTCACCGCGGCCATCGCGCTGAACACGCTGGCCGGCCGCGTCACGATGCTGTTCGGCCCGGCGCTGGCCGGCCTGATCGCCGCCGCGTGGGGCCTGAAGACCTGCTACGCCGTCGATACGGTCAGCTTCGTCGCGGCCTTGTACGCCACCGCCCGGCTCCCTGCCATGCGGCCCCGTCCGCCCTCCGATTCCGGCCGCCCGCGGTCGCACCTGAGCGCGATCATGGCGGGCCTGCGGTTCATCCGCCGCCAGCCCGTGCTCGTCGCCGCGTTCTTGCTCGACCTGGACGCCATGCTGCTCGGCCTGCCGGTGGCGCTGTTCCCGGCCCTGAACGCCGCGCACTTCGGCGGCTCGCCACGGACCCTCGGCCTGCTCAACGCGGCCGTCGGCGTCGGCGGCCTGCTTTCGGCGGTACTGTCGGGACCGGCCGCGCGAGTCAGCCGCCAGGGCCGCGGCATGCTGGCCGGCACGATGATCTGGGGTGCGGCCATCGCCTGCTTCGGGTTGACCGCCAGCCTGCCGCTCGCGTTGGCGATGCTGGCCGTCGCGGGGGCGGCTGACACGCTCACGGTGATGTTCCGTGCCTCGATGGTGCAGGCCGTGACCCTGGATGAGTTCCGCGGCCGGGTCTCCAGCGTGGAGTACATCATCGGCGTCGGCGGCGGCCCCCTAGGCGACGTCGAGTCCGGCACGGTCGCCGCGCTGAGCACGCCCGCCGTCAGCGCCGTCAGCGGCGGCCTCGGCTGCCTGGCCATCGCCGTCCTGATCGGGCTGCTCTGCCCCGCTTTCACGCGTTACGGATCGAAGTGGCCAACCTCGATAGGCCGGCGAACGTCATCTTGTGTGACGCAACGTACCTGATCGTCTACCGGCCGAACCAGGCAGCTCCGGTCAAGCTGGCCTACGGTACGACGGCCTGCTCTCAGCCGGCCCGGATGTTGCAGATCAGCGCCATTTCGCTGGGCACCGGGGGATAGCCTGGGTTGACGGGGAGGTGCCATGGACCTGGAGGTAGCCGACAATCCGGATAAGGCCCGGTTCGAGATCATCGCGTACGGCGAGCTAGCCGGGTTTGCCCAGTATCACCTGCGTGGAGACGAGATCGCGTTCACGCACACCCAGACCGACGATCAGTTCCGCGGCCTGGGCATCGCCGGCCAGCTAGTGCAGTCGAGCCTGGACGCCGCCCGGGAGCGGCAGCTGATTGTGCTGCCCTACTGCCGGTTCGTGCGGAAGTGGATCTCCGAGCACCCTGAGTACGCCGACCTGGTCCCGCCGGACCGGCGCCAGCAGTTCAGCCTGTGAGACCGGCTCAGGCGGCTACTTCGGAGCGGACGCGGGACCGGTTGGGTCTTGTCCGTGTATACATGTCCGGCTCATCGCGGCACCGATGAGTTTGCGCGCCGACCTCCGTTACAAGGTAAGAATCGGCGCCCGCCGATTCGGGTAAGGAGGCAAGGAAATGGATTACAAGCTGGAACTGGTGCTGATCCCGGTCGCCGACGTGGACCGCGCGAAAAAGTTCTACCTCGAGAACGCCGGCTTCGCCCTGATCGTCGACACCCCGATCGGCGAGGGGCAGCGGGTGGTCCAGGTTGTCCCGCCGGGTTCGGCGTGCGCGATCGGGTTCGGCACCGGGATCACCTCGGCCGCGCCGGGCTCGGCGCAGGGCCTGCATCTGGTCGTGTCCGACATCGTCGCCGCCCAGGCGGAGATGGCGGAGCGCGGCGTGGCCATTGGCCCGGTGCGTCACATGGTGGCCGGGGAGTGGGTGGACGGACCGCACCCGGAACGGGAGAACTACCAGTCGTTCGCCGACTTCACCGACCCGGACGGCAATATCTGGCTGCTGCAGGAAGTCGACCACAGCAAGGGCTGACCATGGATCGTCCGGACCTGATGACGAGCGCGGACCAGACGGTGAGCGCGGCGATCGCGGGAGACGAGCCCGCGTTCGCCGCCCTCACCGAACGGCACCGGCGCGAGCTGCACGTCCACTGTTACCGGATGCTGGCCTCGTTCGACGAGGCCGAGGACGCGGTACAGGAGACGTTCCTGAAGGCGTGGCGCGGCCGGGCCGGCTTCGACGGCGGCGCCCAGTTCCGCGCGTGGCTGTACCGGATCGCGACCAACGTCTGCCTGGACATGCTGCGGCGTAGCTCGCGGCGAACCGCCGGAAGCTCGTTTGCCGAGGTGCCCTGGCTCCAGCCGTACCCGGACCAGCTGCTCGAGGCGGCCGCGCCGAGCGACGAGCAACCCGAGGCGGTGGCCATCCGGCGGGAGACGATCTCGCTGGCGTTCCTGGCCGCCCTGCAGGTCCTGCCACCGAGGCAGCGCGCGGCGCTGATCGCCAGGGACGTGCTCGGCTGGCCAGCCACCGAGACCGCCTCGGCGCTCGGCACTAGCGTCGCCGCGGCCAACAGCGCCCTGCAGCGGGCACGGGCGACGATGCAGTCGCACCTGCCCGCCCGGCGCGCCGAGTGGTCCGCGCGGGAGCCGAGCGCCGAGGAACGCGAACTGGTCGAGCAGTTCATCCGGGCGCACGAACGGTGCGACACCGAGGCCGCCATGGCGATCGCGGCCCGGGACATCCGGGTGACCATGCCGCCCGCGCCGTGGCGCTTCGAAGGGCCCGAGGCGATCCGGCCGCTCATGGCCAACGCGGCCTCGATGGGGGAGTGGCGCCTGATCCCGGTCGGGGCCAACCGGATGCCCGCCGCGGCGAGCTACCTGCGCCGGCCGGGCGACAGCGAGTTCCGCGCGTTCAAGCTCGACGTCATGCGCATCGAGGCCGGGCTGATCGTGGAGATCACCACGTTCAACGCCGAGCTATTCGGAGCGTTCGACCTGCCGCCGACGCTGTTAGCCTTTCCGCGTGCTCGAACATGTCACGGTCGTAGGCTATCGGGTAGTGTGCACTCATGGGCCAGCACAGACCGAACGGAGCCGACCAGTGAGCCTAGCCGCAGCGTTCGTCAGGGTCTCAACCGGCAGCCAGGACGAGACATCCCAAGTCAAGGTCGTTAACGACTACGCCGCAGAGAACGGCGTGACGATCGTGAAGACGTTCAAGCTCCACGGGTACTCCGCTAGCCATGGGACGCAAGAGCCGGCGTTGCGGGAAGCGATCGAAGACATCGCCCGTGGCGAGTATTCCGCGCTGATTGTCACGGAGTCGAGCCGCCTCGACCGGAGGGAAGACCTCGACGCGCAAGCCGAAATCCTGTTGGCGATTCGCTCCGCTGGTGGTGACATCATCTCGATTGCCGAGCCGCAGTTCGGGCGTACCGACTTCGCCGGGCGCATCGTGACACTGGTAGCCCAGCACGCGAAGGCTGAGAAGTCCCGTACGGTCAAGACTCAGACCTACCGTGGCATCTCGATGGTCGTGGCGAACAAGGCGCACCACGGCACGCTGCCGACGTTCTGGGCTATCCGTGGCGTGCGGCATTCGAAGCAAGCTTTCTGTGCTAACCCGGAAGCCGTCACCGACCTTTACGAGCGTGTTGCTGGCGGCGAATCGCTCGCCAGCATCGGGCGCAGATATGGCCTGTACCCGACTAGCGTCAAGAACGTGATTCGCTTTGCTGCGAACCACACGGGGGTTATCGAGTGCTCTTACACGCATGAGGGCGTAACTGAGACCTGGGCGCATGAGGTCCCGCCGGTTGTCGAGTCCCCTCTGTGGTGGCGGGCTAACAAGGTGCTGGCCGCGAACGCGGATAAGGATGCCGACCATAGGGCCAACAAGGGCGGTCGGCCCGTGGCACAGCCGGCTAACTGGATCTCAGGCGTGCTCGACTGCCCGGAGTGTGGGGGAAACCTCTACCTTGTAAAAGGTCTTACTCCCGCCGTTGATCACCGTACCGGCAAACCGCGTGTGCAGAAGCCGCGTACCCCAAAGCTGCGCTGTGATGGCCACGGCAAGAAGCGTTTCTCTTGCGGACGCTTCAAGGGAACCGCCGCACAGCCGGTCATTGACCTGATTGACGGCGTGTTCGCAAGCGACACGACAGAAATTCTCGCCTTCCAGCGGGTAGCGGGAAATGCTCATGAACTCGATGCGCTCCAAGCGTCCCTGAGCAAACTTCAGGCCCGTCTCAGCGTCACCGAAGACGACGACGAACTAGATGCGCTAGTTGCGGAGCGCAAGAACGTCAAGGCTCGTATTGAGGGCTTCGAGGTTATCCCTGACTCTTTCGACTATGCCCCTACGGGGCAGACCGTCGCCGGCATGTGGAGCGGTGACGAAACCGTTAAGCGGAACATGGTCAAGGCTGTCAAGGACTCCTGGGGCCTGGCACTCGCCGAGCACGAGGGACAGTGGGGAATCAAGATCGGCACGGACTTCAGGGACGTTAGCAGCGCTGATGGCATTGCCGACCTGGGCAACGGCCTGTGCTTCCGGCGTGACTCGTTCTTATCTGCAGGTCGTGAATGGTTGTTGCAGGTCGAGCAGAGGATCTAGCAGCGAGTCACCTTAGGCAGGGTCTTCGGGGCGGGATTGTCACGGCCTCGATACCGGCATCGGCCAGGAGCGCGTCGAAGGATCCGGTGAACTGCCCGGCCCTGTCGCGGACCAGGAACCGGAAGTCCGCGGCGCGATCGCCGAGGTTCATCAGGAGATTGCGGATCTGCTGGGTGGTCCACGGCCCGTCCGGGTTCGCGGTCACGCCGAGGATGTGCACGTAGAGGGAGCCGACCTCGATCACGAAGAAGCAGTACAGGCGCCGGAGGGTCACCGCGCAGTCGACGTGGAAGAAGTCGGCCGCGAGCATCGTCGCGGCTTGCGCGTGCAGGAACTGCCGCCACGTGGTGTCGGTGTGCCGCTTGGGCGCCGGGGGGATCTTCAGCGCTTTGAGGACCCGGCGGATCGTGGATGCGCCGACCCGGTGGCCGAGCTTGAGCAGCTCGCCTTGGATCCTCTTGTACCCCAGCCGTGGTTCTCAGTGGCGAGCCGCTCGATGAGCGCGGCAATCTCGGCACTGACCGGCGGCCGACCCGTCCGGTTCGGATAGGTCCACTTGCGGGTGACCAGGCGGCGGTGCCACCGCAGGACGGTCCCAGGGGTGACTAGCCGGTGCGCCCGCAGCCTTCCCGGTAGGAGCCGGATCAGCGCGGCCATCACCGCCCGGTCGGCCCAGTCGAGCCGGGCCCGGGGATTGGTCCGGCGCAGCACGGCGACCTCGTGCCGCAGCACGAGCAGCTCCGCGTCCTTGGACGCCGTCGAACGACCGAGCAGGACCAGCCAACTGCACAGCCGCGCGAAGATGAAATAGAGCAGACGGAGGGACACGGTCGATCATCATGCCCTACGGCTGCCCCTGACCGGGCCCTGACCCATCGCTGCAGCTCACAGGCCAGGCAGACTTCTGGCACCCCGCAGGCTCACCGTCACCGCCGCCCGCTGCCCCCAGCCGGCCGACCGGGACGGTGAGGGCGGCCGGGTCACCTTCGATGACACCGGCTCAGACACGTCGTCTGCAACCCCGGTGGCATCACCAGGCCGGCTGGCGGCAACTGGATAGCTGGCCGTTTCCGCCTGCCGTCACGTACCTTATGATCATCGCGGGTGATCAGCATTCACGGTGGCTGGGGTCGGGCGCGACCGCAGGCCTACCTGGCCGATGCGGCGCTACCGCCATTGCCCGCGAGCCGCGAGCGCCGCACGGTGAATGCTGGTGCGGCGCCGGTGCGGGGGAGGGCGTCAGGTGACGGCCGGGCCGTCGCCGTCGCCGTCGCCGGATCTTCGTTGCCGGCCGCGGTTCACCGCCCCCAGCAGCACCCGCGCGCCGGCGCCCAGCACCGCCAGGTCGGCGAGCATCTGGACGATGAGCACGACCCGGGCGGTCTCGGATTTGGCGGCGATGTCGCCGAAGCCCACCGTGGTGAAGACGGTCACGCTGAAGTACAGGGCGTCGGTGCGGGTCAGCGGCTGGGTGAAGTTCGCCGCGGAGGCTCGTTCCATCAGGAAGTACGTCGAGGCGAACAGCAGCAGGTACAGGGGAATGATCAATCCCAGCGCCTCGGCCGCCCGCAGGCCCGGGTAGCGCGAGCCGGCGATCGCCTTGACCTGCCATACTGTGATGCCTGCGAAGACCAGCAGGCCGATCAGCACGCGCACCGCTGTGTCAGTGTCCCACGGCCGGTCCAGCGGCAGCAGGTAGTAAAGAACCACCAGCGCCGTCGTGACCACCAGGCCGCGCAGCACCGCCGCGATGATGAGCCGCCTGCGCTTGGCCGGCGGCAGTTCCTGGTCAGGCTGATCGGTCATATTTGTCCCCCGCGAAGCGTGGTGAGGGTTCAATGCTCGCACCCCGACGGCCTGCCCCCTTGGGCCAGTCCGGCCGGCCGGTGGCGAGATGCAGGCGGCTGGGGATTCAGGTGTCGGCGGCAGCGGGTGTCGTCACTGGGTCGCTGGCTTCCTCGGTGCGTTCGGGCAGGAGCAGCAGCGCGCCGGCGAAGAAGCACAGCGCACCGATGAAGGTGCCCAGGTTCGACCGCTCGGCGTTGTGCAGCTGGCCGGTTGACGGGTTGATGTAGCCTGCGACGGCGGACACGCCGAAGGCGACGGACCCGGTCAGGTTGGCCAGGGTGATCCACCAGGACCACGACCGGGGGCGCCAGGCGGTCCAGCCGTGGCAAACCTCGAACCAGGCCAGCGCGCTGGCCACCAGGAAGCAGACCGAGCCGAGGGCGTCGGGCCGCCACACGTGCTGGTGCGCGGCTTGCGCGGACAGGTCGGCCCGCAGCGCGTTCCCGGTGCTGATGTTGAAGAACAGGGTCCCGGCGAGCTGCACCGCGGTGGCCCACCAGTCGATCCTGCGGGGCTGGAAGACGAAGAAGCGCCGCCGGGCGGCACCCGGCGGCTGCGGGCCGGCATCCACGGCCTCCCGGTAGGTCAGAAACCCAGCCGACGTGAAGAACAGCGAGCCGGCGAAGAACGTCACGGCGTCCCAGCGGGCCCCGACGGCGCTGGCGTACCCGGGAACCGCCCCGAGAGCGAACAGCAGCGACCCCACCGCGAACAGGACGGCGATCCACCATCCCCGGGCCTTGGGTGCCCACCAGGTCGAGCCGGCGGTCAAGGCGCCCTGCAGGTGCTTGCGGTGGTCGCGGGATTCCCAGCGAGCCACCACGCCGTTCGGGCGCACGCGCTCGACGAAGGTCACGAAGGGACCGACGCGGCCCTGCCGGTCTTCCCGGTCCTGTACGGGCATCGGCGCGTCCTATCTGATCGGCTCGATCTTCCCAGCGGCTCAGCCATCTCACTCCTTCATGGTTAGAAGAGGGCATTGAGGCGCCCTCACGCAGACCAGGTTCCACCACATCGAACAGCGGCCCGGCAGCCGAGCTGCCTATTGTCCGGCAATCAGTGGGCGCGCTGGTCTTGGCGGGCTCGTCGTGGGTCCAACGCCTTGACCCCTCGCTGTTCCCGCCGAAACCAAAGGGCCCGCGCCGGTTCCCCGCCCGGCTTGGTCCCTCCCCCGCACGGTTGCGCCAGGCCCAGCGAGGAGCACAGGGCGAAAGGTCCTTCTGTGTGCACCCAGCGCACGCACCTGACGACAGCATGCCCGGACCCTGGCCCTCCGGCCGGCCAGCCGGGCAACTGTCACACCTGCCACCAAATCAAGACCAGCTGGCGCCTCCGGCGCTACCGGTTACCAGTAACCCATCGCCGTGAACGACCAAGGTTTAGGGGACGTAGTTGAAGGCCTTGCCGCCGTCGGAGCCCTGGTAGCGGTTGAGCAGCTCGTCTTGCATGACGTGGGCCAGCTTGCCGGTCTTGTCCTGGGAGACCACCAGGTCACGGTCGAGGGTCTTGACCCGGAACCTCCAGCCTTCTGGCAGTGCGAGCCTGCTGCCGAGGGTGGCAGGGCTCTGCTCCGCGGCCAGGCCGTCGTCGGTGTGGGCGTTGTAGGACTGCATGACGAAGACTTCGCCGCCGGGGGCGTCGAGCAGGTAGACCTCGCTGCCCTGGTTGTAGGTGTATGAGTTGTCCCGGTGGATGTACCCGGGGAAGTAGTTGCCTCCGATGATCGCCTTCTGCAGGGTCGCGACGTCCACGACGCCCATCCAGGTCATCTTGATCCCGCCGAATTCCTGGTCCTCTCCGGCTTCGAAGACCCGGAACTCGTCGAACATCCAGTAGCGGGGCGGATTCAGGAAGACCCCGAGGGCCTTGTGCTCCTGGGTGATCGTGTCCTTGTCCAGGGTGGCGAACCGTGAGGGCGCGGGGTCATCCACGCCGGTGGAGTTGTAGAAATCGGCGATGGCGTTCTCGGCGGAGGTGCCGGTGAACAGGGCCACTTCGGCGAAGCGGTAGCCTCGCATGTGGTCCAGGGAGATCTTCCTGTCCGGGATGCAGTGCGCCTGGTGTGAGCGTTCCATGTTCTGCTGTGCGGTCGTGTCGGTCATCGTGTTCTCCTGTCGTGCGTGCGCTGTGCGGCAGCGCGCAGTTTCGGTCCTGGTGAACTGAGTTAGCCGGGTCGCCCCGTCTGGCTGGTCACCCCCGCCTTGGTGATTCCGGGGCATTTCCAGGTGGCGGCGATGACTTCGGGGTGCGGCCGGTACATCCGCAAGATCGCGAACCACGGTTCTGTGGCCGAGGTGGGCAGCCAGTTCGGCGTCCCGTCCCGGCCGGGCGGTCCGGGCTGCAGGCGGATCGTGAGGCCGCCGTCGTGGTCCCACCGCAGGCCGGGGGTGCGGTCGCCGACCGAGTAGCGGTCAGCGTCGTTCGGGATCAGGTTCATGTCCTTGGTGGTGTAGGCGGCCAGGGACCAGAATGCGTCGACGGGGGGCAGGCTGCCGGCGGCGAAATGCAGCTCGTAGCGGCCGCCCGGCGCCAGCGGGCTGCCCTCGGCGTCGGTGAAGTTCACCAGGTAGACCGACTCCGCCGGGTCGTTGGCGGTGATGCCGGCCATGGACTGGTCGGCGGCCCGCTGCAGGAAGTCATCGCCGAAGTGGCCCATGTCCGGCGGCGGGTAGCGCCAGCCGTTGACCACGGTGGCCCACTCCCCGCTGAGGAACTGCTGCCGCAGCAGGCCCATCCCCGTCATGGCGGCGCGGGTCAGGCCCTGCTTGACCACGTCAGGCTGGGCCTCGACGTCCAGGCCAGGCCCGATGCCGATCCGGGCGAACTGGCCGAGCACCACCGCATGGTGTTCCGGTGGCGGGTTCTCGGCCAGCATCGCATTCAGCGTCTTCCACGGCCCGAGCGGGTCTTGACCGGCCTTGACGGGCGCGTAGACGTCGCGCCGGCCCGGCACCGCGACCCCGCGCTTGCCCCACATGCTCAGCGGCGTGAGCCGGAACTGCTCCTGCAAGGCCCGCGCCGCCGGGACGTCGGCATCCCCGTCGACCAGGACGCGGCCCATGATCAAGATCCACGGTGTCGGCGCAGCCCGGACGGACCGGACGCCGGGCGGAAGCTTCCCCTGCCAGCCGGGCCCGCTGATGGCGAAATCCCCCGCCTTGCTGCCGGTGGTGCGCTGCCCGACGTAGTCGTAGGTGTCGGAGGTGAAGCCCATCAGCTCGAAGGTGAAGTACCGGTCGCCCATGTCCGGGTGGGACAAGATGACCGGTTCCTCGCCCAGGTCCAGCCAGGCCAGCGAGTACAGCGTGTCGTTGTTCGGGCAGCCGCCATCCCGGTAGCTGGCGTCGATGAGCCGCGCGGCGTGCCAGAAGTGGTCGACCGCGGCGTACGGGACGACGTCCGGGTCGCGCTTGCTGGTCACCCAGTCGTGCCGGAGCTGAGCGTTGTACATGTACGGGAAGCCATAGATGAACGCCTGCATCCCGGTGGTGTAGGCGTACTCGGCCTTCCAGTCCAGCTGTGCCATCTCCGTACCCCCTGCTGATGGAAGCCAAAGCCGGATCGCTACCGGTTACGCGCGACCGGCCTGATCGTCTAGCACACGGTTACCTGAACAGCCCAGGCTCGCGACGGCGGTCTCGCCGGCACGTAAACGACGTTGCCGCACCGGGCCTTCCTGCGCACCACCCGGGCATCACCCCGGAAGGGGTGATCTGCGGTCACCAGGACCGATGGGCCGGCGGGCGCGCTCGCATTGCTGGTGTCGCCCGCCAGGACCATCGGACCGACTTGAGGGGTTTCTGCTACGGGCCGGCCTCTTCCGCCTGATTGATGGGTGGTGGTGCCCGGTGGTCATGCCTGACTGGGACTTGAGTCAGCGGGTGCGGTGGTGGGCGTGCGCGGCGCGGCGGGCTGGGGCTCGGCGGCGGGCGCGGCAGCGGGGGCGGGGCCGCGGGCTGGGGACAGCGTCTGGATGGTGAGGTAGGCGACCACGACGGCGACGATGATCAGCGGGGAGGTGGCAAGTCCGGCTTTGGAGACCAGCAGCAGGGTGATGACGGTGGCCGACAGCGGGAGCCGCAGGATCGACACGACCGCGGCGGCCATCAGCACGGCCACGGCAGGGGTCTCGGAGAACCCGGGCAGGTGCGCGGCGAGCAGGCCCCCGACCGCGCCGATGAACAAGGCCGGGAAGGTCGGGCCGCCGCGGAAGCTGCCGAGTGAGATGCTCCAGGCCGCACCCTTGAACAGCAGCAGGAACGCCAGGGTGGACAAGGCCAGGGTGGGGCCCTGCTTGATCAGGGAGCCGAACGCGTCCTGGCCGGAGAACAGCACCAGGTCCGCCGGCTGGTGGGTAATCTGGGCGAACCCGATCGCCAGGCCGCCGACGGCCAGGGCGGCGGCCGGCAGCAGCAGCCACGGCCGCCTGGCGACGACATGGGCCGACCTGCGCGCGCCCTCGACAATCGCGACAGTGACCACCGCGGCGGCGAACGCGAGCGCGATGGCCCAGCCGAAGTCCGCGACGGTGAGGGTGGAGAAGGCGGGCAGCGTGAAGGGGCTCAGCGCGTAGGCGCTGGAGCTGAGCCCGGTCCAGTGGCCCATCCCGATGAAGACGACCGAGCCGATCCCAGCCGACATCAGGCCCGGCAGCAGCACCAGGGGCAGCATCGGCCCGCCCAGGCCGGCCGCCTCGATCAAGATGATCGCGCCGATGACCGGCGAGCCGAAGATCGTGGCGATCGCGGCGAACGCCGCGCTCGCGGCGAGCACCGCCACGACCTGGTCGGGGGTGTCTTTCTTCACCCGCCGCACGGCCAGGACCGCCAGGCCGCCGCCGAGGGCGATGAGCGGGGCCTCGGGCCCCAGCACCAGGCCCAGGCCGAGGGTGGCCAGCGCGGCCAGCAAGATGCCCGGCAGCTCGGCCGGCTGGGCGGTCCCGGCCTTGATCCCCTCATACGGGATGTGGCCGCCGCGGCCGGGCAGCCGCACGATCGCGACGGCCGTCAGCACCCCGGCCACGGCCAGCACCGGCAGCGGCCACCACCAGGGGACGGGATGCAGTCCCAGCCCGCTGGGCAGGGTCTTGTAGACCTCTTGCTGGATCCAGTGGACCAGTTCCAGGAAGCACCAGGAGGCGAACGAGACCAGCACGCCGATCACCGCGGCGAAGACCAGCAGGACGCGGTAGTTCTTGCTCCGGATCAGCGCGCCCGGATCGGCCGGGCCAGCCGCAGCTGTCTCACTCACCGGCGGTGCCTGCGTTCCCGGCCGCAGGCGTTCCGCCGGTGCCTGGGCTCGGCGGCGCCTGACCTCGGAGCCCGTGCCGGTCCCGCCGCAGTTTGTTGAACGCAGCCCGGAACGACAGGTTCCGCTCCTGCCACACGATGCCGGCCACCGCGCCCAGGATGATCACGACCCCGATGGCGATAAGCCAGGACATCAGGGCAAAGACCACGCCGATCGGCCCGTACTTGGTGTCGTAGGAGGTGACCATGCCGGAGAAGATGACCGAGAAGACTGCCTCCATGCCGAGCCAGAACACGGCCGTGGCGACCGCGGCCGGGAACAGGTCCCGCCAGGAGATCCGTCCCGCCAGCAGGAACCAGCTCGTGAACCACCAAAAGCCGGTGAGCACCACCAGGCCGGTGACCCCGAGCAGGACAGGGCCGCCCGCGCCGCGCAGCCAGGGGCCGGCCCAGCCGGCCAGGGCTGAGCAGCCCACCAGCACGGCCAGCCAGATCAGCCGGCGGGGCATGTCCCTGGCCCCGCGGCTGTCCAGCTCGAAGGCCGCCTCGTACAGGCCCTGGATCGCGGTGGCCGCGGCGATGCCGGCCAGGATGAAGAACACCCAGGCGGTCCCGGTGACGGCGCTGGAGGTGGCGGCCGAGGAGGTGAATAGGGCGCCGACGTCGGCGGCGGCCTGCTTGTCCAGGCCCAGGTGCCGGGCCAGTGAACTGGCCGCTGACCGGCCGGCCAGGGCGTTGGCGATGATCAGGAACGGGAACAAGCACAACAGCAGCGTGCCCGCGAACAGCATGCCCCGGTTGATGAAATCCATCGAGTCCAGCCGGCGCCATAGATGCTCAGCCGCTGAGCCGGAATACTTCCCCTTGGCGGCCTCGATCTTCCCCTGGGCGGCCTGGGTGCCATGCCGGACACGGTGGCGGGCGCCGCGGCCGCCGTTCGCGGCGACTTCCGGCGATTCACTGTCCTGCCCGGCGGACGCCATTAGCCTGCGACCTGTCCGCTAGGGGGCGACGGCGCAGATTCCGTTGCCTGCCCCAGGCGGCCGGGCCTGCCGGAATCACCGCCGCTGGCGGCATCCCGCATTGACCTGACCTCAAGCGTCATCTCGCCCCCCCTCGCTCCGGTATGGCGTGAGCCTGGCTCACCCTGCAGGCCCAAGCTGTCCGGACGTGCTTCACCAGGCCAGAGCAGGTCGGCCCTGCTGTCCGGGACCTAGGTCCCATTCCCGTCCCGGTGCTGCGCGCGTCCCGGCAGCTGCCAGGAGCCCCGGTGCGCGCCTAGCCGACCAGGAGTCGCTGGGCATACAGAACGGCTATGCGCTCGCCCCTTACCGGAGGTGCTGCCACGTTCGGTGACCAGCCGCCGAACCCACCTGACATGACCGTCTGGGGCCGGCCGCCAGAAACCGGACCTCCCGCAGATGCCGCTCTCGTCCCGGCGCCTGTCGCCGGGCACACTCGAGGGCCACGATCCCCGGTGCGGTTCAGTCACCCGGCGCCGCGTGGTCCGCCTCCGCCTCCGCCTCGGCTTCCATCTTGGCAAGGCGGGTGTAATAGTCCGGGAACTCGTTGAGGTGCGCCCGGGCGATCTTCGCCGTCATGGTGACATCGTCATCGGTCACATTCGTCTCCGGGTCACGCGTGCCGTGCTCGAGCTCGATGTCCATCCCCTTCCGGAACTGCCCGAGATCGAACGGCGAAGCGTCCCAGTCGATGCCGATCCGCTCGCCCGCGGCGCGGGCCTCACTGAGGGTAAAGCGCGAGTGAGATGTCATGCCGTTACCACGCTTCCGTGGTCTTTCCCGTGCTGGTCACGGCGATCCCCCGCATGGTCGCGCCAGGCCCGGCGGGGAACATAGGGCCAAAGGTCCTTCGGGGTAAGCACCGTGCACGCACCTGACGACCGCAGGCCCGGATCTCGCCGCCCGCTGGGACAGCACCTCTGGTATACCGGTTCCCGGTGCTGTCGGGGCCGGTTGCCGGTCGCCAGTCATGACGCGCCTACGGCTTGTAGTTGCTGTAGGCGCCTCCCCCGGTCGTAGCTGTTTCCCAGGTCGTCCTGGGGTGATCTTGGCGGCTCCTTCATCCGGGGTGAGGACCAGGTCCTGGTCGGGGATCACGGCCCGGAAGTTCCAGCCCGGCGGGGGCGTCAGGCGGCTGCCGAGGTCCTTGAGGCTCTCGTAGGCCCTGGCCGGGTCAACGATGAGGCCCATCGGTAGTTCCGGACTCTCCCGTCATCGGGATCGTCTCCCCGGCCTCCACCTGACCAGGCCGACGGATCATCACCCGCAAAGGGGTGCCGCCCCATCGACCGCGACGTCAGCCCGTAAACCACGCTGCGCCCCCGGTCCGCGAGACCGGTACGGGCCAGAAGTCAGGCCGCACCACGACCTTCGGCCCTCAGCCACGTTCTTTCGTACCACGCTCAGTGCGGCCAGGTTCGCGTGGCTGCCGTAGGCGCGCGGCCCGTACAGCGCGGCCACGTCCACCGCGATGATCATCACGGACCAGCATGGGCAGGCGGGGCTGAAGAACACCTGGCCGAGGGCGTTAAGCGCGAGCACCGCCACGGCGAACCAGCGCGCCGGCTGGCTGCCCGTCAGCACCCCGGCCGCCGCCAGCGGCCGCAAGACGCCGATGATCAGGGTGATCCAGCCCCAGGAGTTCAGGCTGCCGGACACGTCGTGCGCGCCGGCGGTGAACACGTGCGAGCTGGCGACCGCGGGAATGCCGTAGATCAGGACGAAGCAGCCGCCGGTCACGACAACCTACTGGCACTGAGAACAAACGAACTCTCCCGCCCCGCGAGGCCTCAACCCGGCGGGTGTGATCGCTGGCTATCCGTCGCCGGGCAGGATGGGCGCGCGTGGTGAGCCGGGCTGCCTGGCAAGTGGGCTGAGGGTCATTTGTCTCACCCGTGCTGGGTGATGCCGGTGATCTGCCGCCAGGCCTATGCTGAGCTGGCGCTGGGCGCAGGACCCGGCAGCGGAATCGCTGCCGGGAACCCTCTCTGGCGCGAGGAGAGGGAAATGACACTGGCCGATTCGTCCTATCCGCTGTTGAACCTTTTCTGGACGATGTGCATCTTCTTTCTGTGGGTGATCTGGATCTGGATCCTGATCTGGGTGTTCATCGACATCTTCCGCAGTCATGACCTGTCCGGCGGGGCCAAGGCCCTGTGGTTCGTGTTCGTGCTGTTCATCCCGGTCATCGGCGTGCTGGTCTACCTGATCGCCCGGGGCGGCTCAATGAGCGAGCGTGCGGCGGGACGCCCTCAGCGGTAGGACCCGGAGTTCCTGCGATGGATGCGCACTGCCCAGGCAGGCGCAGGCCGGCCGGACGAACGGGAAGGAGTTTTCCATGGGTTTCAGGCGACGTGTACGGCGGCGGGCGCTCGTTGTCGGAGTGGCGGGCGGAGCGGCGATGGCTCACCACGCGAACAGGGAGGCCGGGGAGCAGCAGCAGGCCGATGACCAGGCGCCTGCCGACGACCAGGCGCCTGCCGACGACGGCCAGGACCAGGCGCAATATGCGCCCCCTCCGGCGGACCCGGCCGACGAGATCGAGCACCTCGCGCAGTTGCACGCCTCGGGCGCCCTCTCAGACGAGGAGTTCGCGGCGGCCAAGGCGAAAATACTCGGGACCTGACCGCATCCCGGATTACCAGAAGATGCTGGACAGATCGATTCCCGACAGGAACCCGGCAGGAACAGGGGGCTGACATGAGCGGATCACGCAAAGAGGTACTGGCGGACGCGATCAGGGCCGAGGCCGGTGCCGCACCGGCTGATCCGGAGACCCTGTTCACCGAGGACGTCACCGGCTGGTCGCCGTACGTCACCGTGTCCGGGCTGGCCGCGCTCGCTGCCCTCTCAGCCCTCCGCGAGACAGCGTTCTCCAACGTCGCGATCACGTTCCGGGGACTGGACGAAGTGGGCAACAAGGCGTTCGCCGAATGGCTCGTCGAAGCCGATCACACCGGGCCGCTCGTGCTCAGCGAGGATAGCGTGCTGGAAGCAACCGGTCGGCACGTCCAGCTGCCCGGCGTCACCGTGGCCGACTTCCGCGAGGGGAAGATCCGGTCCTTCCGGACCTACTTCGATGACCTGTCGCTGATCGAGCAGATTGCCGGTGCCTGACGAGCCGGTCGCCGTGGAACTCCGCGTCGAGGACCATCCTGATCCACTGGATATCGAGGTCCTGGAAACGCAGATCCGCCGTGAGGCGTCCGCCGCCATGGGACTCGGCGGCGAAGCCGACCTGGCGATCTTCGTGCGCGACGGCGGAACGGTCGTGGCCGGCATCAGCGGGTGGACCTGGGGCGACTGCTGCGAACTGCAGAGCCTGTGGGTGGAGCCGGGTCTGCGCGGGCGCGGCCTGGCGACGCGGCTCATCGCCGCCGCCGAAGCCGAGGCGGCCGCGCGCGGGTGCTCGCAGACCGTCCACTTCACCTACGCCTTCCAGGCCCGGGCTCTGTACGAGCAGAACGGCTACGAACTGGCGGGCTGCGTCGAGGACTTCCCGTCAGGAACGGACGTCCTCTGGTACCGCAAGCGCCTTAACGGCCGCGCGGACAAGCGCTGAATAGAGCCCTCGTGCCCTCGCCCCCTCGTCCACCACGTAGATGGTTGCGGCCAATCGCTGTGAACCAGCAGTGCTTTCCCAGTCCGGCCGGGATCGCTGGTTCACCGGTCACTTCGGGATTGACACCTTCGTCCCGGCCTGCGCCCAGCCCGGAGAGCGGCATGCTCCGAAGGAACTCCCCATTACCGCGCCTGCCGTCAGGAAGCGGGATCCCGCAAGCAGGACGGTCGGCTCATCGCCGCGGCGTGGCATCGGCGGGCCTGGGATTGCCCGTTTGATGCTCGCTGACGGTGGTTCCGCCACTGCGCCGGTCGTCCATGATCACTGCGCCGGCGGCTGCCAGGGCGGCCACGGACGTCCGGTAGTGGTGGCCGCACAGCAGCAGGTCAGCTGAATGCGGGCGAGCCGGGGCGGGCGGGATGCGGACCCGCACCACCGGCCGGGCGGGGCAGCAGCAGGCGCGATCACCCAGATCGTGCGGACTGAACCAGTCAGCCTGGTCGTCGGGAGGCGTTCCGGCAATCTGGTCGCCGGGGGACCTCCCGGCGACCTTGGCCCTGCGGCGCGGAAACCTCATCCTCATCAGGCCAGCCTCAGACAGCCGCGAGCCGTCTCAGTAGGGACTTAGCACTCGTCCCTGGCGGGACCTTCGGCCCTAAACACCCGGGCAGGCCACCATGCGATCGTAGGCCGGAACGGATCAGCGAATAGTGACGACAGGTTGCAGACGACGATGACCCAGGGCGAGAACCAACAAGATGCTCACGCTGCGGCAGATCCCGCCCGTAACCAGGCTGAGCGTGACGCACCCCGCAGCGGGCAAGAACGAACCAGCAAGCCGCGCCGGCGGCGCATCCGCAGGAGTGTCGTCGGCTTGCTGGTCGCGCTGTCCTGCCTGCTGGTGCTGCTGTCCACCACGGAGGTGTGGGCGCACCGGACCCTGCTCAACACCCCGACATTTGTCGGCACGGTAGGGCCCGTCTTCGAGAATCCGGCCGTGACCTCCGCCGTGGCGGCGCGCGCCACGGACCAGCTATTTACTGAGCTCAATCTCCAGGCCCGCCTGAAAGATGCGCTGCCTCCCAAGGCCAGTTTCGCGGCCGTCCCGGTCGCCAATGCCACCAAGGGCTTCGTGGCCGGTCAGCTGGCCAGCGTGATGGCGTCCCCTCAGTTCCAGGCCATCTGGACCGCGACGCTGACCTCTATGCACCAGCTGCTGGTGGCGGTGTTGCGCGGCCAGCATACGGCGGCTGTTTCCACCTCGGGCGGCTACATCGTCCTGAACACCGTCCCCCTCATCAACCAGGCCCTGGGGAAGGTGTCGGGCCTGGCCTCCGACTTGACCGGCAAGCCCGTGACCCTGCCCGCCATCACCAGCGCCGACCCGCCCCAGCAGGCGGTGAACAAGCTGTCCAAGGCCCTGGGGGTCACCCTGCCGAGCGACTTCGGCCAGATCACCCTGGTCAAGTCCAGCGACCTGGCAGAGGTCCAGCGAGGAGTGAAGGCCTTCGACCGGCTCACCCTGGTCCTGCCCCTGGTCACGATCGTCCTGATCGCCCTGAGCCTGTGGCTGTCGGTGAACCGCCGCAGAACCGTGCTCCAGCTGGCGGTGGGCGTCTCCCTGCTGATGATCGTGGAGAGGCGCGTTACGCTCCACGAGCAAGGCACGCTGGCCAGCGGTGCTCACAACCCGCAGGTCGCTCAGATCGTTCTCGGTGATCTGCTGCACGGATTCTTCGTCCTCACCGCCTGGGTCCTGGGCGTGGCTCTGGTCGTCCTGGTCATCGCCGTGCTGAGCGGGCCGTACCGGTGGGCAGTGGCCCTCCGCTCGTGGGTAAAGCGGACCTGGCTCAGCATCGCGGGGGGCAGGGGTGCTGACCACCGAGGCGTGGTCGGCTGGATGGCTTCTCATGCGGCTGGCCTCCAGCTGGGGGGCGCCGTCGCCGCCGGGATCCTGCTCCTGATCGTGCCCGTGTCGTGGCTCAGCTTCCTCATCGTCGGCGTGCTGCTCGCCGCCTACGAGGTCTGCCTCCAGTGGATCAAGCCTGCCCAGGCCGATGAAGCGCCGCCCGCCTCCGGTCCCGGCAACCAGGCGGGCCTCCCGTCTCGCATCGGCGGAACCTAGACTAAAGTCATCGAATCCCCCGGCCGGCTGAACGGGTCCCGCCCTCGGGAGTGTGTGCCCGCGGGGTTCCTAGCCTCGCCGTTTCCGGGTTGTCAGGACGCATCACCCCGGCTGTGGGGTCAGAGGAGCTGGCCTGGCGCTCCCGGCGCACTGCCCGCACGGATACCACGGATTCGCGCCGCGATGACTCTCATCGCACCCGCTTCCACAGGCTCTCCGGTCCACGATCCGGTCCACGACTCACGACGGCGATCACCTGATGCCAGCCATGGAACGTTACCGAGGGCAGCCGAACTCGATGCCATAGGGCGGGTCGACGTAGATCCACTGCGCCTGCCCACTTCAGCGGGAACGATCACCACCGACCCGGCGACGGTGCCGGGGCCCGGTACCCGGATACCTTCCGCGTGACGGGTGCCAACTGAGGCAGGATCCCGGCGTGAACCCGCGTGTCAGCACCAAGGATCAGATCGACGCGAACGGCCGGGCCGACCCGGTCTCGACCTGCATCCACGCGTAATTCCTGACCGGTCCGCGTCCTCCAGGCGGGCATTGACGCCCGCGAGAACGCCGGTCTCCCGGCGGGGCTACGATGCTGGCGTGCGGACGCCGATCAGGAACCCGCCGGATCCGATGTACGCGGAGTTCGAGGTACACCGGACGATGATCTGCGACCGCGTTCGCACCGGGGCGTTCCGGCGTGCGATCGAGTCGGTGGTGCGTCCCGGCGACATCGTCCTGGATGTCGGGGCCGGCAGCGGCATCTTGAGCGTGTTCGCGGCGCGGGCGGGTGCTGCCCGCGTCTACGCGGTGGAGCGGACGCCGGCCGCCGTCCTGGCGGCCGGGCTCGCCGCCGCGAACGGGGTCGCGGAGATCGTCCGGGTGATCCACGGCGACAT
>CAWJGE010000012.1:0-110076 GCA_963842265.1 uncultured Actinomycetota bacterium
GGTTCCCGCGAAACTTGGGCCGGGGGGCTGCTGCAGGTGGTCACGGGCCGGCGTTGCTGGCGACAGGTGTGCTGCCCGTGCGCCTGCCGGCGCCGTGACCGGTTCCAGGGTCCGGATGATGCGGGCGTGCAGCGCATTCGGGTTCCGGTGATAAGTGGGAGGGGGACCGACCGGGGGGATGATCACCGTGTGCTGCCCGTGACGCCGTTTTATGCTTGGTGCTTCGTGCCCGCAAGACAGTCTGGCGCTGGGGGCGATCTTGCGGGCTGGGTACTGTCGCTTCGAGCACGCCGATCAGATTCGGCTTTCCCCGCGCCGTCCCCCGGGCAGCCTCGTTCCTGCCGGTTTACGAGGGAAAGCGAGGCGGCGATGGCCGCGGGAAGAGAAGCGAAGGCGGCCGACGGCACCGTGCCGGGGCACGGGGGTGACGGCGCGGAGGTGGCCGAGGAGAGCACGCAGGTCGTGGCGTACGCGGCGGCGATCGACGTGGCGAAGGGGTTCGGGATGGTGTGCACCCGGGTGCCGGGAAGCCGCCCGGATCGCAGGCGGCAGAAGGTGTGGCGGGTGGAGGCCACCTACCGGAGGTGACCGCGCTGATGGACCACCTGCGCGCGGAGGGCATCCAGCGGCTGGTGCTCGAAACCACGAGCGACTACTGGCGTATCTGGCTGCGACACGAGGTCGCACATTGTGAGTGAACTATCTGGGATGGAGGGTCGAGATGATCGGCGGGTAGTTCCGGGTGAGTGCTCAGCGCCCGTCCCTGCTCTCGGCGTGCGCCGCAGACGACTGCGCTGCGGGGTGCGAAGCACCGGGAGGAATCCCAAGAGCCGGTGATCCATCCACCGGCGACAGGAGAGGGGAAGTCCGGAAGGGTGAATAAGGTGAACCCCGTAAGCCTCGTGACGCCAAGCCCCGGCGATGGAAGCTTTTCTGGGGTAGAGGGTCGGCCGCTGGAATGCGGCAGTGCTGGCTGGAGTCCAGAATACGGCCAGGAGAGCACCACGACCCCGGGGTAAAGGGGGCGCCCGGCACCGGACGCAACTCACAGGTGCGAAACGTGGGAACCTTGTCACGGTCCGGCGGGAATGACCGCCCGCCGGTAGGCAGCAGGCGGAATCCCGTGGCGGGAACAGGACGGCTCAAGAAGCCAATGGCGGCAGCTGAAAGGCAACAGGAAAGCAGGCGCATATGACCGGGCCCTCCGAAACGGTCGCGCTGTATAACTGGCCGCATACAGGTCTTCGTGCCTGGCCCGAAAGGGAGCTGACGTGAGCCGGGTGGCCCTTTGACGAATCGAAGCCAATGAAACGCCATAACCACCGGGGCAAGTTAGGCGCCGCGGCGCAGGACCGGACGGAGACCGTGATCGATGTTGCGGTCGCCGCCGTGCCCGGACCTGCGGTGAACGGACCCGGGACCCGGTTGACTGGGACGCCATCTGCTGGCGCGCCCAGGAAAGCCAGGTACGGCGGCTACGGCAGAGGATCTTCAAGGCGGCGCAGGCAGGCGACCTCAAACAGGTGCGCAATCTGCAGAAACTCATGCTGCGCAGCCGAGCCAACGCGCTGGTCAGCGTGCGGCAGGTGAGCCAGCGTAACACCGGCCACCGCACCGCGGGCGTTGATGGGCAGGTCGCTGTGACCTCCCGCGCCCGGGCCGAGCTGGCGGGGTTCTTGCACCGCAAGGGCGGTCCCGGGCAGGCGCTGCCGGTGCGGCGGGTGTATGTACCAAAGAAAGGCGGGAAAAGACCCCTAGGGATACCTTCGATCGCCGACCGCGCCCAGCAAGCAAGGGTGCGTAACGCGCTCGAACCCGAATGGGAGGCGAAGCTGGATGCCCGGCAATACGGGTTCCGGCCGGGCCGCGGCTGTCACGACGCGATCGGAGCCATATTCCGGGCGGTGTGCCGGAAGGACACCAAGCGTGTATGGATACTCGACGCGGACCTGAAAGCCGCATTCGACAGAATCGACCACAATCACATTCTCGGCCGGATCGGGTTGTTCCCCGCCAGGGAACAGATCCGCGGATGGCTGAAAGCAGGTGTGGTCGATAAGGGCCGGTATGCTCCGACCGAGGAGGGAACACCACAAGGCGGAGTGATTTCACCGCTGCTCCTCAACATCGCTATGCAGGGAATGGAAGAAGCCGCCGGGACGCGTTACGACAAGAACTGTCACGCCAAACCCGGCACCCCGGCCGTAGTGACCTACGCTGACGACTTCGTGGCATTGTGCCATAGCCGCCAGGAGGCCGAGCAGGTCCGGGACAAGCTGAGCACCTGGCTGAAGCCGAAAGGACTGTCCTTCAACCAGGACAAGACACGGATAGTCCACCTCGATGACGGGTTCGACTTCCTGTCCTTCACCATCCGCCGGTACCGCACCAAGGACGGCACCAAGGTGCTCATCAAACCCAGCATGGACGCGTTGAAAAAGATCCGGCGGAGGCTGGGTGAGGAACTGCGCGGCCTGCGCGGTGCCACGCCTGCCATGGTGATCGGGCAGCTTAACCCGATCATCCGCGGCCAGGCGAGCTACTACCGGCCGGGGTGTCCACGCGCGCCTTCGCGGCACTGGACAACCACCTGTGGCGGCACACCTACAAGTGGGCCTGCCGCAGGCACCCCAACAAGGGCCGAAAATGGGTCACCGCCCGCTACTTCGGCACCTTCAGCAAGGCCAGGAACGACAAGTGGGTCTTCGGCGACCGCGACAGCGGCGCCTACCTCCACAAGTACGCCTGGACGAAGATCGTCCGGCATGTCATGGTCACCGGCAGGGCATCCCCCGATGACCCTGCCCTCGCCCAGTACTGGGCTGACCGCAGACGAAGAGCACCGGCCCCGCAACTGGCCGACTCCTGGCACAAGGCGCTACGTGCCGCCAAAGGGACCTGCCACCACTGCGGGGAACAGCTGCTCGACACCGGCCGCTTCCCGGATTCCCCCAGCCAGGGGGAAACCTGGTATGCGGACATCCGCACGGCGCTGACCTACCAGGCCAGCCCCACGCGGGACGGTGGCCGGACCGCACACCGCCTCATACACGCCCGCTGCGCACACCGCCACCCAGACGGCACCGCCGCGGGCACGGACAGCTGACGCAGAGCCTGCCCGCCCCCGCGGGCTGCTTGAGCCCGGTGCCGCGACGAGTGGCACGCCGGGTTCTGAGAGAGGAGGGCCGCCGAAGGCGGCCCTCCTACTCGACCATTACCTGGCGGAGGCGGCCGGGCCTGGCGGTGTGGCTGGTCAACGCGCGGGACGTGAAGCACCTGCCCGGGCGGGGCAAAAGCGACCGGCCGACTGCGTGTGGCTGTGCAAGCTGAACGAGCGGGGGATGCTGCGCCGCTCGTTCGTGCCGCCGCAGCCGATGCGGGACCTGCGGGCGCTGACCCGGACCCGGTCCCGGCTGGCCCAGGACCAGGCGCGGCACCAGGCCCGGGTGGAGAAGATCCTCGAGGACGCGCTGCCGAAGATCTCGGTGGTGATCTCGGACCTGTTCGGCGCCAGCGGCCGCCGGTTCCTGGACGCGCTGGTCGCCGGGGAGCGCGCCCCGGGCGCGGCCGCGCTCGGGGACAAGCGGCTCAAGGCCACCCGCCAGGAGCTCGCCGAGGCCCTGACCGGCCGGTTCCGTGACATCCACGCCTTCGAGATCTCGGTGCACCTGCGGCTGATCGACGCCATTAACGCCGAGATCGCCGCCCTGGACGAGCGGACCGGGCAGCAGCTGGCCGCCGTTCCCGGCACCGCGCCGGCCTGCGCCGCGTGCGGGCTGGCCGGCGGCGGCCACGCCCCCGGCTGCGACGACAGGGACACCGAGGTCCTGAGCCTGGCCGGGCGGCTGGATGAGATCACCGGCGTCGGCGCCGTCAACGCCCGGGTGCTCATCGCCGAGCTCGGCACCGACCCGTCCCAGTTCCCCACGCCCGGGCACGCCGCCGGATGGGCCCGGCTGACCCCCCGCAGCAGGCAGCCGGGGAAACCGCGAAGCCCGGCCGCACCGGCAAGGGCAACCGGTACCTGCGCGGCGCCCTCGGGCAGGCCGCGATGACCGCGGCCAAGACCGATACCCGGCTCGGCGCGATGTACCGGCGGATCGCCCGCAAGCGCGGCAAGCAGAAGGCCATCGTCGCGGTCTCCCGCGTCATCTGCGAGATCGCCTGGATCCTCATCTGCGACCCCTCGGCCCGCTACACCGAACTCGGCCCGGACTACTACCGCCCGCTCAGTCCCTCCCGCCAGACCCAGGCCAAGATCCGCGAGATCGAGCGCCTCAACCCCGGCAGGAAAGTCATCCTCGCCGACGCCGGCGCGGAGCCTGACCACCAGGCGCAACGTAACCAGGCCATCACCCGATACGTAGCGAGGTGTCACGCTACCCGCCGTAAACTAACCACGTCATCCGCACCCCTCGCAGTCTCGCTGTCGACGGGGGCTGGTTGCTGCCCTTCAGGTAGTGGAAGTTTCCGGTCAGCATGGGCGCGGCCGGCGTCGCCGGTGGACAGGACGCCGACCGCCGGGCGCGGGCAGACGAGCAGCGCCTGGATGCCGAGGCTCGCAAGTACCCCGATGTGGGCGGGGCTGAGCTGCGTCCCCGGTGTAAAGACCTCGGCGCCGGCGGCGATGTCCTCGCCAGGTTCCCGTACGTTCGTGCCAGGGCTCACCGATTCTTCGATGAGCACGGCCAGCGCACCATCCTCAGCCCTCGTGCGCTCCACCATGCACACTGCGTCGGCACCGGGCGGCATCAGCGCACCGGTCATTATCCGCATTGCCTCGCTGTGCGAAAGGGGGGCCTTGGGCCGTCGCCGGCCGCCACGGTCCCGGTCACCCGCAGGCGGACCGGGGCGTTAGCCACATCAGCGGCCTTTACGGCATATCCGTCCATTGCGGCATTGGCGGAGCGGGGCACGGGTTCGGTAGCCTGCACCGTCTGGCCGTGACGTGCCCAAGCGCGTTGCCGATGGCGACGCGGCGTGGCGCGAGCGGCGTGATCGCGGCCAGGACGAGACGACGCGCCTCGGCTACCGGGATCGATGTCGTCACCCGTAGAGGTTCCGTGCTCGCGCAGCCGTATCAGCAGGGCACAAGGTCCCGGCAGATTTGGTCCGAGGTCAGCACCCGCCGTCGCGGGCAGTGCTAACGCCGATTTCCATACAGCTTCTTCGGCCCTGGGTTAGCTGAACTCGAGGTGCAGCCGGCGGCCGTGCCACCAGGGGATGGTGGTGTCGGCCGGGAGGCTGGCCTGGCGCAGGACGGGTGAGTAGGCGCGGCGGTTGCAGCAGGCCACTACCGTGAGCAGGGGACTGCCCGAGATCACCTGGGTGGAGCCGACCTATAAGGCGGTACTGGCGGCGCTGCGGCATCCGGCCTACGCCGGCGCGTACGTATATGGCCCGGACCCGGGCCGAGCGGTATGTCGACGAGCACGGCCGGCTGCGGACCCGCCGCCGTGACCTGCCATCCGACGAGTGGGAGGTGCTCATTCCCGGCCACCATGACGGGTTCATCGACTGGGACGCCTACCAGGACATGTAGCGCCGGCTGGACGGCAACATCCCGCCGGCGAAAGGCGCCCCGGGCACCGGCGCGGTCCGGGAGGGCTCCGCGCACTTGCAGACCCTGGCCAGCTGCGGCGTCTGCGGCCGCAAGGCCGCCGTCTACTACGACGGGGAGCAGAAGGCCACGCCCGGCTACTACTGCACTGGCGGCTCAGCGGGAGCCAGCCGCGGCAGCTGGCACCTGCGGGTCGGCGGCGCCGCGATCGACGCCGCGGTCACCGGGGCGTTCCTGGCCGCGCTCGCCCCCGCCGCGCTGCAGGCCTGCCTGACCGCCGCCGGGCAGCTGGAGGCCGGCGTACGACATCGCGCTGGACCAGCACCGCCGCCAGGTCGAGCAGGCCGCTACCAGGCAGCCAAAGCCGAACGCCGGTACCGGGCCGTCGACCCCGAAAACCGGCTCGTGGCGCGCGGCCTGGAAACCCAATGGGAGCATGCCCTGCAAGCACAATCCGACGCGGAAGCCGAGCTGACCCGCCGCGAAAAGCACGCCCCGCCACCCTCACCTCACCGGGCCCGAACGGGCCGCGATCCTTGCCCTCGTAGGTACACGAATAACAGCTTCACCTACCCTTGGATCAAAGCGCGGGCACATGACCGCCGTGATGAAGACGCAGGCCAGAACAGCCTGTGGTAACCCGAACCCGCCAAGAAGCCTCAGCGCCCAGGGCCGAAACCGCTGCACGGAAGGCCGGGCTAAAGCGTCACCCACACGGCGTTGGAAGCCCCCGGCTCCGGCGCATCACCGCCGTCTTCGCTGAACGAGGCCGCCTCGCCGGTGATGGTGACCTGGAGATGCCGGGCGGCTTCGGCCTGGTCCGCGCCGGTGATGGTGACCTGGAGATGCCGGGCAGCTTCGGCCTGCCCCAGTGACCTGCAGGCACGTCACACACGCCGCTTCCAATGCCGCTGGCCGGCGTTCGGCCTGTTCAGCGGGACTTGTTACGAGGCGATCGAGGGTCTTGTCGTCAGCCGGAGGCGGTGGCGTCTGCGGCAAGACGCCGCGGCTGGAACGCTGAGCAGGTTCACGTGGAAGTGGGCGTGGATGCTGGTCTGAGCCACCGCTCGAGCCATGCTGCAGCGACGAACGCCACGGCGACGGCAATGATCACCACCGATATCACTTCGAAGGCATCGGATTGAATGAAGACCAGCGTCAGGACCACGGATGATAGCGGGAGACCGCCGACCGCAACCACGGTCATCGCCCCGATTCCCATGGCCACGCCGTCGACCAGGGGCAGGCCGGGAAGGTGGGACAGGGCGATGCCGATCGCGGCGCCGAGAAACATGCCGGGGAAGGCCGGGCCGCCTTTGAAGCTGCCCATGGATACGCCGAAGGCGAGCCCTTTGCAGACGATGAGCAAGACCAGGGCTCCGGCCGACCAGGTCGCCGCGTGCTGGATGAGGGGGGCGAGGTCTGATTGGCCGGAGAACAGGACGAAGTGCGAGCTTTTTCCTGTCTCCTCCGCGAACAGAACAGCCAGACCGCCGATGGCCAGGCCGGCCACCGGAGTCACGAGCACCTTGTGGCGTGCCACGAAGGGCTGGATCTGAAAGGCCAGCCGCCGGATGGCGGTGCCGGCGGGTGCCGCTAGCAGGCCGATGCCGATCGCCCAGCCGAACTGGCTTCCCGTCGGATAGCCGATGGCCGGGAGATGCGGCACCGCCAACGTCGCGACGCCCGTACCGGTCGCGTGACTGAGGGCAACGAAGACAAGCGCGCCGACGCCCGAAGCCACGAGCCCGGGCAGCAGGATCACGCTGATGAGGCCGCCGCCGACCCCGGCTGCCTCCAGCAGCAAGAAGGCACCGACGACCGGTGACCCCAGCAAGGTCGAGATGGCCGCGAAGCTTCCGGCTGCGCCGATGACCACGACGGCCTGCTTGGGCGCGTCCTTCTTGATCAGGCGCACGATCGTGGTGGCGACGACCATGCCGACCACGACCAGCGGCATCTCCGGCCCCAGCACCCCGCCCAAGATGAGCGTGGCGAGCGAGGCGACGAGGACGCTGGGCAGGTCCTTCGCGGTGAAGTTCCCTCCCATCGCGAAGCCGTCGGCGGGATTGTGGCCTCCCGTCCCGGGCAGGTAGCGCAGCGTCACGCCGACGATCAATCCGCACAGGGCCAGCATGGGAAGCGGCCACCACACGGGCGCACCATCAAAGCCAAGCTCGCCGGGAAGCGTTGTGAAGAAATACTTCTGGCCCTGGGTGACCAGCTTCAAGTAGTAGTAGGCGATAGCCGCCACCGGGACGCCCACAAGTGCGCCGGACAGCAACAGCACGACGTACTGCTTGCTCTTGACAAGATCCAGCGGCTTGGGAGGCGTCGGCGCAGGCGGCGCATCGACGTCAGTCACTGTCAGACCCTCCCGGCTTTCGAGCGTCAACGATCCGGCAGGCACACGCCGCCATCGCATCACCCTGTCTGCTTGTCCAGGCGAACCGGCACCGATCCTACGCCGGCACATGCTTCGCCACAGGGCACCAGCCACCGGAGAGCTCCGGGCCTCATGCGAAACGGGCAATCATGAGCGGTGACAAGGCCCTGGGTTCGAAGCCGTCCTCGAGAGAATCAGCATCGACATTGACGTCCCGGAGGACCCGCACGGCAACACTCGTGACGAGGTGGCTCAGCTGCCGCTGGCGTCAGTCGCAATCTGCTTGTGCAGCACTGCTTGTCCAGCACCGCTTGGCCGACATTGAGCTCTTCTGAAACGTACTTGTTCTCGGTTTGATGGCAGCGTTGATCTGCTCGCTCACGTTGGCCGCGTAGACGACGATCAACCCAGCCTGGCCCTTCGCGAGGGTGCCCGCGACCATCCCGCGACCTGTCTGAGGCCTGAGACCTTCATGCCTCCCTTTGATGTGCCCGCGGCGCCGATCCCGCCACCTGCCGCCATGCCGCCGATCAGCCCGATCGCAGGGGTGCGTGGGGCTGGCCTGATGGATGCTGCCGCTGCTGCTGTCAGCATCCTCCTGGACGAAGCGCCGGGTCCGCACCCCGTGGGTGTCCAGCGGTCAGCTGCTCAGCAACGCGGATCCCCGCGTCCGGTGCTCGTGTGCTGGCTGGCTCTCCATCACCGGAGGGCTCTTGCCGGCGGCGGCGTGGTACCAGGTGACGTAGCGGCCTACCAGCGGCGCCGCCGAGAGCCCGTGTACCAGGACCGACAGCCCGACGGTCAGGTAGGTAGCCGCGACGATCGTCCCGGCGTGCGGGAGATGCGCGTCCTCCACGATCACCGCGAACACGATCGACGCAAGCCCGCGCGGGCCGAACCAGCCGATGAACGCGACCGTCGGAGCCCGCGCGTGCGTGCCCCACAGGCAGATCGCCACCGGCACCATCCGTACGACCGTCAGGCTCAGCACGGCGTACAGCGCGATCTGCCAGCTCACGTGCTTGAACGACGGGCCGAGCAGCACGGCGCCGAAAACCAAGAACGTCACGCTGTCCAGCGCCGCCCCGGTCTGCTCCGTGAAGCCCATCATTCCCGCGGCTTTGCCGCCAGCGAGCAGGCCGAACAGCGCGCCGCCCACGAACGCGGCGATGAACCCCGAACCGCCCAGCGCGTTCGCGATCCCGTACCCGAGCACCGCCGCGGCCAAGGGGATGATCTGCCGCCACGCATCGTCGATCAAGTGCCGTCCTCCGGCCAGGATCACCACCGCCGCGGCGAGCGCGCCGGCGGCGAGCCCGCCGAGCAGCCCGTAGCCGATCTGTTCGGCGACCACCCGCACCGGATGGGACTCACCGCCAGCACCGGAGACGGTCGCCAGCAAGATCAGCAGCAGCGGGACGCAGATCCCGTCGTTCAGGCCGCTCTCGACGTTCAGCGACTGCCGCACAACTTGCGGAAGCCTGGTGTCGGTGACGACCGCGCTGCCAAGCCCGGCGTCGGTCGGAGCCAGGATCACGCCAAGGACAAACGCCTCGCTGAGCGAGAACGAGCCGAACAGGGCCACCGCGACCAGCCCTCCCAGCACGACCGTCAGCGGCAGGCCGATGCCAAGCAAGCGGACCGGCATCGAAGCCTCGCGCCGCAGCGCCCGCAGGTTCACCCGCGAGGAATCCGAGAACAGCACCACCGCGAGCGTCGCCTCGGCCAGCGTCCGCACCGTCTCGCTCGTGGGCCGCACCGTCAGGTCGTCCAGCAGGAGCGGGCCGACCAGAACGCCGACCGCCACGACCACCATCGCGGGCGTGATAGGCGTGCTCGACAAAGGCCGGGACACCGCCGCGACGAGCAGCAGCGTCAGCCCGACAATCACAAGGCCACCATCCACCGCCAGCCCCCTTCTGCTGAAAGTTGGCGAGAAAACATTACATGCCGCCAACATGCGCCTGCGGCGGCGATCCACCACCTTCGGGCCTTGGGCGCCCACCACGTCGAGCCTGCGGCAGGCGCCTCCTTCAGGTGCTTGCGGTGACGGCGGGATTCCCAGCGAACTACCACGCCGGAGCGGAGGTGACTTCCCGGTCACGCAGGCCCGCCAGCTTCGCCAGCTGGTCCGCCGTACCGGCCGGTAGGTTCGCTGCGGCACGCTGGATACAGCTGCGGCACTCCGGATCCTACCGCTGAGCCCCCTTGGCTTCGTGAGACCGTTTAACAGACCGTTCCGGTGAACATCACAAGGATGAGGCTGACGTGGGCCACACCCGGCGACAGCCACGGACCCGGCAGTTTCCCAGCCTTGCTTCCACCCACACGCCCCGCTGTCACCCCTCACCGGTAATCGACATCCACCCATGTGCTCCGCACTCGTGGTCCTAATACGAGGCGCTGCCAGCCGTTGGCTGCTGGCGGGCCAGGCGGCGGGAGCCTGCTTCGCCGGGAGGAGCCCGGCGCGCCAGCAGGGAGCAGCCGTCGCTACAGTCAGGGCATGGCGCAGAACATTCAGGACTGGCTAGCGGGGTTCGCTGCCGAAATCGGCACCGTCCCGCCAACCCGCGAAGAGCTGGACATGCTGCTCGAACTCGCCGGGATCGCCGCGCACGCCTCGGAGCGGCCTGCCGCGCCGATCACCTGCTGGCTGGTCGGCCGGGCAGGCCTGGCTCCCCGGGCCGCGCTCGCTGCCGGCAAACGGCTTGCCGCAGGCAGCGAGGCGAACGGCAGCTGACGACAGCCGCCGGGCTGTGTCGCTGCGGCCATGCGCTAGCACCCCTTGACGTGATCATCGCTGCCGGTGTCGGCGGGCGCGGACCTTGGACTAAGTCCGCCAGGACCTTGTGCCCTGCTGATCCGGCTGCGATTGCACGGAATCTCTATGAGTGACCACATTGATCCCGGTTGCCGAGGCGCGTCGTCTTGTCCTGGCCGCAGTCACGCCGCTCGCGCCGCGCCGCGTCGCCACCGGCAATGCGCTTGGGCATGTCCTGGCCGAGACGGTGCAGGCCGCCGAGCCCGTGCCCGGCTTCGCCAATGCCGCAATGGACGGTTATGCCGTGAGGGCCGCTGATGTGGCTGCCGCCCCGGTTCGCCTGCGAGTGACCGGGACCGTGGCGGCCGGCGACGGGCCGAAAGCCGCCGTTTCGCGCGGCGAGGCAATGCGGATCATGACCGGTGCGCTGATGCCGCCAGGTGCCGACGCAGTGTGCATGGTGGAGCACACGAGGGCGGAGGATGGCGGGCTGGCCGTGCTCATCGAGGAATCAGTGAGCCCTGGCACGAATGTGCGGGAGCCTGGCGGGGACATCGCGGCCGGTACCGAGGTCTTTGCGCCGGGAACGCAGCTCAGGGCCGCCCACATCGGGGTACTCGCGAGCCTCGGCATCCAGGCGCTGCTCGTCTATCCGCGCCCGGCGGTCGGCGTCCTGTCCACCGGCGACGAGCTCGCAGCTCCCGATGCTGCCCTGATGCCGGGAAAGATCCGCGACGCCAACCGCCCGGCATTGCTGGCCCAGCTCAGATCGGACGGATTCGGTCCGGTCGATCTCGGCATGGGCGGAGACGACCAGGACATCCTGGCGGATCGCCTGCGGACAGGCGGGTCGCGCTGCGATGCCATCATCGCCACGGGAGGGGTGAGCGTCGGGGACCATGACGTGCTGAAGGTTGCCCTGGAGAAGCTGGGCGGCGCTGCGATGCACTCCCTGACGGTCGCCGTGAAGCCCGGCCAGCACGTCGCCGTCGCGTCGCTCGGCGAGCAGCGCATACCGGCCTTCGGGCTGCCGGGGAACCCGGTGGCCGCTCTTGTCACCTACGAGCTGTTCGTCCGGCCCGCGCTACGGGCCATGGCCGGCTGCCCGGTGCTCGACCGGCCGCGGGTTGCCGCGATAGCGGAAACTGACCTGCCGCGCCTGCCGGGGCCCAAGCTCTATCTGGTGCGGGTGACGGCACGGACCGGGACAGACGGGGTGCTGCGGGTACGGCCATCGGGCGGCCAGGAATCGCACATGCTGATGGCCATGGCCCAGGCCAATGCCCTGGCACTGCTGCCGGACGGCGACGGCGTCCGGCCGGCGGGCGCGTCGAGGTGCTGCTACTCGACACCGACGGGCTCTAGCTCACCGGCAACGGTGGCCGTCGTCCACGAGCCTCGCCGGCTGCGGTCGGTGCTGGTGCGGCGAGGGCAGAGCCGGGATTGCAAAGGCCCCGGGACAAACCAGGCGGCCTGGCGTAATGCCGGTCAGGTCAGGCGGCGCTGCGGGCTTTCCGCAGGTCTAGCTGCTGGTCGAGGTTCAGTGCGGCGTTGATGAGCGAGAGGTGCGTGAAGGCCTGCGGGAAGTTGCCGAGCTGCTCGCCGGTCATCCCGATCTCCTCGGAGAACAGGCCGAGGTGGTTGCCGTAGGTGAGCATTTTCTCGAACACCAGCCGCGCGTCGTCGAGACGGCCGGAGCGGGTCAGCGCGTCCACGTACCAGCCCGTGCACAGCGAGAACGTGCCTTCTGATCCGCGCAGGCCATCCGGGGACGCCTTGGGGTCGTAGCGGTAGACCAGGCTGTCTTCCACCAGCGTCTTGTCGATCGCGTTCATGGTGGATGCCCACTTCTCGTCGGTGGGAACGATGATGCCGACAGCGGGCATGAGCAGCGTGGACGCATCGAGCACGTCGCTGCCCTCGTACTGGACGAACGCCTTCATCGAGGCGTTCCAGCCCTTGTCCATGACGGTGCGGTACAGCCGGTCCCGCTCCGCGGTCCACCGGGGCACGTCGGCTGGCCGGGACCGCTCGGTCGCCATCTTGATGGCCCGGTCGAACGCCACCCAGGACTGGAGCCTGCCGTACATGAACGGGCGGCGGCCGCCGCGGGTCTCCCAGATGCCCTCATCGGGCTGCTCCCAGTGCCCGCAGAGCCAGTCGAGCAACGCCGTGAGGTCGTTCCACCCCCGCTCGGCGACCACCGGCGCCATGTGATCCAGCCGGTAGATGGAGTCCAGGGCCTCACCGTAGATGTCCAGCTGCAACTGGCCCGCGGCCCCGTTGCCGATGCGGACCGGGCTCGATCCCTTGTATCCCTCGAAGTGATCGAGGGTGAACTCCTCCAGATCCGAGCTGCCGTCGACGCGGTACATGATGGCGAGCGGGGAGTCCTCGCCGCCGGCCCGTTCCTCGATCCGGTCCCGGATCCAGTAACCCAGCCCTGCCGCCTCGTCGGTGAAGCCCAGCCCGAGCAGCGCGAATACCGAGAAGGATGAGTCACGGATCCAGGTGTAGCGGTAATCCCAGTTCCGCTCGCCGCCCACCTGCTCGGGCAGCCCAGCGGTCGGGGCCGCGACCAGGCCGCCGGTGGGAGCGTACTGCATCAGCTTGAGGGTGATGGCCGACCGCTCCACGGCTTCGCGCCACCGGCCCCGGTAGGTGCCGCGCGCGAGCCAGGTCCGCCAGTACTGGCTGGTCTCCGAGAACCACCGCTCCAGCTGACGCGGCGCTATCGTCACCGGGCGCGGCGACCTGCCGGACTCCAGGATCATCGCCCCCATCTCCCCGGCCTTGACGGTGAACCGGGCCCTGGCATCATCCCCGTCGGCCTCAATGGGCCAGGTGCTCGACAGGCTGAGCACGGGGGAAGCGCCATCGAATACCGCTCCCGTATCGGTGACGTGTATCTTGTGCGCGGCACGGCCGTAGTCGAACCGCGGCTCCACCCGGGCCTCGAGCGTCATCTTGCCGCGGATCCCCCTGACCATGCGGATCAGCCGGTGGCGGTCGGTGGCCACCCCAGGCGTCTCGATCGGCATGAAGTCCACGACCTCGGCAAGCCCGCCCGGCGATAGGAACCTCGTCACCAAGATGGCGGTACCGGGATGGTACATCTGCCTGATCACATGCTTGCCGCCCACCGGCGCGAGAGCGAACCTACCGCCACCGCGGTAGTCAAGCAGGGACGCGAACACGCTCGGCGAATCGAACCGCGGCAAGCACATCCAGTCCACCGTGCCATCCGTGGACACCAGCGCCGCCGTCTGCAGATCCCCGATCAGCCCATGATCCTCAATCGCCGGATAGTTCATCGATCCTCCTCATTTCCCTTATTAGGGGTATTCGGTTAACCGGACCAGCCGCAAGATCTTGGTTCGCCTAGCTGCCATGACCACAGCATCTAGCGGTCTGCGCTCATCTGGTCCGCTCAAGTGAATAGCCCAATCCCTTATTATGCGGCCTTTACTTGTTGTGCCGCCCCCCTGGGGCGGTCGGAGTATAGCGTCGACGGTGACACGCCCTTCAGCGTGAGTCTCTGCCCGTCACTGCTCATGCTCGCCGCGGTCTGGACCAAGAGTGCCTCCATCTCCTCGGGTTCTTCCTCGGTGACCTCGCCCATTTCAACTCCTCTTTCACGTTTTCTCACGCTACGGCTGCCAGCTTGTTCGGCTATTCTTCCGCCAACGCTCGAGTCAGCGGTAGGGCCGAAAGCCTCAACCTGCAAACGCAGGTGCTTCAAGCTCAAGGGGTCCTCCAGCTCGATTATTGAGCCGGACCACACCAGATCTTTCCTCTCGTCAACGACCGGACCACGAGCTAGCGCTAGCCTCTCGTCCGGACTGGCCGGAGACGGACACAAAACCCTTCGACCGGGGTGCCAGCAAAGACGGAAGATCCCAACTTGCAGGCTCGCACGCTCAAACCGCGGAGTGTTCACCTTCGGGGACGGAACCTTCCACGACTCCGTGGGTGGGAGCCACCTCAATCAGCCGGTCGTCGCGATGGGGACGCTGCCCGAGGGGCTCCCGCCCGCACCGGCGGTGGCAGCGATTTCGCAGGGACGAGATGACCTCGGCGGAGCGGGCGGGGCTGGTCTAGGCGTCGGCGCGTTGTCGCAGACCGAAGTCGACGACCTGCTCGAGCTGGCGGGCACCGCCGCCCGTGCCTTTGAGCGCACCGCCGCGTCCTTGTCGTGCTGGATGGCCGCCAGCTCAGGCCTGACCACGGCCGGGGCTCTCGCCTTGGCACGGGACGTCGCGGAAAGCCTTCGCCCCACCCGACCATTCCAGCGCCCCGCGCCGGAATGGCACTGGGCCAGGAGCCTTCTTCAGCCTGGCGTTTCGGTCTCGAGCTCCTTCGGGTGCTTCATACCTTCGCCCCTCGTCCGGCGTACCGGCTCTGATGAGTGGCACAGTGCGGCGAGGGACGGCGCGGCTCAGTCTTTTCACCTAGGGGAAAAGACTGGCAGGGGATGACAGGTCACCTGCGGCCGTTGGACCATCGATTGGGCGCTTAGGGCCGAAGGACCCTGGTACGTGTCGCCGGGTGGCGGGACGTTGACCGTGGCCGCGGGCGACGTGCGCCGGCTGGCTGAGGCGGCTGGAATGAGGTTGTCATGAGTTCTGTTATGGCGCCGAACGTGAGTGGTGTGGGCGCTCCGGGCCGGCGCACTGTTTACAGCATGTGCGGGATGTGCGCGGTGCGTTGCCCGATGGAGGTGACGGTCGAGGACGGCCGGGTGACCTGGCTGCAGGGCAATACGCACGACCAGGCCCTCGGCGCGAGCTTGTGCGCGAAGGGCGCGGCCGGCTTGTTTCTGGAGTCTGATGACGAGCGGCCGCAGACGCCGCTGATCCGGGCGGGCGAGCGTGGCGGCGGCCAGTGGCGGCGGGTGTCCTGGGACGAGGCCCTGGACTACATCGCGGGGAAGCTGACGGAGACGATCGATGTCTTCGGCGGGCGCGGTATCGCGCTTTCCGATCGTGGCGGCCCCTTTACTGACCTGACCCAGGCCTTCGTCCGGGCGCTCGGCTCGCCGAACTACTTCGATCATGATGCGGCCTGCGCCGGCAATGTCCATAACGCCACGCGTTCGCTGTACGGCTTCGGCGCCGCGGGGCTGTTGTTCGACTACCAGCACTGCAAGCATCTGGTGCTCTACGGCCGCAACGTCGTGGAATCGCTGATGGTCAAGGAGGCTAAGGCGTTCATGGCCGCGGTGGCGAGGGGGATGCGCTGCACCTACATCGATCCGCGGGCCACGATCACGGCGTCCAAGGCCACCCGCTACTGGCAGGTGCGGCCGAAGAGCGACTACGCGCTGAACCTGGCCATCATCCATGAGGTCCTGGAGCAGGATGCCTACGACAAGGACTTCGTCGCCCGCTTCGTCTCCGGCCTGGACTACCTGCGGGAGGCGGTCAAGGACACGACGCCGGAGTGGCAGGAGCCGCACACCGGCGTTCCCGCCGCTGAGCTTCGCGCGTTCGTGACCGAGATCGCCGCGGACGCACCGCATGTGATCTTCCATCCGGGGTGGATGTCAGCTCGTCACAGGCAGTCGTTTTACGTGAGCCGCTCGGCGCTGATCCTGAACGCGCTGATGGGCAGCATCGAGCTTCCGGGCGGGTGCGTGCTGGCGAAGCCGCCCGGGCACTACGGCCGCAAGGGCCTGAACCATCTGACAGATCGCGTGCCGGAGGTCAAGGAGCCGCGCGTGGATGGTGCTGGCGGCCAGCGGCCGCAGTGGGATCCGGCGATCGGCATGCTGCATCAGGCCTTCGCCGCGATGGAGACGGGGCAGCCGTACGGGATCGGCGCCTACTTCGCCTACCGCCACGACCCGTTCACCGGCATGCCCGACCCGGAGGCAACGCAACGCGCGATCGAGAAGCTGAAGCTGCTCGTCTCGATCGACGTGCGCTACTCCGAACTGGGCTGGTTCGCCGACGTCATCCTCCCCGAGTCGACCTACCTGGAGCGCGCGAACATCCTCGGCCAGATGAACGGCCCGGTGCCGGTCTTCACCATGCGCGACCAGGCGATCGCACCGCGCTTCGACAGCCGCCCGGCGTGGTGGATCTTCCGCGAGATCCTGCACCGGATGGGCATCAAGCAGGCGCTTGACTTCGAGACCATCGAGGAGCTGTGGAACTACCAGCTCGATGGCACCGGCGTCACCGTCTCGCAGATGCGCGAGGCCGGCCTGGTCGCCTTGGCGGCGGCGCCGAAATTGATCCCCCGCGACCAGCTCACGTTCCCGACGCCCTCGGGGAAGATCGAGATCGAGAGCGAGATCCTCAAGCAGGCCGGGCTTGAGAGCCTGCCGGCGTACGTCCCCAAGGAGGCGCCGGCGGGCGAGAAGTTCACGCTGCTGTTCGCGAAGACGGCGACGCTCGCGCAGGGCCAGTCGCTCAACAATCCTCTGCTCAACGAGAGAGCGCCTAGACAGGTGCTCTGGATCCACCCCGACCGTGCCGCGGCGCTCGGGATCGCCGACGGCGACGAGGTGGAGGTCAACGGCGGCGGCCGCTACACCGGCTGCCTGCCGGCGAAGGTCACGCGCTGGATCCATCCGGACGCGGTGTTCATGCTGCACGGCTACGGCGCCACGGTGCCGGTGGCCACGCGCGCCCGCGGCCTCGGCGTCGCCGACCAGCGCCTGCAGCACGGCAAGCTCTACGACTTCGATCCCGCCGGCGGTGGCAATGCGCTGACCGAGACGGTCGTGCAGGTGAGGCGCCGGGCACCGGAAGGAGTAGCAGGATGAGCAAGTACGAGCTTCGCCACGACGAGGCCAACTGCATCGGCTGCCTGGCCTGCGAAGTCCATTGCAAGACGAACAAGCAGCTTGGTCCCGGTCCCGATCCGTGCCGGGTTATCGCGCTGGAGCCGGTCGAGGCCGACGGACTGCCCCGGAGCCGCTTCGTGTTCATGCCGTGCTTCCACTGCGAGGACCCCTGGTGTGTCCGGGCGTGCCCGACCGGCGCGATGCAGAAGCGCGAGCAGGACGGCATCGTGTTTGTCGAGGACAGCCTCTGCATCGGCTGCAAGAGCTGCATCGCGGCCTGTCCGTGGGGCACTCCGCAGTGGGACCCCGCCACGAACAAGGTGGTCAAGTGCGATTACTGCATGGACCGGATCGACGCCGGGCTGCAGCCCGCCTGCGTCACCAAGTGCGTGACCGGCTGCCTGTCCTTCGGCGAGGCCAACGAGGTGCCGGACCCGCGCCGCGAGCGCTACGCCCGGCACATCCTCGCCGAGCCGCCGGGCGGCCAGGACACCTCGCCATGAGCGCGGTCCAGACGCTGCCGGGCTGGCTTGACCAGGGCGCCGCCGCCCTGGCCGGTCCCATGCCGCCGGCGGCCACCCTCGCCGGCGCGTTGCCGGGCCTGGCCCGGGCGCGGGAGCTGACGCCGTTGCAGCGGTTGCAGCGCGTGCAGGACTCGGGCCTCGCGGAGAGCAGCGGTGCAGGCGAACCGGTCTGTCTGGCCTGGCGCCGGTTTCTGCGCGGCGCCGGCCCTACGGTGCTGGTGATCGATGCCACCGGCCTTGATGTGCGCGCCCGCGGCACAGCCGCGGTCCTGGATGGCGCTCCGCGGCTGCTGGCCGAGGGGGTGCTGATCGCCGCTGGCCTGCGCGGCAGCCGCGAGGTCCAGCTGCGCCTGCCGGCCGAGCTGAACGGTCACGAAGCCGCCCTCCTGAACGCCGTCGACGCGATCCGTACGCTCGCCCACGTCACCACGCCCCGCATGCGGCTGGAGGTGCAGCGCGACAGCCGCCCCGGCCCGTGGGCGGAGGGGGCGCCCGCCGGCGCCTCACGGCTCATCCACACCCCTGAGACCTGGTGCCGGATCGCCCTGCTGTTCGCCGGCGCGTCGGGCCTGGATGCGTCACTGCTGACGCTGCGGCGCGGCATCAAGCAGCGCGGCCTGGTCGAGCTCGCCCAGTCACAGAGCCTGCGGCGGCAGATCGACGCCTGGGGTGGTGGCGCTGAGGTGGCAGGCCAGGACCCGGTGCTCGTCTTCGACGACGGCTTGGGCGGCTTCCTGCCGCTCTCCGCGGCCGGCGTGTCGTGCCGGCCGCTGTCGCTCGACTCCGCCGGAGTCGTGCCCGTGCCGTCCACGCTGATGGTGATGGCCGAGGGCGTGTGCCTTGTGCGCCAGACGCGGCGCGCGCTCTACCGGCATTGGCAGCTCGCCGACAACGCCGAAGGCGATCCGGTGCGCCCGCTGCTCGCCCGGGCCGGCCGCCTGGTGGCCGAGCTGACGCTCGGCCGCGGTGACGCCGCCCATCTCCGGGCGCTCGACGAAGTCGCGCTCGCGCTGGGCGCGCAGGGGCTGGCGGCCGCCTGGCCGCTGGGCAGCTCGCTGCGCTACTACCGCGAGCAGTGGGAGTGTCACGCCCGGCGCGAGTCCTGCCCGGAGGGGCTGTGCTTCGAGCACCAGGCCGCGCCGTGTCACGGCACGTGCCCGGCCAACATCGACATCCCGAGCTTCATCGCTCACGTCGGCCATGGCGACTACCGGGCGGCGATCGAGGTCATGAGGCGTGACAACCCGCTGCCGCTGACCTGTGGCCTGGTCTGCCCCGCGCCGTGCGAATCGGCCTGCGTTCGCGGCGGCAGCAACGGCGCCGTGTTCATCCGGCCGATGAAGGCCAAGGCGGCCGAGCACTGCCTCGCCGACGGCGGCTACCCGGAACCCGAGATCGCGCCGGACAGCGGCAAGCGGATCGGCATCGCCGGCTCCGGTCCAGCCGGTCTCACCGCCGCCTACTACCTGCGCACCTTCGGTCACGAGGTCGAGATCCTGGAGGAGCAGGAGAAGGCCGGCGGAATGCTGCGCTACGGCATTCCGGCCTACCGCCTGCCGCCCGACCTCCTCGACCAGGAGCTCGACCAGATCCGGGCGCTCGGGATCGCGATCCGCACCAGCGCCGAGGTCGGCAGCCTCGATGCCTTCCGCAAGAACTACGACGCCGTGTTCCTCGGCCTGGGCACCCAGCGCTCGCGCCTGATCCCGATCGACGGTGTCCATCAGTCCTTCGTGCTCGGGGGCATCGATTTCCTGCGGGACGTGCGCAGCGGCGCGCCGGTCCGGGTGGGGCCGCGGGTGATCGTCGTCGGCGGCGGCAACGTCGCGATCGACGTTGCCTTGACGGCGCTGCGCCAAGGCGCCACCCACGTCAACATGGTCTCCCTTGAGAACCGCCGCGAGATGCCGGCCAGCGCCCACGAGATCGAGAACGCTGTCGGGGAAGGCGTGCAGCTGCACCCCGGCTGGGGCCCGGTCCGGATCGGGGCGGACGGCGAGACAACCTTCCAGTTCTGCGAGCAGGTCCACGACGAGACCGGGAAGTTCGATCCGAAGTTCGACGCCGCCCGCCTGCTGACGCTCGAGGGCGACCACGTGATCCTCGCCACCGGTCAGGGCACCGACCTGACGATCCTCGACGGCAGCGCGGTCGAGACCACCCACGGCTTCATCCTCACCGACCCGAAGACCCTGATGACCAAGGTGCCAGGCGTCTACGCCGGGGGCGACGTCGAGCACGGCCCCCGGACGGTGGTGGAGGCCATCCGCTCCGGGAAGATCGCCGCGAACGCGATCGATGCCTGGCTGCGCGGGCAGCCTATGGACAGCGCCACCGGCACGGCGGTGCGCCGAGCCGACGTGCTTCCCCTGACCGTCGCGGCGGGTGAGCGCACGCATCTTCCTCGTGCCGTGATGCCCGAACGGACCGTCGAAGAAGTTGTCGGCCTCGGCAACTACGTCCAGATCGAGGAGGGCCTGACCGACGCGATGGCCCACGACGAGGCGCGCCGCTGCCTGCGCTGCGACGTCTGCATCGGCTGCGGCCTGTGCATGGCAGCCTGCAGCGAGATGGGCGTCGACGCGCTGCGCATGGCAGACACCGACGCCGGCCGGCTCGCCTACTTCGACTTCACCCGCCCCGCCGAGCTGTGCATCGGCTGCGGCGCCTGCAGCCAGGTATGCCCGACCGGCGCGATCCGGATCGCGGATGAGGTCGGCCTGTCCGCCGACGGCGGCACGACGGGCCTCATGCGCCGCACGATCATCACGGGAACCACCGTGTGCGAGCAGCCGCTGCTGACCTGCAGCGAATGCGGCGCGCCGACGCAGACGCCTGCGCACCGGGAATTCATCCGCGGCCGCCTGCCGGATCACATGGCGGCCCTTCTGGACCGCGAGCTCTGCCCGTCATGCGCGCGGCTGCGGGCCGATCGTCCCGCCGGGCGAGGGGCAGCGCTGACTTTCCCGCGACCGAGAGCTCAACTCCCGGTCATTGCGATCACGTCTGCGGGCCAGCGGAAAAGGCTATCTGGGGAGCAGTCATGAAAGCAGTAACGGTGCAGCCGGGGGTTGCGGGGTCGGTTCGCTTCGAGGAGGTCCCCGAACCCGACCAGAGCACCGGCTCGATCCTGGTCCAGGCGGCGGCCGTCGGCATCTGCGGAACCGACGTCGAGATCACCTCGGGCGCCTACGGCTGGGCGCCCCCCGGGCGGGACCGGCTCATCCTCGGCCACGAGTCCCTCGGCCGGGTCGTGGATCCCGGGCCGCGCAGCGGCCTGCAGGCCGGCGACCTCATCGTCGGGATCGTCCGGCGCCCCGACCCGGTGCCCTGCCCCAACTGTGCCGTCGGTGAGTGGGACATGTGCCGCAACGGGCAGTACACGGAGCGGGGCATCAAGCAGATCGACGGGTTCATGTCCGAACGCTGGCGGATCGAACCCGGGTACTTCACCAAGCTCGACCCCTCCCTCGGCATCCTCGGAGTGCTGCTCGAGCCGGCCACCGTGGTGGCCAAGGCCTGGGAACTGGTCGCGGCCATGCGAGCGCGGGCCTTCTGGGAACCCCGGCACGCGCTGGTCACCGGCGCCGGCCCGATCGGCATGCTCGCCGCCCTGATCGGCGTCCAGCACGGGCTCGACGTCCACGTCCTGGACCAGGTCACCGAGGGCGCCAAGCCTCAGCTCGTCGCCGACCTCGGCGCCACCTACCATGCCGGGGCCATTGACGCCCTGGGCCTCGAACCCGATGTCGTGATCGAGTGCACCGGGGTCGGCTCGGTGATCATCGACTCGATCCGTCACATAGGCGCTGGCGGGGTGGTCTGCCTCACCGGAGTGGGGAGCGGGGGGCCGCCGAGCGGGCTATCTACGGCCGACGTGGCCAAAGAGGTCGTCCTGCAGAACAACGTGGTCCTCGGCTCGGTCAACGCCAACCGGCGGCACTTCTACCGGGCCGCCGAGGAGCTGGCCCGGGCCGACCGGGCCTGGCTGGCCCGACTGATCTCTCGCCGGGTCCCGCCCCAGAACATCGCCGACGCCCTGCAGCGCGGGCCAGACGACATCAAGGTCGTCGTCGACTTCGGAGGCTGACAATGGTGACTAACACGGAAAAGGATCCCCAGCGAGATGGCAAGGCAGTCGCCTGCAGTACCGAGCAGACCCAGCTCGGTGAGGGCATTCGCTGGGACGGCCGCCGCGGCGAGCTGCTGGCAGTCGACATCCTGGCCGGACGGGTCGCCCGGGGCCTGCTCCGCGAGGACGGCTTGATCGAGCGCGTCGGGGTCTACCAGCTGCCTGAAACGGTCGGGATGGTCGCTCCCATCCAGGGGGACGACGGCTGGATACTCGGCGCCGGGCGCGGCTTCGTCCACCTCGCGCTCGACGGCACCCAGCGCACCATCGCCCAGGTGGCACCGGCCGGGACCCGCATGAACGACGGCGCCTGCGATCCCCAGGGCAGGTTCTGGGGCGGGACCCTGGCCGACGACCACCACACCGGCGGGGGCGCGCTCTACCGGCTGGACCGGACAGGGCGGACCGAGGTGATGCTCGAGGACCTGACGATCTCCAACGGAATCGGCTGGAGCCCCGACGGCCGGACAATGTACCTCGTGGACAGCGGCCCGCGGGTGGTCCACGCGTTCACGTTCGACGGTGATCGCGGCACCATCTCCGCCGGGCGAGTCCTGGTCACCGTGCCCGAAGACATCGGAGCACCAGACGGGATGACGGTGGACGCTGCGGGTGACCTCTGGGTGGCGATCTACGGCGGCGGGCGGGTCAACCGCTACGCACCCGACGGCTCGCTGCGCGACGTGTACCCCATCCCGGCCCGGGTGTGCACGTGCTGCGCCTTCGGCGGCCCCGGCCTGAACCGGCTCTTCGTCACCACAGCGACAGAGGGCTGGACCGACGAGCAGCGCCGCTCCGATCTGGACGCCGGCCTGGTCTACCGGGTGGACACAGATGCCACCGGCCGGCCGGCCGCGCCGTACCGTCCGGATCCGGCGTGGTGGGAAGGCTTCACCCGGTGAAGGAGAACCACCAACTTCGATACCAGCAGGCGCCGAGGCGAGGACGCCGGAGCACCGGACGGAATAACCGTCGGCACCGCCCGTCACCTCTGGGCGGCGACCTATGGCCATCCTCATCCTGTACGGCGCGGTCTCCAAACCGCTCGATGCGCGAGGCATCACCTCGGCCATAATCTTCACGACGGCCGGCCTCGCCGTCGGGACGTCCGCTCTCAAGCTCGTGAACATCCACCTCGAGAGCATCACCGCGGAGCGGTTCTGCGAGCTCGCCCTCGTCTTTCTGCTGTTCAGCGACTCGACGCGCATCGACCTGGCGGGCCTGCGCCGACATCTGGGCTGGCCCAGCCGGCTTCTGCTCATCAGCCTGCCGCTGACGATACTCGCCGGCCTGGGTGCCGGCATCCTCGTCTTTCCCGGCATAGCACTGGCCAGCGCCTTCGTTCTCTCGACGATGGTCTGCTCGACCGACGCAGCGCTCGGACAGCGTGTCGTCTCGGACAAGTTCAGTGCCGCCCGCGTGCGCCAGGCGCTGGACGTGGAAAGCGGACTCAACGACGGCCTCGGCGTGCCGTTCTTCCTGGTAGCTGTCGACCTCTCGCTGACCGAGCTGTCGGGCGGGCGCTCGCGGTCGGCGTGCTGCTGCCGCACGTCACCTGGCAGATCGTCGCCTATGCAGTGCTCAGCCTGACCCTCGTCCGCATGGTTCCCGTGGCGATCGCCATGCTGGGGACCGGGGCGCAGCTCCCGACCGTCTCCTTCATGGGATGGTTCGGTCCTCGCGGCCTGGCATCCATCGTGTTCGCACTGATCGCGTTCGAGAAAGCCATCCCCGACAGGCAAATGCTGCTCACCACGGTGATGATGATCATCTTGCTGAGCGTCTTCCTGCACGGCTTGTCCTCGGTGCCGCTGGTAGCGGCCTACAGCCGCTGGTACGCGGCACACGTGGCGGAACACCCGAGTGCTTCCGAAGCGAAGCCGACGATCATGTCCCGCCTGCGGCATCACCCGACGCCGGAGGAGACTGAACCGGAGGAGATTGAACCGGAGGAGACTGAACCGGTGACCGCCTAGCAACGCCCATCGCAACGATCGGCGCGCTCGGCAGGCGGGATACTCAGGACCGATCAGAAGCCGCCCGTCGCCAGGGATGTGCCGACATCCAACCACGCGTGACATCAGGGGGTCGATGAACAGCGCGCATGGCTCGGTGGCGGCCGGCACGGTGCCGTCGAGGAGCGCCACTTCGCCCAGGCGGCCAGACAGGCCTCAACGGACCCAGTGGACCGAACCATTAACGACGCCCCGCCAGCTGGCCGCACGCCTCACCCGCGGCGGATGACCCGGCCGCCATAATTCTGGCTAGCGTTGATACCCTCAGTGCGGTGCACGGGGGTGGGTATGGCGAACCAGCACTTCCAGGCCCTGCCGACGGCGAAGCGGCGGCGGCTCATCTTCTGGGCGGTCCTGCGCAGCGTGCTGGCCGCGGTGGTGCTGGTCGTTCTGTACTACGTGCTTCCGCTGGACCGGCCATGGGATTCCGGCACGGCGACCCGCCTGCTGATCGGCATCGTGGTCTTCGCGGGTGTCATGGTGTGGGAGGTCAGGGCCATCGCCGGCGCGCGCTACCCGGGTCTGCGGGCGGCCGAGGCGCTGGGGTTGATCCTTCCCTTGTACCTGGTGCTGTTCGCCTCCACCTATTTTGTGATGGAACGGGCCTCGGCGGCGAGCTTCACCGAGCCGCTGACCCGCACGGACGCCTTGTACTTCACGGTGACCGTGTTCTCCACGGTGGGTTTCGGGGACATCACCGCCAAATCCGAGACCGCCCGGGTGGTGCTCATCGTCCAGATGCTCGCCGACCTCGCACTTCTGGGCGCCGGCATACGAGTGCTCCTGGGGGCCGTGCAACGCGGCCGGGAACAAGGCTCGGATACAGGCGATGCCGGGCCGACTGGCGGGTAACAGTCTCCCCCGCGCTTGGCACCGCGCCATTTCCCGCCAGAAAGCCCGGCTCGCTGCGGCGGCTGAGTGGAAGCGATGCAAATAATCAGACATCGGCGGAACCCTCCTTCTCTGTTCCGGAACCATGCCAGCACATCCCAGAGAACCAGCGACACCGCTGGCATGACACGGTTGCGCAGCCCACGACGGAGAGCAACTGTCAGGGCCCTCGAACCAACATCGCTGCATCCAGCTCCCGATCCGCTTGAGCGGCCGCGACGGGCCCTCAGCGCCCCCGGCGACGCGCACGCCGGTGCATCCCGGCTACGGAGACCGGTGACAAAGGACGCCCGAGCGGGTCGATGAACAGCGCACATGGCCCGGTGGCGGCCGGCACGGTGCCGTCGAGGAGCTTGATGCTGTAGGTGAGCGCGTCTCCGTCCAGGCGCGGATCCTGGATGACCACGACCGCATCCTCCGGAGGCCTGTCGCCCGGCTCCCCGAACGACAGGACGGCGTTCGGGGGGTTGTCCGCGAAGCTGTTGTCCCCCGCTGCCCAGTTGGCAACGAAGAGACTAGACAACATGTGCCCGACCTCGCGCTGGGGACGGTCGGCAAAGTAAAGCGTCGACGGCGACACGCCATGCAATGTGATGGTTCCCCGGTCGCTGGTCATGCTCGCCGCGGTCTGGACGAACAATGCCTCCATATCCTCAAGCTGTTGCTCGGTGACTTCACTCATCGTGGTTCCTCTCTTCTCTCACGCCGCCGTGCCCGGCTGGCCCTGGCCGCGTGATTCGACTGTGACCGTTGGTGGCTGTCGGCGACCCTTCCCGAACGCTCAAGCCGTCGATAGGGCCGAACGTCCCAGCCAAGAAGCAACCCGCTGGTTCCGGCCTTCGCCTTGAGGTTCTGGTCGCACTGGCATATTGGTCGTGGCTGGAGTCGTGTGCCTGGCGCCGGGGTGACGGCGCCGTGGCCGCTCAGGTCGCCGGGGCCGGGTGGGCAGGTGCCTGTGGCGCCGCGTTGGCGGCGTGCTTTTGCAGCCGGTCCGCCAGGAACATGACGATGACGGCGATCCCGACGCCGGCGAACGTGAACAGGATCCTGCGTCCCTCGTCGGCGAGGTTGGACGGGTGGGGCACGTCGGCGGCGATCAGGATGGCCCCGGCCAAGGCTGCGGTGTACCAGGCGTAGTTCACGCCGTGGATCGACGCTCCCAGCGCGACCAGGACAACGACGATGACCTCGAGTGCGGTCCTGTTGTCGACCGCCAGCAGGACGAGGGCGGCCACCGCGGCGCCCACGACCGTCCCGGCGATGCGCTGCTCGGCGATGAGGGCGGATTGCTGCAGGTCGGGCTTCATGGCAATGATCGTGGCGATGGGCATCCAGTAGGCGTTGGGCAGGTGCAGCCCGAAGGAGATCGCGACGGCGATCGCCAGGGCGACGGCCCGGATCACCGCGAACAGGATCAGCGGCCGGGTCAGCGGCCGCGGCGAGATATCCCCGGGGATCTCGGCGACAGGCTGGGGCTCGGTGACCCGCCCCCGGGCCAGCCACATGATGAAGGTGTAAGCGATCCACAGCGCCGACCCGACCAGCCAGGCCAGCGCCTGCTGCCACGGTTCGGTGTGGATCAGGCCGGAGCCGAACAGGCCCGGCACTTGGAAGGAGATGAGAGTCGGCAGGCCCAGGGCGATGATGAACCAGACGTTGAGAAGATAGGCCGCGACGAACCGGTGCAGGCCGTATGTCACCGCCAGCCCGCCCAGCAACGTGGCCACGAAGGCGGCCAGCACCACGAACCCCCAGGCCCCGCCGCCGATGCCGAACCCCAGGGCCGTCAGCAGCGCGCCGGCCCCGGCGACCACGGCCAGCCGGGGCACCCGGTAGCCGTAGGTCCCGCCGGGGTCGCTCACGGCCACGATCAGCGCCCCGAAGATCGCCGTGAGGAAGTATCTCCGCTCCGCAGGGAGCACGCCCACGATGATCAGCAGCCCCAGCACAATCGCAAAGACGACGCCTGCGCGCAGGTTGAATCCCTGCCGGTTGAGCTGGAATACCTTCGACATGTGGCTCACGACTCACCTCTCAGCACCCTGGCCTGGGACCGGCCAAGCAGCCCTCCCGCGGCGGCACCGGACGACCGCACGGACCGGGAATCACTCAGCCACCGGCGCAGGCCCGCGAGCCTCACCCGGGACAGAGCAAACCCCGCATACCCTCACCCGACGAGCGGGCCAGCCGTTCCCGCTAGAGGCGAAGGTCCGTCACCCAGCAGGCTCGCACTCGGGTAGGTGACCCTGCATCCCCTGCCGGCCGAATTCCCCTGGGTGATCCCAGTAGGTATTGGGCAGGGCCACGCCAAGGATCTGAGAGGCTTTCGGAGACCCGTTCCGGGCAAGAGCGCGCAGCACCAAAAGGAGGAACGTGAACGACGCCACGGCGAACAAGGGCTGGCTGCCACTCGTCGCCTTGGCCACGGCGCAGTTCCTCATGGTGCTGGACCAGTCCGTGATGAACGTCTCGATCGGCGCGCTGGTCCACGACTTCCACACCACGGTCACCACGATCCAGGCGGTCATCACCCTGTATTGCCTGGTCATGGCTATGCTCATCCTCACCGGGGCCAAGATCGGCGACATGATCGGCCGCCGCCGGGCGTTCGTCATCGGACTGGTCATCTACGCCTGCGGGTCGGCGCTGACCGCGGTGTCCCAGTCGGTGGCTGTGCTCGCGCTGGGGTGGTCGGTGCTCGAGGGCATCGGCGCGTCGCTGGTCTTTCCTGCGCTGGCGGCGTTGATTGCCGGCAACTTCGCGGGGTCCCGGCGCAAGGCCGCTTACGCGGTCATCGGCGGGGTCGCTGGCGCGGGGATCGCGGTCGGCCCCATCGTGGGCGGGTGGGCGACGACCGTGCTCACGTGGCGGGTCGTGTTCGTCGGCGAGGTCGTCATTGCCGCGTTTATCCTGATCATGATGCGGAAGGTGGCAGATGCCCCGCGCCCGGATCCTGTTCCGAACCTCGACATCGCCGGCTCGGTGCTGTCGGCCGCCGGCCTGGGGGTCTTCGTCTTCGGCGTTCTCCAGTCGAGTACCTGGGGGTGGGTCAAGCCGAAGAACTCCCCGGTCACCATCTTCGGCTTCTCGCTCACCCTGTTCGTCCTGGCCGCTGGCGGCGTCCTGCTCTGGGGATTCGTGACCTGGCAGCGCCATCGCGAAGCCACGAACCGGGACCCGCTGGTCCATCTCTCACTCGCCCGGATCCCGCCGGTGCGGTCGGGGCTGATCGGGATGTTCAGCCAGAACCTCGTCCTGATGGGGATCTTCTTCGTCGTTCCGCTCTATCTCCAGCTGGTCCTCGGGCTGAGCGCCCTGGAGACCGGGATCAAGATGCTGCCCATCTCCATCACCATGTTCGCGACCTCGGCGATCGGCTCGCGACTGTCGAACCGCTTTCCGGTGCGGGCGATCGTGCAGAGCGGTCTGATCGTGACCCTCGCCGGTGCCCTGGTCCTGCTCGCGACGATCAAGCCCGCTCTGTCCAGCGCTGGATTCGCCATCGGGATGGCCGTGCTCGGTGTCGGGATGGGCTTGATGATCTCCCAGCTGGGCAACGTGGTCCAGTCCTCGGTCGAGGAGTCGGGGCGGAGCGAGGCCGGAGGGCTCCAGTACACCGGACAACAGCTCGGCTCGTCGCTCGGGGTGGCGCTCATCGGGGCCATCGTGCTGATCGGCCTGACCAGCACCTTCATCTCGAACGTCGAGCACGACCCCCGGATCAGCGCCGAGGTGTCGGCCCAGGTGGGGGTGGCGGCGGGCTCCAGCACCAACTTCGTCTCCTCCACGCAGATCGACGCCGCAGCGAAAAAGGCTGGTCTCGACGCCACGACTACAGCCGCACTCGTCGATGACTACGAGTCGGCGCAGCTCCGATCGCTCAAGGCCGGGCTCCTGGCTGCTGCCTTCCTCGCTCTCATCTCGCTCGGGTTCACCAGAGAGCTGCCGCACGAGCGACCGGCTCCCCGGACCAATCGTGATCCCGCAGCCGTGCCGACCTGAGCCTGGGGTGATCGCCGAGTCGCCGGGCAGTTTCCAGGGACGGTCCCGCGACAGGCGCCGCTCCATCGAGCACCTACGAGCGTGCCCCCGAGATGCCCCCGAATCGCCATCAGCAGCCAACGACCAGGCACAGCCATTCCGCGTAGGACCTGGATTCATCCGGGCCGGGTTCCACGCCACCGGGCAAGGCCTGGGCGAAAAATGAGCGCGGCGGTGGCCTCGAGTGCGCTGCGGAACAGACCGGCCGGGCCGGTCGCCTCGAATCCCAGGGTCCACCAGTCCTGGCCACGGGTGCGGACCTCGGTGAGTTCCACCTCGCACTGCGGCTCACCGCCCAGCCCCGGAGCGGGCGCCACGATCGGCCCGCTGGCCAGTGAGAACCGGGTGATGCGCCGCCTCTTGCGCACGACCCCCGCGCAATGTCCCTTGGGAGCCACTCATGCCGGTAGGACCTAACTTCCTGCAGGCCAGGCAACCATCTGAGCGTAGCACCACGCCCCGGCCATGGTCGATCACTGCAGGGCGAGCAGGTGGAACTGCCACGGTCCCAGGTCAACGAACAACCCGGGGCTGGCCAGCTCGCCGCCGTCCCGCTTGAACACGCTCTGCCCGAGGATGTCAGTGAGCTGCCAGCTGCGCCCGGGCAGGTCCGGCCAGTCCAGCGGGATCCGCGCCTGGGCCGGCTGGCCGGATAGGTTGACCACTACCAGGTGCCGGTTCCCGCCGTGTTCCCCGGCCCAGGACCAGGCGGCCAGGTTGGCGCAGGACTGGTTGCCGGGCCAGCCGTTGGCCTCCAGCAGCCGCCACGCCCCTGCCCGCACATGGCGGCCGGCCACGGCGGCCAGCAGGCGGCGGTACCAGCCGGCGAGTTCAAGGTCCGGCGGTTCCTCCGGGCGGCGCGAGAGGAAGAGCGGTGGCCGCACCCGCCGGCCCTCGAACTGTCCTTCGTGCCACAAGGTCGCGCCGGGCAGCGTGGCGACGGCAACCGCCGCGGCCCGCTCGGCATCCCCGTCAAGGCGGCTGGCGATGCGGGGCTCGTCATGGTTCTCCAGGAAGCGCACCAGCCGGGACTGGTAGCTAAGGTCCGCGCGCAGGTGATCCCGGACGGCGGAGGCGTCCTGGCCGATGATCCGGTCATGGAGCCGCTTGTCGTAGCAGAAGTTGAAGCCGTGCCGCTGAAGCTCCCACTCCCTGTCCCAGTTGGCTTCGGCGATCATCACCGTCTGCGGGTGCCGGGCGCGCAGCTCGCCGAGCACGGCCGGCCAGAACTCCTGGGCCGCTCGGGCCCGGCCCGGCTGCCCCAGGTCCTGTCGAAGAGGCGGTTGATCATCAGCATGGCCATGTCGCAGCGAATCCCGTCGCACTGCCCGGCGATATCCGCGAGCGTGCCGGCGGTCGCGGCGCGCATGGCCGGCGAGAACGCGTCGAGCTGCACGACATCGGACCAGGGCGGGAAGTACGGGTCGCGGCCATGGGCCAGCACCTGCCCGGCGGCGGCCATCCAGCCCGCTGGATCGGCCTTGATGTCGTCCTCGTCGCCGCGTATGAACAGCTCCGGGCGGCTGGTCACCCAGGGGTGATCGGGGGCGACGTGGTTGGGCACGTAGTCCAGGATCAGCCGCGCGCCGCGCTCAGCTAGGGCGGCACGCGCCACGGCCAGCGCGTCGGGGCCGCCGAAGGCCGCGTCGGCCGCGTAGCGGCGCACGCAGTACGGCGATCCGATGACATCGGTGCGCTGAAGGTCTGGTAGCGCATCCCGGTACGACGCCTGCAGCTCGGCATTGGCGTTCGCCAGGGCCAGCCCGGCCGGGCTTCGTTCCCACACGCCCATTAGCCAGACGGCATCGACGCCGGGCGGGGTGACCGCATCCCAGTCGGCGGCCGCCACGCCGGCCAGGGTGACCCGCTGCCCGGCCGCCCGGGCCAGCGCGTTCAGCCAGACCGCGGTGTTGATCTCATAGATCACCGGCTGATCCGGCCACCCAGTCATCGCGTCCCCCCCGTCCGCGGCGCGCCGCGCGCTCTTGATAGCGCTATGGCCACGTGCTCGCCGATCAGCCCCGGTGCGGCTTCCAGGGCCAGTCCCGGCAAGAACAGCTGGTGCGCCACCATGTGGTTCTCCTCCGGCGATCCGGTCGTGATCTTCGGACAGGCGCAGCGTCATCGCCGGCAAGCCGGCAGCCGTGCTGGCCGGGAGACCGCGAGCCAACCGCACGCCGGGCCCGGGCAGTCCCGGTACTGCTTGCGCGAGGGCGCTGGGCGCCGCTGGATGATTCGCGCATCGTTACGGTACCTGGGTCCTATCCGGCCATGACTGGCCGTGCCGCCAGGGTCCGGAGCGACGCGGTTACCTGCACCACGGTACTGGCCTGGCGCAGGATGCTGCAAAGGCTCCCCCCGGGCGGACAGGTGGCGCGCTGACGGCCCGCCGGCCGGGACGTGTCCGCGCCGGGTGCTCAGGAGCGCACCGGACGGGCTGGCGGGGCCCAGGCCGGAGGATCCAGGGTGCCGTCGATGGCGGCCTGGGCGACATCGGTGAGGCGCAGGTTGCTGTTGCGGGCGTAGGCCCGCAGCCGGGAGAAAGCCTCGGCCAGGTCGACGCCGGCCCGCTCGCAGATCACCCCCTTGGCCTGCTCGATCACCACCCGGCTGGTCAGGGCGGCGGACAGCTGCTCGTTCAGCCGCTCGGCCTCGGCGCTGGCGCGATGCTGGGTGATGCTCAGGGTGGCCAGGTCCGCGAAGGCCCGGGCGACGATGACGTCCGCCTCAGCCATCGGCGCCCGGGTGACGCTGAGCAGGTTCAGCGCGCCGAGGGTCACCTCCCGCAACCGCAGCGGCAGCGCGGACGCCGAGGCGAACCCGGCCTGCCGGGCGGCGGCGGAAAACGACGGCCACCGGCCCGACCCGGCCTCCAGGTTCTCCTGCCCGACACGCTCCCCGGTCCGGAAGGCATCAAGACAGGGGCCCTCCTGCTCTTGGAGCTCGAACAGCTCCAGCAGGCGCATCGCCTCGCTAGAGGAGGCCACCAGCCCCAGGCCGCCCGCCGGAGAAGCCAGCATCACCCCGGCGGCGGAGACACCGAGCAGGCTGACGCACCGGTCCGCCAACCCGGTCAGCAAGTCCACGACGTCGTAATCGTCAACGAGGGTGTCGGCCATCTCGACCAGTGACCGGACCACATCAGCTTCCCGGGTCATCCCAACCCACCTCCTGAGCGCCCAGCGGCCCGTCACAGCCGACCGGCACCGGATCGACCCCGGGCCGCGATATCCATTGTAGTAGCGGCCCGGCTCCGGCCCTAGCGCGACGGACCAGCGGGGGTCATCCCAGCCGGAGCCGGCGGGCGACGACGTCCCCGGCCACCTCGGCCAGCAGCCGGTCGTGGCTGAACGTGAACGCCCGCAGCCGGATCAGCGCCTCGGTGACGCTGATCCCCTCCTGGACCGAGACCATGCCCGCCGCGTTGTGCACCACGAAATGGAAGTCGGCGCCCGTCTCCAGCTCCTCGGCCACCATGTCCGGGGGCGCCCCGGCCTGGGCCTCCAGCACCCAGCGGGCCGCCACCTCGGCCACCACCAGCGCGTCAGCGTGCTGACCGCCGCTCAGCGGGCCGGGCCGGTCCCGGTAGAAGTTGAGCGCCCCCAGGCGCACCGTGCCGACCCGCAACGGGAACCCGAACACCGCCCGCGCGCCCGCCTGCACCGCCGCCGGGGAGAAAGCCGGCCACCGGCGGGTCACCGGATCGGCCAGGTCCGGCTCGGCCACCACCGCGTCCTGCCGGTAGGCATCCACGCACGGGCCCTCGCCCAGCGTGTACTGCAGCTCCTCGATCACCTGGCTCACCCCGTCGCTGCTGCACAACGACCCGCGCGGTATCTCACCCGACATCAGCATGACACCGGCACCGGTCACCCCCGCGATCCCCGGGCACACCCCGCACAGCCGGGCAGAGGACCACCCCTGCCCCCCGGGAGACAACTCCGCCAGAATCCGGTCAAGCCTGCCGCCTGGCATCTTCAGCGACACGACCCCGGGCAGACACCCGGCCGGCCGACCCCAGCCCCATGACGATCGCCCACCTGCAGCCTCCTTCGCCCGAGAGAACGAAACCATCCGGCCGGGACCGGGCTTAACGGCCTCCCGGACCGGCACCCACCACCGACGCTACTCCACGGACATCCCCAGGGGCGCCGGCCCGCCACCCGGATATCGCCCAGATCGGGATGATCTGCGCGCGATCAGCTGACCGCGACGCCTACTGGACCGATAAAGATTCGGCAGGGAGAATGTGGATAATAATCGCGTGGGGCCTGACCAGGCCTGAGCCCGGTCAGCGCCGCGGCCAGGACGAGGTCGGCCCTTGCGCCCAGGCTGTGATCACGGTATGGTCGGCCGCGCGCACCGCTGGCTGTCCGTGTGCTGCCGCGTGCTCACAGCAGCCGGCGCAGGAAGGGATCCCTGGGCTCTGCCGGGCTGATCCGCACCCGCACGTCCACGCACCAAACGCCGTCCGGCCGGGCGATGACGGGGTTGAGATCCAGCTAGCTGACCTCAGGGAGATCATCGGCGAGCCTGGAGACCCGCAGCAGCGCATCCGCGACCGCCGGCTGCCGTCCTGAAAGCCTCGCGCGCAAGCTCGCCGCGCTCATGGTGCTGCTGCGCCCCGGAATACAGAATGACACGCGGGTGCTCCCGGCTCGCCGCGGCTGGCAGCGGGCTTGGCCTGATCGGCGCGGAAGGACCAGAGCATGAGACCGACGAGGCGCCGCCAGGCGCTACTCACTTCTAGCCACAGCCCGCGTTTAGCCTGGTAAGGCATGCAATAGCGTATAGCTAGGCAGTAAGCGCGTCACAGAGATCGCCGCGCTGATCGAGCGGCTCGCCACCGAGAATCACGCCTGGGGATACCAGCGGATCCAAGGTGAGCTGCTTAAGCTCGGCCACCGGGTCGGCGCATCCACGATCCGCCGGGTCCTCAAGGCCCGGAAGATTCCCCGGCACCGGAACGGCACACCGACGCCACCTGGCGGAAGTTCCTGCACACCCAGGACGCGCCGGCGGCCCGGCACCTGGCCGGCGGCACCCTGGTCCTGTATGACGTGTCCAGCGCCGCGTTCGAGGGCCGGACCTGCCCGCTGGGCGCCGTCGGCCACCCCAAAGGACGGGGTGCGGGGCCGGCTGCAGATCGTCTACGGCCTGCTGACCTCCCCCGAGGGCATCCCGGCCGCCATCGAGATCTTTGCCGGTAACACCGGGGACCCCACGACCGTGGCCAGCCAGGTGACCAAGGTCAAGGACCGGTTCGGGATCACCCGGGTGGTGCTGGTCGGGGACCGGGCATGCTGACCGCCGCCAGCCGCCGCGCGGATCGGCCTTGGCAGTGTTACCGGCCGGGTCATCCGGCCGGTAACACTGCCGGTAAATGGGGTTCCCTCAGTTCTCCGCCTCGGCCTCGAGTTCCTCCTCCTCGAGTTCAGCTTCGGCTAGGGCGATCACGAACCCCAGTCCCTCGGCGATGTTCGCCGTCGCTGAGACGATGCGGGCTGTACCCACGACGGGCGCCACCGCGACGAGAATATCTTCGACGTCATCGACGGTGATGCCTGAGTCTGCCGCCGGTATGGCATTGAGCGCGTAGGAAGCGGCGGATGCGTCTACCGCGACTAGGGCTGCGATCCGGGCAATCATGAGCTCGCGAGGGCTCAAGTCGCTGTTATCTAGCGAAGTGGCGGTCATCACCAGGAGCGTGTCGCTGACGGGGGTATCATTTTCTGTTTCGTTTTCGGACATGACGGTTCTCCTTTTGAAAGTTTGAATCTTGCACCCTGTCAATCACGGCGGCCTTGGTTCACGCTACTCCGGCCAGGTGCGCCAAGTGCCGCAGGTCCAACTAACCGGCGCCGACCCTCGGGTCGCCGCAGCGTTGGCCGCCGAGATCCAGGCCCCGGAGGATGGTGGCTGGACCCGGGCCGCTTACGACGCGCTGATGTCGGCTGACAGTTCCTCCATTTTGGCGATGGCGGCTGGTCCTGCCTTGCGCTCCCAGTAAACGCCCATCACGGCGGCGATCCATACCCAGAACGAGGCGATGAGACCCATGAACGCGGCCAGCGCCAGGCCGACGCCGAAGCCGCCGTAGGCATGGCCGTACTCGCCGAACCAGTTGCGCAGGAAGAACAGCGCCACGGTATGCACGACGACGGCCGCGCCGGTGCAGACGGCCGCGCCGGGTACCAGGTCACGCCACGCGAAGGGCAGGTCGAGCAGCAACCGCGGGGTGACCAGGTAGAATCCGAACTCAACCACCAGCAGCACGGCTCCGGTCACCAACGCGAACCAGAGCGGATGGTGGGTCGCCAGCGACCGCAGCGTCAGGGCGACGCCAGTGTCCGCGAGCAGCAATATCAGCCATGCCGCGCCGCGCAGGTACTTCTGGGCGCCGCGCAACGGGGTCATGCTGAATGCCCGGGCGTAGGCGATCTGTGCGGTGGCGCTCACGTCGAGGCCGGTGATCAGGAGTGAGATCACGCTGATGCTCAGCGCCACGTTCTTGCCCGAGCTGGCGTTCGTGAACGTGCCCTTGACGATCTGAGCGGTGCTCCCGGTCAGGTGAAGGTTCGCGACGAGCAGGTTGCCGACGTCGCGTTGCGGGTTGAACGCCTCGATGAATGCGTAACCGATGATGATCAGCGGGATCACCGCGATAAAGAGGTTCAAGGTGATCACGAGGGCAAGGTGCTTCCCCTCGATCTTGTTGAACCGCCGGGCGGATTCGAGCGGAAACGCCACCCATGGGCGCTGCTCGAGCTTCTCCTGATACCGCCGTGCCCTCGTGACCCACTTCGAATACCAGCTGGTGGGACCGTTGTCCGGTTTGTTCACCGCGCCTCCCTCTCGCTCAGTTTCGCGATCAATCGCCCCGGTCATTTACCCGACGGTCATGTGAAACTACCTGTACGGTCCCGACCGGTCACCAGCGCTGCGGTGAGCGAGTAGGTGACGACGCCGACGTAGAACGCGAATGCGCGCCGCGCGATCGGCGCGTCCTGGAACTGGGTGAGCCGCGGTGTGAAGGTGGTCGACCCGAACTGCACGACCAGGAACAGCAGCGAGAAGACGACGCCGAGGAAGGTGACCGTGGCCGCGCCCACGGCGGCAAGCATCGGGGTGGCCTGGCTGACCGGGATGTCGTACCCGACGTGAGCTTGCGGCAGGAGGAAGCCGAGTGCGACGGCAACTGCCGCGGCGAGAAGCTGGACGAGTCCGGCCCGCAGGCGGCGTTTGCGGCGCAGGACGCGGGCGAGCTGGTGGCGCCGGCGTTCCGGGCGGGACGCGGGCGGCACCTGCCGCGGATCCGCGTGCGAAGTGCTCATTACCCCCACGTGGCCAGTCGCCGCTGCCCGGATGGCCGCCGCGCCTGGCGCGTTTCCTACGCTAGCGGGCGCCCGATCCGTCGCATCACCCGCAAGGGATGAGGGGACAGGCACCGAAGGGGCGATGCTGAGGAGCGGGGCCGCCCGGTGGCTGTGCTCGCGCTGGGGTGGTCGGTGCTCGAGGGCATCGGCGCGTCGCTGGTCTTTCCTGCGCTGGCGGCGTTGATTGCCGGCAACTTCGCGGGGTCCCGGCGCAAGGCCGCTTACGCGGTCATCGGCGGGGTCGCTGGCGCGGGGATCGCGGTCGGCCCTATCGTGGGCGGGTGGGCGACGACCGTACTCACGTGGCGGGTCGTGTTCGTCGGCGAGGTCGTCATTGCCGCGTTTATCCTGATCATGATGCGGAAGGTGGCAGACGCCCCGCGCCCGGATCCTGCGCCGAAGCTCGACATCGCCGGCTCGGTGCTGTCGGCCGCCGGCCTGGGGGTCTTCGTCTTCGCAGTTCTCCAGTCGAGTACCTGGGGGTGGGTCAAGCCGAAGAACTCCGGTCTGTGCCGGGGGCGGCTTCTCCCCTAGGGGAATTCGGCCGGCAGGTGATGCCGGCTCACCTGCCGGGGTGTGAGCCTGAGACCGCGATGCCGCGGCCGGGTAACGGCTGCGGCGGATCGGCTGAACCGCCCGGCAAGAGATGCCGGCGGAACTGGAGGAGGTCGTAATGTCCGGGTCCGATAGCACGTTCATCCTGGTGGCAACGTATCCCGATGAGGCAGCAGCACAAGAGGACTACCAGGTCGTCAAGGACGCTCACGCGGCGGGCCTGGTGGGTTCCTACGATGCGGCCGTGGTCACCAAGGACGCGGACGGCAAGGTCCACGAGAATAAGGACGAGACCGCCACCCGCCATGGCGCCTGGTGGGGCGTTGCCGCCGGGGCGGCGATCGGGGTCATCTTCCCGCCGGCGGTGCTGGGCGCGGCCGCGGTCGGCGGCCTGGCCGGCGGGGTCACCGGGCACCTGTCCAAGGGAATGTCCCGCTCGCAGGCCAAGCAGCTGGGCGACTTCATCGACCCGGGCCAGGCCGGGCTCGTCATCGTCGGCGAGAGCAAGGTCGAGGACGCGATCAAGAACTCGGTGACCAGGGCGGAGAAGCAGACAGCCCAGGAACTTGGCGTGGACCCCAAGGACATCGACAAGGCCCTGCAGCAAGCAGTCAACGAGATGTAACCCCTGCGGCTCGGCACGTCGGCCACGGCGGTCCGCCGCCGGGGGACAGACGACAGGCTCGTAGTCGATCTGTCCGACGGCACGTCGGTAGAGCGCGCTCGAGCGGATATCGCGGCGGGGCTAGCAGAAATAGGGACCTTCGGCCTATGGATCCAAGAATCCGCATCAGGCAGTCTAGGCGCTATGTGCCCTGCGAAGGAGGCAGCCGGCGGCGGGCAGGCACCGGGTCTGTCGCGCCGCCAGGTAGTGCCGCAGGTCCGCCAGAGCACCTCTGAACGGCAAGGCCCGGTCGCGGGCGACGAGGTGCGACAGGGGGCGGGGCAGCCGATCCTGGTCGGTACGAAGCTGCATCCGCCGTCCGTGCGCGAGCTGACGATTCCGCGCGAGCGCCTCCTTGGACGCCTTCGAAGCGGGTCGGACCGCAGCCTCACTCTGGTTGCCTGCCCGGCGGGCTTCGGGAAGACCACCCTGCTAGCGGCGTGGCGCGAGGCCGAGGCCGCGCGCAAGCCCGTCGCGTGGCTGACGCTGGACGAGGGCGACAACGACCCTGTAGTCCTCTGGACGCACGCGATCGAGGCGCTCCGCCGTGCAAGCCCCGCCGTCGCCAGCTCGGTGGTGGCGCATACGGTCGTGGCACCGGTGGTTGACGTGGTCCTGCCGCGTCTCGTCAACGAGCTGGATGGCCAGGGTGAGATCACGCTCATCCTGGATGACTTCCACCGGCTGTCGAGCATCCCGGCCCGCGCCAGTGTGCGGTGGTTCATCGACCATGCGCCACCAGGGTTCCAGCTCGTGCTCGCGAGCAGGAGCGAGCCAATCCTGCCGGTGGGTACGCTGCGCGCTCACGGTGAGCTGCTCGAGCTGCGAGCCGGCGACCTGCGGTTCACCTGCGAGGAGGCGGACGCCTTCCTGAACGGCCGCCTCGGGCTCGGCCTCATGCCCGACGATGTCGAAGCTCTGATGGAGAAGACGGAGGGATGGCCGGCCGGGCTCTATCTCGCCGCGCTCTCGCTGGAGCACGCTGCCGACCGCCACGCTTTGGTGCGCAGGTTCGGCGGCTCGAACCGTCACGTGGTGGATTTCCTGGTGACGGAGGTACTCGAGGCGCATGACCCGCCGGCGCAGGCGCTGATGCTTCGCACGTCGATTCTCGAGCGACTGACCGGCCCCCTGTGCGATGCCGTGCTGGAGCAGGAGGGCTCGGCCGCGATGCTCGACGCGCTGTCGCGGAGCAACCTCTTCCTCGTCCCGCTCGACGACGAGGGCAGGTGGTACCGTTTTCACCACCTCTTCGCCCAGCTGCTCCGGATGGAGCTCGAGCGGCGCGAGCCGGGGCTGGCCCCGGCGCTGCACCGCCGCGCGTACTACTGGCATCGCGATCACGGGACGACCGACGAGGCGATCCAGCACGCGATAGCAGCCGGGGCTTACGCCGAGGCAGCCGAGCTGATCCAAGGCCCCTGGATCAGCTACGCCAACACGTGCCGGTACGACACCGTGCTGGCCTGGCTGCTGCGGCTCCCCGCCGAGATACTGAACGGCGACGTGCATCTGCTCCTGATCCAGGCGTGGGTGCTCTCGCTGTCCGCTAAGCGGGAGGAGGCAGCGCGGGCCATCGCGGCGGTCGAACGGCTGGGCGATCTGAGGGCGGGGCCGCTGCCGGACGGTTTCAGCTCGGGCGAGGCGAGCCTGACGATGCTGCGGGCCTGCTTTCCGTGGGGAGATACCGGCGCCCAGCTGGAAAATGGCCGCCGGGCGGCCGAGCTTGAGGGCCCCGGGTCGCCTTGGCGGCCATTGGCGTGCTGGGCGGTCGGCACGGGCCTGTACTTCCGGGGTGAGCCCGACGAGGCCGACCGGTGGTTCGCGGAATCGGCGGCGCTGGCGCCCGCGAGCAGGCAGTGGCTGGCTGGCGAGGCGTCGCTGGCCTACCGGTCGTGGATCGCCGGCGAGCGGGGCCGGCTTGACGAACAGCGGGTGCTGGCCGAGACGGCAGCCGGATTCGTGCCGGAGCACGGCACCGGGAAGGTCATCGGGGTGGCTCCACTGGCGCTGGGAGTATCGCTCGCGGCGCGCGGCAGGCCCGGGGAGGCACTGCCGCTGATCGAACGCGGCGTCGCCCTCTCGCGGACCTTTGGCCAGCCCATCCAACTTGCGAATGCGCTGCTCAGCCAGGCGCCGGTGCTGCGGGCCCTGGGCGAGCACGAGCGTGCCGCGGATGCGGTAGCCGAGGCGAGATCCATCCTCGGATCCTGCCCGGATTCTGGAATCCTGGCCGGGAGGCTGGCTGCCCTCGGCCGGCCACCGCAGATCCGCCCCGTCCGATCCGGCGATCAGGATCTGACGCAGCAGGAGCTCCGGGTGCTCAAGCTCCTGCACGGCGATCTGTCCCAGCGGGATATCGGCCGTGAGCTGTATGTGTCGCACAGCACCGTCCACAGCCACGTCCGGGCGATCTACCGCAAGCTCGCGGTGTCCACGCGGGCCGACGCGCTCGACCGTGGCCGCCAGCTCGGCCTCCTGTAGCGAGCATCCACGGGGACAACACGCCGGGCACAGTCGGTCGTCGCCGCGCAAGTCTACCCAGCCTCGTTCTGTCTCGTTGTCTGTGACTCCGGCCCGGCCGGACGGACGTGCGGCCCGGGTCTGGCCTGGTAGCAATTTCCCCTAGGGGAATCCGGCCGGCAGGTGATGACGGGTCCCCTGCCTGAGTGTGAGGCTGCGTGCAAATGGACAGCAACTGGGCGCAAGGCCGCAGGTACCGGCTTGTCCTTCGCGGGGAGCTGGGCGATTCGTTCGGATTCCTGTTCGAAGGCATGCAGTTGCAGCGGCTTGCGGGCATGACGGTGCTGACCGGCCAGGTGACCGATCAGGCGCACCTGCTCGGGCTCATCGAGCAAATCCAGGAGCTGGGCGTTGAGCTCGTATCCGTCAATCCGGACCAGGAAACGGACAACGGTGCAGCGGGTCCCGGGATGGAACCCAGCCGGTCATGATGGCTCACGCGTTACTAATCGGAACGTGACGATAGAACATAACTAAAGTGCCGGGGGCGAGCGGGCAGACGGCGTGCGCCGGGCCTGGTGTTTCGGCGCGCGGCACCTTCGGAGCTGGCCGCCAGCAGCAGCTGGGCGTCCCGGGATGAACAGCGCCCGTGAGCCGAGCATGAGCAGCCCGATGCGGCCCAGGGCATAGGGCGGGGTGCAGACCACCGCGCTGATCGCGCCGCCCACGGCGGTGAGGGTGAGCTTGTCCCGTTTCGAATGGGTGGTCTTCATGCCGTCCGCACAAGCGAGCGGGTCGGCTTAGGATCGGAAGCGAGGGCTTCTAAGTCTGCTTGTATACGTATTCTGAACTGCAGGAACAGTATGAATTGAAAGTCGAGGACGTTGACACCATGTCACCACTGCTTCCAGGCACGGAACCGTTCGATCATGCTGGTGGCCCGGTCGGCGTGCTGCTATGCCACGGCTTCACCGGCAGCCCGCAGACGCTGCGCGGCTGGGCGGACTACCTGGCCGGGCAGGATCTGACGGTCAGCCTGCCGCGGCTGCCCGGGCACGGCACCACCTGGCAGGATCTGGCCCGGACCAGCAGTGACGACTGGTACGCCGAGGTAGACGCCGCGTTCGGCAGGCTGGCGAGCCAGTGCGAGCAGACCTTCGTGTTCGGCCTTTCCATGGGCGGCTGCCTCGCGCTGCGGCTGGCCGAGACCCACGGGAGCGCGGTGCGCGGGCTGGTGCTCGTCAACCCGTCACTCGCCCCGGACACCAGGTTGTTCCTGCTCACTCCGGTGCTCAAGCACGTGCTGCGATCGCTGCCCGGCATCGCCAGCGACATCAAGAAACCCGGCGGCCATGAGATCGGCTACGACCGGGTGCCGATTCGGGCCGCGGCCACGCTGCCGAAGCTGTGGGGCGCGACGGTCGAGAACCTCGGCGACGTCACCCAGCCGGTGCTCGTCTACCGCAGCACCACCGACCACGTCGTCGGGCCCGCGAGCATGCGGGCGCTGCGGGCGGGGCTGCCTAGCGGCCAGGTGACCGTGTGCGAATGCGCCGACAGCTATCATGTCGCCACGCTCGACAACGACGCACAGGCCATCTTCGAGGGCAGCGCCAAGTTCATCCAGGATCACATCGGGTAGCCGTGTCGACGGGCGGTTGGCAACCCACTAACTTGGAAGACGTGGAACCTCCTGCCCCCTCGCCTGAGATGGTCAGCGCCTCGCGCAGACACCTGACCGAGCGCTACGCGTCCGGCGTGGATCTGCTGCTCTGGGAAACCGAAAAGCGGCTCATCCCGGATCTGGACGCGATCAGGTCAGTAACCGGGGCGGCGGCCGCGGGACAAGCCGAGGGACTGGACATGGGGGCCGCCCTGGTGCTGGTGCAGGCCGCCAGGCTGGCCCTGGACCGCCTCGAATATGAGCTCTTCGAGGCGGCGCACGCCATGGGGATGCCGTCGGAGGCGATCGCCGCGGTGCTCGACCTGCCCAATGCCGCCGCCGCGGACAAACGGCTGAGCTGGCTCGAGGGCCGTCGGGCGCTGCCGTACGCCAGCGCCGAATCGCAGCGCCCGGAGACCGGCCGGGCTGTCCGGCGCGCCGAAGCCGCGCACCAGGTCAAGACAGCGGCCGCCCGGCAGACCGCACGCCGGCCGGAAGCCGGGCACGCGGCTCAGGCAGCGGACGAGGACACCAGCGAGCAACAGCCTTAATACGCCTTGGGCTAAATCCTTCTGGCTTGGGCGAATAAGCACCTGTACTCCTGAGATTTACCCTCCCGGCACCGGACCGTGCGGGGCTATCGTGGAGGCAAGCTTCGATTCGGACATCGGTGGGGACGTGCCGGACTGGGATAACACGGAGAGCAGAGAGAGCGACGAGGACGCGGCGTGGCGTGATCTGGTCGCCCGGTTCGAGGAGCCCACGACCACGATCGGGCCGACACCCTGGCCTGAACGCGAGAATGTGCCGGCCCCGCGATCGCAAGCCAGCCGCGGACCCGACCGAATTGATGAAGCGCCGGGGGCTGACGGGGCGCAAGGGTCTGAAAGTGCGCCAGGTGGTTTCGGGACTGGAAAGGCTCAAGATCCCAACGGGGCATTTGGGGCAGAAGATCCCGGCGGGGCAGGCGATGTTGAAAGGACTTCCGGGGACCGGGGCGTACGAGGTGCAGACGGTACTGAAGGGACCCGACGGCCGGACAGACCCGGGAGACCTGCCGGATCCGAGGGACTGCAGGGACCTGACGAGACGCATGAAGTTGACGGGTTGCCCGGCACTGACCGGCCGCGCGACGCTGACCGGCGGCCTGGTGCTGACGGATCCAGTGGAACCGACGGGCTGCCCGGCACTGGCGGACTGAAAGGAACCGAGGGCCCACTAGGAGCTAGCGGGCCAGGCGTACACGGGGCTGAAGGTTCTGCCGGGGCTAGCGGTGCCGATCATGCGCGGGGGGCGCGCGGGGTAGAGGGGATAAGGGGGTTTGACGATGAGGGGGTTCGGGGGGCATTCGATGCGGACGGGCGGCCCAGAACCTCTGAACCGGACGTAATCCAGGCCGCGCGGCGTCGGCCAGCCGCGCACAGTACGCGCGCGCGGAAGATCCGGTCGCGCAAGACACCACCGCGGCCCCTGCCTGAAGACGATGACGAGCACTTCACCCCGCCTGCGCCGCCGCCGCTGCCCTCGCTGGACCCCCTCGCCAAGGGCGCCTGGGCGGCGCTGTTCGGCGGGCCTGGCTACCTGGTCGTCGCCACCGCGGCGGGCTGGTCGGTGTCGGGAGTCGCCGCGTTCTGCGCGGTCGCCGCGTTCGTGACCGGGTTCGCCATACTCGTGCTGCGGATGAACGAACCGGGCCCGGGCGGCCCGGACGACGGCGACGACGGGGCCGTCGTCTGAGGGGCCGTCGTCTGACTGCTCACCCGGGCCAGGTCGGCAGCGCCGACGATCCCGGCGTCCTCGCCGAGCTGCGCCACCCTGATCTCGGCCAGCGGCCGGTGGCCGCGGCCGGTCAGCGCGCGATCGTAGGCGGCCCGCGCGGGATCGAGCAGCAGGTCGCCCGCCTCGGAAACGCCGCCGCCGATCACGAAGCACGCCGGATCGAGGATCGCGGCCAGGTCAGCCAGCCCCTGGCCGAGCCAGCCGCCCACGATCTGGAAGCAGCGCAGCGCGGCCGGGTCGCCCTCGGTCGCGGCCTGGGTTATCACCGGGCCGGAAATGCCGTCGGGCACTCCCCCGCCCAGCTGAAGCAGCCGGATAGCGCCTTCCGGGGTGCGCCTGGCGAACTCGCGCGCCTCGGCGACCAGGGCGTTTCCGCTGCAGTACTGCTCCCAGCAGCCCCGGTTCCCGCAACCGCACAGCCGCCCATCGGGCACTACCCGGATATGGCCGGGCTCGCCGGCCATCCCCCAGCGGCCGCGGTACAGCTCGCCGCCGATCAAGATGGCGGCGCCGATGCCGGTGCCCAGCGCCACCAGCATTAGGTCGTCGTACCCGCGCGCGGCGCCGAACCTGGCCTCGGCCCAGGCCGAGGCGTTCGCGTCGTTCTCCACCACGACCTCGCGGCCGAGACGCTCCTCCACCCGCTGCTTCAGCGGCTCGTCACGCCAGGCGAGGTTCGGCGCGAACAGCATGGTCGCCCGGGCACTGTCGACGAACCCGGCCGCGCCGATCCCGATGGCCGTGACCTGATTGACGGGTGCCTGGTGACGACCGAGAAGTTCGGTCACCGCGTCGGCGATGGCCTGCTCGGTACGGGCCGGACTGGCCGCCGGAGTCGATCTCTTCAGCTTGGCAATGATCCGGCCGTCTTCGTCGACCACTCCCGCCGCGACTTTCGTGCCACCGACATCAACGCCAATGGCAAGAGTCACTGACCGGTGTCCCCGCGAATTTCCCCTCGGTCTGACGCACCGTTCCGCGGCGGAACCCCGGATCGTTCGGTCGAATGGTTTTGATCTTGGGTCTTCATGACCTGCTCGAAGGCGGAGAAGGCATCCTGGACCACGGATGCCAGCACCCCGCCCGCGTTGGCCAGGCTCGCGCCGAGACTCCCGGCGCTGCCCGTGCGGGCGGCGCGGGCCGCCTGGCAGACCGGGCACCACTGGCACTCCGGCGGCTCGGTGGGCGGCGGCTCGTTCGTGGCCGTATCCCACACGTCGCCGCTGTCCCGCCGATCGGCGCCGATGGTCCGCTTGACCTGGTCGGCGACCTGATTCGCCATGCTGCGCGCGCCCGCCTTCATCAGCCAGCGCTGGAAGTCGGCGACGGGGTCGCTGCCCCGGGACGCGCCGCGCCCGCTACCCGACTGGTTCCGGCTGCCTGACTGGCCGTTAGCCCTGGGCTGGCCGCTGTTGTTCTTGCTGCTGCTGCGCGGCGAGCCGCTGTTGCTTCGCGGCGGGTTACTGCTTTGCGACGGGCCGCTAGTCTCTGGCTGGCCGTCGCCTGGGGATTCCGACACCTGACGCCTCCTACTCATAATCGTACCCGCTACCACTGCAGGACAAATGGAGCGCCTGTGGCGCGGAAATGTCCCACGTTCAGGCACTCCGTGACGCCGACCCTGGTCCTGCGGGCCAGCGGCTGATGCACGTGCCCGAAAATCGAGTACCTCGGCCGGGTGGCCTTAATCGCGTCGAGCAGCGCCTTGCTGCCTTTCTCCATACGCCGGGCCACGGTGTCGTAGAGAAGTTCGGGAACGGCGGGCGGGATGTGCGTGCACAGCACGTCCACCTCGCCGACCGCCTCGATCTTGGCGCGGTACTCGTCTTCGCTCATCTCGTTCGGCGTCCGGTAGACCGATCTCAGTCCGCCACCGACGAAACCGAAGGTCCACCCGTCAAGCTCCGCCGTGCCACCGTCCAGGACGCGATGCCCGGGTTTGGTGAACCGCTCCCACATGCCGGGGACGTCGACGTTGCCGTAGGTCAGGTAGGCGGGTTCGGGGAGGGCACCGAACAGCTCGGCGTACTGCCTGGTCATCGCCGCCTCGAAGAGGCTGGCTCGGCTCTCAGGCAGGCCCGCGAACAGGCCGAGCGAGAACTCCCTGGCCTCGTCGAACCTCTTCGCGGTGCGCAACTGGACGTACTTGCCCGCCGCCTCCGTGCCGAACAGGTCGGCGAAGATCCCCTGGCCGTGGTCGGCGTAGTCGAGGAACAGGAGCAGGTCACCCAGGCAGATCAGCGCGTCGGCGCCCTCAGCCACGCGGGCCAGCGCATCCGCGCGGCCGTGTACATCGCTCACCACGTGGACTCGCATGACACCACGGTAAGCCGGATACGGCGCAAGATCGTAACCAGGAAATGGCTGGCAGCCAGTCTAGGCTGGCACTGCCTAAGCTATTACTTTCAAGTAGCGCTACCTCAGTGGAGAGATGCCGTGCGCGAATTCAGCCTCCCAGCCCTGGCAGAGATCCCCGCGATCGCGAACCTGGCCAACTCCGTCTTCCTCCGGGCCGCCGAACAGCCGCAGGCGGTGATGCTGCGCCGTCCCGCCCCTGGGGGCTGGCAGGACGTCACCGCGAGCCAGTTCAAGGCTGAGGTCGTCGCGGTGACCAAGGGACTGGTCGCGGCGGGCATCGGCGTCGGGGACCGGGTCGCGCTGATGTCGCATACCCGGTACGAGTGGACGCTGATCGACTACGCCATCTGGACCGCGGGCGCCGTCACCGTGCCGGTCTACGAGACCTCCTCCGCCGAGCAGGCCGAATGGATCCTCTCGGACTCAGGCGCGCGGGCTTGCTTCGTCGAGACGGCCGGCTTCGAGGACATGATCGCCGGCTTCCGGGACCGGGTACCGGACCTGTCGCACGTGTGGCGGATCGAGGAGGGCCTGGACTCGCTGCGCGCGGCGGGCGCGGACATCGGCGATGAGGTCATCACCGAGCGCGCCGCCGCGGCTAAAGCGTCAGACCTGGCTACCGTCATCTACACCTCAGGCACCACCGGGCGCCCGAAAGGCTGCGAGCTGACCCACCAGAACCTGCTCGCCGACGTGCGCAACGCCTTCCATGGGCCGCTGGCGCTCGTGACGGAAACCGTCGGCGCCAGCAGCCTGCTGTTCCTGCCGCTCGCGCACGTCTTCGCCAGGATCATCGAGGTGGGCTGCATCGAGGGCGGGATCGTACTCGGGCACTGCGGTGACCTGACCGCGCTCCTGCCCGCCCTGGCCTCGTTCCGGCCCACGTTCATCCTCGCGGTCCCGCGGGTGTTCGAGAAGGTGTTCAACAGCGCGGAGCAGAAAGCCGTCAGCGAGCGGAAGGGCCCGATCTTCGGCCGCGCGGCCCAGGTGGCGATCGCTTACAGCCGGGCGCTTGACAAGCCGGGCCGCCCCGCGCTCGGCTTGCGCACCCAGCACGCGCTGTTCGACCGGCTGGTCTACGGCAAGCTACGGGCCGCGCTCGGCGGCCAGACGCGGTACGCGGCTTCGGGCGGCGCCGCGCTGAGCGAACGGCTCGGCCACTTCTTCCGCGGCGTCGGCGTCACCGTGCTCGAAGGGTACGGCCTGACCGAGACGACCGGCGCGGCGACCGTCAACCGGCCGGACCGGGTCAAGATGGGCACCGTCGGGCTGCCGCTGCCCGGAGTGGCGATCAGGATCGCCGAGGACGGCGAGATCCTGATCAGGGGAGTCAATGTCTTCCCTGGTTACTGGCGCAACGAGGCGGCGACCAAGGAGGCCTTCGCCGAGGACGGCTGGTTCCACACCGGTGACGTGGGGGCACTCGACGAGGAAGGCTTCCTGAAGATCACCGGGCGGAAGAAGGAGATGATCGTCACCGCCGCCGGCAAGAACGTCGCGCCCGCGGTGCTCGAGGACAGGCTCCGCAGCCACGGGCTGATCAGCCAGTGCATGGTGGTGGGCGACGGCAAGCCGTTCGTGGCGGCGCTGATCACGCTGGACCCCGAGGCGTTCGAGCTCTGGAAGGAGCGGCACGGCAAGCCGGCCGACGCGACGATCGCGGCGCTGCGCGACGATCCCGATCTGGTCGCCGCTGTGCAGAACGCGGTCGACGACGCTAACCGGGCAGTGTCCCGGGCGGAATCCATCAGGAAGTTCCGGATCCTCGATGTGGACTTCACCCAGGAGGCCGGCCAGCTCAGCGTCAAGCTCGGGATTCGCCGGAGCGTTCTGGTCAAGGACTTCGCCGCCGACATCGAAGCGCTGTATTCCTAGGCGGGAAGCTGGACTCCTAGGCGGGAAGCTGGCCGTGCGATCGCTGGGCGGAGGCCGGCTCGCGCAGCAGGCCGCCTGAGGTCCGGAACAGGAACTCGGCGTACGTGTCGGGCGCCTGGTCCCGGTCCATCAGGTAGCTGTCCGCACCCGTCATTATCGCGAAGGACCGGCGCTGGGCGTAGTTGCACTCGGCCAGGACACTGGCGATGCGCCTTGCGATGCGCCTCGTGGTCAGGGCTGGCCCGGTCCGGGCCAGCGCGGTGATCAGGCGGATCATCGTCATGCCCCCCGCACTAGTCGGTGACCGCGCCGGGCCGTGCGGGCGCTGGCCTTGCGCCGCGCGTCACGCGCCGCGCCGGCCTGCCGAGCCGCCGTCGCCTGCTGGCGGGACTCCCTGATGTGATCCCATACCAGGGGCTGGGCCATGTTCGGGTTCATCTTTTCCTCCTCGATGCGCCGGCCAGTACCCTGGCCGTTCACTATCGAGTCTCGCGGTAAGGCCCCCCTTATCGCATCGGAGGAAATCCCTATTTTGCCTGCTTAGAGGGCCTTAGGCGGGTCCCTCTTGGTCTTAGGGCTGGGCCTTGGCGGCCAAGATGGCGGCCAGCCGGGCGGCGGGCAGTTCCTCACGCCACTCGCAGTCCACCCACGCCAGGCCCTTCTCCCCCATGGCCCTGGCCTTCGCGGGATCAGCGAGCAACTCGGTGATGCGCTCGGCCGTCCCCGTCACGTCGTGGACGACGTAGCCGGTTTCGCCGTCGAGCATGGCGTCCGGGGCTCCGCCCGAGTCGCCGCCGATCACCGGCAGGCCGGTGGCCGATGCCTCCAGGTAGACGATGCCGAGACCCTCCACGTCCAATCCGCCCCGGCGGGTCCGGCAGGGCATGGCGAATACGTCCGCCGCGTCGTAGTAGCCGGGGAGTTCGGGCCACGGGACCGGGCCAGCGAAGATAACGTCGTCGCTGACGTTGAGCCGCCGGGCCAGGCGGTTCAGCGCGGGCGCGTAGGGGCCGTCGCCGACCAGCAGCAGCACCGCACCGCTGATCTGTGCTCTTATCCGCGGCCAGGCCATGATCAGCGTGTCCTGTCCCTTGCGCGGAACCATCCGGGACACGCAGACCACGACCGGCCTGGCGGTCAGCCCGAGCCGATCCCGGACCGCGGCGCCGTCCGCGCCCGGGCCGCCCGCGCCCGGGCGGAAGAAGGTGACGTCCACGCCGGGCGCCAGCCGGACCATGCGGTTTGCCGCCTCGGGCGAGAGTGCGCGGGCCAGTCGGACCCGGAAGTACTCACCCAGGTACGTGACCACGTCTACTTCGTCGCCGATGCGGCGGAGCAGGGCGCGGGCACCGGGTAGCGCGGCCCAGCCCGCCTCATGGCCGTGCGTCAGCGCGACCGCCCTCGTTACTCCCGCCTTGCGCAGGGCCGGCGTGACGAGACCGAGCGGTGCCGCCGCGCCGAACAAGACGGTGTCGCAGCCGTGTTCGGTGGCGATGGCCACGGCCCGGCGCGAAACGGCGGGCACCGGCAGCATGAGCGAGGTCGGGTGCCTGATCACCGGGAACGGCTGCCGCGCGTCGAACTCCGCCGCGCCTTTCCAGGCCGGCGCGTACACGGTAACGCTGCCCGCGGGCAGCCGGGTGGCCAGCGCATGCACGAACGACTGGATGCCGCCGCGACGGGGCGGGAAGTCGTTGGTGACGATCAGCGTGCGAGGCACCGGACGAGTGTATAGGGCGTATCAGCCCAGGCCGGCGGGCGTCCGGTTACGGGCGCGGCACTCCGTCTTACGGGCGCAGCACTCCGTCGAGGTTGTCGGCGTACCAGGGCGTATTTTCGGGGATTTTCTCCACGTTCATGCCGGTTTGCGGTGCGTCGATGATGTAGCCGTCGCCGACGTACATGGCCACGTGACCCTCGCCGTCGTAGACGAGAATGTCGCCTGGCTCAATGGAGGAGAGGGGGACGTGCGGTAGCGCGGCGAACTGCTCATAGCTGTCACGCGGTATCTGCACGCCCGCCGACGCCCACGCGGCCTGCACCAGGCCGGAACAGTCGAATCCCGAGTGGCACGGACCGGTGCCACCGTATACGTAGGGGCAGCCGAGCTGGTCGTAGACGAACGCGACCGCCTTTTCCGCCTGGGTCGTGGTCGGCCCGGTGTATGCCTGCGGCGTGGAACTGCCGTTGGCGCCGATCGAGTTGCTCACGACCGCCTGCTGCTGTGGCACGGTCAGGCCATCCAGCGTCGCCTGCTCGGTCGCGATGAGCTTGTGGAGGGAGTTCTTGCGGGTGGAGAGCTGGCCCTTGAGGCTGGCGATCCCGGCTTCGGTGCGCTGCATCTCCTGCTCGACGCCGGCCAGCTGGCTAGCGTCGGTGAGCAGTTGCTGGGTCTCGGCGTTCCGGCTGCCCGATAGCTCCATCAGCAGCGATCCCTGCTGCAGCACGACCGAGGGGTTGCCCGAGGTGAGCACGCCCGCGATGGAGGTGGCCCCGGTGTCCTCGAACGCCGCGGCGGCGGTCTGCGCCACGTAAGCCTGCGCCGCCCGGAACTGAGCGTTGGCGTGGTTCAGGTGCACGCGAACTTGGGACAGCCTGGACTGCGCGGCGGAAAGCTGCTGGCTGGCCTGGTCGTACTGCTCACTGACCTTGTTGAACTGCGACGTGAGCTGGTTGATGCGAGCCTGAACCTGGTCGACGGTCGGTTGCGGAGCCGCGCCAGCACTCGAGGCGCCCATCACAAGCCCGCCAACCGCCACTAGCCCGGCCGCGATCGCGACGGCGCGGCGAATCCGGGAACTGCCGCCCGCAAGCCGCGTACTCACGTACGTACCACGCTCCCCAAGTCGTCCTACCCGCCCGGGCGTTTGCTCAGGTCTTCGGCCCTGGTTACCAGGCAACTTTGGGGCCAGCGTAGTGAAGCGAATAGGGCGATTCAACCGATTCCCCTAATCCCAACTACTCCATTACGATGGCGCGAATCCCCCGCAGGAACGAGGTCGATACGCTACCATCACGAGGCTTTCGTGTCAGGGAAGACCCGCTGAGTCCAGGCTCGCGCCCCAGGCAGAATCGTCGAGCCGACGAGCGAAAGCCGAAGTGGGGGGACCAGGCCGGCGGCCGCGAGCACGCCGAGCGCCTTCACCTCCGCCTCTTCGAGATAACCGGGCGCCGCTGCAGAGAAGCCTGTCACGTTTCGCGGCTCAAGTACGGTAACAACGCAGTCTTGGCAGCCAGGTCCGCGCATCTGGCAACGACCGCAATCAATCTCCATGACGCCTCCCATGCATCCGTGAATGGACGGACACACGTTAACGACGCCCTCTGACATTTCCGCGGCCGCGCGCATCGCGGCGCTGGCGGCCTGTCGCGGCCGGGGGGCCGACTGCTTGCGGCGGTGGGGTGGACGCGGCCTGCGGGACGGGAGTGGTTAGTTGGGCGTGGCAGCGACGAAATGTCAGTGGGCGGATTTACTTTGGTGAGCGTGATCAGTCCGGGCGTGGCGACGCACGCACCAAGTGGGTTCGGGGACGCGTCGCTCGCTCGGGGGGCGGAGATCCTGGCGAAGCGAGAGGGCCTGGTTGAGCCGGACGGGAGCGGGCTAGGCGGTCACGGGCTGAATGGGCACGGGCTGGACCGGCCTGGACTGAATGGGCACGGGCTGGACCGGCCTGGGCTGAACGGGCACGGGCTGAACGGGCGGGACTGGGGTCGGGCGGGCGGACGGGAGGAACTGGGCGGGGTCCAGCTGGGCGGGGTCCAGCTGGGCGAGGTGGAACTCAGCCGGGTGGAGTTCGCCGTGGTGGACCTGGAGACGACGGGGTGGTCACCGGGGGCGGCGGCGATCACGGAGATCGGGGCGGTCCGGGTACGCGGTGGCCTGCGGCGGGGTGAGTTCGTGCGGCAGGGCGAGTTCGCCTCGCTGGTCAACCCGGGCGTGCCGGTTCCGCCGGGCATCGCGGACCTGACCGGGATCACCGACTGGATGCTGGCCGCCGCCCCGCGGCTGGCCGGGGTGCTGCTCGGCCTGCTCGACTTCGCCCAGGGCTGCGTGCTAGTCGCGCACAACGCGCCGTTCGACCTCGGCTTCCTGATCGCCGGATGCGGCGACTGCGGGCTGGCCTGGCCGGGCTTCACCGTGCTCGACACGGTAATGCTGGCCAGGCAGGTAATGGACCCAGACGAAGTGCCCGACTGCAAGCTGGGCACGCTGGCCGGGTTCTTCCGCGCCAGCACGGCGCCGAGCCATCGTGCGCTGGCCGACGCGCGCGCCACCGCGGACGTGCTCGGCTGGCTGATCCGACGGCTGGCGCACCGCGGTATCCACACCCTGAACCAGCTCAGCGCCTGGCCGAACGTAGTAGCGTAAGCGCCAGCCCAACAAAGCTGGCTCAACAAGCTGGCTCAACAAGCTGGCCCAGCAAAGCTGGCAGCGACAGTCTGGGAGGCATCAGGTGGTCACCGCGATCGTTCTGGTGAGAGCAGAGATCCAGCGCATTCCCGAGGTGGCCGAGATGATCGCCAAGATACCCGAGGTCAGTGAGGTGTACTCGGTCACCGGCGAGTTCGACATGGTAGCCATGGTCCGGGTCCGGGCGCACGAGGAGCTCGCCGACGTCATTCCCGGCCGGCTGAACAAGGTCCCCGGCGTCACGCACACCGAGACCCACATCGCGTTCCGCACCTACAGCAGGCACGACCTCGAGGCCGCCTTCTCCCTGGGCCTAGGCGCCGAAGTCTGAACTAGCGCGACGGCAACGCTGGCTTCAGGCGGCGGCTGACCTCGATCCAGCGGTCGAGCAGGGCGCTGGCGGCACCGGAGTCGACCGCTTCGGCCGCGCGGGCGTAGCCCTCGCCCAGGGCCGGCACGACCGCGTCCGGGCTGGCCACGCCGGCCGTCGCGGCCAGCGCGGCGGCCGCATTCAGCAGCACGATGTCGCGCACCGGGCCGTGCTCACCGGCCAGCACCGCGCGGGCCACGGCCGCGTTGTGCTTGGCGTCGCCGCCCCGCAGGTCGGCGACGGAGGCCTCGGGCAGGCCGAGTGAGGCCGGGGAGAACTCCGTCTGGGCCACCTCGCCGTCGTGCACGACCCACAGCGTGGAGGGCGCGGTCGTGGTCAGCTCATCGAGCCCGTCGGCACCGCGGAACACCAGGGCCGAGCAACCGCGCCCGGCCAGCACGCCGGCGATGATCTCGCCCATCCGCGGGTCGAACACCCCGACCGCCTGCGCGGTGGGCCGGGCCGGGTTCGCCACCGGCCCCAGGACGTTGAACACAGTGGGCACGCCGAGCTCGCTGCGTGTCGGGCCCGCGTACCGCAGCGCCGGGTGGTACAGAGGTGCGAACAAGAACGCCACGCCCACCTCGGCGGCCAGTTCGGCGGTCTTGGCCGGCGGCAGGTCGATCACCACGCCGAGCGCCTCGAGTACGTCGGCCGCTCCGCACGCCGACGACGCGGCCCGGTTGCCGTGCTTGATCATCCGCGCGCCCGCGGCCGCCGCCACTATCGTGCCCATCGTCGACACGTTGACCGTGCGCGCCCCGTCCCCGCCCGTCCCCACCAGGTCGGTCAGCTGGCCGGGCAGGTTGATCGGCGTCGCGTGGGCGAGCATCGACCGGGCCAGCCCGGTCATCTCGGCCACCGTCGTGCCCTTGATCCGCAGCGCGACCCCGAAACCCGCGATCTGAGACGGCGTCGCCGCGCCCTCCATGATCTCGTTCATCACCCACTCGCTCTCGTCTGCGGTGAGCGAATCGCCGCGGATGAGAGCGGACAATAGCGCGGGCCACGTGGTTCGGGCATCCATGGCAGGCCCCCTGGGGAGGAAGGTAAACCCGGTCATCCGGGAAGAGCGAGCGGGGATAGGAAGGCGTAAAACCCATCCCGTTCGGGATACAAGAACTTTACGGCGGTCAGCTGCTGACCGCGGGACGCTCGCGCATCAGCCCGGCCAGTTCGTGCGCTAGCACGATTGGGTCGATGGGGTGGCTGACCACGGCGTCGGCGCGCGACCAGGTGGCCAGCCAGCCGTCGTCGGCCCGGCCGATGATCAGCAGCACCGGCGGGCAGTTGTAGATCTCGTCCTTGGCCTGGCGGCACACACCCATTCCGCCGGCCGGCTGCGCCTCCCCGTCAAGCACCATCACGTCCGCTCCGCCGGCGTCGAGCAGCCGGAACAGCGCAGGCTGCGTGGCTACCTCGATGATCTCGGCGTCCGGCACATCCATGGCGGGGCGACGCCCGATGGCGAGCCTGATCTGGGCCCGGACATCCGCGTCGTGGCTGTACACAACGACCTTCATGACACTGCATGGTACCGATCCCATTACCAACGCGGGGGGTCGCGTAGCGATCGCCTACAGGTTGTCGTAATAATTGCTTCCGTGGCGACAGCAACCGTCGAGACGACTCCCCGTACACCGGCCAGCAGACCCAACCTGGTCAGCGTCGGCACCATCATCTGGCTCTCCTCCGAGTTGATGTTCTTCGCGGCGCTGTTCGCGATGTACTTCACGGTCAGGTCGGTGGTCAAGGGCTCGGGACAGCCCTGGCCGGGCGCGCATCTGAATATCGCGCTCGGGTCGGTAAACACCACCGTCCTGCTGCTGTCCAGCGTCACGTGCCAGATGGGCGTGTTCGCGGTCGAGCGCGGCCAGATCAGCCGCACCAGGTCGCTGCTGCACCCGATGAGCTGGGGCCTGCGCGAGTGGTACGTGCTCACCTTCTTTATGGGCCTGTACTTCGACCTCGGGCAGAGTTACGAGTACCTGAGCCTGGTCAAGCACGAGCACCTCACGCTGTCGTCGAGCGCGTACGGCTCGGTGTTCTACATTCCCACCGGGTTCCACGGGCTGCACGTGGCGGGCGGCCTGGTCGCCTTCCTCTTCCTGCTCGGCCGCACCTACGCGGCCCGGACCTTCACCCACGAACAGCAGGTCAGCGCGATCGTCGTGTCCTACTACTGGCACTTCGTCGACGTCGTGTGGATCGGCCTGTTCACCGTTATCTACCTCATCCACTAGTCAGGGGACAGCGAGTGAGCTGGATCAACGCCAGGCGCAGGCGTCCGGTCGCCGGCTACGCGGCACTGCTGCTCGGGCTCGTCGTTGTCGCGCTGCTCTACGGGTCACTCACCCGGCAGGGGGGCACCGCGCAGGCGTCGGCACCGCCCGCGTCGCAGCAGGACATCACGGCGGGCAAGGACTTGTTCGAAGCGAACTGCTCGAGCTGCCACGGACTCGAGGCCCAGGGCACTAGTCAGGCACCGAGCCTGGTCGGGGCCGGCGCGGCCGCCGTTTACTTCCAGATGTCCACCGGCCGCATGCCGGCCAAGGAGGTCGGCGCGGAGAACAACCGCGGGCCAGTAAAGTTCACCGAGCAGCAGATCTACCAGATCGCCGATTACGTCGCCTCCCTCGGCGGCGGCCCGGCGATTCCCACCGCCGAGCAGGTTTCGACCGAGGGAGCGAACACCGCGCTCGGCTCGCAGCTGTTCAATGCCAACTGCGCGCAGTGCCACGGCTTCGCCGGGGCGGGCGGCGCGCTCACCTACGGCAAGGCCGCCGCGCCGCTGACCCAGGCCACTCCGACGCAGATCTATACGGCGATGCTGACCGGGCCCGAGGCGATGCCGGTGTTCTCCGACGGCGTGCTCAGCCCGCAGGCCAAGCGCGACATCATCGCCTACGTCACCCAGACGCGGGTCGAACCCAACCCCGGCGGCTTCTCGCTCGGCCGGGCCGGGCCCGTCACCGAGGGCCTGGTGATCTGGCTCGGCGGCCTGACCTTCCTGGTGCTCATCGCGCTGTGGATTACCGCCAAGCGGCGTGATCCAAGACCGACGGGGACGGAGTAGTAGTAATCATGAGCGACATGGAAGAGACCGAGGGACAGCCCGGCCCGGCTGCGCCGCACCGGGTGATCGGCACTCCCCCGCCCTCGCCGCGCCTGCTCGGGTCGACCGTGGTGGCCGAGGGCGGTGACGGCGCGGGCGAGGTCGCGGAGGCCGAGGGCGCGGCGCATATCGTCGGCCTCCCGCCGGACGACCCGAGGGTGATCGCGCGCGCCCAGCGGGTCGAAAAGCTGGTCGCGGCGTGTTTCACGTTCGCGTTCATCGCCGGGTGCGGGTTCATCGCCGCCTACGTGGGCCTCGGGGTGCACACCGTTGACAAGACCCTGCGCTCCAACCTGGCCCTGGGCACCTCGCTTGGCCTCGCGCTCGCCGCGCTGGGCCTCGGCGCACTGCTCTGGGTGCGGTACCTGATGCCCGACGTCGAGGTCGTCGAGGAACGGCATGAGCTGCGCTCCGATTCAAAGGACCGGCAGGCGTTCGAGGAGACCTTCGAAGAGGGCACCGCTAATAGCCAGTTCGTCAAGCGGCCACTGGTCCGGCGCACCCTGATGCTCGGCACGCTGCCGCTGCTCGCCGCCCCGGTCGTGCTGCTGCGGGACATGGGCCCGCTGCCCGGCACGAGCCTGCGAACTACGGTGTGGAGCCCGGGCCGGCGCCTGCTCGTGGCCGGCACCAACCAGCCCCTCACCCCGGCCCAGTTCAGCGCGCCGGGGAGCATGATCACAATCGTGCCCGACGGCTTTACGGACGACGCGGACGCGCTGACCAAGGCGGCCGTGATCCTGATTAAGTTCCGCCCGGGTGAGCTGGACATTCCCACCACGACACAGGGCAGTACGCTGATAGGCACGATGAACTGGACGGTCGACAATATCGTCGCCTACTCCAAGATCTGCACGCACGTGGGGTGCCCCGTGGCGCTGTATGAGCAGACCACGCACCACATCCTGTGCCCCTGCCACCAGTCCACCTTCGACGCCGCGCACGGCGCCAACGTGATCTTCGGCCCGGCGGCGCGACCACTGCCGCAGCTGCCAATGACCGTCGACTCACAGGGTTACCTGGTCGCCAAGAGCGACTTCACCCAGCCGGTCGGCCCGAGCTTCTGGGAGCGCGGATGAGCGAGAACTTCGAGGTTCCCAAGGCCCTGAGCGGCACCGGCGGGTGGCTCGACGACCGGTTCCACGGGGCCCGCGGGTTCCGCGTGCTCATGCGGAAGGTGTTTCCCGACCACTGGTCGTTCATGCTCGGCGAGATCGCGCTGTGGTCGTTCGTCATCCTGCTGCTGACCGGGACCTTCCTGTCGTTCTTCTTCGTCCCGTCGATGACCGACGTGGTCTACCACGGCTCGTACACCAAGCTCAACGGCCTCCCGGTCAGCGAGGCGTACCAGTCGACGCTGAACATCAGCTTCGATATCCGCGGCGGGCTGCTGATGCGGCAGATCCACCACTGGGCCGCCGATCTGTTCATGGCCTCACTCACGATCCACATGCTGCGGGTGTTCTTCACCGGCGCCTACCGCAAGCCCCGCGAGATCAACTGGCTGATCGGGATCGCGCTGTTCACGCTGGGGCTGATCGAGGGACTCTTCGGTTACTCGCTGCCCGACGACCAGCTGTCCGGCGCCGGCCTGCGGATCTTCGAGGGCGTCCTGCAAGGCATCCCGATCGTCGGCACCTACCTGGCGTTCTTCCTGTTCGGCGGGCCGTTCCCCGGTCACGACATCGTGCCGCGGATGTACATCATCCACGTGCTGCTGATCCCCGGCATCCTGCTGGCGCTGATCACCGCGCACCTGTTCATCATGTTCCACCAGAAGCACACCCAGATGCCGGCCAAGGGGAACACCGAGAAGAACGTCGTCGGCCAGCCGTTCTTCCCGTACTTCCTGGCCAAGGGCGGCGCGTGGTTCTTCTTCATCTTCGCCTCGCTCGTGCTGCTCTCCGCCTTCGCCCAGATCAACCCGATCTGGCTGTACGGGCCGTACAACCCGATACAGATCTCGTCCGCGTCCCAGCCCGACTTCTACATGGGCATCCTGGAGGGCTCGCTGCGGATGATGCCTGCCTGGGAGTGGAACTTCCTCGGGCACACGCTGACCCTGAGCGTGCTTATCCCGTTCATAGTGCCGCTTACCGTAGTGCTGGGCGGCGCGGCGCTCTGGCCGTTCTTCGAACAATGGGCCACCGGGGACAAGTCGTATCACAACATCAACGACCGGCCGAGGAACGCGCCGGTGCGAACCGGCATCGGCATGGCCGCCGTGGTGTTCTACGGTGTCCTGTGGGCCGAGGGCGCCAACGACGTCCTCGCCGATTTCCTGCAGATCCCGCTGTACACGATCACCTGGATCTCCCGGGTGCTGATCTTCGTGGGACCGATCCTGGCGTTTATGATCACCAGGCGCGTCTGCCTGGGTCTGCAGCGTAAGGACGCGGAGACGCTGCTGCACGGCTATGAGACGGGCATCATCAGGCAGCTGCCTAACGGCGAGTTCATCGAGGTGCACAAGCCGGTGAACGAGGAAGGCCGGGCGGTGCTCGAGGCGAAGAAGGTGCCCGCCCTGATGCCCCCGCCCGGCTCCGAGGACGCGAACGGCGTGCCCGGGCCAACCTCGCGCGGCGTGCTCGGCAAGGCCCGGGCGGTCGTCAACCGCGCCTTTGCCGAGACCGTCGTGATCGAGGCCGACGGGCACGGCAACGGCCATGACGGCAACGGGCACGGTCCCGAGGTCGTCGTTGGCGAGGAGCAAGAGGCGGTCGGCGCGCCGGGTTCTCCCGCCCAGCTCCCCCACGGCGACGAGGACGCCTAGCCCCGTTACGAACGCATCCTGGTGACCTGCCGCAGCCTGCTCGTGGCTGCGCGCAGGTCACCGTCGTCTAGCAGGTGGGCGACCAAGCCGCTCGCGTCAGGCGGGCTCGCCCTTGAGGGTGAACGACGACAGCAGGTTCACCGCCAGGGCTAGGGCGAGGACCGTGACGATGATGCCCATGACGACGGACGTCGTCACCGTCAGGCCCGCTTGCAGCGCCGTATCGTGCACGAACCCGTCGGCGATGCCGAGGCCGTAATGGCTCACCGATAGCAACTTGACCCCGCTGACGAAGTTGGACAGCAGCGTCTCCCAGACCAGTACGTACAGCAGGCCGACGGCGATGGCCCGGGTGGTCGCCACCGACACCATGACGAAGACCGCGTTGTAGATCACCGAACAGGCCAGCGCCCCGACGAACAGGCCCAGGGCCAGCTTGCCCGAACTGATGGTGACCAGGCCGTCGAAGCCTGGGCCGACCGGGGTTGGCCCGCTGCCGGCCGGGCCGGCGCGCTGCCCCCGCCCGCGATCAGGGCGGCGATGAGCTCGGGGATCGCGGCGAAAACCATGGTCAGGCCGGTCGCGATGACGAACTTGGTGACTATCACCGAGGACCGGCGCACCGGCGTGGCCAGCAGGTGGACGATGCTGCCGTCGTCGATCTCAGCGCCGAGCACGCTGGTGCCGATGATCAGCGCGGTGAGCGGCAGCAGGACCGAGAAGCCGAACGTGCCCAGGACATGCGACGGCCAGGGCCGGGCAGGCGGCCGTGAAGCCTTCAGGGCCACCGTGAACAAGATCAGGATCACCGCGGGGAGCGCGAAGAGCAGCGCCCGCTTACGGCTCAGCGTCGCGCGCAAGGTGATCCAGGCGACCGTGGGGTTGAAAAGGCCAGACATGGGTGCTCCTTAGTTCGCGACAAGGTAGGCGAAGACGCTTTCCAGGGACTCGTCCGTGGGCAGCACCTCGCGCAGCCGGATGTCATGGTCACGGGCCAGCACCGCGATGTCACGGCAGAACGCGCCGTAGTCCGAGGTCCGCACTTGCAGCCCGGTTCTGCTCAGTTCCACGGCTGTCACGGCAGGCCGGCCAATCAGGGCACCGCCGAGCAGGCGGTCGTCGGAGGAGCGCACCGTGAACACGTGCGGCCGGCTCGTCATCAGCCGCCGGATCGCGCGGAAGTCGCCAGAGGCCGCCAGGCGGCCCGCCACCACCACCTGGATGGTGCCCGACAGCCGCTCGACCTCCTCCAGGATGTGCGAGCTGAACAGGATCGTCCGGCCCTCGCTGCCGAGCTTGTCGAGCAAGTCCATCATGTGCAGCCGCTGGCGCGGGTCCATCCCGTTGAACGGCTCGTCGAGCAGCAGGATCTCCGGATCGTGGACGAGAGCCGCGGCCACCTTGATCCGCTGGCGCATGCCCTTGGAATACGTGGCGATCTTGCGGTCGGCGGCCTCGGCCATGTCCAGCATGTCGATCGCCCGGGCCGCGGCCGCGCCGGGATCCGGCAGGTCGTGCAGCTTCGCGGTCGCCGTGACGAACTGAGCCCCGGTCAGGAAGGCGTAGACCGAATCCCGTTCGGGTACCAGGCCGACCTGGCGGTACATGGCCGGGTGACGCCAGGTCGGGGTGTCGCCGCCCGATCCGCTGCTTTTTGACCCGCTGCCGATGGTGAGCTCACCGCGGGACGGCGGCAGGAAGCCGGCGATCATGTGCATGATCGTCGACTTGCCCGCGCCGTTCGGCCCGAGCAGGCCAGTCACCCCGGGGCCGATGGACATGGTGATGTCGTTGACCGCCACCACGTTGCCGTACCAGCGCGATACGTTGCGCAGTTCGATGGTCATGACTGGCTCACCCTCCGGTACCTCGCAGCCAGGCCCCCGAGGCAGGCCGCGAGCAAGACCACCGCCAGGACCCCGTAGAGCGGCCCGTAGCGGCCTGGATCGGCGACGAGACCCGTTTGCGCGTTGCCGCCCAGCCAGACGCGCACCCCGTCGAGGATGGTGAACGGGCTGAAGAGCCCGGCGACCCGCGCCCCCGTGGACGTGGCCGACGGCCCTCCTTCTGACTGGATCAGCAGCAGGGACAGGAAGAACGTGAGGATGCAGGTAATGGCGACGATCCCGGTCGAGTACGCCCGCCGCCCGGTGAAGGACGCCAGGACCAGGCCGAGCGCCGCGAACAGCACGGCCCACATCAGGCCGACGCCGAGCCCGGGGATCAGCGCCCTGGTCTCGGCCCAGATGGCCGCGCCGCCGTTGGCTGACGCGATCGTGCCCACGTACAAGATGAGCAGCGGTATCTCGATCAGGATCAGCAGCGCCGCGGTCAGCGCCACGAACTTGGCCAGCGGGTAGTCGCCGCGCCGCAGCGGCCGGCAGAAGTACAGCGGCAGGACGCGGCTGCGCAGGTCCCGCGAGACGAGTTCGGGCGCCTGCGAGGCGATGAAGATCGTGACCACGGCGACCCGCAGCGTCGGCACGTAAACGTCGTAGCCGAACAGCCGCTGGTTGCCGCGTGCCACCGCGAACGCGTTCACCAGCGCGGGCAGGCACATCGCGATGAACGCCAGCACCGGGACGATCTTGCCCTTCACGCCTCGGCCGATGCCGAACGCGGAGCGGAAACTGTGCCAGGTCAGCGCCCTGACGATCTGCACCCGGCCCAGCCTGGGGCCGTCATAGCCGCGATAACCGAGGTCATGGATGACCCCGGCGGCCTGGTTAGCCATTACTTACCTCCTCGTCGCGGAAGAGCTCTTCGACCTGGTGCCGCCGTTGCTCCAGCCGGCACAGCGGCAGGGCGAGAGCCGCCACGCAGTCACGCACCACGTCATAGGTGTCGTCCCCGCCCAGCGGCACTAGCAGGGTCCTGCCCTGGGCGGCGGCGCCCTGGGCGGCGGCGCCCTGGGCGGTGCTGCCCGCCAGCGTGGCGGCCAGGCCGTGGGCCGCCAGCTCGGCCTGCAACTGGGCGAGCCCCTCCTCGACCTCCACCGCGAGGACCTGGCTCGCCTGGGTGAAGCTGGTCATCGAATCAGCGCGCAGCAGCCGTCCGCCGTCGATCGCGACCAGGTGGTCGCAGATCCGCTCGATCTCGCCGAGCAGGTGCGAGGCGACCATGATCGAGATGCCGAACTCCGTCCCGATCCGGCCGATCAGCTCGAGCATGGCGGTCCGCCCAGCCGGGTCGAGCCCGTTGGTCGGCTCGTCGAGCAGCAACAGGACAGGCGCGCCGACCAGGGCCTGGGCCAGCTTTACCCGCTGCTTCATGCCGGTGGAGTACGTGCCGATCAGCCGGTACCGCTCCTCGTGCAGGCCGACGTGCCGCAGCGACTCCGCGGCCCGTTCCTTGGCCACCGTAGGCGGCAGGCCGGAGATCCGGCCCAGGTGAGTGACGAACTCGGTCGCGGTCACGTCGGGCGGGAGGCAGTCGTGCTCCGGCATGTAGCCGAGCAGGGTCCTGATCGTCTCGCCGCTGGTCTCGCAGTCGCGGCCGAGCACCTTGGCCTGCCCCTTGGTCGGCGGGATGAGGCCGAGGAGGATCTTTATCAGCGTGGACTTGCCCGCGCCGTTGGCGCCGACCAGTCCGGTGACGCCGGGCGCGACCGAGACGGTGAGACTATCGAGCGCGGTCACGTCCCCCGGGTACACCTTCGTCAGCGCCGTGGTCTCGATGACGCTGCCGGTCTCGATGACGCTGCCGCGGGTCTGAGATATGGATGGCATGTGTGTTACCGTGCCAGCACGGGTACGGTCACGTCATCGCCCGCGAGAGTGACCTTGCCGGCCCCCTCGCGGCGAGCGCCGGAACCCGCGGTTCGCCGCACGGCGTACGCCTGCAGGATGACGACCCGACCGGTGATGACGGTTACGGTAGTCTCGTGCGCACCCTCTCGGACGCTCCGGCCGCGCGTCAGCGGCCGCCGCTGACCAAGCGGCTCAGGCCCCGGCACTGGGCCGCGCTCGACTACGTAGTCGGCGCCGTGTTCGGCCTGATCCTCTTTCAGAGCATCAGGCGCGGCGTCTTCAGGGCCATCGAAACCCCGTACGGCTTCGTGCCGAACCGCCCGTTCCCGCTTACCTGGCCGCTGGCCATGTTCCTGGTCATCGTGGCGGTCGTGGCGGTAGGCATGCGCCGCCGCCGTCCGGCGTTCATGCTCGGCGTGCTGCTGGCCGGCTCGGTCGTGGTGACCACGCTGATCGGCCCTGAGAAGGGCGCCCTGACCTACTTCCTGCCCGTCGCCTACGTGCTCTACCTGGTCGCGGCGACCTACGAGGAGCGGAATGCCGCGGTGCGCGTGCTCCTCGCCGTGTTCGCCACCCTGGTGGCCGACGCGGTGCTCATATACCTGACCGGGGGCGGGCTCCTGCTAAACGGCGGGCTGGTTTCCGTCGCGCTCTGCGTGATCATCGCCTGGTTCACCGGTTACATCGTGCGTCAGCGGCGCCGGTACGCGGTCAGGCTGCAAGACGAGGCGGCCAGCAAGGCGGTCGCCGAGGAGCGCCTGCGTATCGCCAGGGAACTGCATGACGTGGTCGCGCACAGCATGAGCGTCATCGCGGTCCAGGCGGGTTACGGCCAGTACGTCATCGACACCCAGCCCGCCGACGCGCGCAACGCCCTCGGCGCCATCCAGGCCACCAGCCGCGAGGCTCTGGACGAGATGCGCCGGATGCTCGGCGCGCTGCGTCAGGCGGACGAGACCGACCTCGCCGCGCGGAGCGCCAAGGACGGAGCCATGATCACGGGCCGCCCGCCCGCCGCGGACGGAAGGTCGACGACGGGCGCCGAGGCCGGCGGGTACGGCAGGGTCGGCGGGACCGTGCCACTGTCCCCCGCGCCCGGGCTAGCTGACCTGGACCGGCTGCTCTCGCGCACCGCGAGCGCGGGGGTCCGGGTAGACGTGACGCGCTGCGGGCAGCCCAGGGAACTGCCCGGCAGCATCGACCTGTCCGCCTACCGGATCGTGCAGGAAGCGCTGACCAACGTGGTCAAGCACGCCCGCACGAGCTCGTGCCGCGTGCTGATCGGCTACGGCCACGACGAGCTCGTCCTCGAGGTGACGGACAACGGCGCGGGCCTGCCCGAGATGGCGGGCGCCGGGATATCGCACCACGGGAGCACCCTGGCCCTAGCCGCGGGGGTCGCGCCCGCCGACCTCCCCGGCGACGGCACGAGCAGTAGCGCGGCCAGGGCGGGTGGCTTCGTCATCGGCGGAAGCGGGCACGGCATCATCGGGATGCGCGAGCGGGTGAGCTTGCTCGGCGGCGAGTTCAGCGCCGGGCCGCTGCCCGGCTACGGCTTCGGTGTCAGCGCGCATATCCCGCTGCCCTCGGAAAATCCCCGGGGATGACCCTGCGGGTGGTGGTCGCCGACGACCAGGCCCTGGTCCGGGTCGGTTTCTGCGGGATCATCGCGGCCACGCCGGGTTTTGCCGTGGTCGGCGAGGCGGGCAACGGCGCGGAGGCGGTCGAGGCCGCGCGGCGCGCCAAACCCGACGTCATCTTGATGGATGTGCGGATGCCGGTGATGGACGGCATCGAGGCCACCCGGCGAATCACCGAGAGCACCGACGTCCGCGCCCTCATCCTGACCACCTTCGACCTGGACGAGTACGTCTTCGCCGCGCTGCGGGCCGGAGCCAGCGGCTTCCTGCTCAAGGACACGCTGCCCGCCGACCTGCTCACCGCCATCCGGGTGGTGGCCGCCGGCGACGCGCTGCTCGCGCCGAGCGTGACCCGGCGCCTGATCGGCGAGTTCGCCCGCACCGGGCCTGTCACGGGACCCGCCGCCGGGCCCACCGCCGGAACCACGCAGGCCACCGGGGACGGCCAGCCCACCTTGACCTCGGACAAGCTTCAGCGGGTGCTCACCGACCGCGAGCTCGAGGTGCTCAAGATGGTCGCCCGCGGCATGTCCAACGCGGAGATCGCCGAGGAGCTGACGATCAGCCCGGCCACGGCCAAGACCCACGTCGCCCACCTGCTGACCAAGCTTGACGCCAGGGACCGCATCCAGCTGGTCATCATCGCCTACCAGTCGGGGCTAGCGGGATGCTAGTGGTAGCCCTGGCCTAGTGGGAGAAGTTACCGCGGTAGTACTCGAAGACGAAGCCGATCGAGGCGAACACGGTGAACAGCAGCCCGATCAGGAAGAGCCACCAGCCGACCGCGAAGCCGAGGGCGGCCGTGGCCGCGGCGAACCCCATGAACAGTGGCCACCAGCTGTGCGGGCTGAAGAACCCGTGCTCGCCGGTGCCCTCCGCGATTTCGCCCTCGGGGTCGTCTTCCGGCCGCCTGGGCAGGCGGCGGCCGGTGAACAGCACGTAGAAGCCAGTAAGCACGGCCAGCCCGACGGTGAACGCCAGTGCGGTGGTCCCGGTCGGGTCCTTGGACAGGTACCAGTACACAAGGTCGGTGCCAGCGAAGAAGACGCCGCAGCCGAGGAACAACCAGCCTTCGACCTTCATGCCAGAAACCTACTCTCACTCAAAAAGTTCGCGTTATTCAGATCTACGTCGGGGTACTCGCCGACCCTTACGTTCACCGACCGCTCGCACCGGCCAAAAAGGCCCGTGCTCGCTAGTCGGTACTGAATAACGCTCACTTGCGCGCGCTCTCGATAGCCGGCAGCGTCTGCTCAACTCCATACGATTCCCGGCCCCACTTGATGTGCGGGTAATGCGCCTCGAAGGCGGGCCGCTCGGACCTGATGCGGGGAATCCGGTAGAAATTGTGCCGCGGCGGCGGGCAGGACGTTGCCCACTCCAGCGAGCTCGCGTAACCCCACGGGTCTTCCTCGGTCACCGTTTCCCCGTACCGCCAGGTGATGTACACGTTCCAGAAGAACATGAGCACGGACAGGGCGAGCAACCACGACCCGACGGTCGAGATGACGTTGAGCGTGGTCACGTTGCCGGGCAAGTCAGGGTAGTTGGCGATGCGCCGCGGCATTCCCTCGACGCCCATCCAGTGCTGCACCAGGAATGTCATGTTGAACCCGATGAACATGACCCAGAACTGGACCTTGCCGATCCGGCTGTTCAGCATCTTGCCGGTCATCTTCGGCCACCAGAAGTAGAAGCCGGCGAACATCTCGAACAGCACCGTGCCGGCCAGCACGTAGTGGAAGTGGGCGACGACGAAGTAGGAGTCGGACACGCCGAAATCGATGGGCGGGGACGCCAGCATGATGCCGGTGATGCCGCCGAACAGGAATATGACCAGGAAGCCGACCGTATACAGCATCGGCGGCTCGAAGGTGAGCTGGCCGCGCCACATGGTGCCGACCCAGTTGAAGAACTTCACTCCGGTGGGCACCGCGATCAGGAACGTCATGAAGGAGAAGAACGGCAGCAGCACCGCGCCGGTGGTGAACATGTGGTGCGCCCACACGGTCATCGACAGGCCGGCGATCGCGATCGTCGCCGCGATCAGCGTCTTGTAGCCGAACAGCGGCTTGCGGCTGAACACCGGGATGATCTCCGTCGCGATGCCGAAGAAGGGCAGCGCGAGGATGTAGACCTCGGGATGGCCGAAGAACCAGAACAGGTTCTGCCACAAGATCGCGCCGCCGCTCGAGGCGTCGAAGACGTGCGCGCCCATCCGCCGGTCGATCTCCAGGACGAGCAGGGCGGCGGCCAGGACGGGGAAGGCCATCAGCACCAGCATCGAGGTGAGCAGCGCGTTCCAGGTGAACATCGGCATCCGGAACATCGTCATGCCGGGAGCGCGCATGCAGAAGATCGTGGTGATGAAGTTGACCCCGCTGAGGATGGTGCCCAGACCGGAAAGCACCAGGCCCATGATCCACATGTCGGCGCCGATGCCTGGTGAGTAGATCGCGCTGGTCAGCGGGGAGTAGGCGTACCAGCCGAACGACGCGGAGCCGCCCGGGGTGAGGAAGCTGGCCAGCAGGATCAGGCCGCCGAACGTGAACATGTAATAGCTCAGCAGGTTGAGCCGCGGGAACGCCACGTCGGGCGCGCCGATCTGCAGCGGCAGCAGCTCGTTCGCGAACCCGACGAACAGCGGGGTGGCGAAGAGCAGCAGCATGAGCGTGCCGTGCATGGTGAACAGCTCGTTGTACTGCTGGTCGGACACCACGTGCTGGTCCGGGCCAAGCAGCTGGATCCGCATGATGAGCGCCATGACGCCAGCGATCAGGAAGAAGATGAACGAGGTAATCAGGTACAAGTGCCCGATGATCTTGTGATCGGTCGAGGACAGCCAGTACGCGAGGATGTTTCCCTTGCGCTCGGTCTTCGGCGTATGGTATACGGTCGGCGCCTGCTCGATCGTGCTCACTGCGTGCTCCCCGATGAACTCTGCGCCGCCTGTTGGGCGGCCATGTACGCCTGGAATTGCTGCGGTGTCACGACCTTCAGCGTAAACAGCATCCGGCTGTGGTAAAGGCCGCACAGTTCGCTGCAGTGCCCGGTGAAGGTTCCCGTCTGCCTCGCGGTGATCGCGAAGTGGTTCGGGTGGCCGGGGATGACGTCGCGCTTGAACAAGAACTCGGGCACCCAGAACGCGTGGATGACGTCATCGGAGGTCAGGTTGAACTGAACCGTCTCCCCGGTCGGGATCTCGAGCACCGGCAGCGGACCTTCGCTCCACATGTTGCCGGTGTTCGTCACGTGGTACTGCGGGTAGTTGAACTGCCAGCTCCACTGGAAGCCGAGCACGTTAACGACCACGGCGGGCTTGGCCGGCAAAGCGTCGATGAAGTTCTCGTCCTTCGCGGTGAAGTAGAAGAACACCGCGATCAGCACGAACGGCACCGCCGTGTACATGATCTCGATCGGCATGTTGTAGCGCACCTGCGGCGGCAGCTTGTCGCCGCGCTTGCGGTGGAAGATCACTGCCCACAGGATCAGGCCCCAGACCAGCGCGCCCACGGCCAGGCCCGCGATCCAGGAACCCTGCCAGAGCGACAGGATCACCTTGCCCTGGTCGGTGATCGGGTCGGGGAAGCCCATCCGGGTGAACGTGTCGTTCGTGCAGCCGGTGAGGCCGAGGACCAAGAAGGTAAGCGCGACCGTCATGCCCGTCGCGCGCGCGACGCGTGACCGGCCCGGACGGGGCTTTGCGGCGCCCTGTTCGGCGTTATCGGTAGTCAAGGCGAGGGCCTTCCTCGGTTCTGCTACAACGTGTCGTGCAAACAGTATCGCGGACCGCCCGCGAGCCTTCTACGACCCCACATGTTTGCGTCATCTTTGCGCACCGGCGCGCGTACCAGGAGCGTAGGAGGGCATCATAGGGATAAGCGAGCCGCAGGGGCGCGGCGGCGCCTGGACTGAGGAGCGAAGGACGAGCGATGAGGGCCCGCCGCCGCAGGCGGCCAGGGAAGCATGGCGGCGCCTCAAGGTGCCCCGGAGGCGAGCGAGGAGCAGCGCCGCCGATTCCGCGCCAACTCAGGCCGAACGGGCGGCGGTTCCCGCGGCCGCTCCGGTGACAGCCCTGACCATCGACGCCCTGGGCCGGAAGTGCCCGATCCCCATCATCATGCTCGCGGAGCAGATCAGGAACGTCCCGCTGGGTGCGGTGGTAGCCGTCCTCGCGGACGACCCGGCGGCCTACACCGACATACCGTCCTGGTGCATGATGAAGGCGCACGAGTTCGCCGGGTACCAGGAGCTGGCGCGCGGCGGCTGGGCGCTGTACATACGCCGCAGGCTTTGACGCTCAGGTCGGCTTGAAGCGGCTGGTGAAGCGGGGGTCGTCCTCCCACCAGGGCTTGGTCCCTGCCTCGTCCGGCTCCCCCTCACGCGTGGCGGCGGCCGTCTGACGCTCGGTTTCCCTGGCGTCGAGGTCAGCGTCGATCGCCATCGCGTCGGACTCGTCCTCGCGCATCAGCTGGATCAGCTGCGCGGCCAGGAACGGCAGTCCGACGAGGTCGCCGAGGATCCAGAGCGCTCCCCCGCCGATGACCTGGTCCGCCCGCACGGTGGGGCCCCAAGGCCGGGCCAGCACGTGGTAGTAGGCCGCGCCGATGAGGTTCTGGTCGGCGATGATGGCAAGCCCGAGGAACGCGTCGCCGACCACCAACGCGCCGGTGATCCACATCGATACCGCGTAGGAGTACTCCTTCGGCACCGGGTCGACCCGGAGCAGGGTCCAGAAGAACGCGAAGCCCGCCGCCAGCAGCGCCAGGTACGTCAGCTCCCGGACGGTGGCGCTGTGGAACACCGCCGTGTACCAGGACGTGAAGTACATCACGAAGGGCACGGCCACCAGCGCGAACGCGGTGATCGCGGGGAACGTGAGGATCCGGGCCGGACGGGACCTGATGACGGCCTCGAGGCGTGCGCCCGCCCGCGGGAACATCGCGCTGGCGAGCGTGATCGGCCGTCCGAGCGTGAGGAACAGCGGCACCACCAGGACGAGCAGTACGGTCTGCACCGCCCGCGCGTAGAACAGCACCGGCTGGTACACGCCCACCCAGGACATCGTCGCGATGACCAGGAATCCGAGCCCGAGGCCGAGGAACCAGATCCGCCGCGCCACCGGCCAGCCCGGCTGCCTGCGCGCCCCGGCCAGGTAGCCACCGCCGAGGATCAGCACCAGCGCGAGCACCCACGGGTCAAGCGTCCACTGCGTGAACGCTCTGGCCACCGTCAGCGCGGGTGGCCCCTGGTAGCCAGACGCGAGTGCGGTTCCCATGCCAGCCACGCTACCGCCGCCGCCCGCCCGGCCAGCAGGCCGGCCTGCCCCGGTCAGGACGAGCTGCCTGAGCCAGCCTGGACGGCGCCGATGTAAAGGATCTGAACGGACTTGCCGCAGCCGGTCGAGGTGCTGGGCAGGTAGACGGGGGCGGTCTGGTTGGGCGGGTAGATCTTCAGGGCCGTCGCCTTGGTCGGTTCGCAGCTGGCGCTCGGGTAGTTCAGCGCGTCGACGATCTGCAGCAGGGCGTTGGCGGTCGCGCCGGGGGCCAGGGTTACCCGCTTGACCGGCGTGCTCGTGCTCCTTTTGGCGGCCAGGCCGATCTGGGTGTACGGCGGCCCGGAGACCAGCGAGACGCCCGGATACCCGAGCAGCGTGCACGGGCTGCCCGAGGTGTTGGTGAAATCGATGACCTGGTAGACGCCGCCCGCGTACCCCTGGCCAATTCCCAGCTTCACCCGCAGCGAGCTGGTCGCGCAGGCCGCAGGCCCGGTCACCGCCGGGGACAGCGTAGTCGTCGGCGTGGAATTCGACGCGCTCGCGGAGGCAGCCGGTGCGGTGGTGGTGACCGTGACCGTGGGGGCAGCCGACGGGCTGCCCGAAGACGAGCAGCCGGCCACCGTCGCGACGCAGGCGAACGCCGCGGTCGCGACGGCAAGCCGACCGACTCTCAAATTCCTGACTCCACCTGGAGACACTGGCGTGCCCTTCATGTGCGCGGCGCCTCATGCGCCGCTTACCGGTTTTACTGCTGAGACGGCGTGCACGGGCATTGGGTTGCGCGCAGGTAATCACACTTCGGTTACCGGGAGCAGGAAACCCGGTCCGTTCGGGACAAAGATCTTGACGATGCTCAGGCGGGCAGGTGAACCGCGACCTCAGCGGCAGCGGCGTCGCCGTAGGCCGCGGCGAAGCGGTCGGCCAGCGGGCCCGGCTTCAGGTTGTACTCCTGCGGTCCTGTGGCCTCCAGGGCGTGTACGGCCAGCAGGTTGCCGAGCTGGGCCGCGCGCTCCAGGGACAGGCCCCAGGCGACAGCGGCCAGGAAGCCGGAACGGAACGCGTCGCCCGAACCAGTGGGATCCACCGGCTTGGCGTCGGGCACCGGGGGCACCGTCACCGGCCGCTCCCCCTGCTGCTCGATCCGGGCGCCCGCCGACCCGAGGGTGGTGATCCTGACCCCGACCCGGGACAGCATCTCCGCGCTGCTCCAGCCGGACTTGCGCTCGATCAGGGCTTCCTCGTACTCGTTGCCGAACAGGTAGTCCGCGCCGTCGACCAGCGTGCGCACCTGCTCGTCGCCGAGGATCCTGGCCAGCTGCTGGGACGGGTCGGCGGCGAACTTCAGGCCGGCTTCGCGGCACTCATCGGTGTGCGCCACCATGGCTCCGGGGTCGCCCGCCCCGATCAGCACCAGGTCGATGCCGCCCTGCTCCTCGGCCAGCGGCGCGATCTTGATGTCCGCGTCTTCGCTCATCGCGCCCGCGTAGAACGAGCCGATCTGGTTGCCGTCCGCGTCGGTGGTGCAGACGAAGCGCGCGGTGTGCCGGAGCAGCGACTCCCGTACGCCCGCGGTGCTCACCCCGTGATCCTCCAGCCAGTGCCGGTAGTCCTCGAAGTCAGCCCCGACCGCGCCGACAAGCAGCGGCCGCAGGCCGAGCACGCCGAGGCCGAAAGCGATGTTGGCCGCGACTCCGCCGCGCCGGATGGCCAGCTCATCGACGAGAAATGACAGCGAGACCTTGTCGAGCTTGTCCGCGATCAGCTGGTCGGTGAACTTGCCGGGGAACGTCATCAAATGGTCGGTCGCAATCGACCCCGTGACCGCTATACGCACGGCGTTACCCTATCCCCCCGGGCCCGCGTCAGTGGAACGAATCGCCGCAGGCGCAGGAACCCGTCGCGTTCGGGTTGTCGATCGTGAAACCCTGCTTCTCGATCGTGTCCACGAAGTCGATGGTCGCACCCATCAGGTACGGGGCGCTCATCTTGTCGGTCACGACCTGGACGCCGCCGAAGTCGCTAACGATGTCACCGTCGATCTCGCGCTCGTCGAAGTAGAGCTGGTAGCGAAGCCCTGAGCAGCCGCCCGGCTGCACCGCGATGCGCAACCTGAGGTCGTCGCGTCCCTCCTGGGCGAGCAGTGAGCTCACCTTGGCCGCCGCGCCGTCCGTCAGGACGATCCCCTGCGTGGCCTCTTGCTGAACAGTCACCTTAGCTCCCGCCTGATTCGTGTGCCGCGCGTGTGCGGCGTTTGGCGTTGCTCCAACATGCAGTCTCAACGATATGCGGTCCGCCGGCATTCCAGCCACCCCTGAGGCGTGGCTCACAACCCTTTACAAACCGGGTGCGCCCCAGACAGGAAACCAGCGGGCCAGATCCGGCTCGAACTTCAGGTCGCTGCCGATCACGCCCTGGACCTGCAGCTCGAGCGCATTGTCCCGGCGCTCGCCGGATAGCGGGGCGAACGGGTAGAACGTACCCCGCTTGTACAGGTAGATGAGGCCTAGCCTACGCTCCTGGTCGTCCCGGAAGGCGACCAGGGTGCACAGCAGCTGCGGGCCGAAGCCGTTGTCCACCAGCGAGGTGTTGACCGCGTGCAGGTCGGTGACCAGGGCCTCGAGCTCGTCGGACAGGCGCGAGCTGACCAGCCAGGTGAAGCCGTACTCATCCTTGGTCACCTCGACCGGCAGGCCGCCTTCCTTGCCCGAGCTCAGGTCGAGTAGCTCCTGCACGTCCTTTTGCACGTCGGCGAAGGAACGGCCCTCGACCGGGCGGAAGCAGACGGAGCCGGACCCGGTGGGCTTGAATCCGGCTCCCGCGTCTAGCGTGACCGCCGCCGACGGCAGCGCGAACAGGTCGTCCAGCTTGGGCTGGACTGGCTTGGTCCGGCCGAGCAGCGTGTCGAGGAAGCCCACGAGCCGCGCTACCCGGCGGTCCGGCCCAGCTGCTGCTGCACCTTGTCGAGTTCTTCCAGCCTGCGCTTGAGGCTCGGGTGAGTGGAGAAGAGGTTGCCCAGGCCGTCGCGGTTCAGGTGCATCGCCGGGGCGAAGAAGAACGCGTTCATCGGCTGCGCGGCACGCAGGTCCTTGGTCGGGATCCTGCTGATCTGGGTGCTGACCTTGACCAGCGCGCTCTTCAGCGCGCTCGGCTGGCCGGTGAGCAGGGCGCCGCTCCGGTCCGCGGACAGCTCGCGGTACCGGGAAAGCATCCTGATCAGCAGGAAGCTGACCGCGTAGACGACGATGCTCACCGCCATGAGGGCCAGCATGATGATCCCGGCGTTCTGGTTATTGCCACCGCGGCCGCGGCCGCCGCCGAACAGCTCCCCGTAGAAGGCGATCCTGATCAGCAGTGCGGCGATGATGGCCAGGAACGACGCGATCGTCATCACCTGGACGTCCTTGTGCGCCACGTGCGACATCTCGTGCGCGATGACGCCCTCGAGCTCTTCCGGGGTCAGCCTGCGCATCAGGCCGGTGGTCACGCAGAGCACCGCGTGGTCGGCGTTGCGGCCGGTCGCGAAGGCGTTCGGCATGTCGATGTCGGAGATGGCCACCCGGGGCTTGGACATGTCGGCCAGCGCGCACAGCCGGTCCACCGTGCCGTGCAGTTGCCTGGCCATCTCCCCGTCGTTCGGGCCGACCTCGCGCGCCCCCGCCGTCCTCAGCGCGATCTTGTCCGAGTAGAACAGCGACCCGATGGCGAAACCGCCGCCGAGGACCACCGCGAACAGCACGATCGCGGCATCAGACGCGTGATACGCCGCCCCGATGCCGATGATCGCGGCGATGAACGCGACAAACACCAGCCCGAGCAGGAACATCGTCGCGGTCATCCGCAACGTAAGCCCCCGGTCGGGCGCATACCTGGTACGCGCCGCCATGGCGCCACCTCCGTTCGGCCGCCGGGCTGGTTGTGCCCACCCGGAGCCAGCTGCCATTTAATAGCTCAAACCTATCCGTATAACACTGAACGCCAGCCGAACGTTACCCGCGAGTATGCTCTGGCCTTCAGCCGGACTTCGTCCCGTCAGCCCGGAATCAGGCCCTCGTCCGTGAGCATCTTGCGGACCTCGTCCATGCTCAAGTCCTGGTGCGGAAGGATCAGGTCCGATGGTTCCAGGGTATCCGGCGGCAGCGGTGAGCCTTCCGCGCGAACCTGAGCCAGCATGCTGCCTAGCGCGGCCGTGAAGGCAGCCTCGTCGTCGTGGTTGACGGCCGCCTCGAGCTCGGTGTCCAGCCGGTTCAGCTCGGCCGTGGCCGCGTCATCGACCCTGAACTGCCCCTCGCCCAGGATCCTGACGATCACGACCCCTCACCGTCCTGCGGCTCGGCGGCGGGCAGGTCCGACACCGGGATGCCGGTCGGGGCAGCCTGGGCCGGGGCAGCCTGGGCCGGGGCGGGCGGCGGCGGCGCGTACGGGCCACCCTGGTCCTGGGCACTTTGGGGCTGGCTCTGGGTGGCCTGGCTGTTGCCGTTGGCGCCGCCCTCGAGCTGCTTGGGCGCGCTCGCGGTGATCTCGCCCTTGAGCCTGCTCAGCTCCCGCTCGACATCGCTACTCGCGGACATCATGTCGAGCTCGGACTGGATGTCGTCGCGGCGGCTGCCGCCCACGGCGTCGTCGAGCGCGCCCGAGGCCATCAGCTCGTCGATTGCGCCCGCGCGAGCCTGCATCTGGGCAGTCTTGTCCTCGGCCCGCTGGATCGCCATGCCGACGTCGCCCATCTCTTCCGAGATACCGGAGAACGCCTCGTTGATCCTGGTCTGCGCTTCGGCCGCGGTGTAAGTGGCCTTGATGGTCTCCTTCCTGGTGCGGAAGGCGTCCACCTTGGACTGCAGCCGCTGGGAGGCGACCGTCAGCTTCTCCTCTTCGGCCTGGAGCTGGGCGTACTGCGCCTGCAGATCGTTCAGCTGGCCCTGGGCCGACGCCTTGCGCTCGAGCGCGGCCCGGGCGAGGTCCTCACGGCCCATCCCGAGCGCCTTGCGCGCCTGGTCCTCGAGCTTGTTCGAGGACTGCTGGAGCTGGTTCATCTGCAGCTCGACGCGCTTGCGCGACGTGGCGACATCCGCGACCCCACGGCGGACCTTCGTCAGCAACTCGAGCTGCCGCTGGTAGGAATAGTCCAGGGTCTCACGAGGGTCTTCCATCTTGTCCAGGGCCCTGTTGGCCTTGGCCTTGAAGACAAGTGAGACTCGCTTCATCACGCCCATACGCGCGGCCGTCCCCTTCAGTTAACTTCTTCGCCGCCACCAAGCCGCGCGACCGGGCCGAAATTCAGGCCGGGCACCCGGCTAGACGGCGGACGAGCCCGTGCGACTAGTCACATTCCACCCTACGCGGTCACCCGCATTGCGAGCTACCACGTCGGCCCCCGAGCGCGGGGTGGTGCTGCCCCCCGGGCGCTTTCCCCGAGCTAAGCTCTGCGGGCCGACCCTAGGGGGCAGCGGAAAGACTAAGCTAAGCGCGTGTTCCGACGCCGTAGCGCCGGGGCGACGGACGGCACGGCCCAGGATTCCCCGGGCGCGCAGAGCCCGGACGGCCCGGCAGACAGTAAACCCCGCTCCCCCGCCGAGGCGGCCAAGGGACGGCCCACGCCCAAGCGCAGCGAAGCCGAAGCCAAGCGACGCCAGCCGATCACCGGGTCGAGGGCTCCGGCCGCGCCACGTACGCCCGAGGACAAGGCCAAGGCCCGGACCGCCCGGGCCACTAAGTACGAGGCGATGAAGCGGGGCGAGGCGTGGGCGCTCAACCCGCGCGACCGCGGCCCGGCGCGCGCCCTGGCCCGTGACTTCGTGGACTCCAAGCGCCGGGCCAGCGAGTACTACATGTACATACTGGTGGTCCTGCTCGCCTCCGTGTTCTTGAGGAAGCTGAGCGCGATCATCTCTCCGCTGGTCCTGGTGCTGATCGTGGTCATCGCGCTGGACGCCGTGCTAATCCGGCGCAGCCTGGGCAGGCTGGTCGCCGAGCGGCTGCCCGGCGAGTCCGCCCGCGGGCTGACCATGTACGCGGTGATGCGGGCGCTGCAGATCCGCAGGTTCCGGGTGCCCGCCCCGCGGGTCGGACCCGGCACCAAGATCTGACCGGTTCAGCCGGCCGGGTGCTCAGTCGTCCGGGTGCAGGCTCATCGGACCGTACTCGGTCCTGGTGTCGTCGAGCAGCGAGACCTGATCCACCCCGGCCGCGAGCAGCGCGCGCCAGTTCTCCCCGAGCCAGCTCTCCGCGTCGCCCTGGCTGGCGAAGATGGCCTCCTGGAGCTCGTCAGTGGTGATCGCGGTGCCGTCTGTCTTCTCGTACCGCCAGGTCCAGGGCATCTGTAGGTGGCCTTCCGCTGTTGAGACGAGCGCTGTGCGTGTGCTGACTGAGGGTAGCTCAGGGGCCGCAGACGGCGCGACGCCAGGGCGGCTGGATCACGCCACGGCGGCCAGGACGTGGACCCAGGTACCCAAGTGAGCGCTAACAGTGCGGATTAGGCGCAGAACAAGATGGCCCACACGGCCTTGCCGCGGCCAGTGACGGGGCTCCAGCCCCAGACGTCGCTCAGCGCATCGACCATCTGCAGGCCTCGGCCTGCTTCTTCGTTGCGGTCCGGCATCCGGAGCACCGGGGCGATGTCCGACGGGTCGAGCACGGCGCACATGACCTCGCCGGTCCGGCGGAGCAGTCGCAGGCCGAGTGGCTGCCCGGACTCCACGGCCCGCGCGGCGTGCGACACCGCGTTGGCCACGAATTCGCCCACGATCGCTTCGGCATCGTCGGCGAGCGAGACCAGGCCCCACTCCCTGAGCGTGTTCCTGGTGAATTTCCTCGCGGTCCGGCCGGACTGGGCACCGGCGCCAAGCGGGCACGCCGCCACGGCAGGTGAATCCCACCAGTCAGAAGGCATCCGCACCACGCGCGGGCGCCCGGGTACGCACTGCAGCCTGGCGTTCAAGTCAAGCGGCCGACGAACGGCAGGATCGACCTTGGTTCGTGTCGGCAACCCTACTTGGCTCAAGCCCATCGCGACCCCGCGAAGCGTAGTGCGGCAATCCCAGATGATTGACGCAAATCACATCCTGCCCGAGATTCCGCGGTTCATGCAAGACCAAATGCACGTTCATTCGTAACGTGCACCTCAAACGGTGCCAGGTCACAGGCTTTTATTAATTATTCAAGTAAAGCCCGGAGCGGTCATGGCCGGCCGTGGCCCCGGAGCGGCCAGCCCAGTGACTCGGGGGGCCGGTGATGGACGCCGCGCCTGGATGAGCCGCCAGATGCCGTCAGGAGACCCGGCCCCGGCTGGGCTCCGCGGACAGGTCGGGGCCACGTTAAGGTGGGTCGTTACCGCACTGAGCTGGGAGCCGCAGATGCTTGTCGCTGGTGTCGATTCGTCCACTCAGTCCACCAAGGTGCTGCTCTGCCGGGCTGACGACGGCACCATCGTCGGCCAGGCCGCCGCCCCGCACCCGGACGGCACGGAGTGCGATCCCGAACTGTGGTGGCGGGCGCTGGCCCAGGCCGGAGACGGCCTGCTCAACCGCGCCGACGCCATCGGGGTGGCGGCGCAGCAGCACGGCATGGTGGTCGTGGACGAGGCCGGCCAGGTCGTCCGGCCGGCCCTGCTCTGGAACGACGTGCGCTCCGCACCGCAGGCGGCGGCGCTGATCGACGAGATGGGCGGCCCCGGGTACTGGGCGCGGATGACCGGCAGCGTCCCGACGGCCTCGTTCACGGTCACCAAGCTGCGCTGGCTAGCCGACCACGAACCGGACGCCGCCGCGCGGACCGCGCACGTGATGCTGCCGCACGACTGGCTGTCCTGGCGGCTGGGCGACCGGGCGCATGCGCCCGCCACCGACCGTGGCGACGCCTCGGGTACCGGCTACTTCTCCCCCGCCACCGGCCGCTGGCTGCCAGAGCTGGCGGAGGCCGCGCTGGGCAAGCCGACCGGCCTGCCGCGGGTCGCCGCCCCGGCCGAGATCGTGGCGCGGACTCCAGGCGGCGCGGCGCTGTCCGCCGGTACCGGGGACAACATGGGCGCCGCGCTCGGCCTGGGTCTTGGTGTCGGTGAGGTGGTCGTCTCCATCGGTACCTCGGGTACCGCATACGCGGTCGCGGCCGAGCCCGCCGCCGACGAGTCCGGGGCGGTGGCCGGGTTCGCCGACGCCACCGGGCGGTTCCTGCCGCTGGTGGCCACCATCAACGCGGCCCGGGTGATGACGGTTACCGCCCGGATGCTCGGCACCGACGCGACCGGGCTGTCCCGGCTCGCGCTGGCCGCGCCTCCCGGCGCGCAGGGTCTCGTCCTGCTGCCCTACCTAGACGGCGAGCGCAGCCCCAACCGGCCCGGCGCCAACGGAGTGCTGCGCGGTCTGACCAGCGCCAACACCACCCCGGAGAACCTCGCCCGGGCCGCGGTCGAGGCTGTGCTCTGCTCGCTCGCAGACGCCATCGACAACCTGGCCGACTGCGGCATCACGGCACAGCGCGTGATCCTCATCGGCGGCGCCGCACGCTCCGAAGCCGTGCGCCAGATCGCGCCGGTGATCTTCGGCGTGCCGGTGACGGTGCCCGAGCCCGCGGAGTATGTCGCCCTGGGCGCGGCCCGGCAGGCTGCCTGGGCCCTGTCCGGCGCGGCCGAGGCTCCCACGTGGCCACTGGCGGGGACAAGCGCCGAGTACACCGCCGAGCCGGTCCCCCTGGTCCGCGAGCGTTATGCCGCCCTCCGTGACGCCACGGTGACCTGGGTCAGTGCCGGGGCGTCATGATCGTGGCCAGCAATGGGCGCTATTTGCCCCGAACTGGCCACGATCATGAAACGGCGCTCGCGGGCGGCGAGTGGAAGGATGGAAGACGGCAGTGACGCCTCGGGAAAGGACCGGCCGGTGAGCACGGATTACGTTCCTACACGCGAAGACCGCTTCTCGTTCGGCATCTGGACAGTCGGATGGCAGGGTGTGGATGTGTTCGGCTCGGCCGTGCGGCCGCCCATGCCCGCCGAACGCGCCGTGTACAAACTGGCCGAGCTCGGCGCTTACGGGGTGAACTTCCACGACAACGACGTATTCGCCTTCGACGCCACCCCCGCCGAGCGGGACGAGCGCATCGGCGCGTTCCGCAAGGCGCTGACCGAGACCGGGCTGGTCGTGACGACCGCCACCACCAACCTGTTCGGCCACCCGATATTCCGGGACGGCGCGTTCACCGCCAACGACCGGGAGATCAGGCGGTTCGCCCTGGCCAAGGTGATCCGCAACCTCGACCTGGCCGCCGACCTCGGCGCGAAGACGTACATCTTCTGGGGCGGGCGCGAGGGCGCGGAGTCGGGGGCCGCCAAGGACATCAGGAGCGCCCTCGACCGGTACGCCGAGGGCCTGAACATGCTGTGCGAGTACGTGCGCGAGCAGGGTTACGGCATCAGGTTCGCGATCGAGCCGAAGCCGAACGAGCCGCGCGGCGACATCCTGCTGCCCACCGTGGGGAACGCACTGGCGTTCATCAACTCGCTCGAGCACTCCGAGATGGTCGGGGTCAACCCGGAAATCGGGCACGAGGAGATGGCCGGGCTGAACTACGCGCACAGCATCGCGCAGGCGCTGTGGCACGGCAAGCTGTTCCACATTGACCTGAACGGGCAGCACGGGCCCCGGTACGACCAGGACCTGCGGTTCGGCGCCGGGAACGTGCGCGGCGCGTTCTGGGTGGTGGACACGCTGGAGGCCGGCGGGTACGACGGCCCGGTGCATTTCGACTACAAGCCGCCGCGGACCGAAGACGACGAGGGAGTCTGGGTGTCCGCGGCCGCCTGCATGCGCAACTACCTGATCCTGCGGGCCAAGGTGCGGGCGTTCCGGGCCGACCCGGAGGTGGTCGAGGCACTGCGCGCCTCCGGCGTGGCCCAGCTCGGCTCGCCGACGCTAGCTCCCGGCGAGACCTGGCGCGACGTCCGCGAGCCCAGCGCCGACGTCGACACGCTGGCCCAGCGGGGCCTGGCCTACGAGCACCTGGACCAGCTCGCGCTCGAGCACCTCTACGGCGTCCGGCCCTGACCCCGGGGCATCCAGACGCGCATCGGGCCGCCGTCGCGGTTGTCCCACTGGAAATAGGGGATCGCGTGCGCCAGTCGAGCCGGTGACCCACCCACCCCGCCACGCTGTACGCCTTCTTGTTCTCCTTGACCGAATTCGTCACGATGACCGGCTGCCAGAAGCATTGCCTATCTATATAGACTTAAATCTTCTACCTATGTAGAGTTCACCCCGTGAAAGCGCGTGCGGATGTGCCGCGCAAGTACGGCTCATGGGTGGGGCGGAGGTAGGGCGATGAGCAGACTGAGGCAGGCGGCGGCCACAGCCGGACGATGCGTGGTATGGCTGATGCCGACCGGACGGGGCGAGTGGGCCAAGGCACTCTGGACCGAAGCGGACGCGGCGCCGCGGGGGCGGCCGCGGCTGGCCTGGCGGACGGGCGGGCTGCGGCTGGTCACGGGCGAGGTGCTGGCCAGGCGCCGGGTCGGACGCGTGCTGCTGTTCGCGGCGGCCGCTACGCTGATGGCCAGGGCTACCTGGCCCGTCGCGGCGGGCGGTCCCGTCATGGTGAGCAATCCCGTCGCCGAGTTCGCCCGGATCGACGTGATCACCACGATATTGCTGCTTACCGTGCTGCCGGTGCTCTCCAGGTGGCTCTTCGGACCGGTCAAGGACAGCAAGATCGCCCGGTTTCTCCGGGTGGGCGCTTACGCGGCGATCCTGGCCCTGATGCCGGCCAAGGCCATGGTCGAGCAGTTCGCGAACACAGTGCCGCGGAACATCCATGACCGGCGCCTGTACTCCGCCGTCAGCGGACCGCTCGGCGGCAATCCCCTCTACGGGACCGGCGAGATCTTGTTCCTGGTCGTCGTGGCCTCCTACGTGGCGGCCATCTTCTGGATGACCTCACGGCGGTCACCGGTGACCCCGGCCACGATGGCCATCGGCACCGGGGGCGGCATCCTTTTCGGCGCCGTCATGTACTCGGTGGCGCCACTGGGTCTCAACAAGTACGCCACGAACCCGTGGCTGCCGGGATCCGACGTCGATCCGCTCATGGTGCTCGCCTGGGTCCTGCTGTTTGGCGTGCCGGTGGCCGTTGGCGTCCTGGCCGGCCGACGCTATCCCGGGCCGGCCGACTCGGGCCCGTTCACCAAGACCAAGATAGCCCAGGGCATCGTGGCGGGGCTCCTCGCGAACCTGTCCGGCGCGCTGATCGTCACCGTTCTCGGCACGGGCACGATCGCGCTGATGCTGCGCGCGACGTGGCTGCGGCCCCTGTTCGACCACGGCCACCACCTGAACGCGGTCGTCGTCTACAGCCACGAGATCGACGCTGTCACGAACGCCACGCCGTACCTGTTCATGTGCCTGGGCTTCCCGCTCATCGGGCTGTTCATGAGCATGATGGTCGGGGCGGGCGTGTGGGGGAGCACGTCCGCGACCGGCCAGGGCGGCCCGCCGCGAGGCGGCGGGCCCGGTCAGCCCGACCCGGCGCCTGGCCAGCCGGGCAGCGGCCAGCGGGTGGAGGCAGGTTCTGGCGTGGAGAGGCTGACGCCCAGCCCGTTCCCCGACCCGGGCCGCGATGACGAGGCGGTCCCGGGCGACCTAGTGGGCGCGGCCGCCGGGGGCCCTATGACCCGAACGCGCTGAGGTGCCAGGCAGGCTGATCTGGCCCGATCCGCGGGGTCAGCCGGCCGCGGCATCGCCCCCGGTTTGCCCGTCGGCTTCGCTGACCGTGCGGGCTTCGCTGACCGTGCGGGCTTCGCTGACCGTGCGGGCTTCGCTGACCGTGCGGGCCTCGTGCGCCGCGCGGGCCTCGTTGGCGGTGCGCAGCAGGTGGCGCTGGGACCGCACCTGGAAGAACACGACCACCACGATCAGCGCGATCGAAATCCACAGCCCGTAGTGCGAGATGGTCTGCGCCACCACGACCGCATGGTGGCCGAGTTCGTAACCGAGGCCGACCAGCATGCCCACCCACAGCAGCGTGCCGATGATGTCCAGGATGATGAACGTGAGCAGCCGCATCCCGGCCCAGCCGGCGATGACGAAGATGATCGCGCTGGGGATGGGCAGGAACGGGGAGATGATCATGGCCGGCCAGGTGAACTTACGGCCCCAGCGGTGCACGCGGCCCATGTACTTGGCACCGCGGTTACGCCGGCCGCCCAGCAGCGCGATGACCCGCTCCCCCCACAGCCGGCCCGCCCACCAGAAGAGCGGATCGAACTTGACCAGCCCGACGAGGGCGGCCAGCACCACCACGACCAGCGACCCGTGCCCGACCCGGGCGAACGCCGCGCCGGCCACGATCGCCTCGGTGCTCCCGTTCAGCAGTTCCAGCAGCGCCGGGTGGGTGCCGACCAGGGAGGCGCGGAACGGCAGGATCGCCCAGTAGAAGATGCCGCTGAGCGTGATGCCTGCCCAGCACAAGATGTCGACCCGCCGTGGCTTGCCCGCCCACGGCACCCGCGGGTCGTCCCACTTCGACGGCTCCTGTCCCCCGTCCGCGGCTGCCGGGACGGCTCGCCTCTGCTCCGCCACCGCCTCGTCGTCCACCAAGACACGTTATAACGAATCGCGGGTAGTTCCGTCGTCGGCCGAACGGGCATGCGGAGCAGCCGTCACGCCGGCCATGCGCCATGATTGACCCTCGTGGACGATCCCTTCGCCGCCGCGGCGGCTAGCGCCGAGCGCCTCACCGCCCTGACCGGCCCGCATGATGCCGCCGTGGTTCTCGGCTCGGGCTGGACGCCAGCCGCCGACGCGATCGGCGCGGCCGAGGCCGAGATCCCGCTGGCCGAACTGGGCGGGTTTCCCGCCTCGACCGTGCCGGGGCACACGGCGACGGTCCGCAGCGTAGCCGCGGGGCCGGTGCAGGTCCTGGTGTTCCTCGGCCGGGTCCACCTATACGAGGGGCTGTCCCCCGCCGCCGTGGTGCACGGTGTGCGGACGGCGGTATCGGCAGGATGCCGGACGGTGGTGCTGACCAACGCGGCGGGCGGCATCCGGCCGGGGCTCAGCGTGGGCGAGCCGGTGCTGATCCGCGACCACCTCAACCTGACCGGCAAGTCCCCGCTGGCCGGTCCGCCCCCGCCAGGCCAGCGGTTCGCGGATCTGACCGACCTGTACTCGCCCCGGCTCCGGGCGCTGGCCCGCGAGGCCGACCCGAGCCTGACCGACGGGGTCTACGCGATGATGCCCGGCCCGCATTACGAGACCCCGGCGGAGATCACCATGCTGGGCAGGCTCGGCGCCGACCTGGTCGGGATGTCGACCGTCCTGGAGGCGATCGCGGCCCGCCACCTCGGTGCGGAGGTGCTCGGCATCTCGCTGGTCACCAACCTGGCGGCGGGCCTGGCCGGGCAGGGCCTCAGCCACGCCGAGGTGGTCGAGGCGGGCCGCGCCTCCGCCAGCCGGATGGGCGCCCTGCTCGCCGGGATCCTCCCCCGCGTCTAGGATCCCGTCAGCTGGTTCTGCTATCTGGCCGCGGTCTTCGCTCTGGGCGCCGGGCCGGCGGATAATCGGGATCGTGAGTGACAGCGACCAACTGGAGGTGCCGGAAACGGCGGCACGGATGGCGAGTGCCGCGGCCACGTTCCTGGCGGCGCTGACCTCGGGGCAGCGGGAGCGGGCGTGCTTCGCCTTCGATTCTGACGTGGAGCGGCGCGACTGGTCGTTCCTGCCCGCACTGGATCGGTCCGGCCTGCCGATCGGCGCGCTTGACGACGGGCAGCGGCGGCTCGCGCACGAGCTGATCGTGACCGGCACCAGCCTGGCGGGGTACACGAAGGTCGTGTCGGTGATGGCCATGGAGCACGTGAAGCGGGCGCTGGCGCCGGACCTGGCCGACCTTTTTGATCCCGAACGGTACTGCTTCAAGCTGTACGGTTCGCCGGGCGAGCAGGCATGGGGATGGCAGTTCGCCGGGCACCACGTGTCGCTCAACTTCACCGTGGTCGACGGCCGGTACATCTCCCCCACGCCGTGCATGCTAGGGGCGCAGCCTGCTTCGGCCGGGATGCTGGCGCCGCTGGCCGACGATGAGGAACTCGGCTACCGGCTGGTGAATTCGCTCGACGCCGCCCAGCGGCACGCCGCGATCATCCATCACCGGCCGCCGCCGGACCTGGCCACCCGGATGGTGCCTCGGGTCGGCGAGGTTGAACGGCCCGACCCGGTGTTCGCGCCGGAGCCGGACTACGTGATCGGCGAGGACGAGCGCGAGATCCTCAGCTACGTTCGGTCCAGCCCCAAGGGCGTGGCGGCTTCCCGGCTGAACCAGGGACAGTTCGATCTGCTCACGACCCTGGTCGGGGGGTTCGTGCGGCGGCTGCCCGACGAGGTGGCCGGGGCTCAGCTGCGCGAGCTGGAACGCGCGGGCATGGACAGCCTCACGTTCGCGTGGGCGGGCGGCACGTCACCTGGGGACCGGCACTACTACCGCGTCCAGGGACCCACGCTGCTCATCGAGCACGACAACACCCAGGGAAACGGCAACCACATTCATTCGGCGTGGCGGAACCCGGCAGATGATTTCGGCGACGACGTACTGGCTACGCATTACCGGCTGCACCATCCTTAGTCCTCGGCCTTTATCCTTAGTCCTCGGCCTTTATCCTTGGTCCTCGGCCTTGCCGCGGTCTTTGCCGCCGCCCGGCTGCTCCGGCTGGGGCTGCGAGTTCGAGGTACATTCGCCGCCCGAGCTGATCGACGACGTAGCCGAGCTGGCCGCCCGGGTGACCCGGGCCATTCGCTGAGTCAGCGGGTCCGCCCTGCGGTTTCCGGTACAGGGTTCTCGGCGTGAGCCTCGGCGTCGGCCTGGGCCGTAGCATCGGCCTGGGCCGTAGCATCGGCCTGGGCCGCGGCGGCGAGCCGCTCGCCCTCGCGCCTGGCCCGCCGGCCATAGGCGACCATCCAGCCGGCGAGGGCAGCGCCGACGGCATAGGGCATCACCTTGGAAACGGTGAGCGCGGTCGCCGTCGAGGTCGTCTCCACGATGATGACTCTGGCCGCGGCTTCGGCGAGGTACGCGATCCCCCAGACCACGGTGAAGAGCCGGAAGGCGTGACGGAATCCGGGATAACGCCACAGGCTGTCAAAGTCCCGGCCCCGCGGAGTGTCGGCGCCCATGAACTCCAGGGCGAAGCGGAAGATCAGCGGCCGATGCGACCAGAGCGAGCCGAGGCACAGCAGCCCGAACACCGCGGTGGGCACCGAGCCCTCGACCAGCACGAGGCGGGCGTTGCCGCTGACCAGCCCGAGGGCCGTGCCGACGGCGATCCCGGCTAGCACGAGGACTCCGATGGCGTCCACGCGCCGGTTACGGGCCAGGCCGGCCGCTATGCCCAGAGCCGGGAAGGCACCGCTCAACACGAGCGCCGACACCGGACTCAGGCCGGCCGAACGCAGCAGCGAGTAAGCCACCAGCGGGCCGGCGATGTCAAATACCAGGATTTTCGCCGCGGACTGCAGCCGGTTTCGGTCGCGGACCGGGGCCATTTGCTGATCGCTTGTCTTCATACCGGAAACGCTAGGCGGGTAGCGGCGCCGGCCCCAGTGCGACAGATCCTGATCTCGGTATGACGGATGTCACGAGCTGGCTCTACGGGGCTATCCGGCTTTGCGCCATTCCCCCCGGATACCTCTCTTCCGCCCTGGAGATCCTGCACAGCGGACTGCCGTGTACCGCGCTTGCCGTGCTCGGCATGTCCCGGGAAGCGAAGCGGCGATGCTGACCGCGATCCATTGGCGCGAGCCGATGCGTGGCCCAAAACGATGGAGTTCATCCGGGGAGCCCGGGTTGTTACCCAGGGCGGACCGGCGGGCTGTGGCTGTGTAGGACCTTCGTCTTGTCGGGGTTCCACGCGGTGGTGGTGCCGTCCGGGTTCAGCACCAGGGTCCAGCCCCAGCGGTGAATCACGACTTGGTGGTGGAAGAAACACAGGAGCACGCAGTCTTTTGCGCTGGTCTTGCCGCCGTCGGCTTTGTGCCTGACGTGGTGCACCTCGCATGCCGACGCGGGCTGGTTGCACTTGCCGGCCCACTGACAATGTTTGTCGCGCAGGATCACCGCGTTGCGAATCCCGGCCGGAATCGTCTCGGAGAAGCCGATGTCCAGCGGCAGGCTGGGGCCGCCCAGGCGGGCACCTAGCTGCCGGCGACGCAGGAAGCTCGCGAGGCCGCCAGGACCGGACAACAGGTCGACGGCCTTGCCAATGATCGCGCGCTCGATAGCCTCCCACGCTCGCGCGGTGTCCGGGCCGGGCGCGTCCTGCTCACCGTCGCCACTGGTGCCGCTGGTGCCGCTGGTGCCGGTGCCGCCGGTGCGGGGGTGGTGGCGGAGGCGGTCGAGCTGGACGCACAGCCGGACAAGATCATCCAGGGCGTCCGGGTTTACGTCGCCGGTCACGATCGGGGCCATCGCGGCGTCGCAGGTCATCGCGTCGGCGGCGTCGCCGTCCAGCCATGCGCCGCCGTCGCTGCCGCCGGCTGAGGCCTCGGCCCGGTGACCGGCCCAGCGGGCACGGACCTGGCTGGTCCACTCCTCCAGCAGCGCGGAGCTGCCGTCGAGCCTCATCAGGTCGGCCAGGGAAATGTGGACCCAGGCTTTGACCGGCTGCCCGGCCCGCTCGGGCAGCAGCCCCGCAGTGACCAGCCGCTGCATCGCCTCGTGCAGCCCATCGTGGTATCGCTGCGCCTGGCTGCGAGTGTCCTCCGCGCCCGCCGGGGCCGACAGCGCGTCTAGCACCGCCGTGAGCACCTCCGCACACTCCGGGGTCAGGTCCCCGGCCAGCACCCCGGCGCCGTCGAACGTGGTCTCCAGCTTCACCGACCGGTCCTCGAACACTTCGTCCCTACCGTCGGCATCCTCAGGCAGCGACCGGGCGTAGATCTCGCCAGCCAGGCCGAACAGGTCCCGCAGGTCCATCCCTGCCATGGCCGCGGCCAGCAGGATCTCGTCCGCGTCCGCACGGCAGTCTTCGGGGAGCTTGTCGGTCCAGCCGCAGATTGTCCGGGCGTAAGACTCCGAAAGCTCCCCCGCCGCCAGCACCGCCGCCACCTCGGGATGCGCGGCGGCCCGGCGGACCCACGCGGTATAGGCCACCGCGGCGCCCTTGGTGATCTGGGTTTTGTTGATCAGCCACGCCCGAGGGCTGTAATCCGCGTCCGCGCAATACCCCTTACCGGAGGTGAAGGCCGCCAGGATCGACGCCCGCGCGGCGGTGCCCACCGAATTGGCCCGCTCCAGCGCGTGCAGGCACTGCGCCTGGGTCTCCGCCGCCATCGCCGTCGCGTCGGTGGCGGCCAGGTAGCCCATCGCGGAGCGCAGCATTCCCAGCGCTTCGGCGACGCTGGACGGCGACGCGATACCGCTCATCGCGTGTCACCTCCTCCCATGCTGCTCGCGGCCTGGCGGACGATTCCCTCTCCCGGCAATCACGGCCGGACCCGGCTGTTCGGCTTCTTGTTCTATATTAGCAATAGAGGCCGACATTTACCGGATAATCCGGCCGCTTCACCGGCTTTATCCGAAATAGTTAGCGATGAGTTTACTGGTACAGGCGATGCGACGGTCCGGCCTAGATGGGTTCAGTCAGGTTGACCGTGTTACCGTCCGGGTCCTGGATGTGGGCTACGCGCTGCCCCCACGGCATGTCGTTCGGCGGGCCGAGTACCCGACCGCCTAGGGCCTCCACGTGCTCGAGCAGGTCCGCCACGTTTCCGACCCCCAGATCGCCGACGTTCACGTTGAGCAAGATCCGCTGCGGGGCGTCAGTCTGAGCTTCCCCGTCGGCCACCACGCCGAGTTCGGCGTTGCCGATCTGCAGGCCCACGAAGAACGCTGGGCCGTCTTGCGGGACGCGCGAGATCTCCACCGCTCCAAGGAGCGCCTTATAGAAGGCCAGCAGCAATGGGATGCTCGGAGTCACGATGACCGGCTGAACGGTGGTGGGCATTCGTCCTCCCGGGGAGATACGTCATGGCCCCTACCCACTTCACCGTTCGCTATGTTCCAGGCTGACTACCTGCCTGCCGCCCGGGCAGCGGCAACGGCTCGCCGTTCAGGTCGGATGCGTGGTCAGCGAGCGGACGGCGGGTTCCCGGTTCGCTGCGCGCGACCTTAGGTAGCGGCCGGGTGCCAGACGGTCTTGGTCTCCAGGTAGGCGCGCATCCGCTCCAGGCCGGGCGGCAGCATCCAGTCCTCATCACCAGCCCGGACGACCCGCTTGAGGTTCTCTGCCGCGGCCACCGCCAGGTCATCGGCGGACGAACCCGACGCGCCGCACAGGTCGAGGGCGTTGACGTCCATGTGCGAGGCCAGCCAGGGCGCGATCTCCGCCGTGCGGCCGGTCAGCACGTTGATCACGCCGCTGGGCACATCGGAGGTCGCGAGCACCTCGGTCAGCGAGACCGCGGGCAGCGGGAAGTTCTCGCTGGCCAGCGCCACGACGGTGTTGCCGCTGACCACGGCGGGCGCGACCACCGAGACGAAACCGAGCAGGCTGGAGGCCTGCGGCGCGATCACCGCCACCACGCCGGCCGGTTCGGGCAGCGAGAAGTTGAAGTACGGCCCGGCTACCGGGTTGGCCGCCCCCTGCACCTGGGCGAGCTTGTCTGCCCAGCCGGCGTACCAGACCCAGCGGTCGATGGTGGCGTCGACGACCGCCTCGGCCTGGCGCGCGCTGAGCCCCTCGGCGGCGCGCACCTCGGCAGCGAACTGGGCCCGGCGCCCCTCGAGCAGTTCGGCGACCCGGTAGAGCACCTGCCCGCGGTTATATGCGGTGGCCGCGGACCAGCCGGCGAACGCCTTCCGGGCAGCGGCGACCGCGTCCCGGGCATCCTTGCGTGACGCCATGGCCGCGTTGGCCAGGAAGCCGTCCTTGTGGTCGGTCACCACGTAGGACCTCCCGCTCTCCGACCGCGGAAACGCTCCGCCGATGTAGAGCTTGTATGTCTTCCGCACGGCGAGACGGGCGGCGACGGTGTCAGACATCGAGGTACGCCTCCAGCCCGTGCCGGCCGCCTTCGCGGCCGTAGCCGGACTCCTTGTAGCCCCCGAACGGGGACGCCGGATCGAACTTGTTGAATGTGTTCGCCCACACCACGCCGGCTCGCAGCCGGGACGCCATCCACAAGATCAGCGATCCCTTCTCGGTCCAGACCCCGGCCGACAGCCCGTACGGCGTGTTGTTGGCCTTCTCCACCGCCTCGGCCGGCGTGCGGAACGTCAGCACCGAGAGCACCGGGCCGAAGATCTCCTCCCGCGCGATACGGTGCGCTTGCGAAACCCCGGTGAACACCGTCGGCGGGAACCAGAAGCCCTTCACCGGCAGTTCGCAAGGCGGCGACCAGCGCTCCGCACCTTCCGCCTCGCCGACCTCGGACAGCTCGCGGATCTTGGCCAGTTGCGCCGCGGAGTTGATGGCGCCCACGTCGGTGTTCTTGTCCAGCGGGTCACCGAGCCGCAGCGTCGCCAGCCGCCGCCGCAGCGCCGCGAGCACCTCGGTGTACACCGACTCCTGCACCAGCAGCCGCGAGCCGGCACAGCACACGTGCCCCTGGTTGAAGAAGATGCCGTTCACGATCCCCTCGACCGCCTGGTCGACGGGCGCGTCCTCGAACACGATGTTGGCGGCCTTCCCGCCCAGCTCGAGGGTCAGCTTCTTGCGCGAAGGGGCACACGCTCGGGCGATTTCCTTGCCCACTTCGGTTGAGCCGGTGAACGCCACCTTGTCGATACCGGGATGGGTGACCAGCGCGCGGCCGGTCTCGCCGGCCCCGGTGATGATGTTGACCACGCCCGGCGGCAGGTCGGCCTGCTGGCAGATCTCCGCGAAGGCCAGCGCGGTCAACGGCGTCGTCTCGGCGGGCTTGAGCACCACCGTATTGCCGCAGGCCAGCGCCGGAGCGATCTTCCAGGCCAGCATCAGCAGCGGGAAGTTCCACGGGATGACCTGGCCGGCTACCCCGAGCGGCCGCGGCGCCGGGCCGAACCCGGCGTACTCCAGCTTGTCGGCCCAGCCGGCATGGTAGAAGAAGTGCGCCGCGACCAGCGGAATGTCGACATCGCGCGATTCCCTGATGGGCTTACCGTTGTCGAGCGACTCGAGCACCGCAAGTTCACGAGCTTTTTCCTGAACGATCCGGGCGATTCGGAACAGGTACTTGGCTCGTTCGGTACCCGGCAGTCGCGACCAGGCCTGCTCGTAGGCCTGACGAGCAGCGCTCACCGCGCGGTCCACGTCGGCGGGGCCGGCCTCGGTCACCTCGGCCAGGACCTCTTCGGTGGCCGGCGAGATGGTCTTGAACGCGCGGCCGTCCACGCCTGGGGTGAACTCACCGCCGATGAAAAGCCCGTACGACTCGCGCAGCGAGACGATGGCCCGCGATTCTGGTGCCGGGGCGTACTCGAACTTTCCCATGTCAGTCCAGGGTGGAATAAGGCAGGGCATCCTCTGCCCTGCGGCAGGTCTTCGGCAACGCTTCTGACCTGCATTTTCTCATCTCAACACTTCTCATCGTATCCGGCGTCTTCCCGCGGCGATGTGCCCTCATTGTGCCCGCGCTCGCGCCATCCCTCCACCACGATGACGACCTGCCCAGGAGGTCTGGCCAGATTCAGACCAGTGCTGTGCAAGATCATCGGCTGATCCCCTCGATGCGAACTACGGGCGCATGCCAGGTCGGGACGACCACGGCAGCGAGCGGACGTTGTCTACGGTCGTGCATGCAAGCGGTTGTGCGCCCCTGTTGCTGTACGCCCTGCTGTACGGACTTGACACTTACGCGTCAAGGCAACTCGGTCAGAGTCCCGTCAGCCACCCTCCACTGGCGTTGGCCCCTTCGTCCTGAAGCCAGGTTCGTGACCTCTCATGCTCAGACAGCACGGCCGTCTCAGCCTCGCCTCTCGGTGCGAACTACCTGCCGGGGAGGGAGTATGTACCCATTAGACATCTCATCGCGACAAAGGATGGGCTATGGAGCAGTGGCCTGTACAGCTGATCACGCTGCTCGCCGTCACGATAGGCGCCCTCGCGTCGTTCGTAACGACCCGATTGGTCGATCGGAGTCGGTGGCAACGAGAGGAGGCACTCCGATGGGACACCAAGCGGCTGGAGAGCTATGGCGAGTTCGCCAGCGCCCTCAGGGAGTTCATCACCATTGGGTACCGGATCACCGCCGGACTTGGACTACCAGCAAGCGCCCAGCCTCTGGACACTACTACCGGACTACCAGCACTGGCGACCGCCGGAGGAGAAGTCAGCGTCAAATGGGAACAGGTCTTGATGCTTGGTGCTCCAGCGGTCATCACGGCGGCTCACGAGTGGCGGAATGGAGCTATGTGCTTGGAAGAGTTCGCACTTGGTCTCCGCAAAGACGCTGCCGAGTATGCGGAAGCCATTCAGGACCTAAGAGCGGCCCAGATGCGCTTCTACCCAGCTGTGCGTGCCGACCTTGGCATCACCAGCGGCGAGATTCCCGCTGGCATAGTGATACGGGCCACGACCGGCATTGCCGGTCTCGACACCGAACCGACACCGAACCGGCAACCTTCTAACCCGTAAATAGGTATGAGTGATGCTGATGTGACTGACGTGGCATTTACACGCCGGTACGGCGTCGCGCGCAGCGATACCAAGGGCTGATCCGTAGACTGTGTCATGCGCACCCGCTACCTGCACATCCACCGCTGACCTGCCCGAACGGTACTCACTGATGCGCAGTAGGCGGCAGCGTTGAGCGTCCTTGTGTGGCCAAAAAGCGGCCAGTGTCGCCTAGTAACCAAGACCGCCCGAGCGCCGGTCTACTGTCAAGGTGCGGTTGACAAACGAAGTGGCTATTCCAAGTTCCGGATAGCCAGATCACCTCGAACGCATTCTATGAACACCCTCCCTACACTGCTAATCAAACTATCGACGACAATACAGACACGGCCTGGTTGCAGTGGTGGCCGACAACGGATTTTCCTAGTTACAAACCAGGAGACAACTATATCCAGTGGGACCTCGGTAATATTTATAACCTGCGTCTTATATGTATCGTGGATGGGTGGACCGAGGATACAGTAAAATACAATACGACCGAACCAATCCGCCAGGCCGCGATTGACCTGCGGAGCCAACGGTGTCCTTTCTACGATAAAACGTTCGCCAACAATGGGTTCGATATCATATGGCAGCCTGTGAAGGTTTCCTGTGATACGGAATACGTGCGCCTATATGTGAAGTCGGTCTACGGCGCTAGCAGTAAAACACCTATGTGCGTATCTCCTCCTATTGGAACCGGGCTAACTCGCTGCAGGGAGCTCACGGGGATATCAGAAATTAAATTCTATTATAGCCCTGCACCTCTCTCACTTATTATCCCATGAAATGCTGTTATCAAACAGTGATAGGGATCAAGCTATGCACTGCCAATTTGAATGGCTGATTACGCCAAGAAATACCCAAGCCGCCTTCGGGCCGCGCGCGGATCGTCCAGCCAGAGCGGAGCCCACACGCAGACGCTTATGCTCACGGCTCCGGAGGCAGTTGGCCGACTGCCTCGCTGCCTGCGAGGACCGTAGTCCTCGTGGGCCGCTGGTCCAGATCTGGTCCGCAGATCTCCAACCTCGGACTATCAGCTTGGGAACTGGCTTGTCATGCCTTGCCAACCATAGTGTTTGCAGTTCAGAGGCTATTTGCCTTGTCCGTGAGTGCCCGCCACAGACCGTCTCAGACCGTGGCATCGGGCACGCAACGGGCACGCCAACACTCACCACAGGTCAGCGGTAATAATCTGATCCGTTGAGATCTACGCGCGCATTGGCTACGCGACCACTCCCCTGCTAACCTGTTGACATGCTGTTCGCTTACAGCTTCAGCGTTTACATGAATCGATAATGGAAAACGGTAAGACTTAGCACAAATAGTCCAATTTGAAGTACGGTCGCCGCGTAGAGAATGATGGGTATAGGTGTCAAAAGCGAGTTCCATTTTAGTTTTAGGTCCCGCACTTCTTCATCGCTAAGATCTTCGATATGACCGCTAAGAGCATGGGGCACTGCTCGGAAATAGCTTCTCAAAAAAACTGCCCCTATGGAATCTTCCCTGATCAGCAATCGTCTTTCGAACCTCAGTATCAGGCTAATTAGGGGTGTAAGAAGGGATCCTACCAGCAGGTAAATCAGCAAAATAACGATAGGCCCAGTACTCGCCACCCAAAAGGATGGCGGCGAGTCTTTGAGAGAACCCATAGCTAAGTAGTACTACATTTGCCGTAGCAATGACCCCAGTTACTTGAGTCAACTGTGAGACATTATGCCGGTATGTTACTACTGCCTCTTGTAGTTCAAGCCGGAGCGATTCATTATCCGGAGCTTCAGGAGCAACCATGAACGAAGCATAACGAACAATTCAGCATGGTCACAGGACTTGACTCGTACTTCGGTCAGTCCTGGCCATCTTTTAATAGGCGCTGAGGTTCGCCGCGCGCGTTTCGGGCCTGGCCTCTGGCCTGGCCCTCGCCGTCAGGCCCGCTGGGTCGGCAGAGGTCTCCGGCGCTCAAGGGTGGGTCCCGAAGATCGTTTCTGCGAAGCGGTTAGAAACGATCTCCGGGTGCCCTTGACGCTGGAGGGGCCGACCCAGACAATGCGCGACGTTCCGGCCCGATGGCTGCGACATCTTCACGGCGATCGGCGCACCTGGCGTGCGGGTGACGGCCTGGCCGTGGTGCTGACGGGCGCGGCAGCGGGATACGGCGGGCACCGCAGGCGGCCGGTTACCGGGGGTGCCGTGCGCGGCAGCCGCCGCGCCGTAGGGCTTGCGTCCGAAGGACGCGGCGAAAGCTGCCGCCCCGCAACGGCGAGACCCCCGGGTGAACCGCAGCAGCTTACGGCGGGTCACCCTGGCCGCTCTTTCCCTCTCACTGCTCGCGTCCGTCCTTCGCTGTTCACGGCGTGGGCCGTCAGGCCCGGCGCGCCGAAGGTGCGCCCTTGAAACCGTAGAGAAAATTGTCACAGCTCCCGCCACACCCGCCTGTGCTGTCCCGCTTGATGCTTTACACGTCGACTCCGCTTGATGCTTGACACTCCGTTCATGTTGTGGGAGTTGAGCGTGACCGAGCAGAGATACCGGGCCGTGCTGGAAGTCGGCGCGGGGATTCCGGTGACCGAGGTCGCCGAGCGGTACGGGGTCAGCCGCCAAAGCGTGCACACGTGGCTGCTGCGCTATCGGCGGGAAGGCATCGCGGGGCTGGAGGACCGTAGCCACCGGGTCCATAACCAATCCCTGGCGCATTGCCGCTGGGGTCGAGGAGCTGGTGTGCGAGCTTCGGCGCGGCCATCCCAAGTGGGGGCCGCGCAGGCTGGTGTTCGAGATGGGGCGCCGCGGCCGCCAGGTGACCCGGTCCAGCGTCTACCGCGCCCTGGTCCGCAACGGGCTGGTCGAGCCGAAATCACGACGGCGACGGCGTAAGGACTACCGCCGCTGGGAACGCGGCACTCCCATGGAGTTGTGGCAGCTGGACGTGACCGCTAGCGCGTTTCTCACCAGCGCCGCCGAGGTCAAGATCGTGACCGGGGTCGATGATCATTCCCGGTTCTGCGTCATCGCCAGGGCGGTCATGCGGGCAACTGCCCGGCCGGTATGCCAGGCGTTCGTGGATGCGATGCGCACCTACGGGATCCCCGAGGAAGTCCTGACCGACAACGGCAAGGTATTCACCGGCCGGTTCCACAAGCCCGGGGTGCCGGTGGAGGTGCTGTTCGACAAGATCTGCCGGGAGAACGGCATCACCCACCGGCTCACCAAGATTCACTCCCCGACCACCACGGGGAAGATCGAGCGGCTGCACCAGACCCTGCAGCGCGAGCTGCTCGACGTCCACGGGCCGTTCGAGAGCATCGAGGCGCTGCAGGCCGCGGTGGACGCCTGGCGGCAGCAATACAACACCGACCGCCCGCACCAGTCGCTGGGTATGGCCTTCCCCGCCAGCCGGTTCATTCCCGCATCCTCGCCGCTGGAGCTGCGCGTCCCGGCCCAGCTCACGGCGGGCACGGGCCCGCCGAAACCACCGCCACCAGCGCCCGGCCCGCTGCCAGCACCCGGCCTGGCCGTGGAGGCAGTGCCAGCGCGGGGCGATGCTGGAGGCGCTGGCCAGCCTGCGGTGGAGGTGGACCGGGTGGTCCCGGCCTCGGGAAACGTGTGGATCGGCGGGCAGCAGGTCTGGCTCGGCCCGGCCCTGTCCGGGCGGCAGATCACGTTGTGGGTGGATGCGGTCAGCCTGCACGTGCTGCTGGAGGGAGCCCGGATCAAGACCCTTCCCTCCCGGCTCGGGGCCACTGAACTGTCCCGGCTGGCCGCCAGCGGCGCCCGTCCGGCAGGCCCTTCGCCGCTGCCCGCCGGGGATGGGGCGGTGATCGAGGTGGACCGCACGGTCAACGCCACCGGCCTGGTCAGCCTGGCCGACCAGCAAGTTGGCGTCGGTTCGCCGCTGGCCGGGCAGCGGGTCACGCTGCGCATGGAAGGATCCTTGATGGCCGTCCTCGGCCACGACGGAACGCTGCTGCGCACCATGGCCTGCCCTGTCCCGGTGGCCAGCCGCTTCCGGCTGCGCGGCGCCCGCCGCGCCCGGTCCCTGCCGCCCCAGCCAGGTGGCCCCATCACCGTGCAGCGGCGGGTGTCATCCCGGGGCGGGCTCATGGTCGCCCGGCAGAAGATCCACGCCGGGATGATCCACGCGGGCAGGACCGCCACCGTGATCTGCGAGAACAACCACTTCCGGGTGGTCATCGACGGCGAGACCGCCGCCGTGGTGCCCCGCACCACCACCAGCGAAGTCCACCGGTACAAAGCCAACGCCACCGATAAGCGCTCCCAGCCCCGGCTTACCCCGGAAGGACAGTGACTCCCATGCCTGAGATGAAACTGGACGTCGTCGACGCGGCCGAGCTCGCCGAGCTGCTGCAGTTCCTCAGCCAATGGCTGGCCCGCGACCCCGCCCGCCTGGGCGACTCCCTGGCACAGTTCGTCGGCCACCCCGCCTACGGCCTGGCCCAGCTGCGCGGCGACCTGGAGCGGTTCGTCTTCCTGCTCGGCGGCAGCGACGGCGAGGCCTTGTTCGACCCCGACACGGCATAGTGAGTCCCCCGTAACCGTGACCAGCCCGCTACGCGGGCCTGAGAACTCAGAAGGTGGCGGCTTCGCCGCCGCTGATTCTCTCCGGTGCACCGCGGGGGCTGCGGGCCCGCTCCGGGATTTGACAAGGGAACCCTCGCGAGGACCCTGATCGGGCTCTGCGGGCAGGTGGCAAGCCTGCCCGATCGGCCGGCAAGCCTACGGGTCCTCGCCCCTTGTCAAATCCCTGAACCGTCGCCGCCTCCGCCCGGCGGCCACGTCCATGATCCTGGTGTATGAGGTTCACCTCGTGATCCATTTAGGTGGAATCACCTCAATTGTCATATCGGGAAGAGGCTCCGCTTCAGCGCGGGGTGAGGACGTCGAACTCGTTGCCCTCCGGGTCGGCCAGGCACGTCCACGGGACGTCGCCCTGGCCGAGGTCGATGTCGGTGGCGCCGAGTGCTCGCAGCCGGGCCACCTCCGCCGCTTGATCGTCACCGGGGTAGGGCCGGAGGTCGAGATGGACGCGGTTCTTCACGGTCTTCATGTCGGGCGTGCGGCGAGATACCGCCGGTCGTGCTGAAACGCGCGTCGGCCGTACGACGGTTCATGCCGGTCTTCTCCCCGGAGGGATTGCGGGGACCTGTGACCGGCGTCATTGGGTCCTTCGCCTCTGCCCGTGAGCGACCTGCGCCGCTAGCGTCAATCGTGGTGGGAAGGCGGCTCGCACTGAAGGCCCAGGTGGAGGCCTGACCGGCCTGGTGGTTGTCTCGCGCCCGGCGTTGGCAGAAGGAGGATCGCAATGTCTGGAATAATCGTGGGAATTGATGGTTCCGGTCATTCTCAACGGGCCCTGGAATGGGCCTTTAAGGAAGCGGCGCTCCGCCATGTACCGGTCACCGTGTTCACCGTGCACCAGGCCGTCCGGGACAACCTCGGCTTCGTCGCCAGCTATCCCGGCGACGCGGACCTGACCGCGAAGGCCGAGGCGGCGGCCCAGGCGGAAACCGAGAAGGTGCTGGCCGTCCTGGGCAACTCCCGGCCGGAGTCGGTCACGGTTAGCGGGGTCAACGGCATCCCGGTGGAGGAACTCATCAAGGCGGGCGAAGGCGCTGACATGATCGTGGTGGGCTCACGTGGCGCGGGCGGCTTCCCCCGGCTATTGATGGGGTCGGTCGCCGCCCAGGTGGCACAGCACGCCCCCTGCCCGGTCGTCATCGTCCGGCCGTCGCACCGCGACTGAGACCCCGTTACCGCGGATCCGGCGGGCCAGCAGCCCGCAACTGGCCCGCTCCAGCGGCCAAGCCGCTGGTACCGTCCGCAACTGGGCGACCGTAACACGGCCATGGACATGCTCGACTCGGCTGCTTGACCTCCACCCCGGCGCTGGCGTTGACTGGCCTTCATCCTGGAATCTCCGAGGCAGGAAGCCGCTGTCCCTCGCATGCCAGGGTGAAAAACGTCTAGGGAGTGTAAAGGATCAAGTGAGGCTGATCCGTCAAGGATCAAGTGAGGCTAGGCACCCCCCCCCGCCACACCCGCCAGGCTAGACACCCGCCAGGCCGATCCGCCAGGCCGATCCGTCAAGGATCAAGTGGAGTCAGACACCCGCCAGGCCGATCCGTCAAGGATCAAGTGGAGTCAGACACCCGCCAGGCCGATCCGTCAAGGATCAAGTGGAGTCAGACACCCGCCAGGCCGATCCGTCAAGGATCAAGTGGAGTCAGACACCCGCCAGGCCGATCCGTCAAGGATCAAGTGAGGCTAGACACCCGCCAGGCCGTCAGGCCGTGATGTGCTGTCCCGCTTGAAGCTCGATATCCGACAGTCAGGCGGTCGTTGGGCAAGCCGTAGCGGCAGCGCTGGCCTGGGTCAACGTCACAGCAGCCACGCAAACGGGTATCCAGGCTAATATCTTGCCCTTGCCGTGGCATGCCATGCAGTCGACCTTGCCGGTGCCGCGGCAAACCACGCAGTCCATCGTGCTCTTGCCCGTGCCGTAGACCGTGCTCTTGCCCGTGCCGTAGATCGTGCTCTTGCCGGTGCCGTGGCACGACATGCAGTCGGCCTTGCCGGTGCCGTGGCAAAGCGTGCAGTCCATCGTGCTCTTGCCGGTGCCGTGGCAAACCACGCAGTCCATCGTGCTCTTGCCGGTGCCGTAGATCGTGCTCTTGCCCGTGCCGTAGATCGTGCTCTTGCCGGTGCCGTGGCACGACATGCAGTCGACCTTGCCGGTGCCGTGGCAAAACGTGCAGTCCATCGTGCTCTTGCCGGTACCGTGGCAAAACGTGCAGTCCATCGTGCCTGCCCCCTTTCCACGCAACTCACGGTGACCTGCTAATTTGCTAACCGATAGGGCCTAAGGATGCGCTCATCCGTGGACCAAGGTCGGTAATAGGTGCGGAAGCAACAGATCCGGAGTGTTGCGGCGTTGCGGTTGCCCTAGGGCTGGTTGGCGACCCAGTGGGCCATGTAGCCGAGGTCATGGCCGGGGGCCTGCGGCTGTCGCGGCTCGCTGCCGCTGCTGGGGCCGGTGCTGGGGCTAGAGAAAGTTGTCACAGCTCGGCAGGGCCTATTTGACCTGGATTTCGCCGCTGGCTGCCTTCGTCCGGCGACGCGTCAGGGCCACTCCTCCTAGGACCAGGGCGATGCCCGCGAGCGTGGTCACTGTGATGGTCTCGCCGAGGACCAGGACGCCGAGCACGATCGCGACTACGGGCAGCGGGTAGGTCACCGTCGAGGCGACGGTCGCTCCCTCGCTGGGGATGATCTGATAGTTCAGCGCGTACGCGAACCCGGTCCCGATGATCCCCAGCACCGCGATCGCCGCTACGCTCTCGGCGGTCACGTGCGGCGTTCGCACGCCAGAAACCACCAGAGTGGCAGCGAGCATGACCGCCGCCGCCAGGAGCTGGCAGGCCGACAGCACGACCGCGCTGACGCCCCGGCGGGGTAGGTACCGGTCCATGTAGATGAAGCTGACCGCGTAACTGATCGAGGCAGCCAGGCACTCCAGGCCACCGGCCGAGAGCAGTCCCGACGCCGTGCGCCAGGGCGTGAAGATCAGTACCGCCCCGGCAAATCCGACGATCAGCCCGGCCGTCTGCCAGCTTGTCACGCTCTTCTGGTGCCGCACCGTCACCGCTAGGACCACGGTCCCCAGCGGCGTGGTCGCGTTGATGATCCGGGCCGTGGAGGAGTCCACGGTCTGCTCGGCCACCGCGAACAGCAGGTACGGCACCACGTTGGCGACCAGCGCGGCCACCGCGATATGCACCCACAGCCGCCCTGAGCGCGGGACCGCTTCCCGCCGTACGCGCACGATGGCGAATAGCACCGCCGCGCCCAGAGCCAGCCGCGCCAAGGTGACCTCCACGGCTGAGAAACCGCGGTCGGCCAGCTTGATCCACAAGAACGCTGATCCCCAGATCAGCGCCAGCAGCGCGATGCGGGGCAGCGCAGAGCGGGTCACCGCTACTCGACGGGCACGTCGTACAGCAGCCCGGTCATGTCCCCGCGCATCACGAACCGGGTCAGCTCATACGGCTGGCCGTCCTGGTCGATGCTGGTGTGCCAGACATCCAGCACCGGCACGCCGGGCAGCAGCCGCAGCAGGCGGGTTTCCTCGGGGCGGGGCATCCGCGTGCTGACTTCCTCCCGGATCCGGCCATCACATGACCCTGGTCCAGGATGCCGTGGATGCCGAACTGGTGCGGGACCTCATCCTGGAGCAGTCCAGTGCCCTTGGCGATGGGCCACGGGATGTAGGTGGTCACTCGCTGCACTGGGTCCTCGTCGGCGTAGAAAACGTTCTCCCGGCGCAGTACCGACTTGGCCTTGGCGGATACGCCGAGCCCTTCGGCTACCTCGGCTGGCGGCTGCACCCGGTCGATGCTGAAGACCTCGAACCGGCCGGTCTTGCCCTGCGTCCGCCTGGCTGTCAGCCGGGCTCAGTCTCGCCAAGGTCGCCGCCTACCTTGGCGACACGAAGGAGGTTGTCCTTGCCACCTACGCGCACTTCATGCCCGACGACGACGACCGCGCCCGGGAGATCATGAATGCGTTCTTCGCGCCGACCCGGGAAGCCGCTGACCGTACCCCATGTGCCCTCATTGTGCCCGGGGGCCGCCATGGGTAGGCATCTTGGCTGGTCAGGGTACTGCCCTCTCAGTCCAGGGTGAAGTAGTCGGGACCGGAGTAGCGGCCGGTAGCCATCTTGGTGCGCTGCATGAGCAGGTCGTTCAGCAGGCTGGAGGCGCCGAGGCGGAACCAGCGGGGATCCAGCCAGTCCTCCCCCGCCGTCTCGTTAACCAGGACCAGGTAGCGCAGGGCGTCCTTGGCCGTGCGGATGCCGCCGGCTGGCTTGACGCCGACCTGCCGTCCGTAAGCCTCGCGGAAGTCGCGCACGGCCTCCAGCATGACCAGGGTCACCGGGAGCGTGGCGGCCGGGGTGACCTTGCCGGTCGAGGTCTTGATGAAGTCGGCGCCCGCCAGCATGGCCAGCCACGACGCGCGCCGCACGTTGTCCAGCGTGACCAGTTCTCCGGTCTCCAGGATCACCTTCAGATGAGTCCCGTCGCAGGCGTCCTTGACCGCGGTGATCTCGTCGAAGACCTGCTGGTAGCGCCCGGCCAGGAAGGCGCCGCGGTCGATCACCATGTCCACCTCGTCGGCGCCGGCCGCGACCGCGTACTTCACGTCGGCCAGCTTGACGTCCAGGCTGGTCCGGCCGCTGGGGAACGCGGTGGCGACGCTGGCCACGTGCACGCCGCTGCCCTTGAGTTCGGCCGCCGCGACGTGGGCCAGGTCCGGGTAGACGCAGACGGCGGCGACCATCGGCGCGGTCGGATCGGCGGGGTCGGGGCGCTTGGCCTTGGCGCACAGCGCGCGAACCTTGCCCGGCGTATCCTGGCCCTCCAGCGTGGTCAGGTCGATCATCGAGATCGCGGCGTCGAGCGCCCACTGCTTGGCCGTGGTCTTGATCGACCTGCTGGCCAGCATGGCCGCGCGCGCCTCCGCCCCCACCCGGTCCACCCCGGGCAGCCCGTGCAGGAAACCTCGCAGCTCGGACTGCGTCTCTGCTGGCGCGCTCATCGGCAACTCCCTCCTTTAGGGTCATTCTTACCTGCTCCACGGAATTGTCAGTGCTGCCCTGGCGTCACGGTCGCGGGGGAATCATCGGCCCAGGGCGTCCTCGATGACGCGGCCCAAGGCGACGAGCTGCTCCTCGCCACCGGGCGGGCCGATGAGCTGGAGGGAGGCGGACAGCCCGGCCGGGCCGCCGGGGACGGGCAGCGCCAGGGCCGGCAGGCCGGCCAGGTTGGCCGGCATGGTCAGCACGGTGAGCGACATGCCACGCTCGCCGAACAGCGGCGGCGGACCCGCGAGCGTCGGCATGGCCAGGAACGGATGACGGTCCAGCATGGAGGCGAACCAGTCCCGCAACTGGCGCCTGGTCTGGTCAGCGGCGTTCCGCTCATCGGCGGTGACCGCGGCCGACTCGGTCATGTTCCGCCGCATCTGCGGGCTGAGGCGGTCAAGCAGCGGGAGCAGGTGCTCGTTCGCCTGGTAGGCCTCCACGTCGATGAGCACGTTGCCCGCGCCGTTCACGGCCCGGAAGTCGAACCCGGCGATGTCCGCGACTCGCAGCCCAGCCGCGGCCAGCGCGGCATCGACCGCGGTGTCGGTCATCGGGTCGATGACGATTCCCGGCCGGATCCTGCCCACCGCGAGCTCACAGGAGCCGGCCGCGAAGCCGGGCTCGATCAGGCGCATCCCGAGTTCCACGGCAGCCACGTCCGCACCGAGCGGGCCGACCGTGTCCATGGACAGGGCCAGCGGGTACACGCCGTCGACTGGCACCCGGCCCCAGGTGGTCTTCAGGCCGGTGATCCCGCAGCAAGCCGCGGGGATCCGGACCGACCCCCCGGTATCGGTGCCGAGGGCCACGTCCGCCTCGCCGGCCGCCACGGCGACCGCCGAGCCGCTCGATGACCCGCCGGGAATCCGCTGGGGATCCGCCGGGTTCACCGGCGTGCCCGACCACGGGTTCAGCCCGCTCGCCGACCAGCACAGCTCGGCCAGGTTGGTCTTGCCGACGATCCGCGCTCCGGCCTGCCGGGCTGCGGCCACCACAGCCGCGTCCCTGGCTGCCGGGCTCGCCTGTTCCGCGATCAGCTGGCAGCCCACGGTGGTGGGCAGGCCCTCGACGTCGATGCAGTCCTTGACCGCGAGCCGCGGGCCGTCGCCCGGGGCGTCCAGCCGCACAATCCAGGTGGGATCCATGCCGTGATTGTCGCAAAACCAGAACGTCATGGAAGTTTCGCCTGGAAGTCAAGGCGGCTGCGATGCCACGATCCCTTGGTACGGACGTACCAGAGGACGGGCGGGACGGCGCTGGGCAGGCCGACGCCGGGCGCCCACCCGTGAACCTGAACGTCTTAAGCAGGCATTCAGGAAACTTGCGGCGCAACAGAGGGTTACCCTCGGCTCCCCTCAAGGTCGGCGGCCGATTATCAAATCGTAACGAAAGGACAGCCGCCACCCAAAGCGGCACCGATTTGGGGGCAGAAACCCATGAGCCAGACCTACGACCCGAACAATTCAGAACAGCACCCTAGCGGCCAGGGCCATCTAGCGGGACCTGGCTACGCCGGCGGCGCCGGCTACCCGGGTGGACCGGGTTATGGCGCTGGATACGGCTTCGCCACCGAACCGCCGGCGCCACCGCGCAGGCACCACAAGCGCGGCCTGGTCATCACCGGCGCCGCTGCCCTCGTTGCGGGAGCCGCCGCGGGTGGACTGATCGGCGGCCTGCACCCGACCTCGGTGAGCATGGCCACCGCCACCTCCAAGACCGTGCTGTCCGCCAGCCAGATTGCGGCCCGGGTGGACCCGGGGCTGGTCGACGTGGTGTCCACGCTTGGCGATGAGCAGGCCACCGCGGCCGGCACCGGCATCGTGCTCACATCCAACGGCGAGATCCTGACGAACAACCACGTGATCGACGGCGCCACGTCGATCAAGGTCACCGATGTCGGCAACGGCCGCACTTACACGGCCAAGGTCGTCGGGTACGACGCCAGCCAGGACGTCGCGGTGATTCAGCTGCAGAATGCCTCCGGCCTCACCGTCGCCAGCCTGGGCGACTCCTCCACCGTGCAGACCGGTGACAGCGTGACCGCGCTGGGCAACGCCGGCGGTAAGGGCGGCACCCCGTCGGTCGCCTCGGGCACCGTCACCGCCCTGAACCAGTCGATCACCGCGTCGGACGAGGGGTCCGGGAACAGCGAGCAGCTGACCGGGCTGATCGAGACCAATGTGAACATCCAGCCGGGCGACTCGGGCGGCTCGCTGGTCAACGCCTACGGCCAGGTGATCGGCATGGACACCGCGGCCTCTTCCGGGACCCAGGTCCAGTCCCAGTCCAGCCAGACCGCGGAGCAGGCCTACGCGATCCCGATCGACGAGGCGACCTCCATTGCCAAGCAGATCGAGACCGGCACCACCTCGGCTAATGTCCACATCGGCGCCACCGCCTTCCTCGGCATAGAGTCCCAGCCCGCGAGTCAGGGCTCAGGCGACGGCTTCGGGGGCTCCGGCTTCGGGGGCTTCGGCGGCAGCCAGGGCAACAGCACCAGCGGCGTAGCGATCTCCGGCACCTTGTCCGGATCTCCGGCCGCCAACTCCGGCCTGACCGCAGGCGACACGATCACCTCGGTCGGCGGCCAGTCGGTCTCCACGGCCCAGGACATCGCCCACGTGCTGGTCAAGTACCACCCCGGCGACTCGATCCCGATCACCTGGGTGGACCAGTCCGGCCAGTCGCAGACCACGACGGTGACCCTGGCCAACGGCCCGGCCGCCTAGGAGCGGGCGACCCTGCAAGCCCGCACCGAGCCAGTGATCCCCGGCCGCCCCCGGGGATCACTGGTTTCGCCGTCTTATCAACTGGCCCAGGCGTCGCACCAGCGAAAGCACGGAGCTGGCACAGAACCGATACACCCACTCGTTCGGGATAGAAATGACATGAAGCCGACGAGAGGGAGAACCGGTGCGCACAGCGAGGCTCCACGCGGTGGGCGACCTGCGGGTGACGGACGAGCCGGTGCCGGAAGCGGGGCCCGGGATGAGCCTGGTGCAGGTCACCGCGGTCGGCATCTGCGGCTCTGACCTGCACTGGTGGGACGAGGGCGCGATCGGCGACGCCAAGCTCACGCATCCGCTCGTGCTCGGCCACGAGGGCGCGGGGGTAATCGCGGAGGGGCCGCGGGCTGGCCAGCGGGTGGCGATCGACCCGGCGATTCCGTGCCAGACCTGCCGGGCCTGCCGGGACGGTTACCGGAACCTGTGCTACCGGCTCAAATTCTCCGGCCACGGCGACACCGACGGCATGATGCGCGAGTTCATGGCCTGGCCGACGACGGCGCTGCATCCGCTGCCCGACCAGGTTTCCGACGCGGACGGCGCCATGCTCGAGCCGCTCGGGGTCGCGATCCATTCCGTCGATCTGGGGCACCTGCCGTTCGGCGGCACCGCCTCGGTGATCGGCTGCGGGCCGATCGGGCTGCTGCTCATCAGCGTGCTCAAGGCGGCGGGCGCGAGTTCGGTGCTGGCGATCGAGCCGCTGCCGCACCGGCGGGAGGCGGCCGAACGGCTGGGCGCGGACGAAGTCTACGAACCAACTGAGTTCGCGGCGGGTGGGGTGGACGTGGCGTTCGAGGCGGCGGGCAACAACGAGGCCGTCGAACTGGCCATGGCCTCGGTGCGGCCAGGCGGCCGGGTCGTGCTCGCTGGCATCCCGGACGACGATGCCATCAGGTTCGGAGCTTCGCTCGCGCGGCGCAAGGGACTGACGATCGCGATGGTACGGCGGATGAACGAGGTGTACCCGCGGGCCATCAGCCTGGCCGAGCGGGGAGTGGTCGACCTCGGCTCGGTGGTGACGAGCCGGACGGGCCTGAGCGACATAGCGGAGGCGTTCGGGGACGCGGCCCGGCGCACCGGCCTCAAGGCGATCATCGAGCCCCGGCGATAGGCCCGGCGTTAACCTGGGTCCCATGCGTTCGGTCCGGCTCGCGGTGATCCTCGACTGCTGTTGCGTGCTGCTGTTCGTGATCATCGGGCGGGCCAGCCACACCAAGGGCGAGAGCCTGGGCGGCATCGCGTCGACGGCGTGGCCGTTCCTGGCCGGGCTGGCGGGCGGGTGGCTGGCGGCGCGGGCCTGGCGGTGGCCTTCGGGTCTTTGGCCCGCCGGGGTGGGCGCGTGGCTCGGCGCGGCGGGGCTGGGCATGGTGTTCCGGGTGGTGTCCGGGCAGGGCACCGCGGCCGCGTTCATCGTGGTCGCGCTGGCGTTCCTTGGCCTGTTCCTGCTCGGCTGGCGGGTGGCCGTCCGGCTCGCCGGCGCACGGGCCGGGTTTGGGCGGCACGCCTAGGTAAGCAGGCGTGCCGCCTGGCCGCGCGCCGGGCCGCGTGATCGTGGACTGGCATCGGCTGTACTGGGTAGGCGGTGTACGGGTAGAGGGCGTCGATGAGGGGGGTGGTGGCTGTGCCGGTCTTTTTGGTCGAACGTCGCTTCGCCGAGGACCTCGAGGCGTCGGCCGAGGTCACCGACCGGATCAACCGGATCAACGAGGAGGAGGGCGTGCGTTGGCTCTACTCCTTCCTGGCCGCTGACAAGCGGAAGACGTATTGCCTGTACGAGGCGCCGGAGGCCGACGCGATCCGCCGGGCGGCCTCCAGGGCAGGCCTGCCCGCCGACGCCGTCATCGAACTGGCCGGTCGTGTGCTTCCGGACGGATCGCTGGCGGGGTTGCCAGCGGGGTGATTAGCCGGCCCGGGCAAGCTTACGGGGTGAACTCTTGGGCGTGGTCGTCGACCCAGCGCCGTGACACCGCCATCATCGCGACCTGCGTGCGGTTCGCGGCCCCGGTCTTGATCAGGATGCTGCGGACGTGGTTAGCGGCCGTGTTCTCGGTGATCCTCAGCTCGGCGGCGATGTCACGGTTGCTGCGGCCTCGTGAGAGCAGGCGCAAGACGTCGATCTCCCGCGCTGTCAGGCCAGCGGCGTGTGCCGTGGGGGTGTCCAGCATGCGGATTAGCCTGGCCTGCCCGGTGCTGGCTGCCAGCCGGCGGGCTTCGTCCCGCACTTGTTCGTATCGCCGCGACAGGTCCCCGCGGGAACGCAGATGGCCGGCCCACGCGGCCAGGATCGCGGCCCGGTGGACCGCCGACCCCAGCGCGCGGTTCTGGTCAAGCGCCCGCTCGAACAGCCGCTCGGCTGATTCATCGTCACCGAGCACTGAGTCCAGCGAGGCGAGGTAGGCGTCGGCGGGGCCGAAGAGCGCCACGAAGTGGCCGGCGATAAGCTGCCGGCCGGTGAAGGGGGCCAGCAGGGGCCGCAGCCGTCGCGCGGCGTCGGCATCCCGCAGCGCCACCGCCGCCTCGGCGAGGAAGACAAGCACGGCGATCCACTGTCCCCACCAGGGCTGCCGAGCCTGCGAAACGTCCGAGCTCTCCAGCAGGCGGTGTAGCAGGCTCTGGGCCGGCCCGGTGAGCCCGAGCTCGGTGTAGAGCGCGAGCAGGCCGGGCTCCCAGGTGGCTTGCGCCTGCCGCGCGACGTCCACCAGGGGCCGGACCGCCTCCAGCGCGCCGGTCTCCCGGCGGACCATGTACATCTGCAGGCCGTAGGGTCCCTCGGTGTCGTCGGGTCCGAAGGACCGGCCGACCTCCAGCAGATCCTCGGCGACCCGTTCCGCTGCTGCGAAGTCGCCGCGCAGGAATGCGTGCGCGTAGTCGTTGCATCCGCGTAGGTACATCAGGAGAGGCTGCCCGCTCCCGCGGACCGCCCGGTCCAGATCGGCGATCGCATCGGACCAGGCGTCCGGGTCGGCGTGCGCGTAGGCGATGGCCGCGCGGAATATCGCCGCTATTCCGAGCGCTTCCCAGTCCTCGCTTTCACGGGCCAGGGGAGCGAGCTCGACGGCCACGCCGAGCTGGCCATCGGTGGAGCCGGGCGTGACGGCGTGCCACAACATGGCCTGCGAGGCATGGGTGAGGAGCCGTTTGTCCCCCAGCCGGCGTGCGAACTCCAGTGCCTGCTCCCCGACCCGGCGGGCCCGGCCGTCGCCAACGAAGGTCATCGCCCGTCCCAGGCTCGCCAATGCCCGCACATACGCCGGGTCGTCCGGGTCAGCGGGCATGTCATCGAGCGCGCGGCTCAGCAGCGCGCAGGCATCGGCGCCCGGCAGCCCGGGGCGCCATATCGCGTCCTCGTACCCGACGGCGGCGCGGAGCCGCACGCTGGAGTCGCGGGAGTCGCCGAGCCGCAGGTACAGGTTCCGGGCACCGGCGGTGTCACCCGCGCGGACGTAGCTGCGGGCAGCAGCGAAGCACAGCTCCTCGCGTTCGGGCTCCGGGCCGTCCAGCAGTTCGGCGGCCTGGGTGTACCATGCGGCCGCATCCTCGAAGGCCAGGCTCCGCTCGGCCTCGCGGGCCGACCCCGCGAGATACTCCGCAGCCTTGCCGCCATAACCCAGCGCGCTAGCCCGGGCGAAGTGATAGGCAAGCTGACGCACCACCTGGGCAGAGCCGACCCCGGATGACTGGAGTACCTCGCCGACCCGCGCATGCAGTAGCGCCCGCCGCGAAGGGCTCACGAGATCGAGGACCGCCTGCCGGGTGAGCGTATGCGGGAAGGCGACCCGCCCCCTGGTCAGCTCCTCGGCGTCCACCAGCCCGAACCGCGCGGCGGTGTCGAGCGCCGACAGCGCCTCGCCGGGATCGCCGCCGCAGGCTGCGACCAAGATCTGCACGGCGCCGCCGTCGCCCAGCACTGCTGCGGTCTCGAGCACTTCGCGTTCATGTAGCGCCAGGCGCGACAGGCGCCGCTGCAGGGTGTCGCGGATCGAGACGGGAGCGAGCGGGGCGGAGGGACGCACCTGGGCCGCGCCGCCGCGGGCGACGATGTCGCGCCAGGTCTCCCGCAGGAAGAACGGGTTGCCGCCGGTCTGATCACGCAGCACGGTGGCGTACTCGCGTGCCCGGCGCACCGGGAGACCGCCCTCGGCCACCAGGTACTGAGCGACCTCGTCGACGCTGAGCCCGGGCAGGTCGATACGGCGAACGCCATCGAGCCGGTACAGGTCGGCGATCGCGTAGGTCAGCTCGTCGGAACGGTCGGGAGCCGTGGTGCGGTGGGTGCACAGCAGCAGCAGCCGGGACTGCGCGGAATGCTGCGTCACGTGGCTGAGCAGCTGCAAGGTCGGCGTGCCAGCCCAGTGCAGGTCCTCAAGGACGCACACCACCGGGCGGACCTGGCCGACGTATCGCAGCAGGTCGGTGACCGCGTCGAACAGCTCCCGGCGGTAGTCGCTGTCGTCGCCCGGCGGGGGCTGCAGATCCGGGCGGTGCCGCCGTACCAGCGGCGTCAGCCGCAGTAGCTCACGCGCCGAGCCGCGCAGGTACTCCGCCAGGACACCCTCGGCGGTCCCGCCCAGCAACTGCTCAAGGCACTCGACGAAGGGCTCGTAGGGAGGGCCGGGCTCTGGGGAGCAGGTACCGATCAGCACCACCGCTCCCCGGCGATGCAGAGCCGCGGCTAGCTCCTCGACCAGCCGGGATTTGCCCGCTCCCGGTTCGCCGCCGATGAAGATCAGCTCACGCGCGCCGGAGCGGACGGCGGCCCAGCCCTGCTCGGCCGCTGCCGTCTCCGCGGCGCGGCCGACGAAGACCGGCTTCGCCTTCCCGACGGCACGGGCCAGGAGCGGCGGAGCATCCCATACCCCCATTTGCCCACGTTAACGCCGGTAGGCGGCACCGTCGATAGCCAGAATTGGCTAAGCGCCCTCCAGGACCGGTACCAGGTCTGGTCATGACCGGATGGACTGCGGCCTCTAACGTCGGATCTGACCCGGCAGGCGGCTGCCCGCTGCCAGCCTCGGCCCCACACGGAGGACACCATGACCTCGATGACCTCGCTGCCCGACCGCATCACCGGCCAGGTGGTCAGCCCGGGCGACCCCGACTACGAAGACGCCAGGCGCGTCTATAACTTCATGATCAACAGCCATCCGGCCGTCATCGTCCGCTGCGCGGACACGCGCGATGTCCGGGCGGTGGTGGACCACGCCCGTGACAGTGGCCGTGACCTCGCCGTCAGGGGCGGCGGGCACAGCGTCCCCGGGTTCGGCACCGGCGACGGCGCCATCGTGGCGGACCTGTCGGCGATGAACCGGGTGCTGGTCGACCCGGAGCGGCGGACGGCGCGCGTCGGGGGCGGGGCCACCTGGGCCATGGTGAACGACGCCACGGCCGCCCACGGGCTGGCCACCACCGGCGGCATCGTGTCGACCACCGGCGTCGCCGGCCTCACTCTCGGCGGCGGGATCGGGTATCTGGCCCGGGCCCATGGCCTGTCCTGCGACAACTTGCTGTCCGCCGAAGTTATCCTCGCCGACGGCCGCATCGTGACCGCCAGCGAGACCGAGCACCCGGACCTGTTCTGGGCGCTGCGCGGCGGAGGGGGGAACTTCGGCGTGGTCACCGAGTTCGAGTTCCGCCTCCACCCCGTGGGCGAGATCTACGGCGGGCTGATGCTCTTCGAGCGTGATGATGCCGCCGACGTCCTGCGCTACTTCCGCGGCTTCATCGCCGAGGCCCCGCGCGAGTACGGCGGGTTCCCCGCCTGGCACTTGGCGCCGCCACTGCCGTTCATCCCCGAGGACCGGGTGGGCGAGCCGTTCCTCACGGTGATGTCATGCTGGACCGGCGACCACAACGAGGGCGCCCGGGTCCTCCAGCGCTTCCGCGACGTCGCGCAGCCGGTAGCCGAGCACGTCGGGCCGATGCCCTACCCGGCGCTCAACGCCGCGTTCGACGCCCTCGTCCCGCGCGGGCTGCAGCACTACTGGAAGGCGCTGTTCGTCAAGGACGTCACCGACGAGGCGATCGCGGCCCATCTCGAATACGGGCCGCGCGTACCGGCGGTCAACACCGCCGTGCACCTGTACCCGATAAACGGAGCCTGTCACGACGTCGCGGCCGACGCCACGGCGTTCGGCCACCGCGACGCCAACTATGCCTTCGTCATCGCCGGCATGTGGCCCGACCCGGCGGACAACGAGGCCAACATCCAATGGGTGCGCGACTATTACGCCGCGCTGGTGCCGTACTCAGATCCAGGCGGGTACGTCAACTTCGCGTCGGCAGATGACCAGCAGCGGGTGCGGGACAACTACGGCGCCGGGTACGACCGGCTCGCCGGGATCAAGCGACGCTACGACCCGGCCAATCTCTTCCACCTCAACCAGAACATCACCCCCGCAACCGGGTGAACGGATCGGAGGGGCAATGGACCAGGAATTCGACGTTGTCGTGGTGGGCGGCCGGTGCGCCGGCTCGCCGCTGGCGACGCTACTGGCCCGCGCGGGGCTATCGGTTGCGCTGGTGGAGCAGGCGACGTTCCCGCGAGACACGCTGTCGACGCACGTCTTCGAGTCGGCGGCGCTCGCCTTTCTTAACCGGCTTGGCGTGCTGAGCGCGTTGCGGGCCACCGGGGCACCGATCGTAAACCACGTTGACCTCCGGCAGGAGGGGTTCCGGGCGCGAGTGCCGATACCGCAGCAGCCTGGAGATGTCGGCGGGGTGATGTCGGTACGCCGGCTGCTGCTGGACCCCATCCTGCTGGAGGCGGCCGCGGCGGCAGGGGCCGAGGTCTGGATGGGCGCGAAGGTGACCGCGCTGGTCAGGGACCGCGGCCGGGTGACGGGCGTGCGCGTCGCCCGCGACG
>CAWJGE010000013.1:0-188035 GCA_963842265.1 uncultured Actinomycetota bacterium
TCCTCACCGGAGGAAAAATGCCAGCTCCTCTTCTCGCCCCGGCCGGCCAACTGCGGGGCTGGATCTTCACCGATCTGCTCACGGACCTGGGTGTCCACGCGAACCGCCGTGGTGGCCATTGCGCCGCTGCTGCCTCCCGGCGTGCTGATCGCCCTCGGCGGCGGGCTCGGCGCCACTACCGTCGCCTCTCACAGATCGCGCTGAGCGGGGCAGGAGCACGTGACGATGACGGCTGAACCGCCTCAGAGCCCGGTCACCGAAGCAGTCCGCAGCCTCGAGGTGCGCTGGATCTTCCCGGGCCAGCCCGGAACGGCAGTGGCCGGATGGTTCGGGCGGTTCCCGGCGCGGGTGGAGTCACGCGAGGACACCTACCTGCTGGATCCGCAGTTGCGCGGGCTGTCGGTGAAGGTCCGCGGGGGCGGGGCGCTGGAGGTGAAGGTGTACCGCGGGAGCCCGGGAATCCTCGAGGTAGCCGGACGCGCCCGCGGCCGCCTGGAGGACTGGCAGAAATGGTCCTTTCCGTTCAGCCTGCCCCGCCCGCACAGCGGTGACCCGCACAGCGGTGACCCGCACAGCGGTGACCCGGCCGGCTGGCGGCCGGTGCGCAAGAGGCGGCGCATCACCCGGTTCTCACTGGCCAGCGGGCCGATCGTGGCGCCCGCTCCGGGGCTGGGCGGTGAGCCGCAGTGCGAGGTGGAACTCACCGAGGTCCGCACCCGTGGCCAGGACTGGTGGACCCTGGGATTCGAGGCGACCGGCCCGGCCGGTCTGCTCCGCAGCGCACTCGAGGCCACCGCCGCGCTCATTTTCGCCCAGGCCCTGCCCGGTGGCGTGGAACCCGGCCCGGATGAATCCAGGTCCTACGCGGAATGGCTGTGCCCGCGGCCGGGCGCCGACGCCGACGCCGACGCCGACGCCGACGCCTGAAGGCTGTCCCTCTGCCGAGCCGGCTGGCTCGCCGATCTGCTCGCTAAGCCGGCGCCGTACGCCGCCAACGAAATCACCGTCGGCCAGAAGCGCAACCCGCTGCGACATAACACCAGTTCAAATGGCATATACAGCCACACCCAGCATGCCCCAGCCAGCCCTGGAATTTGCCATGGTGGCATCGTCGCATGCCGGTACTGGGTACTGCGGGACGCATCACGCGGGGCTCCGGACGTGGGACGATTATGACCGTGGGCTACTGGCTGACGAAGTACACGCTCGGGATGATGTTGAAGATCCTCTTCCGGCCCCGTGCGTGGGGGGTCAAGAACGTTCCCCGGCGAGGGCCGGTCATCCTGGCGAGCAACCACCTCTCGTTCTCCGACCATTTTTTCGGGCCACTGCCGGTGCCGCGCAAGGTGGTCTTCCTGGCCAAGTCCGAGTACTTCACCGGACGCGGGCTGAAGGGGCTGGTCAGCAGGGCTTTCTTCACGGGGGTCGGCCAGATCCCGCTCGACCGCGCCGGAGGGCCGGCCAGTGAGCAGGCGATCAGGACGGGCCTGCAGGTGCTGGCGGGCGGGCACGTGCTCGGCATCTACCCGGAAGGCACCAGGAGCCCGGATGGCCGTCTGTACCGGGGCAAGACGGGAGTCGCCAGGCTCGCCTTCGAATCGGGCGCTCCGGTGGTCCCGTGCGCCATGATCGACACGTTCCAGTTCCAGCCTCCGGGCACGCTCTGGCCGAACACGCGGTTCCGGCCCGGCGTACGGTTCGGCGAGCCGCTCGACTTCTCCCGCTACCACGGCCAGGAGGCCGACGGCCAGCTGTTGCGGGCCGTCACCGACGAGATCATGCAGGCGATCGCGAAGCTTTCCGGGCAGGAGTACGTCGATATCGACGCCCGCCGTGCCAAGGCCGAACTGGCCGCCGGCGGCCAGGGCGACGGGGACGGGGGCAGCCGTCACGACCAGGCGCCCGGTCACGATGGTGATGATTTGGGCGATGTTGCCGGGGCCGGCGGCACGTCCTGACGCGTCATCTGGGCCGCGGCCGGCTTTTAGTTTCCCTCAGCTCGTGCCGCATCCATCCGCGCACGGCTCCGGCCCACTATGGTTGATGCCATGCGAGTGGGAGTTCTTACCGGTGGCGGCGACTGCCCCGGCCTCAATGCTGTTATCCGCGCCATCGTCCGCATGGGCGTGCAGGAGTACGGCCTGGAATTCGTCGGGTTCCGCGACGGGTGGCGGGGGCCGCTCGAGGGCGACACCGTTCCCCTGGACGTCCAGGCGGTGCGCGGCATCCTGCCGCGCGGCGGCACGATCCTCGGGTCGTCCCGGACCAACCCGCTGAAGAGCACGGGCAGCGGCGGCCGCAACGGCATCGAGAGGATCAATGACAACCTGGCCGGCCTGGGCGTCGACGCGCTGATCGCGATCGGCGGCGAGGATACGCTGGGCGTGGCCACCCGCCTGGATGAGCAGGGCCTCCCGGTCGTGGGAGTGCCAAAGACGATCGACAACGACCTCGGCGCCACCGACTACACCTTCGGTTTCGACACGGCCGTGAACATCGCCATGGAGGCCATCGACCGGCTGCACACCACGGCGGAAAGCCACCACCGGGCGCTGATCGTGGAGGTAATGGGTCGGCACGCCGGCTGGATCGCGCTGCACGCCGGGCTGGCCGGCGGCGCGAACGTGATCCTCATCCCGGAGCGGCCGTTCGACATCGAACGGGTGTGCGCCTACGTACAGCACCGCTTCCAGACCAGGTTCGCGCCGATCGTCGTCGTCGCCGAGGGCGCGCACCCGGTGAGCGAGGATCTCGCCACCTCGACCGAGCAGCTCGACTCCTTCGGGCACGTGCGGCTGGGTGGCGTGGGACAGATGCTGGCCGACGAGATCGAGAAGCGGACCGGCAAGGAAGCCCGTTGCACCGTGCTCGGCCACATCCAGCGCGGCGGCACGCCGACGGCTTTCGACCGGGTGCTGGCCACCAGGTTCGGGGTGCACGCGGTCCAGGCGGTCCACGATGAGGCGTTCGGCGTGATGATGGCGCTGCGCGGCACCGACATTATCCGCGTGCCGCTCGCCGCGGCCACCAGCCAGCTCAAGCTGGTCCCGCCCCAGCGCTACGCCGAAGCCGAAGTCTTCTTCGGCTAACCCCCGTTCACTACAAGCGCGGCAGTCCCATCCGGTACGCCGACCGGGGCTGCTGGCCGCTGCAGGACTGAGCTGATACGCCGGGGAGCCCGCGAGAGCATCGGGGCTGGGTGCTGCGCCCGGGCGTGGCACGAGGACCGTTCGGCGTAAAGATCTTGGTTTTGGGGTTTGCGGGGGACACTCGCTTATGCCTATACTCGTCTACGAGTACTTGAGTGCGAGTCATCGGAGACGATGACTCGGAGACGAGGTGATCGGGGTGGCCAAGCGGCGCAAGGTCAGCAACCTGCTGGGGCTGTCACTGCTGACGCTGCTCATGGAGCGGCCGATGTACCCGTACGAGATGGCCGCGACCCTGCGCGAGCGGGGCAAGGACAATGCGATCAAAATCAACTGGGGTTCGCTCTACACGGTCGTGCAGAACCTGGAGAAGTACGGCTTCATCGAGGCTGTGGAGGTCGTCCGCGAGGGCAGGCAACCGGAGCGGACCACCTATCAGATCACCGATGCGGGCAGAGCCGAGCTGAAGGACTGGCTGCGCGAGCTGCTCGGCATGCCCGAGCGGGAGTACACCAGGTTCGAGGCGGCCCTCGGCGAGAGCGCTGTCCTGCCACCTGATGAGCTCATCGACCTGCTGCAGCAGCGGCTGGATGCGCTGGAGGCGGCCAACGCCAAGCACCAGGCCGAGCTGGACGCGCTGGTCGGCACGATACCCCGGCTGTTCCTGATCGAGACGGAGTATCACCTGGCGCTGCGCCGGGCTGAAGCGGAGTGGGTCCGGGCGCTGCTGAAAGAGTTCACCGACGGCACGTTCCCAGGTATTAACGCGTGGCGGCACTTCCACGCCACCGGGCAGGTCCCGGACGAAGTTCAGGCGCTGGTCGAGTCCTACGGAGAGGAGGCAGTCGACAGCTGAGCAAACGACCCCGGCCTGGTGCGGCAACACCAGCGGCCGGGGCCGTCAAACCTCACATCGATCCCGCGAGTACGCGAAACCCGAGGTCCCAACCACAAGAGTAGCCGGGTTTCTTCTCGCGGGGCTGGATCGTCGCGATCCGTCAACCAAGAGGAGACACCTGTGAGTTCGCACGACTGCACTATCGAGGCGCGTCATCTCGTCAAGACCTACGCCGTGCCCGGAATTAGGCAGGGCAATAAGCACGGCATCCGGGCGCTGGATGGGCTGGACATCAGCGTCCCGCGCGGCATGATCTACGGCCTGCTCGGACCGAACGGAGCGGGCAAGAGCACTACCGTCAAGATCCTCACGTCACTGGCCAGGCCAGACACCGGAACAGCCCGCGTCGAGGGGATCGACGTGCTGGCCCGGCCGGGCCAGGTCCGGCACGTGATCGGGGTCGTCGCACAGCGGTCCGGCGCCGACCCGACCGCCACCGGCCGGGAGAACCTGATCCTGCAAGGGCGGCTGTACGGGATGCGCGGCGGTACCGCGCGGGCCCGCGCCGACGAACTGCTCGGCCACTTCGGGTTGACCGAGGCGGCCGGACGACTGGTCAAGACGTACTCCGGCGGCATGCAGCGCCGCCTGGACGTCGCGCTCGGGCTGATGCACCGGCCCGCGGTGCTGTTCCTCGACGAGCCGACCACGGGCCTGGACCCGGAGTCCCGCGCCGCCATGTGGCAGGAGATCACCCGGCTGGCCGGCGGGGAGGGGATGACCGTGCTGCTGACCACCCACTACCTGGAGGAGGCAGACCGGCTGGCGAGCCGGCTCGCGATCGTGGACCGCGGCCGGGTCGTCATCTCGGGAACGCCCGACGAGCTCAAGGGCGAACTGCACGGCGACGCGGTGCATGTCGAGCTGCCCGCCGGCGCCGACCCGAACCTGGTCCGGCGCGTGCTGGCCGGCCTGCCTGCGGTGCGGGACGTGGTCCTCGCCGGCCGCGACGTGTCCGCCCGCAGCGACGACGGCGCGGCCGCGGTCCCTGTCGTGCTGGCCGAGTTGCAGCGGGCCGGCGTCAACGCCGCCTCGGTGGCGGTGGCGCGGCCGTCGCTCGACGACGTGTACCTGCGGCACACCGGGCGCCGCTACAGCGAGTCGGAGACTTCCGGCCAGGACCGACAGATGGACGAACGCGAAATGGTGGAGGCGAGCAAGTAATGACAACCGTGCAGATCGATTCCGACCCGACGAGGCCGTCCGCCCCCGCGCGACTGGCGGCGGCACCGTCCAACACCGCGCCGTTCCGTACGACCCTGGCGCACACCTGGTACCTGACCGGCCGGAAAATGCATGCCCTGGTCCGGCAGCCATGGGTGCTGGCGTTCAGCATCGTCCAGCCGGTGATCTGGCTGTTCTTGTTCGGTCAGCTGTTCCGCAAGGTCATCGACATCCCGGGCTTCGCCTACGGCGGCACGTACCTGGACTACCTGGTGCCCGGCCTGATCGCGATGAACGCCATGTCCAACAACATGTGGGCGGGCATGACGATGATCGAGGAGATCGAGCGCGGCACGCTGAACCGGTTCCTGGCCTCCCCGGCCAGCCGGATCGGGATCATGAACGCCTCCGTTGCCGAGCAGGCGGTCAGCACGACCGTGCAGTCACTGATCATCGTGGCGCTCGGCTTGGCGGGCGGGGCGCGCTACCACGGCGGGGTCGCCGGGGTGGCGGTCATGGTGGCGGCGTCGATCCTGGTCGGCGTGGTGTTCGGGGCCCTGTCCAACGCGGTTGGCATGACGCTGCGCTCCCGTGAGGCGATCATCGGCGTGTACACGTTCTTCATGCTGCCGCTGATGTTCCTGTCCTCGGCGTTCATGCAGACATCTCTGATGCCGGGCTGGATGCAGGCCATCGCGTCGCGCAATCCGCTCAACTGGGTGGTTCAGATCGGCCGGACCGCGGTCTCCGCCCAGCCTGACTGGGCCGCGATCGGGGTGCGCTGCGGCGGGCTGCTTGTGCTCGCGGTGGCCTGCGTGGCCGTGTCGGTGGCGACGTTCCGCTCATACCAGAAGAACGTCTGAAGCCGGAGACCCGAAACGGCGGGGCTACGGGGGTTTTCCGGGTCCCCGCCGTTTCGGCTGCCCGGGCAAGCCCGGGCCTCGGTCCGGCCGAGGTCAGCCGGTCCAGGCCGGCTTGGCGGTGATGATTGGGCTGGTTCCGGGACCGCCCTGCGGAAGGACCTGGTCAAAGTCGCTGTTCTGCCACTGGAAGATAAAGGAGGCCGCAGCTCCGTTCTCCCCCAGCGCGTCGAATTTCACCGGCCCCTGGACGCTGTCCAGCTTCACGCCGCTGTGCAGGTAAGAGATGATCTTCGAGTTGTCGGTGCCGCCGGTCGCGGCGACCGCCTGGGCCATTACCTGGCCATTACCTGGCCCACCGAGTAGGCCTCGGCCACGTCCGCGTTGACGCCGGACTTGCTGCCGCCGAACTCGGCGACGTACTCCTTCACCATGTTCCGGCTCGCCGTGTTGGCGTACCCGGGATACCAGCCGTCGGGCACCATCATCCCGTCGGCGTTTCCCGTGCCCACCACGGAGGTGAACGAGGTGCCCTGGTCCGGGCCGGCCGCGGCGATGAACAGCTTCGGCGTGTAGTGCTGCTGCTCGAACGCCTGCATGAAGGCGGCGACCGTCGGCACGTCGGTGGAGCCGAGCACGACGAGGTCGGCCCTGGTGCCGGCCACCGCGTCGGCCGGGGCCTTGTAGTCCGCCACCTCCTCAGGGAAGGGGGACTGGTTGTAGACCGTCTTGACCCCGAGATTGCTCAGCAGCGTCTGGGCGAGCTGCACCGGCGGGTCGGCGAACGGGTCCTGGGCCATCGGGTAGGCCGCGGTCCTCGGCCGCCGGTCCGGCGGCAGCGAGGCGATCCAGTGCACGAACGGGACCAGTTCGTCCGCGATCGGCAGGCTCACGTCGAACACGTTGTGGTCAGCCTGGTTGGACGGGGTGTCGAAGACGGCCGGCGCGCCGCCGGCCCCCTCCACGAACGCCATGCCGTAGCGCGCGGCGACCGACGACGCTGGCGCGGTGAGCAGGGAGGAGAACGGCCCGAAGGTCAGGTCCACGTGGTCCGCGCCGAGCAGCGTCTGGTAGTTGGTGACCACCTGGCTCGGGGAGCTGCCGTCATTGAGGATGGTCAGCTTGACCTTCCGGCCGTCCAGGCCGCCGCGGGCGTTGACGTCCTTCACCCACAGTTCGTAGCCCTTCTGGAACGCCTCCCCGTCCGCCGAGAAGTCCCCGCTCAGCGACAGCGACGCACCGATGGTGATGGGTCCCTTTGCGTTGCCGGACGAGGTGCTGCCGCCACTCGAACTGCTCGAGGTGCTCGGACTGCTGCAGGCGGCCAGAACTCCTGTGGAGAGCACCGCGACGGCGCCCAGGGCGATCGCGTTTCTTGAGAACCGGGGGAGGTCAGGTCGCACGCCCGGTTCCTCCTTTCTCCTGGAATCCGCCAGAGCGTTCTCTCCTGGAAACCGCCAGAGCGTTCTCTCCTGGAAACCGCCAGAACGTTCGCATGATCGCTTCCGAGTGGTTATACCGGCTGAATGCACCTCTCTGCTCGGTGAATGGAGCAAAAGGTCCCCAGTCGGCCCGCCGGTTAGCGAGGCGCGGCTTCCAGCGTGGCCGCGGGATCCTCGAGCACCGGTGGCGCCGATGGCGCCGGAGCATCATCGTTACGTATGGTGCGGATGTCACGAGGGATAAGAGCCAGCGCGGATGCGACGATGATCGCCGCTGCCGCCGCGTACTGCGCGCGAGGGATCCCGATCGCGGCGGCCAGCGGCCCGGCGATCAGCGCTCCGGCGGGCATCGCCATGACCGAGCCGAGGACGTCGTAGGACGAGACCCGGGCCAGCTTGTCCGATGGGATGTTCCGCGCCATCGTGACGGTCCACTGCACCATCATCATCTCGACGAACACGCCGAGGCCGAACGACGCGACGCACACCGCGGCCAGCGGCAAGACCGCGGCCAGCGAGAGCGGGGAGATGGCGACGGCGCCCCCGGTGAGCACGACGAACAGCATGGGCCGGCGAGGCGTGAACCGCAGCGAGACAATACCGCCGGCGATCAGGCCGAACGCGTCCGCCGCGGTGATCGCGCCCCAGGCGGCCGGACCGCCGAGGTGCTGCCGTGCCACCATCGGGCCGAGCACTGAGAACGCTCCGTACCAGGCCATCATCACGACGCAGAACTGAGCCACGATCACCCACAGCCAGGTGTGCGAACGGAACTCCGACCAGCCCTCGCGCAGTTCGGTGAGCATGCTCGGCGCCTGACCGGGCGGCGATTCTTCTCCCGTATCGGGCCGCGAGCCCCGGATGGACAGCAGCAGCGGAACCGTGGTCACCATGCCAATGCCGCATAGCAGCAGCGCCCAGCCCGCGCCCGCCGCCGCCACCAGCAGGCCGGCGACCGCCGCGCCCGACATCTGTCCGGTGTTCATCGCCAGCCGGCTGATCGCGCTCGCCTCCTGCAGCAGGCCGCGCGGGACGAGGCGGGGGAGTAGCGCCTGGGAGGCGGGATAGAAAATCGCGACTCCGGTTCCCGTGATGGTCTCCAGTCCGATCATCGCCCACAACGGTGGTCGGCCAGTCAGCACGAGCACGCCGAAGGCACCTTCGCCGAGCGCCATGAGCAGGTTTGCCGCGACGATAACCCGCTGCGGCGGGAACCGGTCGGCCGCTACCCCGCCGATGAGCGCGAACACCAGCGACGGCGCGATCTGCGCGGCGAGGACATAAGACAGGTCGGTGACGGAGTTGGTGGCCTTGAGCACCGCGAACGAAACGCCGACGATGGAGAACCCGACCGACGCGGGCGCGATCAGGCGGTCAGCGAGCAGCAGCCGGAAATCCCGGAACCCGAGTACGGGGAACCGGCGAAGGAGCCCACCCCGTAGCATCGGCCCGGTCCTTTCCAGCTAGCACGGCCTTTCCAGCTAGCACGGCCTTTCCAGCTAGCACGGCCTTTCCAGCTAGCACGGCCTTTCCAGTCGGCGGCCACTCTGGTCAGCCCGGCCGGCCATTCGACGCTAACCAGCCACGGAGCGAACTGGCAACTTCTTTAACAGAGCTGATCGATCCTGGTCCACACGCCGGGCGGATTGTCGTCACGCGGCAGCCAAAGCAGCGGCTGCCTGCCTTCGTACTTGAACTGGAATCCGGGATCCCCCGGATAGCGGTCTCGCCGGTCGGGCCAGACCACCTGCAGGTAGGCGGGCCTGACGTACCCGTGATACCGGTCCGATATCGCGAACATGCTCGTCATCCGCCAGCTCGCATGCACCGGCCGGACCGCGAGCGAGCACGGGCAGATGCCATCGATCAGATCTCCGGCTTCGATGACCGCACCGTTGGCGATGCGATCGCCGATCGAGTTCAGGATGACCGTCATGTGCTCGATCGGAAGGCCGAACATGGCCAGTTCCGGGCCCTGGTGGCTAAGCCAAAGGCCTACCGTGTACGCCCAGGGCGGTGCGATCTCATCGCCGAGGACGGCGGAGACCGACCAGCCCACGGTGCGGATGTCGTCGGCGACAGCCTGCATGCAGGCTTCTGGGTCGAGGTCGCCGCCCTCGGCCTGCGCCTCGCACTCCGCACACCTGCACCGCTCTTCCGGGGAGTTGACGCGGCGTCTGCGTGGTGGGTTCATGCACGACACACTACGAGGGGGGTATGACATTTTCGGGACCGGCTGCTATCCCGCATCGCCCGGTTCCGCGGAGCTCTCGCCCCCGGCGTCGGGAACGGGACCGGCGATACCGAGGTGCTGCTCGATCGCGCTCAGCCGGTCATCGATCTGCTCCAGCAGGCCCCGGACCGCACCAGAAAGCGGAGCGGGCCGCGGGCGCGGCGGAGAGTAATAGCCATGGGCTTCCGGCTGAGCCTCGATCTCGGTGATCGCGCGTGCCCGGAGTTGCTCCAGGTCGGCGCCGAGCTCACCGAGTGCCCGGACGGCCACGCTGTCTTGCTGGCTGATCAGCCCGAGCAGCAGGTGCCCGGTGCCGATGTGGTTATGGCCAAGCTTGAGGGCTTCCCCCTGCGCAAGCTCCAGGCTCTTCTTGGCCTGCGGCGTGAACGGGATGTGCGCGGGCTGCGGTTCGGAGCCCCGGCCGACGAGCGTTTCGACCATTCCCCTTACGGCGCCCTGGGTGATGCCTGCCGACTCGAGCGTCCTGGCGGCCGCGCCCCCTTCTTCGCACCGCAGCCCGATCAGCAGATGCTCGCTGCCGATGTAGTTATGGTCGTAGCCCCTGGCCTCTTCTTGGGCGCGGACGACGGTTCGCCGCGCCTGGTCAGTGAACCGCTCGAACATGGCATCGCTTCCGTTTCAGGCCGGCCCCCGCCTAGACACCTCTAGTGTGCACCCATTTGTCTTAGGACAGGCGCGCGCGGAACGCGGCGGTTTTGACCCGGTTCTGGCATGAGGTCGAGCAGTACCGCCGGGTGCCGTTGCGTGAGATGTCCACGTAGACCCGGTCGCACCGGGGCGCGGTACAGACGCCGAGCCGGTGGTACGACTCGCCGCCCAGCACGACGGCTAGGCCGGTGGCGCAGCCCGCGGCCCAGCCGTTGGGCAGAGAGCGGTCGGCGGCGTGGAAGTGCAGGTGCCAGGGCTCGCCGTCGTGCCGTTCGAGTTCCGGCCGGGCGCCGGTGCGGACGAGCAAGGCGTTGACTCGACGGGCCGCGTCGTCCACGGCGCCAGTACTGACGGCCTCGAAGACGCCGCGCAGTTCGGCGGCCACGAAACAGAGTTCGGCGGCCTCCTCCCAGGTCGCCTCGCGTCCGCCGGCGCCGCGCAGCACGGCGCCGACGGACGCCGTCCGCTGGTCTGCCTCAGGCGGAACGTAGCGGCGTCCTCCGTCCTCGCCCGGGGTGAGCAGGTTTACCAGCTCGGCGGCCACCCTGATCACCACGTCCATGTGACTGTTGAAGTTCACTTGACCGGTTACATCTCCGCACCTAGGGTTGTGACTGTCGAAGAAAGCCTAGCCAGTAACCGCCAACCGAGCCAAGCAACCCAAGGAGGCAAGGGCGTGCCGGAACTTGACCGCGACACCGCACGAGACTGGATCGAGCGCTGGGACCGTCAGCAGGAGGAGAGCCTGCCGGACCGCGAGGACCGGTTCACCGCGCTCATCGACGCGGTCGAGGCGGGGACCGAGCGGTCCGACCCGCTCGTCCTCGACATAGGCTGCGGCCCCGGTTCGCTGGCCGTCCGGCTTCTCGCCCGCCTGCCGCACGCCACGGTCATCGGCATTGACGCCGACCCGGTGTCGCTTACCCTCGGCCGGGCCGCCTACGCCGACGTACCCGGGCTGCGGTTCGTCGACTTGGACCTGCGCGTCCCTGGCTGGTCCGCGCAGCCGGGCCTGGACCTGCGCACCAGGGTCCCGGACGCCGCGGTGAGCACCACCGCGCTGCACTGGCTGCCCGAACCGGATCTGCGCGCCCTGTACGCCGAACTCGGCTCCGTCCTCCGCCCCGGCGGCCTGCTGCTTGACGGTGACCACTTCACCCTCGACGCCAAGGAGTCCCCGACCCTGGCCCGTCTTGACCTGGCGCTACGCCAGCGCGAGGATCAGCGGCGCTTTCCCGGCGGCCACCCCGAGAGCTGGCATGCCTGGTGGGAAGCCGTCGCCGCCGACCCGGTGCTGGCCACCCACGTGGCGGAGCGCAGCCGCCGCCACGTCGACGCGGGTCACCACGGCTCGCAGTCGACCCAGCTCGCCACGCACGTCGAGGCGCTCAAGGCGGCCGGTTTCGCCGAGGTCGGCACCCTCTGGCAGCGCGGCGACAACCGGCTCCTGTGCGCCGTCAGGCCCCTCGGCTAGCGTCCGCCGGATTCCCTGAGCCGTAGCTCGATCGCGCTCAGCCGCGCCGCGAACGAAGCCAGCCGGCTCGCCAGCTCATCGCCGGGCGGCGGCGCCGACGTAGCCAAGGGCGGCACGGACACCGCAGGGGACGGCGCGTCCTCTTCGGGCCCCTGGTGCAGCAGGTTGATGATCTGCTGGCGGGCTCGGTTGAGGTCCACGCCGGCGCTGACCAGGATCTGGGCGCCAACACCGTCACCCTCGCGGATGAGGGCGAGCAGGATGTGCTCGGTGCCGATGTGGTCGCTGCCGAGGCTCAGCGCCTCGCGCAGCGAGAGTTCGAGCACCTTCTTGGACCGCGGGGTGAACGGGATGTGTCCGGACGGCATCTGCGTGCCGCGGCCGATGATGTCCTCGACCGCCTGCCGCGTCGCGTCCAGGCTGATGCCTAGCGTGGTGAGCGCCCTGGCCGCGACACCGTCACCTTCATGGATGAGGCCGAGCAGGATGTGCTCGGTGCCGACGTAGTTGTGATCGAGCATCCTGGCTTCTTGCTGCGCCAGGACGACCACCCGCCGCGCCCTGTCGGTGAACCTCTCGAACATCGCTTCGCTCCGGAAATAGCGGTCAGGGGCGCCGCGCGTAGGCGACGTTGACGATCGTGATGGCGATCCAGATGAGCAGGACCATGAACACCTGGGAACCGGAATGATTGTCGTGCGACACGATCGCCGTGGCCGCGACGCCGAGGGCCAGGGACCCGAGCGCGGTAACCGTCGTCGCCGCGTTGCGCTGCCCGACCGGAGATGGCCGGGCCGGCGGCGGCCCTAGCTGGTACCCGGGCGGCAGCATGGGACCCATGTAACCCTGGTAACCCTGATAACCGACCGGCGCATGGTATCCCTGATACCCGGGCGCCGCCGATCCTGGCGCCGCCGATCCCGGCGAGCCAGCGCCCCCCGGCTCACCACTAGCATCGGCCGCCCCAGGCACAGCACCCGCCCCAGGCACAGCACCCGCCCCAAACGCGCCGCCCGCCCGAGGCGTCCCGAACTGCCCGAGCCGCGCGTCGATCCGTTTGTCGATTTCAGCCCCGATGCGCTCGACCAGCCCCTCGGCTACCGCGTCGTCGTAGCCGGGACCGAGATCGGCGTGCGCGGCCACGGAGGCGCGGATCTCCGCCTCGTGGTCGCTGCTCATGAGCGCACGCTACAACCTGCCGGGGATCGCCACAATAACCCCGCAACTAGCGATCCGGATAACAGCCGGTACCGGGCGTAGGCGACGTTAACCACCCCGATCACGATCCAGATCAGCGCGATCAGCACTGCCGCTCCGCCGCTGACCTGGCCGGGGGAGTCGCCCGGGTGGAGGACCGCCGCCGTGGCCCCGATGGCCATGCCCATGGATCCTAGGCCCAGCACCACGGCGCCGAACCCGATTCGTCCGGGCGCTGGCTCACGACGCAGCCGCGGCCGCGGCGGCGGACTCTGATGGGGCGCCTGGCCGTACAGCCGGGCGTCCACTCGCCTGTCGATTTCTTCGCCGATGCGTTCGACGAGGCCTTCGGCTACGGCGGTGTCGTAGCCGGGGCCGAGATCGCGGTGTGCCGCCGCCGAGGCCCGGACTTCATCCCTGATGCTCACGCGGTAAACGTTATCGACGGGCCCCGCGGAAAACACTGGGGTTAACACCCGCATGTCAGCTCCGGCAAGCCCCAGGAAGGGGCCAGGAGGCAGTACCACTATTGGTTCGGGCCAGGGACTTTCTGCTGGCACACTAGGGGGGTGCCAGAGTTCCCCGTCCCTGATGAGCCGTGCGTGCTGCTCAAGCTGGGCGAGATCGTCCTCAAGGGGCGGAACAGGCAGCAGTTCGAACGCATCTTGCACGGCAACATCCGCGTCGCCGTCCGTGACCTCGGCGTCCCGGTCGACCTGCGCCAGCGGGAAGGCGTCATCATGCTGCGCGTCGCCGACGGCGAGCAGCGTGGCGAACAGGCCTGGACGCAGGCCGTGAGCCAGATCGCGGAGCGGATGCGGGACGTGCCCGGCATCGCCCGGGTGTGCCTGCCGCTGCGGGTGGCCAAGACGCCCGAGGCGATCTGCGCCGCCGCGATGGCGCTGACCAAGGGCACGTCGGGCACCTTCGCGGTGCGCGCCCGCCGCCGCGACAAGCGGTTCCCGCTTACCTCGGGCCAGCTTGGCGTGCTGATCGGGCGGGAGATCCAGGAGGCGCACGGGCTCGGGGTCAACCTCTCCGAGCCCGACACCACGGTGTTCATCGAGGTGGACCAGGACGAGGTGTTCGTGTTCACCGAGGGGTCGGCGGGGCAGGGCGGACTGCCGGTGGGGATGAGCGGCCGCGGTGTGGTGCTCATGTCCGGCGGCATCGACTCGCCGGTGGCCGCCTACCGGATGATGCGCCGCGGCCTGCGCTGCTTCTTCCTGCATTTCTCCGGCATGCCGCTGACCGGCCCCGAGTCGATCTATAAGGCCTACGCGCTGGTCCGCGGGCTTGACCGGTTCCAGGGCGGGTCGCGGCTGTTCGTGGTGCCGTTCGGCAAGGCGCAGCAGACTCTCAAGTCCTCCGGCGCGGACCGGCTGCTCATCGTGGCCCAGCGCCGGCTGATGCTCAAGACCGGCGAGGTGCTGGCTCGCAAGCTCAGCGCCACCGCACTGATCACCGGCGACTCGCTCGGCCAGGTCAGCAGTCAGACGCTCACCAACATCACCGCGCTCGACGACGCGGTGCGGCTGCCGATCCTGCGTCCGCTGATTGGCTGGGACAAGCTGGAGATCATGGCCGAGGCCCGCCGCATCCGCACCCTGGCGATTTCCGAACTCCCCGACCAGGACTGCTGCACGCTGCTCACCCCGCGCCGCGTCGAGACCCGCGCCCGGATCGACGATCTGCGCCGCATCGAGATCCGCCTCGACGCGGAGGACCTGGCCGAGGAACTAGCCGCAAGCGCGCACGAATACCGCCAGGAAACCCCTTAACCCCTTTTATCCCTAACGAAGCGGCTGTCACGCCCCGGTTCAGGTCAGGACCGGCTCGCGGGGGATCGCGGGGGCCGGAGTGAGGGTGCGGCCGACCAGGGGGGAGAGGTGGGCGGCCACGCTGGCCAGCTCGCGCAGGTCGGACTCGACCAGCGCCTGCGGGCCGTCGCACAGTGCCGACTCGGGGTGCGGGTGGACGTCCACGATGATGCCGTCGGCGCCGACCGCGATCGCGGCCCTGGACAGCGGCAGGACCAGGTCCCGGCGGCCACCGGAATGCGACGGGTCCACGATCACCGGCAGGTGCGACAGCCGCTGCGCGACCGGGACCGCGCTGATGTCCAGGGTGTTCCTGGTGGCCTTCTCGAACGTGCGGATGCCGCGCTCGCAGAGCACGATGTCCAGGTTGCCGCGCTGGGCGATGTACTCGGCGGCCATCAGCCACTCCTCGATGGTGGCGTTCATGCCCCGCTTGAGCATGACCGGCTTGCCCACGCCGCCGACCGCCTGCAGCAGCGGGAAGTTCTGCATGTTGCGCGTGCCGACCTGCAGCATGTCCGCGTAGTTGGCGACCAGGTCCACGTCAGCCGGGTCGACTACCTCGGTCACTATCGGCAGGCCGGTCGCCTGGCGCACTTCGGCGAGGATCTTCAACCCGGTCTCGCCGAGGCCCTGGAACGCGTACGGGGAGCTGCGCGGCTTGTAAGCGCCGCCGCGTAGCAGCGATGCGCCTGCCGCCCTGGCCATCAGCGCGGACGCCAGCGTCTGCTCGGCCGTCTCGACGGCGCACGGCCCGGCGATGACCGTCAGCGTGTCCGGCCCGATCGGCACGCCCGCCACCCGGATGACCGAACGTGCCCGGTGGTGCTCCCGGCTCACCAGCTTGTATGGCGCGGAGATCCGTACCACGTCGCTGACCCCGGGCATGCCCCGCAGGTTCAGCGTGTCCAGGTGGTCGACGTCACCGACCAGACCGACGATCGTCCGCGACTTGCCGCGGCTCACGAAGGCGTCGCCGCCCGCCGCCCGTACCCGGTCGACAACGCCGTCGACTTCGGTTTCTCCGGCCTCCGCCGCCATCACCACGACCATCTCGTCCGCCTCCAGTCATAAAGAAAACCCCGGGCCTTCTGGCCCGGGGTTCTCGTTAAGTCGCTTCCGTCAGCGCAAGGTCTGGCGGGCGACCGTCCCGAACCCGGACCGGTAGCCAAACCAAAACCAAAACTGCTGACGCATGAGCCACATCGTAGCGCACGCCGTCAAGAGGATGTGGCGCAGCCCCGCAGACCGCCGGTCAGTAGCCGACGTCGAGCACGATGACGCTGTTGCGCGGTGCCGTCGGCGTACTTGGGCTGTAGTCGAACACCTTGTCAAACGGGCCGTACCGGTTTACCTGGACCTGGAAACCGGCCGCCTGCAGAGCCTGGGTGGCCTGTGCCACCGAGTCGCCGATCACGTACGGGACGTTGACGATCTGCGGACCCGCGGACACGTTGACGACTACGGTCTCACCCTGCCGGACCATCGTCTTGGCGGCGGGCTCCTGGCCGGTAATGGTGCCCTGGGGTTGCTGGCTGTTGTTGTCCGGCTGCTGCTGCAGCGTCACGCCGTGCTGATTGGCCCACTGCTGCGCCGTCTGGAAGTTTTCCCCGGAGAAATCGGGTAGCTGCAGGCCGCCCGAGATCAGGATCGTGACCGTCTTGGTCTGCGGCCAGGTCGTGCCCGCGGGAGGGTTGGTGCCGACCACGGTGCCGACCGGAGCGTCCGAGCCAACCTGCTGCGTGGTGGCGACCAGGTGCACGCTCTGCAGGGCGGCTTTCGCGACGGTGAGCGTGTCGTTCTTCACCACGGGTACTACGGAGGTGAAGGGCCCGCTCGAGATGAGGATGGTGATCGTCGAGCCCTTCGACACCCGCCCCGCCGGGCTGGTGCCGGTCACCGAGCCGCTAGGCACCGAGTTGCTGTGCACCCGGCCCCGCTTGACGGCGAAGCCGTCGGCGGTCAGCACGGCGGTGGCCTGGGTGACGCTGTCGTTGGACACCGAGGGCACCTGGACAAACCGGCCGGAGGTGAGCCACCAGCCGCCGAGCCCGAGCCCCACGCCCAGCGCGATGACCACCACGACGATGAGCAGCCGCGGGCTGAACAGCCAGCGGCCCAGGAAGGGCTCGCGGCCGCCACGGTACTGGCCTGTGTGGTAACGGTCACCATCCTCGCGGTCTACCACGAGCGTGTGCGAGTCCCCGCGGTCGGGCACCGAGGCCGCCGCCGCCGCGCCGTGGGCCCACCATTCGCCGGTCCCGGGCGAGCCGATGCCCTGTGGATCCGTACTGGCCTGGCCGGCGATCGAGGTCGCCGTGTTCGACAGGTCCGTATCGTGCACGCTGGCGGTCGGCAGCGCCGCGCTGCGCGCCCACCACCCGTTGGTGGCCGCGGGCGTGTCCAGGTCCAGCCATGGCGCCTCGGCCAGTCCCTGGACGCCGGCTCCCATCACGCCGGTGAGCCCGCTGGCCTCGGCGAAGCCCTCCCGCACGCGCCGGACCGCGCGCAAGAACTCGCCCGCGTCGGCGGGGCGCCGCGCCGGGTCCCGGCTGGTCGCCGCGAGCACGAGCTGGTCGACCGCCGCGGGGATTCCGGGGACTAGCGTGGACGGCGCCGGGATGTCGGTATTGACGTGCTGGTAGGCAACGGAGAGCGGGGTGTCGCCGGTGAACGGCAGGCGACCGGTGAGCAGCTCGAAGAGCATCACGCCGGCCGAGTAGACGTCTCCGCCCGGGCCGGTGCTGCCGCCGGTCACCTGTTCGGGCGGTACGTAGGAGACCGTGCCGATGAGCAAGCCGGCCCGGGTGTGCCCGGCCGCCGACTGCGCCCGGGCCAGGCCGAAGTCGGCCACCTTGATCCGGCCGTCGGCGGTCAGCAGGACGTTCTCCGGCTTGATGTCGCGATGCACGATCCCGGAGGCGTGCGCGGCGGCCAGCCCGTCGAGCACGCCGGTCATGATCTCCAGCGCGGTCGCCGGGGAGAACCGCCCGCTGTCGCGGAGGAGCTCCTTGAGCGTCCGGCCGGGCACATACTCCATCGCAAGGTACAGGAATGGGCCGTCGGCACCCTGGTCGAAGACCGCGACCACGTTCTGGTGCGACAGCCGCGCCACCGACTTGGCCTCGCCGATGAACCGGCGGACGAAATCCTCGTCCCTGGCCAGTTCGGCGTGCATGACCTTAAGCGCCACCTCGCGGTCGAGCCGGGTGTCGGTGGCCTGGTAGACAGTGGCCATCCCGCCGTGCGCGATGCGCGCCGTCACGGCGTAGCGCCCGTCGAGCATGCGCCCGGTGAGCGGATCGGCCAGGGTATCGTCCATCGCGACGATTTTACGGTTGTTTTGCCTATCTGGCGTGCTAATCATGGGGTCCCCCGTGACCAGGGGCGCTCGAGGTGGCCGCGGTGAGAAGCAACCAGGCCCGTTCGGCAAATCATAAAGCACCGGCGGGAGCGGATGAGCGCGTCCTTGACCCGTCGGACCTGGGCGTATCGTGTCTGGACATGACCGATAGCGGACGTGTCGTGGTGGCCGGCGCGGGCCTGGCCGGGTTCCGGACTACCGAGCTACTGCGGGAGCGCGGCTTCGCCGGCCCGGTCACCCTGATCGGAACCGAGTCATGGCCGCCTTACGACCGGCCGCCGCTGTCCAAGAAGGTGCTGACGGAACCAGACCTCGACCCGTCGCTGAAGGCCGACTTCGCCGCGCTCGGCGTGGACTTCCGCCCGGAGGAGGCCGCTACCGGGCTCGACGACGAGGCCGTCCTGACCACGACCCGCGGCACGTACCCCTTTGACCACCTGGTGCTGGCCACCGGGGCGCTGCCGGTAGCGCTCCCCGGCGACGGGCGGCAGCGCTTCCTGCGCACCTACGATGACGCGCTGGCGCTGCGAGACCTGCTCCGGCCCGGGCTGCGGCTGGCCATCGTGGGGGCCGGGTGGATCGGCGCCGAACTGGCCACCGCCGCGGTGGCGCACGGCAGCCAGGTCACGGTGGTGGAGGCCGGGCCCGCGCCGCTGGCCGCGGCGATCGGCGCCCCGGTGGGAGCCCAGACCGCCCGCTGGTACGCCGACGCCGGCGTGGACCTACGGGTCGCCGTGGCGGTCGAGGCGGTGCAGCCCGGCGGGCTCGCCCTAGCGGGCGGCGGGTGGATCGCGGCCGACGAGATCGTCACCGCGGTCGGCGTGCGGCCAGCCACCAAATGGCTGGAGGGATCCGGTATCCAGCTGGAGAACGGCGTGGCCGTGGACGCCGGCCTGCGCTCTTCGCGGCCCGGAGTCTATGCGGTGGGGGACTGCGCCGCGTTCGAGTCGCGGCGGTTCGGGCGACGGCTGCGGTTCGAGCACTGGGACGTGGCCCTGCACGCGCCCGAGGTGGTCGCGGCCAACGTGCTCGGCGGCGACGAGGCGTACGATCCGGTGCCGTACTTCTGGTCCGAGCAGTTCGGCCGGATGCTGCAGTACACGGGTTACCACGGCGGCGCCGAGAGCCTGGTGTGGCGCGGCGACCCGGCGGAACCGACCTGGGCGGCGTGCTGGCTAGCGGCGGGCCGGCTGGTCGCGATGCTGACCGTCGACCGCCCCCGCGACCTGCTCCAGGCCCGCCGCCTCATCGCCTCCAGCGACCCGGTAGACGTCGCCCGCCTCACCGACCCCGCCGTCCCCGTCAAGGCCGCGGCCCGCTGACCGGTCCGGCCGCTCAGCGGGCTGTCGGCAGCTCCTCCACCTGCTTCTTGGTCATGTTGAGCCGGATTCCTTCGTCGATCGCGGTCACGGCACTGATCGGGATGGCGACTTCCCTCCGGCCCCACAGATGCCCCTCCTTGAGCACCACATGGGTCACCCGCTGGTCGTCCGGATTGACGATGAATCCCAGCACCTGCCCGATTTCGCCGTCGACGGCATGGACATGCTGGCCGGGAATCAACTCTGCCTCGCCCATCGGGACGACGTGGTGCGTAACCGTGCGCGCGTGGTGTCCCAGGCTGGCGCCGATGGCCGCGCCGGAGGCCGAACCGCCGACTCCCATGCCGCCGACGTCGCCGACACCCTGGACCGACTCCGCGTCGCCGTATCCGCCTCCGTACTCGTCGCCTTCCGCCAGGTCGATTTCCTCCGCGGGCTGGAGCTCCTCGAATTCCGCGAGGGTACAGCGCAGGCTGATGTCGTCAGCCGCCATGTCGACCAGCTCGAGCGGGACGAGTCGGTCGGACTTCCGGTGCTGCGGCTTGATGACAAGATGCGTGATCTTACGGGTCGCCGGGTCGGTTATTATGCGGCTCAGCTGGCCGCAGTAACCATCCGAGCACTCCGTCCTAACCCCGACCGTGAACTCAGTGGGCATTGCTGCCTTCCCTTCCGGACGATGCCGCCCTCATATGTCTCTATGCGATCACCCGTGGACGATTCGCGCGTAACCCGTGCCGGGTGAGTCTGAGCCGCACCGGGTGAGTTGGTGGCACTCTTACGCACCCGGTGCGCCACCGACCCTTCCGCCCGGCGGCCCGGCGGAAAGATGCAATCGATAGCCGCTGACAAGCCCTTAACCCGAGTGTTTGGACGAAGCCCGAGCGTGGGACATTGGTCTCGTGACACAGATTGACCCCGCGACCGACGCTCTCGTCGGCGAATGGCTGTCACTCCCCGAGGTAGCCGGCCAGCTTGGCTTTCCCGTTGGGCGAGTGAAACAGCTGCTCCGCGATCGCAAACTCCTTGCCGTGACCCGTCCCGAAGGGACGCTCGCGGTACCGGCCGCCTTCCTTGACGGCAACCAGATCGTCAAGGGCCTGTGCGGGACCCTGACCTTGCTCTTCGACTGCGGGTTCGGTGAGCTGGAGGCGCTTCGCTGGCTGTTCACGGCGGACGAGTCGCTGCCCGGCACGCCGATCGACGCGATCGTCGAGCGCCGGGCAACGGAAGTCAACCGGCGGGCGCAGGCTCTCGCGTTCTAGCCAATGCGGCTAGGCTGACGGCATGCCGCCGAGCCCGCCGCGTCCGCACCGGACCGTAGCTGCGTCACCCAAGCGCGCCGCCAGCGCCCCGCTGATCCGCGATCTGCTCGCGGCCGGCCGCCAGGCGTTCTCGTTTGAGTTCATGCCGCCCAAGTCCGAGGCGGAGGAGCACCAGCTGTGGCGGGCGATCAGGCAGCTCGAGCCGCTGCGGCCCACCTTCGTCTCGGTGACCTACGGGGCCGGCGGGTCGACCAGGGACCGGACCGTGCGGGTGACGGGCCGGATCGCCGAAGAGACCACGCTGACCCCGATGGGCCACCTCACCGCGGTAAACCACTCGGTGGCCGAGCTCAGGCAGGTGATCGGGTCCTACGCGGAAGTCGGGGTACGCAACGTGCTCGCGCTGCGCGGCGACCCGCCCGGCGACCCGAACGCCGACTGGATCACGCACCCGGACGGGCTGAGCTACGCCGCGGACCTGGTCCGGCTGGTCCGGTCGGCCGGGGACTTCTGCGTCGGGGTGGCCGCCTTCCCCGAGAAGCACCCGCGCTCGCCCGACCCGGACACGGACGTGCGCTACTTCCTGGCCAAGTGCCGGGCCGGTGCGGACTTCGCGATCACCAACATGTTCTTCTACCCCGAGGACTACCTGCGGCTAAGGGACCGGGTCGCGGCCCAGGGCGGCGACGTGCCGATCATCCCGGGCATCATGCCCGTCACCAGCCTACGGGTGATCTCCAAGGCGCTCGAGCTCGGCGGCTGCCGGGTGCCGGTCCAGTTGTGGGAGCGGTTGCAGGCGGTGGCGGACGACCGCGCGGCGGTGCGTGAGATCGGCGTGGACTACGCAGCCGGGATGTGCGAGCGGCTCCTCGCCGAGGGCGTGCCCGGCCTGCACTTCTATACGCTCAACTGGTCCCGGGCGACAAGGGAGATCTATCAGCGGCTCGGTCTCGGGGGGTCAGGGGGGTCTGGGGGGATGACATCCCCCCAGGATCGGGGGGTTGCGGGGGGTCGTCCCCCCGGGCTAGCACTTCGCAGCGGGAGTTCGGCGCCCATCACCGCGTAAGGCGGCTCGCTGCCGGGGAAGAAGTGGAACGCGGTCAGCAGGTCGGTGAAACCTGTCCCGCGGTAGAGCCGCCGCGCAGGAGAGTCGGCATCCCTGGTGGACAGCAGGGCGGTGCGTTCGGGCCGTCCGGAAGTCAGCCGCAGCAACACTCCGGCGCCGACGCCGGCGCCCTGATGGCCGGGTGCCACGTGCAGCTCGGCGACCTCGAACGAGTCGTCCAGCCAGGCCGCCGCGGCCGCGGCACCGCGGCTGGCGGTCAGCGCCCGCCGCACCGTGTCGTGCCACCACTGGCCGGGCACCCCGTGGAAGCCGTAGCCGAAGCCGACCGCCTCGCCGGTTCCGTCGTCGGTGACCGCCAGCGCGCGGAAACCCGGGTTGACGGTATGCCCCGCCATGATCGACCGGCGACCTGTCAGCAGCTCCGCGGGCGGACGCATCGCCGCCGCGTACACCGCGATCAGCTGGTCAAGCCGGGCGGTGAACTCGCCCGGGTTCAGCTCGGAGACGGAAACCGATAGCGTCCGGCGCATCCTCGCAAGCTTAGGAGACGAAGCAACCGGTGCCGAACGGGCTGGGCGGCGTGCCCCGAACAGGTGCCACGATCGCCGCGTCACAAGTCGTGCGCCTGGTTCGTCTGCTCGGACCTGACCTGCACTTCGGCCTGGCCGAGCAGCGGGTGGCTCGCGGTCAGCGTGATGGCCCCGGGCTGCCCGGCCAGCGAGCGGATCCACACCGCGCCGAGCCCGCCGTACTGACCGAACGCGAACGGGTTGTCGCCCACCAGCGTGGCCGGGCCCGACAGGGTCAGCGTGACCTCGCCGCTGCCGTACCTGCGCTGGTTGCCGTAGGCGTCGATGGCGCGGAACACCGCCCTGGTCGCGTCGGAGCCGTCGGCGGCGATGGTGGCGTCGTCGACCGCCATGGCGAGGGCATCGCCGGACAGGTTGGCCGACATCTGGAGCTGGGCCACCTGCCGCCCGCCGACGAAACCCTTGATGAGCAGTTCGGGGGTGGCGTTCGGGCTGTGGTTGGGGAGGTGGACAAGAAAGGGCGGGTGGATCAGGCCGCTGTATAGCGGCGAGCCGAAGGCCGGCAGCGCGCTGGCCACGTGGGTGCCGCCAGCGAAGATCTCGAGCCGCTCGCAGTTGCTGGCGATCATCGCGGTCGGGGACGGGACGGGGACCGCGCCGCCTGCCTCCCAGAAAAACACCGGGATGATGACCGGGCGCACGGCCGGGTCTCCCTGCGTCCGGTAGATGGCGGCGCCTAGCTTGGGGACCCGGAAGCCGTCCGCCACGCCGGCCCACTTGATGCCGGCCGGCCCCAGGCCAAGCAGCGAGGCATAGTCGAACCCGGCCCAGGCCAGTAGCCCGGAGTAGCCCGGGTTTGACCGCGCCTGGCTCTGCGCCTGGCCGTGCAGGGCGGCTTGCCTGGCCAGCCAGGTCGGCGGATCCGTCCAGGCGAAGTGCTGCGGCTTGGCCGCTTCCACGCCGACCGCCTCGGTGACTAGGTAGGGCAGGCCGGCGAACGGCGGCTTCAGCGCGATGTTCCCGGTCTTCTGATCTGTCCCGTAGTCGTTGTAGGCGAAGACGTCCTCGTTCCAGGTGACGTCCTGGTGGAAGGCCATCGCCCCCGAACTCGGCCGCGAGCTGTCGAGTTCCCGCGCCGCCTGCCTGGTGGCGGCCCACAGTCCGGGGAAGGCCGGGGTCTCGTTGAGCCTGGTGCCCCAGATAACCACCGAGGGACGGCTGCGGTCCCTGATCACCATGTCGCGGACGTTCTGCACCACGAGGTTCTGCCAGGCGGGGGTGCTGCTGACGTTGTGCCAGCCTGGCGCTTCCTCCCAGACCAGCAGGCCCAGCTCGTCGCAGGCGTCGAGGAAATCCGGTGACTGGGGATAGTGCGAGCAGCGCACCACGTTGCAGTTGAACTCGTTCTTGAGGATCTCGGCGTCCTTGCGCTGCACCCGGGCGGGCATCGCCATGCCGGCGTACGGGTAGAGCTGGTGCCGGTTGAGGCCGAACAGGGGCAGCCGTTTCCCGTTCAGGAAGAAGCCCTCCGGCCGGAAGGATGCCTCGCGGAACCCGATCCGCCGGGTCAGGACGTGCCTGCCCAGACCGGGGAAGTTGAGGGTGGCCTGGACGGTATACAGCTTCGGGCTGTCCGGCGACCACAGGCCAACCTGTCCGAAACCGGTCAGGCTGAACTTGGCGGTGCTGACCCCGGGGGAGGTGACCTTCACCGTCGTGGTCTGCACCGCGATCTGGTTCGGCCCGTCGAGCAGTTCGACGAGCAGAGTGCCGGTGGCGTGCGTCGTCGCGGCCGAGTCAATGGCGCATTCGACGTCCACTCGGGGCTGCGAGCTGAGCACGTCGGCAGGCTGGACGAACAGGTCGGACAGAAACACCTGCGGGAGCACCCGCAGCCGGACGTCCCGGTAGATGCCGCCGGGCTGGAAGAAATCGACACTGCCCGGCCCGCAGCCCACGCCGACTGGCGGCACCGGTAGGCAGCGTGAGTCCACGATGACCGCGAGCAGGTTGTCGCCGCTGGTGACCTTCCCGGTTAGTTCGGCCGAAAAGGGCAGGTAGCCGCCCTGATGCGTGCTGACCACCTGGTCGTTGATCGCCACCGACGCGTTGACCATGACGCCGTCGAAGTCGACGAGGAGCCGGTTGCCTGGCGCGTGCGGGTCGAGCAGGTGTGCCCCGTTGAAGTGCCGCCGGTAGATCCATACCTGCTGCCAGGCCGGGTAGTCCCAGTTCTGCCAGGACAGCGGGGTGACCGTGTGTGGCAGCGTGACCGGCGTGAAGTTGCTGTCGTCGAAGAAACTGCTCTCCGAGCCCGCCGTGTACTGCCCGCCGAACAGCCAGTTCGTATTCATCGAGAACGCAAGGTTGGTGGGCAGCTCGCCGGTCCGTGTCATGCTGCCGACCAGCGCGATCAGTGGCAAAGCAGCCACCCCTGCGCCGCCGATCAGACTGGCCTGAAGCACCGTGCGCCGCGAGACCCGCCGCTTAGCCGCGGCTTCCCGCTCCTCGCGCCCCTCATCCGGACTGTGCCCGGCCGGCCCGCCGTCTGGCGGCGCCTGGCCTTCGCGCGGCGGCGCCTGGCCTTCGCGCGGCGGCGCCAGGCCCGTCCGTAGCGCCGAGCTCGGGTGCGGTGCCGAGCCCGGTCCGGTCAGCCGCGGCGGCGTGCCTGGCCGTGGCGGCGTGCCTGGCCGTGGCGGCGTGCCTGGCCGTGGCGGCGTGCCTGGCCGTGGCGGCGTGCCTGGCCGTGGAGACGTGCCCTGGTCCGGGCGCTGCGCATGACCCGGTGGCTGCGGCGCGTCTGCGGGCGCGGCACTAGCCGCGAGGTGCGTCGTGTCCGCTTCCGCAGCGCCGGGTGCCGTGCCTACCGTAGGCGAGCCAGGAGCGGCGCCCGTCCCGGGCGCTATCTGGTTACTGACCGCGCCCGGCTCGGCCGTGCTGTCCTCGGCCGTGCTGGTTTTGGGCTCTTGGCTGGTCCTCGGCCGTGCTGTCCTCGGCCGTGCTGGTTTTGGTCTTGGTGGCCTGCCGTGTCGGCCTCGGCCGTGTCGGCCTCGGCCGTGCCTGGCTCGGCCGTGCCTGGCTCGGCGGGTGCTGGCGTCGCGATGGCTGCGCCCGGGCTCGTGTCTGCCGCAGTCGCCTGCGGCTCAGCGCCACGTGCGGCCGTGTCAGCCTGCTCATCCGCCGAGATCGCCAGGAAACTGGCTTCTGCCTTGGCCGGGCGAAACCACCGTCCGGACTCACCCATCCGAGGCTCGGCGTCCGTTTTGGGTGCGCCCGCGGTCTTGGCCGCTTTCGCCTGAGGCTCCGCTTTCGCCTGAACCTCCGGGCCTGCTGCTGGCTTCGCGCCCGCCGCAGGCTCGGTGATTGCCGCAGGCCCGCCGTCCGGTGTTGCCTCACCCGTGGCTGGTCCGTCAGCCCGGGACCGATCATCTGCCGATGGGCCGATCGCTGTCCCGGACTGATTCGCCTCAAGCTCCGCATCCGGCCCGGTGACGCCCTGCTCCGCGCCGGACTCGGTCACGCGTGACTCAGCCTCAGGCGGGAGCGGCCGACTGCCGGTTGTGGCAGCTACGGTCGGGCGCGGCCCGCCGTTGGTCCGGGCACCCTCAGGCGCCACCCTCACATCGGCTGTACCTGGCTCCGGGCCAGCATCCCAGGTGATGTCTTCGCTGCCGCCGGAACCGGTGCTCAGGTCCTCGGCGAGTGGATTCGCGCTCCCGTCGTCGGTGGCGGGTAGCGATGGCACGCGATTAAAATACAGCCCCGGCCTAGCCCTTCGCACAAACAGTCGCGTTGCGCGCAAATGCCCCCCCGTTTCTTGCCGGTGCTAGTACAACGCCCCTAATCGGCCGTGCGTGCCCAGGTAGCCGGCCATGTGAGCCCGGCTGAGGCAAGCCCATTCATGGCTTATCCATGAGACTTCATGACACCTGGAACCCTGGCGCGACGCGGGTCCAGGCCGCCGAATAGCCAGTTTCACGGCGAGTGGCCAGTACCTCTTTAGCCTGTCGGCGGCGCCAGTCCGGGCGCCCCCTGGACCCGCGGCGGCGTTCTCGCCTCGTCTCCGCGAGGATCAGGGAGAAATCGGGCTGATACAGCATTCGTGCACTATAGCCGCACCCGTTCCAGGAGCCCCAAGCATCGGCGAACCCAGCTTCGGGCTGTGCCGAGCCCAGGTGATGGCATCCCGCGGAACTCAAAATGTCAGACCCCCGCGTTATCTTCGAACAGACATCGAAGACGACTGGACATCCGAGCGAATTTAGGTTCGAATAGATGGACCAACGCCGGCCGGGTGAGGTGAGAGGAAGCGTCTCGCCTGGCCGGGCCAGAGGAGGAGATGAAGGGCGATGGTGAACACAGCGGAGATGCATATGGGCCTGGGTGACGTGAGCCCGCGGCATCCTGGGGTGGCGCCGACCGTGCTCAGCATGCTCCAGTCCGCGCGGCGGGGACTCGCGGAGGCGGCCGACGAGTCGGCGCCTGGCGCTCGGTATGTCACGGCCCATCTGGCGGCGCTGCGCGCCGCGGCGGCGGTAGTGGCGGCGCGGGGCGAACCGCGGTCGCGGCGCAGGAAGCCGCATAGCGTGTGGGAGCTGCTACCCCAGGTGGAGCCGGCGCTTACCGAGTGGGCCGCTTTCTTCGCGGCCGGCGCGGGCAAGCGCGCGGCCGCCGAAGCGGGGCTGCCACGCGCGGCGTCGGCACGTGAGGCCGATGACCTGCTGCGGGACGCGGAGACCTTCCTGTCACTAGCGGAGACTGCGCTCGGTGTTGAGGTGCAGTCTCCGCTCCCGCTTAGGCCGGCAGGCTAGAGGTTCAGAACCCTTCCATCGCGCCGCGCGCGTCGGCGTCGAGCACGCCCCAGCTGATGAGCTCCTCGGTGAGATCAGCGGGAGACTTGTCGTAGATGACCGCGAGCGAGCGAAGGTCCTCGTGCCGTACGGAAAGGACGCGGCCGTTGTAGTCGCCGCGCTGGCTCTGGATGGTCGCGACATAGCGCGCGAGCGGGCCGACCTTATCCTTGGGCAGCTGGCCCATGCGCTCTAGGTCGATGACGAGCTTGGGCGAAGGCACCAGCGGGGTGGGAGCGGCGTCGCCGGGCAGCAGCTCGGAGACCGGGACCCCGTAGAACTCGGCCAGCTCGGCGAGCTTCTGGACGGTCACGGACCGGTCGCCCCGCTCGTAGGAACCTACGACGACGGCCTTCCAGCGGCCGCGGGACTTCTCTTCAACTCCGTGCAGCGAGAGGCCCTGCTGCGTGCGGATGGCGCGCAGCCGCGCGCCAAGGGTCTTGGCGTACTCAGATGGCATTCTTTCCTCGGTTCCCCGGCCAGTCGTCGCTTACGGTAACGGTTACGCTCAGTGACGGTAGGCGGCGAGCGCTATAAGGTCAAGCCGAATGGCAAAAACTGGCTTAACTCGGCCGGTAACGGACTAGCTCTCGCGGATCACTATGTACCCTCCGCCGGCAGGTGAGAACCCGGCTGCGATCAGGTTTCCCGTCGCTGCGGGCATATTGCCGCCAGATAGCCAACTCTCGTCATGTTCTGATGGCATCCGTCCCATGTGACGTAAATCACATGCTGGCCGGGCCGACCCAAAGTGTCCAGGCCCGGCGGTAACTCCCCGTATGATCATCAACGTAGACATCCTTTAAGGACCGTCCTGTGAGGCGGGGAAGGAGGTCCGTTCTATGTGCGCGGCCAGCAATCCGGTCGCGGGGCGTGATGGCCTCGCGGTCCTCGATGCCGAGGAGATCAGGCGAGCGCTGACCAGGATCGCCCACGAGATCCTGGAACGGACGCATGGCGGGGACGAGGTCATCCTCCTCGGCATCCCGACGCGCGGCGTGCCGCTAGCGCGCCGCCTCGCGGCGCGAATCGGGGAGTTCGAGGGACTCAAGGTCCCCTGCGGCTCGCTCGACGTGACCATGCACCGGGATGACCTGAGACTCCACCCGGCCCGCGCACTGGGCCGCACTGACCTTCCGCCGGGCGGCGTAGACGGCAAGACGGTCGTCCTGGTCGACGACGTGCTGTACTCGGGCCGCACGGTGCGCGCCGCGCTCGACGCACTGAACGATCTCGGTCGCCCGCGGGCGGTGCAACTCGCGGTCCTGGTCGACCGCGGCCACCGCGAGCTCCCGATCCGCGCCGACTACGTGGGCAAGAACCTGCCGACCTCGCAGCGCGAGGTCGTGCACGTCCTGCTGGCCGAGGTGGACGCGCAGGACAGCGTGACCATCAGCGAGGACGGGAGGCAGCTGTGAAACGTCACCTGATCTCGGCCGCTGACCTCAGCCGGGCGGACACGCTGCTCATCCTCGACACCGCGGAGGAGCTGGCCGGCCTCGCAGACCGGCCGATCAAGAAGCTGCCCACGCTGCGCGGCCGGACCGTGGTCAACCTCTTCTACGAAGACTCCACCAGGACCAGGATCTCGTTCGAGGCCGCGGCGAAGCGGCTGTCGGCCGACGTGATCAATTTCTCCGCCAAGGGGTCGAGCGTCGCCAAGGGCGAGAGCCTCAAGGACACCGCGCTGACCCTGGAGGCCATGGGCGCGGACGCGGTGGTTATCAGGCACGGAGCGTCCGGCGCGGCGCACCGGCTGGCCGAATGGGTCCAGGGCAGCGTGCTGAACGCCGGGGACGGCACGCACGAGCATCCGACCCAGGCCCTGCTTGACGCGTTCACCATCCGGCGCAGGCTCACGGGGGGTTCCGGGGGGCCGTCCCCCCGGGGGAGCACTGTTGGCACCCGCGGCGCCGGGCTCGACGGCCTGCGGGTGACGATCGTCGGAGACGTTCTGCACAGCCGGGTCGCGCGGTCCAACGTGCTGCTGCTGAGCACCCTCGGCGCCGAGGTGACGCTGGCCGCCCCGCCCACGCTGCTGCCGCACGCCGTCGGCAGCTGGCCCTGTGCGGTCAGCTATGACCTGGACAGCGAGCTGCCGAAGAGCGACGTGGTGATGATGCTCCGGGTCCAGCAGGAGCGGATGACCGCCGCCTACTTCCCGACCGTGCGGGAGTACAGCCGCAGGTACGGGCTGGACGCGGCACGGATGGCGAGGCTGCCCGAGCACGCCATCGTCATGCATCCCGGACCAATGAACAGGGGGGTAGAGATCGCGGCTGAGGTGGCGGATTCGGTCCGCTCGACCATCGTGGAACAGGTCGCCAACGGGGTCACCACCAGGATGGCGGTCCTGTACTTGCTGCTCGGCGGCACGGAGTTCCCGGTGACGGAATTCCCGGCGGGGAACCGGTGACGGCCGGGAATCCCCGGACGGCCGGAAATCCGGGGACAGCGGAGGAGAACCAGGCCAGGTGGCTGATCCGGGGCGTCATGCTCCCGGGCGACGGCGAGGAGCCGCGCGTCACGGACATGCTGCTGAGCGGCGGCTCCATCACGGCCGTTGAATCCGGACTGAACCACTCGGGCGCCCGGGTGCTCGACGCCGAGGGCCTCATCGCCCTGCCCGGCCTCGTCGACCTGCACACGCACCTGCGCGAGCCGGGCCGCGAAGACGCGGAAACGGTGGCGACCGGGACCGCGGCGGCCGCCCTGGGCGGCTTCACCGCCGTACACGCCATGGCCAACACCGACCCGGTAGCCGACACCGCCGGGGTGGTCGAGCAGGTATGGCGGCTCGGCCGGACCGCGGGCCACTGCGACGTCCAGCCGGTGGGTGCGGTCACTATCGGGCTGGGTGGCGCGAGGCTGGCCGAACTCGGCACGATGGCGGATTCGGCCGCGCGCGTCCGCGTGTTCTCCGACGACGGCCGGTGCGTGTCCGACCCGCTGCTGATGCGGCGGGCTCTCGAGTACGTCAAGGCCTTTGACGGGGTGATCGCCCAGCACGCGCAAGACCCCCGGCTTACCGAGGGGGCGCAGCTCAACGAGGGCGAGATGTCCGCACGGCTCGGCCTGGCCGGCTGGCCAGCCGTGGCCGAGGAAGCCATCATCGCGCGCGATTGCCTGCTCGCCGCGCACGTGGGCTCGGCGCTGCACGTATGCCACGTCTCCACCGCCGGGTCGGTGGAGATCATCCGCTGGGCGAAGTCCAAAGGCTGGCCGGTCACCGCCGAGGTCACGCCACACCACCTGCTGCTGACCGATGAGTACGCGGCGGGCTACGACCCGGTATTCAAGGTCAACCCGCCGCTGCGTACCGAGGCCGACGTGGCTGAGCTCAGGCGCGCCCTCGCCGACGGGACCATCGACTGCGTGGCCACTGACCACGCCCCGCACCCGGTAGAGGCCAAGGAAACGGAGTGGTCCGAGGCGGCGTTCGGCATGACCGGGCTGGAGACCGCGCTCCGGGTGGTGCACCTGGCGATGGTGGACACCGGGCTGCTCGACTGGCGCGGGGTCGCCGACCGGATGTCGGTCCGGCCGGCCAGGATCGGGCGGCTGACCGGGCAAGGCAGCCCGCTTGCGGCCGGCGCGCCGGCCAACCTCACCCTGTACGACCCGGCGGCGCCCGCCGAGGCGGTGGTGCCGGTCGGCGCGTCCAAGAGCCGCAACACCCCGTTCGCCGGGATGGAGCTGCCTGGGCGGGTGGTGGCCACGTTCCTGCGCGGCCTCCCGACCGTGCTCGACGGAAAGCTGGCCTGACATGACGGGCACTGACATGACGGGCACTGACATGACGGGCACTGACATGACGCACCCTGCCCTGCTGGTCCTCGAGGACGGCACCACGCTGCACGGCACGGCCTTCGGCGCGGAGGGTGAGACGTTCGGCGAAATGGTCTTCAACACCGGCATGACCGGCTACCAGGAGACCCTGACCGATCCCTCTTACTGCCGCCAGATCGTGGCGATGACCGCGCCGCACATCGGCAACACGGGCGTCAACGACGAAGATCCCGAGTCACGCCAGGTGTGGGTCAGCGGTTACGTGGTGCGCGAGCCAGCCAGGCTCGCCTCAAACTGGCGGGCCAGCCGCGACCTCGACGCCTATCTCCGGGCCGAGGGGATAACCGGTATCGCCGTCCGCGGCACCAGGCTGCTGACCAGGCGGGTACGCGAAGCCGGCGCCATGCGGGCGGCGATCAGCACGGTGGAGAGCGATCCAGGCCGGCTGCTTGAGCGAGTGCTCGCCAGCCCCGAGATGACCGGGGCCGACCTGGCCCGGGTGGTGAGCACGTCCGAGCCGTACACCGTCAGCCCGCCCGGCCCGGCCAGGTACCGTGTGGTCGCCGTCGACCTGGGGATCAAGGCGTCTACGCCGCGGAACCTGGTCGCCCGGGGCTGCGAGGTGCTGGTGGTCCCGGCCGCCGTGACTGCCGAGCAGATCCTGGCCGCCTCGCCGGATGGCGTGTTCTTCAGCAACGGCCCCGGCGACCCGGCCGCGTCCACCTACGCGGTGGACGCGATGCGCGGGGTCCTGGACGCGGGTGTCCCCGTGTTCGGCATCTGTCTCGGTAGCCAGATTCTTGCCCTGGCACTGGGCTTGAGCACCTACAAGCTCAGGTACGGCCACCGCGGGGTCAACCAGCCGGTGCTGGACCTCGCCACCGGCCGCGTCTACATCACCAGCCACAACCACGGCTTCGCCGCCGCGCTCCCCGGAGAGGCGCACGATCCCGCGGAAGCAGGCGTTTCCGCGGAGACGTCCCGCGCAATTGCGCCAGGCGTTTCCGCGGAGACGCGCGGCCCGGCCACCTGGGCGCACGTGCCGCCGCAGGCGCGGCAGCCGTTCGGCACACCCTATGGCCCGGCGCTGGTCAGCCACGTCAACCTCAACGACGGCGTGGTAGAGGGCCTGCGGCTGCTCGACCGCCCGGTGTTCAGCGTGCAGTACCACCCCGAGGCTGCGCCCGGCCCGCACGACGCCGCCGACCACTTCGACCACTTCTGTGCCTTGCTTGAGCGCGCCCGATGAGGCGGCCCGCCGATTTGTCCGCAGTTTCGGGTGCTATAACCCCGCAAACTGCAGACAAATCCCGGATCCGCGCTCCAGGCCCGAACACGGAGGCGACACTGAACCTGGGGGCGAGCCATGCCGCGGCGTGAGGACCTGAAGTCGGTGCTGGTGATCGGGTCCGGGCCGATCGTCATCGGCCAGGGCTGCGAGTTCGACTACTCAGGTACCCAGGCCTGCCGGGTCCTGAAGGCCGAGGGTATCCGGGTCAGCCTGGTCAACTCCAACCCGGCGACGATCATGACCGACCCGGAGTTCGCCGACGCCACCTACGTCGAGCCGATCACGACCGAGACGCTGGAAAAGGTCATCGCCATTCAGCGCCCCGACGCGGTGCTTCCCACCCTGGGCGGCCAGACCGCCCTGAACGCCGCCGTGGCCCTGCACGACCAGGGCGTGCTGCATAAGTACAACGTCGAGCTGATCGGCGCCAACATCGACGCGATCCGGGCGGGCGAGGACCGCGAGCGGTTCAAGGGGATCGTCACCGGCCTGGGCGCGGAGGTCCCGGCCAGCCGCATCTGCCGCAGCCTGGACGAATGCCTCGCGGCGGTGACCGGACAAGCCGGCCACGAAGGCCTGGGCTACCCGGTCGTGGTGCGGCCCTCGTTCACGCTCGGCGGTCTGGGGTCCGGTATCGCGAAAGACGAAACAGACCTGCGGCGCATCGCCGGGGCCGGCCTGGACGCGAGCCCCACCCGCGAGGTCCTGCTCGAGGAGAGCATCATCGGCTGGAAGGAGTTCGAGCTCGAGCTGATGCGCGATGCGCACGACAACGTGGTCGTCGTCTGCTCGATCGAGAACATCGACCCGATGGGCGTGCACACCGGTGATTCGGTCACCGTCGCCCCGGCGATGACGCTGACCGACCGCGAGTACCAGCGGATGCGCGACACCGCGATCGCCATCATGCGCGCGGTCGGCGTGGATACAGGCGGCTGCAACATCCAGTTCGCCGTCGAGCCGCGCACCGGCCGCATGGTCGTGATCGAGATGAACCCGCGGGTGTCGCGCTCGTCCGCACTCGCCTCCAAGGCCACCGGCTTCCCGATCGCCAAGATCGCGGCCCGGCTGGCCATCGGCTACACCCTGGACGAGATCCCGAACGACATCACCGGCCAGACTCCCGCCTGCTTCGAGCCGGCACTCGACTACGTGGTGGTCAAGGTGCCGCGGTTCGCCTTCGAGAAGTTCCCTGGCGCCGACCCGACGCTCACCACCCACATGAAAAGTGTCGGCGAGGCCATGGCTATCGGCCGGAATTTCGCCGAGGCCCTGCAAAAGGCGAACCGTTCGCTGGAGAGTAACCATGGTTCGTTCGGCTGGAAAAATCCTCCCGGGGATGCGGCGCGCTTGCTGCGTGACTGCGGGACCCCGCACGACGGCCGGCTGGCCGCCATCCAGCAGGCCTTGCGCGCCGGGGCCAGCAAAGTCGGCCTAGCCGAAGCTACTGGCATCGATCCGTGGTTCATCGAGCAGATCCAGCACATCAACCAGATCGCCGAGAAGGTGGCCGCGGCCCACGCCCTGGACGCGAAGACGCTGAAGATCGCCAAGCAGAATGGCTTCTCCGACGCGCAGATCGCCGAACTGCGCGGCACCACGGAAACCGTGATCCGCGAGATCCGCTGGGGGCTCGCGGTGCGGCCGGTGTACCACGCGGTGGACACCTGCGCCGCCGAGTTCGCGGCCCGCACGCCTTACCTCTACTCGACCTACGACGAGCAGACCGAGGTGCCTGAGGGCACCACGCCCAAGGTGATCATCCTCGGCAGCGGCCCGAACCGGATCGGCCAGGGCATCGAGTTCGACTACGCCTGCGTGCACGCGTCGTTCGCGCTCGCCGACGCCGGCTACGAGACCGTGATGGTCAACTGCAACCCGGAGACCGTCTCCACCGACTACGACACCTCGGGCCGGCTGTACTTCGAGCCGCTCACCCTGGAGGACGTGCTCGAGGTGGTGCGCGCGGAGCAGGCGAGCGGTCCGGTGAAGGGCGTGATCGTGCAGCTCGGCGGGCAGACCCCGCTCGGGCTGGCGCGGGCCCTGGCGGCCGCCCGGGTGCCGGTGGTTGGCACCTCGCCCGAGGCGATCCACCTGGCCGAGGACCGCGCCGCCTTCGCCCGGGTGCTGGAGGAAGCCGGGCTGACCGCGCCCAGGTACGGAACCGCCACCACCGAAACCGAAGCGGTCATGATCGCCCGCGAGATCGGATACCCGGTGCTCGTCCGGCCCTCGTACGTGCTCGGCGGGCGCGGCATGGAGATCGTCTACGACGACGCCACGCTGCGGTCATACGTGTCCCGGGCGACCGACGTGAGCCCCGGCCACCCGGTGCTGATCGACCGTTTCCTCGACGACGCGATCGAGATCGATGTCGACGCGCTCTACGACGGATCCGAGCTCTACCTCGGCGGGGTCATGGAGCACATCGAAGAGGCGGGCATCCACTCTGGTGACTCCGCCTGCGCGCTGCCGCCGATCACCATCGGCCGCGGCGACATCGCGCAGATCCGCGCGGCCACGCAGGCCATCGCCGCCGGGGTGGGCGTGCGCGGCCTGCTGAACGTGCAGTACGCGCTGGCCGGGGGAGTGCTGTACGTGCTCGAGGCCAACCCGAGAGCGTCGCGCACGGTACCGTTCGTCTCCAAGGCCACGGCGGTACCGCTGGCCAAGGCCGCGGCGCGGATCATGCTGGGCAATACCATCGCCGAGCTTCGTGCGGAGGGCCTGCTGCAGGCCGCGGGCGACGGCGGCGAGCTTCCGCTGGACGCGCCGGTCGCGGTGAAGGAAGCGGTGCTGCCGTTCGGCCGGTTCCGCGACCCGGCCGGGCAGGGGGTGGACACCGTGCTCGGCCCGGAGATGCGCTCCACCGGCGAGGTGATGGGGATCGACGCGGTGTTTGGCACCGCGTACGCCAAGGCCCAGGCGGCGGTGTACGGGTCGCTGCCGGTGAAAGGGCGGGCGTTCGTGTCGGTGGCCAACCGGGACAAGAGGTCGATGATATTCCCGGTCAAGCGCCTGGCCGACCTGGGTTTCGAGATCTGGGCCACCGAGGGAACGGCGGAGGTGCTGCGCCGCAACGGGGTTCGTGCCAAGATCGTGCGAAAGCACGGCGACGGCCCAGGCCCTGATGGCGAGCCGACCGTGGTGACGCGGATCCTCGCAGGCGAGGTGGACCTGATCGTGAATACGCCGTTCGGCAGCCCGGGACAGTCCGGCCCGCGCCTCGACGGCTACGAGATCCGTACCGCCGCGGTCCGCCGCGGTATCCCCTGCGTCACCACGGCCGCGGGACTCGCCGCCGCCGTGCACGGGATCGAGGCCATCATCCGCGGGGAGGTGGGCGTGCGGTCGCTCCAGGAGCACGCCGCGCTGCTCCAGCGGGAGCGCCCCCCCGGACCGGCACACTAAGGCAGCATATGGCCCCAGTTCAGATCCGCGGAACCGTGCTGACCTTGCGGCGCGTCGACGCTTATCATGCGCTAACCCTGGTCGCGCCCGCCATCGCCACCAAGTTCCGGCCCGGCCAGTTCATCACGGTCGCGGTCGGCGGCCCAGAGACCGCCATGCTCGGGCGGCGGGCCTTCGCCGTGCACGACGTGCGCCCCGACCACGGCGGCACGGTGGAGTTCGTGTTCGAGGCCCGCGGGCCGGGGACGCGCTGGCTGGCCGCTCTGCGGGCCAGGGAGACTCTCGACACGGTAGGACCGCTCGGCCGGCCCTTTCCCATCCCCAGGGACCCGTCGAGCTGCCTGCTGCTCGGCGTCGGTTACGGCAGCGCGCCGCTGTTCGCGCTGGCGGCGCGCCTGCGCGAGCGCGGCTGCAGCATCGATTACCTGCTCGGCGGGGCCAGCGCGGACCGCGTGTTCGGCGCGCTGACCGCCCGGCGGAACGGGCGGAGCGCGGCGGTCGCCACGACCGACGGCTCGTTCGGCGCTCGCGGCTCGGTGACCGGCCTGATGGAGCAGATCATCCGCGAGGCGCGCACCGACGTCATCTATGCGTGCGCGCCGGTGCCGGTGCTGCGGGAGGTCACGGCGCTCGCGGGGCGGTACGACATTCCGGTGCAGGCGTCGGTGGACGTGCCCATGGCCTGCGGGACAGGAGTGTGCATGGGGTGCGTGCTGCCGGTCACCGGAACCGACGGGATCACCCGCATCGTCCGCTCGTGCGTGGACGGCCCGGTGTTCCGCGGCAACCTGGTCCGCTGGGACGATATGGGGACGATACCGTTCGACGCCCTAGGCGCCCCCGGCTGGTCCGGGCCAGGGGGGTACGGGGGGCGGGCAGCCCCTCCCCCGGGGGGTACGGGGGGGCGGGCAGCCCCTCCCAAGGGGGGTCCGGGGGGATGGGTCCCCCGGGAGAGACAGCAAGGGGGGGTCTGGGGGGGATCTTCCCCCCGGGCCAGCAGAGCCCCCCGGATCGGCAGAGTTATGCCGACTGACATGAGGGCCAGGCTCGGCCAGACTGAACTGCCCAACCTGGTGCTCGCCGCGGCGGGCTGCGCCGGTGCGGGTCGTGAGCTCGCCCAGTTCATCGACGTGGCTAGGGTCGGCGCGCTGATCAGCAAGTCAATCATGGCCGAGCCGTATACCGGCAACCCCGCGCCGCGGCTGGCCGAGACGCCGAGCGGCATGCTCAGCTCGGTGGGGCTGCAGGGCCCGGGCATCGACGCCTTCCTGCAGCGGGACCTGCCGTGGCTGCTGTCCCGCGGCGCGCGGGTCGTGGTTTCGATCGCCGGCCAGACTATCCGCGAGTACGCCGGGCTGGCCGCCAGGCTGTCCGACACCGCCGGGGTGACGGCCATCGAGGTCAACCTCTCCTGCCCCAACGCCGAGGACGCGGGGCAGTTGTTCGCGCTCGACCCGCAGCGGGCCGGCAGCGTGATCGCGGCGGTGCGGGGCGGCACGAGGTACGACATCCCGGTCTTCGCCAAGCTGTCGCCGGACGTGACCGACATCGTGGCGGTGGCCAGCGCCTGCGTCGCGGCGGGCGCGGACGGCCTGTCGCTGATCAACACGCTGCTCGGCATGGCCATCGACCCCGCCACGATGCGCCCGGTGCTGGCCGGCAAGTACGGCGGCCTGTCCGGCCCGGCCATCAGGCCGGTCGCGGTGCGGTGCGTGTGGCAGGTCAGGGCCGCGTTCCCCGACGTGCCGATCATCGGCACCGGCGGCGTGCGGACCGGCCGGGACGCCCTGGAGTTGCTGCTCGCGGGCGCCTCCATGATCGCGGTGGGCACGGAGATCATCCACGATCCTTCGGCGTGCTCGCGCGTACTGAAAGAGTTGGAGGAGGAACTGGCGGCCATCGGGGCGGACGGGGCCGGCGACGTGATCGGCCAGGCCCACGGCCGGGTTCCGCGCGGCCTGGCCTGGCGTGCTTAGGCGGCGAATCTGGCGAAAGAACAGGAATGTGAGCGATAACAAATAGTCGTGGCATGCTTGAACGATCTACGGAGAGGAGCGGTCGTGAGCAAGCTGGCGCCGGTGGCCGTCGCGCTCGACGCGCCCGACCTGGAGACGGCCGCGCGATGGGCCGCTCTGGTGACGCCACATGTGAGCACAGTCAAGGTCGGGCTCGAGCTTTACCTGCGCTACGGGCCGGAAGTGGTCGCCACGGTGCGGGGCGCCAGTCGCGTGTCCGTGTTCCTCGACCTGAAGCTGCACGATATCCCGGCCACGGTGGCCGGGGCCGCGCGGGCGGTCGCCCGGCTGCGCCCGGATGTGCTCACCGTGCACGCGGCCGGGGGTGCGGACGTTATCCGCGCGGCTGTCGAGGCGGCGCCTGGCACGATGGTGGCCGCGGTAACCGTGCTCACCTCGCTCGGCGATGACGATCTCGGCCGGATCGGGATGATCGGGCCGGTGCCGGACCTTGCCAGGCGACTGGCCGTGCTCTCGGTGGAGGCGGGTGCGCAGGGCCTGGTCTGCTCGCCGCGTGAGGTCTCCGCAGTCCGGTCTGAGGTCGGCCCGGATGTGACGCTTATCACGCCGGGTGTCCGGCCCGCGGGTAGCGAGGCGAACGACCAGGCGCGGGTGGCCACGCCGGAAGAGGCGCTGCTCGCCGGCGCCGACCTGCTGGTGATCGGCCGGCCCATCACCCGGGCGCCCGATCCCGGTGCCGCCGCGGCGGCCATTGCCGCGTCGCTGCGCCGGGTGACCGTGGCCGGCTGATCCGCCCGCCCGGCCGCGGGTGCCGGCCGCGGGCGCCGGACCGGCCGCGGGCCCGGCTCGTTCGAGGCCGGGAACCGGTAGTGACCTCGGGTGACTCCTGACTCACCCAGCGAGTATGATGCGGGCGGAAGCCTTCGTGAGCAAGAATAAATATCATCGTCACAGTTGAGACTCACGTTGCCGAATATCCTTCGGGTTACCCCGGCGTCGTAGTGAGATGAGTGGGACATGTATGCCGATTCCGTGACGCACCCCCCTGGTGCCGATCCTTCGGGGCAAGGATGGCTTACGCTGGTGTCCAGTGGCGTTGACGGTGGGATATCACCACGTGAGACCCCTAACCGGGGCGGGAGACGCAGTTGATAACTCTAAGTAATAAATCGCTTACAGAAAGTAATATATTTCAATTCGTAATGAGGTAACCGGCAGTTTGCGTTGCCCAAAGGGTACGTGATTGGCTAGTTTCCCCTCCCGACAAACCTTTTTCCAACGAAACCCGAGGTGACCCCGAGTGGCTCTTCCTCCCCTCACTCCCGAAGAACGTGCGGCGGCACTGGAGAAGGCTGCCAGAGCACGCAAAGAACGCGCCGAGGTGAAGAACCGCCTCAAGCGCGGGGCCACGAGCTTGTCAGATGTCATCAAGGAAGGCGCAACTGATGACGTGATTGGCAAGATGAAGGTCTCAGCTCTGCTCGAGTCTCTGCCAGGCGTAGGCAAAGTGCGAGCAAAGCAGATCATGGAAAGGCTCGGCATCGCGGAATCGCGCCGGGTGCGCGGACTGGGTACCAACCAGCGCTCCGCGCTTGAGCAAGAGTTCGGTGCCGATATCTGAACCGCGCGACAGACGGGAACCGAGTCCTGGCGGTGCCGCCGTCGCGACCCCGGTGCATTCGCGGCTGACCGTGCTCTCCGGGCCCTCCGGGGTCGGGAAGAGCACGGTCGTCGCCGAACTCAACAGGACTTGTCCCCAGATCTGGATTTCCGTGTCGGTCACGACGCGACCCCCGCGTCCCGGAGAAGTCGACGGGCGCGAATATCACTTTGTCGATGACAAAGAGTTTGACCGACTGGTCGCCAGCGGGGCGTTGCTTGAGTGGGCGCGGTTCGCTGGCAACCGGTACGGTACGCCGCGCGAACCGCTTAACGAAAAGCTCGAAGCGGGCGTTTCCTGTCTGCTGGAGATTGACCTGGCCGGAGCGCGGCAAGTCAAGCGCGCGGTGCCGGATGCCCGGCTGGTGTTCCTGGCCCCGCCGTCCTGGGACGAGCTGGTGCGCAGGCTCACGGGCCGCGGCACCGAGCCCGCCGAGGTACTGGACCGCAGGCTGGCGGCCGCCGGGGAAGAACTCGCGGCGGCCGATGAGTTCGAGGTCACGCTGGTGAACACATCCGTCAAGGACGTGTGCCGCCAGCTGGTAGTCTTGATGGAGCAGTGACCTACGGAAGGCAGAACGTGGCAGTGACTCAGGTCGCCGATGGCATCATTAACCCGCCGATCGACGAGCTCCTTGAAGTCGTGGACAGCAAGTACCGGCTGGTGATCATGGCCGCGAAGCGCGCACGGCAGATCAACGCCTACTACTCGCAGCTCGGTGAAGGACTGCTCGAGTACGTCGGGCCGCTAGTGGAGACGCGCAGCCAGGAGAAGCCGTTGTCCATCGCGCTCCGTGAGATCAAGGAGCGCATGCTGAGCGTCGAGGCCATCGAGGGCTGAGACATACCATGCCCGCCCGCGTCGTCCTCGGCGTCGGTGCGGGCATTGCGGCGTATAAGGCGTGTGAGCTGCTCAGGCTGCTGACAGAAGCCGGGCACCAGGTCCGGGTCGTGCCGACCCCTGACGCGCTCCGTTTCGTCGGCGAGGCCACCTGGGCGGCGCTGTCCGGCCAGCCGGTGACCACCGATGCGTGGACCGGCGTGGCCGAAGTGCCGCACGTCCGCCTCGGGCAGTCGGCCGACCTCGTCCTGGTCGCCCCGGCGACGGCCGACCTGATGGCCCGGGCCGCGGCCGGGATGGCCGGGGACCTGCTGACCGCCACGCTGCTGACCGCCAGGTGCCCGGTTCTGTACGCGCCTGCCATGCACACCGAGATGTGGGAGCACCCCGCCACCCAGGCCAACGTGTCGCTGCTGCGCCGCCGCGGCGCCATCGTGATCGAGCCCGCGGTCGGCCGCCTGACCGGCCAGGACAGCGGCGCCGGGCGGCTACCCGAGCCGGCCGCGATCTTCGCGGTGGCGACCCGCCTGCTGGCCCGCGGCGCCGTGGGGCCGGATCTGGCCGGCCGCCACGTGGTGGTGTCCGCGGGCGGTACCCGGGAGGAGATCGACCCGGTGCGGTTCATCGGCAACTGGTCTACCGGGACGCAGGGGTACGCGTTGGCCCGCACGGCGGTGGCCCGCGGCGCCGAGGTGAGTTTGGTCGCGGCCAACGTGGCGTTGCCCGATCCGGCCGGGGCCAAGGTCACCCGGGTGGTTTCGGCGCGTGAGATGCGCGACGCCGTCATGGCCGCCGCGGCTCTCGGGGGTGGTGCCGACGCGGTAGTGATGGCCGCCGCGGTAGCGGACTATCGTCCGGAGGCGCGCAGCGCGGCGAAGATAAAGAAAGACGGGCGGCCGCCTGAACCGCTGCGGCTGACCGAGAATCCCGACATCCTGGCCGGGCTGGCCGCCGCAAGGCGCGGTCAGGGCCAGGACCGCCAGGACTCCGCAGATCATGATGCCGAACGGACCGGCCTCCTGCCCTCGGGTACCATACGACAGGTTCTGGTCGGTTTCGCCGCGGAGACAGAAAGCTCGCCGGAAGGAGCCCGGGCTAAGCTGGCCACAAAGGGCTGTGACCTGCTTGTCGTCAATCCCGTGGGAAACGGCCTCGGCTTCGGGACACCGGACAACGAGGCCGTCGTCTACGGTGTCGACGGGACGGTCACGCCGATCCCGCGCGGCCCCAAGGAAGCCCTGGCGGACGTCGTGTGGGACCTGGTGGCCGCGAGAATGAACGAATCGGTAAGTCCTGCCTGAACTCACCGCAGTCCAGGATAAACTCACCGCAGTCACCTGGAGCGAGGGGAGAACTTTAGTGGCGCGTCGTCTTTTTACCTCTGAGTCGGTTACCGAGGGCCATCCCGACAAGATGGCCGATCAGATCAGTGACGCCATCCTGGATTCGATGATCAAGGATGATCCGGGCAGTCGGGTCGCGGTGGAAACCTTGATCACCACCGGCCAGGTGCATGTCGCCGGCGAGGTCACCACCCAGACTTACGTCGATATACCCGGCATTATCAGGGACAAGATCCTCGAGATCGGTTACGACTCCTCGGCTAAGGGATACGACGGGGCTTCGTGCGGCGTGTCGGTCTCCATCGGGTCCCAGTCGCCGGACATCGCCCAGGGCGTTAACGACGCGTTTGAGTACCGCGAGGGCGAGGGCACCGACGAGCTCGACCGGCAGGGTGCGGGTGACCAGGGGCTGATGTTCGGCTACGCGTGCCGCGACACTCCTGAGCTGATGCCGCTCCCGATCATGCTGGCGCACAAGCTCGCCCGTCAGCTGTCCGAGGTGCGCCGCGCGGGCACCGTGCCCTACCTGCGCCCGGACGGCAAGACGCAGGTGACCATCGAGTACCTCGGGGACACCCCGGTACGGCTGGATACCGTGGTGGTCTCGACCCAGCACGCACCCGACATCAACCTCAAGGAACTGCTCGCCCCCGACATCAAGGACTACGTGGTCGAGCCGGTCCTAGCCGACGCGGGCATCGACTGTGACGGCTTCCGGTTGCTGGTCAACCCGACCGGCCGGTTCGAGATCGGCGGACCCATGGGGGACGCCGGGCTGACCGGGCGCAAGATCATCATCGACACCTACGGCGGCATGGCGCGGCACGGCGGAGGGGCCTTCTCGGGCAAGGACCCGTCCAAGGTCGACCGCAGCGCCGCCTACGCCATGCGCTGGGTGGCCAAGAACGTGGTCGCGGCGGGGCTGGCGGACCGGTGCGAGGCCCAGGTGGCCTACGCAATCGGCAAGGCGATGCCGGTCGGGCTGTTCATCGAGTGCTTCGGCACCGAGAAGGTGCCGGTGGAGCGGATCCAGGACGCCGTGCTTGAGGTCTTCGACCTCCGGCCGCGGGCCATCATCTACGCCCTGGACCTGCTGCGTCCGATCTACGCGCAGACCGCCGCCTACGGGCACTTCGGCCGCACCGAGCCGGACTTCTCCTGGGAGCGCACCGACCGCGCGGACCAGCTCCGCGAAGCGGCCGGCGGCTGACCGGGGGCGTCGCCTGTCATAACCTGCGCCGCGGTTCTGATAGGACGGAACCGTGGTCAAGGGGCCGGGGGATCATTCGGTAAGCGAGCGGCTGCCCGTCGCCCGCGTGGCCGTGGACATCTCCCTGGCCCACCTGGACCGCCCCTTCGATTACCTCGTCCCGGCCAGCCTGGACGAGGCGGCCGTGCCCGGCTGCCGGGTGCGGGTCCGGTTCGCCGGCCAGCTCGTCGACGGCTACCTGCTGGAGCGCGCCCAGACGAGCGAGCATCAGGGCAAGCTGGCCCGGCTGGAGCGCGTGACCTCACCCGAGCCGGTGCTCATGCCGGAGATCTTCGACCTGGCCCGGGCGGTGGCGGACCGGTACGCCGGCACGCTGGCCGACGTGCTCCGGCTGGCCATCCCGCCCCGGCACGCCACCGCCGAACGGGAAACCCCGCGCCGGCCCGACGAATCCCCCCGCGAGCCCCCCCGCGAGCCAAAGGGCCGCCTAAAAAGCGGCCCGGCGGCGAGCGGGAAGATAGGGCCGAGCGGGAAAATAGAGCGCGGGAAGGTACAACCAGGTTCGTGGGAGCGTTACCCGGCCGGCGCGGCGTTCCTGGCCGGCCTGGCGGAGGGCCGGCCGGTCCGGGCCGCCTGGTCGGCGCTGCCCGGTCCGGAATGGGCGGCCGAGATCGCCGTCGCCGCCGTCACGACGGCCGCCGCGGGCCGCGGCGCGGTCATCGTGGTGCCGGACGCGCGCGACCTGAACCGCGTAGACGCCGCCTTGACCGACCTGACGCCGGGGCAACCGGTGCACGTCTGCCTGAGCGCCGATCTCGGCCCGGCCGAACGCTACCGCCGCTGGCTGGCCGTGCGCCGGGGCCTGGTCCAGGTGGTGGCGGGGACCCGGGCGGCGATGTTCGCCCCGGTCGCCGAGCTCGGCCTGGTCGTGCTCTGGGACGACGGCGACGACCTGCACGGCGAGCCCCGTGCGCCGTACCCGCACGCTCGCGAGGTGCTCGCCCTGCGTGCGCACCGGACCGGCGCGGCCGCGCTCATCGGCGGCTTCGCCCGCACAGCCGAGCTCACCCAGCTGGTCGCGGGCGGCTGGGCCAGGCCGCTGGCCGGCCGGCCGGCGGCCCTGCGGCAGGCGGCGCCCAAGGTCAGGGCCGCGCCCGACGAGGCCGAACTGGCCAGGGACGCCGCGGCGATGAGCGCGCGCCTGCCCAGCCTGGCCCTGCGCACTGCTCGCGCCGCGTTGTCCCAAGGACCGGTCCTGGTCCAGGTACCCAGGCGCGGTTACCTGGCCGCCATCGCCTGCGGCCGGTGCCGCGCGCAGGCCAGGTGCGCCACCTGCGGCGGGCCACTGGAGATCGGCGGCTCGCACGAGACGCCCGGCTGCCGGTGGTGCGGGGCGCTGGCGGCTGACTGGACCTGCGCCAGCTGCGGGGCGGGCCGGCTGCGTGCGCTCGTCACCGGCGCGGCGCGTACCGCGGAGGAGCTGGGCCGCGCCTTCCCCGGCGTGCCCGTGCGCACCTCGGGCGGCCAGCATGTGCTCGCCGCCGTGTCGGCCGAGCCCGCCCTGGTCATCGCCACCCCGGGAGCCGAGCCGGTAGCGCAGGAAGGCTACGCCGCCGCGCTGCTGCTGGACGGCTGGGCGCTGCTCGGCCGGCCCAGCCTGCGCGCCGCCGAAGAGGCGCTGCGCCGCTGGCTGAACGCGGCCGCGCTGGTCCGCCCGGGCGGGTCCGTGGTGGTGCTGGCCGAGGCGACGCTGCCCGCGGTGCAGGCGCTCATCCGCTGGGATCCGGTCACTTTTTCCGAACGGGAGCTGGCTGAACGCGCCGAGCTCGGTTTCCCGCCCGCCATGCGGATGGCGTCCGTCACCGGACCGCCGGAGGCGGTCGCGACGTTCGTCGGCGCGGCCCCGCTGCCCGCGCAGGCCGAGGTCCTCGGGCCCATTCCGGTCCAGTACCAAGGGGATACGGGGGGGCCAGGGGGGTCTGGGGGGATGGGTCCCCCCAGGATCGGGGGGGATACCGGGGGGGGCGCCCCCCCGGGGGCAAGCAGAGCGCTGATCAGGATCGGCAGGCGAGACGGCCTCGCGCTGGCGCGTGCGCTGCACACGGCGCAGGCTACCCGCAGCGCGCGCAAGGACGGCGGTGCCGTCCGGGTTCAGCTTGACCCGGCCGAGGTCGCCTGACGGATAGACTGAGGGCTGGCGGCGCCACGGAACGGGGTGCTCGCCGTTATGTGTTCAGGAGGGTTTTCGTGAGCGTCAAGCCGATCCGTCTTTTCGGTGACCCCGTGCTTCGCACGCCGGCCGAGCCGGTCCGCGACTTCGACGCCGAGCTGCGCCGGCTGGTCAAGGATCTCACCGAGACCATGCTGGACGCCCCCGGGGCGGGTCTTGCCGCCCCCCAGATCGGGGTGGGCCTGCGGGTGTTCACTTACCACGTGGACGATCACGAGCCTGGGCACCTGATCAACCCGTCGCTGGACCTGTCCAAGGATGAGGACGAGGACGACGAGGGCTGCCTGTCTTTCCCCGGCCTGGTCTTCCCGGTATCGCGCGCCTGGGGCGTGGTGGCCAAGGGGTTCAACATGTACGGCGACCCGGTGACGATCGAGGGCACCGAGCTGCTGGCCCGTTGCATCCAGCATGAGACCGACCATCTGGACGGCATCTTGTTCATCGACCGGATGGATCACGCGCAGCGCAAGGCGGCGATGAAAGCGATCCGCGAAGCGGAGTGGTGGGGGGACCCGGTTCCGCAGGTCCGCGTGTCGCCGCACGAGACCTTGGGCCGGGCCTTCTGATATGCCGCCTTCTCACCCGTCGGCCTGTGACCGCTGATGCGCCTGGTTTTCGCGGGTACGCCGCAGGCGGCGGTGCCTGCGCTAGACGCGCTGCTAGCTTCCCGGCACGAGGTGGCCGCGGTGGTGACCCGTCCCGATGCTCCGGCCGGCCGCGGCCGGAAGGTCGAGGCGAGCCCGGTGGCCCGGCGTGCCGCCGAGGCGGGAATCGAGGTGCTCACCCCGGCCCGGGCTCGCGATCCGGAGTTCCTCGACCGGCTGCGTGAGATCGCCCCGGACTGCTGCCCGGTGACCGCCTACGGGGCGCTGTTGCCCCAGGTCGCGCTCGACATCCCGCCGAAGGGCTGGGTCAACCTGCACTTCTCCGTCCTGCCGGCCTGGCGCGGAGCCGCGCCGGTCCAGCACGCCATCCTGCACGGCGACGACGTGACCGGCGCCAGCACGTTCGCCATCGTCAAGGAACTTGACGCGGGCCCCGTGTACGGGGTGCTGACCGAGCCGCTGCGGCCCGACGAGACGACCGGCACGCTGCTCGAGCGGTTGTCGCACTCGGGAGCCGAACTGCTCGTCGCGACGCTGGACGGGATCCAGGACGGCACCGTCCATGCGGTCCCGCAGCCCGCAGAGGGGGTGAGCTTCGCCCCGAAGATCACCCCCGCCGACGCGCGGGTGGACTGGAAGCTGCCCGCGCACGTGGTCGACCGGCTGATCCGCGCGTGCACGCCCGATCCGGGCGCCTGGACCGAACTCGAAGGCGACCGCCTCAAGCTCGGCCCGGTGGCCCTGGACGTGCCGGGTCCGCCCGGCGGCGCGCCTGAGGCCCTGCCGGACCTCGCACCCGGTGAGCTGCACGTCGGCCGTCATACGGTGCTGGTCGGCACCGGCTCCCGCCCGGTGCGCCTCGGCGACGTCCAGGCCCCGGGCAAGCGCCGCATGACCGCCTCGGACTGGGGCCGCGGCCTGCACTCCGACGGTCCCGTCCGGTTCGCCTGACATGCCCGAGCCCACCCAGCGCTCCACGCCGCCCAGATCCCGCGCCAGGCAGCCACGCGCCGGCCAGCCTCCCTCGGGCGGGTCCCGCGCGGGCCGCCCGCGCACCGATCCGGCCCGGCGCGCCGCCTACGACGTCCTGCGCGCGGTGGAGGACCGGGACGCCTACGCCAACCTGCTGCTTCCCGCGCTGCTCAAAGAGCGCGGCCTGACCGGCCGCGACGCGGCCTTCGCCACCGAACTGACCTACGGCACGCTGCGCGGTCGCGGCACCTACGACGCCATCCTGGCCGCGTGCAGCGACCGCGACGTTCTCGACCCGCCAGTGCGCGACGTGCTCAGGCTGGGCGCGCACCAGTTGCTGGCCACCAGGGTCGGCGACCATGCCGCCGTAGCCACCTCGGTCGACCTGGCCAAGGACGTCTGCGGTCCGCGGCCGTCCGGCTTTGTCAACGCGGTCCTGCGCCGGGTGGCCACCCGCGACCTGGACGCCTGGGTCCAGATCGTCGCGCCGGAAGCATCCCGGGACCCGTCTGGATACCTGGCCGTGCGGTACAGCTATCCGCGCTGGATCGTCGACGCCTTCCGCGACGCGCTCGGCCCGGCCGCCGCCGAGACCGATGATGCCCTCGCGGCCGGCAACGTACGCCCCGAAGTAGTCCTCGCCCTCAACCCCGCCTCGGCCCCGTCTGCCCTCCTGCCGGAGGGCGAGAGGACCCGCTGGTCGCCCAACGGCTTCCGGCTGGCTGGCGGTGACCCGGCGCCCCTAGTCGCCAGCGGCCAGGCGACCGTCCAGGACGAGGCCAGCCAGCTAGCCGCGCTCGCCCTGACCCGGACCGGCCTGTCCGGCGAAGACCGGCTCTGGCTCGACCTGTGCGCGGGCCCCGGCGGCAAGGCCCGGCTGCTGAGCGGCCTCGCCGCCGCCCGCGGTGCCCGCCTGGTCGCCTCGGACGTCCGCCCGCACCGGGCACAGCGCGTTCTGGAATCCCTGCGCCGCGGGGGCGGCGAGGACCCCGGCGTCGTGGTCGCGGACGGACGGCAGGTGCCGTGGCGAGCGGGCACGTTCAACCGCGTCCTGGCGGACGTCCCGTGCTCCGGCCTCGGGTCGCTGCGCCGCCGCCCCGAAGCCCGGTGGCGCAAGACCCCCGCCGACGTAGCCGAACTAGCCAGCCTCCAGCGCGAGTTGCTCAACGGGGCCATCAACTCGGTCCGGCCCGGCGGCGTGGTGGCCTACGTGACCTGCTCCCCGCACCTGGCCGAGACCCGCGACGTCGTGACCGCTGTCGCGCAAAGCCGGGACGACGTCACCATTCTGGACGCGCCCGCCGTCCTGCCCGAAGTCCCCGCCCTGCGCAGCCCGGAACCCGGATTTGCCCAGTTCTGGCCGCACCGCCACGGCACGGACGCGATCTTCCTCGCGCTGCTAAGACGCCGGTAGGCGCTCAGGCCCGGGTGAGGGCCCGGGTCGCCTTCAGCCGGGCGTTGCCGATGTCGGCCTGCTGCCCCTGCGCGTAGCCGGCGTTGTAACCCCGGCCGCTGTAGGTAATCCGGGTCCGGCGGGTCACCGGGTACGCCTGTTCCAGCTGCTGCCGGATGACCACGGCCCGGTCAGCCAGGACCAGGGCGGTGCTCGGCCCGGCCTGCGTCTCGCTCTCCGCGCTCGCGGCCGCCCGGTCCTCGGCCGACTTCACCCGCGTGATGACGGCGGTGACGAACCCGAGCAGCCAGCTCCGCCGCCAGGCCCGGACGCTGCGGACCCCGGCCGGGACGGCCGCGGCGGTCAGGCCCCGGGCCATCTGAAGCAGCAGCGATGTGTACAGGATGTCGGCCCGCTCGAGGTCCGAGGCGTAGCCGAACACGTGGATGCGCGCGCCCGGCTTGGTCGTGCTGAGCAGGACGCACTGGCAGCGCATGGCCCCGGCCAGCCCGGCCAGCAGGTGGGCCCGGACCTGCGCCCACGGGTTGGCGATGTCGATGATCCGACTGCCCGGCCGGTCGGTATCAGGGCGTGACGCGGCCAGCCGGGCCCGGTCGATGCCGTACCTGGCCATCAGCTCCGCCGCCTTGGCGGTGAGCGCCTCGGCCTCCGGCGGAGTCACCCCCTCCGCCTCGGCCTTCGCCAGCAGCTTGCGTACCCGGTCGAGCAGGGCGCTGGGCGGGTCCGAATGCATAAGCAACCTCCAGATCGATGCCAATCGAACTCAGTATCGAACTGTACCCCCGCCATACGACATTTCCGCCCTCCGGCGCCGGCCCGCATCACGGCACTCTACACTCGCCTTAATATGGCCGTTCAGATCTCGCCGAGCATCTTGTCCGCGGACTTCGCCCGGCTCGCCGACGAGGCCGTCGCGGTCGCCGCCGTCGCGGACTGGCTGCACGTGGACGTCATGGACAATCATTTCGTGCCGAACCTGACCCTTGGCCTGCCCGTCGTCCGGGCGCTGCTCAAGCACGCCGAGCTGCCGCTCGACTGCCACCTGATGATCGAGGAGCCGGACCGGTGGGCTCCCGAGTACGCCGAGGCCGGCGCCAGGAACGTGACGATCCACGCCGAGGCGGTGCACGCGCCGGTGCGGACGCTGCGCGCGATCCGTGCCGCCGGCGCCCGGGCCGGCCTCGCGGTCAACCCGGGCACGGCCGTGGAGCCGTACCAGGACCTGCTGCCCGAGGTCGACATGCTGCTGCTGATGACCGTGGAGCCGGGTTTCGGCGGACAGCCCTTCCTGGACATGGTGCTGCCGAAGCTGCGCCGGGCCCGCTCCCTGATCGGCGGCCGGGACGCCGCGGTGTGGCTCCAGGTCGACGGCGGGGTCAGCGAGGAGACCATCGAGCGTTGCGCGGAGGCGGGCGCCGACGTGTTCGTGGCTGGCTCGGCCGTATACGGCTCCGAGGACCCCGCGCGCGCCGTGCAGGTCCTCCGCGCCCAGGCCGAGCGCGCCACCGCGCACGCGGCCTGGGTCGGGCAAGGCCGCTGAGGTCCGCTCAACCTCTTCCTGGTGGCCAGCGCCGTGTTCCGCGACACGCGGCATCTCTACGAAGTACCTGACCGGTGAGCTGGCCGGCCTGCCCGGGGTGAGCTCCGTGCAGACCGCGCCGATCATCAGGACGCTCAAGCGCACCGGCTCAGTTCACTAGCCGGGCGGGCGGGCGCTCGGCGGCCGCGGCCGTATCAGGGTTCCCGGAGCTGGGCGGGGGAGAACTCGGGCCGATGCTGATGTCGATGACGACCGTGACCTCGGGTCTTAATGGTCTCCGCCGTACCTAACAGAACGCCGGGAGCGTCCCCCCCAAATCGGTAAGCTCCCGGCGTTCCGCTAGTCCTGCATTCACTCCCCGAAGGTAGGAGCCGGGGGCACCCGATCCGCCAACGCTTTTCCCGAGAATTTTCTCAGGACCACCGGTCGATGTGGCTGAGCACTTCGGCCAGCCGGGTGATGACCGCGTCCGGCTCGGCGGCCTCGAACGCGGGGACGGCGGAGTTGGTGATGAGCACGGCGCGCATGCCCGCGCTCTTGGCGCCGTGGATGTCGTCGTAAGGCCGGTCGCCGACGAACACGCACGACGCGGGATCGGTCTCGCCGATGGCCGTCATGGCCGCGCGGAATGCCTCCGGGTGCGGCTTCACCCAGTCGATTTCGCTGGTGTAGACAGCGCCGTCGATGAGTTCCAGGACCTCGTCCCTGACGAAGATCTGCTCGTGCGCGCTGCGCGGCCACATCGTGTTGGAGAGCACGCCCACCTTGATGCCGCGCCGCCGCAATTCGCGCAGCAGCGGCAGCGCGTCCGGGTCGGTAAGGGTGTGCGGGTCCCACGCCTCGAAGTAGCTGGCCAGGAAGTCGGCCGATGCGGTGACCCCGGCCCGCTCGAAGATGTGCTCCAGGGTCCAGCTCTGATGGGACCGTTCGCCCAGCCGCCACAGGTCCGTCTCCGCGGCGCGGACGGCCGCCGCCAGCGCCGCCGCCTGCTCGGCCGGATAGTGCTGCTCGCACACCGCGAGCCAGAGTTCGCCCAGGTCGATGCTGTGCCACGGGGTGAGCGTCCCGCCCCAGTCAAAGATGACCGCCCTGACCGCCATGCCCGAAATCCTACGCACCCCGCCCCGCAGGCCCCTCGGTCAGCATCCCTGCTTTCTTGACAAAAACAACCTTTTAAGTCGACTATAGGACTCGTGTCCCCTGGAGATGTAGCGGCAGGAATCGACTTGCTCAACGGGTCACGACCGTCCGGCCCGCCGGAACGCGTCCCGGACCGCAGCCCAGAAAGCATCCAGGAACGCCCCGACGTCGGCCCCGTCCGCCCCTGGGAGGAGCGAGCTCCGCTGCCGGGCCGCGACGGAACCCTGCTCGCGGTGGTCCCGATCCCCGGCACCGGCACGTCGCTGGCCATCGTCGGCTACGCGATCGCCACGTCGCCGGCTCCGGAGAAGCCACGACCGGCCGCACCCAGGAAACCACGACCGGCCGCGCCCCGCACCAGGCGACACCATGGTTCCTGGCTGCGCCTGGATCACGGGCAGCGCCGCGTCTGGGCCGACGGGCGTGAGGTCGAGCTGACCTTCCGGGAGTTCGAGCTGCTGGCCTTCCTCAGCGCGCACCCGGCCACGGTGTTCAGCCGCGCGGACCTGATCGAGCAGGTCTGGCACCGGGCCGTCGCGGCGGAAAGCCAGTCCATCACGGGGGATAGCCGCACCGTGGACGTGCACGTCAGCCGGGTCCGGCACAAGCTCGGCCCGCGCCGCGGCCAGTGCCTGGTGACCGAGTACCGCGTCGGCTACCAGTTCCGCCCGCTGACCCCGTAACGCGGGTAACCACCGCGGTCCGGGCGGAATACCTCGTGTGGCACACTGGCTTATAGGAGTAAAGGCGTGCTCCGGGGTCGGTGAAACTCCGAACCGGCGGTGAAAGTCCGCGACCCGTCCGCAGCCAGCGGGCGGCTGAGCCGGTGAAATTCCGGGACCGACGGTGAAAGTCCGGATGGGAGGCAGCACGCAGGCGGCCAGGTCACCCCTGGCCGCGCGCAAGCGCGTACCTGCGCCACCCCCGGAGCCGAACCGCAGGCTGGGCTTCGAGGAGGTAAGCGCGGATGTTCACCGGGATCGTGGCAGAACTCGGCGAGGTGGCCGGAGTCGAGCACCGCGGCGACGCGGCCCGGCTCACCATCCGGGGTTCCACCGAGGGCGTCGTCCTTGGCGAGTCGATCGCGGTCAACGGCGTGTGCCTGACCGTCACCGAGATCCTGGACGGGACCTTCACCGCGGATGTGATGGGGGAGACCCTGGACCGGTCCGGCCTGGGCGCGCTGACGCCCGGGGTGCCGGTCAACCTGGAACGCTCGGTCCGCCTGGCCGACCGTCTGGGCGGCCATCTCGTGCAGGGCCATGTAGACGCCACCGCGACGGTCATCTCCCGCACGCCCGCAGAACACTGGGACCAGGTGCGCATCAGCCTTCCCTGGCAGGTATCCCGATATGTCGTGGAAAAGGGATCGATCGCGGTCGACGGGATCAGCCTGACGGTCTCCGCCCTGAGCCCTCCCGGCGCCGCAGAAGGCTGGTTCGAGGTCTGCCTGATCCCGGAGACGCTCAAGCGCACCACCCTCGGCATCAGGTTGCCGGGAGACATCGTGAACCTGGAGGTCGACGTGATCGCCAAGTACGTAGAGAGACTGCTTCCGCAGGGGGTGCCAGGGGGGATCAAGGGTTCGTCCCCCCGTGGCCAGCAGGGCCGGGAGGGGGGCAAATGACTCAGGTGCTCAACGACGTCGACCGCGCGATCAAGGACATCACGGCGGGCCGCCCGGTCGTGGTCGTAGACGATGAGAACCGGGAGAACGAGGGCGACATCATCTTCGCCGCGAGCCTGGCCACCCCCGAACTGCTCGCCTTCATGATCCGCTACACCAGCGGCGTGATCTGCGTGCCGATGCGTGAAGCCGAACTCGACCGGCTCCAGCTTCCCCAGATGACCTCCCACAACACCGAGCATCATCGCACCGCCTTCACGCTCAGCGTGGACGCGCGGGCGGGGATCAGCACCGGCATCTCCGCCGCTGACCGCGCTACCACCATCAGAGCGCTCGCCGACCCGGCCACGACCGCTGCGGACCTGGCCCGGCCCGGGCACGTATTCCCGCTCCGTTATGCCGAGGGCGGCGTCCTGCGCCGCGCCGGGCACACCGAGGCCGCGGTAGACCTGGCCCGGCTGGCCGGGCTGCCGGAGGCGGGCGTGCTGGCCGAGGTGGTCAACGACGACGGCACCATGGCCCGGCTGCCCGAACTGCGCGAGTTCGCGAACACCCACGACCTCGCGCTGATCTCCATCGGCCAGCTCATCGAGTACCGCCGCCGCAACGAACCCCAGCTCAGCCGCCAGGCGCAGACCAGGATCCCGAACGCCTACGGCCAGTGGCAGGCGTTCGGCTACCGGCACGAGATCGACGGAACCGAGTACATGGCGCTGGTGCTCGGCGACGTGGCCGGCCCGGACGTGCTGACCCGGCTGCACTCGGAGTGCCTGACCGGCGACGTGTTCGGCTCGCTGCGCTGCGACTGCGGCGCGCAGCTCGAGGCGGCCATGGCGGCGATCTCGGCCGAGGGCCGCGGGGTGGTGCTGTACCTGCGCGGGCACGAGGGTCGCGGCGTCGGGCTGCTGAGCAAGCTGCAAGCCTACGAACTGCAAGACGCCGGAGCCGACACGGTGGACGCCAACACCGAGCTCGGCCTGCCGGTGGACGCGCGCGAGTACTCGGCCGGCGCGCATATGCTCGCCGACCTGGGCGTGCGCTCGGTGCGCCTGCTCACCAACAACCCGGCCAAGGTCAGCGGCCTGGTCGCCTGCGGCGTGGACATCACCGCGCGGGTCTCGCTCGCGGCCGCCGTCACCCCGTACAACTTGCGTTACCTCATCACCAAACGGGACAGGCTCGGGCATCAAATTCAAGACCTTGATGAAGCCGAACGAGCGGGGTTGACCGCCTCGAACCGCGTCAACGGTCACGCGGCGGCACCGTACCCGACCATCGTCGCGACACCAAGGGCGGAGTCGGCGTGAGCGGCGCGGGCAGTCCCGGCGCCGCGGCGGTGGACGCGTCCGGCCTGAGCCTGGCAATCGTGGCCACTCGCTGGCATGGGGAGATCACTGACGCGCTGGTCGCGCGCGGGACCGCGGCGGCCCTCGCCTGCGGCGTGCCCGACCCGGTCGTGCTGCGGGTAGCGGGCGCGATCGAACTGCCGGTGGTGGCCGCCGAACTGGCCGGGTACCACGACGCGGTAGCCTGCCTGGGCGTGGTCATCCGGGGTGGCACCCCGCACTTCGAGTACGTCTGCGATTCGGTGACGGCAGGCCTGACCCGGGTCGCCCTCGACACCCGCACCCCCATCGGGAACGGCGTGCTGACCTGTGACACGGTAGAGTCGGCTCGAGACCGGTGCGGACTGCCCGGTAGCCACGAGGACAAGGGATGGGAGGCTGTGGTGGCGGCGCTCGACACCGCGCTCGTGCTGCGCTCCATCCGCCGTGCCCACGCTGAAGCCCCTTGCCGCGCCGATACGCCACTGCTCACCGACGCAGGCCATCCCGGTGGCCTCTCCCGCTCCTCCGCGCAGCGACATTGACCGCGTTCCCGCGCTCCCGCGGCCCCGCCGGGTCCCGGGACGTCGGCGAACGCTGTCCGGCCACCGCAATCACTCGGAGAACAGGGAACACTCATGCTTTCACTGGTACTGCCCAAGGGCTCGCTTGAGCGGGCCACCCTCGAGCTTTTCGACGCGGCCGACCTGACCGTGCGGCGGTCCTCGGACCGGGACTACCACGCGTCGATCGACGACCCGCGGATCGACAAGGTCCGGTTCCTGCGCCCGCAAGAGATCCCGTCCTACATCGAGCGCGGCCTGTTCGACCTCGGCATCACCGGACGTGATTGGATCGCGGAGACCGACGCCGATGTGGTTTCGCTCGGTGAGCTGCAGTACTCCAAGGCCACCTCGCAGCCGGTGCGGGTGGTGCTCGCGGTGCCGGACTCGGCGTCCTGGCAGTCCGCCACCGACATGCCGGAAGGCGTCCGTATCTCCACCGAGTTCCCGTCGCTGACCAAGCGGTTCCTCGACGCGCGCGGGGTCAAGGCGATGGTGATACCGTCCTACGGCGCGACCGAGGCCAAGGTGCCCGACATCGTGGACGCGATCGTGGACCTAACAGAAACCGGCTCGTCGCTGCGCAAGAACGGCCTGCGCATCCTCGAGACGCTGCTGACCAGCTACACCGAGCTGATCGCGGCCGCTCCCGCCTTCGCGGACGCAGAAAAGCGGGCGGCCATGGAGGATATCGCCCTGCTGCTGCAGGGCGCGATCCAGGCCCGCGGCAACGTCCTGCTGAAGCTCAACGTGTCCGCGGACCGGCTGGCCGCCGTGACCGACATGCTGCCCGCTCTGTCCTCGCCGACGATCACCACGCTGGCCCGGGGGAACATGAACGCGGTCGAGACCGTCGTCCCCAAGCGCGGCGTCAACACGCTGATACCAGCCCTGAAGGCGGCCGGCGCCCAGGACATCTTGGAGATCCCGATCTCCAAGATCGTGGAGTAGCCATGACCGTGCCCGAGCCGAACGACGCGCCCGGGGCCGAAGTGGCCATCCGAAGGCAGACCGCCCGGGTGCTTCCGGTCGACCCGGAAGGGCGCGTACTGCTCTTGCACGGCTGGGATCCGCACCATCCCGATCACCCCTTCTGGTTCACCATCGGCGGCGCGGTAGAGGAGGGGGACGGGGAGGTGGGTGGGGAGTCCCTGCGCGATGCGGCGGTCCGCGAATTGTACGAGGAGACCCGCATCTCGGTCGATCCGGCGCAACTGGGTGAGCCCATCGCGCAGAACACGATCGAGTTCTCCTGGGGCGGTCACCGCATCCTGCAGGACCAGACCTTCTATGCCGTCCTGGTCACCTCGGCCGAGGTGAGCCTCGATGGGCTGGACCAGTGGGAGCGGGCCACCACCGACAAGTACGGCTGGCTCGCGGCCGGCGACCTGAGCGCCGATGATCCGCCCGCGCATCCCGACATCCCCGACCTGATCCGCGCCGCCGCGGCCAGCGTCCGCCGGTAACCGCCGGTCAGCCCAGCCTGCGGAATAGGCTCGGTGGTGCGGCAGGTTCCGTGGACAGGGTCGTCCGCGTAACGTGGGAAACGTACGAGGATATCAATAGCCGAGGTGACGCGAGTGCGTGACATCCTGAGCAGGATCACGAAGTGGTGGGAGGCCGGGGAGACCTTCGGCCTGGCCACCGTGGTGCGTACGTACCGCAGCGCGCCTCGTGATCCGGGTGCGGCGCTGGCGGTGTCGTCCGCAGCCGACCACGAGGTCGTCGGCAGTGTGTCCGGCGGATGTGTCGAGGGCGCCGTCTACGAGCTTTCGCTGGACGTCTGCCAGACCGCCGAGCCCGTTTTGCAAACCTACGGGGTAAGCGACGATGACGCGTTCGCGGTAGGGCTGACCTGCGGCGGGATCATCGACATCTTCGTTGAGCGGGTCGAGGTGGCCAGTTTTCCCGAGCTGGGCCAGATCGCCATGGCAGTGGAGCGCAGCGAGCCGGTCGCGGTCGCGACGGTGATCGCCGGGCCAGGCCAGATCGGTGCGCGACGGGTGATCTGGGCCCGGGACAGTGCCCACGCAGACGAGGCCCAGGCAGACGGGGCCCAGGCCGCTGACGGCGACGGCTGGCATTCCGGTGCGTCCGGCACCCTGGGGTCGGCGCGGCTGGATGCCGCGGTCGACAACGACGTCCGCGGCATGCTGGCCCAGGGGCTGACCGGCATCCGCCGGTACGGCGCGCAGGGGGAGCGGCGCGGGGACGACCTGAGCGTGTTCGTGAACTCCTTTGCCCCGGCGCCCCGCATGCTGGTTTTCGGGGCCATCGACTTCGCTGCCGCCGTGGCGCGGGTCGGCAAGTTCCTCGGGTATCACGTCACCGTGTGCGACGCCAGGAAGGTGTTCGCCACCGCATCGCGGTTCCCGGACGCCGACGATGTGGTGGTCGACTGGCCGCACCGTTTCCTGGCCGGGACCGAGGTGGACGCCAGGACCGTCATCTGCGTGCTCACCCATGACCCGAAGTTCGACGTGCCGCTGCTCGAGGTGGCGCTGCGCACCCCGGCCGGCTACATCGGCGCGATGGGCAGCCGGCGCACCCATGACGACCGGCTAGCCCGGCTGCGTGAGGTCGGCCTGACCGAAGACGAGCTGACCCGGCTGCGCTCGCCGATCGGCCTGGACCTCGGGGCCAGGACGCCTGAGGAAACCGCGGTGTCGATCGCCGCCGAGCTGATCCAGCTCCGCTGGGGCGGCACCGGCCACCCGCTGACTGCCACAGAAGGCCGCATCCACCACCAGTTCGCCGGCTAGATCGATGACCGGGAAATATGGGCTGGTCAGTGATCGTAAGCGAGCAGAGATCGTTTGACTGGTGCGCCGATCATCCAGTTATGCCAGATGCAGGCGTTGAGGGCGAGCAGGCTGGAGGATTGGCATGGCTGGCCGGCCGGAAATTCCTGACTATCTCATAACGTACTGCGGTTCCCGATCCACTCACCGTCACCGCTGGCCGGGGATGGCGGCGCCGGTCTCGTAGGCGACCACGACGAGCTGCGCGCGGTCGCGACAGTCCAGCTTGTCGAGCAGTCGGCTGATGTGGGTCTTGACCGTGGCTACGGACAGGTGCAGGGCGGCGGCGATCTCGGTGTTGGACTTCCCCGCCGCCACCTGCTGGAGCACGTCGCGTTCCCGCTCGGTGAGCTGCGCGAGAGCGTCCTCGGCGGGCCGGGCGGCGGCGCGGGGCCGCCGGGCGAACTCGGCGATCAGCCGGCGGGTGATGGCGGGGGCGAGCAGGGCTTCGCCCGCGGCGACGATCGTGATGGCGTCGAGCAGCTTCTCCGGCGGGGTGTCTTTCAGCACGAACCCGCTGGCACCCCCGCGCAGCGCCTCGAAGACGTGCTCGTCTTCGTCGAAGGTGGTGACGATGAGGATCCGGGGCGGCGGATCATGGTCGCCGTCGAGAATGACCTTGGTTGCCTCCAGTCCGTCCATGACCGGCATCCGGATGTCCATCAGCACCACGTCCGGCTTGAGTGCCCGGGCCTGGCGGACCGCCTGGACGCCGTCGCTGGCCTCGCCGACCACGCTGAGGCCGGGGGCGGAGTCGACCAGCACCTTGAATCCGGCCCGGACTAGCGCCTCGTCGTCTGCGATCAGCACCCGGATATCGCGCGGCGGGCGGCTCGCGGCATCGTCGCCCTCTTCGCTCGGACGGCCCGGAGCGTCCGCGGTTACTTCGGCCCTCGGCCGACGCGGCCCGTCCACGATCACTTCAGCCCCTCTTGGCTCTCCTGACCCGGCAACCCGTATCTCCCCTTCTCGGCCGGCAACCCCTCTCTGCCCTTCTGGGCCGGCAGCCGAGCGGTGACGATGAAGCCGCCGCCCGCCCCCGGTCCTGCGGTCAGCGTGCCGCCGAGCAGTTCGGCTCGTTCCCGCATGCCGGGAATGCCCAGCCCACCGCTGGCAGCGGATCGTACCGGGTTCGGACCGCCATCGTCGGTCACCGTGACGGTAAGCTCGCCGGCGCCGTGGTCGACCTGGACCCGGGTGCGTGTCCCGCTGGCATGCTTGGTCACGTTCGTCAGCGCCTCCTGCGCGATCCGGTACGCGGACAATTCCACGGCGGTGCTGTACGGCCGCGGCTGCCCGGTGTTGTGGTAGCTGACGTCAAGGCCGGCCTGGCGCAGCCTGTCGATGAGCGCGGGCAGGTCACTGAGCGTGGGCGTCACTGCCTGATCGGCGTCCTCGGGGTCGCGGATCTGCCGGAGCAGCTTGCGCAGCTCGTCAAGCGCGGACCGGCTGGCCGTCTCGATGGCCGACAGCGCACCACCCGCCTGGCCGGGCTGCTCGGCGAGTACCAGTCGTGCCACGCCGGCTTGCACCGCGATCGTGCTCAGGCTGTGCGACACCACGTCGTGCACCTCCCGGGACAGCCGCAGCCGTTCCTCCGCCCGGACCAGCCGGAGTTCCTCGACAGCCTGGCGGCGCTGTACCAGCTGCAGCTGCTGCCGATACCCGCGGATGGCCCGTACCATGTCGCCGGCCAGCCAGGCCGCGATCACCGCGATGAGCTGGACCGCATCCTGGTCATGGTGCGGATGCAGGTGGATGGCGACCGGGAGCGAGGCCCAGGTGCCAGTGCCGGCCACGCCAGCAGCCGCCAGCGACCACCGACGGGGGCTCCGGTCGGCCGCGGTGAAGACGGCGATCGCCAGATTGGGTCCGGCATTGCTGACAAACGGGGTGAACGCCACGTCGGCCAGGGCTGCGGCCACGTAGATCGCGGTGAGCACTAGCACCACAGTGAGCGGCCACCTGCGCCGGACGATCAGCGGCGCCGCGGCCATGGCGCCGAAGGCGGCTTCGGTGCCCGGAGGGTGAGCTGATCCCGCGCCGAGCAGGACCGGCACGGTGAAGGCCACGAAGCAGGCCGCGGCTATCGCCCAGTCAATGAGATCCGGGGCGGCCCGGTCGGCGGCCCGGTCGGCCATCCACGGCCAGAGGCGGGCAGGCAACGGCGGCTCCGGCGTCGCGGCCGTGTCTGTTATCAGCATAGTGCGACCATAACCTGGGTGCCTGCCCGCGCCGATCGGTCGCGAGTCGGACCTGGGCATCGTTCTGGCGGCTGAGGCCGCGGCGAGCCTCAGCCGGCCGATGGCGGCCAGGTCGAGACTCCAGGCCGACGGCAGCCACCCGGCCCGCCGGGCAGCCTGGTCGCATGACAAACAACGCACACATCGCCGACGAGGCAGACAACACCAGCTACACGGTCTCCCGGATCACCCGGCAGATCTCTCCGCGCCTATCCGCCTCCGCCGCCGGCATCGCCGCCGCCGGCATCGCGACCGGCTTCTTTGGATACCTGCACCGATCTCCGATCCGAGAAGCGCACGTTCCCGGCACGTCGGCCTGGGCACAGCAGCTCATCGTGGCAGCCGCGGCGTGCGCACTGTACGGCGTCGCCCGATGGCGGCACGGCCGCCGGCTCGGCCGGGGCAGCGGGCGGCTGCTGCTGCTCGCCCCGCTGGGCAGGAGGGCCGCGTCACGCCTTTTGGCAACGATGCGGCAGGTGTCGTGGCGGTCCGCGGCGGCGCTGCCGCCGCTGGCGGTGATTGGCTACAGCTTCTGGCGGGTCGGTAAGCAGATCATTGGCGGACTCGACCCGAACTTCACCGTCAATGCCTGGGGCGGCCCGACCTACCTGGGCGCGATGGCCTGCCACTACCTGGACGCCGCGCTGATAATCGCGGTCAGCGCCTGGCTGCTGGACAAGATCCTGCTCCCAGCCGCCGCGGCCGAGGGCAGCGCCGCGCCGCGGCCAGCGCGCCGGGTCCGGGCGGTCAGCCACTGATCGCGGAAGCAAGATTCTTCCGGTGGCGAGGCCGCGTCGGCTGCCACCGGAAGAAATACACCTACGCCATGATGCAGCCGGCCGTCCAGGCCGCGAGTACGAGCAGGTCACGGCCGGGCAACAGGCCGGGATGCCGCAGTAGCGTGAGGTCATGCTGGCCCTGCTCCTGGTTGCCCTCTCGCTCGGCCTGTCCAACTTCGCCGCCGCAGTCGGCATCGGCGTGGCAGGTGTCGATGCTGGCACCCGGTTGCGCGTTGGCCTCATCTTCGGGCTATTCGAAGCTGGCATGCCGCTCCTGGGTCTCCTGCTCGGCCATAGCCTCGCCCGCACCCTCGGCCACGCTGCCCACTGGATCGGCGCCGCACTGCTGATCGCCACCGGCATCTACGCGGTGGTGCAGGCCATCTGGAGCCAGGCGAGCAAGCATGACAAGCCCCCGGCCGAAGCGGCCCAGCAACGAACCGGGCGGCTGCTAGTCACCGGAATCGCGCTGAGCATCGACAACCTCGCAGTCGGCTTCGCCCTAGGCGCCTACCACGTCAACATCGCCGTTGCCGCGATCACCGTCGGCGTAGTCAGCGTCACCTTGTCCCTTATCGGGCTGGACCTCGGTGACCGACTCGGCACCAAGACCGGCGAGCGAGGGGAACTCCTCGGCGGCCTGGTCCTCATAGCCGTCGGCATAGCCGTGGCCAGCGGCATCCTCTGACACCTCCGGTTAGCCTTTCCCATGACGGATCACGCGGACCCGGAACCTGCCGCCCGGCCTTAGGGCAGACCCCCGCCGCACTATTGTGCGGGCTGTGCTGCGAGCTGTGGTATCCACCGCCGCATTGGTGGCCATCTACTATCTGCTGCCAGTACCGGCATGCCGCCCGGGCAGGCCGGATGAGGATCGCCCGGCGCCCGGTGAGGTCGGTGCCGTCGTCTCGCACCACCCGCACGCCGAACAGCGCCATCCCGGTGGTCCGCCGCGGCAGCCTCGCCCAGCGTGGCCGGGCGCACTCGCCACCGGCGCGGAACCAACTGCCCGCCGCAGTTGAGACAGCACACAGGCGCATGCTTCATGGGGAGCCAACGACGGCAGGCATCAGCGCTCGCAGCCGACCGCGCCGCGCAAATGGATGTCACCAGTGTGGGCGCATACGCTTGGGGATCGTGCATTTGACATCCTCCCCCGCCTGAAGGCGGGGGATTCCGGCTACCCACGTCCGGTTAAGGAGGCAAGCAGGTGAGGTTCGCGGTTCACGGGCCGGGTAACCCCGTCGCCTCCCCGCCAGTGAAGGGGGATGGGGAGGTGGGTGGGGTGCCCCACCGCGATGCTGATGGCCGCGTTCACGTCCGCGTGGCAGGCGAAACCGCAGGCAGTGCACCGGAACACGGCTGGGCTCTCACGCGAGTCCCGGTCCACCTGCCCGCACGCCGAGCACCGCTGGCTCGTGTAATGCGGCTTGACCTTCTCCACCCGGCCCGCCGGGACATGCGAACACACTAGCGAGTACCACTGACATTTCCGGGGAGGTGACGCGGCGTTTCCGCCCCGGCCTGAAGGCCGGGGTCTCCACGCCGCGATCATGGTGAGAGTTGCCGGGGTGCTGCTGGCCGCGGGGGAGGGGTCGCGGTTCGGCCAGCCCAAAGCGCTGGTCGAACTGGACGGGCAGACCCTCGCCGAGCGTGGCGTCAAGACCCTCGTCGCCGGCGGCGCGGACCCTGTTTTCGTCGTCACCGGCGCCGCCCCGGTGCAGCTGGACGGAATACATACGGTATTCAATCAACAATGGCGTACCGGCATGGGGTCCTCGCTCCGTGCCGCCCTGCGAGCCCTTCCCGCGGACGTGGCCGCCGTGGTGGTCGCGCTGGCCGACCAGCCGCTCGTGGGCGCGGAGGCGGTCGCGCGCCTGATCGCCGCGTACCGGGCCGGCGCCACCGTGGCGGTAGCCGCCTACGACGGCAGGCCGCGCAACCCGGTCCTGCTGGCCCGTGAGCACTGGCCCGAGGTCATCGCGACGGCCACCGGCGACCAGGGCGCCCGGGCATTCCTGCGCGCCCGTCCGGACCTGGTCATGCTCGTCGAATGCGGCGATACCGGCCGCCCCGACGACATCGACACCACCGCTGACCTTGACCGCATCGCCGGCCGTCTGCCTCCCGGTTAGAAGGCCCGGATGCCCCAGGTGTGGGTGACCTGGTCACCGGGTTCGAGGACGAGCAGGTCATCGCCGGTCACGAAGGCGTTCGGCGGGCAGGTCATGGGCTCGATGGCCACCGCCCTGCGGCGGCGGTCCGGCCCCAGGGGGTCGCCGGTGAACACCTGCAGCCACCGGTATCCTTCGTCCGCCCACATGCCGACCCGGGCGCCGGTCTCGCCGTCTGCGGCGAGGTAGGCCCACGCGCGGCCGTCGGCACTGCGGCTCAGCCCGGTGAGCGCGTGATCGAGCCGGGTGGCGCCGATGGCGCGCGGCTGCCGGAAATCGTACTCCGTGCCCTTGACCGGCTCCGGCGGCCCGGACGGGATGCCGCGATCGTCCATCGGCAGCCAGAACTCCGCCGGCAGCGTCAGCTCGCACCGGTCTACCGAGTCCGTCCGGACGGTCAGGTAGGGATGCGAGCCGATGCCGTAGGGCGCGGCGTGGCTGCCGCGGTTGTGTGTTGTCACGGCCACCTGCAGCCCGGTGCCGGGATCCAGGCGGTACTCGGCCTCGATCTCCAGGCAGAACGGATACCCCTGGTGGCCGTGCGGGGCGCTGCGGAGCAGCACTGCGCCGGCGTCCCGCCGGACGAGGGTCCACGCCAGCCAGCGAGTCAGGCCGTGGATGGCGTTCGCCCGGGCGGGCTCAGTGAGCGCCAGCTGGTATTCGGTGCCGCCGAAGGAGTACCGCCCGCCGTCGATCCGGTTCGGCCAGGGTGCCAGCAGCTCGCCTGCTCCGGCCGGCGGGAGCTCGTCCGGTTCGTGGCCCGCGATCACCGGCTGGCCGCGGAAGGACAGCGAGCGCAGCCCGGCGCCGAGTTCGGTCACCGTGGCGCGGTACTGCCCGGCCTCAATCTCGTACTGCAGTCCGGAAAGCGGAACGATCACCGGAGCTCGTCCTCCTTCTAGCGTAGGAACGGGCTGGAATCCCCGCCTTCAGGCGAGGGAGGATGCCAAAGGGTCAGGATACGGACAAAAGCAGCGCCGCGCGGCAGCCTGCCACTAGCCCCCAGGCGAGATCGACGCCCTGGCCCGCCGCGAGCAGCCGGGCCGCCGCTCGCTCGAGCGGCTCATGGCCCGCCATCCCCAGCAGCACCGCGGACACCTCGGCCGCGGCCTGGCCCTTGGCCGCGCAGTGCAGCAGCGAGGCCGCGAGCGTGGTGGTCCGCTGCGTCGCGTCGCAGGTCACCGAGGCGCTGAGCCAGTTCGCGAGCCATACCGCCCGGGTTCCGCCGGAGATGGCCCCGCCCAGCAGCCGGAGCGCGAGCAGCACCCCGCTGACCACGCTGTCACCGCTCGGCACCAAGCCAGGGCCGAGGCCCACCAGGCGCTCAGCTGTCTCGACCGCGCCGGCCAGGTCGCCGCTCGCGCAGCACGCCGCGAGCTGGCCGGGACCATCGTGGCCCGCCAGGCCGGGCACGTGCTCGGCCGCCGCGTAGAGCCTGGCCAGAACACCCGAGCCGTGATCGAGCCTGGCCCGGGACAGCGGCCCGAACACCGGCGAGGGATCCCACCAGCGGACGATCCTGATGTCGAGGCCGCAGGCCATCACTCGGCTGCCGCCTGCCCAGCATTCCGCGGCGTCGGCCGCGGGACCGGGGGGACGCGCCTCCCACGAACCGGTAATGATCGCGTTAGGCAACCTGATGGCATCCGGCGGCGAGATCGCGATCACCCGCGGCTCGGGCAGGGCATCGGCGAATTCGAGGTAGATGGCGTGCGGCAGGACGGCCAGGACCTTGCCGTGGCGTCGGCCCCCGCGGACCAGGTCCCGAACGGCCAGGCTAGCCACACCCGCGGTCACCGCGAGTTCGGCGCCCGCAGCAGCCCCGGCTACGTCAGTCATGTCCGCGAGTGCCGCGTCAGACAGGGGAAGAGCCACGCACGCCACAGTACTGTGACGCGATCCGCCGATCGAGGCGCTGCGGTGGGGGTATAGGCCTGTCGACTGTGACTATCGGGCCTGAAGTGAAATCGATGATATCTGGCTAGTAATGCAATGGGATTTATCTGCGGTACTTAAATCCCAATTTGGTACTTAAATCCCAATTTACGGACTAGAGCTAGGGGAGGCCGACGGGGCTGCTTGGGGAGCGGGGGACCGTCAGCCCCGCCGGCTAATTAACGATAACCGGCTGGGATGCCGATTTGGGTAACTTCTCGCGCCGTAAGTACTTCGAAACGTTTTCTGCGGGGGTTGAGGGCACTCCAGGCCTGCGTGATCCGTTGACCCGCCCGTTGGGCGCGTCGGGGCTCAGCCGCCCGCTGCGCACGGCTTCCGCCGCCAGGACCCCGAACAGATAGAAGTAGGCCGCTTCCTCGTCTTCGAAGAAGTGCACATCCAGCCGGGCGTCGTCGGTACGGCTGAACACCTCGAAGCCGCCGTCCGCCTTGACCAGGCACATGGCGCCCGGCACCTCCTCATCGACCACGTAGGCCGCGTGCGGGATCGCGGCCAGGCTGAGGAGTTCGGCGAAGACCGACTGAGGCACCCGGTCCCGGCGCCCGGCGCGCCGCCCGGACGGCGGGGCAGCCTGCGGCTCCGGCGTAGCCCAAGGCGCGGGCTCAACCCACGGCCTCGGCCGGGGAGCCGGGCGCGGTTCGGACCTGGGATCGGTCCGGGGATCCGGACCCGGTTCGGACCTGGGACCGGGCCGGGGCTCCGGCCGAGGCTCCGACCAGGGCTCGGTCTCAGGCGAACCGTGCCAGGCCGCGACCCGGTCCGGCGTGCTCGACGCGCGATCCGCCTCGGCGTATCCGCCCGCCTCGGGGTATCCGCCCGCCTCGGGGTATCCGCCCGCCTCGGTAGCTGGCTGGTGGCCCGGCCGTGGCACCGCCCGCAGCGGGCTGGTCCGCTCGGTAATGGAGGGGGGCGGCGCGGGAGCCTGCTGGGCCGGCGTCCCGCGGCCCGGCGCTTCTGGCCGCAGCGGGACGCCCGGGTCCCGGTTCGATGGCGGGAACATGGCCGAAGCCAGCGGGTACTCCACCCGCTCCTCGGTCAGCCCGGTGACTTCCTGCCGGGCCACCACGACCTCGAAGACCTCCCGGTCGATTTCCCAGTAGCCCAGCTGCCTGGCCCGGACCGAATCGCGGCCCAGGTAGGCAAGGTGCAGCCGGTCGCCGAGGTCATCGAGGACCAGGCAGGGCTCGCCGCGGAACTCGCCCACCAGCCGGGACTGCCACAGCGCGTCGAGGTCGGCGAGGCTGACCTGCTTGCGCCAGTACCCGCCCGCGGCCGTGAAGCCAAGCTCGTCCGGCGGCGGGCCCGGGGAGAACAGCGTCGCGTCGTTGCCGTCGGGGCCGAGGCCCGCATGGTAGGGGACGCCGAGGTAGGTGGCCATGAGCCGGTATCGCATGGCTATGGCTCCGTCTTCTGCCAGGCCAGCCCGTCGTAGCGGGCCACGAGCTGATCTCCGTCCGGGCCGAGACGGCACATGCCCGCCCCGACCGGTATCGCGATCGGCTCGATATAGAACTCGGGGATACCGTGGCCGGTGGCCGGCAGGTAGCCGTCGATCGCTCTGGCCAGCCAGGCCACCAGGTAGATCTCGCTCATGTGCGGCGTGAATTCCGAATCCTGGAAGCCGAGGCTCAGCGCGAGGTAGGCCTCGGCGGGGTTGTGGAAGCGAACGTCCTGGGCGCGGTACACGTATCCGGCCAGCACGGTGCGCTGGCCGGTCAGGTACGGGCCAACCAGGCGCGGTGGCACGGCCTTCCACATCGGCGTGCCCGGTGCGATCGCGGCCAGTCGCTCGGGCTGGGTCACCCACGCTCCTCTCTGTATGCGTGCGCATGAACATCCCCGGCTCATCCGATTGTGCCGAGTTAATGACGGTCATTAACTGGAAAGCGACTCATTCAGAGAATTCATTACTCCTTGCATATTTCTAGTTACCGTATGACGTAACCGCAGCCGGGTGGTTGACCGGCCAAGGTCGCAGGTGGCATAGGGTCGGTGAGGTGTCCGGGCATCTGAACCCAGGCGGACAGCAGTTCCGCGACGACAACGGCGCCGCCGACCCTCGCGTCGCCGCGGCCCTGGCCGCGTACCAGGCCGGGCAGGGAAGCGAGCAGGCGGCGCTGACCGCGCTGGCCGCGGCGCGACTGCTCGTCCCGGTGGTCGCGGTCCTGGCCGACGGCCCCCCCGCCGACCCCTCCGCCGCTAGCGGGGACAAGAACAGCGAGATGGTGCTGCCCACCTTGATCGGACGGGACGGAAGGCCGGCCGTGCTCGCGTTCACCAGCGTCGACACGCTCGCCGGCTGGCGTGCCAACGCCCGCCCGGTCCCCGCCGAGGCCGATCGGGTGTGCCGCGCGGCGGTCACCGACGGCTGCGCGGTGGTCATCGACGTAGCCGGTCCGGTGCCGCTGGCGGTGGAGGGCGCCCGGCTCGAGGCGCTCGCGGCCGGGGAGCCGGTCCCGCCCGCGCATGAGGACCCGGACCTGCGGGCCGAAATCGAGGCAGCGGTGGCCGGCGAACCCGTGATCAGCGGGTTTACCATGGCCCCCGGCGGCCCGGCCGATCTCGCTGTCCGGCTGCGCCTGGCCGGGGGCGGCCGCCCGCCCGGGGACTGGCAGGCCGCGGTGAACCGGGTCGCCAACAGCATCGCGGGCCGGCTCGCGGGCCGGCTGCGCCGCGGAGTCGAGCTCACCGTCACACGCGACCCCGTAGGATCATGAGCATGTTCCGCTGGCTGACCGCAGGCGAATCGCACGGGCGCGCGCTCGTCGCGATCTGCGAGGGAGTGCCTGCCGGAGTGCGGGTCAGCACCGAGGACGTCGCCGCCGCCCTGGCCCGCAGGCGGGCCGGCTACGGGCGCGGCGCGCGGATGATGTTCGAGCGGGACGAGGTCGAGCTGACCGGGGGCGTCAGGCACGGCCGCACGCTCGGCGGCCCGGTCGCGATCAGGATCGCGAACACCGAATGGCCCAAGTGGGAGACGGTCATGTCACCCGACCCCGTGGCCGCCGAGACGCTGGACAGCCAGGCCAGGAACGCGCCGCTGACCAGGCCGCGGCCCGGCCACGCCGACCTGGCAGGCATGCAGAAATTCGGCCACTCCGACGCCCGTCCCGTCCTCGAGCGGGCCAGCGCGCGGGAGACGGCCGCGCGGGTGGCGCTCGGCGAGGTGGCCAGGCGCCTGCTCAGCCAGGTACTCGGCATCGAGATCCTCAGCCACGTGGTCGCGATCGGCCAGGTGCGGATCCCCGACGAGGTCATGCCCGGCCCGGATGACGCCGCCGCCATCGACGCCGACCCGGTGCGCTGCTTCGACACGGACACGAGCGCGGCCATGGTGGCCGAGATCGACGCGGCCAAGAAGGCGGGCGATACGCTGGGCGGCGTCGTCGAGGTGCTGGCCTTCGGGCTGCCGCCGGGGCTCGGCAGCTTCACCCACTGGGACCGGCGGCTGGACGCCCGGCTGGCCGGCGCGCTGATGTCCATCCAGGCCATTAAGGGCGTCGAGGTCGGCGACGGTTTCACCACCGCGGCCCGGCGCGGGTCGGTAGCCCACGACGAGATCGAGGCCACCCCCCAGGGCGTGGCCAGGCGCACCAACCGGGCGGGCGGCATCGAGGGCGGGATGAGCACCGGCGAAGTGATCCGGCTGCGGGTCGCGATGAAGCCCATCTCAACGGTGCCGCGCGCGCTGGACACCATCGACACCAGCACCGGCGAGCCGGCCAAGGCGATCAACCAGCGCAGCGACGTGACCGCGGTGCCCGCGGCCGGCGTAGTGGCCGAGGCGATGGTGGCCCTGGTGCTGGCCGAGGCCGCGATGGAGAAGTTCGGCGGCGACTCGGCGGAAGAGATGCGCCGCAACGCGGAGAGCTACCTCAAGACCCTGGTGATCTCATGACCCAAAGGCCCCTGGTGGTCCTGATAGGCCCGCCAGGCGCGGGCAAGTCCGCGGTGGGGCCGCTGCTCGCGGACCGGCTCGGGGTGGAGTTCCGCGACACCGACGCCGACGTCGGCGCGGCCGCGGGCAAGCCGGTCGGCGACATCTTCATCGAGCACGGCGAGGAGACCTTCCGTGAACTCGAGCGCGCCGCGGCCACTGACGCGCTCGGCGCGCTGCGCCAGCACGGCGGGGTGCTGGCGCTGGGCAGCGGCGCGGTCCTCGACGCCGGAATCCAGCACCTGCTCGACGGCCTGCCCGTGGTCTACCTGTCCGCGCAGTTCGGCACCGTGGCCCGGCGGATCGGCCTGGACCGGCCCCGGGTCGTGGTCCCCGGTAACCCGCGTGGCCGGTTGCGCACCATGCTGGACGAGCGTGACGCGATCTACCAGCGGCTCGCCGCGGTCACGGTGCCGACCGACGACCTGGGCCCGGACGAGCTCGCCGACGAGCTCGCCGCCCGGATCACGAAGAAATGACCGCGACCAGGATCGACGTCATGCCCTCGGACGGCGGTCGGCCATACCAGGTGATCGTCGGCGTCGGCGTGCTCGGCGAGCTGCCCGGCCTGGTGCCGGAGCAGGCCCGCACCGTCGTGGTCATCCACGCCCAGGGCCTCGGCGAGATCGCCCGCCCCGCGTGCGGAGCGCTACAAGCCGCGGGCCTGACCGTGCACGCCGAACCGGTGCCCGACGGCGAGGCGGCCAAGACCGTCGACGTGGCGGCCGGCCTGTGGTCCCGGCTGGCCGAGCACGGCGTGACCAGGTCCGACTGCGTGGTCGGCATCGGCGGGGGAGCGGCCACCGACCTGGCCGGATTCGTGGCCGCGACCTGGCTCCGCGGCGTCGCGGCCGTCCTGGTCCCGACCACGCTGCTCGGCATGGCCGACGCCGCGGTGGGCGGGAAGACCGCGATCGACATCCCCGAAGGCAAGAACCTGGTCGGCGCGTTCCATTCGCCGGCCGGCGTGCTCGCCAACCTGGTCACGCTCGAGACGCTGCCGCGCCGGGATTACGTCAGCGGGCTGGCCGAAGTGATCAAGACCGGCTTCATCGCCAACCCGGTCATCCTCGAGCTGGTACAAGCCGACCCGGAGGGGGCCACGGTCCCGCACGGCACGCACGCCCGCGAGCTGATCGAGCGTGCCATCGCGGTCAAGGCCGAGGTGGTCTCCAAAGACCTGAACGAAAGCGGCCTGCGAGAGATCCTGAACTACGGGCATACGCTCGGCCATGCCATCGAGCGGGTCGAAGGCTACCGGTTCAGGCACGGGGACGCGGTCGCCATCGGTATGATATACGTCGCCGAGCTGGCCCGGCTGGCCGGCCGCCTCGACCCGCAGGTAGCCGCGCTGCACCGGGAGCTGCTGGCCAGCGTCGGCCTGCCCACCGCGTACCCGGCCGGAGTGTGGCCGTCGCTGCGCGAGGCCATGGGCGTGGACAAGAAGGCTCGCGGCTCGCGGCTGCGGCTGGTGGTGCTCGACGGCCTGGCCCGTCCCGCGATTCTCGATGACCCGTCCGAGGAACTCCTGCGACAGGCATACCAGGAGGTGTCCAAGTGATCACGCAGGTACTCGTGCTCAACGGCCCGAACCTCGGCCGGCTCGGCGTCCGGGAACCCGAGGTGTACGGCTCCGCGTCGTTCGACGACCTGGCCGACGTGTGCCGCTCGACCGGCCGCAAGCTCGGCCTGAGCGTCGACGTCCGGCAGACCGACGACGAGCGCGAGCTGATCAGCTGGGTGCACGAGGCCGCCGACGCCCGGCTGCCGGTCGTGCTCAATCCGGCCGCGTTCACCCACTACTCCTACGCGCTGCGGGACGCGCTAGCCATGCGCACCGCCCCGCTGGTAGAGGTGCACATATCCAATCCGGCCAAACGCGAGTCATTCCGGCATACCTCGGTGGTGGCGGCGGTGGCGGACGGGACGGTGGCCGGCTTCGGCCTGGTCTCCTACCAGCTGGCCCTGCAGGCGATCGCCGAGCTGGCCGCCGAACACGCCGCGGAGCCCTCCCCGGCAGACCCAGCCGCGCCGTGATCGTCCTCGTCGGGTTCATGGGAGCGGGCAAGACCACCGTCGGCGGCCTGCTCGCCGCCGAACTCGGGCTGCCTTTCGCCGACAGTGACCAGGTGATCGAGCAGCGCGCGGGCCGCCTGATCAGGGAGATCTTCGCCGAGGACGGTGAGGCCGCCTTCCGCGCCCTCGAGCACCAGGTCATCACCGAACTCCTCGACGGCCCCGAACCTGGTCCTGGCCCTGGGCGGCGGCGCGGCCGAGCATCCGCGGACCCGCGGCACGCTCGCCTCGCACCCGCGCGCCCAGGTCATCTACTTGCAGGTCGGCTACGTCCAGGCGCTGCAGCGTGTCGGCGGTGACGGCGGCCGCCCGATGCTGGCCCGGCCCGACCTGCCCGCCTTGTACGAGCGTCGGCTGGCGGCTTACGCCGCAGTCGCCACGCTGACCGTCGCCACCGATGATCGCCGCCCCGAGACCGTCAGCGACGACATCCTGGCCCGTGCCCATGGGACCGAACGAGCCGTGGTGCGTGCCCCGGCCCGGCCGGAGGCCTGATCAGCCCCTGCCGGAGGCCCCATCGGCAGAGCCGCTACTCTCCCTATATGCGGATAGGGATGTTTCTCAGCTATGCGGGCGGCTTCGCCGAGACCGTGGTGGAACTGGCCGACTACGAGAAGGCCGGGCTCGACATCGTGTTCGTGCCCGAGGCGTACAGCTTCGACGCGGTGAGCCAGCTCGGCTTCCTGGCGGCGAAGACCGAGCGGATGCAGATCGCGTCGGGGATCTTCCAGCTGTACTCGCGTACGCCCGCGCTGACCGCGATGACCGCGGCCGGGCTGGACTACGTCTCGGGCGGCCGGTTCATGCTTGGGCTTGGCGCCTCCGGCCCGCAGGTGATCGAGGGCTGGCACGGCGTGCCGTACGACGCGCCGATCGGCCGGGCCCGCGAGGTCATCGAGATCTGCCGGATGGTCTGGCGCCGTGAGCGGCTTGCGTACCAGGGCCGGTACTACCAGCTGCCGCTTGTGGGCGGCACCGGCCTGGGCAAGCCGCTCAAGCTGATCAACCACCCGGTCCGTGAGCGCATCCCGATCGCCCTGGCCGCCATCGGCCCGAAGAACGTCGCGCTCGCCGCGGAGCTGGCCGAATCTTGGATGCCGATCTTCTACCTGCCGGAAAAAGCCGGCCAGGTGTGGGGTGAAGCGGTGGCCGAAGGTGCCGCCAAGCGCGATCCTTCGCTCGGCCCGCTCGACGTGATCGCCCACGCACGGCTGGCGATCGGTGACGACGTGACCGGCCTGCGCGACTATGGCCGGGCCGAGCTGGCCCTGTACATCGGCGGGATGGGCGCGCGGGGCCGCAACTTCTACAACGACCTGGCCCGCCGGCTCGGCTACGAGGCCGAGGCCAGGGCGATCCAGGACGCCTACCTGGATGGCCGCAAGACCGAGGCCGAGGCCCTGGTGCCCGCGGACCTGGTCGAGCGCACCTCGCTGATCGGCCCCGAATCCTACGTGCGGGAGCGCCTAGCCGCCTACCGCGAAGTCGGCGTGACCACCCTCAACGTCACGCCGCTCGCGCCCACCCACGAGGCCCGCGTCCGCCTCATTGAGCAGGTCCGCGCCATGGCGGATTAGCCGAAGTTGTTCGGAGTGCAAACCGGGAGGAGCCATGGCAGAGATTCACGCGGCCCGTCGGCGGCGGGCTCAGGAGAAGATCGTCGAGGCCCGCACCGACGCGGCCCTGATCACCTCCGGCCCGAACGTCCGGTACCTCACCGGCCTGGCCAGCTCCAACGCCGCGCTGCTGCTGGCCGCGGACGGCACGGCCGTGCTGGCGACCGACTCGCGTTACACGCTGGCCGCCCAGCAGGAGTGTCCCGACCTCGAGCTGATCACCGAGCGCTTCATCGAGCCGAGGCTGGCCGCGGAGATGACCAGCCGAGGCTGGCATGCCGTGGCGTTCGAGGCGCACGAGATGTCGGTCGAGCGCCACCAAGAGCTCGCGGCTAGGACGGAAGGCGTCAACCTGGTTCCGTTCGGCCGGAAAATCGAGGAGCTACGGACGGTCAAGGATCCGTCCGAGCTCGAGCTGCTCGCGACCGCCTGCCGGATCACCTGCCAGGCCGTCGCCGACGTGTTCTCGCTGATCAGGCCCGGCCTGACTGAACGCTCGCTGGCGGCCGCGCTCGACGCGCGGATGGCCTACCTGGGCGCGGAGCGGCCGGCCTTCGACACCATTGTGGCCAGCGGGCCGAACGGCGCGATCCCGCACCACGCGCCGACCGACCGGCCGATGCGCCGCGGCGACCTGATCACGATGGACTTCGGCGCGCTGTACGGCGGCTACCACGCCGACATGACCCGCACCGTGGCGCTCGGCGAGCCCGCGGGCTGGCAGCGGGAGATCTATGAGCTGGTCGCGGCCGCGCAGCGGTCCGGCCTGGACGCCGCCCGGCCGGACGCCGACGTCGGCGACGTGGACGCGGCAGCCCGCGACCTGATCCGTGACGCTGGGCACGGCGACCACTTTCAGCACGGGCTGGGACACGGCGTCGGGCTCGAGGTGCACGAGGCGCCGACGATCGGGTACGCCAGAACGGGTAAACTCGCTAGCCGGGTTCCAGTCACCGTCGAGCCGGGTGTCTACCTACCCGGCCGGGGCGGTGTCCGGATCGAGGACGTCCTGGTCGTGGGGGCCGGCGGGACGGGCCTCCTCACGACTACGACGAGAGAACTTCTCGTTCTTTAACCTGGAGACAGAACGTGGCCACCACGAACGACCTGAAGAACGGCATCACGCTGAACCTCGACGGCAACCTGTGGACTGTCGTCGAGTTCCAGCATGTCAAGCCCGGCAAGGGCCCTGCCTTCGTCCGTACCAAGCTGAAGAACATCATGTCGGGCAAGGTCGTCGACCGGACCTTCAACGCCGGCGTCAAGGTTGACGTGGCCAACGTCGACCGGCGGGAGATGCAGTACCTGTACCGGGAGGGCGGCGATTTCGTCTTCATGGATACCCAGGACTACGAGCAGCCGCGTATCGACGCGTCCGTCGTGGGAGAGGCCGCGAACTACCTGCTGGAAGAGCAGACCGTGACCATCGCGTTCAACGACGGCACGCCGCTGTACATCGACCTGCCCGCGGCGGTCGAGCTCACCATCAGCCAGACCGACCCCGGCGTGCAGGGCGACCGTTCCACCGGCGGTACCAAGCCGGCCACCCTGCAGACCGGCGCCACCATCCAGGTACCGCTGTTCATCTCGACCGGCGAGAAGATCAAGGTCGATACGAGGACCGGCCAGTACCTCGGCCGCGCCTGATGAGCACTGTGGCTCATGCCGCCCGCTCGTAGCAAGGCGCGCAAGCGGGCGCTGGACGTCCTCTTCGAGGCCGAACTGCGCGGCCTGCCCGTCCTCGAGTTGCTCGCCGAGCGGATCACCATGGGCAGCCCGCCGGTGCCCGACTACGCCGCGGACCTGGTCCGCGGCGTGACCGTGCATTCCGCGCGGATCGACGAGCTGATCTCGGAGTACGCCGAGGGCTGGACCCTGGACCGGATGCCCGCCGTAGACCGGAATGTGCTGCGGATCGGCGTCTACGAGCTGCTCTGGGCGCAGGACATACCCGACGGAGTCGCGATCAGCGAGGCCGTCCTGCTCGCCCGTGATCTGTCCACCGACGCCTCGCCCGCCTTCGTCAACGGCCTTCTGGCGCGCATCGCCGAACTCAAGCCATCGCTGCAAGTCTGACCCGGGGACGGCTCGTGCTGGCTAGCCAGCACGCTGCGCTCCGTCTTGGATCTGCTCCGCGGCTGATCAGGGCTGTTGTGCGAAGCGGACGCGCAGGCCGAAGCGGTGCAGGACCCGGAAGAACCAGAGTGCCGACAGGAACGTGCCCGCGACCACGCCGCCAACGGTGACGGCCGTGGTGAGCAGCAAGAACACCTTGACCGGCTCGAGGATCATCAGCACGGCCAGGCCCACGGTGGACACGAAGAAGATCCCGGCCCACAGCCAGGTCGCGCCCTGGAAGAACCGGTGCAGTCCCGGGTGATGGGACGACGGCTGGCGAAGCGCGACGACCTCGGCGGCTAGCTGGGCGACCAGCGGCTTACGGGTGGGTGCGGTCCGCGCGAACAGCACGCACAGGCCCAGGTTGGCCAGCGGGAACTGGAGCAGGAAGAACAACATGCTGCCGGTGACGATCACGACCGCCGTCTGCAGGGTGAGCACCAGGGCCGAGATCGTGAGCAGGCCGGGGACGCTGCGGGTGAAGACCTTGCGTCCGACCACGGTCAGCCAGACCACGGCGGTCGCGGCTAGCATGCCCGCGTCCCGGCCGCCAAGCTTCGCGCCGACGAAGTACCCGGCGACAGGAAGACCGAGGGATTCGGCCAGGTTCCATCCTGCGGTCAGGGTAAGCCGCCAGGGGCGGGGCAACTCTAGGTGCTCAGCCATGGCGATGAGCATACGGTGGCCGGCTCTGGCCGCGCTGGAATTGCCGGCAGGTGGCGTAAAGAAGAATCTGAGAGTTCCGCACGGCTGTATAACGTAAGGCTGGTCACGGAAGTTCACTGCTTCGGTACGTAAAGTAACCAAATGTCAGCTGGCCAGCAATGCGGGGGGTGCCAGGGGGGTCGCCCCCCCGTGGCCAGCAATGCGGGGGGTGCCAGGGGGGTCGCCCCCCGTGGCCAGCAATGCGGGGGGTGCCAGGGGGGTCGCCCCCCCGTGGCCAGCAATGTCAGTGACCGGCACTACATTGGACTGGACGAAGGAGGCTGGCGTGGCGGCAGATTTCAGGCGTGACGGCGTCCGCTCCTCGCTGGTCTGGGACGTCCTGCGCCACGTCGTATCGGCCCGGGTGGCGGAGACCGGCAGGCAGGCGCTGGACATCGTCGACGTGGGCGGGGGGACCGGCGGGCTGGCGGTGCCGTTCGCCGCGATGGGACACCACGTCACCGTGGTCGACCCGAGCCCGGACGCGCTGGCAGCGGCCCAGCGGCGGGCCGCCGAGGCGGGCGCGCGGCTGACCGCGGTGCAGGGCGAGGCAAACAGCCTGGACAGCGTGGCAGGCACGAAGGCGGCGGACCTCGTCATCTGCCACAACGTGCTTGAGTACGTCGAGGAGCCGGCCGACGCGATGACCGCGATCGCCGCCGTGCTCCGGCCGTCCGCCACGGTGAGCGTGCTCGCGTCCAACGCGGTGGCCGCGGTCCTGCACCGGGCGCTGGCCGGCCGCTTCACCGAGGCCCGCCAGCTGCTCGAGAGCGACGGGGCAGCCGGATCACCGCGGCGATTCACCCTGCCGGCCCTCACCGCGCTGCTGGAGGGAGCCGGGTTGCGCGCGGGGGAAGCGCATGGCCTGCGGATCTTCAGCGGGCTGGTGCCCGGCGCGCTGCTCGACGGAGACGCGGGCGGGGCCGGAGGGACCGAGGCGCTGCGCGCGCTTGAGGCGGCCGCCGCGGCCGCCCCGCCACTGCGCGACATCGCCGCGCAGCTGCACCTGCTCGGCCACCGCTGACCACTATGGCCGACGACACCGGCTGCCACATCCTGCACGTGGACATGGACGCGTTCTACGCGAGCGTGGAGATCAGGGACCGGCCCGAGCTTGCCGGTCAGCCGGTCATCGTGGGCGGGACCAGCGGCCGGGGCGTGGTGCTTTCAGCGTCGTACCAGGCCCGGGCGTTCGGGGTGCGTTCGGCGATGCCGGTGGGCCGGGCGCGGCGGATGTGCCCGCGGGCGGTGTTCGTCGCGCCCAGGCACCGGACGTACGCCGCCACCTCCAAGGAGGTCATGGCGATCTTCGGCACGGTCACGCCGGATGTGGAGCCGCTCGCGCTCGACGAGGCCTTCCTCGACGTCTCCGGCGCGCTGCGGCGGCTCGGGCCGCCTGCCGTGATCGCCAGGCATATCCGGGCCGAGGTCGCCAGGCAGCAGGGCATCACCTGTTCGGTCGGGGTCGCGCCGACCAAGTTCGTCGCGAAGATCGCCTCCGCCCGCTGCAAGCCGGACGGCCTTCTCGTGGTGCCGCGCGCGGGCGTGCTCGACTTCCTGCACGCGCTGCCGGCCTCGGCGCTGTGGGGCGTCGGGGAACGGACCAGCGAGGTGCTGGCCCGGCTGGGTCTGCGCACGGTGGGGGACATCGCGCACACCCCGCTCGCCACGCTGCAGCACGAGCTCGGGGTCGCCCAGGGCTCGCATCTGGCCGCCCTGGCCTGGGGCCGGGACGAGCGGCGGGTCACGCCGCACATGCCAGAGAAGAGCATCGGGGCCGAGGAGACCTTCGCGGCCGACATCGACGACCCGGAACGGATCAGGCGGGAGCTGCTGAAGCTGTCCGGGCGGACGGCGCACAGCCTGCGGGCGGGCGGCTACGCGGCCCGGACGGTTTCGGTCAAGCTCCGGCTGGCCAGCTTCAAGACGATGACACGGTCCCGCACGCTCGCTTATCCGACTGACGTAGCTCGTGAGATTTACGCCACAGTCTGCGCACTGTACGAGTCGGCCGGCCTTGACGAGGGCGCGCGGTTGCGGCTCGTCGGCGTGCGGGTATCGGGCCTGGTCACAGCGGCCGCCGCGAATGCCCAGCTGACGTTCGATGACCGGCCTGTCGGGTGGCGGGAAGCGGAGCGTGCGATCGATGCGATCGCCAGCCGATTCGGGTCCAGCGCGGTCCGGCCTGCGGCTCTGGTGCAGGACCCGAGCTCACCTGCCGGGGGTGGTTTCTGACCTGGTGGGGGGTCCACCCTTCCAAGCGGCGTGTCAACGCTCGTATTCTGGAAATTGAACCGGGTATGTGAGGTGAAAGATCATCGCACACGTGCCGGGCGCAAGGTTTTTTATGGGAGGCGTCGTGCCGCTCTCGGAACATGAGCAGCGCCAGCTGGAGCAGATCGAGCAAGCGCTCTACAGGGAGGATCCGAAGTTCGGGCGTCTCGTGCGCTCCAGTGACCCGCGGGTGCACTATAAGCGCAAGCTGGTACAGGCTCTCGTCGGCGTCGTCGTCGGTGCTGGCCTGCTCGCGGCCGGGATGGTCACCCACCGGGTGTACCTGCAGGCCGCCGGGGCGGCGATCGTGCTGCTGTCGCTGGTCTGGGCGTTGGTCAGCTGGCGGCGGCATGTGGCCAGGGTCCGCCCCGCCAAGGCCGCACGCGCCAAGGCGAAGCTACAGGGACAGCCCCGGTCCGGTTCCGGCCGTCCGGCACGGTCCAGGCGAGCCCGGATGATGGAGCGGATGGAAGAGCGGTGGCGCCGTCGGCAGGAGGGCGACCGCAGGATGTAGCGGCCCTTGCCGCCCTCCTGCGGTTAGCCGCCGGGCCGACCGCCCGGCTGGCCTGAACCCGGTCGGCACCGCCCCCATGCGCCCGTTAACGCCTTCCCTCAGGTTTTGCGGTGGGTGCGGTGGGGTTTGAGTGCGGTGGCGTGGTCGGGGATGCGGGCGGCGACCTGGGTGAGGGCGGCCGTCATGGAGGCGGGGAACAGGACGGCGCGCCAGCGGGTGGTGCGGCGGGCGTTGGCGGCCAGCCCGCGGCGGGCCGTGGTGCCGTCGTGGCGCAGGTGCTGTGATCCGGTGGGGCGGGCGGCGTAGCTGGCGCGTTCTTCGGCCAGGGCGAGCCGGGTGACAGCGGTGGCGGCGGGTTCGGGCAGCGTGGTGGTGACGCGGGCGGCCAGGGTGCGGGGCGGTTCGCTGGGGCGGCTGGTGACGCCGTAGTCGGCGAGGTCGTCGTGAAAGTCGCGCCAGGCGGCGTGCGCCCGGCTGGTGTCGTCGCGGGCTCGCATCCACCGCCAGCGGCGTGCGGCCAGGCGGAACGCGGCCGGGGCGACGAGGGCGGCGGCAGCGGTGGCGGCGAACGCGATCCCGACGGTGGCCCAGCCGGTGCCCAGGTTAAGGCCGGGGGTGCGGGCCATCAGCCGGTACAGGGCCAGGGCGACCAGTGCGGTGGCGGCTATGGCGGCGGTGGCGGCGGTGGCCGCCGGGGGCCTGCGACGAGCTTGGGCGGAGGCGGACAGGGTGCGCCGGGCGGCCGGAGCCATGAGGGTGATCAGGGCCAAGGCCAGTACCAGGGCCGCGGTGACGGCCAGGGCGATCGCGGTCCAGGGTGTCGTGGCCCGGCCGGTCGCCGTACCCGCCGCCTGCTCGCCGCCGCTGGGCAGCGGGCGAATGCGGTTGGCCCCGTTGCCGTTCAGGCCTGCGTTCTTGGCGCCCGATCCGCCGGTCGCCCCGAGGATCGGGAGGGTAGTGCCACCCTGACCGCGCCCTGTGCCGCTGTTCATGTAACTCGGGGGGTTCGCGGTGCCCTGCCCGGCCGGCGTGGGTTCGAAGCGAATCCAGCCGAAGGTCGGGAAGTACACCTCCGTCCACGCATGCGCGTCGGTGGTCCTGACCTGGTAGCTGCCGTCCTTGAGCCGCGTACCCCCGGTGTAGCCCACCACGAACCGGGCCGGGATGCCGAGCAGGCGGGTCAGCGCGGTCATCGCGTAGGCGTACTGCACGCAGAAGCCGCTCTTCGTCTTGGTCAGGAAGTTCAGCAGGCTCGCCGCGCTGTTCAACGGCGCCACGGTGAGGCTGTAGCTGAACTGCCCCCCCGAGAGCCAGTTCGCCAGCGCGTTCACCTTGCCGAATTCGGTGGTCTGGCCGGCCGTGTAGGTGTCCGCCAGGTTCTCCAGCGCCGGATTCTTGTATGACTGGGGTAGCTGGAGATCCGGCGCCAGGGTCGCCGTCTTTGCCGCACCGGGCACAGAAAGCAGTCGCCGCTGGCTCGGATCGACCGTGACGCTCGTTACCGAGTAGGACTGGCCGCCGATGGCTTGGCTGGTGGAGTACACCATCCGCTCCGGGTCGGCCAGCCACTTTCCTGGGGCCTGGAGGCGGATGGCCGGATAGGGCAGCGGCAGGAACGTCGGCTGGGAGCCTGGCCCAGGGAAGTCCCGGCTGACGGTGACCTTGGTCAGCACGGTCTGGGCCGACGTCGTGTCGGTCAGGCCTTCGGGGCCGGTCATCTCCTCGGTCGGCACCGCATGGGCCGAGTAGTCGTTGACCTGCCAGCCTTGCTCGGCCAGCGTGTCGAACACGTACTGCCTGAAGTACTCCGCGTCGTTTTCCTGCAGGTTCTGTGAGGCGCTTGTGGTGTACGTGAATACGGTGCTCGGGTGGCCCTCGCGCAGTTGCGTGACGGTCTCGGCCAGAGCGCCCGGCAGCGACAGGGACAGACCGCTGGTTCCGTCGCCGTTGCCGCCGATGCCCGGGCCCGAGGAAAACAGCTTGCTCGGGTGCAGGCCGGGCAGGAGCAGCGGCGTGCACAGCGCCAGCACGATGGAGGCGAGCCCCACCCGCCGGCCCGCCGCGGCTAGCGCCCGGGTATCCGGCCCCAGTCGGCGCCCGCGGACTCGCCGCCGCGCTCCGGTGGGGGGGTCGTCCCCGTCATAGGCCTCGTCGTACCGCGGCACCGGGCGCCACAGCGCCACCAGGTGCCCCCAGACCCGGATCCTTTCCCGGCCGTCGGCGCTGAGCATGGCCAGGTATCCCGCCCCGCCCAGGCAGAACACCACGCCGGTGACGAACTGATCATGGGAGGCGTTCATCATGACCGGCACGGTGAACAGGACGAGCAGCGGCAGCCCCGCCAGCGCGGTGGACCGCAGCCGCACCGCGATCAGGTCGGCCAGCACCGCGGTGATGCCCACCCCTCCGGCGGCCAGCAGCAGCAGGCCGGGCAGGTTCGGCGCCGGAGGGGCGTACCTCCTGGAATCGCTCATCCCGGTGCCGACGAGCTCGAATAGGCGGCTGAGCGAGCCCGGAGTGGGGATCACGAACAGCAGCGAGTGCCGGGCCTCAAAGACGAGGTTCAGGTACAGCAGCAGGCCCGCGACGCTGCCGGCCAGGCAGGCCGGGGCGGGCAGCGTACGCAGCCGGGTCAGCGCCCCGGTCGCCGCGACGACGATCACCGCGCCGATCCCGATGACGAACCACAGGGAATTGCTGAACAGCGGCAGCAGCGCGGTGGAGGCCAGCACACAGGCCACCGCGGTTGTCACCGTCATCCGGCCGTTCAGCGTCACGGCCTGTCACCGCCCCCAAGGGATCGGCCCAAGCCCCCGACAGACAGCGGCCGGTCCGCGGGCCGGTGCATCTGCTGCCAGGCGGCCGCCAGCGGCGTGCTGGCGCTGGCCACCGCGACCCGCCAGCCCGCGGCCGACAAGATCTCCGCCGTGCGCGCCGTGTCGTCGGAGATCCCGTCGGAGGCCCACGCGGACACGGCCAGCAGCAGCGCCATCGCGGGCGCGTTCCCGCGCCTGCTCGCGGCCAGCGCAGTGGCGTCGTCCACGGACAGCCGCCCGATCACCGCGATCAGCTGACCGCCCGCGCTGGCCAACGCCGACGTGCCCGTCCGGAAGCTGGCCGCGTGCGACGGGGTGATGACCGCGAGCATGTCGAGCAGGGTGTCCTGGAAGGTGCCGCGCGGGGCGATCTCGCCGGCCTCGGTGATGAGCCTGGCCCGGAAGCCCTCGCCGGACAGGTGCGCGCCGATCGAGGCGGCCGCGCTGACCGCGAACTCGAATGTCGAGGCGGGCCCGTTGCCGGAATGCGCCGAGCGCCGGGTGTCCAGGAACACCGACGCGCTGTTGCGCCACTGGTGTTCCTCGCGGCGGACCATCAGCTCGCCGTACCTCGCGGTCGACTTCCAGTGCACCCGGTGCAGGCTGTCGCCGTCCTGGTACACCCGCGGGGCGGCGTCGTCCTCGCCGATGGCCGAGATCGTCCGCATCCCGCCGTCGCCCTCGCCGAGCCAGCTGCTCTGCGCGGCGGCCCGGGGCAGCGGGAAGATCCTCGGCGTGACCACCAGCGTGCTGGTGGTGCTGAACGACCGGCTGATCTCCACCAGCCCGAACGCGTCCGCGACCCGGACCCGCAGCGGGCCGACGGTGAACTTGCCCCGAGTTTCCGAACGGATCTGGTAGTTCAGCTCCCGGTGCCCGCCGGGCTCGATCTCATCGAGGACGAACCGCGGCCGGCTGCCGAGCGTGTACGGGGTGATGTCCTCGGCCAGCAGCACGCCGGTGCGCAGCCGCGAGACGTTCTCCACCCGCGCGGTCACCGTGGTGGGCTGCCCGGCCGGGATCCGCGGCGGGTCCAGCCTGCGGGCGCAGGCCAGCCGGTACCGGGACCGGCGGGCGATCAGCGCGGACACGAGCGGCAAGATGACCAGCAGGGCACCGACGCGGACCAGGTCGGGCTCAGGTATCCCCAGGCCGCAGACCACGGCCGCGCTGCCTGCGGCCATGAACGACCGGCCGCGGGTGGTCAAGGAGCTAAAGAGCCCTCGCATGGCTCATCGCCGGGGTATCGGCAGCTGGGCGACGATCCTGTCCACGACCTGCTCGGGCAGGTGCCGCTCCACGATGGCCTCGGCGGTGGGCAGCAGCCGGTGCGCGAGCACCGGCCTGGCCAGCCGCTGTACGTCGTCGGGAATCACGTAGTCCCGCCCGTCGAGCGCGGCCCAGGCCCGGCTGGCCCGCAGCAGGTGCAGGGTGGCCCGCGGCGACGCGCCGAGACGCAACTCCGGCGACGTCCTGGTCGCGTTGGCCAGGTTGATGATGTAGTCCTTGACCTGATCGGACACGAGCACCTTGCGCACCGCGAGCACCAGCTCCTGCACGTCGCTGGCCCGGGCGACCGGCTTGAGCTGGTCCAGGGGTGAGGAGGAGCCATGCGTGTCGAGCATTTCCCTTTCCGCGACGGGCGGCGGGTAGCCGAGAGAGATGCGCGCGGTGAACCGGTCCCGCTGCGCTTCGGGCAGCGGGTAGGTGCCTTCCATCTCCACCGGGTTCTGCGTGGCGATCACCATGAACGGCGCTTGCAGCAAGTACGTGGTGCCGTCCACCGTGACCTGGCGCTCTTCCATGCTTTCGAGCAGTGCCAACTGCGTCTTCGGCGACGCCCGGTTGATCTCGTCGCCGAGCACGATGTTCGCGAACACCGGCCCGGGCTTGAACTCGAACTCGCGGCGCTCCTGGTTGTAGGCGCTCACGCCGGTGATGTCGCTCGGCAGCAGGTCCGGCGTGAACTGCACCCGCCGCACGGTGCCGTCGATCGCCCGGGCCAGGGCCTTGGCCAGCATCGTCTTGCCTACGCCGGGCACATCCTCGATGAGCAGGTGACCCTCGGCGAGCAGTACGGCCAGAGTGAGATGGATGGCGTCTCGCTTGCCCTCGATCACGGCCTCGATGGCCGTGCCGATCCGGCGAGCCGCCGGAACTAGATCATCGATCGGGCTCCCCGTCTGCCGTCCGGTGTCTAGTACCACATGGCCTCCTCGAAGGCGCTGGCGCGCACCACCAGCCCGCCGGGCTCCCCCCACGGGGCGCTCCCGACCTCGCTGCCGTACCGCCACAGTACTTCTTTCTTCGCCAAACGCGCGACGCTAGCGAGGCTTCTTCGTCAAGACGGGCATCACGGGACACAACGGCAATCTAATGCTGCCCCAACAAGCCCCGCACCGGCCGCCCCGGCTCCCAGGCCCCCCACTTCGCTCCACCTCGTCCTCCACTCCGCCCCACCTCTCCCACCTGCTGCTTCAGTGGAGAAGAAGACGCGATCAGGGCGTTTGAAGCGTTGACGGTGGGGAAATGTGGGGTACAGTGGAGCACGGTGGAGGATAGGCGGTGGGAGGTGAGCACCTGTGTTCCTCGGTACTCACGCCCCCCGGCTTGACGAGAAGGGTCGCCTGATCCTGCCCGCGAAGTATCGAGAAGAGCTCGCTGGGGGCGTCGTGATCACCAAGGGGCAAGAGCGCTGCTTGTACGTCTTCCCGCAGGATGAGTTCACCCGGATCACCGAGGCGCTGCGCACCGCGCCGGTGACCGCCAAGTCAGTCCGCGATTACAGCCGGGTCTTCTTCGCCAGCGCTTCGGACGAGCTACCCGACAAGCAGGGCAGGATCACCGTCCCGCCCGCCCTGCGCGCCTACGCCGGGCTGCAGCGCGACTGCGTCGTGATCGGCGCGAACACCCGGCTGGAAATCTGGGACACCCAAGCGTGGGACACCTACCTCGCCGCCCAGGAGGACTCGTTCGCCGAGGCCGCCGAGGAGGTGCTCCCCGGAATCCTGTAGCTCCCCCCACGCGCCGGCCCCCATCCGCCGCTTCCTGCTGGCACCACTTCCCCGGTGCCAGCCGGCCGCCCGAGCGGATGGGGCCGGCGGAGGGAACAGCAATGACCCGTCACGACAGCCAGGGAGGGGCACGCGTGGACAAGGCCAAGCACGTTCCGGTACTCGCCGATCGTGCCAGCGCCCTGCTCACGCCCGCCCTGGCCACCGAGGGTGTCGTGCTGGTGGACGCCACGCTGGGCCGGGCCGGCCACGCCCGCGCTCTGCTGCAGGCCTGCCCCGGCCTGCTGCTGATCGGCGTCGACGCCGATCTGGCCGCGATAGAGGCGGCCGGCGAACTGCTTGTCCCCTACGCCGACCGGGTCACGCTGGTACACGCCAGGTACGACGAGATCCCGGCCATCGTGACCGCCGCCACCAGAGCCGGAACGATCAGGCCGGACAGCGTCATGGGCCTGCTCTTCGACCTGGGCGTGTCCTCGCCGCAGCTCGACGACCCCGAGCGCGGCTTCGCCTACGCCCAGGACGCCCCGCTTGACATGCGGATGGACCGCAGCCAGGACCGGACTGCCGCCGATGTAGTCAACGGCTACCCGCCCGCCGAACTCGCCCGGGTCCTGCGCGACTACGGCGAAGAGCGGTTCGCCCGCCGGATCGCCGAGGCCGTGGCCCGCGAGCGGGCCCACGCCCCGATCACCTCGACGCAGCGGCTGAGCGCGATCGTCAAGGATGCGATCCCGGCAGCCACCCGGCGCACCGGCGGTAACCCCGCCAAGCGCACTTTCCAGGCCCTGCGGATCGAGGTGAACGACGAGCTCGGCACGCTGAGCCGCGCGCTGCCCGCCGCGCTTGACCTGCTGGCCGTCGGCGGCCGCGTCGTCGTACTGGCCTATCACTCGCTCGAGGACCGCATCGTCAAGCGGGAGCTGGTGCGGCGGTCCACCGACCAGACACCGCCCGGCCTGCCCGTGCCCGCGAACGCGGCCACACCGCAGTTCCGCTTGCTCACCAGGGGCGCCGAGCGCCCCGACAGCGAAGAAGTTACCGGCAATCCGCGCGCCGCCTCCGCCCGGCTGCGAGCCGCGGAACGCATCAGGCAAGCAGCATGACCCCGAGGGGGCACAGACATGGCTACTGACACGATGCGCCGGACCCCTGGTTCGCTGGCCCCGCCTAAGCGGGCTCCGGGGGGCTCCGTCCCCCCCAAGGGGGGCCTGGGGGGACGGGTCCCCCCAGGAGCGGGGGGGTCTTGGGGGGTCGTCCCACCGGCTAGCAGGGTTACGGCTCCGCGTCACACCCGGCCGGTCACCGGCCCAGTCGCGAGGCCGCGCGCCCGCTCGCCGCGGATGCCGTTCATCCTGCTGCTCGTCGGGCTGCTCGGCGGCGCCCTGGTCTGTTTGCTCGTGATCAGCACCACGCTCGCCCAGGGGGCGTTCCGGATCACGAACCTGCAGCAGCAGAACGCCAACCTGGCCCGCCAGGAGCAGACCCTGAGCAACGAGGTCGCCCAGGCGGGGAACCCGGCCGTGATCGCGCAGGAAGCCAGGAAGCTCGGCATGCGGCAGAACCCCTACCTGGGCTTCATCGACCTTAAAACCGGGAAGATCGTCACCGGCAAGCCGTCAAGGGCCGAGGCCGCGATCAACGTTCCCGGGTACACCCCGTGACATCGCAGGACCCTACCCGCAGGCCGCAGACCAACCGCCGGGACGACCGGCGCCCTCCAGGAGCCCAGCCGCGTCGCCATCCCGCCCGGCCCCCGGTGAACCGGAGCGGGGCTCCCGCCCCAGCTCGTTCGGCCGTCATGACCTCAGAACGGCCTCCGCCCCGGCCTGCGGACCCCGGCGGGCTCAGGCCGCCGCCGAGGACGCCAAGGCCCTCGCGCGCTCGCCGCCACGCCCTCCGCGGCGATCCGGGCCGCCGGCTGGGTGTCACCTTGCTCGCGATCATCTTCGTGCTGTCGCTGTTCGCCGGCCGTCTCGTCCAGCTGCAGGGCATGGAGTCAGGCAATTACCGCCAGCTGGCGTCAAAGGAGCGGGACCATCCCATCGCGCTGCCCGCCGTGCGCGGCAGCATCACCGGCGCCAACGGGCAGATCCTGGCGATGACCGTGGCCACCTACCTGGTGTGGGCCGATCCGCCGCAGATCCCGGCGGCCAAGCTGCAGTACGTGGCCGACTCGCTGGCTGCCCCTCTCGGCATGACGGCGGACGCGATCCTCGGCCTCCTGCAGCACCCGACTTCGCTGCAGTACGTGGTGCTGGCCAAGGCTGTGTCCGCGTCGGCCAGCAGCCAGATCACGGCGATGAATCTGCCCGGCATCTACCAGAACGGCAGCAGCTACGCGAGGTCCTACCCCGAGGGCGACATCGCGGCCAACATCATCGGCTTCACCGGGAACAGCAACGGCGTGATCAACGGCGCGGCCGGCCTGGAGGAGCAGTACAACTCGCTGCTGGCCGGCCAGTCGGGCAGCGAGCAGGTGCAGATCGGCACCGACGGCCAGCAGATCCCGCTCGCGGGCAGCAGCGACAAGCCGGTGGTGAACGGCAGCAGCCTGCGGCTGACCATCGTCCCGGCGCTGCAGTACGCGGCCGAGCAGGCATGCGCCAAACAGGTCAAGAAGACCAAGGCGAGCAACTGTACGGTGGTGATCATCCAGCCGCACACCGGAGACGTGCTGGCCATGGCGCAGTGGCCGACGTTCGACCCGGCGACCATCACGGACGCGACCCAGGCGACCGACATCCCGGTCCAGAACGTGTTCCAGCCTGGCTCCACCGCCAAGGTGATCACGGCGTCGGCCGCCTTCGAGCACGGCGGCCAGACGCCGATGAGCGCCTACAACATCCCGTACCAGATCACCGAGGGCGGCCAGGTCATCCACGACGCGGAATGGGCGCCCGGCGAGCGGTACACGATCGCAGGCATCATCGCGCATTCCTCCAACATCGGCATGTCACAGGTCGCCAAGCACGTCAGCGAGCAGACTCAGTACGACTACCTGCGGGCGTTCGGCCTCGGCCAGCCCACCGGCATCGGGCTGCCCGGGGAGAGCCAGGGCCTGCTGCCGCCGGTGTCCCAGTGGGCGGCGGACACCCGGTACACGCTGTCGTTCGGCCAGGGCGTGGCCGCGACCGCGCTGCAGATGGCCGAGGTGTACGCGACGATCGCCAACGGCGGCGTCCGGGTCCAGCCGACCCTGATCGAGGGCACCACCAACGCGGCCGGGAAGTACACCCCGGCCGCGCCGACGCCCTCGCACCGGGTCATCCAGGCCTCCACCGCGCGCGAGCTGCTGCAGATCCTGCAGCAGGTGCCGGCCGTCGACGCCGCGGGCGCCCAGCCCTGGGGAATCATCCCCGGCTATGCGGTCGCCGCTAAGACCGGAACCTCCCAGGAGTCCGACGGGAAATGCGCGCTGTGCGTCTACGGCTCGAGCTGGATCGGCATGGCTCCAGGCGACAACCCGCAGCTCGTCGTCGCGGTCAACGTGCAGAATCCGCGCAAGGGCGGCCATTTCGGCGCCGTCGTCGCCGGGCCTGTCTTCTATCAGATCGCCAAGGACGCGCTCGCCACGCTGCAGATCCCGCCGGATGGGGCCACACCTGCGAAGGTACGCCTGACCGCGCCGTGATTGGAGGTACCCTCACCCCGTGGCGATCCGTCCCGCGTATCCCAAGCAGCGGCCGCTGTCCGCGCTCAGCACGCTGCTCGGCGTCCGGCTGGCGACCGTAGGTCAGTCTCATTCCCCGAACGATCTTGGTTCCCTGTCCGGGCTCACCCTTGACTCCCGGTCGGTGAAACCCGGTGACCTGTACGTCGCGCTGCCCGGAGCGCGGGTGCACGGGGCAGCGTTCTGCGCGGACGCCGTGGCGGCAGGCGCCGTCGCGGTGCTGACCGACCCGGACGGCGGGGCCCGGGCCACCGCCAGCGGCGTGCCAGTGTTCGTGCTCGCCGATCCGCGCGCCCGGCTAGGCGAGATCGCCTGCTGGGTGTACGGGGACCCGTCGAGTCGGCTGCGGCTCATCGGCGTCACCGGGACCAGCGGCAAGACCACGAGCACCTATCTGCTCGAGTCCGGGCTGCGCGCGGCCGGGCACCAGACCGGCCTGGTCGGCGGGGTCGAGCTCCGGGTCGGGCAGGAGCGGCTGGCCAGCTCGCTGACCACCCCGGAAGCGCCCGACCTGCAGGCGCTGTTCGCGGTCATGGTGGAGCGCGGGGTGACGGCCGCCGCGATGGAGGTGTCGAGCCACTCGCTGGCCCTGGGCCGGGTGGCGGGGACCAGCTTCGACGTGGCCGTCTTCACCAACTTGTCGCAGGACCACCTGGACTTCCATGCCGACCTGGAGGACTACTTCCAGGCCAAGGCGTCGCTGTTCATGCCGCCGGTGATCGGAGTGGTCAACATCGACGACAAGTACGGGCGCAAGCTAGCCGCCTCGGCACCCGTGCCGGTGACCACGTTCTCGGCTTCGGGCTCGGACGAGGCGGACTGGCGGGCGGTCGACGTCAGGTCGGGCACGGACGGCAGCACGTTCCGGCTGATCGGGCCGGGCGGGGTCGAGGCGGACGTGTCGGTCGGGCTGGCCGGAGTGTTCAACGTGGCCAACGCGGTCGGCGCCCTGGTCGCGCTGGTCGAGGCGGGCGTCCGGCTGGAGGACGCGGTGGCGGGCGTGGCGGCCTGCCCGGGGGTGCCCGGCCGGCTCGAGCGGGTGCCCGCCTCCGGGCTCGGGGTGACCGCGTTCGTCGACTACTCGCACAAGCCGGGCGCGGTGGAGGCGGTGCTGCGCTCGCTGCGGCCGGTCAGCCAGGGGAACCTGATCATCGTGCTCGGCTGCGGCGGCGACCGGGACCGGGCCAAGCGCCCGATGATGGGCGCGGCCGCCGCCTCGCTGGCCGACGTGGCCATCCTCACCAGCGACAACCCGCGTTCGGAGGATCCGCTGGCGATCCTCGCGGCGATGCTGGACGGCGTGCTGAGCGTGCCGCAGACCCAGCGCGCCCGGGTGATCATCGAACCGGACCGCGCCGCGGCCATCGCGCAGGCCGCCGCGCTGGCCTCACCCGGTGACGTGCTGGTGGTGGCGGGCAAGGGCCACGAGACCGGACAGTACGTGGCAGGCGCGGTGCTCCCGTTCGACGATCGCCAGGTCACCGCGGACGTTCTCGGCCAGCTGGCTAAGGTGAACCGGTGATCCCCCTGTCGCTGGCGCGGATCGCGCAGGTCACCGGCGGCCAGCTGCACGGCGACCCAGACGCGGTGGTCACCGGCGAGGTGGTGATCGACTCCCGGCGGGCCGCCCCGGGCGGGCTGTTCGCCGCGGTCGCGGGAGAACGGTCCGACGGGCACGACTTCGCCGCCGCCGCGGTGGCCGCGGGCGCGACCGCGGTGCTGGCCACCCGGCCGGTCCCGGTGCCCTCGGTGCTGGTCGCGGACGTCCCGGCCGCGCTGGCCGCGCTGGCCAGGTTCGTGGTGGACACGCTGCCCGCGGTACGGATCGCGGGCATCACCGGGTCGTCAGGGAAGACCTCGACTAAAGACCTGGCCGCCCAGCTGGTGGAGCGCCTCGGGCCGACGATCGCCCCGGCCGGCTCGTACAACAACGAGTTCGGTCATCCGCTGACCGTGCTGCGCGCGGACGCCGCGACGAGGTACCTGGTGCTCGAGCTGTCCGCCCGGGGCATCGGCCACATCGCGCACCTGTGCCGCATCGCGCCGCCCCGCTATGGCGTGGTGCTGAACGTCGGGCACGCGCACGCGGGAGAGTTCGGCGGCCTGGACCAGGTGGCGCAGGCCAAGGGCGAGCTGGCCGAGGCGCTCCCGGCGGACGGCACGGCCATCCTGAACGCCGGTGACCCCCGCGTCCTGGCCATGGCCGCGCGCACCCAGGCCCGGGTCGTGACCTTCGGACCGCACGATTCTGGCGCCTGCGTCCGGGCGGCGGACGTACGGCTCGACGACCTCGGGCGGCCCAGCTTCACGCTGCTGACACCCGAAGGTCCCGCTCCGGTAACCTTGCGGTTGCATGGCGCGCATAACGTGCCGAACGCGCTAGCCGCGGCCGCTCTGGCGCGCGAACTAGGGCTTAGCCTGGATGCCATCGCGGACGGCCTTTCCGCCGCGGCCGCGCGCAGCCGGTGGCGGATGGAGGTCCACCGGCGGGCGGATGGGGTGACGGTCATAAACGATGCCTACAACGCGAACCCCGAATCCGTTCGGGCCGCGATCGACGCTCTCGCGCACCTAGCCCAGGGCGGGCGCGGGTTCGCCGTCCTGGGCCACATGGCCGAGCTCGGCGACTCCTCGCGGGCCAGCCACGAGGACATCGGGGCGTACGCCGCGCGGGCCGGCGATTCCGGCCTGGCTGGCCTGATCGCGGTGGGCGAGCAGGCCGCGCCGCTGCTGGCCGGCGCGCGGCGGGTACCGTCCTGGCCGGGTGAGGCGCTCGCGGTGCCGGACGGCGCGGCCGCGCTTGCCGTGCTTGCGAACCAACTCAAACCCGGAGACGTCGTACTGGTAAAGGCGTCCCGCGCGGCCCACCTGGAAGGCGTCGCGGCGGAACTGCTGAGCGCCGGCGACCTGAAGGAGGCGGACCGGTGAAGACCGTCCTGTTGTCCGCCGCCGTCTCGCTGTTCCTCGCGCTGTTCGGCACGCCGCTGGCCATCAAGGCGTTCAGCAGGCGCGGCTACGGCCAGGAGATCAGGTCGGACGGCCCGGCCGGGCACCTGTCCAAGCGCGGCACGCCGACCATGGGCGGCACGGTGATCATCACCGCGGCGCTAGGCGGCTACCTCGTCGGCCACGTGGTCACCGGCGACGCCATGTCGGCGTCCGGCCTGCTCGTGCTGTTCCTGATGACCGGGCTCGGCCTGGTCGGTTTCGCCGACGACTTCATCAAGCTGTACATGCAGCGCAGCCTGGGCCTGCGCAGCGGGGCCAAGCTGGCCGGCCAGGCCATCGTCGGCGCGGTGTTCGCGCTGCTCGCGATCAGGTTCCCGGACGGGTACGACATCACCCCGGCGTCCACCCACCTGTCCTTCCTGGCGGACTTCGGCGTCTCCATCGGGCCGGTGCTCTTCGTGGTCTGGGTCATCCTGATGGTGTCCGGGACCTCCAACGCGGTGAACCTCACCGACGGGCTCGACGGCCTGGCCACCGGCGCGGCCATCCTCGCGCTCGCCGCCTACATGATCATCGGGATCTGGCAGCTGCGGAACGACTGCACGGTTAACATCGCCCCCGCCTGCTACGAAGTCCGGGATCCGCAGGACATCGCGGTGGTCGCCGCTACCGTGATGGGCGCCTGCGCCGGCTTCCTGTGGTGGAACGCGCCCCCCGCCAAGATCTTCATGGGCGACACCGGGTCGCTGGCCCTCGGCGGCGTGCTGGCCGGGCTGGCCATCGTCACCAAGACCGAGTTCCTGCTGCTCCTGCTGGGCGGCCTGTTCGTGATCATCACGCTGTCGGTGGTGATCCAGGTGGGCTCGTTCAAGCTAACCGGCAAGCGGGTGTTCCGGATGGCCCCGCTGCAGCATCACTTCGAGCTGGCGGGCTGGGCCGAAACCACCATCGTCGTCCGCTTCTGGATCATCGCGGGCATCTGCGTGGCGCTGGGCCTGGGCATCTTCTACGTCGGCTGACGCCGTCCGGGCCCTCAGCGGGCCGGCCGGGTGGGATGCGGATCCACCGCAGGGAACGGGGTCATCTCCCTGGTGATGGCCCACCGCTCGTGATCCCGCCAGGCGCCGTCGATGAACAGCATGGCGGGGGAGAAGCCCTCCTGGCGGAACCCCAGCCGCCTGACGAGCCGCAGCGAGCCCTGGTTGGCCGGCTGGATGCTGGCCTCCAGCCGGTGCAGCCGCAGTTCGGTGAAGGCATACCGCAGAACCAGGGCCAGCCCCTCGGACATGTAGCCCTGCCCGGCCGCGGTAGCGAACGCCGCGTAGCTCAGGCTGGCCGACTGGAACCGCCCCCGGATGATCGAGTCGATGGTGATCATGCCCGCCAGCCCGCCGCCGTCGCGCACGCAGACCAGGAACCCTTCGGTGCCCGGCTGGCTGAACCGGGCCAGGTACGCCCGGAACTCATCCGGCGTCTTGGGCATGGTGTACCACGGATGGTGCAGGCCCGCGCTGGCCTGAGCCAGGGCCACGAACTCGTCCTGGTCGCCCGCCGCCAGCGGCCGCACGCTCATCCTGCCGCCCGCCGCCAGCGGCCGCACGCTCATCCGGCCGGGCGTCCCTGCGCCCCCGTCATCTCCAACCATGCTGAACGATAACGTGGCCCCTCGCCGGTTCCGGGCCCCGGCCCGCTCCTCGCCCCTGTCCACCTCGTACCACGCCACCAGCCCGAATCCTCGCCCCGAGTTAGCCACCCTGGCCTCTCCAGTCACTTAATCACCACATCGGCCGCCGCGATGTGACATGGGTGTGGCTCTTTCTGCGTGAGTCGTTTCTGGTGTGGCGTTGGTTTTTTGCGGGGGTGGCGGCGTGTCCGGGCGCGGGTGAGGCTTCCGTTCCGTACGGTTCTGAAGTGCGAAAACGGGACTCAGGGAAAGGAAGCCTCGGATGGAAGGGTACGCGGTGGACGGGCTGGCGGCGGGCGGGGAGCCGGCGGCGGGCGGGGATGGCGGAGCTGGAGGCGGCCGGGGATGCCGTGGCCCCGGGGCTGGGGCCGCTGGTCGTGCGGGTGGCGTGCTGTCCAGGGCGCGGCGGGGGCGGTGCCGCTGGCCGGCATGGAGCAGGCCTGGCGGTGGCGGAGAGCCGGAAGGTCGGGCTGGGGGCGCTGCAGCTGGCGCTGGACGCGCAGGCGGACGCGGAGGTGCCGCTGCCGGGGCTGACGGGGACGGACGGGGACGGCGGGGCTGCCGGGAGAAGTCCGCGACGACGGTGGTGACGATGCTGGGGCAGGTGACGGCCCGCCGGATCGCCTACCGGTCCAGGAAGAAGGGGGTGGCGGACCTGCACTGGCGGGACGCGGTGCTGAACCTGCCGCCGTGCGGGTATCCTGGCAGCTGCAGCGGTTCGCGGAGATGGCGTGCCGGGCCGGGTCGTTCCAGGACGGGCACGAGATCGTGCTGGCCGCGACCGGGGTCGGCATCGGGAAGCGGCAGCTGGAGGAGATCCTGGCACGGGCCGCGGCGGACGCGGAGGCGTTCGCGGCGGGCAGGCCGATGCCGGACGCGCCCGTCATCGCCGGCCCGGGCGGGGAGGGACGGCCGGCCGTGCTGGGGATGTCCGCGGACGCCAAAGGCGTCGCGATGCGGCCGGAAGCGCTGCGCGAGGCCACGGCCCGCAAGGCCGCGAAACGGGACAGGAAAGGCAGCAAACGGCTCGGCAGCGGGGAAAAGCAGGCGAAGAAGCGGATGGCCGAGACCGGCGCCGTCTTCGATTCCCTGCCCCCGGACGGGCCGGCCCGCACCCCGCGGGAGGTCATGCTCCGCCCGCCCGGGAAGCCCCCCCGCACCCCGCGGGCGGTGAACAAGTGGTACACCTGCGGCATCACCGCCGCCTGCGCGGAGGTCATCGCCCGGGTCTTCGAGGAAGCCGGACCGGCGCGACCCCGCCCGGGAGCGGGACTGGCTCGCCCTGGTCGACGGCAACGCCCACCAGATCAGCTGCTTCCAGGCCGAAGCCGCGGAACGGGGCAAGGACATCACCATCCTCATCGATTTCATCCACGTCATCCCTGTTAACTGAACTAGCCGAGGCTGCCGGGCCGACAGTCCTCCGGGTGAGGGCGTTGTGCCTAGATTCGCTCTTCGTGGCAGTAGATGACGATGATGCAAGGGGCGACCTGGCCCGGCTCCGGGTTCCGCTGGCCGGGGCCCTGACGGAGACCGGGGACGTGTTCGAGCCGTACCGGCTGGTCGACGGCGGCGGGCAGCCGGTCGTGCCCGTGACCGAGTTCCTGCGGAACATGCAGGCAGCGGGCCGGTCAGAGGCAACACAGCGGTCATACGGGATGGACCTGCTGCGGTGGTTCCGCTTCACCTGGGCGGCCGGGTTCGAGTGGGATCAGGCGACGCGGGCCGAGGCCCGGGATTTCTGCCGGTGGCTGCAGCTGGCGGGCAAGCCGGAGCGGGATCACTGGCGGACGGGTCGTCCGGCGGGTCCCGGTTCCGGGCCGGCGCCGGGGACGGTGAACGCGGTGACCGGGAAGGCCTCGCCGGGCCCGGGATACGCGGCCGCGACGGTCGCGCACTGCGAGACGGTCTGCCGTTCGTTTTACGACTATCACCTGGAGGCGGGGTCCGGGCCGCTGGTGAACCCGTTCCCGCTGGCCAGGAAGAACGGCCGGGCGCATGCGCATCAGAACCCGCTGGAGCCGTTCCGGAAGGAGCGGGCAGGACTGTTCCGGCCCCGGCAGCCGAGAGCGCATCCCGCGGAGCATCCCGGACCGGGTGTTCGACGAGCTGTTCGCGTCGCTGCCGTCGAACCGGGACCGGGCCCTGGTCGCGTTCTGGGTCTCCACGGGCGCGCGGGCCGCGGAACTGCTCGGCGTCACCGGCGGGTGCATGGATCCCGGCAGCCAGCTCGTCACGGTGATCCGCAAGGGGTCGCGGGCGGTGCAGCCGCTGCCGGCGTCGCCGGACGCGTTCGTGTGGCTGCGGCTCTACCAGGAGGAGGCGCACGGCCTGGTGCCGTCCGGGCCGGACGACCCGGTGTGGTGGACGCTGCGGCGCCCGTTCCGGCCGCTGTCGTATCACGCGGCCCGCGCGATGTTCACCCGGGCGGGTGCGTCTCTGGGGGCGAACTGGTCGCTGCACGACCTTCGGCATTGTGCCGCCTACCGGATGGCACGCGACCCGGAGATGCCGATTACCGTCGGTTATCTTGAGCTTTCGCGTCAGCCGGGGCTGTGACCTGCGGTGTCCCGTCGTGGACAGTGTCGCCGACGGGACGGTCGCGGCCTGATTCCGGCTGTTTCACCCTTCTGGATCGTTACCTGATCGGGTCCGTGCGGACCGCTGGTCGCCGAGTGCGCGGGCGAGCTGGCGGCGGAGCCGGGCGTTCTCATCGGCGAGCTGCTTGTTGCGGTCGAGGGCGGCGGTGAGCCTGGAGCGCAGCGACGCGTCGGTGGCCCGCTGGCCCGCGGGGATGGCGCCGGCGGAGCCGGCGCCGCTGGTCTTTTTCCGTAGCCTGCGGATCTGGCCGCTGATGTCGGGCTGGGTATAGAGCCACGACCGGGAAACCCCTGCTTCTCTGAACTAAAGATGATCATCGATATAGTCCGGGTTGGGGGCGTTTCCCGGACGCGTGCAGGATCGCGGTGACCAGTCGCTGGATGTTGCGGTCATCGAGGCCGGTGACGGCGTCGCGCAGGTCGACCGGGATGCCGCCGGAGAGGCTGGACGACAGCTCGAGGACTCGCCGTTCCCCGCCGGAGCAGGGCAGCTCGCCGGCATGCAGGGCGGCGATCGCGGCGTCCCAGTCGATGGCGGCCATCGTGGTCCGGCTGCTGGTGCCGTGCTCGATGAACCGGGTGGTGAAGTCGTCGCGTCGCAGGAAGGTGCCCTCGGCGATGAGCAGGGCGACGCCGGCTTCGAGCGGGTAGAGGCCGGCGGCGCAGGCGTTCAGTGCCGCGGCCAGTTCGTCAGTGGTCATGGCGGGCTGCGTCTTCCTGCTGCGGGCCGACGGGGATCGCGGTTCCCAGGTCGACCGGGCCGTCGCGTCCGGGGCGGCGGTCGACCTGGGCGAGCTTGTCCTCCGCGCCGGCGAGGCTGATCCTGAGGCCCTCGATCTCGCCGAGCCAGCCTTCGCGCTCGGCTTCGGCGATGCGGGCGGTGAGGTTGTCGCGGATCTCGGCGATCCGGTGCCGCTGGGCAGGATCGGGCCAGTGCATGCTGCACCGCAAACACGCATGCTCGTGAATGCAAGGAGTGCTGAATGCGCGGCCGCATATCCCGGTGGCGACCTTCCGGCGCTCGAAGTGGCCGAGGAACTCCTGCCATTCTTCGTCGCTGGGAACCCGGTATTCATCGGTAGGCCGCAACCCCCGTCGCCGGGCAAGGAATGCCAGGTGAGACTGGATAGCCTCTTCAGGGTAGACGGCCTTGTAGCCGATCGTCACATTAATGTCCCGGTGGCCGACGATAACCTGCGCTATATGCGGCGGGAGCCCGTTCATGACGGCATCCGTGATAAAGAGCCTCCGGAAATCATGGGGAGTATAGCGCAGGGGACCGCCGTCGGCCGGGTCGGTGAGGCCGGTGTCGCGGAGCGCGCCGGCGAGCATATCCCGGGCAACGTCAGGGCTGATCCGCCGGTTCTCGGCGGCGATCCGGCGCTGGAACAGCAGGGGCAGCGGCGGGTTCCAGATTTTCTCGTGATTATCGTATGCGGTAATAGACGGCACCTTCCCGGTGCTGTCAAGGACGCGCCTTATGATGACGGAAAGGACCTCCGCCAGCTCCGGGGATACGACGAGAAGTCTTTCCGCGTCAGTTTTCGAGGGGGCTATCTGCAGGAGCGGGATTATTTCCCCGGTAGCCGGCAGCTTGTACTGGACAAGGCTGTGGTGGCTGGTTTCCAGGAGTTCCTCAATGCGAACGCCCGTGTTCCTGAGCACTTCCACGATCGCCCAGGTCCAGAATGCCTTCTCTTCTTCGAAGGTGAGGTCGCGGCGTTTCCCTGTCACGGGGTCGGCGCCCCATATCCTGCCCACGGCGGTGCCGTGCCGGGTGACGACGCGGGTCAGCGTCTGCCCGCCGGCGGTAAAGGGCTCCCCGTGCCCGGCCGGGCGGGCTGCCTCGAGCAGTTCCCGGGCTTCCTGCAGCCGCTGGGTGACGGTCTGGACCAGGACCGGCAGGACGGGCAGGCGCTCGCGGGTGCGCGCGTCCATGCGGGACTTGCGGTGCCGGCGTTCCTTGCGCCGGCTGGTTTCCTCGTCGCGGACGGGGCAGGGGGCGACCCACGGCCCCCACCGGGCGGGGTCATCGGCAGCCCACTGGGCGATGTCCAGGTAGAAGGCCCGCACCGGGATGAGGCATTCCCAGTAGTTCAGCCGGGGCACCCGGACCTGGGCCGTCCTGCCGTCCGGGCCGGTGACCGTCTCGGTCTTGGTGCGCAGGCGTTCCTTCCACGCGCCGGCGACCTCGCGGGACAGGTTCAGGCTGCTGATGCCGGGATTGTGGCGCTCCAGGTCCTGCCAGAAGCGCATGCCCAGGTCGCAGGCGAGGGATGTCATGCTCCCGTAGTCCAGCACCGGCTGGCGCTCGCGAAGGTAGTCCACGAGCAGGTCGCGGACGGGACGGCACTCCAGGCGGTAGCGGCCGATGAGTTCCCCGGGAGTGCGCTGGCCGGTGCTGCGGACCTCCCGCCATGTCGCCGGAGCGCCCGGCCCGAAGATGCCCATGGCGTGCAGCAGCCGGTAGAACACCGCGACATCGCCGGGAATCGCGGACAGCTCCCCGAGCTCGACATCCAGCAGTTCCAGCACGTCGCCGACGGTGATGTCCGCGATCCCGCCGCCCTTGGCCGCGGCGATCTCCGCGGCGCGGTAGAGCGAGTGGCTGCCCGATACCGCGGACACGTGCGGGTCCTCCTCGCAGAGCGCCCGGAGCGCGGCGAACCCCCCGGGATCGCGGGCGCGGGCCAGGTGGCGCACCAGGCTGCCCGGGCCGGTCGGCTTCACCGCCAGCCAGCTCAGGGCGGGGCGCACGACATCAGCGCTGATCAGGGTCAGGAGCGAGGAGCCGAGCGCGTGCAGCCGCCAGTCAGCCGTCATGCCCCTGTCCCGCAGCCACGCTGCCGGCCTGCCGCGCCATGCGGTCCCGGCCATGTCGGACCCGCTGGCCAGCCAGCGTTCCTGCCACGTCGCGCCCGGCTGTTCCTCCAGCCAGTCCAGCAGGAACGCCAGCCCGCGCTGCCGGATCTTCTCGGTGTAATCGTTGCCGGCGGTGAACGGCGCCCGCGTCAGCCGGTCCTCCAGCCGCCCGCGGGACACGGCGGTCGCCGGCCAGGAAGCGAGCGCCGGGCGTGCCGGGAACCGTGCCCGCCCCGTCTCCCGCGGTGTCGGCAGCGTCCTCATGTCCGGGCCGGGCCAGGCCTGCGTGGCGGTCACGACGCGCCGTTCCGGAACAGGACGTCCAGCGTTTCCGGCCGGTACCCTTGCGCCGGGGCCGGGCGGCTCCGCGCAGCCGCCTGCCGGGTCTGCTCGGCATGATGGGCCAGCACCCGCCGGATGACCTCCTCCTTGCGGGGAGTCAGGTAAATCTGCGTAGTGGTCAGCTGGGCATGACCAAGGACAAACTGGACATCGGTCAGCGGGAGCGAGGAATCCTCCGCCATCCTGTAAGCCGCGGTATGCCTCAAGGAATGCAGCGTGGCAGAGGTCCCGGCCTGCTCGTTCACCCGCTCGAACATCCGGTGGACGGCGTGGTAGGACAGCGGCCGGACCGGCCGCCGCAGCGTCCACCACAACGGCTGGCGCCGCCCCTTCGGGATCAGGCCGTCCATCTCCACCTGGTAGAGCCGCAGCCAGACGAACGCGTCGGTGGAGGCCGGCAGCTCCTGCAGCTCGCGGGTGCCCTTGCGGACCACCGTGATCACCTGCCGCCCGGGATCGGTCCCCGCGACGGTCGCCGACAGCAGCTCCGAGCCCGGGCGCCGGTCGACACGTAGAACGCGACCAGCGCCCGGTCCCGGTGCGACGGCAGCCGGGCGAAGATCTCGTTGAACTCCCCGTCCGGGATGCTGCGCGGGAACCCGGCTGGGCACTTTCGGCCGGTAGAGGCCGCTGCGCTCGTTCCCGTACGGCTCCATCGGATTGTGATGCGCGTGCGCCCGCCCGCCGCCGCCGGGACCTGTCCAGCGGGAACGGGTTGATGACCGGCCCGGTGCCCGCGTCGAGGTGGAAGTCGTAGAACGACCGCAGCACCGTCTCCGAGTGCGCGCGGACAGACGGGGCGTACGCCTCGCCGCCCCCGGCGCCGGCCGGCACTGCTGCCAGCGGCCCCGCCCGCCAGTGAGGACGGGACTGCTTCCCCGCGACCTGCAGCCACCGGCTGAAGTCACGGGCCTCGGTCCGCGTCGCCCGGTCCCAGTCAACCCGGACCGCCCAGCAGAACCTGAACCACCGCAGCAGGTCGGTCCCGTAGGAACGGACGGTGGACTCTGCCTTCCCGGCCGCCAGCAGGTCCCGGAAGAACTGGGCGGCACCGTCCACCACGACGCCGTCCGGATCAACGACCTGATACGGCTCATACCGGTTCCCCGTGGCCACCAGACGGCCCGTTTGCGGCACCCTTAGCGCCGCCAGGTCCCGGTCCGGATCTCCTTCTTCGATCACGACCGGAGAACGTATCGCCAGGAACAGCTATTTACCCGCTGAACTGCTGAAACTCCAGGCCTAGTTCAGTCAACAGGGCTGTCTGGGCGACGCCGGCGAACGTCACGGGAGTCCCGGCCCGGTCGAGCTCGCGCAGTGCCTGGACGGCCTTCGCCCGGGTGAGCTCGTGACGCCGTGCGGCGGCCTCGGAGAGCGGGTCAGGACGCACCGGCGGCTGCCTCCTCCTCATCCGGCCCCTCGGCCTCGAGGGTGGTGATGATTTTGTCCAGGTTGCCGGCGACCTGCCGGTTCATCTCGGCAACGCGGGCATGCCCGCTCGCCTCGGCTGCGGAGATGATCTGCAGCGTGGCCTGCCTCTGGGCATGATGCTGCGGCAGGAACTCCGCTGTCGTCACGAACATCGGACAAGTCAAACAAGAGTTCGCATGCGGGCAGGTTTTGACCAGGGGCAGCTGGCAGTAGCCGTTCGGGAGCGCCTGGGTAGCGCGGGAGAGCTGCTGTTTCGCCCAGGCGGCGTCGCCGAGCGGGCCGTCGGGACTGATCTGGACGGGCTGGCCCTCCGCGTTGACCTTGCGGGCCCGTTCCCAGTGCTCGCGGACGGTCTTATCGGACAGCCGCGCATAATGAGCGGTCATGAGCGGCGAGTCGTGATCGAGTATCTTCTGCACGACATGCTGCGGGACATCCCGGTTAATCAGGACCGTCCCCAGAGTGTGCCTCCATTGATGGGGGGTTAGATGCACGGGCTGCCCGTGCTCGTCGCGGATGTCGCAGTCTTCCAGCCAGCGGTCGAGCGCGCTGCGGTAGGTATGGCTGGAGATGGGCTTGCGTCCGTTGAGGTTGCCGTTCTGCCGGGGGAACAGCACCGGGGCGCCGGCGGGGAAGCGCTGCAGCACCCGCTGCTTCTGCTCGCCGATCAGCCGGAAGAGCTCGTCGTCGACGGGGACGAGGGCCTCGCGTTTCATCTTGGTGTTGTAGTAGCGCAGGTAGGGGGCGCCGTCGGCGTCGGTGACCGTGCAGTCGAAGGCCAGCCCGGCCGCCGAGGAGATCCGCAGGCCGCAGCGGATGAGGATCAAGGTGATGAGCCGGTAGGCCGGGTTGGCCTGCCGGTCCAGGTTGGCGGGCTGCTCGACCTGGGCCATGACGTGGGCGGCGAGGCCGCGGGGAAGCCGGGCGCCGCGGGGAGGGAAGTCTTCCGGGTAGATCGCCGCGGTGGCCGGCAGCGTGTCGTCCCAGCCGTGCCGGCGGACCGCTTTCAGGAAGCCGCTCAGCCCGCCGACGTAATGGGCATGGCGCACCTGGCCGCCCATTTCCGCCTGCAGGACGGCCAGGTAGCGTTCCAGCAGCGGGCGGGTCACGCCGGCCAGGCCGGCGGGCGGCTCGGGCAGGGAGGCGAGCCAGGCGGCGAACCGGGTCACGGCCCGGGCCCCGGACCCGGCCGTGCTGGCCGACAGCCCGGTGGCCAGCTGCCAGCGGGTGTATCGCTTGGCCAGCTCCCGCAGCCAGGGCTGGGGGATCGCCGCGAAGCTGATGGTGGCCTCGGGCTGGCCGATGCCCAGGTTGCAGAGCCGCCAGATGTCCCGCGGGTACTCGGTGTCCCAGCCTGCGCCGAACGCGAGCGCCTCGACGCGGCGGCGCGCGTCGAGGATGAACGGGCGCCAGCCGCGCCCGTTTCCCGGCGCGCTGGAGGGCGGTCCACCATTCCTCGGGCTGCTCCAGCAGGGAGGACGCGCCCGCGCCGGCCAGGACCGCGACGAACGGGTGAACTTCCCGGGGCGGCAGTTTCGCGTCCTGCTCGTCGCTGCGGCACTGCAGGACGTACTGCATCTCCAGCCGGAGCCCGGCGGGCAGCCGGCCGCAGGTCGATGTGCTCCTGGCCGGGTCCCGGGTTCTCGCAGGAGGCCGTGAACTCATCGATATCGGGACGCCCGTTGTTCTTCCAGCGGGTGTCGTGGCCGTAGCAGAGCACCGACGCGCCGCGGGTCCACAGGGAGCAGTAGCTGATCCGGCAGGTCGGCAGCGGCCCGCCCGGCGGCAGCGGCGGAGCCTGTGCCTGCCAGCCCGCCAGGTCCGGGCATCCCGCGCGATACCACCGGCTGAAGTGCCGCTAGCACATCCCGCGGCCCATCGCTCCGTAATTGCACCCGGCGATGACGCACGAATCCAGTGGCAGGTGGCCGTGCCAGCCGGGCTCGGCCGTCGCGGCGAACTCCGCGAGGGAGATCGCGCCAGACCCCCGCCACCGCTGCCAGTGCGAGGTGCACAGGCCCTGCCTGCGGTGCGGGCGGTCGCAGCCGCTCACCGCGCACGGCGGCCCGCCGAAGACCGGGTCCCGCGGGTCGAAGACCAGGTCCCCGGCCCGGAACTCCGGGCGCACCGCGGCCATGAGCTTTTCCAGCAGGCCGGCGGGAGCCCGGTACTGCCTGGCCTGGCCCGGTTCCGCGGCGCCCGGGTTCCCGGGGCGGCTCACCGGCCGTCTTCCTCATCGTCGAAGACGGTCGCGGTGACGCTGACCGTGACGCCGCCGCGGACGCCGCGGGCGTGCAGGTAGACAGCCGTCCCGCCCGCGGACGGGGTCTCGGTGGTCTCGTCCAGCCCCAGCGCCTGCCGCCATTCTCCGAACAGCCCGCGCCTGCCCTCGGCGGGGGCCAGGACCTTGCCGGACAGGGCTCCGCCGGACGCGGTGACGGTCCACGCGATCACCGGGATGCCCGGGTGCGCGGCCAAGATGGCGGCCAGTTCGGCGGCGGCGCGCTGCTGCCAGCGGGAGCGGTCGGCCTGCGTGATCCAGCCGCCGGTCACCAGGTCACCTCCCGCCCGGTCAGCCAGCCGGCTTTCTCCAGTGCGGCCCGCGCGTCCTCGATCGTCAGATGCCCGTAGACGGCCGACGTCGTGGTCACCGATGAGTGGCCCAGGAGCTTGGAGACCACCTCGATGGACACCCCGTCGCGCAGCCATCTGGTCGCTGCCGAATGGCGGAACCAGTGCGGGTCGAAATCCAGGCCGGTCCTCGCCCGCAGCCGCACGACGAGGTCATAGACGGCCGGATAGGCCCATGCCTGGCCCTTCGGCTCCGCCCAGACATTCACGAATACGTAGTCGCTATCGATCCCGCCGTACTCCTCGTGCAGGTAGTCGGCATACAGCCGGATCAGCTCCGGCGCGACCGGGACCGTCCGTGCCCCGGACTTGGCCCGTGCGCCGTTCGCGTTCTCCCGCGGCACGATGCTGATCTCGCACTCGGCGGCAGCGATGTCCTCATGACGGAGCCCGAGTACTTCGCCAGCCCGGCAGCCTGTTTCGTGCATCAAGGCGAAGAAGAAGCGGTCCCGCAGCCGGGTGCAGGCATCAAGGATCGCCTGCGTCTCGGCGACGGTGAGGATCCGCGGCAGCTTCTTCGGGGCCTTCAGCGTGATCGCCCGGCCGCGATACGGCTTCCCCTTGCTCACGTGGTGGAGGAACGGCTTCCACCCGCCCCGCCCGCCGGTCCGCCACGCGGCCAGCAGGTCCCCGGGACCGTCGCCGTTGCGGGCCTGGTGCGCATAGAACGAGCTCACTGCGGCGAGCTTGCGGTTGACGGTCGCCACGCTGACCTCCGGCACCGACGACGGCAGCACCGCGACCTCGCCCGGACCGGCCCGCCGCCGGCAGCTGCAGCCAGACGACGAACTCGGCGATGTCCTCCAGCCGGGCCTCGCGCCAGTCCAGGCCCCGGAACCCGAGGAACTGCCACAGGTCTTTCATGTCGTGGGCGTACGCCTTCACCGTGTTCGGCGACCGGCCGATGTCGGTCAGATAGGCCAGGAACCGGTCGACCGGGACGACCGGCACGTCATCGTCCCCCAGCACCGTCCACGATCGGGTCCCCGAACCGGGGATCGCCACCGGATGCACGAGCATCGTCTCCTCCTTGAACAACGTCATGGACAAAGCAGGAGATAACCACGGATCAACCGCTCATCCGGGCACGTGAGAACGCTCGTGATGGACGTTAAAGACACTTCAGTTGAGGCTTGAGATAACGGACGTCCAGTGGATCCTCGGTCATGCGCATTTGTCTACGACGGAGCTGTATCTCAACACGACGCCGCAGGACGCCATCGACGACGTGCTGGCCCACTATCAGCGCCGCTCCGAGGCGAAGAAGGCAATGGCAGCGCTGCCGGAGCCGTCCCCGCTGCGCTACCGGCCGGAGGCCCTGGACGCCCTGTTCGGGGATTCACGGTGAGAACAGCAGGCGTCACTGTCATCCCGGCGGCGGGCACGCAGGACGGAGCGGCGCCGGCACGCCGCCTGACCGCCGAGACTGCCGCTTTGTGGCGGGAGTTCCCGCCCCGTTCCCTCGCGGCCAGCTGGCCGGCCACCCGGGCCAGCCGCGACACGGTGGTGTCCGAGGCGATGGCCTGTCCCTACGCGGCCGGGGAGAACGACCAGTCCCGCTATTTCCGGCGGCTGGGGGTACTCCGCATGCTGGACTGGCTGGAGGCGCAGCCTGGTTCTGCCTGGCAGGACCGGTGGCATGCCGGCTGCCGGGCCGCGGCGGGCCAGGACTGGCGCGACGTCGCTGAGCGGTGGCTGAAGGACACCGGCCGGATCGCGGACGGCAACCGGGCCGCGTGGCAGAGCCTCGGCGGCGCCCTGGGGCTGCTGATCGGCCGCGATGTGATCCGGCCGGACCTGGGCTGGCTGCTGGCCTCGGCGACGCCGGCGCATCTGGCCGCCGACATGGCCCGCGTCCGGGATCCTGCCGGCTTCGCCGCGCTGGAGAAGGCCGCCGGGCCGGCATCTGTCAGCGTCACCTCCACCCGCCGGGCGATGCTCCAGGTCGCCGTCATCATGGCCGTCAAGGGCGGCATGGCCGGCGATATCACCGTCGGGGACTGCCTGGAGCTGCTGGAGGCCCGTGCGCGCGCCAAGGGAGACAGCGATAACGGAGGAACGTACTTCTACCAGCTGCTGCACGCGGCGGGCTTCCTGCCGGCGGGCGCCCCGCCCAGGGCGGGGATGCTCAACCCGCGCGTCCGCGGCCAGCTGTCCGCCGGGCAGCTGATCGACCGCTATGACCTGGCCTGCCGCCCGGTCCGGGACCTGCTGGTCGACTACCTGAACGAGCGCCGGCCCGGCATCGACTACGTGACGATGAACGGCCTGGCCTACCAGCTCGGCCTGCTGTTCTGGAAGGACCTGGAAACCCATCACCCCGGAATCGGCTCCCTTAACCTGGCACCGGACGTGGCGGTGGCGTGGAAACAGCGGATGCAGTCCCGCACGGTCGAGACCACGGGACCCGGCGGGGAGCGCACGCAGGCCCGGGTGCCCCGCCTGTCAGTGGTCGATCACCTGACCATAGTGCGGAGTTTCTACCTCGACATCGCCGAGTGGGCTGCCACCGACCCGTCCCGGTGGGCGCAGTGGGCGGTCCCCTGCCCGGTCCGCCCCGGCGACCTTACCCACCGGCAGGCGCTCAGGCGCCGCAAGTCACGCACGGACCAGCGGACCCGCGAACGCCTGCCCGTACTGCCCCGCCTGATCGCCGCCGCGGAGAGGGAACTCGCCGGGGCCGCGTCCCGGCTGGCGGCGGCAGCGGCCGCCGCGCCCGGCCAGGAGTTCACCGCCGGCGGCCAGACGCTGGCGCGCGCCATCCTGAAAGATCCCAGCCCGAGGATCTGGGCCGAAGACCGCGGCACCGGGAAACGGCGCAACCTGACCGAAGAGGAAGAACACGCGTTCTGGGCATGGGCCATCATTGAGCTGCTCCGCCACTCCGGGATCCGGATCGAGGAACTGGCCGAGCTGTCCCATCACAGCCTCGTCCGCTACCAGCTGCCCGGTGCCGAGCTGATCCCGCTCCTGCACATCGCGCCGTCGAAAACCGACATCGAGCGCATGCTGGTTATCTCGCCCGAGCTCAGCGAGGTCCTGGCCGTCGTCATCGCGCGGGTCCGCGGCCAGGGCACCGGGGCCGTCCCCCTGGTCACGGCCTACGATCCGCTCGAGCGCGTGTGGAACCCGCCGTCGCCGCTGCTGCTCCAGCGCCGCGCCGGCGCGGAGGACCGGCCATTCAGCCGCCACTACATAAAACGGCGCATCGAGGACACCGCGATGGCGGCCGGCCTCACGGCCAGCACCGGCGGCCCGCTTACCTTCACTCCCCACGACATGAGAAGGATCTTCACCACCGAGGCGCTGCAGAACGGCCTGCCGCCGCACATCTGCCAGCTGATCCTGGGCCACAAGAACCTCAACACCACCATGGGCTACAACACGGTCTACCCGGAGAAGGTCATTACCGGTCACCGGGCGTTCCTCGCGCGCCGCCGCCAGCTGCGCCCGGCAGAGGAATACCGCACGCCCACCGAAGCCGAATGGGAGGAGTTCCTCGGCCACTTCGAACGGCGCAAGGTCGCCCTCGGTGACTGCGGCCGTGCCTACGGGACAGGCTGCGTCCACGAGATGGCCTGCGAACGATGCTCCCTGCTCCGCATCGATCCCGCCCAGCGGCCCCGCCTGATCCTCATCCGCGGCAGCCTGGCCGCACGGGTCACCGAAGCCACCGCGCAGGGCTGGCTCGGCGAACTCGAAGGCCTCCGGGTCTCCCTCGCGACGGTCACGGAGAAACTCCAGTCGCTGGATGCGCGGATCGCCCGCCAGCCCGCCGTGACCGACCTGGGCATGCCGGCCTTCACCCGCAGCGCCTCCGCCTCCACCGCCCCGCCGGACAGCAAGGACGAAGCCCCATGAGCGTCCGCCCGGCACCTCAGCATCCGCTCGCACGGCCCATGCGCGCCTGCGCACGCGGCATCTACCCCGACGAGGCCGCCATCGAACTACTCATCGGCCACGGCACCTTCCTCGACCGCGACGACTTCACCAGGCACATCACCACCGGCGAGCACGGCCGCCCCGGCGGCGAGGCCGCGCACGCCGCAATCGACTGGACCGCCGCCGCCACCGCCCTCGAACGCCGGCACCCTGCCCTGCTCCGCCGTATTGACTGAACTAACGGCAGGCACCTGAGTATTCGTCGGACGGGCGAGGCGGGGGTCGTTACGGTCCCTCCTCATGGTCGGACAAGAAGAAGACTGTCCCCGGGATCTCGCTTCGCTCGTGGTCCCCGCCGTCGGCGTGCTGGCCGAGACCGGCGATCCATGGGAGCCGTATTACCTGACCGGTCCTGACGGGCAGCGGGTCGAGCCGGTGTCGGAGTTCCTGCGGGACCTGCAGGCGTCCGGACGCCCGGCGACAACACAGAGGTCGTACTCGCTGGCCCTGCTCCGCTGGTTCCGGTTCACCTGGGCGGCCGGGGTTCCGTGGGATCAGGCAACCAGGGCCGAGGCCCGCGACTTCTGCCGCTGGATCCAGCTCGCCGACAAGCCTGGCCGGCCTGCCGCCAGGGCGGCCTCGGTCCCCGGCAAGCGGCCGGCGGGCATGAAGTACGCGCCGTCGACCGTGGCGCACTGCGAGACGGTCTGCCGGAGCTTCTACTCCTATCACCTGGAGGCCGGGACAGGGCCGATCGTGAACCCGTTTCCGCTGGCCAGGCCGGGCCGGGCGAACGCGCACCATAACCCGATGGACCCGTTCCCGCGGCAGAAGGCGGGCCTGTTCCGGCCGCGGGTTCCCCGCCGTGTCCCGCGGCAGATCCCGGACAGCGTGTTCAACGACCTGTTCGCGCGGCTGCCCTCGCACCGGGACCGGGCGCTGGTGGCGTTCTGGGTCTCTACCGGAGCGCGTGCCTCTGAGCTGCTCGGCGTCCTGTGCTCGGGGGCCGATCCGGGGCAGCAGCTGGTCACCGTGATCCGCAAGGGGTCGCGTGCGATGCAGCAGCTGCCCGCGTCGCCGGACGCGTTCGTGTGGCTGCGGCTTTACCAGCAGCAGGTGCACGGGCTGGTGCCCGCCGGGCCGGACGACCCGTTGTGGTGGACGCTGCGGCGGCCGTTCCGGCCGCTGGGCTATCACGCGGCCCGCGCGATGTTCGACCGGGCTAACGCCGCTGTCGGCAGCGGGTGGTCGCTCCACGACCTGCGTCACACGGCGGCCTACCGGCTCGCACGAGACCCGGCTGTCCCTATCGTCGATGTCCAGTGGATCTTGGGTCATCAGTCGCTTTCGACCACGCAGCTTTACGTGATGCCGACGGCCGAGGACGTCATCAGCGATGTTATCGCCCATCACCGGCGCCGGGCTGAGGCACCCGCCAAGCCCCCGGAACCGCTGGCGGAAGGCTACCGGCCCGAGTCGCTGGACGTCCTGTTCGGCAGGCAGCAGTGGTAACGACGGGCTCTCATGCCCGCCCGATGATCGCCGGGCCGAGGCTGCCCAGCGCGGAGGGCAGGGCTCTGCGGGAGCGGTTTCCCCCTCGCCCGACCGCGGCTGCCTGGGACTTCACCGGCCAGGACCGGACAGCAGTGCTGAACCGGCTGCTGTCCCCGCCGTTCGCGCTGGACAACTCATCCAGCCAGAGTTACCGCAAGTTCGGGCTGATCAGGGTCCTGGACTGGCTTGCCGCTCGGCCCGGCCGGACCTGGCAGGACAGGTGGAACGCCTCGGCGCCGGCATCGACGGGTACGCGGACTGGCGGCCGCCGGTCGCCAGGTGGCTGCGCGAGACCGGCCGGGTCGCTGAGGACAACCGCAGCGCCGAGAGGCAGCTCAGCGTCGGCATGATGCAGCTGGTCTGCGCTGATGTCATACGGCCCGGCATGGGCTGGCTGCTGACCACGGCGACCCCGCGGAACCTGTCCGGCGAGATGGCCCGCGTCCGTGACCCGGCCGGGTTCTCGAAGCTGTCGGAGCTGGGCAGCGCCAGCCTGGCCAGCTACTCGGTGACCCGCACCGCCGTGGAATGGGTCGCCGTCATCGCGGCCGCCAAGGGAGGCACGGTCGCCGACATCACCGTCGGGGACTGCCTGGAGCTCCTGGAGATCAGCGACGCGCTGTTCCCCAACAGCGGAGGGAAAGGGCCGTCGTTTTACCAGCTCCTGCACGAGATGGGCGTGTTCCCGCCGGGAGCCCCGGTCACCGTCCGGATGTTCAACCCGAATTTCCAGGGACAGCTCACCGCCGAGCAGCTGGTCGACCGGTACGACCTCGCCTGCCGGCCCGTCCGGGACCTGCTCGTGGATTACCTGCGCGAGCGCCAGCCCGGCGTCGACTACGCCACCTTGCGCGGCCTTTCCACGGTGCTGGCGGGGGCGTTCTGGAAAGACCTGGAGAACCATCATCCCGGCATCGACTCGCTGCGCCTTTCCCCTGACGTCGCGGCGGCCTGGCGGGAGCGGCTGCAGACCAAGGAGTCCCGCACGGCGGAAGGGGCAGCAGCGGGAGCGCGGGAACCGCGGATGTGCTCCGCGGACTACGTGATGAGGGTGCGGTCGTTCTATTTCGACATCGCCCAGTGGGCGGCGGACGACCCGGCCCGTTGGGGCCCGTGGGCCGTGCCCTGCCCGTTCCGCGACGCGGGAGCCACATTCCGCAAGGAAAAGAACCGGCGCAAATCCCGGATGGACCAGCGGACCAGGGAACGCCTGCCGGTCCTGCAGGCCCTGCTCGCCGCCGTCGGCCAGTCACGGAAGGAAGCGGCAGCGCGCCTGGAAGCCGCGCAGTCCGCCCGGCCCGGCGAGCTGTTCACCGCCGGCGGGATGACGCTGCGGCGATCACAGCTGTCCACGCGCAGCAGCCGGACCTGGGCCGAGGACCCGGAAACCGGGAACCGCCGGGACCTGGGACTGGAAGAAGACAAGGCTTTCTGGGCCTGGGCCGCCGTGGAGGTCCTCCGGGAGACGGGCATCAGGATCGAGGAACTGACCGAGCTGTCGCACCACAGCCTGGTCCAGTACCGGCACCCGTCAACCGGCCAGCTCATCCCGCTGCTGCACATCGCCCCGAGCAAGACCGACCAGGAGCGTCTCCTGGTCATATCCCCGAGCTGGCGGACGTCCTCAGCATCGTCCTGCTCCGCGTCCGCGACCAGGACGGGGCCGTTCCCCTCGTGGCAGCCTACGACCGCTACGAACGAGTCTGGATGCCGCCGATGCCGCTGATCTTCCAGCGCCGCATCGGCATCGAGAACAGGCCCGTAGGGATCGACGGGGTCCGCCGGCTGCTCAACTTCGCCCTGGCCGCCACCGGACTGGCCGATGCCAGCGGAATGCCCCTCACGTTCACTCCCCACGATTTCCGAAGAATCTTCACGACCGAGGCGATCATGAACGGGATGCCGCCGCATATCGCCCAGCTGATTCTCGGACACAAGGACATAAACACGACAATGGGCTATAAAGCGGTCTACCCGGAAGAGGCCATCAACGGCCACCGGGCGTTCATCGCCCGCCGCCGCGAACTGCGGCCCAGCGAAGAATACCGTGCCCCGACCGATTCCGAATGGGACGAATTCCTCGGCCACTTCGAGCGCCGCAGGCTCGCCCTCGGCGATTGCGGGCGCGCCTACGGCACCAGCTGCATCCATGAGCACAGCTGTGTCAGGTGCCCGCTCCTCCGCGTTGACCCTGCCCAGCGCCCGCGGCTGGAAGAAATCCGCGACAACCTGACCGCCCGCATCAGCGAGGCCCGGCGGGAAGGCTGGACCGGCGAAGCCGAGGGGCTGAAGGTCAGCCTCACCGCCGCGAACAACAAACTGGCCCAGGTCGACAGCCTCATCGCCCGCCGCCGTGAGGCGGTCAGCCTCGGCATGCCTTCTTTCCCCGACATCGCCGGCCGCACCGCCTCTCCCGTCAAGGAGCCAGAATGACCTCACCCGCCGTGCTCGCCGACGGGCTGCGCGCCCACGCTCAGGGCCTGTACTGCCTCGAAGCCGCCGCCGAGCTCCTCATCACCCAGTCCTGGCTGCACCGCGACGACTTCACCAGCCGGTTCATCACCGTCCACCCCGGCATCGGCAGCGGGCAGTCAGTCGCCGTCATCGACTGGCCCGCCGTGATCGCCGCCCTGGGCTCGAGTCTCCCTTGCTCCGGGGGCGAGCAGCGGATGCTGAAGATCACGGCCAGCCTGGCCGACGGCATACCCGTCGATCTCCAGGACACCCTCACCGGCCTTGATACAGCAACATCCACTCCTGATCCCGCCTCTCTCCGAAAACTAAAGAATCATGATCGTTTTAATTCCGAAAAAACGAACGGCGAAATGCTCCGCCTCACCGCCAGCCTCGCCGGCGGAGTCCCGCCGCCTCCGCAAGGCACTCAACGGCCCCGGCCAGCGCAACCTCGATCTCCTGATCACAGCCATCCGCCACGCCTGCGGCCAGCCGCCAGGCACCGGCGCGCCCTGACCTCCTCCCCTCACCGCAAGGGAATCCGTCATGTTCGTCTACGCACTGACCCAGCCCATCGACTGCTTCGACGGCCTCATCCCGCTGCCCCGGTGGATCACCGAAGACCCCGATAACAACACCGCCTGGGCGCTGCGCGCCACACTCGCCCTGGCCGACGCGCGAGCCCAGGCCGGCTGGACAGGCGGCATGCGCCACCTGCCCTCCATCGGAGCCATCCCCGCCCCCGGCACAGCCGACCTCTTCATGGTCATCAAGCAAGACACCCGCGGCACCTGCTTCGTCATCAGCGACACCCCCATGGACTGGCTGCTGCAGCACTGCCACAGCCACGCCCGTCCCCCCGACCACGACATCGGCGCATGGGAGCACACCACCCACTCAAGCCTGCGCAACCCCGGCACCCAGACCGGATCCGGCACCGTGTCCGGCAACAGCGACGAGCCCCCTTTCTAACCACTACCCGCCGGACATCACCAGGACGCAGCAGAAGCCACATCTCCGCAGGTCAGCGACACGGATCGCTAGTTCAGATAAGGCGGGGAAAGGAGGATCCTCCGCCTCGCAGCCAGCCTGGCGGCCGGGCCGCCAGCAGATCTCCGCGACACCCTGACGGGCCTCGACGACCGCAACCTCACGCTAGTGATCACGCTTTCAGGCACGCCTCAGGCCAGCGTCCTCCGCATCTCGGATCATGATCATCGCTAGTTCAGAGAAGCTACCGGCTACTGCACGCTGCGGCCCGGCTGGTGCGCGGCGGCCGACGGCGACGCCTGATAATCCAGGCCAGCCGACCGTGAGCCCAGGTGATCATGGCCACCTGGCGGCGCATCGACGCGCTCCCTAAGCGCTTGCGCGAACTTCGGTCAGCCAGAAGATCATGTGCGCTCACACGGCAAATCGAACGCATCGGCCCGACTCCGTGGTCGGCGAACTGCAGTCGCGTCGAGCGCTAGCCTCCTTGAGTCGACGAAGCCGTGGGACATAGAGTTCGTGACAGTCGATCTCGTCGATTCGGCGGAGCAGTTCGTTGACATCGTCGAGTGCGTGGAGAAAGCGTCCATTGAGGGCATCTGCACGGCCGAGAGCGAGCGTTACCGCGAGGCGTACGAACAGGTTCGGATCGGCACTGTCACGGATCCCGGCCTCGGGCAGCCATCGGCGCCCCTCGAGTGACTCGATCAGCCGCCTCGTAAGCTCCGTGTGCACGAATCCCGGCGTGATCGCGAATACCTGAACGCCGTGAGCCGAGAGCGACTTGGCAAGCGACTCGGTCAGGCTGGTTACCCCGGCCTTGGCGCATCCGTACCCGTTCTGGTAGGGAGCCGCGCGAACGCCAGCGTAGCTTGATACGTTGAGGATTCGTCCATGCCGCCGGGCGATCATCCCCGGGATGACACTGCGGCAGAGGTTGAACGTGCCGCCCAGGCTCGTTTCGATGTCCGTCCACCAATCGCGCGGGTCGACTTCCCACATCGGGCCGACCGCAAGCGATGTGCCTGCATTGTTGACGAGAGTCGAGACCGGCCCGAGCGCGTTCTCCACGACCGCAACGGAGTGCGCCACGGCGACGGGATCTGTCACATCTGCGATGCAAGCGACAGACGGCACGCCGTTTCGCTCGAGCAGGGCGTGTGTCTCCTCGAGTTCACCTGCCGAGCGGGCCAGAACAGCGACTGCGAATCCGGCCTCACCGAGACCGAGCGCAACGGCGCGTCCCACGCCTCGGCTTCCGCCGGTCACCAGTGCGACACCCATAGACCCCGGCTGGCCACCCACCCTCCGGTGGCGACAGTGAGGATGCTCGGACATGGCGTCGTCAGACACTTTGGTGGGCATGTGAGGACGTTATGTACGATAAGTAACGTGAGCAGATAAAGAAGTACTCTACGGCGAGTATTGGACTAACGACTGGTATCTTTGCATTTATAGGCATATTGACAGTCTTCATGAATTTCCGATTAGGTTCGGTATGACTCCAATTGTGAGAGGTCGGGAAATATCGATTTATCCTGAAGTAGCGGGACAAACTCTCTCGGAAGCTGTCCAGTGACTGCACGTTGTTGTAGAGCCAGTAAACATCCCTGTTGCGATGGCCGAAGTTGGTGTATGACACGATAAACGTGCCCTTCTCGTTCAGGATCTGCGCTATTTCGGCAAATTTCTGAGACTGGTGGTCTCCGACGTATTCGAAAAAGCCCTGTGCGAGGACGATATCGAACCGATTGTCGCCGAATCTGATCGGACTTTCCAGCAGGTCGGCTTCGATTAGATTCGGCGCTGGCTCTGGTATGGCTATATCGATGCCAAAGTATTCTATATTCGGGGTGAGCTGGCGCATCAAGGTTGCTGGCCCGCAACCAACGTCCAGAAGGGTGCACTTTTTGCCTTGCGCGAGACGATTTATCAGTCGCGCAGCTTTCTCGAGGCGATAGTGCGGCTGACTCCAAGTTGGGCTTTCTTTGCTCCAGAAATCCTTCTTACGGTACCGAACCGTGTCGTCGGCGGCATCTTTAGGAGCGATGCCCTTAGCGCTGGCCGGATCGTTCATAACTGAGCCACCTCGTATATAGTGTTTGATAGTGACGCCATTATGTCCGCCCTTGAGCGTGTCGGCATCAGCTCCCGCGGGGAACAGCATGGCCGACAACTCTGCGAACAGGTCGTCGAGAAGCCGCGCGTTCACCATATTGCGCTCAGTGATCGTTTGCCGCAGCTCCGCTTGACGCTTCTCCAGCTCCGTGAACTGCTCGATCAACCGTCCGGTGTCCAGCGAGTTGGCGGGCTGGCAGAACTCGGACAGCCCCATGTCTGCCATCAGTGCAGTGAACTTCGGAGAGTAGCCAAGCGATATCGTAGGCTTCGCAAGCCTGAGCGCACATATTACGTTATGAAAACGCGTAGCGACGACGGTGCCTGCCGGCGCCATCGCTTGCATGCAGTTCGCCGAACGAAGATACCGGTTCTGCGTTGATCCACGCTGGGTCGAGATCGGGGCGGTGCACCCGCAGGTCGGCCAGAATCTCCTGCACCACGCCCTCGTCGGCGTTGTTCGTATCTCCCACGACTAGCCGGACCCTTCGACCATTATCGACCAGCCACCGGACGAAGAATTTCATCGCCTCGACGTAAGACGCATGGATCTCGTCAGCTTGTCGGCGATCGTCGTTGGAACCTTTGTAATCCATCACGCCAACGGCCACAGTCTGCGGGTCACCGGGGTCGTAGGGCGGCGCCTGGGTGGCGAACACGAGGTCGGGATAAACGTGGTCGTGCGTGACATCGAGACCTTGTTGCCGCATCAGGTCACGTGATTGGTTATCGCGATAGGAGCGGTAAAAGGCGAGCCGGGCGGTCGAGTTGAAAAGCAAGCGCGTCAGCCGCTGGTTTACGGCGGTGGCCCCCACGCCGACCAGTGCGACTTTCGTCCCGAAGAGCTTTCCCGAAGCGCAGAGCAAGAACATTGCGTACGGCATTTTCCACGGGGCGCACTGGAAGGCTCGTCTCAAGGACGCCCGCGCCGGGCACGATCACCACATCGTGCCGACGGACCCAGGACGCCGTCCGGAACGCATCGACGCCCTTCCCCAGCGTCTTGAGCCCGATCGCCGTCACGCCAGATGCCTGTTCTTGATACTTCTGGTACCAGCCCATGGGGATGGCAGCGACGCCATGTCGCTCTTTCACATTATCCGGACCCGCACACATGGCGTCCAGGATGGCATCGGGGTGATCAGCCTTGAGGTACCTGAGAATAACCTCCATGGAGGCGTCATTGCCTATATTGCCCGCGCCAAGGAGGCCGAACAGGCCGACACGGGGAGCGGCAGCGGACCGCTCACGTCGGCCGGCGAACCCACGGACAGTCAACGGGGCCCCCTGTCCCGGCCGGGCACCACCGCGTCGACGGAGATGACAGGCTGCTCGGCGGGAGTCGACTCCCCGGCCCGCGCGTCGCGTCCAGGGAGAACCAGACTGGCTACCCGCCGCGACAGGTAGAGGACAGGCTGCTGATAGAAATCGGCTGTCCCGATGGCTCGCGCGCCGGGATCGCCCGGCTGGCCAGCCACCGCGCCAGGTGGAGATAACACTCCCGCCGCTCCGCGGGCGACAGCGGCGCGCGACCGATCGCCGACAGGTATCCCCAGATGTATTCCGCGTACAGGCGAACAGCCGGGTTCCGCAGCCGGTTCGCCCGGCGGGGGTCCAGGATCGCGCACTCGTCGCGCACCGCAGACGCGGCTGGCCGGGATGGTCACGCCGGAAGAAGAGCCAATCCGGGACCTGGCAGAACGGCCCGTGCAACGCGATCTCAGTGGCTATGGTCGTGGCCGGCATAGTGATAGCTACCGTGCAGCGGCGTCCGGCGCAGGACATCTGTCCGGACGATGCCGTAGCATATAGTCGCGCTTGCCGTCAAACAGCATGCTCCGGAACCGCTCAGGCGCCCGCGGGGAGGCCGTGGCCTCCGCATACTTGACCAGATACGTCGGGGTGGCCGAGCTGTCGATTCTCACCGACCAGGACTGGGCGAGCACGGCCTGCGGATTCTCATCAAGCGCGTCGACGCAGCGCTTCAGCAGGTCACGAGCGTACAGGTCGTCATGGGCCGCCCATTTGAACAGTTCGCCCCGGGCCAGCCCGACGACGAAGTTGTGATTCGGGACAAGGCCGATGTTGCGCGGCTGCCGGACATAGCGGACCCGGGAATCCTGCTTTTCATAGCGACGGCAGATCCCGGCGGTGCCATCAGTCGAGGCGTTATCCGAAATGATCAGCTCGAAATCCTCATAGCTCTGGCCGAGCAGGGCCTCGAGCCCCTCGGCGAGGTACTTCTCGCCGTTGTAGACCGGAAGCCCGATGCTCAGCCGGGGCACCGCGTTCACCGCCCGCCCACCTCGCCCCGGCCGCGCGCAGCAACAGGACGAGAACGGCTCCGGTGTAGCCACGATCCCCTACAGCGAGGACCCTCATCACTACCCCCTCAGATTGTTTAGATTGTGGAGACGAGCCGGACCGGGCGCCAGGCGGCGACCCCGATACAAGACCCGCGATGGCCTGGTCCTGATACATCCGGCGGCATCCTGATGACCATGCCCGCTCGGCGAGCATCTTCTGCAGCTCGCTGGCCTCCAGATACCGCGGCTAGCCGCAGCCAGCCGCAAGTTCCACTTCATGACCGCTCACCCCTCAGGCGTGACAGGCCGCCGACGGCTGGCCAGGGATCTCGCAGCTTCCAGGTCTGCCAGGCCGCGCGCCGGCGCGGCTGCCCGTCGCCGAACGAGCCGCGCACGTGGGCGATGAACCAGTGAGCGCAGGTTCCGCCGGAACACGTGCCTCCCGCAGATCTCGGACGGCCGCCATTTCCATCCCGCCCCCCCCAATTCCATGACTTCACTGCCCTCGCAAGAAGAACATCAGGCACGATAGACTTTTCAGCGTGAGAGCGAAAAAACGTCAACACGCCACCCAGAGCCAGGACGACTCCCTGAAGCCCCGCCTCCTCCGACGCTGCCCCGCTCCTCAAGCTCACCAGAAGCACTCCCTCGACTCCGCGAACGCCTCGTCCTGGGACGGCACACACGCCCCGCGCGCGCGCTTGCATCGGGCTCCTTCTTTCGCGACCCGGTCTCAGACAACCGGGACCCTGAACGAGAAGGAGCCTTTACCGCGCACCGACCTCCGGGATTCAGCATTTACTCGCTGACTGGGACGTGACGGTTTCTTCGCCGCTTTGAGCTGCGCTTTTGTGTGGGCGGCTGGCCGGCACGGGTTCGGGCGCGCACCCGATGGGTGCGGTGACGATGGGTGGCGGGCGTGGAAGACCGGTCCGCCGGGAGCCCGGCGGCGCGATCGCGGCGCATGACCGGTCGTGGAAGCGAAGAGCGCCCCGGTTCTGGGAGATTACGCGGTAACCACACCATTCGAATTTCCCGGGCAGGAGCGCTCTTCGTCATGCAGGATACGCGGTGGGATCACGGGCTGAAGGTGACCGGCGAGGGCGAGGGCCTGGTCGGGCATGCCGGGGCGGTGCTGCTGCGCAAGCTGGCCGACCAGGCGGGGCTGACCGCCGGCGCTGGGATCGGCGCTGGCGCGGGCTGGGAAGTTCCCGCTGGTAGACAGGGGTATGGCGCTGGTGTCCATGGCGGTGGCGATCGCGCTGGGGGCGACCAGCATGACCGACATCACCCTGCTGGCCCACCACGGCCCGGTGCTGGGCGCCGAGCCGAGCGACACCACGGTGCGGCGGACGCTGGAGCTGGCCGATCCGCGCACCCTGGACAAGATCGCCCGGGTCCGGGCCGCGGTCCGGGCGCACGTCTGGTCGCTGATCGCGGCGAGGCCGGCCGGGTTCCCGTGGCTCGAGGTCGCCGGGAAGCTGCTGGCGGGCTGGCTGGTCATCGACCTGGACGGCACGCTGATCACCGCGCACAGCGATAAGGAAGGCGCCGCTCCGACCTTCAAGATGGGCTACGGCTTCCATCCGCTGGGGGCCTGGCTGGCGAACACGGCCGAGAGCCTGGCGATGCTGCTGCGGCCGGGCAACGCCGGCTCGAACACCTTCGCCGATCACGCCGCGGTGCTGACCGCGGCGATCCGCCAGATCCCCGCGCGGATGCGGTCGCGGCTGCTGGTCCGCGTCGACGGGGCCGGCGCCAGCCACGAGCTGATCAGCCACCTGCTGTCGCTGTCGCCCGGCGCCGCACCGTGCTGTTCACCTGCGGCTGGGCCATCACCGAGGCCGATGAGCAGGCGATCGGGCTGCTGCCCGCCGCCGCCTGGCAGGCCGCCGTGGACCAGGACGGCGCCGTGCAGGAAGACAAGCACGTCGCCGAGATCACCCACCTGATCAGCCGGGCCGCCGGATGGCCTGCCGGGCTGCGGTGGATCGTGCGCCGCACCAAACCCTCGCGGCGGCAGGCCAGGAACCTGACCGCCTTCGAGCGCGCCACCGGCTGGCGGTACTCCATCATCGTCACCAACATCCCCGCCGCGCGCGGGATCGCGGCGTGCCCGGCAGCCACCACGCCCAGTTCATCGACGTGCTGCACCGCGAGCACGCCGTCGTCGAGGACCGGCGTGCGCGCCGAATAAGGCGATGGGCCTGCGGAATCTGCCATCGAAGACCTGGCAGGTGAACTGCGGCTGGGTGCTGGCCGCCAACCTCGCCGCCGACCTGGCCGCCTGGTGCCGGCTGCTCGGCCTGTACGACTGCGACGACCTCAAAGACGCCGAGCCGGACACGCTGCGCTACCGGCTGCTGAGCCTGCCCGCCCGGCTGGTCCGCCACGCCCGCGCCCGCGTGCTGAAGATCAGCCGGACCTGGCCCTGGAAGGACGCATTCCTGACCTGCTGGCAGCGGCTGTGCGCCCTGCCCGCACCCGCCTGACCAGCCACCCCGTCCCCGCGACCCGGAAAGGAGGCCGCCCCGGCGCAGTCGGAGCCGGTGCCGCCCCGAGCACATCGGGCAGCACCGCCACCCGCCGGGAACCTGCGAACCAGACAAAACCGCCGAAAACCGGCACAACACGATCAGTAACTAACCTCGCCCCACCCCTGAATCATTGAGGCCAGCCAACCAGATAAAACCGGCGAAAACCAGCACGACACGATCAGTAACCAGTCTCGGCATGCCCCTGAATCATCGAGGCTGATGCAGCGCCGGACCAACGGATCTGCATGCTCCTGTACGCATTACTGACGGCCGACCGGCGCCCGGATCTGCCGATGAGCGTAAGTCGCCTTGGAAACATGATCTCGATATCCCTATGTCCGGCCTGTTTGGCAGTGCATTATATGTATATGGAGTACAAGATCCTCGCGGCCATGGCCAGCGATGCAGGCAGCTCAGTCGTATACCTATTCGATAAAAGCCTGAGAGCCGAGACGAGAGTCTATCTTTGAATCAAGTCAGAAAAGGCGACGGTCTGGTGTGAGGGAATTATAGATGACAGCAACTACCGACGGCGCTACGACAAGGACCACGAACCCGATTGGCGCATCCCTAAGGAACCCGATCGAGCTCTTTTCAGCGACCAGGCCGAAGCCGGCGGCGGAGCCGCTATCCCAGCCCGTGTGGCCGTAGCCCGGCATGGTTACCATCATTAGTATGCCGGATGGGCAAATGGCCGAAACCCTGCTGGACATGCTGCCGCAGCGGGACGACCACGCGGCCATGATCGACCCGGTGTCGGGGCTGGTGCTGTCGCACTGGGCTCCGATGTGATCTATTTCACGATGCAAAAACTCTGCTAGCGCATCCGACGGCGTCCCGAGCCGGGCTGTGCCCCGGAGGGCACGGCGGAGATGCCTGCGGTGTGGAGTGAGTTCACGGTGACCGAGGTGGCCGGCGTGCTGGGCGAGTCCCGGGGGACGGCGGAGGACCTGCTGGGGCTGGCGCATGACCTGGAGGTCAAGCTGCCCGGCACCAAGGCCGCGTTCCGGGACGGGATCATGCGCGCGTCCAAGGCGGAGATCATCGCCCGGGCCACCGCGGTGCTGGACCCCGAGGAGGCCCGGGCCGCCGAGGCGCTGGTGCTGGACCGGGCGGCCCGGCTGACCCCGGGCGGCCTGCGCGCGGCGATCGCCCGCGCCGTGATGGAGGTCGCCCCGGAGAAGGCAAGGAAGCGGCGGGAGGCGGCGGCGCGGGACGCGCGAGTGCAGCAGTGGGAGGAGGACTCCGGCAACGCCGCGCTGACGGGCCGCGAACTCCCCCCGGCCGAGGTACTCGCCGCGGACCAGCGCATCACGGCGTGGGCGCGGGAGCTGAAGAAGGCCGGGCTGGACGGCTCGATGGACGAACTGCGGGCCCGCGCTTACCTGGATCTGCTCCTGGACAAAGACTCCCGCCCCGGCGAGGATGCCGCAGGCGACCAGCACGCCGCCGACGAGCAGGATGGCTCAGGAGACGGCGGCTCAGGAGACGGCGGCTCAGGAGACGGCGGCTCAGGAGACGGCGGCTCAGGAGATGGCGGCTCAGGAGATGGCGGCTCAGGATCGCGTGGACCCGAAGGGCCGGGGAGGCCACCGGGAACCGGCGCGGTACCAGCCGGGTTCGTCGGCAGAGTCAACCTGATCGTCACCGTGGCGACGCTACTGGGCCTAGCCGACCGGCCCGGCGAGATCCCTGGCATCGGGCCTATTGACCCGTGGCTCGCCCGGGACCTGGCCGGCTCCGCCGCCCAGAACCCCAAGACGACGTGGTGCGTGACCGTAACCGACGAGCTGGGCCGCGCCATCGGCCATGGCTGCGCCCGGCCCGAACCCAAGAACCAGGCGAGGCGTCGGGATAAACCAGACAAGACTGGCGCGCCGGGTGGACCTGGCCCGCCCCGCGGGGACAGCAGCACCCCCGAGCCACGGTTCTCCTTCACGGCCTCAGGCCAGCACGGGCCGCCCGGCGGATACGGCAGCTGGAAACTGCGCACCGGCACTAGCGGCCAGCGAGACCTGCTCGTGGCGCTCGACCCGATCGCCACTCAGGGCTGCGACCACCGATATGAGGCAAAGGGGCATGACCCCGGGGTCAAGCTCCGGCACCTGTCCCAGGTCCGGCACGCGACGTGTACCGGGCCGGCCTGCCGCAGGCCGTCTTTCCAGGCAGACTTTGAACATAACATCCCGTACGAGACTGGTGGCAGAACGTGCTTGTGTAATGGCGGGCCGAAGTGCCGCTACGACCATCGGCTCAAGCAAGACCCCCGCTGGCACGTCGACCAGCTTCCCGACGGCACCTTCCGGTGGACCACCCCCTCCGGGCGCCAGTACGACACCGAACCCACCCGGTACCCGATCTAGACCGCATCTACCCCGGCATGCGGGCAGGGTGAAGACGGTGATTCGCAACAGCAGTGTGCCGATTCGGTTCCCGGTGATGCTGCGCACTCACAGGGGCTGCGGAGAGAACCATTGGGGCCGTTGGTCCTCAAAGCACAGGCCAAAGGACCCAATGGTTCATTTGTGTCCGCAAGCGTAGCTTCCCGGTTGAAAGGACATTCTGGATTCGGGAGAGGATGTGAACACATGACCAGGATCAGGGTGCTGCTCGCGGCCATAGCGGCGCCGGTGACAATGGCCGCAGTTGTGCTTTCGGCTCAGGGCGCGCAGGCATCGACGCCAGGATGTACGAACGGCGCTTACTTCGGGTACTGCGGCACCCAGGCGGACCATGGGAGCTCGGTGCTGGTGATGGATTCACGCGACCAGTCAGCCGCGACCAACAATCCCGTCATCGGCTGGGTCGACGCCGTGGCGGACCCGGGGACTGACTGGTTCCAGCTCGCCTACGCGGGTGACCCGTCGCTCGGTGTGATGTTCGTGTTCGCCCCTGGCGGGGTCATTACGGGCATGTGCGCCGCCGACCCCGGCAACGGCCGCGTCGTGCTGCGCGAGTGCAACGGGTCGAACTGGCAGCGGTGGATCGCCGCCCAGGTCGGCTCCACCGGGTACTTCACCTGGACGAACCGTGCCACGCACAGGATTCTGCGGTCCGGGGGGCGCGGCGGGCAGCTGGTGACGGTTACCCCGTCCACGATGATTTCCGGCAACCAGCAGTGGAAGTTCAGCAATTAGGCCACTGCACCTGACCCCCTGCCACTGCGCAGGGGGTCAGTCGTTCCCACGGAGGGGCCGTGCACAGGGCCGTCGGCGGTAGAACACCGACGAGATCGGACAGTGCCGGGGCTGGCGTGGGCGGGACGGGGCTGGCGTGGGCGGGGCGGTGCTGGCGGGACGGGGGCTGACGTAACGTGGAAATGTCGGCTTGGCACTAGCGTGCCGGGTGTGGTTGCCAGTGGTGCGCTCGACAAGCGCGGGAGAGGCCAGGGGGTAACAGGTGCACAGCCGCGCGCAGGCGTGGTACGGGCGGCGGACCTGGCATTGGCGGGACTGGCCGGCTGAGGTGCTGCTGGAAGGCAAGCGGCGGGCCGGCGTGCGCATCAGCGTGGTGATTCCCGCGCGCAACGAGGAGCGCACCATCGCGGGCGTGGTCGGCTCGCTCCGCGAGGCCCTGGTGGAGCGGATGCCGCTGATCGATGAGGTGGTGGTCATCGATTCGGATTCGGCCGATGGGACCGCGGCCGCGGCCACCAAAGCGGGCGCCACCGTGCACTGGGCCCGTGACATCGCACCGGAACTCGGCGGTTATCCCGGCAAGGGCGAGGCGCTGTGGAAGTCGCTGCTCGTCACCGAGGGTGACCTGCTGGTCTTCGTCGATGCCGATCTCACCCAGTGGGGTCCGCATTTCGTCACGGGCCTGATCGGGCCGCTTCTCGCCCAGCCCGACGTGCAGCTCGTCAAGGGGTTCTACGCCAGGATCGCGGCGGGCACGGACGGCTCCGCCTCGACCGAAGGCGGCCGGGTCACCGAGCTGGTGGCCCGTCCCCTGCTGAGCCTGTGGTGGCCGGAGCTGTCGGGCGTGGTCCAGCCGCTGGCCGGGGAATGGGCGGCGCGGCGCGAGCTAATGGAATCGCTCAGCATCCCGGTGGGGTACGGGGTGGAGCTCTCCACCCTGCTCGACACCGCGGCCACGCGCGGGCTGGACGCCATCGCGCAGGTCGACCTCGGATCGCGCGGCCACAAGCACCAGACCGACCACGACCTGGCCCTGATGGCGGCGGAGCTGCTCATCGTGGCGGAGCGCAGGCGGCCGGTGACGAGGGCTGAGGACGTGGATGGAGGGCCGGTACCCGCGAACCCGCTGCTCCAGCAGTTCGTCAGGGAAGGCGCCCAGGTCCGCCCGGTGGCCCGGCCGGTTCCGGTGCAGGAGCGGCCGCCGGTGGCCGGCCAGCTGGTCAGCTCGGCCGGCCAGTTAGCCGCGACGGAGCCCGGTGATGACCGGCGCGGCTTCGGAAAGCGATGTGGACGGCTCCGGCGACAATGTAGACGGCGCCGGCGACACCGCAGACGGCACTGGTGACACCGCAGACGGCACTGGTGACACCGCGGGCCAGCGGACACTTCGCTTGGGGGAACGCTCGTTCGGGCCGCGGCAGCGGCTGATCATGGCGATCGTCAACCGCACTCCCGATTCGTTCTACGACCGCGGCGCCACCTGGGAAGAGGCGACGGCGATGGAACGCGTGCACGAGGTCGTCGGCGAGGGCGCCGACATCGTCGACATCGGCGGCGTGCCGGCTGCGCCTGGCGCGGAGGTCACCGTCACGGAGGAGATCCGGCGGACCGTCCCCTTCGTGGGCGCGGTGCGGGCGGCCTACCCGGACGTGGTGATCAGCGTGGACACCTGGCGCCACCAGGTAGCGCGCGAGCTGTGCGCGGCCGGCGCGGACCTGGTCAACGACACCTGGGGCGGCTGGGACGAGCGGCTGCCCGAGGTAGCCGCCGAATACGGCGTCGGCCTGGTGTGCAGCCACGCGGGCGGCCTGCCGCCGCGGACCCGCCCGTTCCGGGTGGAGTACGACGACGTCATGGCGGACGTGCTGGCACGGACGCTGGCGCTGGCCGACCGCGCCGTCACCCGGGGCGTGGACCCCTCGCGGGTGCTCATCGACCCGGCCCACGACTTCGGGAAGAACACCTGGCAATCGCTGGAGGTCACCAGGCGGCTCGGCGAGATGGTGACGGCCGGCTGGCCCGTCCTGGTGTCGCTGTCCCACAAGGACTTCATCGGCGAGACGCTGGATGCCGGGCGCGACGAACGGCTGGTGGGCACGCTGGCCACCACCGCGGTATGCGCGTGGCTCGGCGCCCGCGTCTTCCGTGCGCATCAGGTCACGCAGACCCGCCAGGTCCTCGACATGGTCTCGGCCATCCGCGGTGAGCGGCCGCCGGCCCGGGCGGTGCGCGGACTTGCCTAGGCCGGAGCGCCGGGGCGGGCGCCGGTGATCACCGGCGTGGCGATCTGTCCCCCGGCACCGCTGCTCGCCCGGGAACTGACCGGCCTGGATCCGGTAATCCCCGAGCTTCGCCAGGCCTGCGCGGCGGCCGCCGAACGGCTGGCCAGGGCGCGACCTGAGGTGATAGCCGTCATCGGGCTGGGGCGCCGGACGGCTGTCTGGCCGGCCGACGGGCGGCTCGACCTGGCCGCGTTCGGCCCGGCGCTCGGGGCCCGGGACGAGAGAACGAGACCATCGCTGCCGCTGCCGCTCGGGCTCGGGGCCCGCCTGCTCGACGAGGGCGGGTACACCGGGCCGCGACTGCTGCAGTCGGTGCACTCCGGCGAGCCGGCCGCGGCCTGCCTGCGGCTCGGCGCCCGCCTGCGCGACCTCAGCGACCGGGTCGGGCTGCTGGTGATGGCCGACGGAAGCGCGTGCCGCAGCCTGCGCGCCCCCGGCTACCTGGACCCGCGGGCGGCCGCCTTCGACGCGGCGATCGAGGAGGCGGTGCGCAGCGGCGATCTCACCCCGCTGCAGGCCATGGACCAGGACCTGGCGCGCGAACTGCTCGCGGCCGGCCGGCCGGGATGGCAGGTTCTCGCCGGGGCGATGCCCGGCGGGGCGTCAAGCACGGAGATCCTCTATGAAGCCGACCCGTTCGGCGTCTTCTATCTGGTTGCGTATCTGACGGGTCAGTAAGACGCGGGTCAGGCGCCGTGGACGGCGGGGTCCGGGAGGCGGCCGGCGGGGCGTGGTGCCGTACACCTCCGGCAGGCCGGTGATGAGCTCGCCCGGCTCCGCTTCGATGGGACCAGCAGGGGCGGCTTCGATGGGACGAGTCCGCCATGTATCAACGGTCTGGCTGCCTGCTCTGTGAGGTATGGCAGTACCCAGACGCGCCGTTCTGCTGGCGGCGCTGCCGAGTGCGGCCGGCGGGGGAAGGCACAGGCATGGGGGGAAGCGTGGACACGGTTGTCGGCAAGGACCGGTTCTGGGCGATGTTCAAGGGACGGGCGGTGGTGGTATCGGAGCTGCCCGCAGGGCACGGCAGAGCCCTGGCGACTGCGGCCAACGAGATGGCCGGCCGTGATGGCGCGTCACTGCGCACGAAGGCCGAGTACCTGGCGCTTTACGACCTGCTGCGTGCGCAGGATCCGCCAGCCCCGGCCACGAAGCTGAGGCTGCTCGATGAGGCCGGGTGCCCCACCGCCGCTGCGCGCGCGATCGAGGAGTACATCGGCGCGTCACTGGGGAAGCCGGAGTTCTTCGATGAGGACATGTACATGTTCCATGTCACTGGATTCCAGCCAGGACGCCGTGTCTTGACCGAGCCGGCGAAGCCGCCCCACGGCGCGAGGCTGGAGGTGTGGAAGACCGATCCGGCCGACCGCCGGCGCATTCCCGCCCTGGACGGCGGAGGTGTCTTGTTCGGCACACAGGCGTTCGCACTTAAGAACAGCGGAAACCGCACACTGTGTGCGCCGAAGCGGTCGTGGCGGATAATCCTCGATGCCGAAGGGCACGGCAACCGGCTGGCCGGAATGACCCGGATCAATCTCAAGTCGATGTACAACGATCCTTCCCAGATGCGCGAAGCACTGGCCTGGCGGCTGTTCCGCATAGCCGATATTCCGGCGTCCAGGCATACTTATGCGAAGCTGGCCTTCGGCAGGACGTACCGGGGTCTCTTCTCCGTTATCGAGCACGTCGACAAGAAATTCCTGCGGGATCACTTCGGCGAGAACCACAGGGGAAACCTCTACAAGGCCGGCTGCCGCGACATCGGGTGCGCGAATCTGGCCTACCGGACCGGGCCCGATGGCGATGACTCGGGGCGCCAGTATTTCGTCCCGGGAGCCGCGGAACACACCTACCGCCTCAAGACCAACAAGAACAACCCCGAGGCCAGCACGTACGACGACCTGGCCTGCTACATCAGGACGATCAACGGCATCGGGCTCCGCGGCGGCGAGGAACGATTCGACACGGACGCCTTCCGCACGTCGGTGGACGGCATCATGAACGTCAACGCCTTCCTGCGGTGGGCAGCCATCAACATGCTCCTGGGCAGCTGGGATAACTATTATGCCACCCCGTCGAATTATTACCTCTACAACTCTGGACGCACGGGAGCAGCAGAAGATTTCGTCGGTTCTCCTTACTTCCAGTTCATACCCTGGGATTACGACAACTGCCTGGGGATCGATTACTCCGGCACCAGGTGGCAGTACGCCGATATCCTCGACTGGCCGGGGAAAGCGAACCGCCATATCCCGAATATCCCGCTGGTGCGGAACCTGCTCCGCAACCACGACTACCGTCAGTACTATCTGGACTATATGGAGCACATGCTCGATACCGAGTTCAATCCGAGGGCAATTACCGCGCAGATCGGGACACGCGCTGAAGAAGGCCTGTGGCACCGGGTGCGGCAGGCCGCCTTCCTGGAATCGGATACACCTCACGGCAGGCCGTTCACCGGCCGGCAGTACAGCAACGATGAGGTCTACCAGAGCGGACGCCGACAGCGCGAACTGCGGCACGGGAAGAAGACGATCGAGGGCATTGTCCACTACGTCCGCATGCGTCACGACAGCGCCCGTGAGCAGCTGAAGTGGCTAAGGCGGACCATGCCGCGCGCCGTCGACGGCTTCCCCACGGCGCGGAAGCAGCTGTCACGGGCAGCCTAGAGAAGACCACCTGCGGCGTTGTGGAATGAGAGTCATGGATCGTACCGAACGAGGTCTCGGCGAGACCAGCACCGGAAGCACCGTCGCAGGACAGGCAGGGCGGGGGTACGTTCACGCCTTGTTCCAGCAACGTTTCGATGGAGACGATGCGCTGCTCAAACTGGCTGGGCTCCGCTTCGCCCAGATGGGCGCGGCCGCCGAGGTGTACGCCGACACGCCGGACCAGCTCGAGTATGTCCTGCAGTTCGTGCCCGCCCATGCGCGCTTGCCTCTCGTCCACCTCAACCGCGGCCTCAATGTGCTGCACGGGCGGGACCGCGCCGTGGTGAGGGAATTCGCCGACCGCTTCGCTGGCCGCGTCGCCGGCCTGGTCGTCCACGACAAACGTGAGATGGGGAAACAGACAGACCGCCTGCTGGCCGCGATGGGCGAACTAAATGCCCGCCTTTGCGAGCGGCCGGACGGCCCCCTGCTGTTTCTCGAGTACGCCGCCGGACTGGATCGCGGGTGGTTCGTCGAGGTGGCGGAGCGGCTGCAAGAAGCGGAGCGAGTCAGTTGCTGCGTCGACGTCGGCCACATTGGCCTGCGGCAAGTGGCCGCCAGGTTCACGGACCGGCATCCTGGCCTGGACCTTAAGAAGCTCAGCCCGGTGGACGACCGCCTGCCCGACCTGGTGGCGGACATCCAGGACGCGGTGCAAGGCGCCTTGCCACATGTGCTCGATGTCATACGCTCGCTCGGCCGACTGGGCAAGCCCGTGCACTTTCACCTGCATGACGGGCATCCCCTCGTCCCAGGTCTCCGCGACCACTTCAGTTTCCTTAGACGGCTGCCCGTTTCGGCCAGCTACCAAGGCCGCCGGTCACTGAACATGATGTACGGGCCAGGCGGCCTGGCCTCCATCGTGTCAACCGCCATCGACGCATGCCTACCGCAGAGCGTCTCCTTCACATTCGAGATCCACCAGGTAGAAGGCCGGCTGCCGCTCGCCGATGCGGCATGGCTCTTTTCGCACTGGCAAGACATCACCAATGCCGAACGGATGAACTACTGGCTCTCGGTCTTGTCGGAAAATGCGATGCTCATATCCGCGTAGCGGCTGGCCTCGGCATCGGGGTGGGGGCATGCGGACCGCGCTGACGCCGGGAATACCCGCGCGTCGGCCTTCGTTGCACAGTCTGTAAATTTCCTCGGAATGCAAGTTTCGACCCAGTGCAGATTTAGACCCAGTGAAGATTTAGACAGAGTGCAAAGTTGTAGTGAGCGCATGATGACACTTCCTAGCACGGCTCCCGCCGCTGAGCCTCGCGCCTCGCTGCGCGAGCGCAAGAAGCTGGCAACCCGCCGCTCGCTCCGCCGGATAGCGCTGGACCTGATCGCCGAGCGTGGCTTCGCGCACGTCACGGTGGAGGACATCGCCGCGGCGGCGGACGTGTCGCCGCGCACGTTCTTCAACTACTTCCCGTCCAAGGAAGCCGCCCTGTTCGGCGCAGATCCGGACCGGATCACGGCGCTGCGTGAGCGCATCGTGCACGAGGCGCCCGGCGAGCCCGTCCTGGATGCGCTGCGTATGGTCATGGTCAGTGACGCCCAGACGGTGGCCGATGACCTCTCCGAGCTCGGCGGCGAGCCGACCGACTGGCTGCGCCGGATGAAGGAGGCCCGTGCCGACCCGCACTTGCGCGCGGCCCACGCGGCGCAGATGGCGATGGTCGAGCGGGCCATCACCGAAGCGCTCGCCGAGCGGCTCGGCACCGATCCGGAGCGGGATCCCTACCCGGGGCTGCTGGCCGCCACGGCGGCCGGCGTGTTCCGCGCCAGCATGACGTTCTGGGCTGGTTCCGGCGGCACGGTGCCGCTCAGCCAGCTCATCGACCTCGCGTTCCGGGCGCTCGCCGACGGGCTGCCTGAGCACTGCGCCCTACGTCACGTCACGGGGAACGTGACGGCCAGGAAGGACCACCACTGATGACCTCAGCCGCTCCCGCGTCCGCGGGCGGCCCGCAGTCGCCCGCCGCGGACGTCTCCGGCAACGGCGCCCGGCCCGGGCTCAGCCGCCGCCGCATCCTGCTCATCATCGGCGCGCTCATGCTCGGCATGCTGCTCGCGGCGCTCGACCAGACGATCGTGTCCACGGCCCTGCCGACGATCGTCGGCGACCTGGCGGGCGGGTCCCACATCGCCTGGATCATCACCGCCTACCTGCTCGCCACCACGGTGTCGACCCCGCTGTGGGGCAAGCTGGGCGACCAGTTCGGCCGGAAGATCTTCTTCCAGGCCGCGATCGTCATCTTCTTGATCGGCTCCATCCTGTCCGGCCTGAGCACGTCGATGATAGAGCTCATCGCGTTCCGCGCGGTGCAGGGCCTGGGCAGTGGCGGGCTGATGGTCGGCGCGCAGGCCATCGTCGGGGACATCGTCTCGCCCCGGGAACGCGGCCGCTACGTCGGGCTGTTCGGCGCGGTCTTCGGCTTCGCCAGCGTGATCGGCCCGCTGCTCGGCGGGGTGTTCGTGGACAACCTGTCCTGGCGGTGGATCTTCTACATCAACGTGCCGATCGGCGCCATCGCCCTGATCGTGGTGGCCAGCCAGGTGCCCGGCCACCTGAGCCGGGTACACCACGTGATCGACTACCTCGGCACTGCCGTCCTGTCGCTGGCCGTGACCTCGCTGATCTTGCTGACCAGCCTGGGCGGCACCACCTACCCGTGGCGGTCGGCACCCATCTACATCCTGGGCGTGGCCGGGGTGCTGCTGATCGGCGTGTTCGTGCTGGTCGAACGGCGGGCCGCCGAGCCGATCCTGCCGCTGCACCTGTTCAAGCTGCGCACCTTCTCGGTGACCAGCCTGGTCGGCTTCATCGTCGGCTTCGCGATGTTCGGCGCGATCACCTACCTGCCCGCGTTCTTCCAGGTCGTCCGCGGCATCTCGCCGACCCTCTCCGGGGTGTACCTGCTGCCGCTGATGGCCGGGCTGCTGGTGGTCTCGATCGGCTCCGGGCAGATCATCTCCAAGACAGGGAAGTACCGGTTCTTCCCGATCGCCGGAACCGCGCTGATGACCCTGGGCATGTACCTGCTCTCGCTGATGGGCGTGGGATCGTCCACTCTCCAGGACGCGGCCTACATGCTCGTGCTCGGCATGGGCATCGGCGGGGTCATGCAGGTGCTGGTCATCATCGTGCAGAACGGCGTGCCGCACAGCGAACTGGGTGTCGCGACCTCCGGCGCCACGTTCTTCCGCTCGATCGGCGGGTCGTTCGGCACCGCGATCTTCGGCGCGATCTTCGCGAACGTGCTGGTCGGAAACCTAGCCAAGCACCTGCACGGGATTACCCTCCCGCACGGCTTCAGCAGCGCGGACGCCACCCCGGCGCTGCTCAAGCACCTGCCCGCCGCGGTGCACGCCGGCTTCGTGGCCGGCTACGCCGAGTCGATCCAGACCGTGTTCCTGGTCGCGGTGCCGATCGCCGCGCTCGCCTTCCTGGCCACCTGGCTGATCCCGCAGGTGGAGCTCAAGCAGTGGCCCGAGGCCGGCGCCGAGGTGCCCAGCGCGGACATGCCCGCGGCGGGCGCGTCCGTGGCGCAGGAGATGCTGGACCCGCAGGGCGCCGTGGCGCGAGAGGCGCTCGACCCGCAGGACGCCGGGACTTCCGGCCGGGGCGACCGGGACCTCTGACGCTACGTACCGGCGGCGCGTGCGGCAATCATGGTGGCTGGGACGGCAGGGAAAGGCGGTCCCCATGATGGTTCGGCGCTGACTGCGGAGTCCGATGCATCCGGATTGTGAGCTCGCGCTGCGGGCTGGTGAGGACGCGCGTGCGGCCGCGCTGCGGCTGGGACGAGCACATGAGAAGTTTGTCTCCTCGCACCGCATGCCGTCCTTCGTGCGCTCCGTGGTCGCCGGCTCCTGGGAGCGCTGCGTGGCCGCGGGCGCCAGCCAGGACGGCGCCGCCTGCCGCCCATCCGGATGGAAGCTGACGAGCTTGATGGTTACCGGTCCCGGCATCCGCTGGCTGCGGCCCTGCCGGTGTTTCGTGAGCTGCTCGGCGAGCGCGCCCGCGACGACGAGCACATCTTCGCCGTCACCGACGCGGCCGGGATCCTGTTGTGGGTCCAGGGACACGCCGGCACGCTGGACCGCGTCGGCCGGATGAACTTCGTCGAAGGCGCCGACTGGTCGGAGGCGGAGGCGGGGACCAATGCGCCGGGCACCGCGCTGGCGGTCAGGCGTCCCGTCCAGATCTTCGCCGGCGAGCATTACAACACGGTGGTGCACCCGTGGTCCTGCTCGGCCGTCCCGGTCCGGGACCCGGACGGCGGACGAGTGCTCGGCATCATCGACATCACCGGCAGCGCGAACATCGCCAGCCCGTACGCATTGGCGCTGGTGCGGGCGACTGCGCGGGCGGCGGAGGCAGAACTCGCCATCCGCGTGGCGGCGGCCGACGAGCAAGCCCGGCGCGAGTACGCGTACCACCGCGTGCCCGAGCGATCCGCTGTCGCGCTGGTCAGCCCCGGCGGGCGGCTGCTCGCGGCTACGCCGGCCGGCGGCTGGGAGACGCTGTGCGAGTCGCAGCAGAACAGCGGCTATTCGATGGACGGCGCGTGGGCCGAGTACGGTGCCTTCGACAGCCCTTCACCCCCCCGGTAATCGCGGTCGACATCGAGGTGCCCGCGCGCCTGGTCTTCACCTTCTGACCGCGGGCAGGGATCTTACCAGGAGGGTGAGCTGATGGGCTGCTGCACAATGGGCTGGTGATGGACGTCGACCCCGGCCGTTTCGAAGAGATGGTCATCGTGGCGCTGGACGGGCTGCCCGAAGAACTTGGCCAGCTGATGCGCAACGTCGCGGTGACGGTCGAGCACCGCCCGGGGCCGCCTGGCCTGCTCGGGCTCTACGAGGGCATCCCGCTCACCAGCCGCACCACGCAATACGCGGGCGTGCTGCCCGACCGCATCACCATCTACCACCGGGCGATCTGCGCGATCTGCCACACCGAGCAGGAGGTCGCCAACCAGGTCCGCCGTACCGTCATCCACGAGATCGCCCACCATTTCGGCATTGACGACAACCGGCTCCGCGAACTCGGCTGGTAAGGGCCGGATACGGTCCTGGCTCGAGAGCCCGGGAAGGGTCGTTGGGCTCCCCCCGGGAGGACCAAGGCCCCGGGATAGGGCGGCCGAACGCCGCTGCCATGGCCACGGCCTTTCCCCGATGCTGCAAGCTAGGGGTGTAACGAGATGGGCAGTTACTACGACGCGCTGTTGCCGGTAGGTGAACCGGAGGCCGACCTCCGGGGCGTGGTCGACCGTATCGGGCTTCCCTACCGTGCGCTCGCCTCGATCTGCGTGCCTTCGGGCCGGATAGTTCTCGCCTTCGTTTCTGATAGTGCCCGGCTCACTCGCATGTTCGCGGCCAACTGGGCGCAGGCCGAGACGGGGCAGGAGCCGGACGCCACGCTGTATGCGCTGTCCCGGCCGGCCGGTGGCTACGGGCTTGAGGCAAGGTGGGACAGGGCGCGATGGTGGTCGCGGGATCAGAAGATGATGGTGGTCTTTGACTTTGGCTCGTACCGGCTGGCCAAGGTGTGTGTCCGGGGCATTTGCTCGGCCGTGAGCGGGGACGACATATTGTTCCTGCACGGATGCGCATTGTCTGTCGGTACCGGGCTGGACCGGCGGGGCGTGATTATCACGGGGAGTTCCGGTGCGGGGAAAACCACGCTCGTGGCGGGGCTGCTGCGGCATCCTGAGTATTCAGTAGCGGTACTGAACGACGACTGGGGTGCCATTTCGCTGAACCGCAGGGATTCGGTCAGCACGGGAGAACGGATGCTCCACATGAAGACGGGCAGCGTGCTGACCCTTCGTCCCGGCTTCTTCGCGAGCGCGCCGGTGGACTCGTACCTGCGCGATCTTTCCGAGCGGCAGCGGGCCGCCCGGATGCTGGTGTCGCCGGAAAGTGTCTACGGGCCAGCGTGGAGCACCTCGGCGATGGTCGTCGAGCATGTGGCCGTGGTGGTGCGCGAGCCCGCGGGCTGGCGGCCACCCCGCCGGAAAGGCGAGGCGGTGAGGGCGCTCGAGAGCGAGGGTGAGGCGGGTCTCATTCATCATCATGAGGCGTTCTTTAACGGATCACTGATCCTGACGACCGAAAACGATAAACTGCGCGAGGAACGACACTACCGGCGGCTTCTTGGTCACGCCGCGGTGTCTTGGATAAACAACTGCGGTACCGCTGACGCCATGGTGACGAGCTTCATCTCCGCCGTCATGGCAGAGCGGTAGGGATACAGAGCGGTAGGGATAACGAGCCGCCGGCCTACCTTCCGGCCTCCGGCTTGCGGCCCATGTTCAGCAGCCGCTCCTCGAAATCCGACCATGTCTTGCTCCACTCCGTGAGCGGGCCGAGGAGCTGCTCCAGCACCCCGAGTTGCTCATCGAAGGCGGAGAGCTGAGCCGTCAGCGCCGCGATGCTGCGTCGCTGCGCGGTGATGTTGTCGTTGATCGACGCCATCTGCCCCGCCGAAAGGCCGCCAGGCAGCGGAAACGCCTTCGGCACCAGGGGAAGGCCCCGGCCGGATCCGGTCAGGTCCTCCAGCTTCCCGGCGCTCGCGCGAAGCTGGTCGATGAATTCCTGGACCAAGCGGGGAACCATGCCGTATGTGCTCTTCTCGTCCTCAGCCATCGGCGTACTCCTTTCGGTGAAGGCCGCGGGAGCCGCGCCACCATCTGATCATGCCCGGTTGCCCGCAGGTCACGCTTGCCGCGGCCGATCTGTGCCCGGTACCGCATACCGACGACCACCACGCTCACCGACGCCGACGGCGGCACCGATGTCCTCGTCATACACGAGGGAATCCCCGACAGCGTGCCCGCCGCCGACAACGAGACCCGCACCCGGATAGCACTGGCCAACCTGGCCCGCCTCGTCGAGGCGAAGTAGGGCCGACCGCCAGGACCAGGCAGTACATCGGACGCAGGTCCGCACGTGGCCTTACCGTGCGGGCGGTCCGTCCTTCCCGTCGGCGGGAAGTTTCGGGAACGAGACCGTCGGCTCGTACGGGATTGCGTCGAGGAAGCCGGTCAGGCCGCCGCCACGGTGCAGGCCAGCCTGGTTGTGCCGCTCGGCGAGGGCGTGCAGGAGAAGCACCTGCTCCTGGTCGGCGGTGGCCTCGGTGAACGGTGCGTCCCAGGGCCCGTGCGTCCGCAGGCGCCTGAGCATGGCCAGTGGCAGCCACACTCCGTCCAGCGAGATGCCGTACTCCACGACCATCCGCTTCTCCAGCTTCCCGGGCTCGCCGCTGCTCACCATCGCTGTCTCCAGGTCGGCCACACGCTTCCCTAGCGCTAACGCCGGCCGGGCCGCCGGCCATCCGCGGGGTCGGATACCGAGACGGTCGGGCAGCCGTTCATGGCACACGGCCGGGCCACCGAACAGCAGCTCGGCGGACTTGGCGCGGCGGAAGTACAGGTGGGCGGGGTGTTCCCAGGTAAACCCGATGCCGCCGTGCACCTGAGGCGGCAGCCGGCCGGACGCTGGCGTCCGCAGGCCGGATAACGGGGGGAACCCGCGTCTCTACGCAGCTGCAATCCTGGCTGCCCTCCAGCTCGGGAGGAAAATCATCTCACCGACGATGCCGTATGCGTACCGGATATACTGAATCCAGTATATCCGGCAGCTCGGCAGTGTATATGCAATCGGGCTCGCTGTGCTTTGGCCCCATCTCGGTAAGGCCGGTCAGCAACATTGACTTCGGTCCTTCAGTGCGCCATCCTCCGTGATCCTACTTATACTAAGCGTCTGAATTGATCTATCAACGCGTCGGCATTACCGGCACAACGTCAATTCGTTCAGGCTCTTTCAAGGCTACGTGCGCCTGAACCGCGTGGTCGCTGCGGTTACGCTCCTTCTTCCGCTGGCCACGGCGGGTCTCACGATTAAAAGCCACCCCGTGTGTTGTTGAACACATTGCTCTGCTTGTTACCGTCCCCGATTTGCACGCCCTGTGCCCCACGCGCGTCGACTGTATACTTTCCGCTCCGCGCTCCGGCGGCGTCAACTAGCCGCATCAAAGCCTCCGCCGCGGCCACTAGGTTGGCATCGTGTCCGGCTCCAGCCTGGTCTAGCTCCGCCATCAGCGGCGCCCGCCACGTATCGGGGGCCTGGAGATGCCTGGCCAGCACCAGTTCAGCGTCCGGCCGTCCGGCCAGCCGCCTGTGCACCAGGGCCTTAAGCCCGGCGTACGAATCCTTGACCGCGGCCGACGCGGTATCTTTAACCCCCAGCACGGCACCAGCCGCCAGCGCAGTCACAATTAGCGTGATCGGATCCATCCCCACCCCTCCTAAGGTGTCATCAAAATACGCCAGCCCGGCGTACATTTGCTATACCCGTGCGTATGTATTTTCGGAGGCCGCGGGCTGAGACGCCTGGGGGGCCCGCGAGACCGGCTACGGCAGAGAAAGCCGCAGCCGCCTGGGGTTTCCCGGCCGCGATCAAGCTCGGGCAGGCCGATGCTAAAGCGCCCGGCTATGGGTGACACGTAGCCGGGCGAGCCCGATGGCAACCCCGCTCACATTAGTCGAGCGTTCCGTACGCTTACACGGTGGACGCGGCGCCGTATGCGCCCGTAAGATCAGGCTAACCGAGCGGGCCGAGGACCTTGGAACTTGTGCCGCGCACCAGCACAGTCCGAGATGTATCAACACACAAGCAGCCTGACTCCTATCCTTACAGCGGGATTGCCTAGCCGGCTGTCTAGGTCCAAGGATCTTCCTTGGCGAGAGGAGAGGCAGATGGGCAACGGCGTTTTAACGGTATCCGTGGAAGATTGGCTGCCCACCCCGGCGATAATCCAGACGGATCAGCCAGTTCGGTCATCCATCGGAACCAGGGAGCCCTTACGAGGCCACGAGCCGAGGCCACGCCGGGCATGGGGGGTAATCTGCAATGTCCTACAAAAGTAAGGTCATCGACGTCGCGGTAAGAAATCAGGTCCTCTGGATCGGCGGCGACGCTTATCCGGTGCGGAACATCGCGCGGGCCCGGACGGTAGGGCTGAGGCCTAACCGCGCCGCCGCGGTGAGGCGCTATCTCAGGGCCGTCGTACTCTGGGTGCTCTTGGGCATCGGCGCGGCGGTCGCGGACGCGAAGGGCCTGAACGGCGTGGGAGCCGCCATTCTCGTGCTGCTTGTGGTGCTGGTGATCATCAGCACCATCAGGCTCATCAGGGTGCTGTCGCTGAAGACGTTTTACTCGCTGGTCATCGAGACGGCGGGCACCCCGCACACCGCACTGGTCAGCACCGACGAGGGTACGTTGCGCGAACTCGTCGGCAAGATCATGGACGCGATGCACGATGCGGCGGTCACGTTCCATCAGGCCATACAAAACTTCGACTTGCGCGGGGCCCAGGGCGTGCAGGTCGGTGACGGCAACAAGCAGGACAACACCTTCATCGCCCACTGACGCGCGCTGGTAGGCTGCGGCGTGCGGGGTGAGGCCCAGGCCGAGAACGGGCGGGCCAGAGACCTTCTTCTTTCCCGACACGCACCGGCCGCCGCTAGGGCACGAGTATCAGTTCGATCTCGATAAAGACTCCGGTCGGCTCTTCCTGAAACGCATGCTCGCCTTCCTGCAGCGACGGCTCGAGATGCCGCAGCTTGCCGGATGATGGCTGACTCTCGCGGAGCGGGCGGAACCGTCCCGGCCAGTCGAGCTGAGACCAGAGCGTGAAACCCGGCTCGTTCGGGATAAGAGATCTTCAGGAAGCAGTGGCGGCCTGGCTCGGCCGCTATTGGCGGGCCATGTGCATGCGCAGTTCGGCCTCGGTGTCCTCGATCAGCTTGCCGCTGATGTTCACCGTCACGCTGTGGATGGTGCCGGTGAACTTGAACGGGCTGGCGTAGTCGTCGGTGATCGCCGAGCCGGGGTTGGCGCCGCAGGTGAGCGCACCCGGGTTGAGCACGAACGGCGTGGTGACGGGGGCCTGCGCGTTCCCGGCGAGGGTGCCGTCCACGTAGAGCTGGAGCCGACCGGGCGCGCCCTTGCCGTGCAGCAGGTCAGGCTCCCCAGTCGGCTCGAACTCGAACCTGAGCGCGTGCTTGCCTGGCGTCAGGACCTGGTCGGATTCCACTCCGTACACGGCCCGGCCGACGTAGTTGTGGACGTAGCGGAGCTTGCCGTCCTTGACGAACAAGGAGTATCCGCCGGCGGCCGTGCCCTGGGACAGCAGCACTCCCTCGGCCCCGCTGGCCGGGATCTCGACCTCCGCGGTGATGCTGTGCGGGCGGTTCAGGACCCTGGGGGCGGCGAAGAACGGGATCGATTGCGTGCCGGGCCGGTAGGTGTAGCTGTCGCGGGGCAGCGCCACGAGCGGCTTCTCGGCGAGCATGCGGGCGAGGCCGCTGCCGTCGACCGGCATCACGTTGTACTTGCCGGCCTCCACGTACCACGTCCCGATCATCGCGATCAGCCGGTCGCGATGATCGGCGGCCACGTCGTGGTTCTCGGCGAAGTCCTCCGCCACGTGGTAAAGCTCCCAGCCCTTGGCGTCCAGATTGGATAGCGTCTCAGCCGAGATCGGCTGGCCGAAGGGCATGCCCGCCTCGGTGAACGACGGGCCGGGCCAGGGACAGACGGCCCGCCAGCCATCGTGGTAGATCGCCCGGTGACCCAGCATCTCGAAGTACTGCGTGTGGCGGTGGCTCTCGGCCGCGGCATCGTCCAGCGTGTGGGCGAAGCTGACTCCGTGCAGCGGTGACTGGGTGACGCCGCGGATCGTGGCGGGCGGCTCGATACCCAGCAGGTCCAGGACCGTGGGCACCATGTCGATGATGTGCGCGTACTGGGTGCGGACCTCGCCCCTCGCCGTGACCTGCCGCGGCCAGGAGACGATGAACGGATCGCTGACGCCGCCCCGGTAGGTCTCCCGCTTCCACCGGCGGAACGGGGTGTTCCCGGCCCACGTCCAGCCCCACGGGTAGTGGTTGAAGTGCTTGGGGCCGCCGATCTCGTCGATCACGGCGAGGCTTTCCTCGAGCGGCTCCTGGGCGTTGTTGAAGAACTGCGCCTCGTTGGTGGTCCCGGTGGGGCCGCCCTCGGCGCTGGCGCCGTTGTCGGAGATGACCATGACCAGGGTGTTGTCGAGCTGGCCGAGCTGGCGCAGGTACTCGATCAGCCGCCCGACCTGGTGATCGGTGTGGGACAGGAAGCCGGCGAAGACCTCCATCATCCGGCTGTAGAGGCGGCGGGCTGCTGGCGGCAACGACCCCCAGTCAGGCACATCGGGATCGTGCCGCGACAACTCGGCGTCCGCGGGAGCGATGCCGAGTTCCTTCTGCCGGGCGAACACCTTCTCCCGGTAGGCGTCCCAGCCCTCGTCGAATTGGCCCGCGTAGCGGTCCGCCCATTCCTTCGGCACATGGTGCGGCGCGTGCGTGGCGCCGAAGCACAGATGCAGGTAGAACGGCTTGGCCGGGTCGACCTGCTTGACGTCGGCGATGAACTCGATGGCCTTGTCCACCAGGTCCTCGCTGAGGTGGTAACCCTCTTCGGGCGTGCGCGGCGGCTCCACCTGGTGGTTGTCGTACACCAGATCCGGATACCACTGGCTGGTGTCACCGCCCAGGAAGCCGTAGAAGCGCTGGAAGCCGCGGCCCAGCGGCCACCGGTCGAACGGCCCTGCGCCCGTTTCCTGGTTGCTCGGCGTCAGGTGGTACTTCCCGACCATCAAGGTGCTGTATCCGTGCTCGAGGAGCATCTCGGACAGGAAGCCGTTCTCGAACGGCACCACGCCGTTGTAACCGGGGTAGCCGCTCGCCAGCTCGGTGATGGCGGCCATCGCGTTGCTGTGATGGTTGCGGCCGGTGACGATGCACGAGCGGCTGGGCGAGCACAGCGCGGTCGTGTGCATGTTGTTGTAGCGCAGGCCGTTCGCGGCCAGCGCGTCGAAGCTGGGGGTCGCGATCGGGCTGCCGTAACAGCCCAGCTGGCCGAACCCGGTGTCGTCCAGCACGATGAACAGCACATTAGGCGCGCCCTCGCGGGCCCTTGCCGGGGCCGGCCAGGCCGGCGTGGACTCCTCAGCGGTCCGCCCGATCACGCCGGGGAACGAGGCCCCCGGCCCGTACTCGATAATCGCCATCGGGTCCTCTCCTCGTGCTCGCCAGTCGCTCCTACTGGCCCGTATTCTGCGGCGTCATGGCGGAGCCCGCATCACCCGGCCGGGATGACCGTGCTACGAGGGCCGGTGCCGGTGCGGTGTGGTGGGCCGGTCAGTAGCTCCGCAGGCTGGCCCGGACGCCGTCTGCTACCTCTTCCGGGCTCAGGTCGATCAGCGCTTCTCCGTAGAGCCGCTCGAAATAGGTGGCGTCGCTGCGGTAGAAGGGCTCCGGGTTGGACCGGCTGACCACCTTGAGCACGACCTGGTGCCCGTGCTCGCGGGCCTGCGGACCGCCGCCGATCACGGCGAAGTTGAACGAGGTCAGGTTCCAGGCCCGGTAGGCGGCCAGGATCTGGGACAGCCCCTGGCCCAGCGCCTGGCTGTCCTCCCCGGTCAGGTCGGTCACGTCGGCTGCCCCGCTGACCACCCCCCAGACCTCGTGGAACCCGGTCGGCGCGAAGGGCGTCAGCCAGGCGACCCGGCCGGTATGTCCGACCCACCGGGGACCGGCCGCCTCCTGGTCGACCAGGGCGGCCCAGTAGGACCCGTGGCCGTCATGCCAGGCCGCGGACTTCTCGGCCAGCAGCCGCTGGCCAGTCAGGCCGTAGGCGTCGTGCACGGACTGCAGGTGCGGATGGACCAGGGAGGAACCCGAGGGCGGCAGGTAATTGGCGTTGATCGAACTCCACACGGCCGTGGGGTCCAGGCGGCGCACCATGTGGGCATGGCGGACCATGACGCTCAGGGCGTCCCCGACGATGGACGGCGTCAGGTCGTCCAGGTCGAGGAAGTGACGGCTGGGATCGTAGATGCCGACCGCGCCGTGCGTGGCGTACGCCATGATGTTGGGCACCACCACGGCCTGGCCCTGCCGGATGCGGCCCTCGGCCGTGAGCTCGGCGGGAAACGGGACGGTGGCCGTCTCCAGGTACTCGGCGTCGAAGGGGCAGAAGGCTGGCTTGACCGTTAGTTCGGTCAGGTCCGGCCGGGTCGGGGGCCGGAGCTTCACCCCGCTGAGGATCCGGGCGCTGGCCCCCGTCAGCGGGTCCCGCCGCCACCGCAGCCCCACCCGGGTCCAGGCTCCGCCGGCGGCCAGGTCAGGCACGCTGGCCTCAAGGTCTCGTTCGTCGAACTCAATCGCAGCCACGCGAAGAGCCTAAGGTCAGCCCGGCGCTTGCGCCACGATAGCGCCGGGCTGACCAGGTTCGTGATCATGGTCCCGGAGGCCATGGTTCCCTTACTGGCGGCCGGGGCGTATTAAAGCCGCGAATCCGGCCTCTGTCCAGGTAAGACCCGGTGTTCCTGCTGGCTGGCGCCGGGAGCGGACGAGTCCGATGCAGCTAGCTGGCCTTGGGGGGACAGCCATGCCCGAGAACCTCGCACCTGACAGCCCGGGGGATCTACCTGGCCACGCACTGGGGCCGACGTCGCCGATCGGCAGCACTACCCAAGGGCGCTGACTACCCATGTCTCAGCCATACGTCGTGATTCGCCTGGTTCCCGAGTCGCCCATCGACGGGGCCACCTTCAGCACGTACCTGGACAACCTGGCCCTCCAGGTCCTCGACGCGAATACGGGTGACCCGCTCAGCGGCCTGGCCTATGCCTCGCCCCTGACCGTATTCCAGTGGTCGGTCGGCTCGCCGACGTACCTGTCCTCCGTGTCCGCGATCACGTCGGCGTCCACGCCCTACTCGGCTGGCAACTACGGCAAAACCCTGACGTTCGATTCGACGGACGGGATCTCGATCGGCTCTTACATCTTCAGCGCGGATCAGACGACGATCCCGTTCAGCACCCTGACGGTGGCCGAGGTCACGCCGACCACGGTCGTGCTGAGCGGTAACCTCAGCAAGTACGCGCCCGCGGGCACCGTCGTGTCGTTCATCGGCCTGACCGGCAACGACGGCCTGGCCAGCGCATCCGGCGCGTCGTTTTCGCTGAACACCGACTCGGCCGCTACCACCGACACGGACGGCCAGCTCGTCGTCTTGCACTTCGCGGACACGACCGGCGTGCTGCTCGGGATGGAGGTCTCGGGGTCTTCCATCGCCAGCGGCACGATCGTCACGGCGGTGACCCCCACGACCGTCACGGTCTCGCAGGCCATGCCGGGCTCGCCCGCATCGGTCACCTTCGCGCTGCCGTCCCCGTTCGTCTCCTTCGAGCTCACGCCCTCGTCGGGCACGCCGACCGCCAATCCCGGCACGCTGCATTTCCCGTCAGGCAAGACCAACGGAGTCGCCGTCGGCATGATCCTGAGTCCTGTCCCGGGCCTCATCGAGCCCGGGACGACCGTGACCGACGCGACCACGACGTCGGTCACGCTCTCCCGCCCGCTCCACGGGCCCTTGCCCGCGGGCCAGGCCATCACGTTCAACTTCATGCTGAGCTCGGGGATCGCCCAGCACACCGTGACCCTCCCGGCCAAGTGGAGCTTCTTCGGCGGAGAGCAATACGCCGTTATCCCCGCCGCCGTGGCCACGGCCATCATCCCGCTGACGGTGCCGGTGCCCGAATACCTCGATATCACGATCAGCGCTACGCGCGGCACGGAGATCATCCCGGAAACGAGCACGTACTACAACGTGAAGGTGTCCACGGACGAGATCCCGCCGACGCCGGATCTGTACCAGGACATTCCCGCGAGCGATACCAGCCTGTACATGGTCCTTCCGGCTCCGCCCGGCACTGACACGATTTCCCTGGCGATACCGTCAGACGGCTCCGCGCCGAAATTTGGCGACCTTCTCGCGGCCATGAATAAAGCCCTGCTTAACGACCCGATCCCCGGCGTGACGACCGCGGCCGATCTGATCAATTCGAGTGCCTGGTGCAGGCGGATCGCCTACGACATCGTGTGGAGCTACCAGACCAACCTTCCGCCGCTACCCGATGCCCTGGAGTCGCTGTATACCCAGGCGATCAACCCCGGCGGCGGGGGCAGCACCTCGAGTACCACCGGCACCGGCTCCTCTAGCTCCAATAATTACGAGCAGGACCGGCAGAATTTCGAAGGGGCGCTGAAAAGCTTCTACGCGACGAACGACGCCAGCGCTGAGCGGCTAGCCAAGTTCGTCGCCGCGGCCTCGGCGGCGATGGCCTGCGAGCAGGCCAGCGTCAGCGCCACGGCGGCTCTGCTGGAGTTCCCTGTCGACCCGTCCGCCACGTTCGCCTCGGCGGTCGAGAGCGAGATCCTCGTGGGCGGTCTGGGCCTGGACGGGCCAAGCGGCCTGAACTTCGGCGTCCCGGCCCCGTTCTTCTACGCGCTGGGGACGAACCTGGACAAGAGCACGAGCGCCGCGCAGCGTTTCCAGATGGCCTCCGGCGATGCCATCGAGCGACTGCTGCAGCAGTTCGCCACGGCCACGACCCCGGATGCCAGTTGGATCACTGACCCAGCGAGCTTCGCGAGCCCGGAGCTTGCGAACCTGAAGTGGGTCTCGTCCTTCCAGGCCGCACGCCGGCTAGTCGCCCTCGGGGTGTCGGCGGCGTCGACCACTCCGCCGGTCACGGTCCTGGCCGGCAGCCCGCTGGCGGCACTGGTCGGTGACTGGCTCACCGCAGCCGACCCGGCGAGCACCCAGAACCCGCCGCCGGGCTACCAGCGCGACGACTTCACCATCTGGTCGCAGCAGCTTGCCGTGCAGGACCCGCAGGGTTACCTGGACCTCGACCTGGACGCGCTGACCCAGGGGTACGTCATCCCCCCGTTCACGGCCAGCCCCAGCGCCGTCTCGGGATCGACGCTGACGTTCGGGACCGGGACCGGGATCGGCCCGGGAATGCCGGTCAGCGGGCCGGGCATCGGTCCCGGCACGACCGTGAGCAAGGTCACCAGCAACTCCGCCACGACAACCGTCACGCTCAGCACGCCTGTCACCGGCAGCATCACGGCCGCGCTCACGTTCAACGACGCGGTCCCGCCCGTGACGGCCACTAGTACCGCGGATTGCCCGCTCGGCACCGCGCTGCTGACCTTCGCCGGACCGGGCGGGACGGGCGGCATCAGCGCCGGCATGTCCGCCTTCGGCCCGGGGATCAAGCCGGGCACCCGCGCGCTGAGCGTCACGCCCACCACCGTTACCCTCACCGCGGACGTCACCGCCAAAGTCCTGGCTGGCTCGGCTGTCACCTTCGGGATCATCCCGAGCACGCTGGCCGACCAGATCGCGGCATGGCTGCCTGGCACGACGGTGGCGACGCTCAAGCAGGTCACAGCGGCCCAGTGGACGAGCTTCTTCGCCCAGCCCGGAAGCCCGCAGTGGCTGCCGCCGTTCACCCAGCCGGTCGCCCCTGGCGCCTCCTCCGGGCAGCCTGCGATGCAGGCCGGGTACGTGGCCACGCGCATCCGCGCGTTCGTCCGGGCCGTGCAGCAGTTCTTCACCGTCTCGTCCGTCGCCACCACCGCCCAGCTGCCGCCCGCCGGAGCCGCCGCGACCTTCGAGCCGCCCGCGTACGATCCGATCGTCCTGGCCGCCGGGGGCATCACCTTCGGCGCCGGCGCCCTATCGGGCCCGGACCTGGCCACCGCGGCGCAGAACGCGTTTCCTGGCGACCCCGCTGCGCAGGCCTGGCTGGTCCAGGCGATGACGACGATCAACGAGCTAGCGGAGATCGCCAGCGCCGCCCCAGCCCCGCCGGTGACGGCCGGCTACACGCTGCCGTACCCGGTGAGCTTCAGCTTCTCGGTCATGGAGGCCCTGTACGCGCGCGGCTTTCAGGGTGCGGCGGACATTATGGCCCTGCCGGAGGCCGACTTCCAGCAGGCCCTGACGGGCACCGTGGCGTACGACTCCTATGACGCGCTTTACGGGAAGGCACGGGACCTGGCGCCGGCCTCGCCTCCGGCCGGCCAGCCCGGCGGGGAATTCCAGCCGATCAACCCCGACGGGTCCCTGGTGGACTGCGTCCCGCCGCCGTGCCTGTCACCGACCGGGCCTATCGCCTACCTGCAGGAGATGCTGACCGTTTCCGCGCTCTCCACCTGCGACGACCTGGCGGCCGGGCCGGACACGCTGGTCACCTCGGCGGACGCGTCGACCGGGACAAGCGTCTCGGTCGCGGCGCCGACGCTGGGTGCGGTGCTGAGCCAGCGGCGCGGGCCAGTCGGCGAACTGGCGGCCAGCTGCGCCAACCTGGACACCCCGCTGCCGCTGATCGATCTGGTCAACGAGTGCCTGGAGTACCTGGCCGCGGCGGCCACCGCCGCGGGCGGCAGGGTGTATGACACCGCCGCGGAGGTGCTGGCCGGGCACGCGCTGGAAGCCGGCGTGCCTGAACCGGGCGAGGACCCAGGCCAGGGCGAGGATCCGGGTGAAGACAGGCCGGAGCGGCGCCACGATCCGGCCCGGCTGCTCGCCGCGCTGCCGGAGCACTCCACGCCCGCCCCCCCGGACGCCGCCAACGCCTCCGTCGAGCCGGCCGCGTTCGACAAAGTGAAGGCGGATTTCTCGTCGTGCCTGCTGCCGTACTCGCAGGCCCTGGACGTCTCGCGGACCTACCTGGGCCAGCTGGGCAGCAGCCGGTTCGAGGAGATGCGGACCTTCCGGCGGTGCATCACCGAGTTCGTGCTCGATCCCGCGCAGGAACCGGCCGGGTTCGAGTCGTGGCTGTGGCGGTACCCGGTGCGCGTCGACACCGCCATTGAGTACCTCGGCATCACCCCGGAGGAGTACGGGACGCTGTTCCAGGGCGCAGCGGCACCGCCCTGCGCGCCGCCGGCCCAGCCCCCCGGCGGGGCTGACACCGCGCTGCAGGATCCCGGCGCGCAGGCCTCGCAGGCGCAGGATCCCGGCACACAGGCCTCGCGGGCACAGGCTCCGCGCGGCACGATCGGGCTGCCCGCGTTCCTCGCCGAGACCTGCCTGAGCTATTGCGAGTTCTACGAGCTGTGGGAGTCGGGCTTCGTGTCATTCGGCAGCGGCGCCTCCGGCGGCGACGACGGCAACGACATCGGCGGCGCGTTCCCCCGGTGTGAGCCGTGCTGCCCCGAGGACCTGCGGCTGCTGTTCCCCGCGGAGCGGCAGGAGCAGGACGCGGCCGAGCTGCTGGTGTTCGTCCGGCTCTGGCGCAAGCTGCGCGAGACCTGCCACGGCGGCTACTCCTTCGCACAGCTGCGGGATATCTGCGACGTGCTGCGGTTGCAGGCGGGCGGCGCGGCCAACCCGGACTTCATCCGCCAGCTCGCCGCGTTCCAGATGCTGCGCGACGACTTCGGCATGGACCTCACCGATCCCGCCGCCCCGGTCGTGCCGGGAGCCGTGGACGCCGACCGCACGCACCTGCTGGCACTGTGGGCCGGGCCGTCGGCGGCCCAGTGGCCTTGGGCGGTGCGGCAGCTGATCGCCCGGGTGGAGCAGCACGCGCAGCGGCGGCACGGCTGCGGCCGGCGCCCGGCTGAGTTCGTCAAGCTGCTGACCGCGAACCTCGACCCGCTGTCCCGGCTGGCGGGGTTCGACCCGGACTCGGCCACCGACTCCTGGCACGCGCTGCCGACGCACACGCTGCGGTTCGCGGAGGTGCTGGCCAAGGTCTACGCCTCCCGCTTCAGCGTCGGCGAGCTGATCTTCCTGTTCACCGCCGGCCCGCACCTGGACGGCGACGACCCGTTCCCGCTGCAGGACGAGAATGACGCGCTGGACGCCCCGCTCGGGCTCCCCGACGACGAGGCCGACCACGCCCTGTGGCGGCTGCGCCAGGAGATGCTCAGGCCGGGGGCCGGGGAGGCTGAGGAGGACGCCGACACGGGCGAGGGTGCGGGCGAAGCCGACTCCCGCGCCGAAGCCGAGGCGGCAGAATGGCCGTGGCGGCGGATCGAGGCCGCCCTGCAGGCGGAATTCGGGTTCGCGCCGGCCGACATCGCAGCCCTCGGCCAGCACTTCTTCCCCGGCGTGCTGGCGCACTCGGCCGGCCAGCCGGGCACCCCGCCGGCGGCGTGCTTCGTGAGCAGCCTCGCCGCGGCGAGTACGTCGGCGCCGATGTGGAACGACCCGCCGGACGGGCCCCTGCGCTACGATCCCGTCGCGGCGGAACTGTCCGCCCGCGTTCCGCTCACCGACCGGGCGGTCATCGCCAAGCTCACCGGTGCCCGCGATCTGAACGCGGCCGAGCAGCAGGCCGTGCAGGACCTGTTCTTCCAGCCCCGCGCCTTGCTGGCCGGCTTCGCGCTGCTGTTCGCCGACTTCGCTGCGGCACAGCACGCGCTGGTCGAGGAGCCGGACGAGGCGTGCCGCTTCGCGTACTTCCGCCGCCAGTTCCTGCTCTGCCGCCGTCGCAGTCACCTCATCGCGAGCCACCTGGCGCGTCATGTCACGGCCGTGACCGGGCAGGAGGCGCCGGACGACATGGCCGCGGCGCTGATTCTGCGCGCCCTGGCCGCGGACGAGAACGCGGCCAGCACGAGCTGGGAAACCGATTCCGGCACGCCGCCCCAGCTGACCTGGGCCCGGCCCAGCGGCAGCGCGCTCGCCGCGCTGCTTGGCCTGACCGGTACGGGCCTGGTCGCCCAGTACAGCACGCCGGGCGGCGCGGTCGCATGGCGTGACGGGTCCGGAGCGCTGCGCGGCTTCGGAGACGAGCGGGACCAGGAGAACTGCCCCGTGCCGACGGTGCTGCCCGCCTTCGGCGCCACGCTGACTCCGCAGCAGCTCCAGTTCGCCAGCGTGCATAACGGCTTCCTGATGAAGGACGCGACCGGAGCATGGCTGGGCGGTGCCCAGGGCTTCACCGTCACCTGGTCAGGGGCGCTGCTGATCGAGCGGGACGGTACCTACGAGTTCTGGGCCGGCGCGCCGGGGCCCGGTGAGGACCGGCCCGACGCCGAGGCCGCCGGGTGGCGCGTGGTGCTCCGTCGCGGCCAGCGCACCTGGGTGATCCTCAGCCACCACTGGGCCGGGGAGGAAGAGCACCCGGCCGCGGCGCTGCCGCTCAGGCGCGGCGCGTACGAGCTGACGGCGGAGCTGATCCAGCCCGTGCCGGAATTCGGCGCCGACGACGAGGTGCGGCCGCAGCACACCGGCTTCCAGGTGAAATACTGCGGGCCGGACAGCGGCGGGCAGCGCACCGAAATCCCGCACCGCGCGCTGTTCGCGGTGCGCAAGGACCAGCCGCTGGCCGACGGGATCGACGGCCTCAGCCCGGGCGCGGCGGCCTACCTGGGTGCCCTGTACGCCAGCTCACTGTGCGACATCCGCCGGACCTACCAGCGGGCCTTCAAGGCGCTGCTGTTCTGCCGCCGGCTCGGGCTGTCGGCGCAGCGGCAGCCGCACGGCACGTCCGAGCTCGGCTACCTGCTCGCGCAGCCGCAGCTGTTCGCCGGCTCCGGCTACTACCGTGCGGGCGGCGGGTTCACGCGGCACGCCGCGGACCTCGACTTCGACTTCCTGCCGCTCCGCGATGACTACCGTCCACCCGCCTCCGGGGCGGACGCGCGCACCGCTCCCTCGCCGCAGCGCGTCCAGGCGATGTTCGACTGGTGGGAGCGGCTGTTTGACTACACGGCGGCCCGCGCGGACGTGCGCCGGCGCAGCGGGCGCTCGCTGTGGCATCTGTTCGACGAGGCGCAGGACAAGCAGCCCGCCCACGCTGGCTACCTGCTGCGGCACATGGGCGCGGATGCCCGCCACTGGCAGCTCGACCTGCGCTACTTCCAGGGCCAGAACTCCTCGGTGTACGAGGTCACGAGCGCCGACCTGGCCGACGATCGCTGGACGCTGCGGGCCTGGCACGCCGACCGGTGGCTGCGGGCCGCGCAGGCCCGCTTCGCCGCCCGGGACGTCGAGGTGGTGCGGCCGGACCTGTGGGCATCGGATGATCCCAGCGCGGAGCTACCGGCTGAGACTCAGACCGGCAACGCCAACCTGCTGGCATTCGTGACCGATGGCTGCCTGGAAAGCGGCGTGCCGCGCCGCTACGACGACCTGCGCCGGCTCAACGACGGGCTGCGGGACCGCGGTCGCCGCGCGCTGATCGCCTACCTGTGCCACATGGACCGCGTGCCGCTGCCCTGGCAGCCCGGGCAGTTCGCCACGGCACCCGGCGACCTCAGCGACCTGCTGCTGCTCGACGTCGAGGCCGGCCTGCGGGAGAAGGCGAGCCGGATCGAGGAGGCCATCACCGCGGTCCAGTCGTTCGTCCGCCGGTGCCGGCTCGGCCTGGAGCCGGGCTGGCAGGTGACCCGCGAGTTCGCCCGGTTGTGGGACAGCCGGTTCGAGACGTACCGGACCTGGGAGCGGGCCCGGTGCCGGGAGCTGTACCTGGAGAACTGGATCGAGTGGGACGAGCTGGGTAAGGCCCGCCGGATCGAGGCGTTCCGGTTCCTGGAGTCGCAGCTGCGCGCGTCGAGCCTCACCCTGGCGGCGCCCGGCGGCCTGGACTGGTGGGCGGACGACCACCACGCCCTGGAGCACGCACCCGAGCTCCTGCAGCGGCGGGTGCCGTCGCAGATCCGGGCGCTGGGGCAGGAACGCGAGGGATTCACCACGCTCGGGCGCCCGGAGTACGCTGCCCAGCCGACCTGGCTGGCCGCGATCCCCCAGCCCAGCGCGCCCGGCATCACCGGGACGGATGGCACCGGGACGGGTGGCACCGGGAGCACGCAGGACAGCCCGGCCGACGCCGGGCCCGGCGCTGGGCCTGGGAGCGCGATCCAGGCCACGGCACCGGATGCGGCCCCCGCCCCGGCCACGGTCCAGTCGCTCGCGGTGGCGGCCGCGGCGGGCAGCACGCAGCCGCAGTCGCTGCCGCTCTGGATGGAGTCGGCGGTGAAACTGGGCACGCGCTTTGTGCGGGTCGCGGCGGCGGGGGTGCCGCAGGCCGGCCTTGAGTTCGTTCGCCGTGGCGAGGAGCCCCGTGGCGCCTGCTGCCACGCGTGCGGCCGCGAGCATCCCGCCGGGGTGGACGAGTACTACTTCTGGCTGATCAACACGCAGGTGTATGCCAACATCGACGACAGCTCCGGCGACGGCACGGGCACCCCGGGGAGCGACGACGCCAGCTTCAGCGCCAGCTACCAGTTCGGCTTCCAGGACTCCCACTACGACCAGTTCCAGCAGCAGTCAGCCGAGTGGAACGACGAGGACCAGGTGCCGGCGCTGCTGGCCAGGTGGACGCCGGGCCCGGCCGTACGGCTGGCCTGGTGCCGCGTGCACAACGGCGAGTTCGGGCAGCCCCGGCGGTCCGAGGGGTACGTCGCGGTCAGCCAGCCGCCCGACCTGACCTTCCTGGGCCGGGCCGGGGATTCGCTGTACTTCGAGGTCACCGGCAGCGCGACGCTGCCGTCCGGCTACGGCGCGGACGCAGACGGCAGCGGAGACGGGGACCCGTCGCCGCCCGGCTTCCGGTACGACCTGCCGACCGACCAGGCGGTGGCGCTGCCGCAGGCGCTCGATCCGCCGGCGCCGAGCCTTAAGTACCCAGGCGGGCTGCTGGCGTACCCGTTCTTCGCCTATGGCGAGCCCGGCACCCGCCTGTTCCCCGCGTCGTGGTTCTCGACCTCGCTGGCTGTGGCCGACGCGCTGCGGGCACGCTGCGGCTATGAGCTCGCGCTGCGGTGGTACCGGCGCTCGTTCGACCCGCTCCAGAAGGACTGCGCCTGGGTGCACTGCCCCGGCAGCACCGACGCGACCAGGACGACGAACCAGCCGGCGACGGACCAGATCGCCGAGCAGGCCTACCTGATCTGGCAGCAGCACGGCCGCCCGCAGGGCGAGGCGGACCAGGACTGGCAGGAGGCCGCGGCGGAGCTGCAGCACCAGGCCGCCGCGGCCACCGAAGAGAATGGCAGCGAGCCCTCCCGGCCGGGCGCCTGCTGCGACGCCACGCAGGTCAGCGCGCGGGGCGCCCGGGACCGCGCCGTGACGCTGCACTACTGCCAGACGCTGATCGAGTGGGGCGACGCGCTGATGCACCGCGGCCGCTCGCCGGAGGCGTTCGGCCAGGCGCGGGTCCTGTACGACACGGCCGCCCGGATCACCGGCCCTCGGCCGCGGACCATCTCGCTGCCCGAGCCGGCCGCCGCGTCCACCGTCGCGGCGTTCGTACCGGCCTACGCGCCGCTGAACCCCCAGCTCATGAAGCTGTACGACCTGGTCGCCGACCGGCTGGGGCTGATCCGCAGGTCCCTGGACGCACGGCGGCTCCGCAACGGCCGGCCCGGCCTGGACATGCCCTACTTCGGCGACGGGCCCGCAGCGGGCCGACGGGGTCCTGGTCCGGGCGCGGACGAGTGTGCCGACGAGGAGGACTGGTGCGGCCGGCCCAGCCCGTACCGGTTCCTGTCCCAGATCCCGAAGGCCATCGAGCTGGCCGGGCGGGTCCGCGAGCTGGGCGCCGCGCTGCTGTCCGCCTACGAGAAGGGCGACGCCGAGTACCTGGCCTCGATCCACGCGGAGCAGGAGCGTGAGATGCAGACCCTGGGCATCGCCATCCGGCAGGACCAGTGGCGCGACACGGACTTTCAGGTCCAGGCGCTGCAGCAGACCAAGGATGTCAACCAGGCCAACCTGCTCTACAACGCAGGCCTGTACCAGAACGGCCTGATCAACAACGAGATCCAGAACCTGGACCTCACCACGAACGCCCTGCAGATCCGCACGGGCGCCAACGTGACCGAGGCCGTGGGCGAGATCATGAACATCATTCCCGATAGCTTCTTCGGGGCCATGTCGAGCGGCGCCGCGCCGCCGATCGGGACGAAGCTGGCCCACGTGTTCGAGGCGGTCGGCAGGATCATGCAGACGGTCGCGGACATCCAGAGCACCAATGCCGCGATGGACATGACGCAGGCGGGCTGGCAGCGCCGTGCCGCCGATTGGCTGCACCAGATGCAGACGCTGCCGATCGAGATCCAGCAGATCGAGCTCCAGATCCTCAGCCTGCACCGGCGCCGGGACCAGGCCCTGGCCGAGCTGAACAACCAGCAGCGGCAGATCGAGCACGCCACCGAGGTACTGGATTTCCTGCGCGACAAGTTCACCGCCACCGAGCTGTACCTGTGGCTGCAGAAGGAGACCGCCGCCCTGCACCGCCAGATGTACGAACTGGCCCGGCGGGCGGCGCGGGAGGCCGAGCAAGCCTTCAACTTCGACCTCGGCCACACCCGCCGACGGTTCCTCCCGGAGGAAACCTGGGACAGCCTGCACTCCGGTCTCATGGCCGGCGAGCGTCTCGATTTCGCGCTGCGCCATATGGAGAAGGCCTACCTGGACGAGAACCGGCGCGAGCTCGAGCTGACCAAGCACATCTCGCTGCGGCTGGACTTCCCCGCCGCGTACCTGCGGCTGCGCACCACCGGCTACTGCGAGGTCAGCATCCCGGAGTGGATGTTCGACGTCGATCACCCCGGCCATTACCTGCGCCGTATCAAGAACGTCACGCTGACGCTGCCCTGCGTCACCGGCCCCTACCGCACCATAAACTGCCGCCTGACCCTGCTGAGCAGCATGACGCGGACCGGCCCGGAACTGCGCCCGCCCGCGCAGGGCTGCTGCTGCCCCGGCCGCCGGGAGCACAGCGATTACGAGCCGTGCACGCAGGACCCGCGCATCGTCCGCGGGTACGCCGCGTGCGAGTCGATCGCGACGTCGAGCGGCCAGAACGACTCCGGCCTGTTCGAACTCAGCTTCCGGGACGAGCGGTACCTGCCGTTCGAGTACCTCGGGGCCGTCAGCCGGTGGCGCATCGAGCTGCCGCCGGAGAACAACTTCTTCGACCTGAACACGCTGACCGACCTGGTCCTGCACCTCAACTACACGGCCCGGGAAGGCGGCGCCACCCTGCGCGAGGCGGCCGCGCGGGACGCCCGCGGCCGACTCCCCGGCGACGGGCTGCGGCTGTTCGACATCTACCAGGACTTCCCCGACGTGTGGCCGGCGCTGCGCGGGGCGGGCGGCGGCGGCGAGCGGACCGGGCGCGACGGCCGGTCGCGACGGCTGCGGCTGGGCTTCACCCCGGCGATGTTCCCGTTCGTCCCCGGCCGACGGATCCGCAACATCGAGCGGCTGCTGCTGATGTTCGCCGCGCCCGACGCCGTCCCCGGACGCCATCACCTGGTCCGGTTCTGGCGGGACGAGGCCGACCGCGCCGGGTCCGCCGAGGTGGAGTGCGTCGCAGGCGACGCGTGGCCCGGGTTCTTCTGCGGCACGATCGACCTGCGCGAGCATCCGCTCGGGCCGCTGCGGGACGACCACCCGGCGGCCTGCACGTTCGAGATCCCCGCGCAGGCCGGGGAGATCTGCAGCGCCTTCGTGGCCGCAGATTACGATGCGCAGTGCTGGCCGCGCTGCGGCTCGCCGGACCCGGCCGCGTGCTGCGGATCATCCGCGCCGGCCGAGGGCTGACCGGTGTTTCCCGCAGATCCCGGGGCGGCGCCGGAGCAACCAGGCTTCCAGCCGGCCCCGGCGTCCGCGCCGGGCGACGCCGGCGGCAATGCGCCGGGCGGCACTCCCGGCGGCGCTCCGGCCAGCGGGTGGCAGCCCGCCGACGGCGGCCCGCCGGCCCTGCCGTCGGTGTCACTGCCTACGGGCGGCGGCGCCATCCGCGACATCGGGGAGAAATTCTCGGTCAGCGCGGCCACCGGCACCGCCAGCCTGACTGTCCCGGTGGCGACCAGCCCAGGGCGGGCCGGGTTCGGACCATCCCTGAGCCTGGCCTACGACTCCGGCGCGGGCAACAGCGAATTCGGGCTGGGCTGGAAGATCTCGCTGCCCGCCATCACCCGTAAGACCGATAAGGGCCTGCCGCGCTACCAGGACGACCCGGACCAGGACACCTTCATCCTGAGTGGCGCCGAGGACCTGGTCCCGGTCCGTGCCGAACGCGACGGCGTCTGGGAACAGGTACCCGAGCAGCGGACGGTCGGCGGCAGGCGATTCGAGGTCCAGCGCTACCGGCCGCGGATCGAAGGGCTGTTCGCGCGGATCGAGCGCTGGCGGGACGCTGACTCGGGCGAGACGCACTGGCGGTCGATCACCTCGGGCAACGTGACGACGATCTACGGCGCCACCACTGCGAGCCGCATCGCGGACCCGGCTGATCCGGCGCGGGTCTTCAGCTGGCTGATCTGCGCGAGCCATGACGACACGGGCAACGCCGCCGTCTACGACTACCTGGCCGAGGACAGCGCGGGCGTCGACACCACCCTGGCCAGCGAGCGCAACCGCACCGATCGGTCCAGGTCGGCTGGCCGTTACCCGAAGCGGATCAGGTACGGCAACCGGGTGCCGTGGCCAGCCGACGCCGACAGTGCCGAACGTGCCGGTGCCGAGCGTGCCGGTGCCGAGCGTGCCGGTGCCGAGCGTGCCGGTGCCGAGCGTGGCGGCACCGGTCAGGCGAGCGGCGGCTGGATGTTCGAGGTCGTCTTCGACTACGGCGACCATGAGGGACACGCCCCGCGGCCCGAACCCACCCGGGCCTGGCCGTGCCGCCCAGACCCGTTCTCCACCTACCGCCCCGGCTTCGAAGTCCGCACTTACCGGCGGTGCCACCGGATCCTGATGTTCCATCACTTCCCCGACGAACCAGACGTCGGCGCCAGCTGCCTGGTGAGCTCGACCGACCTGACCTATGTGAGCACCGGCGGCAGCGGCATGACCATGGTGGGGTCGGTGGTGCACACCGGGTACCGGCGCCGCGCCGGCGGTTACCACAGCGAGTCGCTGCCACCCGTGGAATTCGGCTACAGCCAGGCGATCATCGGCCACGAGCCCCGCGACATCAGCACCGAGGCGCTGCGGAACCTGCCGGCCGGCATTGACGGGACCGCGTACCAGTGGGCCGACCTCGATGGCGAGGGACTGTCCGGTGTCCTGGCCAGACAGGGCGGCGCCTGGTTCTACCAGGCCAATCTGGGCGGCGGGCGGCTCGCGCCTGAGCGCATGCTGGCGGCCCAGCCTGCCATGGCGGGCCCCGGGCACCATCAGGAACTGCTCGACCTGGCCGGCGACGGTCACCTGGACCTAGTCGAGCTCGGGGGGCCGGCGCCCGGCGTCTACGAGCGGACCCTGAAGCGCGACTGGCGGCCGTTCCGCCCGTTCCGGTCACACCCGGACATCGCCTGGGACGACCCCGACCTGCGCATGGTCGACCTCGACGGGGACGGCCTGGCCGACGTCCTGATCACCCGAGACGACGCGTTCACCTGGTACGCCTGCTTCGGCTACGAGGGCTTCGGCCGCGCCAGGCGAACCTTCCAGCCGCGGGACGAGGAGCGGGGCCCGCAGCTGATGCTCGCCGACCCGGAGCAGACCATTTACCTGGCGGACATGTCCGGCGATGGCCTGTCCAACCTGGTCCGGGTGCGGGCCGGGGAGATCTGCTACTGGCCCAACGTCGGCTTCGGGCGGTTCGGCGCGAAGGTGACCATGGACCGCTGCCCGTGGCTGGACCAGCCCGGTCATTTCGACCAGCGGCGGGTACGGCTGGCCGATGTGGACGGCTCGGGCGCCGCGGACCTGATCTACCTGCACCCCGACGGCACCCGGCTGTACCTCAACCAGTCCGGCAACGGCTTCAGCGACCCGCACACGCTGCCGCACGGGTTCCCGCGGCTGGACAGCGTAGCCCATGTCATGGTGATCGACCTGCTCGGCCGCGGCACCGCGTGCCTGGTCTGGTCCTCACCGCTACCCGGCGATGCCGGCCGGCAGCTGCGCTACGTCGACCTGATGGCGGCGGGCAAGCCGTACCTGCTCACCGAGGTGGTCAACAACCTTGGCGCGGAGACCATGGTCAGCTATGCGCCGTCCACCCAGTTCTACCTCGCCGACCAGGCGGCCGGACGGCCGTGGATCACCCGGCTGCCATTCCCCGTCCAGGTGGTCGAACGGGTAGAGACCATCGACCGGATCAACCACAACAAGTTCACCACCCGCCACGCCTACCATCACGGCTACTACGACGGCTTCGAGCGCGAGTTCCGCGGCTTCGGCATGGTCGAGCAGTGGGACACCGAGGAACTCGCCGTGCTCGAGGCAGGCGGCGGTCGCGACAGTTTCGCGAACCTGGACCCGGGCACGAACCTGCCGCCCGTCCTGACCCGCACCTGGCTGCACACCGGCGTCTTCCCCGGCGAGGACCGGGTTACCCGGCTCTACGCACACGAGTACTACCGCCAGCCGGGCGGCGGCGACCCGGACCTGCCCGACACCGCGCCGCCCGACACCTTGCGTCTGACCGGGGAGCCGCCCCGGCCGTGGCGGCTGTCGCGGACCGAGGCCCGCGAGGCCTGCCGGGCGCTGAAGGGCAAGCCACTGCGGGAGGAGGTGTACGCACTCGACGAGAGCGAGGCACAGGGCCGGCCATACACGGTCACCGAGCACAACTACACGATCGAACTGCTCCAGCCCGCCATCCGGTGGCGGCCGGACGGCCAGCAGAACTACCATGCCATCTTCCTGGCCTGCCCCCGCGAGAGCATCACCGCGCACTATGAGCGCGCGCTGTACCCGGTAGACGGTGAGCTGCGGGCGGACCCCCGGATCACCCACGACCTGGTGCTGGCCGTCGACGACTACGGCAACCCTCTATGCTCGGCCTCGGCTGGGTACGGCCGCCGGTTCCCCGACCATATGCTCTCGGAGGAAGACCAGGAGGCGCAAGGAAAGCTCCGGCTGACCTGGACCGAGAATGGCTACACCAACCTGGTGGAGCTGCCCGACGCCCACCGCACGCCAATGCCGTACGAGACGCGCATGTTCGAGGTCGTCGGCCTGCACCCGCCCCGGCTGGATCCGGGTCAACCCGAAGCCAGCAGCTTGTTCGGCTTCGCTGAGCTGCGCGATGAGCTGGCGGCCATCCGTGCCGACTTGCCGTTCCAGGATTGGGATGCAGGACCGGCCGACCTGCCCGCGCCGGCCCGGCGGCTGATCACCCACACCCGGGTCCGCTACCGGCGCGACGACCTGTCCGGACCGCTGCCGTTCGGCCTGCTCGAGCCGCTCGCCCTGCCGTACCGGAGCTACCGCCAGGCGTTCACCGATAGCTTGGTCACTGACCTGTACGGAGACCAGGTCAGCGACCGCATGCTCACCGCGGCCGGTTATATCAGGAACGGCAAGAGCTGGTGGCTGCCCTCCGGCCAGGTGTTCTACTCCCCGCATAACGGCGACGACCCCGCCGCGGAGCTCGGCTACGCCCGGCAGCACTTTTTCCTGCCGCACCGGTTCCGTGACCCGTTCGGCGACACGTCGGCCGTCACCTATGACCGCTACGACCTGCTGGTGTCGCAAACCCGCGACGCACTCGGCAACCTGGTGACGGTCGGCGAGCGGGATCCTGAGGGCGATCTGACCGCCAGCGGGAACGACTACCGGGTGCTGGCGCCGCGGCTGGTCAGCGACGCGAATAGGAACCGGGCGGCGGTAGCCTTCGACACTCTCGGCCGGATCGCTGGCACCGCCGAGATGGGCAAGCCGGAGCAGCGGCTCGGCGATTCCCTTAACGGCTTCGAGCAGGACCCTGAGCCCGCGACGATCGCCGCGTACTTCGCCGACCCAGCAGCCGGTGCGCACCGGCTGCTGGGCCAGATGACTACCCGCGTCCTTTACGACCTCGACGCCTACCGGCGTACCCAGCATGAGCCTCAGCCACAGCCGGCCGGGGTAGCCGTCCTCGCCCGCGAGACCCATGTCAGTGACCTGACCGCAGGCCAGACGACGAAGATCCAGCGCTCGTTCAGCTACTCGGACGGCTTCGGCCGGGAGGTGCAGCACAAGGGCCAGGCCGCCGCCGGTCCGGTCAGCGACGGCGGGCCGGACGTACGGTACCGCTGGATCGGCAGCGGCTGGACGGTATTCAACAACAAGGGCAAGCCGGTGCGCAGGTATGAGCCGTTCTTCACCGCGACGCCACGTTTTGAGTTCGCCCGCGCCGTCGGGGTTAGCGCTGTGCTGTTCTACGACCCGGTCGGGCGGGTCGTGGCCACGTTGCATGCAGACGACAGCTACGACAAGGCCACGTTCGACCCGTGGCACCAGGACACCTGGGACGCGGCCGACACCGTGCTGCTCGACCCTCGGGACGACTCGGATGTGTGCGGTTACACCGACCGCTATCTCGCCGGGCTCAGTGCGCGGCCGGGCGGCTGGGCTACCTGGTACGCGCAGCGCATCACAGGTACGCTTGGCCGGACAGAGCAGCGTGCGGCCGAGCAGACGGCGTGGCACGCGGACACGCCGACTCGCGGCTGGTTCGACACGCTCGGCCGGACCTTCCTGACCGTCGCCCACAACCGTGCGCCCGAGCATGGCCGCCTGGCCGACCAGTACTGCCGAACGCACAGCGTACTGGACATTCAGGGCAACGAGCATGAGGTGCGCGACGCGCTTGGCCGCGCGGTCATGCGCTACGGCTACGCGATGGTGCCCGTGCAGCTGACCCACGCGGGCATGGATACCGGCGCCGGCCAACTGCTCCCCGACGTGACCGGCAAGCAGGTCTACGTCCGGAACTCCCGAGGCTTCGTGCTTCGGACCCAGTACGATGCGCTGCGCCGACCGGTGCGCACCTATGTTGCGGGCCCCGGCATTACCGGCCGTGCGCTGGAGACACGGACCGAGTACGGCGAAAGCCTGCCCGATGCGGAGGCCAGGAACCTGCGCACGCGGGTCGCCCGGCAGTATGACGGTGCCGGGGTCATCACCAACGAGGCATACGATTTCAAGGGCAACCTGCTCGACGCGCGTCGGCAGCTCGCGGCCGAGTACCGGGATGTCGTCGACTGGTCCTCGGATGTCCGGCTTGAGGCTCGTGAGTACCTCGGCCGCACCAGCTATGACGCGCTGAACCGGCCCACTAGCGTGACCACTCCTGACGGCAGCGTACTGCTGCCGTCCTACAACGCGTCGAGCTTGCTCGACAGGCTCGACGGCAGGATCCGCGGCGCCGCGGAGGCCACCACGTTCGTCGGGCATCTCGACTACAACGCACGCGGCCAGCGCATGCTGGCCTCCTACGGGAACGGCAGTTCGTCGCTGTACGCCTACGACCCGCTGACGTTCCGGCTGGTCAGCCTGACCACATTGTGCAGCGGACGGCGGCTGCAGGACCTTAACTACACCTACGACCCGGTCGGCAACCCAACGCTGGTCCGCGACCACGCCCAACAGCGGGTGTTCTTCCGCAACCGGGCGGTCGACCCGACGGCGTCCTACATTTACGACGGGTTCTACCGGCTGATTGAGGCGACCGGCCGCGAGCATCTCGGCCAGGTCGAGGGCGGGACGCCTCGCCCGATCCCGCCCGGCGCCACTGACGCGCCGCAAGTGGGCCTGCCCCAGCCAGGCGACGGCGCGGCGATGGCCCGTTATGTCGAGCGGTACTTTTATGACGATGTCGGCAACCTGCTGCAAATGGCACACCGCTCCGCCGATCAAGCGTACGGCGGCTGGACCCGCGACTACCGCTACGACGAGCCGAGCCTGCTCGAACCCGGCAGGCACAGCAACCGGGTGACCAGTGCGAGCCCGGCCAGGGCGGCAACCGGACCCCAGCGGTTCTCCTACGACGAGCAGGGAAATAACACGGCGATGCCGGAGATCGCCGTGCTGAGCTGGGACTACAGCGACCGGCTGCATGCCACCGCCCGGCAGGCAGCAGAGGGCGACGCCGTCCCGGAGACCACATACTACGTCTATGACGCGACGGGACAGCGCGTGCGCAAGGTGACGGAACGCGCGGCTCCCGACGGGAGCGCACATTCAAGGAAATCCGAGAGGATCTACCTCGGCACATTCGAGATCTACCGCGAATACGGCGCCGACGGTACGGCCACACTCGAACGCGACACGCTGCACGTCCTCGATGACAAGCATCGCGTGGCCCTGGTCGAGACCCGTACCGCTGGCACGGATCGTGGCCCCGGCCAGCTAATACGTTACCAGCTGGCGAACCACCTCGACTCGTCGGTGCTCGAGCTGGACCAGCGCGCCCAGGTCATCAGCTACGAAGAGTACTACCCGTACGGCAGCACGTCCTACCAGGCAGTGCGTGCCCGCACGGAGACGCCCAAGCGCTACCGCTATACCGGTAAGGAACGCGACACCGAAACCGGCCTCTATTACCACGGCGCCCGCTATTACGCGCCCTGGCTAGGCCGCTGGACCAGCTGCGACCCGGCCGGCCTGGTCGACGGCCCTAACCTCTACGCCTACGTTGGTGACAACCCGGTCGCGTACGGAGATCCGAGCGGTAAAGAAGCCCGGGTCATTCTCGATCCGCAGCATCATACTGCCACCGTGCAGACGACCGTTCATATTTACGGCGTCGATGCGTCCCAGCGGACAGCGGTCCAGGCAGTTACACAGCAGGCACAAGCGCTGTGGACGAATCCAACCGTAGCGACGCAACAGGATGTCGAGAAGGCTCAGGCCGCAAAGAAGGCAATTCCTGATCGCGGCATGTCGGTCACGATTAACAATCAGACGTGGACCCTAAAGTTCGATATCAAATATCAGATTCACGTTGGTTCGCAAGCACCGATCAAGCTGTCCGCTCCCACCGCCCAGGGCCAGACATCGGTGTACGACATCGACCGGCAACGCGCGGTGGCCGACAAGTTTGAAGTTGGCGACAACGCGATTACGCTGCAGCGTTCCGCCGGGGGAAACGTCGGCGGTTCCGTCACTAGCGCAAGCGTCGGAACGGTCCAGACCAACATGGTCGGCGAAGTGCGCGGGCGATGGGGAAGTCAAGACGAGCGCTCAGCGCTCGCCCGCCGCCTGGCGCACGAGACCGGTCATGCCATTGGCTTCGACGAACGGTACGACCCGGTCACCGCTTCGTTCGCGATGGGCGGATACGCCGGATTCGACTATGACATCATGGGTAGCGACACGGGCTATTCGACTCGCGTCATCGACCCGTCGCACGTATCGGATTACCTCAACTTTGCGGTGGGCCTGCTGAAGGCAGCTGCACCAGGAGCATCGACATCGCAGACCTTCTTGCTCAGCGGTCATATCGATGACACGCAGGGCGGTCGGCTAACCCCGAGTGCGGCGAATTATCAGGCTATACAGAGCACTGCCCAGGCGGCAGCGGCCACCCGCACGGTGACCAACACGACCGCGTGGCAAAAGGCACAGGCGGCGTCAGCCGGAACGGCTGCCGAGCTCGTCCCGCACCTGCCAGCTGGGCTCATTCAGCCACTCCAGCCCCCGCCTCGACAGCGTCAGCCATGACGGCGAGCAGTAGGCCAGCCAGCAGACCGGGGTCCCCCGGGCTTCCAGCCGGTCACCGGACTTGAAACACAGGTCACCCCAGTGCAGCTGGACGTCGTGGATCTCTAGGGGGTCTGCGACCGCCGCAACATTAGCCGGCCGATGCTGGCTGCGGCCGGCCGGTGCTGGCTGCTGTGGCCAGGGCGGAGCGCCCACTCCGTTCGGTCTCCTTGATTGGTTTATAATATTTAACTATATTGAGCTCATGGGCGAACTGGCGCCTGAGCTGGTGGTGACCACGGCGGGGCCTATCCGGGTGATCGAGCTGAACCGGCCGGAGCAGCGGAACACCGCCAGCGAAGGGCTGCACACCGCGCTGGCGGGCGTCTGGGAGCGGCTCGCCGCGGACGAGCAGGCGCGGGCGGTGGTGCTGACCGGCCGGGGTCGGGCGTTCAGGTGGTAGGTCCTGGTCGAGCTGGCCGACGTCAGGATGACCGGGAGTCGAGCACGTCGAGGTCTCGCTCGGCGAACAGGCGGTGATGCCACTCCTCGCTGAGGATGGCCTGCAGGCATCGGCGGACGGCGAAGCTCTCCGGCTCCGGGTAGCCCGGCTCGGTGACGGGTTCGGTCAGGTCGGCCAGCTTCTCGTCGGTGAGCTCGGCGATCACCTGGCGCACGGTGGTCATGCGGTCCACGCGCAGGGCGAGCACCTCCTCCAGCGACGGCCGCGCGCCGCGGTCGCGCGGGACGCTGGGTTCATCTGGCATCTCGTCGTGCGGCAGGTCCAGTGGGTCCCAGGGCGACGGCTGCCCCAGGATGGCGCGCTTGACCCAGGCGTCCGTGGCGAAGACAAGATGCCGCAGGGTCTCGATGAAGGACCACTCCCCCTCGACCCGTTCGTGCAGCAGCTCCGGGGCCATCCCGCGAGCCCGTTCCACGGTCTGCGACCACAGCCGCTGGAGGATGTCCCACGCTTCGCGGAATCCGTCGGCATCGGCCGGCCACATCTTCGCGCGGTCCGGGTAGCGGCGGTTGAGCTCCGCCTCCACCAGCGGCACGACGTCGACGCCGTTGATGTGCAGGTTCTTGATCTCGCCGCTGATATCCACATCGATCAGGGCCGCGCCACGAATGCTGACCCTCGTCAGATCGACCAACCGGAAACGCGCACCGGTGAGGTCGACGTCGTGGAACTGGGCGCCGGTCAGGTAGACATCCTCGAACCGGGCGCCGGTCAGGTCCTCGCTGATGAAGTCAGTCACCCGACCAGCCTGCCAGGAATCGCGCTCCGCTGCCGCCGGAGGTGACGCGCAGACCTGCTCGTCCTGCTCACCAGCGGCACGACGTCGACGCCGTTGATGTGCAGGTTCTTGATCTCGCCGCTGATATCCACATTGATCAGGGCCGCGCCACGAATGCTGACCCTCGTCAGATCGACCAACCGGAAACGCGCACCGGTGAGGTCGACGTCGTGAAACTGGGCGCCGGTCAGGTAGACATCCTCGAACCGGGCGCCGGTCAGGTCCTCGCTGATGAAGTCAGTCACCCGACCAGCCTGCCAGGAATCGCGCTCCGCTGCCGCCGGAGGTGACGCGCGGACCTGCTCGTCCTGCTGCTCGAGGAGTTCGGTGCAGGTAGCCCAGGACGTAGCGGTGACTGCCGGTGAACGCCGCCACGAACCCGGCGGCATCGTCCTGCCCGCGTAGCGACAGCGCGGCTCGGCCATCGCTCACCTGCACACTCTGTTTCTTTGCCGATCCTCCGCCTCGCCGCTGGCAGCCCATCGCACGTCAGCGGTGCCCCTCCATTCCCCCGGCGTCCAGCGGCAAACGCTGGCTGAGCGGCACCTTGGTGCCTGGCGCAACCGCGGAAGATTCCACTTCATGGGCACCTCCGGGTGACGCCCTGCCCGCCGCGGCTTCCTAGTGTGGAGATCACCAAGCCCCAGCACGCGCAGGGACGGTGCAGATGACCGCAGCCAGGTCAGCCCGCTATGAGATCCGCGTCCAGCGGGCCTCGGCCCGCGCTGGACAGACACCGGATCTTGAATCGGATCAACCCGAGCAGCTCGGCACAGGCGGAAGCCGCCCCGCCGGCGCTGTCCGCCACGAGACTTTTCCGAGCCATCTGGTGAGATTTGTGGACTTCGGCGATGCGTGGCGCGAGGGTGGATGTTAGGACCGGCCCCGGTGGCACCAGAGCCGGAGGCATCGATACAGGCTGCTGGCATCAGCCGCTGACATCAAAGGGAGAGGAGCCGACATCGTGGACGAGAAGCTCGAGGTGATTGTCATCCCCGTCTCGGATGTCGACCGTGCGAAGGAGTTCTACGGAAGCCTCGGCTGGAGGCTCGACGCCGACCGCGCCGCTGGTGACAACTTCCGCATCGTCCAGCTCACGCCTCCGGGCTCCGAGTGCTCGATCCAATTCGGCACGGGCATCACGTCGGCCGCGCCCGGCTCCGTCCAGAGCCTGTACCTGATCGTCTCCGACATCGAGGCTGCGCGCGCCGAGCTCGTCGCCCGCGGCGTCGAGGTCAGCGAGGTGTTCCATGAAGGGGCGCCCGGCGCTCGGTTCCAGCACGACGGCACGAACGGTCGTGTCAGCGGCCTTGCGCCCGAGCATGCCAGCTACGGCTCGTTCGTCTCGTTCAGTGACCCCGACGGCAACAGCTGGCTGTTCCAGGAAGTCACGACCCGGCTTCCCGGGCGCGTCGACCCTGCCGTGACTTCGTTCGGCTCCGCGAGCGACCTGGCCGACGCGATGCGGCGCGCTTCGGCCGCCCACGGCGAACACGAGAAGCGCATCGGCGAGGCCGACGCGAACTGGCCCGACTGGTACGCCCAGTACATGGTGGCGGAGCAGGCCGGGACGGAGCTGCCGACGTAAGCGACGACGTGATCGTCATCGGGCCGGGACGGGCCCGGTCTCACTAGCGACCGACGGAGGTAACGATGAGCTCGAGCAGGGATTATGACGTGATTGTTCTCGGCGGCGGGGCGCCCGGGGAGCACTGCGCTGCGGCGCTGGCTGCGCGCGGGCTGCGTGTCGCCATCGTGGAGCGGGAGCTGGTCGGCGGTGAGTGCTCTTACTGGGCTTGTATTCCGTCGAAGTCGCTGCTGCGCCCGGGCGAGGCGGTGCAGGGTGCACGCGACGCCGGCGCGAGCGCGCAGGTCGACGTTGCGGCCGCGCTGGCCTGGCGGGACTTCATGGTGTCGAACTATTCCGACGCCGGCCAGGAACGCTGGCTGGCGGGCCGGGGCATCGACCTGCTGCGGGGCACGGGCCGACTCGCCGGCACCGGCGTGGTCGAAGTCGGGGGCGTCCGCCACACCGCGGAGCATATCGTCGTGGCGACCGGCTCTGATCCGATCGTGCCTGCGCTCCCGGGACTCCGCGAGCTCGAGGGCGTCTGGGGCACCCGCGAGGCGACGAGCATGAAGGCTGTCCCGCGCCGCCTGCTCGTGCTGGGCGGCGGGGCCGCCGGCGTCGAGCTTGCGCAGGTCGTGCGGCGTCTGGGCGGCGAGGCGGTGCTCGTCGAGGGCGCTGACCGCGTACTTCCCCGCGAGCCCGCGCCGCTGGGCAAGGCGCTCAGCGAGGCCCTGCGCCGGGACGGAATCGAGCTGATGCTCGGGATGCACGCTACTGCCGCGCGGCGGGAGGGTGAGGAGTATGTCCTGGAGTTCGACGGCGGTACGAACCTGCGGGGCGACCGGCTGCTGGTGGCAACCGGCCGGCGCCCGCGCGTGGAGGGGATCGGCCTGGAGACGGTCGGCGTCCAAGCCGGCCCGCACGGGATCCCGGTGGACGAGCACCTGCGCGCAGGCGAGCGCCTGTGGGCGATCGGCGACGTCAACGGCATCTGGCCACTGACCCACGTCGGCGAGTACGAGGGCAACGTGGTCGCGGCGAACATCGCCGGCGATGCGCGCCCGGCGAACTACGAAGCCGTTCCGCGCGTCACCTACACAGATCCGCAGGCCGCGGCGGTGGGCGCGGTCGAAGCGGAGTACAGCGCCACCGCACCGGTGTCAGAGGTGCCGAAGACCGCCACCTACACGCACGCCTACGCCGAATCCAACGGGTTCCTGACGCTGCTGTCCGACGGCGAGCGTCTTACCGGCGCCTATGCGCTCGGGCCCGAAGCCGGTGAGTGGATGCAGCAGGCGACGCTGGCCATCCGCGCACACGTCCCGGTCGAGGTGCTGAGCGACACGATCCAGCCCTTCCCGAGCTTTTCGGGGATCTACGACGCGGCAGTGACGGCGCTCCGCATGCAGATCGCGGACATGCCGCCGCCGACCGGACCGATGGACGCGCAGATGGCGAGCCTGCCCCGGTGAGAGACGGCGCGGGATTCCTGCTCGCAAGCGCCGCCGGCGACCGGCGACCGGTCGCCGGCACCACTATCGGAAGACTCATGACCAGCGCCGCTGGCAGGCCGCACGGAACCGGCCCGCGGTGTACTCCCGGGCACCGGCGCGCTCAGCGGGGGACCGCACGGCAACAGAGCTTCGCTAGGATTCGCCTCAGGAGGAACCATGCGGGTCCCCGCGGAATCTCTGTCCGGCAGTTCGGTGCGGGACAAGGTCGTCACCGCCGCCGAAGCGGTGCGGCTTGTTCATGACGGCGACTCGGTCGTGGTCGATGGGTTTATGGGACAGTGCTTCGCCGAGGAGCTGACGCTGGCGCTGGAGCAGCGGTTCCTGCAGACGGGCACTCCCCGCGACCTCGGGCTGGTGTTCACCATGGCCGCGGGGAACCGGCTTGGCCGGGGGCTGGACCGGCTTGCTCATAAGGGCCTGCTGAAGCGGGCCGTGGGCGGTCATTGGGCCTTGTCGCCAGCGCTAGGGAAGATGGCCGTGGACAACACTATCGAGGCGCATAACCTGCCGCAGGGCGTTATCTCGCAGCTGTTCCGGGACACCGGCGCCGGCAAGCCCGGCTTGCTGACCCGGGTGGGACTGGGTACCTTCGTCGACCCGCGGCAGGGCGGCGGGAAGATCAACGAGCGGACGACCGACGACCTCGTGGAGCTGATCACCCTCGGTGGCGCGGAGTACCTGTTCTACAAGGCGCTGCGGCTCGATGTGGCGTTCCTGCGCGGCACCACTGCGGATCCCGGGGGGAACATCACCATGGAGCGCGAGGCGCTGATCATGGAGGCTCTCGCCGTGGCCACCGCGGTGCACAATGCCGGCGGCCTGGTGATCGTGCAGGTGGAGCGGGTCGCCGAGAACGGCAGCATGAGCCCGCGCGAGGTGAAGATCCCGGGCATTCTGGTCAACTGCGTCGTCGTTTCGCAGCCCGAGCACCATTGGCAGACTTTCGGCACGCCGTACTCCGCGGCGCTGAGCGGAGAGCTGCGGCGGGTCCGCAACTCGGTCCCGCCGCTGGAGCTGACCGCGCGGAAGGTCATCGCCCGCCGGGCGGCGATGGAGCTCCGGCCTGACAGCGTGGTGAATCTCGGCATCGGCATACCGGAAGGCGTGGCCAATGTGGCGGCCGAGGAGCACATCCTGGACTACCTCACGCTGACCGCTGAACCCGGTGCGATGGGCGGCATGCCGGCCGGGGGGCTGGATTTCGGCTCGGCGGTGAATGCGCAAGCCATCCTGGACCAGCCGTCCCAGTTCGACTTCTATGACGGCGGCGGTCTCGACGCCGCGTTCCTGGGCATGGCTCAGGCGGACCGCCTGGGCAATGTCAATGTCAGCCGGTTCGGGGCGAAGCTGGCGGGCTCGGGGGGTTTCATCAACATCAGCCAGAACGCCAAGCGGCTGGTGTTCACCGGGACCTTCGTCGTGCCCAGCCGCTGCCGGGTGCAGGATGGCCGGCTAGTCATCGCCGACGGTGCCGTGGTGCCCAAGTTTCTCGCCGACGTCGAGCAGCGGACCTTCAGCGGCCAGTACGCGGCCGCCGCCGGCCAGCCGGTACTGTACGTGACCGAGCGCTGCGTTTTCCAGCTCACCGCCGACGGACTGGAACTCACCGAGATCGCCCCGTGGGCGGATCTCGAGAAGGACGTCCTCGCCCACATCGGGTTCGAGCCCATCATCCGCGGCGAGCCGAAGCTGATGGACGCGCGGATCTTCGCCGCCGGACCCATGGGCCTGAAGGAGGATATGCTGACCATGCCGCTCGAGGCGCGGTTCGCCTACGACGCCGAACGGAACATGTTCTTCCTGAACATGGAAGGCATGTCGCTGGTCAGCGCGGACGACGTCGAGGCAATCGGGACCGCGGTGGGAAAGCGCCTGGCCGCCATAGGCAAGAAGGTGCAGATGGTCGTCAACTATGACAACTTCTACCTGGACCCGGCCCTGACCGACGACTACGTCTCCGTGGTCCGCAGGCTGGCCGAGCGGCACTACGCCAGCGTGACCAGGTACACGACCAGCTCCTTCATGCGGCTGAAGCTCACCAGGCAGCTGCACCACCGGGACCTGGCCCCGCACATCTATGAGAGCCGCCAAGAAGCCATGAACTGGCTTGAGGACCACGTACCGAGATCGTCAGTACAGAATCGAGAAGGACCGGACGCGGGCGAATGAGCGTGCTTACCGCGTCACCGAGGTGATCGCCTGGTAACCGGCTTCGGCTGGCTCACGGCGCTATCCGCGCGAGCGCTCACGCGTATGCCTGCCACCCGAGCCCGCAGACCATCAGCTTGAACTCGGCCCACCTGCCTTTCAGCGCGCACGTAATGCGGCATGAGCGGATGGGCTGACGGGTTCAGTGCCAGGCCGGTTGAGAAGGCTTGATCTAATTACACCCGTGGATCTGCCGGTGCTCTGAAGAGCTCCAGTATTGGCGCCGACGGTGGTGCGGCTAGCGTGCTTTCCGGGTGCTGACAATCCTGCGTTTGCGCAAGGACTCGAGCCATTCCTGCCCGCTGAGCAGTCGCGTGGTCTTGGCCGACTTGACCTCGCCCTCGGCGGCAACTGCCATCGCGACGCTGGCAGCGGTCATATCATCGGGTGCCTCATACACGACGAGCACGTCATACTCGCCAAACGGAAAGGCCGCCACCACTATCGTGGCTCCTAGGCCCTCCAGGGCCGGCCTGATGGCTTCCACGGGATCTTGCGGGTCCTTAAGCTGAGCCGCCATCGACTTTGCGGTATAGGAGGCCTGGTACATATAGAGCGGCATCGAGATTCCCCTCGGACGGGAACAGGCGAAGGGATCACCTGCCAGTCCCCGTGACGCCCGGCGGCTTCTGCCGACGCGGGTGAGACAACGGGCTGGAGACCCCTGCGGTCTAAAGATCGTAGACCCGCCCCAGACGGGCACACCAGCCTCCCGAGAGACCGGCATCTACAAGCGCCGCAGGGCCACGCCACTGCCCGCCGGCGCCATCATCGCCGCACGCGCCCTGGTTGCCGCCCTTTCCGTCCTGGTGATCACCGCTGTCTTGCTCGCCATCGGCTGGGCTGCCTTCGCAGCGCATATCCCCGGCCGGACGGGTCCGGCTTTTCTCCTGGACATCATCGTCGGCGCAATCGTCTTCTCCTGCCTGGGCTTCGCCGTGGCCAGCCTCATCAGCAACATCGACGCGGCCCAGCCCGTCACCCTGGCCATCGTCCTTCCGCTCTGCTTCCTCTCCGGTGTATTCATCCCGATCCTGGAACTGCCTCACTGGCTGATCGACGTCGGCAAGATCTTTCCGGTGCGCGCCCTCGCGGACGCTCTCCTCGCCGCGTATAACCCGCACACGACAGGGGCCGGGCTGCGCTGGGGCGACCTCGCGGTCCTCGCCGCCTGGGGCGCGGCCGGGCTCATCATCGCGATACGCCGCTTCAGCTGGCTACCGCGCGGCGGCTGAGTCCCTGAAGGAGGCCGGCCTGCCCAGCAGGCCAACGTCAGGAGCCATTACCCCGCAGGAGGCATACCCGCCGCAAACCACCGGGCCGAAGGTCCTGCGCGCAGGGACGTTAGCCCGTGGCGCGTGCTCCCGTGACGCTGTGGACTGACCATGACAGAGGACCCCAGGCAGACGCGGAGGAACGGGCCAGATCCGCGCACCGCGCAATCGAGATCCGCGAGTAGCGGAGGAGGGTCCTCTCGTCACGTCCCGCCCAGATTACCCTTGCGCTCCAGTCGAGTCGGCTGGTCAAAGGTCAGCGCGGACGTCACGCAAGGCGAGCCGCATGTCAGCGGCCGTGGAGAAGCGATCAACGCTGGCTGGGGCGCATGCCTTGATGAGAAACTCGGCAAGGCCAGGGTTGAGGTCAAAGCGAATCGTTCTCGGGTCGGTCACCGGCACGCCGGATATGGGCCTCGCATTCGGGAACGGGTGGTGGCCGTCGCAGAGGAGCCGATAGAGCAGCACGCCGACGGCGAACAGGTCGGTGGAGACGTCCCAATGAGTGAGGCCGACGTCGGGTGGCTGATATGGCGGTGTTCCTGACTGCGTATGCACTGGGTCGCCGGCCCGGGAGGCGATGTTGAAGTCAAGCAGTTTCGCTCCGGTCCGAGTGAGCATCACGTTGAGCGGCTTGATGTCTCGGTGGACCAGCCCTTTGTCCTTCAGTTCCGTCCACTCGCGCGACTCGGCTTCCGACAGGCCGCCTTCGCGACGTTTTGCATCCAGCTGCCCGAGGCGCGCCGAATCAGGATGAAAAGCGACGAGCGCGTCTAGCAGATCGAGTGCGACATCTACTGCCTCCCGGTCGCGAAGGCGCCTGGATCCGGTGACAAACTCATCGAGTGACTCCCCGTCAATGAACTCGGCGATGAGGTACCAGTCGCCGGCGTTGGTCTTGCCGGCCCAGAAGACCTCCACCACGTGGGGATGATGGATCTTCCGCAGGGCTCCGATCTCGCGGCGCACCGCCTCATACCCAGCGGCGCTGTCGAAGAGCTTGAGCGCGCGCTCCTCACCCTCGACGTCATCGCGCACGCGATAGACCTTCGAAAAGCCGCCCTGACCGAGTACGTCCAGAATCTCGAAGCGGCCCTCGAGGACGTCGCCGACAGCATAGTCAGCAGCCTTGGCCCCGACCGAGGCTCGTACCTCTGCTGGGTCAGGTTCCGGGAGCGCCTGGCTGCCTGAGGACGGCGCAGCGGCCGATACCTCGGGAAGATCGTGGCGCTCACCAGATGTGAGCGGGCGGGTCCGGCCCGCATCTGGCGCTCCAGCGGAGTCCGCCGGCACATGCCGGATTCCCCCGACGGTGTACACCAGGCACGGATGCAGCACGTACGTGCCTACCTCCGGCGGGAAGTGAAACTCCTCGACGTCGCCCATGGAGTAGAACCGGCGCCGCCCGGACTCGTCGACATACCCGAGCAGGCCGTTCTGCCACAGGACCGAGGCGAGGTCCGTCGCCTTCTCGAAGTGCAGATCCGCCACTTCCTGCAGCGCCTCCAGATCCCCCCGCGAGAAGCGGTCGACGCCGATCATCCGGACGAAGGACCGAACGTCCTCCTGCACGCCGCTGATGTAGGCCTGGGTGCTGGTGAACAACTCGGAGTAGTCGTGCAGGGCGGCGTTCTTCGGCATCAGGTCCGATGAGATCTGGTTGGCGCACTGGGCGAGCTGGGAGTCGCCGAACCGCTTGGCGCAGCGTTGAGCCACCCCCGCCAGCGCCTCCGGCGGCAGGCCCTCGTGGCCGGCCTGTTTCTGCCGCAGGACCTCCTCGTTCAGCTCATTGCCGAGCGAGATGATGTCGCGCGGGATCAGCCTCGTATGGCTGAGCAGGTAGTTCTCGATCGTCCCGTCGCCATCGGGTCCCGGCCATTGGCCGTTGACCCCGAGCCAGTCGCCGATCGTGGGGGGCCCCGTGGTGGCGCGCCGCATCAGCAGTGACGGCGGCAGCCGCTGCAGCTTTTTCTGAAGCAAATAGAGCAGCGAGCTTCGGTCCCAGGTCAGGACGCGTATGTGCGGTTCGTTGTAGTACCGCGGCGCATGTTCTGACCGGTACACCGACGACATGACGATGTCGCGGATGCACACGACGATATGCAGGCGGCCGCCCAGTCTGTGGTCGCGGAGCATCCGCATGACCTGATAGAACAGCCCCTCCTGGCACTTCAGCCAGTACATCGGGGCGTGGCTGAACTCCTCGTCCAGCGCGTCAAGGTAGAAGTAGATCGGCTTGCACTGGCCGACAACCTCGCCCAGCAGATCCTCGAGGTCGTCCCAGAGCGGATCGTCGAGGTACGCAGATAGCTGATGGGCGGTCTGCCGCTGATTAATGATGTCGCGTACCTGGGTGTAGATCGACCGGGGCCGGCGGAAATCGTCGAGCAGCCGCCCATACGACTGCTCCATCTCCTCGGCCTGCTCGTCGCGCAACTGATGACGCAACTCGGGACGGCACAGCAGGTGCGAGGCCAGCGTCCGCATGATCGCGCGTTCCCAGATCTGCATCCACTTCTCGACCAGGACGCTGTCCGAGAACCACTGGCACGCCTTCACCACCACTTCGGTCTTCGGCAAGCTCTGCTGCGGCACATCGGCGTAGACGGAGTCCTGATGTGACTGGAAATCCTGAAGACGCCGCAGGTAGACCGTCTTGCCAGCCCCGAGCTTCCCCACGATGACCCGCACCATGGAGTCGTTTGCCCGGGTCGCGAGGTGGCCATACGCCGGATCGCCGCCGAAGTCGACGAACTCGCTGATCAAATCCTCGATGTCGGCTCGTGACCCGTCCGGATTGCCAAACGGCCCCACAGGGTCGAGCCGACGTCGCTTGCTGCCCATCTTCTCTCCTAACCCGGATCGTAGCCTCCTACAGGAGTAAGAGCCAGCAGCGTCAGCACCAGATACGGTCAGCGGACCGCGTGCCTGCCAGCCCGGCGGCCGAAGAATGACCCCTCGCCGAGCTGGGTGCCTGAGCCGTAACCCTTGCCGTCCTGGGCGATATTGGACGCGCAGGCTCCGGCTGCGTACAGCCCCGGGATGACCGAACCGTCGGGACGCCATCCTGGCGGCTAGGATCGCTGCGTGATTACCGGCATCCATGCGATCGTGTACTCCCCAGACGCCGAGAAGGTGCGGGCGTTCTTCGCGGACGTGCTCGGCCTGCCGTCGGCCGACGCGGGCGGAGGCTGGCTCATCTTCGCCCTGCCCCCGGCCGAGCTTGCCGTTCATCCAGCCGCTGGTGACGGCCGCCATGAGCTTTACCTGATGTGTGACGACATCCACGCCACCCTCGCCGAATTGCGGGCCAAAGGAGTCGAGGTGGCGCGCGGGGTATCCGATCAGGGCTGGGGGCTGCTGGCTGCTATCCGCCTGCCGGACGGCGGAGAACTGCCCATCTACGAACCCCGGCACCGTTCCCCCCGGCAAGGCTGACCGGGTCCACTCCCGGCGCCAAGCCCGGCCGCGAGCGAGAATATAGGTAGGTTAGTACCGCCAGCCACGGCTTCTCGCCTCCTGGCGCATTGGCGTGAGTGAGGCATTCCGGCCGAACCTAGCCGCTACATTGACAGGCGTACCGTCGCGGCCTGGCCACAAGCTCTGCAGCGCCCTCCAGCTATCCCCGAACGAGACGCTGGACCTTGCGGTATTGCTGCGGCGAGCACGTTCGGCTCGTCGGAATCGGGGACGGCACCAAGGCGGCGGGGTCGCGGCCGACGGCGGCGAGCCCGGCCAGCCCGTTCGGTGGCTGCGAATCAAGCCGCCTGGATGGGCCGGCTGGGGACGATCTAAGCTTTTCGATCATCCACTTTCACGGAACGATCCAGATATGCCGAGCAATGCCCAGATCCCGGACTACGACCTCGAGGACCTGCGCGTGGTGTCGTCGCCCCAGGAGCTTCGGGCGATGGCTGACCCGCTGCGGAACACCATCCTCGATCTGGTCCTCGAACGGTCCGCGACCGTCGCTGAGCTGGCTTCGGCGGTCGACCGGCCGAAGAGCACGGTGGCGTACCACGTCGGCATACTGGTGGGCGCCGGGATGCTCAAGGTCGTGCGCACGAGAAGGGTCCGCGCGATCGACGAACGGTCCTACGGCCGGACCGCCCGCATCTTCTACGTCGGCATCATCCGCCCGGAGCAGGCGCGTGCGCTCGCCAACTACCTCTCCGTGGCCGCCGCCGAATCCGGGCCGGCGCACGAGGCCGATGACCTGCGGGCCATCCTCCGCCACGCCCGGATCCCCCGCGAGCGTGCCGCGGAGTTCTGGGCACGCGTCTTCCAGCTCACCTACGAGTTCATGCAGCTGCCGCGCTCCGGCGAGACGGTCTACGGCTTCGTCGCGGGCCTGTACCCCACCGAGTACCCCACCCTCCCGGACACATGAGAGCCGGGGCGCATGGTGACCCGGCTGTCGCTTGTCCGTAGCCCGCTGACCGGGCCGGAGACCTGGGATCTGGTCGCGGCTGACCTGGCCGGGCGTGGCTACCAGGTGGATGTCCCCGACCTGACGGGCACGGGACGACGAGACCCTGGCCGGGCTGATCCTGCACCTGATTGAATGTATGGCGTGCTCCTGCATATCCTCGCGCGTAGCAGGCATCCATGTCGGCGTTAGGCGCTTTGATGGCGAATGAACCTAGCCGCGATGCCCTCCGTGGCGAGACGGGCCCGGTCACGGTGTTCGGCCCGGACTTCCCGTTCCCGTTCGATGACTGGATCGCGCACCCGGCGGGCCTGGGGTCGATCCCGGCCGAACGCCATGGTGAAGAGGTCGCCGTCATCGGCGCCGGCATCTCCGGGCTGGTCGCCGCGTACGAGCTGATGAGGCTTGGCCTCAAACCGGTGGTCTACGAGGCCTCGCGGATGGGCGGGCGGTTGCGTTCGCAACCGTTTGAGGGCGCTGACGGCGTAGTCGCGGAGCTGGGCGGGATGCGGTTCCCGGTGTCGTCGACGGCCTTCTACCACTACGTCGACATGCTCGGCCTGCCGACCCGGCCCTTCCCCAACCCGCTGACCGAGGCGGCCGGCAGCACGGTCATCGACCTCGAGGGCGTCACCTATTACGCGCGCGGGCTGGGCGACCTTCCGCCGCTGTTCGCCGAGGTCGCTGACGCATGGGCGCAGGCCCTGGAGGAGGTGCGGTACACCGCCATCCAGGACGCGATCCGGGCGCGCGACGTCGCGACGCTGAAGTCTTTGTGGAACGATCTGGTGCCCCGCTGGGACGACCGCACGTTCTACGACTTCGTGGCGACCTCCAAGGCGTTCTCCTCGCTGTCGTTTCGCCACCGCGAGGTCTTCGGCCACGTCGGGTTCGGCACCGGCGGCTGGGACTCGGACTTCCCGAACTCCATGCTGGAGATCTTCCGGGTCGTGATGACCAACTGCGACGAGGACCAGCGGCTCGTGGTCGGCGGCGCCGAACAGGTTCCCCGCGGGATCTGGCGCCATCCCGCGCCCCGGCTCGCCCACTGGCCGGCCGGGACCTCCCTGGCCTCGCTGCACTCAGGCGCGCCCAGGGCCGGCGTCGCGCGGCTCGCGCGCGCGAGCGACGGCCGGATCGCGGTCACGGACGCCTGGGATGACACCCGCCGGTACGCGGCCGTGCTGGTGACCTGCCAGAGCTGGCTGCTCACCACGCAGATCGACTGCGAGGAGTCCTTGTTCTCCCACAAGATATGGGCGGCCCTGGACCGCACCCGCTACATGCAGTCCTCCAAGACCTTCGTGATGGTCGACCGGCCGTTCTGGGAGGACACCGACCCGCGCACCGGCCGCGACGTCATGAGCATGACGCTGACCGACCGGCTGACCCGCGGCACCTACCTGTTCGACAACGGTCCCGGCCAGCCGGGCGTGATCTGCCTGACGTACTCCTGGATGAGCGACGCACTGAAGATGCTGCCCGAGCCGGTCGACCGCCGGGTTCGCCTGGCGCTCAACGCGCTGAGCAAGATCTATCCGGACCTCGACATCGCCAGCCACATCGTCGGTGACCCGATCACCGTGTCCTGGGAGGCCGACCGGCACTTCCTGGGGGCGTTCAAGGGAGCGCTGCCCGGTCACTACCGGTACAACCAGCGCATGTACGCCCATTTCCGGCAAGATCACATGCCGCCGGAACAGCGGGGCATCTTCATCGCCGGAGACGACGTCTCCTGGACGCCCGCGTGGGCCGAGGGCGCGGTCCAGACCTCGCTGAACGCGGTCTGGGGGATCATGCATCACCTAGGCGGCCGGACCCACCCCGACAATCCCGGGCCAGGGGACGTGTTCGCCGACATCGGGCCGATCGAGCTACCCGACTGAGCCGCAAGCCCCGGGGCTTACGGCAAAATGAGAGTTATGGGTTCCGTGCCTGACGGTGCCGCAGCAGACACGCCGCGGGAGTGGCTGTCGCTGCCCGGCGGCCGGATCCGGCCTGTCGTCTCCGTTCCTGGCCCTGGGGGCATCGTCGAGCTGCTGGCGTACGCTGCCTGGCTGGCCCGCTTGCGGCCTGCCTGCCTGTGCGGCAGACCTCGCCTGGGTTCTGGCCGGACCTGCGGAAGCGCGGAGTGCGTAGCCGGGCTCCGCACACAGGAGATCAGCACGTAGCCCGGCGCTAGGCGGATATCAGGTCGAGTTCGGCGCGCAGGGCATCGGCCAGAGCGCAGCCCGCGGCAGCGGGCTCATGATCACTGCCAGAGCGGTGTCCAGCAGCGCCCGTTCGTCGGCCGGCTCGGGGCACGCCACTGTGCGGACGTGGCGGTGGATATCGAACCCTGGGTCGTCGACCCAGATCGGGCCGCCGCAGCCGAAGGGCGCCCGCACCAGCCGCTGGCGTAGCCGCGGCACAGCCGGGATGCGCTCGGCGATCAGCCGACGGACACGCGCCAGCTCGAGCGCGGCGGAATCGATGAATCTCGCTCCCGATGGAGTTGCCAGCAGGCAGACATTCCATCCGGCGTCCTGAGCGGGATTAATGAGCCGGGCAATTTCCCGGGCGGGCGGCGCGCCACACGCGATGACATAAAGGACGCGGCTCACGCCGTCACTCCGCACCTTTGCGCAAGGGACCGCAGGGAACTTGACGGATTGCCGCGCGAACGCTGTATCAGGTTCTCGATCGCGCTGCGGGCCAGCGGGCGGCAATTAATCTCGCGGGGTGCGAGCGCTTCGGCGTTTCCTGACCGGAAACGGTTTTCCTTTCCGGCAACGGCACCCTCCGGGCATACCCGGCGCGCGACTGTGCCTGCGTCAACCGGGTCTGCTACGACGCAGAGCAAGCGACGGCCTGAACCAATGACGTAACACATCCGTAATCGGGGGTGGGGTAGTAGACGTTACCCCGGCCGGCTCTGCGCGGTGCCGACCGGGGTAGCCCATCAGACCCCGAACTTCCCCGGCAGCCGCCTAAGCTTCGCCCACCCGTGGCTACAAGATAAATTGATTAAACTATTTAGTATCGTTACGCTTTGGATCAGCAGGCGGCAACGGGGCTTAACGGAAGCGGTCATGACAGCGACACTGGACGGCAAGCGGGCCATCGTCACCGACGGCGGCCAGGGCGTCGGCCGCGGCATCGCGCTCGCCCTATGGCCTGCGAGCAGTTCCGGCTCTATGGCCTCAGGCCATGGTCAGGCCGCCGCTGACCAACAGCGTCTGCCCGGTGATGTAGGCGGCCGCATCGGAAGCGAGGAAGGCGACCGCGGGCGCGATGTCGGCGGGCTGGCCGACCCGGCGCAGCGGGACGGAACGGGCCAGCCCGTCGTACAGCTTCTGGCTGTAGGCGGCCACCTGGTCGAGCAGCGCGGTGTCGGTCGGGCCGGGGCAGACGCTGTTGACCGTGATGCCGTGCCGGGCCACCTCCCGGGCCAGTGCCTTGCCGAAGGCGATGACGCCGCCCTTGGTGGCCGAGTACACCGCCTCGCCCGAGGAGCCGACCCGGCCGGCGTCCGAGGCGATGTGGATGATCCGCCCACTCCCCCGCTCGATCATCCCGTCCAGCACGGCGCGAGTGACGGTGATGGTGCCGCGCAGGTTGACCGCGATGATCTTGTCCCAGGTTTCCTCGGCCGAGTCCACGAAAAGCTCGATCACGTCGACGCCGGCGTTGTTGACCAGGATGTCCGGCGCTCCAAGCGCGGAGCGCACCCGGCTGACCGCGGCCCGGACCGCCGCGCTGTCCGCGATGTCCACGGCCACGCCGGCGGCCCGTGCGCCGTGGCGCTTGGCCAGGCCCGCCGCCGTCTCGTCGGCCGCCGTGGCGTCCAGATCGCACACCGCGACCGCGGCACCCTCGGCGGCCAGGGCGTTCGCGATCGCCTGGCCGATGCCCCGGCCGGCCCCGGTGACCATCGCTGTCTTCCCCAGCAGCCTCATGCGCCCTCCGCGGAACCCGTCCTAGTAAATATAATTTATTGTACTTATCTGATCGGCGGTCGCTCGCGGCGGGCGCGCTAGGACTAACGATTATATAATTAGTAATATCTATCAGAATAATACACTGATAAGAAAGCGCGACCCGGGACCGGGTAGCCGCCCGTGCTCTCCCTCCTGCGCCTGCCCGCCTCATGAGAGCAGTTCCACCACCGTGGCCGTCCTGCGATCGCCCAGGACCACCTTGGCCGACTCGGCCAGGTGCTTGCGCCACAGTTCCTCGGCTTCTTCGCCGCTGCGCTTGCGGATGAGCTCGACGAGCCGGGTGTGCGCGCGGATCGCGATCTTGGCGAGTTCCTGCTCGTGCTGCCAGTCATGGCTCTCGGCGTGGGAACGGTCGCCTTCACGGATGATGTTGATGAGCATGCCCGCCAGGATCTGGAGGGTCTCGCTGCCGGACATCTCCACGATCAGCCGGTGGAACTCGGCGTCGGCGGCGAAGGAGGCGCCGGGGTCGTCTATCGACTCCCGGTGCCGGTCCAGGACCTCCTGCAGCCGGGTGAGATCGGCCGACGTCCGCCGCTTGGCCGCCATCCGGGCCGCGGCAGGCTCCAGGACCGCGCGGATCTCGTAGACGTCGGACAGCAGCGCGCCCCGGTACTGCAGCAGCAGGCCGACATGGCGGGCGGCCACGCTGATGTCGGGCACTTGCACCCGCGCGCCGCCCCGGACGCCCCGCCGCACGGTGATGGCCCCTTCGGCCTCCAGGATGCGGAAGGCCTCCCGGAGCGTGGGCCGCGAGACGCCGAACTGCTCCATCAGCACGCTTTCCGGGGGCAGCTGATCGCCTTCCTTGAGCTCGCCGAGCACGATCTGGCGGCGGAGTTGCGATGCCACCATCTCCCCGGCCTTGGGCACCCGGACTGTCGAGACATTCGTGACGGCGTTCACGCTTTCCCCTCTGGACGGCGAGCTTGGTCCAATCGGTAGTGACACCTGACTGGATTCCTCATCATGATGCAATAAGCATACGAGGTTAACTTCCCTTACTGCTTGACGTTAGCGGCCGGACCGCGCCGCGCGGCACCTCACTCGGCCGTCACAGATTCTGTGACCGTGCTGTGACCGCCGAACAGGCATGCTGGGGACATGGTCGCTGAGTAGGACCTGAAACGCGCGCCGGGCGTCCGGCGAGGGCGGAGCCACGAGGTGAGGACCTGGCCGAAGAGCATCCCGTCGCTCCTGCTGTGGGTGGCATGGCTCGCGACGCGGACGGCTCTTTACCTGCACGCCACCGTCCCGGGCCGGATCGGCGACGTGGGTCTCTACCAGCGGTGGTACGCGTGCTGTTTCTCCCACGGCACCTTCCCGGCGGCCGACCCGATGTGGCAGTACCCGCCAGGCGCGGCCCTGGTCTTCTGGCTGCCCGGCCGCCTGCCAGGCAGCTACCTGGAACACTTCATGTTCCTGGCCCTCGGCTGCGACCTGGCCGTCACGGTCCTGCTGTACTCGTCGGCCCGGCGCGGCGGGTCCCTGGCCGGAGCCTGGTACTGGGTGTGCGGCGTGCCGCTGCTCGGCCCGGTCATCGTCGGCCGGTTCGATGTGGTCCCGGTCGTGCTTTCGGTCGCCGCCCTGTGCGTGACAGGCCGCGGCGGCCTCCGCGGCGCGCTGATCGGAGCCGGGGCGGCGGTCAAGGCATGGCCGGTCACGCTGCTGGCCGGGATGGCTCCCGGCCAGCTGCGCCGCGGCGTTGCCGCGGCCGCGGCCGTGCTCGCCGCGGCCTGCCTCATCTTCGCCAGCGCAACGGCGAGCTTCCTCGCGCACCAGGACGCCCGCGGCGTGGAGATCGAATCGGTCGCGGCGACACCGTTCATGATCTGGCGGCGAGCGGGCTGGCCCGGGACAGTGGTGTACCGGTTCGGCGCGTACCAGCTCAGCGGGGGGCACGTCGCGCTCGCGCAGGACGCGTCCGGCCTGGCCCTGGTCCTCGCTACGGCGGCCGTGATCGGCTGGCGGCTCATGATCGCCTCCGGCCGCGCCGGGTGGCGGCCGGAGTTCGCGGCTGACGCGCCGCTGGCCGCGACCTTGCTGTTCGTCGTGGCCAGCCCGGTGCTCAGCCCGCAGTACCTGCTCTGGGTCATCGGCCTCGCCGCCGCGTGCCTGGCCACCGGGCGAACCACGCAGCGCCCGGTCGCGCTGGCCGTGCTGGCCGCGGCCGGGCTGACGCAGCTGATCTTCCCGATCGAGTGGCGCAGCCTGGTCTACGGGTCCGACGCGGCCACCTGCGTCCTGGCGGCACGCAACGCGCTCCTGGCCGTGGCCGCCGTTCTATCCTGCTGGCGGATCCTCAGGGTGACCTCACCCAGTCGCGAAGACCCTGATCAGGTAAGGCTGGACAGATCGGTGCCGGCCTGACAGCCGCTCCCGGCCAGCGGATGCGGGCAGGGTCAGGTGGCGGATCCGGCCGGGCCTGCGCCGAGGTAGCGGAGCACCGCGAGCACCCGCCGGTGGCCGACGTCGCCTGGGTACAGGCCCAGCTTGGCGAAGATCGAGTTGATGTGCTTGCTCACCGCACTGTCGGTGATCACCAGGGCCGCGCCGATCTCCGCGTTGGAGCGGCCCTCCGCCATCATGGCCAGCACGTCACGTTCCCGCTGGGTCAGGTTGTCCAGGGGGTCCCCGCCCCGGCGCACCAGCAACTGGGCCACCACCTCCGGGTCCAGCGCGGTTCCGCCCGCAGCCACCCGGCGCAGCGCGTCGAGGAACTCGGCCACGTCGGCCACCCGGTCCTTCAGCAGGTAGCCGACGCCGTGCGTGTTGGCGGACAGCAGGTCGGCGGCGTACCGCTCCTCCACGTACTGCGACAGCACCAGGATCGCGATGTCCGGCCACTGGCTGCGGATCACCAGCGCGGCGCGGATGCCCTCGTCGGTGTGGCTCGGCGGCATCCGCACGTCGGCGATCACCACGTCGGGCTGTTCGCGCTCCACGGCGGCCAGCAGCCCGGAGGCATCGCCCGCGGTGGCCGCGACCTCGAACCCGGCGCTTTCCAGCAGCTTGGTCAGGCCGGCCAGCAGCAGCACCGAATCCTCGGCGATCACCACCCGGGGGCGGCCCGGGCCGACCGTCCCCGGCTCGCCTGTCACGGGTCTCACGTTATTGCACCTCAGGCGGGGGAGGATGTCAACGGGATCCTCTCAGTACGGAATTAGCCGACCGGGCCGGTGGGCTCGGGAACCCAGCAGGCCCGGCCGAGGATGCCAGGATGGCGCATCCGGGCCGCCGCATGCAGTGGCCTAGGAGCCCGAATCCGGGGTGAAGCTAGCACCACCCCCGATCGTGAACCCAGCTGGATGGGCGGGCCCGGCCCGCACGCGTACCGTGGAAGCCATGGCCACCTCCGTCCTGCCGCACGGCGCGCCGACCCGGCCGTACCGCCGGGTCCCGTGGTCGCCGCGGGCCTGGAGCCAGGCCCTGTACCTCACTGGTGGGATCCCGGCGCAGCTTGTCCCGCTACTCCTGGTGGTCGCGGGCTCCTTGGCCAGGCCTAGAGGGCTGTGGCCTGTTCTCCTCCTAGTAGTCGTGTTCCTCGCGGTGCCGCTGCTCACCGGGATCCACCGCCACCGGCTGCGGGCCACCGCCGGGGTGCTTATACCGGCTCAGCCGGTCATACCCGACCGGCTGAGCCGACGGGGGATCGTCGCGGCGGCCCGCGCGCGGGCCACTTGGCGCCAGCTCGGTTACCATCTGCTGGCTGCCCCGGCGCTGGCGGTGGCCGCCATCGTCGCCTTCGGGATGTGGCTGGCGGGCATCCTTTACGCGCTGGTTTACGCCTACGCCTGGACGCTGCCCGCGGGGAGCCTGCTCCAGCGCGGCCAGTCGGAGCCGCTACCCGGGCACCTCCCGCCTTTCTCCGACATCCCGATGGACGCCTACCTGACCGCCGGCGGGATCGCGCTGCTGGTGGCCGCGCCGTGGCTCACCGCCGCGGTCGGGGCGCTGGACGCCAGGGCCGCCCGGGCGCTCCTGGGCCCAAGCCGCGCCGAGGAGCTGGAATACCAGGTGGAACGCCTGGCCCAGACCCGGGCCGGCGTGGTGGACGCCGCCGACGCCGAGCGGCGTCGCCTAGAGCGGGACCTGCACGACGGCACCCAGCAGCGGCTGGTCTCGCTCGCGATGCGGCTGGGCATGGCCCGCGCCGCACGCCCCGACGCGGCGCAGGCGCACCAGGTCATCACCGAGGCGCACGAGGAGGCCAAGGCCGCCCTCCTCGAGCTCCGCCACCTGGTCCGCGGCCTGCACCCGGCCGTGCTCGAGGACCGCGGTCTGGACGCCGCGCTGTCCGGCGTGGCGGCACGGCTGCCGATCCCGGTCCGGATGACCGTGGATGTGTCCTATCGGCCGCCGCCCACGATCGAGGCCGTCGCCTACTTCGTGGTCTCCGAAGGCCTCACCAACATCACCAAGCACGCCCAGGCGAGCCAGGCGGAGGTGTTCGTGCAACGTGCCAACGACCGGCTGCACATCATCGTCAGCGACGACGGCGTGGGCGGCGCCGACCCGGCCCGCGGCACCGGCCTGGCCGGCCTGGCCAAGCGCGCCGCGTCGGTCGACGGAACCTTCGATATCGCCAGCCCGCCCGGCGGGCCGACCCTGCTCACCGTGGACCTGCCATGCGCGCGGTAGCCGCCCGCGGCCGCTGGATCTGGGGCGTGTCCGGCCTGGTCACCACGGCGGCCCTCATCGTCTCCGGTACCTACCTCATCACCTCAGCCGGGCGGGCCGAGCACGAGCAGCCTGCGCAGACCGCGACCCGGACGGTGACGGTGCCGCAGCCGGTCACCAGCCTGACCGTGCAGAGTTACGGCGACCCGGTACAGGTAACGGCCGGACCCGTCCGCCGCGTCGAGGTCACGGAAACCCTCAATTACGATCCGCAGGAGGGTGGTCCGCCCGCTGTCGCACAGTCGGTATCCGGCGGCCACCTCAGCCTGGGCGACCCCGCGTGTGCCAACTCCGACTGCGACGTCAGCTTCTCGGTGACGGTGCCATCGGACGTCACAGCCACCGTGACGACCGAGGGCGGCCCGGTGACCGTGTCCGGGGTAGCCGGGGCGAACCTGGACTCGGGGAGCGGGCCAGTACGCGCCACCGGGATCGGCGGGCCGCTCACCGTCATCACCGGCGGCGGGCCGCTGCAGTTGGACGGCCTGGCCGGCACACTGAGCGCCGACACCGGCGGCGGGCCCCTGACCGCCCAGGGCGTCGCCGCCAGGACCGCCACGATCACTACGGGCGGCGGCGACGCACGGCTGGCCTTCTCCGCGCCCCCAGACACGGTGACGGTGAACACCGAGGGCGGGTCACTGACACTGGACGGCCCAGCCGGCATACTGAGCGCCGACACCGGCGGCGGGCCCCTGACCGCCCAGGGCGTCGCCGCCACGACCGCCACGATCACTACGGGCGGCGGCGACGCACGGCTTGCCTTCGCTACGGACCCGGACACAGTGACGGTCAGCACCGACGGCGGCTCCGCGCAGCTGGCCGTGCCCGGCGGTCCCTACGCGCTGAACGCCGACAGCGGCGGCGGCCCGCAGTCAGTGGGGATCGCGACCGACCCCGCCGCCGCCCGCTCGATCACGGTCATCAGCGATGGCGGGCCGCTATGGATCGGGCAGGCGGACCGCTTACCCGCGCGGCCGGCGAGCTTCGGCGAGCTAACGCCCATGCCTCGCATAATCAGCTAAATGATTTAGCTTGCCAAGTGACCGGGAAGACGTCCGGACTGGGGCCACCGGTATCCCGTCGCGGTAGACGATGTTCCACGGGCCAAGGTCACTGTGGGAGACGATTTCCCCGGCCCGGGGCGGGTGCGGGTGCGGGTGCGGGCGCGGGTGGAAACGGTAGCTGGTCATCGCTGGCTGGAAGCCAGCCGCCGTCATGTGCAGCTTGCGCAGCAGTTCCGCCGCGCCGCGCAGGGCGAGATCGGTCCTGGCGTACGGCGGGAGCCGGTTCCCGTGCCCGGGTTCCCACTGCGGGTCCACGGCGACGTCCCCGTCGAGATAGGTGAGCACTTCGGTGTCGCCCTCGACGCCCAGCACGCGTGGCGAGCCCTCGAATCCGACGGACTCCAGATGGCGCAGGTACTCGTGCACCGCTGGCGACCACGGGCCTATCGGCCGCCGCAGCCGGTCACCGCGCCGCACGATACCGCTGGTCATACGCCCGCCCGTGAGCGGCACGTCGTCCGCCAGCGCGGGCTGATGATGGGTCATTACTTCAGCGTCCAAGCTTCTACCTGCGTTGACAACACGGTTTTGACAACACAGGTCGGCCAATCTAGTGTCTTAACTATCTAAGACATTGAGGAGCAACGTGATCAGCTTCCGGGTTGACGGCCGCTCGGTGGTCCCGCCGTATCTGCAGATCGTCCAGCAGGTCCGGCAGGCACTGCGGATGGGCCTGCTGGACGTGGGCGACAGGCTCCCGCCAGTGCGGGAGGTCGTCGCAGCGACGGCCGTCAACCCGAACACGGTGCTCAAGGCCTACCGCGACCTCGAACGCGAGGGTCTGACTGAAGCCCGGGCCGGCCATGGCACGTTCGTGCTGAAGCGGCCGCCCGGGCCGCCGCCCGGCACCCACTCACGGCTGGGCCGCAGCCTGGCCCGGTGGGTGCGGCAAGCTCGCGAGGCCGGGCTCGACGACGAGTCGATCGAGTCGCTCCTGCGCATCACGCTGCGCGCAGCCGCCGACGAGGAAGAGGAGATCGCATGACTCCGGTAGTCCAGACCCGCGGGCTGGCCAAGCGGTACCGCCGGGTCCGCGCCCTGAGCGACTGCACCATCACCGTCCCCGAAGGGCGGATATCGGCGCTGATCGGCCCGAACGGCGCAGGCAAGACCACGCTGCTGCGCCTGCTATCCGGGCTGGCCAAGCCCACCGCTGGGGAGATGGCGGTGCTCGGCGGCACACCCCGCCAGGACCCGGTCTTCCTGGCCGAGATCGGCTACCTCGCCCAGGAGATGCCGCTGTACCGGCGGTTCACTGCCGACGATCACATCGGCATCGGCGCGCACCTTAACCGCTGCTGGGACGCCGCATCCGCACGGGACCGGCTGAGGTCACTGAACATCCCGCTGGACCGGGCGGCGGGCTCGCTGTCCGGTGGCCAGCGAGCCCAGCTGGCACTGGCGCTGACCTTGGCCAAGAAGCCCAGGCTGCTGCTGCTCGACGAGCCAGTCGCCGCGCTGGACCCGCTGGCCCGGCGGCATTTCCTGGCCACCTTGGCCGAAGCGGTCGCCGACGGCGGCCTGACCGTCGTGCTGTCCTCGCATCTGCTCGCCGACCTGGAACGGGTCGCCGACCACCTGATCTTGCTGGCCGCGTCCCAGGTCCAGCTGTGCGGCGATATCGACACGCTGCTGGCCGAGCACCACGTCCTGGTCGGCCCGCGCAAGGACACCACCGCGATCGAGAGGACCCGCACCGTCGTGCAGGCCGTGCGCACCGCCCGCCAGACCACCCTGCTCGTCCGCGGGAACGCCCCGGTGGTCGACCCGGACTGGGAGAGCGACGAGGTCGGGCTCGAAGAAATGGTGCTGGCCTACATGAGCCAGCAGAGCATGGGCCAGGACGCCACGCCGTCCGTCGCGCACTTGACCATGGTTGGAGAAGACCAATGACCTGGCTCGTCTGGCGCCAGCACCGCGCCCAGTTCTACGTGGGCGTCGCCCTGCTGGCCGCGCTCGCCGTCCTGCTGCTGACCACCGGCCTGCAGATGGCCTCTCAGTACCACTCCGCCCTCGCCGCCTGCGCCGCGAACCACAGCTGCGCGAACCTCGCGAGCACGCTGTTCCTCGGCAGCCACGCGGTCGGCTTCCTGGTCATCATGACGCTGGGCGCGCCGGCTCTGGTCGGGCTGTTCTGGGGTGCCCCGCTGGTGGCAGCCGAGCTCGAGACGGGCACTAATCAGTTCGCCTGGATGCAGAGCGTCACGCGCAAGCACTGGCTCGCGGTGAAGGCGGGCTGGATGCTGCTCGCCGCGGCGGTCTGGGGCGGAGTCATCTCGGCCCTCGTGACCTGGTGGTCCGGACCGGACAACGCCCTGCAGCTTGATCAGTTCAAGGCCGGCCGGTTCGACATCATGGGCATCGTCCCGGTGGCCTACGCGCTGTTCGCGATGGCGCTCGGCATCTGCGCTGGCGTCCTGCTACGCCGCACCCTGCCGGCGCTGGCCGTCACCCTCGCCGGGTTCATTGCCGTCCGCGCGACGGTCACCCTCTGGCTTCGCCCGCACTACATGAGCGCGATCACCGTCACCTACAACCTGCTCCGCGGCTTCACGCCAACCGGCTCCTACTGGCAGCTCGGGCAGGGCGTCCTCGACCCGAGCGGCCACCTGGTCCCGCAGCCCAACGGGTCCGCGGCCTTCGGCATCCCCATGGGCTACCTGCCGGCGTCCTGCGCCCCGCTGAACGGCGGTGCCACCAAGGTCGCGCCGTCCTGCGCGCAGGTCCTGGCCCGGTTCCACGGGTTCGTCACCTACCAGCCTGCCGGCCGCTACTGGGCCTTCCAGGGGATCGAGACCGGCATCTTCGTCCTCCTCGCCGCCATCCTGCTTACCGTGGCGGCCGTCGTGCTGCTCCGCCGTGACGCCTAGAGCGCTTCGCCCGGGGCCTGGTAGCCGCGGCCACGGATCAGCCGGACGGGCGTGTAGATCAGCAGATCCTCACCGCGCTGGTTGCGGACGCTGTTCTGAGTGGTCACCACGCCGCGCTGACCGGTGCTCGCCGCGCGCGCCTGCGTCACCTCGACCACCACGTGGATGGTGTCCCCGACATAGGCGGGCCGCTTGATCGACAGGTCCATGGACATGAACGCCAGGCCGGTGCCGTTGATCACGTTGGTCTGGATGACCAGCCCCTCGCCCAGGCAGTAGACCAGGGCGCCGGGGACCAGTCGCCCGGTGTAGCCGCCCGCGGCCGCGTGCGAGGCGTCCAGGAATAGCGCCTCGTTGAAGCCGCTCCAGGTGACGAACGTGATCAGGTCGGTCTCGGTGATGGTCCGGGCCGCGGTGCGGAACACGCTGCCGACGGTCATCTCCTCCCAGGTCTGGCCCTGGACCAGCAGCGGCGGGTAGGTCTGGTCGGGGCGAGTGGTCATCGTGATCCTTCCTGCGCATCCTCGACGGCCCGGAAGTCCGGTGGCCGCTTCTCCTTCAGGGCCGCCAGTCCCTCGCGGGCCTCGGGCAGGCCGAAGCCGAAGAACTCATAACCCAGCGACGCGTCGAACAGCGGGCCAGCCTGGCGGTACCAGTTGTTCAGCGAGTACTTGGTCCAGCGCACCGCGGTGGCGGGCAGGCCGGCCAGATCCCGGGCGATCGAGGTGGCTCGTTCGGTCACCTCGTCGTCGTCGACGCACAGCGACACCAGCCCGATCCGCTCCGCCTCCTCGCCGGTCAGCGGCGCGCAGGAGAGCAGGTAGTACTTGGCCTTGGCCATGCCGCACAGCAGCGGCCAGCAGATCGCCGCGTGATCCCCCGCCGCGACGCCCAGCCGGGTGTGGCCGTCCACGATCTTGGCCGACCGCCCGGCCACCGAGACGTCCGCCAGCAGTGCGACCACCAGGCCGGCGCCGACCGCCGGGCCGCGGATGGCCGACACCACCGGCTTGGAGCAGTTGATCACCCCGTAGACCAGGTCGCGCGCTTCGCGCAGGACCCGGGCGCGGACGGCGACGTCCCGGGTCATGTCCTCGATCATGTCGAACGAGCCCCCGGCCGAGAACGCCGTGCCCGCGCCCTGGACGACGACCGACCGGACGTCGTCGTCGCGGTCCACCGCGGCCCAGATGTCGGCGAGGTCCCGGTGCATCTGCGCGCCCACCGCGTTCAGCCGCGGCGCGTCCAGCACGATCTGCAGCACCCCGGAGCCCAGCATCTCGCAGCGCAGGCTCGGGAAATCCACGTAACGGTCGGTCATCGGGCCACGCACCTTCCCGGTGGTCGCGGTGGTCCGCGCGCACCGTTCTAGATAGTATAACTAGTTGTATGATTTTACTGTAATGACTTCTGGCGGCCGGATGACTTCCTCGGCACGGACGAGCAGTTGGCCCTGCTGGAGCAGCCGGGCCAGCTGGGACGAGGCGGGCGTGCGGATGCCGGCCCGCCGGAGCGGCGCCGGCTGGGCGCTGGACGGCGGCAAGCGGCACGTGCTTGATGGCCACATCGCCGATCTCATCATGGTCGCCGCGCGCGCGCTGTTCCGGGCCGAGACCATCTACGGCGGCAGCAGCCAGATCCAGCACAACATCATCATCATCATCGGTGAGCGGATCCTCGGCCTGCCCAGGGAATCGCGTCCCGCCTGACGGCCTGGTGCCTTCGGCGAAGTTGGCCGGGGGTAGAGAGAACGCAAGGGGAGCAGATGGCATTATCAAGACGAGGCAAACCGCAGTGAGAGGGGCGAAATGAGCGGATCGGACGAGCCGGGGAACGGGGTTCCGGCGGACGTCCGCGCGGACATCGCGCACCCGGCGCGGGTTTATGACTACTGGCTGGGCGGCACGGACAACTTCGCCGCGGACCGGGCGGCCGCCGAGCAGGTGGTGCAGGTGATGCCGGAGATCCTGGACACCGTGCGCGGCAATCGCCAGTTCCTGCGGCGCGCGGTGCGCTTCCTGCGCGAGGCCGGGATCCGCCAGTTCATCGACATCGGCAGCGGGCTCCCGAACAGCCCGAACGTGCATGAGATCGCCCAGGCCGACCACCCGGACGCACACGTGGTGTACGTGGACAACGACCCGGTGGTGTTCCTGCACGCCGAGGCGCTGCTGGCCGGGAAGCACGCGACCGCGGTCGTCCGGGCCGACCTGCGCGACGTGGACCAGGTCATGTCCAAGGCCGGGGAGCTGATCGACTTTACCCGGCCGGCAGCGTTGCTGTTCGTCGGGTGCCTGCACCACATCGTGGATTCCGACGACCCGGCCGGCCTCGTGGCCCGCTACCTGACGGCGCTCGCGCCAGGCAGCTACCTGGTCATCTCGCATGTCACCAATGACCGCTCGCCGGAGAAGATGCGCGCGAACTCCGAGGTGGCCGAGAGCAACGGCGCCGTGCTCATCCCGCGCGGCCAGGACGCGATCTTGCGCATGTTCAACGGGCGCGAGCTGGTCGATCCCGGGCTGGTCCTGGTTTCCTACTGGCGGCCGGAGAGCGGTGAGCCGGGGCCGAACGCCGACCGGGCCTGGGCCTACGGCGGGGTCGCCGCCGTCTAGCGCCACCGGACGACCCGATGGGCCGCCCGGTGGGCGAGCCCCCGCCTTCAGGCGGGGGGAGGATGTCAATCCCACCGGAAGAAGCGCCTGGCGATGAAGGCGAAGACCAGCGCGTACCCGGCCAGCACCAGCAGTGACGCCGCAGGCGGGAACTGGCCCTGCATCGAATCCTGCATCGCTTCCACCGACGCCCCGAGCGGGGTGAAGTTGCTGATGTCCTGGAGGATGACCGGCATGAGCTCCCGCGGAAACCACATGCCGGCGAAGAACAGCAGCGGGTAGAACACGCCGGCACCGATGGCGCGGGCGGCGATCCCGCTTCGGGCGGCCGCCGCGATCGACAACCCGATGGCGAACAGCGCGGCGATGGACAGCACGATCGCCAGCAGCAGCGCGCCGGGGTTTCTCGGGACCTCGAGCCCGAAGGCCGCGATGCCCACGACGATGACGACGAGCAGCGAGGTCATGGCGATGCAGAACTCGACCACGAGCTGGGCGGCCAGCAGCCAGGACGAGGGCACGGGCGTGGTCGAAAGTCGGCGCAGGATCCCCTGGTCACGGTAGGAGACAAGCGCGGCAGGCAGGCTTACGAGCCCGAGAATGGCGATCGCCATGGAAATGAGGATCGGGACGTACACAGGAAACAGGGTGAGCCCCCCCATGCTGGCTTGGGGCTGATGCATGCTAGGAATCTCGCCGAAGATGATCAGGAGCAGCAGCGGAACCGCGATGCCGAAGATCAAGCCGGCCGGCATCCTCCAGGCAAGCCTCACCTCGTTGAGGACGATCTTGCCGAACGCGGCGCGCGGTGCCGTTCTCGGCAGCAGCGTTTTCGACAGCTGTGCCTTCGAGAGCAGTGTCTTCGAGAGCAGTGTCTTCGGCTGGGGCAATGTCTGCGTGTTCATGCCGGGATTCCTTCCTCGTGCAGGTGCCGTCCGGTGAGCTTCACGAAGGCGTCTTCTAGGGTCGATGAATCGAGCTGCACGTCACGGGCGGTCACGCCCGCCGCGGCTAGGGTGAGGATCACCATGTTGACCAGCTCTCCGGTCCCGGTGACGACGACATGGGGGCCGCTGCGGGTGACCGTGCGCACCTCGGGCAGCTCGCTCAGCAGGCGGTCGTCGAAGGGGGCCGAAGGGACGAAGCGCACGCTCGTCCCGCCGCTGGCCCGCGCGGCTAGGCCGGCCGGGCTGTCGAGCGCGACGACGCGCCCGGCGTCAATGAGGGCCACCCGGTCGCACAGCCGCTCGGCTTCCTCCATGAAGTGCGTCACCAGGAGGATCGTCACCCCGCGGTTGCGTACGCTCTCGATGAGGTCCCAGGTGGCGCGCCGGGCCTGCGGATCGAGCCCGGCCGTCATCTCGTCGAGCACGGCGATCTTCGGCCGGCCGATCAGGGCCAGCGCGACGGACAGTCGCTGGCGCTGGCCGCCCGACAGGGACCGGTAGTAGTCCTTGAGCTTCCCGGCGAGACCGAGCGCGTCGATGAACTCCCCGACGTCGGCCGGCGCGGCGTAGAAGGACCGGTAGAGGTCGAGGATCTCCCCGACCCTGAGCTTGCCCGGCTGCGCGCTCTCCTGGAGCTGCGCGCCCACGATCTGATGCAGATCCTCCCGGTCCTGGCCCGGATCCAGACCCAGCACGCGGATCGATCCCGCATCTGGTGACCGGAGGCCCAGCACGCACTCGACCGTGGTGGTCTTGCCCGCGCCGTTCGGCCCGAGGACGCCGAAGATCTCGCCCTCCGCGACCGAGAACGACACGTCGTCGACCGCGACAACGTCTCCGTAGGCCTTGCGCAGATGCGCAATCTCGACTGCATCCTGCGTATTCATGGT
>CAWJGE010000014.1:0-359669 GCA_963842265.1 uncultured Actinomycetota bacterium
GGCAGCCGCCGGGCGGCTGAACTGGCGGCACATCGCCATCGACGGAAAGACCGTCCGTGGTGCCGTCCGGCCCGACGGCACCCAGCCCCACCTGCTCGCCGCCTACGACGTCACCGCCGGCACCGTCCTGGGCCAGGCCGACGTCGAAGCCAAAACCAACGAGATCACCTGCTTCGTCCCCCTGCTGCACGCCATCCTCGACAGCCCCCGCGCCAGCAGCGACGGCAGCCCAGACCATGACGGCGACGGCGACGGCGCAGGACCAGGATCAGGAGATGAAGAAGAGCTGGTCATCGTGACGGCCGATGCGCTCCACACCCAGGCCGGGCACGTGGAGGCGATGAACAAGCTGCGGGTCGGCTGGATCCTCGACCTGAAAGACAACCAGCCGGGCTTGTACGCCCTCGCCGACGCCCATCCCTGGGACGACGAGCCGGTACTGCACGCCACCGCCGAGACCGGTCACGGCAGGCACGAGATCCGCGCCATCCGCGTCACCAGCCAGGTCCCCGACGGCATCACCCGCCGGTTCCCCGGCACCGCCCAGATGATGCTCATCGAACGCTACCGGCACGACGTCCGCGGCAGTGACGCCACCGCCGTCTGCCGCGCCGCCGGCGACGACCCGCACATGGCCGGCTGCGCAGCCGGCCACAAGATCTCCTGCGAGACCGTGCTCGCCCTCACCGCGCTGACCCCCGCCCAGGCCGGCCCGGAATTCCTGCTCGCCCGCAACCGCGGCCACTGGGGCATCGAGAACGGCCTTCACCTGCGACGTGACACCACATACGCCGAAGACGCCTCCCGGCTGCGGGCCGGGAACGCCCCCCGGCTGTTCTCCGCCATCGCCAGCACCGCCGTCAGCGTCCTCAACCGCGCCGGCCTGACGAACCACGCCGCAGCCCGCCGCGACCTCGCCTGGGACCGCACCGGACTGCAAGCCCTCGGCCTGCTCGGCCTGTAAACCGGAAAAGACATCAAACCGTGACATGCAGCAAAAACCCCGCACGCCTACTTTGACCCCAGCCCTGGGGTTCGATCCGCCCCTGACCACTCAATTAGAAGCCCACGGTCGGCCAAATGAGGGCTGAAGCCCCGGTACGCGCCCAGGCGTCAGAGATGAGATCCAGAGCGTCAGAGATGAGATCCAGATGAGCGTCGCCGCCTTGTTTATCTGGATGATCACCATTCTTGCTGGCCTCATCCTTCTGGTTATCTGGATCATCGAGTACGACCGCGAGTTCCAGAGCGCGGCTGCGACCCGCTTGCCCGTGCCGGTGATTTCCGCTCACGCACTGCTGGCCATGGGTGGCCTGCTGTTGTGGATCAGCTACCTTTTGCTAGATGAGGAGCGGTACCCACTACCTGGCCCATCCGCTTGCTGAGCTGCTGAAACACTGCTCACTGATGCGCAGTAGGCGGCGGCGTCGAGCGTCGAGAGTGCGGCCAAAATGCGGCCAGCCTTAACTCTGGCACTCGCGTAAGCCTGACCGCCGGACAAGTGTCAAGGAACAGAACAGTTGACGCCAGCTCTGTCTATCCGCCCGACTCCGGCGCACTGCGGGGCGCAGTGGCACCGGACTGCATAGGCGAAAGCTCCGCTGCGGCAAACTCGGCCGGGTCGAGCGCCGGACCGGCCGTCGGCGCTATCCACACCCACTTGCGGTAGGACCAGAACCTGAAGAGTGTGCCGAGACAGATGCCCAGGAACAGTGCGACGTTCGAGGCGAACTTGTCGGTCAACCCGAGCGCGTAGTTTGTGAATCCCAGGCAGGCCAGCTGGATGCCCAATCCCATCCCATTGAGTCCGAAGAATAGGACGGTCTCACGTCCCATGCCGCCCCGCTCGCGATGCCGGAACGTCCAGTACCGGCTGCCGAGGTAGGTGATGATCGTGGCGGCCAGGGTGGCGATCACGTTTGACTTCAGCCAGCCCAGGTGGAGCATGGATTGAAGGAGGTTGGTACCGCCATCGGCAACTACGAACCCGATCCCGCCGACGACGCCGAATTTGGCACCTTCGTGGATCAGCTGCCGGAACCGTTCGTACAAACCCCGAACGCTGTTCACCTAGGGCGACCTTTCTGGTCTGCGTTACCCAGCCATCTACCGGACCCGGACTGACTCTGCGAGATTACGCGAGGGCCTTCTTCGTTCCCACGTGCCTTTCAAGGGAGCCCGCCGCGACAGCGTGATTTATAGCCTGCTTCCCGGCGAGCTGCGGTAGCCGAGTTTGGCGACTGCCTCTGTCCTAGTCCGGTCCGTCTTCCCGATAGGCGCCAAACCAGTCCGTGAGAAAGCTGTGAGAGATCTGTGACGATTGCAGCATTGCAGTGATAGTACCGCGACCCTCTGTGCCGGTCTTGCCACTGGCCCGGGCCTAACGCCTGGGAAACGGGGTCTGGGGTGTCCCCAGGCGGGTCCGCGAAGGGCTGCGCGCTTGCGCGTGGGGGGTGATAACACATGGGGCGCAGCTCCCTGGGACCGGAGTCCGGGGCGGGAGCCCCGGTGAGAAAGGCCAAGCCGAGTTACCGCTTTACGTTCTCCGCACCGGAGCAGCGTGCCCGATGGCGGCCACGCTTGCCGTCCTACGACATCACACCTGAGCGGACTTCGCGTCGGCTTCGATCGCGGCGGAGTCGGCCTTCAACTGCCTGGCCTCTATCTTCCGTGCCTGCTTCATCGCCCGCTCGATGTCCGCCCCCGTATCCGACACCGCGACCACCACCAGGCCCGCCTGGCCGACGTCCAGGTGCTCGCCGAGCTCCTTCAGATCCTTGCGGCTCATCCCGGCCGCTGCGTGACCGGCCACCGCGCCCAGCACCGCGCCGCCCCCGGTGGCGACCGCGAGCAGGCCCCCGCCGACCGCGGCCAACGGGAACAGGGCCACCACCAAGCCGGTGGCCAGCCCCGCCCCGCCGCCGAGCACTCCGCCGACCCGGGTCGGCGTCTCATGTTTCTTCGTGATCTTGACCTTCCCGTCGGCCCGGCGCTCGATGACCGCGGCGTCATAGGCGTCGATCAAGCCCGCCTTGGTATGCAGCTCCTTGACCGCCTCATAATCGGCGTCCGCGCCGGCGGCGTTGTCATACACCCCGACATACGCCACGAACGTGTCAACTGCCATCGTCATACCTCCAGTACTGCCAGATGGGTCGGTCGCGCTACCGATGCAGGGGACTGCCAGCCCGGCAGCCACCCGGGTCGATGACCCATCGCTGCCACGGCATTGCGGACCACCCGCCAGGTGGCTATCGCCAGCCATTAGCAACCACGACGCTACCGCTAACCCACCACACCCAGATCATTCGTAACGGGTGACCCGGGCTTCCGGCGCAACAACAGCCGAGCTACGGATCATTCCACGCATATTCCGGATTTGGGCTATTCACTTGAACGGACCAGATGAGCACAGACCGTTAGATGCTGTGGTCATGGCAGCTAGGCGAACCAAGATCTTGCGGCTGGTCCGGTTAACCGAATACCCCTATTCCGGATAATGGTCGTCCCGCGGCCCGCGAATGACGTGTCGAAGACCCGGGCCGCCGTGTTGTCGACGGTCCGGTGGCGAACACCTCGGCGCCAGCCGGGCGCCGGTCTTGCCACTGGCCCGGGCCTGGCCCCAGGAAAACGGGTGCCTGCGGTCGTGGTCTGCCGCCCCTCCCCCCATCGGACTGACTGCTACCGACCCATTCACCGGAGGTGTGTCAAGGGTTGGTTCGCGTGTACGTTGACCAGGCACTTTACCAGTGCTCGTTGTCCTGCTCGCCGTCTCTACCCACGTGATAACCGCCCGGGGTCATCCCCGGATCTGGCGTTTGCCGGCTTCAGTGCCCGCCGCCCGCGGTGAAGTACCTTCATGCCGTGGACTTCGCCTTGCACGTTGTACCAGGCGACCACGCGCCGCACCGGGCGCGCTTGGTTGTTCTTGGTCACGCTGGCCAGCGCGTACGTCCCGATGGCGCCGGTAACGACTGTTGCCTGGAAGCGGCGGTCGTGCAGGAGGATGTGCGTTATCACCGCGAGCCAGATCCCGTACCTGGCCATGCGATCGGGGAGGCTGGGCCGCGCAGGCCCGGGCTCAGCCAGGCCTCCTGGCGTCCCCCCAGTCTGACCAGGCGCCGTCTCCGCCGTCATGCTGCACTCTTTCGTCCGCAATTCCTGACCGCGGCCCGGAAGGACGGGCCGCTTTTATGTGAATCATCGCACGGTGGTCCCCGGTCTGGTAGTGCCCAGAAGTCCTGATATCCCGGGGGGTAGCTCGGCTGCCGTGTCGGGTGGTAGCGGTGGGCGGCACCTAGACGCCAGACCCAGCTGAGCGGGCGGCGGATGCGGACCCCCGGCGAAGCCGATCACGTGACCAAGGGCGCAGGCGGCTTGACGCGATGCGCGGGGCTGGACGACGGAGCGCGAGGGAGCCAACTGCCGCGGCACCCAGCTGTCTGACACGTGAGCTGGGTTTGACCTGCGTGCCCTAGCGGTGTGGCCCGGCGTGCGCCCGGGCGGGCCTAAAAGACGGCTCGATCAGATACCGTCTCGTGGTCGACATAGGACGTGATGAGCACGGCAGGCGCAAGCAGCTCACGCGTACCTTCGACACCCGCCGCGAGGCTCGCGAGGAACTGTCGCGCATCCGGCATGAGACCAATCTGGGAAAATGGGTGTTATACGCAGCTGCGCATAACGTCCATTCGGCTCAGCTGGCGGTTATGTGCAGTCGGGTTGGGGGTCCGCGCTTTGCGTGGTGATTCCCCGGTTGTGTGGCTGCACATAATCAGAGGCCTTCCAGGAAGGCAAGGAGCCTTCCGGCCCTGGCGACGCGGCGGAGGATAACTACAGAACTCCGTCCGGGTCGTGCAGGATCACCGTGTCGGCGAAGAAGTCGCCTACTGACCGCAGCTGCTTGCCGGTCAGCCAGATAAAGAATCCGGACAGTAGCTGGCCATTCAGGCAGAAGCCGGTAATCTGGCGCAGCGCCGTCTGCTTCCGCCCTGCCACCCGGCGAGATTCCGGCAGCCAGCACTGCAGGCCGAGCATCCGCTGAGCTGGCGACCGCCCCTGGCCCCACGCAAACAAACTCCACGCGATATAGCCGATCCCGAGGGTGACGCTGAACAGCACAAGCCCGAGGAACCAGGCGGCGGCCACCTGGCCGCGGCTCGCGAGCCGTACGCCCTGCGACAGGAAAAGCTCAGACGCTGGGTCGAAGTACATCCCAGGCGGCGCCTGCGGCGGGACAAACTGCTCGTAGCCGCGCCTGACTTCTACTGCCTCTGTCACGCCAGCCTCGCCCGCCCATTTCGCTACCCTGTTCCCCGGCTGGTGCGGCTGCGCCCGGGCGGGCCTGGGCGGCTGGGCCAGGTCCGGGCCTGCGGGGATGTCGGCGGTGACCGCGGCCAGCTCGGCATGGGTTCGCGCCACGAGCGCTTGGCCCGCCCGCGCATCCAATTCGTCGTTAGTCAATCGGCCCTGCCCGAACGCCACCTTGAGGGCGTCGATCACCTGCTCGCGGTCGGCGTGCGACACCCGCACGTGGCCGTGGCCTCCCGCGCCTGCTGTCTCGTCTCCGGGCCTGCCCATCACCGGCGTCTCCCTACGAACACGATGTCCGAAAAGCGTAGCGCGGCTGGCCGTCGTGTCGGCGTCCTCGTTGCCAGGGCTCACGGCTCCGGAGGCTGTAGGTCCACAGTGACGCTAGCCGCGCAGACCGTGACACGCAGTGGTGCTTGGTCCGCATCTGGTCCACGAGGCGAGCGCGACGACACTATGCTTACTTTGGCCAGAGGCGCGATCGGCTAGAACGTCCTTCTCCCTGCTTAGCGGCAGGTCGACAGTTCGATCCTGTCCCTGACCACCCATCGAGACCAGGCAATTCAGCCTTTGACGTGCGGAAACACGGTATTCATAGATCATATCGCCATGACTGCACATGCCCGTCTGAGACCGCTCACGACCGCTGTACACTATCCGATACTGCACGTAGGCTCCTCACGGCTCACGGCTTTGTAGGCGGTTAGGCGGGTCACGCTGCCTAGCAGGCCGGGTCATCGGTCCAGGACCAGATGGACCGCTGCTTGTAACGCTCTGAGCCGCACTCATGGCAGCGCCGGAAGAAGACTGCTGCTCTTTCGGCCAGCTGCGCAGTTGCCGCGACCGCCGGATCGGCCATCACTGCCGCCGCTGGCGGGGGTACGCCTCCCTCGCAACCTCCGGAGACAGGGCGTCCCCGTACATGTAGGGGTGGTGCGGCCCATCTAGGCACGCGCCAGACGTGACCGCAGTCATCGCAGGTTCTCTCATACTCCAGCGTTCGCCATCGAATGGGCATAACCTGACCCTCTGTTCGGCTCAGCCTGCCTGACGACGCAGTGCCGGTGCCGCGTCGGGCAGTGCCTTCGATAGTACGGGTCTCCGGTTTTCTCCCCCTGACAGATTTCCGAGGTCTTGCCGCGCGCCTATTAGCTTGTATTTAGCGTCTGAGGTTCCTGTCCAGGGTTCGCGCCTGGTCTGGCTGTCGCCGTGACAGCAGGCGGCCACCGCGACACGTTGGTTCGTCGACGGAGCTAGGCGGTGGCGGCGGTGGCCGTGGCGTTCAGTATGGCCCGGCTTGCGGCTCAGGTCGAGGGCAAGACCGGTGATGACCGGGCGCGCGGGCTGCTCGCGGCGTTCCGCGGCGAGCTGTACCGGTGTTTCGCCGCGTACCGGGATGCGCTGCTGGGCTGGCCGACGCGGATGCTGTGCAAGCAGGACCGGGTGCACATGCTGGCGGAGCTGTCGCTGGAGCCGGAGCACCGGCGCGGCCACGGCGCGCTGTACGGCGCGGTGAACTGCGGCCGGGTCGATATCGCGCGGCTGCGCCGGGCGCTGGCGTGCCTGCCGCTGCAGGCCTGGGACGAGGGCGGATCGGCTGGCGCCCGATGCAGGCAACTGGCTACGGCGGACTCGGCAGCAGTCGAATCGGTTCTGCCCAGTATGTAGGGGCATGGTGTTGTCGCCGTCGATCCCGCCGTACTCGTCGGGCGACGGAGCACGGATGATGTCCCGTGGTGCCGGGTCGGATCGATCATTTCCCTGGTTCCAGGGACCGCCGTTGTCCTGGACTTCGATCCGCGCGTAATGGTCCGGGTTGATGATGGCGCGGACGATGAAGGTGCCGCCGGGGAGGCGGAAGCGGCTGTGCTGGGCGGCGTTGGCGGCGAGTTCGGAGGCGCACAAGATCACGTCATCCGCCCGTGAGCAGTCATCGAGGGCTGCGCGCAGGTCAGCGCGGACAGCGCGGATGTGCTCGGTGCCGCCCGGATAGGTGATCTCGGTGGTGCGTAGTCCGATGGTTCTGGGTGCTCACTGGGGGGCCCTGCTGGCGGGCTGTTGGGGAGCTCGTCATGTCGCTGCATTTAATGGGCCGTTACGCATCTTTAACGGGGTGTGGTTGCTAAGGGTGTGGCTGAAGCGCCATAGTTAGCGGGCTGGTGAGCGAGATCACCGGTGCACCCCAGGTACCGTCAGTCACCGCCCTTTTGTGCAAGACCCTTCGGTGAGGTCCAACGCCAGTTTTGCGGGGCTGGTGGTTACCCGGGACGCGTGGATCGTCAACAGGGCCATGCGCTTTCAGCGCCGCACAGTGAGCTGACGACGGCGTCCCGGTTCCGTGAATAAGGGTGCCTCCCCACTGGGCTTAGCAGCGAGGAGGCTGTGATGAAGTATGCCCTAATCCAGGTTCTGCCTGATATCCCGCCCGGCGGCGTGTGCGCCGGGATCGACTGGGGCGCCGCTGACCATGTTGCATGCGTGGTCGACATGGCCGGGCGGGTGAAAGACCGGTTCAGCGCCGTTCATGACAAGGCCGGGCTGGCCGCGATGATCGCCCGGCTGCGCCGGGCCGGGGCCTGCGAGGTCGCGATCGAGCGCGGCGACGGCGTGCTCGTCGGCGCCTTGCTCGCCGCGGGCCTGACCGTGGTGGTGATCACCTCCCGGCAGGTGAAGAACCTGCGGTCTGGCTGTGTCAACCTCATTTGGCCCCACCTACTACTTTGATTCGGCCCCACCTGGGCTGTCGTTGCTTTGGCGGGGCGTGATTGTTCTACTTTGATCTGGCCCCGCCTCGGGGTCCGGGGCTGGGCTGCTGGCCGTTGCCGCTGGTGGCGCTGGTGAGGTGGCTGGTGAGGGTGCGGCGGTCGGCGCGCTCGGTCTCGAGCTGGGCTTCGGCGCGCTCGGCGCGGGCCCGTTCGGCCTGGGTGAGCGCGTGTGCCGCGGCGAGCTGGGCCTGGCAGCTCTCGGCGAGGGCGTCACGTTCGCGGGCGGCGTCGGCGCGGAGCTGGGCTGCCTGGTCGCGGGCGTCGGTCTCGGCCTGGCGGGCGCGGCTGATCTCGGTGTCGGCAGCGTGCCGGGCCTGCGCGGCGGCGGCGATCGCGTCGTCGCGCTCGCGGGCGCAGTGGCCGGCGGCGGCGCGTGCGGCGGCTGCTTCCTGGTCAGCGCGGGCCTGGATGGCGGTGATCTGCGTGCTGGTGTCGCTGCGCAGCTGGGCGAGCTCGGCGGCGGCGGCGCGGGCGGCGTCGGCGGCTTGCCGGGCGGCGGCCTGTGCGGCGGCGGTGTCGGCGCGGGCGGCGGCGAGGGCCTCGGCGAGGGCGTCTGTTTCCTGGCGGGCTTCGGCCGGCTTGCGCGGCGGCGGTGATGGCGGCGGCCTCGGCGCGGCGGCGGGCTGCTTCGGCTTCGGCGATCTGGGCGCGGACGGCGGCGGGGTCCAGGCTGGCGGCCTGCTCGCGGGCGGCGCGGACCAGGACGGCGGCCTGCCTGATGAGGGTGTCCAGGGCAGCGACCGGGTCGGTGTCGCCGATGGGGATGGCGGCCGGGGCGGGGATGCGGGCGTCGTTGTGGTAGCGGCGGGCGCAGTCGTCGCTGCAGAACTGCCGGGTGCGGCCGCGGCCGGAGGCGGGCAGGGGCCTGCCGCAGCCGGGACGCCTGCAGATGACGGCTGCCGCCTGATCGGCGGGGGGCTGGCTGGTCATGGCGGGTGCCTTCCTGCGCAGGCGCCCGGGGGCAGGTTTTCTTTTCATTTCTGATCAGAGGTGAAATGAAAAGAAAAGGCCCCGGACGCGGTGTGTCCGGGGCCTTGTCAGTCGCCGGGTATGTGCGACAGGGCGTCGCCGTTCGCTCCGGACAGCCAGTTCACGGTCTCGGCGAGCGCGCCGGCCAGGCTGTCCAGGGTGTAGGGGCTGTCGGCGTCGCGGAGCACGGCGGCGGCCTGGCGGGCCGCGGCGGGCGCCGCGCCATCGGCGAGGTCGCTGATCAGGGCGTGCGCGTCGGCGAGCATGAGCATGATGTCGCGGGCGTGCCCGGCGTCGATGCCGATGACGGCCATCTGGTGATCACTGCCGGGATGATTGATTAACGACATGGCCAGGGGTCCTTTCTTCTCAGGTGGTGGCGGCGTGGCGGCGGGCGGCGGTGGTGCGCAGCCGGTAGGAGCCGGCGCCGGTGGTGATGATGTGCGCGTCGTAGGTGAGCCGGTCCACGATCGCGGCGCACAGCCGCGGGTCGGTGAACGCGGAGGTCCACTCGCTGAACGCGGCGTTGGACGCGACCGCGATGGAGGCCTTTTCCTCCCGCTCGGTGAAGACCTGGAACAGCAGCTCGGCGCCGCGCCGGTCCAGCTCGATATAGCCCAGCTCGTCCAGGCACAGCAGGTCGATCCGCCCGTACCGGCCGATCACCTTGGACAGCGTCCGGTCATCGGATGCCTCGACCAGCTCGTTGACCAGCGCCGCGGCGGTCACGTACCGGACCCGGTAGCCATGCTCGGCGGCGGCGGTGCCCAGCCCGATCAGCAGGTGGCTCTTGCCGGTCCCGGAGTCCCCGATCAGGCACAGCGGCTGCCCGGCGGCGACCCAGGCGCAGCGGGACAGGGTGTGGATCAGCGCGGCGGGCACGTCCGGGTTCGCGGCGAAGTCGAAATCCTCGATCCGCTTGGGCCGCGGGAAGGCGGCCTCGCGGACCAGCCGGGCCTTGCGGCGGGTTTCCCGGTCATCGCATTCCATGGACAGCAGCTCGGTCAGGAACGCCTTGTAGCCGGCCTGCTGGCGGGCCGCGGCCGCGGCGACCTCCCCGTGCCGGTCCCGGATCGTCGGCAGCCGCAGCACCCGGCACGCGGTGTCGATCGCCGCGTCCGCCGCGGTATCGGTCAGCTCATCACGCCGTCCGGCCATCACGCGCCTCCTTTCTCGCCCGCGCTGCGGGCGAGCAGCTGGTCATAGGCGGTCACCGACGGGGCAGGCCGCCCGTCCGCGGGCAGCGGGGCCGCACGGCGCGGCAGCGTGATCACCGATGCCCCCCGCGGCATCGGCCTCGCCGGCGCGGCAGGCACCTGGTCCGGCCGGCCCGGCCGCCGGCCGCGTCGGCGTGCTTGCGGGCCTCGACCGCGACCACATCCGGGGAACAGGTCCCCGCCCCCAGCGCCGCGGTGATCCCCGCGGTCACCGACGCGGCGGGCAGCCGCCGGTGCAGCAGCAGCACCTCGATCAGCGTCCTGGTGCCGGGCCCGTCGCCGAGCCGGGCCCGGGCCGCGTCCCACAGCTGCTGGTGCGCGGCGGTGAACGTGCCCGCCGCCCGGGCCTGCGCCAGCGGCACCGACCCGGGCAGCGCACCCGGCTTGCGCACCAGGATCTCCAGGTAATGATCCAGGTCCAGGTGCTCGGCGCCGGCCGCGGCCAGCCGCGGGTGGGCCGCGACCTTCCGGGACCCGTCGAAGACCTCCAGCTCATTGGCGGTCAGCCGGATCCGGACCCGCTGCCCGATCAGCCGGGCCGGCACCGAGTACCGGCACTTGCCCACGCTGATCCGCGCGAACTTATCCGCCCGCGGCCACAGCACCGTCCCGGTATCGAACCCCTCGCCCGGCAGCGGCGAAAGGAACCGCTGCTCGGCCGCGAAATCGGCGGCCACAGCTCGCCGTCCGGAACTCGATGTGCCGCCGGTCATCGGCCAGGTCGGCCTCGGCCAGCCGCGCGTTCAGTTCCGCCAGCGAGGCCACCCGCGGGACCGGCACCATCCAGCGGCGCCGGTACCGGCCGATCTCGCCTTCCACGCCGCCCTTCTCATGAGCGCCCTCCACGCCCGGCCCGCAGTAAAACGCCTCGAACCCGTACCAGGACCGGAACGACAGCCACCGCGCCGTCTCGGTCCTGTTCCGGCCGGCCAGCACCTTGGCCACCGCCGGCGAGAGGTTGTCATAGCGGATATGCCGCCACGGCACCCCGCCCGTGACATCGAACGCGGTCACGTGCCCCTCAAAGAAAGCCTCCTGCGCGCAGGAGGCATACACCCGGTGCACGCCCTTGCCCGAGAAGGACAGCCGGTACGCGAACAGGTGGCAGGCCGCCACCTCCCCGGCCAGCACGATGCTCACCGGCCCGAAATCCACCTCCGCCTCCGCGCCCGGCTCCTTGGCCTGCGGCACGAACCCCGCCACGCTGCCTGCGGCCGCCCGGTGCTCCGCCTCGATCTCGGCCCGCCGCGGCCCCGCGTACCGGCACACATACGAATACGACACCGGCACGCCATGCTCATCGGCCAGCCGCTGCCAGATCCGCCGCGAGGTATGCCGCTGCTTACGCGGCGCGTCCAGGTCCTCCCGCAGCATCGCGTCGATCAGCCCCGCCACCGCATCCAGCACCGGGAGCCTGCCGCACCGGCGTCTTGCGCGGCGCCGGCACCGGCGACGCCAGCGCCTCCCGCACCACCCGCCGGTGCACACCGTGCCTGCGCGCCAGCGCCCGCACCCCTAAACCCAGCTGCCGGTGATCCTCCCGGATCTGCGCAAACAGCTCCACCTTGTCCCGTCCCATCCGGCCCACCCCGAGCGAAACGACTGAATGTGACTAACTATTCACCCAGACACACCGCGTTGCCCGGAACCTGCCCGGCGTGTCTCCGCCAGAAAGACCCGGTGGGGCCAAGTCAGAGTGTTACCACCCCGCCGCCCTGACACCCGGGTGGGGCCAGATCAAAGTAGAACAGTGGGGCCATTTAAGAGTGCTACGGCCATGCGGTCCCGGTACGGGGCCGCAGGCGCCAAAGATGACCGGTTCGATTCATTCGTGCTGGCGGACACGCTGCGCACCGACCGGGCGCGGCTGCGTCCGCTGGTCCCGGACACGCCCGCGACCATCTCCTTGCGGATGGCGGTGCGCGCCCGCAGGGACCTGGTCGCGCACCGGGTCGCGGCAGGTAACCAGCTGCGCGCCCACCTAGCCGTGGCGTTTCCCGCCGCGATCGGGTTGTTTTACGAGCTGGACAGCCCGGTCAGCCTGGCGTTCCTGGCCCGCTTCGGCAGCCAGGACGCTGCTGACGGGCTGGATGAGCAGCAGCTGGCTGCCTGGCTGGCGACCCTGCCGGCCCGCGGGAACACGGCCCCGGCCAGCGTGCTGCACGCCCGGCTGCAGGCGGCTCCCGGTGGCACCGACGGCGCCGACGGCGCCGCCCGGGCAGGGGTCACCGCCGCCCTCACCGCCACGCTGACCGCGCTGACCGGCCAGATCAAGATCCTGGAAACCCAGATCGCCGCCCAGCTGGCCGCCCACCCTGACGAGCACATCATCACCTCCCTGCCCCGCGCGGGCACGCTACGCGCCGCCCGGCTGCTGGCCGAGATCGGGGACTGCCGGTCCCGGTTCCCCGACCCGCAATCGCTCGCCGGCCTGGCCGGGGTCGCGCCCGTCACCCGCCAGTCCGGCACGCACATCTCCCACGCCTTCCGGTGGGCGGTCAACCGCCAGCTCCGCGACGCCGTTCTGCGACTTCGCCGCCGGCTCCCGGCAGGCCAGCCCCTGGGCTGCGAGTATCTACGACCACGCCCGCAGCCGCGGCAAAGACCACCCGCACGCCACCCGCATCCTGGCCCGCGCCTGGATCTACATCATCTGGCACTGCTGGCAGGCCGGCACCGGCTACGACCCCGCCAAGCACAACGCCCTGCAGGCCGTCCTGGCCTTGCAGCAAGCCAGCGGCCCCGCAGCCGCCGGCCCCGGACCGCAGGAGACCCGGTGACGGACGCGACCACCGCCGCGCTGCGCGCCTGCGCAGCCGGCCTGTACCCCGACGAAGCCGGCGTCGACCTGCTCATCAGCCATGGCGGGTTCCTGCACCGCAGCGACTTCACCAGCTTCGTGGACACCTTCACCAGCTTCAGCGACGGCGTGACCCCGATGGCCCAGATCAACTGGGACGCCGCGCACAGCGCCCTGCACGACGGCCAGCTACCCCTCTGCGGCGGCGAACGCCGGATCCTCCAACTCGCCTCCAGCATCGCCGCCGGCTTTCCCGTCTGCCTGCGCGACACCCTCCCCGGCCTGGATAACCGGAACGTGCAACTCGTGATCACAGCCATCCGGCACGCCGCGGGACAAAGACCCCCGGGCCGCTAGCCAGCGATCACGGCATCAGCTCGGCAGGCCCCGCCGGCCATCCCGGCGGGGCCTGCTGACGTTCACGCCCCAAACTACGCATAACACCACGTCCGCGGCGAGGTCCCCACAGGGCAACTGGCGTGTGCATGGGTCCTCGCTGCGCCTGGTCCGCATCTCTGCACCTATGAGCGTACTCTAAATCCCAGTACGGTACAATAAATACGTGTTACTTCATGTACTGGACTGGCACATTAGGTGCGAGCATTGCGTCACACCACTTGGAGGAGACAGATGTTCGGTCTGTTCGTGCGCTTCACGTGCAAAGACGAGGCCGCCGCCGAGGCATACGACAAGCTGGTCGCCGAGACCATCGAGGCCATCAAGACGGACGAGCCGGGAACACTGGTATACGCCTCCCACACGGTGGAGGGCCAGCCTCTGCAGCGCATCTTCTACGAGCTGTACCGGGACCGCGCCGCGTTCGAGGCGCACGAGGCATCCCCGCACACCCGCCGCTACCTGGAAACGCGGGGCCAGTACCTGGCCAGCACCGAGGTCGACTGGCTCACCCTGCAGACCGGCAAGGGCACCGGCGGGTGACCACCCCGGACTACCAGAAGGCCCTAGGGCGGAAAATCGCCGCCGAGCGGCGCCGCCGGGGCTTGTCCCAGCCCGAGCTGGCCCGGATGGTGGACCGGTCGGTGGCCTGGGTCTCCCAGGTCGAGCGCGGCGTGCGCAAGGTCGACCGCATGTCCGTTCTGGAAGCCCTGGCCGCCGCGCTGGATGTCCCGCTCGCCGAGTTGGCCGCCGAGGCACCCGTGGTCGCCACTGTCACCGAGGAAACTCCTGGCGCGAGTGGCCTGCGTTTGGTTCTGTCCGGGGCCTATGCCCTGCGCGCCATGCTCGACGGCCGACGTTCTCCCGCGATCAGCACACTTCGCGGCAAAGCCCGCAAGGCGTGGGAGTTGACTCACGCCGGGCGCTACACCGAGCTGGCCGAGTTGCTACGGGGCCTTGTCCCGGACTTGGAAACTGCCGCCCGAGCCATGGCCGAAAATCAGCAGGCCGAGGTGTTCGAGCTGATGGCCGCGACCTACCAGGCTTGCTCCGCCGCGCTGGCCAAGCTTGGAAAGCCCGAGGCAGCCTGGATCGCTGCCGACCGGGCCATGGCTGCCGCCGAACGGGCGGGCAACCCGCTGCTGGTAGCCGCCGGAGCGTTCCGGCTGGTGTTCGTGTTCATCTCCGCCCGCCACTATGACCAAGCCGAGGAGACCGCCCGGACCGCAGCGGAGGCGTTGTGGCCGCTGGCTGACGGCGGTGATCCGCAGGCCATGTCGCTATGGGGCGGCCTGACCTTGCAGCGCGCCGTCATCGCCGCCCGCATCAACGATCCCGATACTGCCTACGACCAGCTTGAGCGCGCCAAGCAGATCGCCGGACGCCTCGGTGAGGGACGCAACGACTACAACACCGAATTCGGCCCGGCCAACGTGGGTCTGCAGGAAGTCGCGATCGCTGTCGACCTCGGCGACGCGGGCCGCGCGCTCCGCGCCGCCTACGTAGTGGACACCAGCGGGCTGTCAGCCGGACGGCGCGCCCGCCTGCTCATCGAAGTAGCCCGCGCGCACGCCCAGCGCCGCCAAGCCGACGAGGCCGTTACTGCGCTGCTCCAGGCCGAGCAGATCACCCCGGAACTGGTCCGCGGACACGTCCTGGTCCGCCAGCTCGTCTCTGACCTGCTCACCATGCAGGACCCGCCCGCCGCCGAGCTGCGTGACCTGGCCAGACGCTTGACCACCAAGGACGAGACTGGTATTTTTTGTATTAGCCACGTACCTTGGGTACTGTAGATGTGAGGCCTTGAGGCCTCACCCCATCGAGGGATGACCGTGCAGATGCCGGGCCGGTGAGTCACCGGGTACCCGGGTCACGGTGCACACGCCACCACATGACACGCCTGAGCGGCAGGCCACTCCTGACCAGGCCCAGCATGCGGCACAGCACCGCTGATCAGCGAACCGAGCCCGTGTCTGCCTGGCTGGAGCAGGCCTCCGCTCGTCCGCCCCGACGAGAGGAGTACCGCCTTTGCCCATCTCTGTCCCCGCAGGTGCGATCCGGCACACCGGACGGTGCCTGCAACCGGTTCTGCTGCGCGGCCGCGCTGACTACATCGACGGCCGCACCGGCGAACTAATCCACCGCCACAACACCGTCCACGAACCCGGCGGCGTCCTGCCGATCGCCTGCAAAACCCGCCGCGCCTCCCGCTGCCTGGTTCAACGCCTGCGCCCCGGAACTGTGGCGTCGCTACACCATCACCCTGCGCAGGTCACTGGCCCGCCAGGCCGGGCTCACCGGCCAGGCCCTCGCCGCGCAGGTCCGGGTCTCCTACGCCAAGGTGGCCGAATATCAGCGTCGTGGCGTCGTCCACTTCCACGCTGTCATCCGCTTCGACGGCCCCGCCGGGCCGAACACGGCCCCGCCCGCCTGGGTCACCATCGCCCTGCTCACCAACGCCATCGACCATGCCGCCCGCGCCGTCAGCGTCAAGGCTCCCGCCGCGCCGGGGCTCCCGGCCCGCACGCTCGCGTGGGGCCGCCAACTCGACATCCGCCCGGTCACCGCCCATGGCGACGTGACCAACACCAAGGTCGCGGCTTACGTGGCCAAGTACGCCACCAAGGCCGCCGAATGCACCGGCACTCTCGATCGCCGCCTCACCCCTGCCGACCGGATCGCCGACCTGCCCGTCCGTGAGCACGCCCGCGGCCACATCGCCGCATGCCTCCGCCTCGGCAAGCTCCCCCAGCTCAAGGAACTGCGGCTGGCCGCATGGGCGCACATGCTCGGGTTCCGCGGCCACTTCTCCCACCAAGAGCCGCGGCTACTCCATCACCCTCGGCTCACTCCGCGCCGACCGCGCCGCCTACCAGCGCGAGTACGCCATCGCCGCCGGGCTGCAACCCGAACTCGACCCCGGCACCACGCTCGTCCTGACTGACTGGCACTACGCCGGACGCGGCCATCCGCTTATCGACTTGCTGGCCGCCGAGCTTGTGGCCCCGCCGCCGAGGGGAGGTCCGCCGTGCCCCGGCTCCTGCTGACCGTCCCCGAAGCCGCCGAGGCCCTGGCCATCTCCCGCAGCAAGCTCTACGAACTGCTGGCCAGCGGCGTCATCGCCTCGATCCGCATCGGCGGGTCACGCCGTATCCCCGTCACCGCCCTGGAGGAATACGTCTCCAGGCTGCTCGCCGAAAGGACCGCCGCCTGATGCCCGCAACCACCCGCAAGAACACGCCCCGGCTCCGCGATGGTGTCATGAAACGCGGCACCACCTGGTCGTACGTGATCCGCGTCAAGGACCCTGAGACGGGGATCAGCAAACCCCGATGGGTAGGCGGCTTCGCCACCGAGCAAGACGCCAAGGCCGCGCGCGACCAAGCCCGCGTGAGCGCCCGGCAAGGCCAGTACATCAACCGCAACTCGATTACCGTGGCCGCTTACCTCGACCAGTGGCTCGAAGCCCACGCAGTAGAGGTCAAGCCCAAGACCTTGCAGGACTATCGCCGCCTGATCAACCGGCATGTCCGGCCGTATATCGGCGAGCTGCAGCTCCAAGCCATGAGCCCGGCTCGTCTCACGAAGCTCTACCGCGAGCTGGCCACAAACGGCGGCCGGGACGGCGCGGGTCTGTCCCCGTGCACCGTTGAGTATGTCCATGCGGTACTGCGCAAGGCGTTCCGTGACGCCGTGGTCGTTGACCAGATCCTGCTGTCCAATCCGGTCGAACGGGCAAAACGACCTCGCAAGACCCGCTCCGAACCGGGGGGAGTATGGACACCCGCCCAGCTCCGGGCGTTCCTCAACACCGCCAGGCAACACCGGCTATTCGCCTTCTACCGCCTCGCCGCATACACCGGCGCCCGTCGCGGCGAACTGCTCAACCTCCGCTGGCGGGACATCGACCTGGACCTGAGCGAGATCCGCATCACAGGCTCGGCCGCCGTCATCGGGGGCCAGCGAATCGAGGGAACCACCAAGAGCGGTCGATCCCGCACCATCAGCATCGACGCCGATACCGTGCAGGTACTGAGGGATCACCGCAAGCACCAAGCCGAGGAGCGGCTGAGAGTTGGCCCCGAGTGGCGCGGCACCGACGACTACGTGTTCTCTACCGCCTGGGGCGAGCCGATTCACCCCGATACGGTGTCATCGCTGATGGCCACACTCACCAACACCCACAAGGAGCAGCAGAGCGAGCCGCTACCTTATGCTCGGTTGCATGATCTGAGGCACGTCCACGCCACGACCCTGCTGCTGGCTGGCGTCCCCGTCCATGTCGTCGCCGCCAGGCTCGGCCACGCTGACCCCTCGGTCACGCTACGCGTGTACGCCCACGTAATCAGCGACCGGCTCACCGAGGCTGCCGACATCTTCGCTCGCCCGATAGCGGCCACCGTCTGAGGCCGTTGTTAGCAACAGTGTTAGCAAAAGAGCCCCTTCCAAGATTGGAAAGAGGCTCTGACCTGGGCGGGCTCGGAGGGACTCGAACCCCCAACCTTCTGATCCGTAGTTCCATGTGCGGGCGTCCGGATCCGTCCAGATCAGTCCATGACCTCGACCGTGTCCTTGCCCGCTGTTCATGTCCGTCCGGAACCCTAGAAGGTCGTTCGCTCGGATGGCTCCCAGCGTGGCTCCCGGTAAGCGATGGTCTGGCCGACCGGTTCTTCCCGTGGCGGCCCGTCTGCTTCTACAGGCGTGGCGGATGCCTGTTCAGGTGATCAGGTCCCAGGCGTGGCGGGATGCTGTCGTGTGTCGGGGGCGGGATTTTGCCGCCGACGTTGCTGTCAACCGTCCGGACGCATCGGGTTGCGGCGACGGCGCGGCGTAGCGCGGGCGGGAATATCAATCGCGGCCGCCGGATACCGCGCATTACTGTTCGTACGCAGGTAACACGGGAATCGCAGGTCACTCGCGGAGGGTGGCATGAAAAAGGCACTAGCCGACCGCATCGAGCAGCGGGTCAGGTCAGCCTTCCCCGACGGCGCGATCGCGCGGGTTCAGGTCCTGGAGTACGGCGACGATCCAGAGGTCGAGCCGGGACAGGCCGCGATGCGGGTCTTCTTCGAGTGGGCAGGCCGGTCCGAAGGCAGCAAAGCCGACCCTCAGACCGTCCATACGTTCGTGACGGCCAACGGCACGGCGCTCGGCACGCTGCGCGACGAGCTGCCCCGGGTCATCCGGTGGGTCGAGTTCCGCCCGGAAAGCCCGGCCGGGGCGGCCAGCCCTCATGGCCTGTCCTACCGGATCACCGACCGCGGCCGTCAGGCTGCGGCACCGGAGCAAGGGCCGGAGGACCTCGCTCCCGTGATGACCCGGCTCGGGCCCGCGGACCTGGCGACCCTGGACGTCCTGATCACCGCGGGCATCGTGAAAAGCCGCGCCGAGGGCCTGCGCTGGGCCGTGAGCGTCGCGAGAACACACTGGCGCGCCCGGCAGCGCGGCTGGGCGGTGGTTTATATGATTGATGGCCGCCAGGTGGGGAGCCTGGAGGACTTCTATCGCGTCATAGGAGAAGCCGTCAACGGTCCTGGCGGATACTTCGGCAGCAATCTGGATGCCTTCGATGACTGTCTCCACGGCGGATACGGTACCCCGGACGACGGGGATTTTGCGGTTGAGTGGCGCGACCATGAGGTGTCCCGGATCAACCTCGGGTATGAGGAGACCGTTCGCCAGCTTGAGCTGAGGCTGGCTGAATGTCATCCATTGAGCAGGCCGCATGTCCAGGCCGAGCTGGACGCGGCGCGGGCAGGTCAAGGTCCGACCGTGTTCGACTGGCTGGTAGAGATCTTCGAGGATCAGATACTGGGCAGGCTTCTGCTTCGCTGAACCCAGCGGGCGCTCCGCGAGAGTCTCGTGGTCGCTAGTTATGAGCGCGAGGGCACCGGGAATCGAACCCCCACTGTCAGCTTGGGAATCTGTGCTGTCCGGGCCTATCGCATGGCCTGATCTGCGGGGCGGGGTGTCCGCAGGTGACCGTGAGAGACCGCTCGTCACCGAGGTTAATAGCCGCTAATGGCCCGGCGAACCGCGGTCCGGCCTGCGCTGATGGCTGTGTCCTGGTCCTCCCCCGTCCTCCTCGATAGCTGCCGTCCCTTGGGCCGTGGCCACCGTGTCAAGGCTCGCGAAGCGACCGCGTAGCGGCTTGGCCTTGATGCGGTGGCCACGGCCGAGACAATCGAACAGCGAGGAGGACTGCTCCGCTGACTTAGCAGGCATGAGTCGGGGGAGACCTCAATGCTGCTGCACTGGCAGCTCCCATGGCCCATCTGCCAGTTCCGCCGACTTACTTCCTAGGAACGCTCGATGAGGACTTGCGATGTCCGCCGACGTGGCAGACTCCGCTTGTGGCACTGCCTTGGGCGCCTGGGTGACAGAGAACATTGGTGCATCAGGTGAGTCTTCCGGCCAAACTGGGCATCTACCGGAAGATGCTGTTGTTATACGCGGCGGACAGATGAAGCGCGGTGATCTGAGGACTAACGCGGAGACCTACGAAGCGGGGCACCCAGGTACCTACGGCCTAACGTTCTGGTCGTGGCCGGGCCTAACGGCCGGTCAGATCGCGACACGGGTGGGGTCCACGTGTATGCCTCATCCGGTACTGCGCAAATCTACCGCTGGGAGGATCGGTCAAGTGATCGCTTCGAATGGTCTGCCGATGGCCTTGGTCAAGACTTTCGGGCCCGGTCACTACACCCTGTTTCTGCCCTCTCCACTCGACAACGATGATCTCGATCGCCTGTCTGAGGCGTTCGACCCACCAGAACCAAACCCGGTAGCTGCCACCAGAAGGAGGTGAGTTAGATGCCTGATCCTCGGATCCACGTGGACTTCAACGGCATCCATGAGGACGGCCGACTCGACGTGCTGACGAGGCATGCCGATGACCCCTCCGGCGTACTCCCTGGTGCTTTGGTGGAGTTGTGGGACGAAGACGGGAACAGTGCGCTGGGCCGTGTCATCGGGGTGGGTGAACGTGACCTAGCTCAGGTTGAGGTCATGCTGGATACCTGGCGTAGTGATGGGCCTGACGGGACACAGCACGGCGGCGAGGTCATGTATGCCTGTCCGGTTCTGGACCACCGGGTCTTGGCTTGGGTCGCTGTCAGATGGACTGGTACGACTGCGGCGACTGTTTCGCCACAGCAGGTTCCGGCCTCAAGCTTCGTCCTAGCTTTGACTGGTCGTCTGGGCTTGCCGCAGAAGTTTGAGAACAGCTACGAGCTGCAAACCGCCAGCGGCGGAACACTGACTACCGCCGCACGTTGAGATCACCGCAGCCAGCGCTGCAACTTCCTGTACGTTTCATAGCGTGAGCCAGGTCTCCGACGCTGCAACAGTGCACATCCTGATGGCTGACTATGCTGCCGTGGATTCGACTGGCAAGCTCAACGTCATCGGCGGCGGCGTTACAGTGGTCGGCAGCCCCCCTGCCGGGCCAGGAAGGATACCGCTCAGTCTCATAGTTTGGGTCGTCGTGCCACCTCAGCACTATGGTGCCAACTCAACTGTTGAGGTCACTCTTGAAGACGAGTCGGGGGAGATCGTTACCTGGCCTAGCGGATCGTCCGGCGAACCTGAACTGGCGCGAATCGTCCAACAGGTCAGGTTTCCGGAACCTAACCTTCCGCATGGCTCTGACGCCGTTAGAGGCTTTCTTCCTGCTCGGCTACAGTTCGTTGTCGGGTTCCCTGGAGGCCTGGCCCTCGCCAAGGACCGCGGCTACCGATGGCGTGTCACAGTCGACGATCAGAGTCGAGAAGACTGGACCGAGCACTTCGTTGTCGTCGCTGGGCGACCGACTTCCTGAGGTGCTTGTTATGTCTCCGGGTCTAGGGTCGATGTAGCCGATCGGCAGCGGCAACCCATAGGACCGTCGTAGTCATAGTGGTCGCGAGATGGGCAATCGACAGGCAGGAAGGCGTCACGGTGCCCGCACGTTGTCCGTCTGAGCGACGGTCTTGCGCGTAGTGGCCCAGCGTGCGCCCGGGCGGGCCGTCAAGGCAGAGCCCGGGCGCTGACGCCGGGCCTGCGGCGCCGCAAGGCGCCGCCTTGATCAAATACGGCTCAATTCGGCAGCGAAGCGGACAGGGATTACAAGGGGCAGGGATCGCGGACAGGGATCGCGCTGTGACGAGTTGCGCGAGCCGAACCACTGGCCTCTTCGTCCCGAGGCCAAGTCGCGGTGTGGGCTGCCAGCGCCGCATCATGTCTGACCTGGGAACGACCGTCCGTCAGCGTCCGCTGGCGTCCACTGCTTGCGGTGGCGATTGGTACTCACTTGGTTACTCGGCTCCGGGCAGGCTTCGGCTTGGCCACCTGGATGCAAACTACCGGCGGGCGCGACGACCGGACGACCTCGGCAGCTACTTAACACCGGGAGCGACTGTCAACGGACATCGCAAGACGGGCTTCAGTAGTACTCCCTGACGTACCCGAGCGCCTTCTCAAACACGTCGTTGTCCCGGATCTTGAACTGGACATACAGTGTTGACCGCAGCGCCTTGCGCACTTCCTGGTCGCCACGGATCGTGGACTGCCAGCCCTCGAAGCGGACGGCCTTCACGACCTCGTCGATTCGGTTGACGACGTTTTCGACGATGACCGGGGTCTCGTCGGTCTTGAGCGACTCGAACAGCTCGGTCAGGGCGGCCTTTCCTCGCTCCTCGCGAGGCGTCTCATTGGCAGCTTTCTCGGCGGCGACCGTGTCGCGGGCTAGTTCCAGGAGTTCGCGCAGGAAGTCCAGGCTGGACTGCTGGATGCCCGCGTATTTCTCCCGCAGGGCGTTGAGGCGTTTGCCGAGCTCGACGAAGGTCGGGTTTGTGAGGTGGCGGGCTATCCGGGCGGTGATCTGCTTTTCGATCTCCTTCGGATCGACGTCTCTCCTCTTGCCCGACATGAGGTCCTCGATCGTCTGGGCGTCGAGCACGATCGTCTCAGTGCCTGCATCGGGGAGCTCGACGACTACGTGCTCGTTGATGAGATCGATCGTCTTCGCACCGAGGGCATGCCAGACAAGGCGGCCGGTGATGTCCGAGGGTCGGACCGACTCGTAAACGTCGGTGAGCCATCGGTAGTCCTTTTCGAACTTGCTCAGCATTGGGTCGGGGCTGATCGTCTCCCATAGTTGGGAGACGACGCTGTACGCGAGCCCGAAAGCATCCTTCCTGGCGTCGTCCGCGATCGCGGTCTGAGCCTGGATCAGGCCCTCGTAACCGCCGACGGTTCGGTCGACACCTGGGAAGAACGCGAGCGTCGCCTCGATCGCGGGCTCGAGTTGAGCCTTGAGCTCTTCGATGTTCGTGATGATCTCGGTAACGGACGCAGAGTCGAACTTGAACGCCTTCGCCGCGTCATCGAAGACACCGAGGTAGTCGACGATCAGACCGTGAGTCTTGTTCGGCGGATAGACCCGGTTGGTGCGAGTAATCGCTTGCAGGAGGGTGTGCTCCTTCAGCGGCTTATCCAGGTACTGCGCGTACAGGATGGGGGCATCAAAGCCGGTCAGCAGCTTCGCGGTAACGATGATGATCTTGAGCGGATCGCTGGGGTCGTTGAACCGCGCCATGATCTGCTCGAGCTCGTCGGCATTGGGTGTCCACTGCGCCCACTCGGCGGGGTCGTTGCGGCTTTTCGACATCACGACCGTCGATGCTTCAGGCTCCAGAATCGTGTCGAGCTCGTTTTTATAGGCAACGCAGGAGGCCTTGTCGTAGACGACTACCTGTGCCTTGAAGCCAAGCGGTTCGACCTTGGTCGTGAAGTGATCGACGATATCGGCTGAGACCTGGCGGATCCGCTCGGGCGCTTTGATGAGGGCCTCGATCGATGCGGCCTTCCTGGACAGCATTGTCTTGGCTGCCTCATCGAGATCGTTGGCTTCGGCGAGCTCCTCGAAGGCCGCGTTGATCGCCTCTTCGTCGATGTGGATCTGCGACAGCCGCGGCTCAAAGTGCAGCGGAAGCGTCGCGCCGTCCCGGATGGAGTCCGTCATCGAGTAGCGCGACAGGTAGCCGCCCTCGTCGTCCTCGGAGCCGAACCACTTGAAGGTGTTGCGGTCGCGCCGGTTGATTGGTGTGCCGGTCAGGCCGAAGAGGTACGCATTCGGCAGCGCTTCGCGCATCTTGCGGCCGTAATCGCCCTCCTGCGTGCGGTGCGCCTCATCGACCATCACGATGATGTTGTCGCGCGCGTCGAGGACACCCGGCGCCTCGCCGAACTTGTGGATCGTCGTGATGATGATCTTGCGCGCACCAACCGAGAGCAGCTCCACTAGTTCGGCGCGGGAGTCGGTCGAGACCAGGCCTGGCACGTCGGATGCGTTGAATGTCCCGGTGATCTGGGTGTCCAGGTCGATGCGGTCAACCACGATAAGGATCGTGGGGTTGCTCAGCCCGGCCATCGCACGAAGCTTGCGCGCGGTGAACACCATGAGCAGTGACTTGCCCGAGCCCTGAAAATGCCAGATCAGACCCTGCTTAATCTTGCCAAGTAGCACCCGGTCGACGATCAGGTTGGTCGCCTGGAACTGTTGGAACCGGGCAATGAGCTTGATCTTGCGGTGCTTCTTGTCGGTGGCGTAGATCGTAAAGAAGCGGAGAAACTCCAGCACGGCCGCGGGCTTAAGGACGCCTTCGACAGCCTCCCTCACTACAGAAAGCCCGATCTTCGCCGGAGCTTCAGGGTCGGTCTCCTCCTCGCGCCAAGGCCCCCAGAGTTCAACCGGCATGCCCACGGTGCCGTAATGGAACTCTTTGCCCTCGGTGGCAAACGAGAACACGTTGGGCACAAAAAACTGCGGCACGCTCTGCTCATAGTCGTCGTGAATCTGGGCGGCGCCGTCAATCCATGTGTACGCATGGCGCACAGGCGTCTTGGCCTCACCCACGACCAAGGGGAACCCGTTGCACCACAGCACCAGATCGAAACGCTTCTCGACCCGGCCCAGCTTGTAGGTGACCTCGGTAGAGATCATCCACTGGTTCGACGAGTCGTCCTCCGAGTGGTCGAAGTCGATCAGCCGGACCGTGGTGTGCTCGCCGTTCGGGCCGAACGGCATCGACTTCTGCCCGGTCAGCCAAGCCATGAACTCCTCGTTGGCAACCACCGGATGCGGGCTCGTGCGGGCGGCAATCAGGATAGCCCGCAGGTTATAGATGACTTCATCGGCCTTGTCAGGGTACGCCTGGATCTCAGGGTTCAGCCGGATGAGCGCGGCCTTGGCCGCTCCCTCCAATAGCACCTCGTCGGTGCGACGCGGAAGCTCGTTGCCCGGCACGAACCGGACGTCGATCGATCCCACGAGGTCGCGCACGAAGTCACGGACCGAGTTGGCCTCATCGAACTGAACCATCAATTGCCTCCGAAGATCTCGACGAGGAGACAAGAACGCAGCGCAGCAAGTGCCTGGGACTCTGTGTGCGCAGACCCGGATGCGGCGTCGAAGGGTGCCAGTTCCTCAAGCACGTCGAGTTGGTCTTGAATCGGGGGTACGACCAGCCTGTGCGACTTGATGTCCTTGCCGTTGATCTTCCAGATCCCATTGGTGGACTTGGCGTTCTTCAGCAATGCAGTGTGCATGTTGGCGCTGTTCCATTGTTCCGCGCCGAAGGCAGGGAGCATGGGGTCTTCATCGAAGCGGAGTCGGATGAGCAAGTCGGGGTAGATACAACCGTTGGGCAGGCCGGCCGATACTAGTCCGCCTCGACCCGTCAGAGACCGGTTTCCGTTGCCACGAACGATGAGAAAGTCATTCTCCTGAAGCTGGAAGGCCGCGATCGACGCCGGATCGACATCGACCCACTTGACCGAATCGCCACCGCGAACGGCGCAGTCACGGACAGCACTGATGCCACTGCCCTTAAGTTTTCGGAGTTTTATCCTTCTCCGAACTAACGCATCCGTCCCGGCAGACAATGCGCATCCGCAGGTCAAGGGACATCTGACGGCGACAAGTCCGTTCCTGGCCGGGGGCGACAAGCAGCAGCGAGGAGAAGGCAGATGAGTGGTATACGACCATATGTCCGCTTACGGTAGTCACGCATCCGGCACTCAACCCCGTTGTGGCCTTGCATGGAGGGCCCGGGTTAGGTCAGCGGCTTCAGGGAAACGATCAACCGAGCCTGTGACCTGCGGGAACGCCAGGGAGTTCGGTTAACAGGTCCATTTCGGGAGATTCGACGTTGTGATGTCGATGGTATAAGTGACTTCTTCGGTGTGCCTGGTTGGTCGTTCGGCGGCGGTCCTGCCGGATGTCCGCTGGCGTCCTGGCCGGTGGCGGGGCAGGGCGAGGATGGCGGCGTCCAGGCTGGCCAGCGGAGTACCGGCGCTGGCGGGGCGGTGTCCGCAGTGCCGGCAGGGAACGTCGGCGGCGACGTGGGAGCGGACGAGGCCGAGGACGGCGGTGAACGGGATGAGCCCGGGGTCGAGCCCGGCGGATCCGGCGGCGCGGGCGGTGGCGGTGGCCACGATGTTGTGGATGAGCAGGAGTGCCCAGGCTTCCTGGCGGGCGAGTTCGGGGGACTGGCCGCGCAGTGGCCTGCGGGAGCCGCGGACGGTTCGCTTCAGGTGAAGGAACGCGATTTCGATTTGCCATCTCTCGGCATACAGGGCTGCGATCTCGCGGGCCGGGTATGCCTCGTGATCCAGGAGGGTGGTCAGCACCCGCATCCGGGTGGTCTTGGTCCGGCCGCTGCGGGTCACGGTGGTGACGATGAAGGTGACCAGCCGGGCGGTGGTGTCCGGGAGCCGGTCCGCGCGGGGATCGCCTGCTTCCTTCCGGCGCCGGGTCCGCATGCCGTCTGATTCGTGCAGCATGACCAGCTCGGAGCCGTCGGGCAGGGTGCGGATGGTCTTGAGGGGGACCGATCTCGCGCCGTTCTTGATCCGCCAGGCCAGGTCCGCGCCGGCGGCGGAGAACCGGATCCAGCGGTGCATGGAGAAGAAGCCGCGGTCGGCGAGGTTGAGGATGCCGGGCCGGAAGCTGTCTTCGAGCTGGTCGGCCAGGGCGTTCTCGCCGTCGTGGTAGCCGCCGATCGCGGCGCTGATCCAGCGGAAGGTCGCCGTGCGGACGTACGCGGTGACCCGCAGCAGCGGCCGGGCGCCGTCCGCGGGGGTGCCGAACCCGTCTTCGAGCACGTCGTTCCTGGCGAGTTCCATCGTGGTGCCGTCGATCGCGGTGACCTCCAGGCCCTTCCACCGCAGGCCGATCCCGAGGTCCGCGTCCGTGACGGCGGCGTCCAGCTCGAACAGGCGCTGCATGACCTGCTCGCCGAGCAGCTTCCTGGCCTGGGAGAACGCGCTGCCTGACGGGATCTCCGCGCCCGGCACGGACCGCAGGCCGGGCAGCCCGGACGCCGTCGCCAGCACCGTGTCATAGCCGGCGCCGGGGAACAGGCACGCGACCAGCACGCAGATCACAGTCATCTTCGCCGTCAGCACCCGGTCGTACTTATGGCCCGGCGGCGCCTCCCGCAGCGCGCGGGCGATCACGTCCTCGGCGAGCAGCTCTTCCAGCAGGCCCTGCCGGTCCAGCTCCGCCAGCCACTCCGTCCAGAACCCCGGCCCGGACGCGATCCGGGCGACCATCCCCGCAGCCCCGGGTTCATCTTCTTCCGGCGGCGCGGGCGGAGTGGACGCAGGCGCGATGACCATGGCAAACTTGGCAGGCAACAAAGCTCCAGGTAGCCGGAAAGGGTGTCGACAACCCAGTTCCTACCAGGAGCTTTGTTCTATTTCAGGGACCACCGCATCCAGTCACGCCGCCGCGATCAACATGCCGCCAGACCGTGACCAGCCCTCAGAAAAACGGACACCACACCCCACAGGTCCGGAAACTTTAGGGCAGTGGCACTGATGCTCAACGTCGGGATACCGCGTTTCTCGGCATTGGCCGGCGGGGCCGACTTACCGTTCGTAGGGCCTGACTTCACGACCGCCGTTACCGGCTCCTTGGGCCAGCCCTGCTGTTCCATTCCACGCTCGAGGCGTTCTGCGAGAAGCGAAGACTTGGCATGCGCAGACGCGATGGCCGAGGTGCTGGGCCTACACTGGTCGGCGCTGGACTGGAAGGCCGGGACACTGGGGGTGACACACGGCGTCAAGCGGGTCAAGGACCGCGACGCCTCCTCGGGCCGCCGGACCCGGCTGGTGGTCAGTGAGCTGAAGACACCCAAGTCACGGCGGACGCTATCCCTCACTCCCGAGCTGGTGGCCAGGTTCCGGCAACACCGGGCGCGCCAGGCCGAGGCGCAGATGGCGGCTGGGACGCTGTGGCAGGATCACGGGCTGATCTTCGCCAGCGAGGCCGGGACGCCGATGGACCCGGACAACTTCTCCCACTCGTTCTCCCGGTTGTGCGAGCGGGCGGGCCTGGGTCACTGGCACCCGCACGAACTGCGCCACTCGGGCGCCTCGCTGATGCTGGCCCAGGGCACGCCGCTGCACGTGGTCTCCGAGGTACTCGGGCATGCCAGCATCGCCATCACCAAGGACGTGTACGGGCACCTGCTCGCAGGCGACAAGCGGGCGGCAGCCGAGTCGATGACCCGGGCTCTGTTCGGCGGCTGACGTGTGCCCGTGGCTCCCAGCGTGGCTCCCAAAGCGACAACAAAGCCCGCTGCCAGGCGGGCAACGGGCCTGTGAGCTGGGCGCGCTCGGAGGGACTCGAACCCCCAACCTTCTGATCCGTAGCTAGCGGCAGGGAGGTCAATGAAGGTCGCTGGGGCAGGTCAGAAGGTCAGATCGGGTCGGTGAGGGTCAGATGTAAGTCGGCCTGGTTGCTGCACTTTGCTGCTGCACTGCCGAACCGTTTGGCCTTGGCAACTTGACAAATCAACAGTGTGACCTACTGGCTGACCTCGGGTCTGGCGGTGCCGCAGTCCACGCCGCTACGCCGCTGGCCGGGCTCGTTGGTGTCGTCCGATTTGCGGCAGCCGCCGGAGCGCGGTGTGATGCCGGTAGATTCGGACCGTGCCGTGGAAAGCCTGGCTCGAAGGCCATGAGTTCGATCTGGAGACCTTGCGTGAGCTGTTCCGGGCTGGTGACCCGCTCGTAAGGCAGGACCCGTCGGACGGGTACTACCTTGAGTCCTCGGCGCTTCAGGATTCAGATGGCCAGCTCGACCATAGCGCAGCCGAACCGCTGGTAAAGCGCATCAACGGAGTTGCCCGAGCGGCTGATCAAGGTTTCCGGCCGGTGAATCTAAGGGGCCGGTACACCGCGCCCGACGGGACGATGAGCGTTGTGGCCTTCGCGGACACGGCCGAGGCGCGTTCGAAGGCCTGGGCCGCCGCCGTGATGGTGAGCGGCGGAGTTCCGGTCCTGGAGCCGTCGCCGAAGGGTTCCCGCTATGTGAAGCTCGCGGAGCAGGACGCAGACGTCGCAGATGTGCTTCGTGTCCTGGGGCAGCCGGGGTCGTTGGATTGGTACGACATATACAAAGCCTGGGAGATCGTGGAACACGCAGTCGGAGGCTGGCGGCAAGTAGTAGCCCGGGGCTGGGTCACGAAGGCTGACATTGACCGGCTCACGGCCTCAGCTAACCACCCTGGCATTAGTGGCGACGAAGCTCGTCATGCCCGGATGTCAGGCACTCCCGGTCCGAACCGGACTATGACGATGGGCGAGGCGGATGCCCTGTTGCGTCGGCTGGTTGCCAACTGGATCGAGTCACACCCCTCCTACTGATCCACCCCGGCTAAGCTCAGCACGCCCAGCAGGATTCGGCCTCGCGACCGGCTGTTTAGCTCGTAGCGAGCGACGACAGTGATCAAAAAGCTCGACTTGATCCTCCGGATGCAAACCAGTCGCATGCAGGTCGATGAAGGTCGTTGAGGCAGGTCGGAGTGGCGTATCGGATCGGTGAGAGCCGGACGTAGGTCGGTCTGGTTGCTGCACTTTGCTGCTGCACCGCACATCCGTCTCGTCTTGGCAACTTGATAACTCAATAGCGTTAAGCGGGTGCCGCGGTTCCCCCTTCGTCCCGAACTAGCGGCGGCTCTGGACGGAGCCCAGGGCCAGCATGAGAGCATGCTCCTATCACGCCAGCCCTGGGGCCTGCCAGGCTACTGTCCTGTGCATAAGCCTGTGGATGGTTTACGTAAACACGCTGGTCAGCCACTATCGAGCTGTGGATGAGCGTGGCTGTGGAAAAGTGGATAATTGTTGAGACACAGGTCGCAAGCCTTCCACCGTCCACAGGCTGAGCAGACCATCCACAGGCGAGCCTGTGGATGGTGTTACTAACTTGCTGCGACGAAGTGCGAAACAGTAACGCCGGGGAGAGGCGACGCGTCGTCCCCGGCCGCGAGCGACGGTTCTTACCGGTCGTCTGAGCCTTTCTCGACGCCTCTGTGCTGCCCGTGGAATTTGCCCCGTGACTGCCCGCACGGTGCAGGGGATGGCCCGCGTCCGGTCCGGGCAGGCTCCGGCCTGGCCCTTGGTTTCTGACCGGAGTGCCCGTAGAGGCTCCGGGGTCAAGCGTGACTTCGCGTGTACATGCACCAGGCACTTTCCGCCTATGTTCGTTGCCCTGCGGTCATAGTCGCGCTTGAGGCTGGAGGGGCGGGCACGGACACTCAGCGGGCCATCCCCGGATCTGAGCCCCGTCAGGGCCTTTGCGCTTTCCCCGTTCACGTCGTCGTGGGCCATGTGGTCACTAGCGGATGCCCGTGAGGGCAGAGTAGCGTTGAACTCACCATCGGGTAACCCGACCGGGGAGATGCCATGGCTGAGAAGAAACAGCTGGTCGTCTACGCCGCAGCGTACGAGACTGTCGAAGCTGCGCTGGCGGACCTGGACGCCATCGAGCAGCTGCACAAGGACGAGGTGATCGGCCAGTACGACGCTGCCGTGATCGATAAGGAGAACGGCAAGCCCCACGTTGTCAAGCGGATGGATCGCCCGCATATGCGTGTCATCCCTGAGTGGTTTGGGGGCGGGACTCTGCCACGCAAGGAGCTCCACGAGGCGGCCCAGCAACTCACCGCTAACCAGGCCGGACTCATCGCGGTTGGCGAGCCGACCATCGAACAAGGGCTCGACAAGGCGCTGACCAAGGCCGCCAAAGTCGTGAAGCGCACGGTGGAGGCTACGACCGACGAACTCACCAGCGAGCTGCAGGAAGCGCTCAAAAGCTGACCGTGCCCGCAGCGGTCGATGGCGGCTTCACTCGAAGCCGCCTTCCTCATGGGATGCACAGCACCGTCATGCCTTCTGTTCCGTAGATCAATGGAGCGTGTCCGGCCAGTGCGCCGGAATCCGTAGCCGCAGGTCAGCGTCCGGTCCGGTGTTTGGCATAGACGCCATAGTCCCGTACAGTCCGGTCAGTCCGTGAGAAAGCTGTGAGAGATTCCTAGCTAGTGGGATCGCGGAACCGGTGACCTCTTCGTGTCAGGTCTCTTCGACGACGTGGCCCACGTGCGTCAAGCCAGGTCGCAATGCCTGCGGTGCTGTCCGGGATTGACCGTGGTGACCCTCAGTCGACCACCTCACCGGGCACGCGAGGGGCACGGCCGTCGAGTCGGTGACATGAGCGACCCGGATCATCCGGATGCCGATCTCCCGGGTCCGGATGCAGCGCTTCAGGCCGTCGTGTGTCTCGTTAGCCATGAACACCATGCGGTTTGTCAACGGCCGTCCGTTTTTCAGGCCGGACATGTTACAAGTTGGCGCGGACCGTGCGAGCGTTATGCGCTGTCGCCGGTCGCTGCTGTCAGCCGTTGGCTGCTGCTGTTGCTGTCACCGTTGCTGTCAGCCGCTGGTCCTGTTCCCCGTTGTTCCACGACGCGCTGATTGGGCACATCGGCGTCGCGCTGGGTGGGCATGACTGATGATGGGAAAGGCCCCGCCGGCGGGCCGGCGGGGCCTTGTGGTGCCTGGGTTGTCGTGGTGGTGGCCGAGTTGTCTTGGGTTATCCGTTCGCGCGGGTGATGGCGGTGGTGACCAGGGTGATGTTGGTACGGTCGAGGCTGCCCAGGACGCGGGCGAGATGGACGGGGATGTGGTTGTCGCCGAGGCTGGCGGCGATGCGCAGGACGGCGGCTTCTGAGGGCGAGCAGCTGAGCTGGCGGGTGTCGAGGGCGGTGATGGCGTCCTCCCAGTCGATGGAGGCGTAGGGGTGCCCGTCGTGGCGGGTGCCGGCGTCGATGTAGCCGGTGACGAACTCGGCTCTGGTCAGCCAGGTGTGGTGGGCGCAGATCAGCTCGGCGGCAGCGGTGTCGCTGGTGAGGCCGGCGGCGTGGGAGATCAGGGTGTCCGCCAGGGCATGGGGGGTCATTGGTCGTTCACCTCGGTGATGGCGGCGTGGACGCCGGTGGTGTCGGCGATGGTCTTGTGCGTGGTGTAGGTGGCGAGCAGGGCGGCGGCGGCGAGCCGGTTGACCGCGCGGGGGTAGCCGCGGCTGGCCTGGTGGATCAGTCCGGCGGCGTCGTCGCTGAAAAGCTGGTCGGCGCGGCCGGCGAGCTTGGTGTGATGCCGCAGGTAGGCCCCGGTTTCGTCGGGGGTCATCGGCGCCATCGCGTATCTGACGCCGATCCGCTGGTCCAGGGCGGCGAGCACGCCGAGCCGCATGCTGGCCCGCAGCTGGGGCTGGCCCAGGAGCAGGACGGCCAGCGGGCTGGCGGAGTCGAGCTGGGCGCTGGTCAGCATCCGGATCGCCTCCAGCTGGTCGTGGGACAGCAGGTGCGCCTCGTCGATCAGCAGCACCGGCAGCCGGCCTCGCTCGGCGAGCTCGGCGGCCAGGTGCCCGGCGGCCTGGGGGATCAAGGTGGCGTGGTGGACGCGGGGCACGCCGCCCAGGGCCGACACGACCGCGTGGTGGATCCCCCGGGCGCCGACCTGCGGGTTGGGGATGGCGATGAGCTGGTAGCGGGAGGCATCCAGGCGGGCGACAGCGGCCCGGGCGGCCACGGACTTCCCCGCGCCGACCTCACCGGTGATCACCGTGATCTGGCGGGTATCGATGCCGTAGCCGATCCGGCCGACGGCTTCCTGGTGGGACGCCGAGGCGAACAGCGCGCCGACCGGGATGGACCGGTCGAAGGGCAGCCGCTCGAACCCGAAGTAGCCGCGCACGGCGTCATTGATCATCCTTCTCTCTTGAGCGGTGCCCGGCGTAGTCACCGATCGTCTTCCACGCGAAGCCGGCATCGACCAGGCGCTGCACGCAGCTGTGGCGCAGCGTGTGCGACCCGGGCCGGCGAACCACGACCCCGGCTGCCTGCAGGTAGTGGCGGGCGCGGGAGGAGACGATCGCGTGGCTGACCGGCTGCGCTGGCGGCACCGCCCGCAGGAACAGCGACCGGCTGGCGGTCTGCGGGCGGCCATGCTGCAAGTAGCCGATCAGCGCCTCGCCTGCCGCCCCGGAGAGCGGGAACGCGGTCGAGTGCCCGGCCTTGCGTGATGGCACGGCCAGCCGCTCCCGCTTCCAGTCGATGTCGTCCAGGGTCAGGGCCGCGATCTCCCGGGCGCGCAGGCCGTAGGTCGCCATCAGCACCAGCATCGCGTAGTCGCGCTTGCCTGCCGCGGTGCGCCGGTCAACGCAGCCGAGCATCTGGCCGACCTCCGCCCACGAGATCGATCGCGGCAGGTCAGCGAGACGGTATACCTGCGGCTGGCCGACCGCCGTGCTCAGGTCGCCGGGAAGCGCGCCTTCGCGGTGCGCGTAACGCAAGAAGGCCCGCAATGCCGTGCACCCGCCGCTCATGCTCGCCTTGCTCATCTGCGCGGCGCGATCGGCGATGAACGCGCTGATCAGCGGCGGGGACAGCTCACCCAGCCCGGCCCCGGCGCGTTCCAGCCAGGCCTCCAGGGCGGCCAGGTGATGCTGGTAGAGGGCGATCGTGGCGGGGCGCAGGCCGCGCTCATGCTCCAGGTACCTGAAAAAGCCCGGCACCGGGCCGGCGAACGGGAAGGCGCGGGGCGGGCGGCGGCGGGAGTAGCCGGCCAGGACCACGCTGAGCATGTGCTCGACCGGGCTGCGGATCTCCTTGGCCAGCTCCGGCCTGCGCGTGCGCCGCCGCGTGCGCGACTGGCGGACGCGCTCGGCGACGAACCCGTCCACGTAGGCGGGCAGGTCGGCCGCCGACCGGGCCCCGGCGCGGCGGGCGTGCTCCCCGAACGCGGTCAGCAGCGGCACGCGCCGCCACACGCACCGGGCACTGTAACGGTGATCGGACAGCCAGGTCACGTACTGCTCGACCTGCGGGCCGATCCACGAGGACCGGATCCGGTCGACGGTCTCGGGCTTGATGAAGTAGTCCTCCAGCATCGGGCAACGTCCTTTCCTCGGCGAGGTCCTGAGATGACCCCCTCGCCAAGAAGACGGCGTTATGTCCCATCTATGACGCGAACCCGCAGCATCGAACCGTGAAGACTGATCCGCCGCACTCAGTCAGCTACATAACGCGGCCGGGAACACAACCTCGAATATGTTCCGCGGAACATATCCGACGTACAGCGTCCGGGGCAGGCCCCGGGCCGCAACGGCCCGCTTGAACGCCGCGGCCAGGTGCAGCGAGTCCTCGCTCCACCCCCACCGGTGCCCGGTGATGAACCGGGAATGGTCATCGAGGAAGGCGAAAAGGTAGGTCTTCTTCCCCCCGATGAGGGGACCGTGCAGGACATCGGCGACCCACAGCACGTTCGGGGCCTCGGCCTCGAACCGGCCGAACACGGTGCTCCCGCGCGGGGTCACCAGGTCCTCGCGTGCGAAATGCCGCTGCAGGGTCCGCTCCGACGGCGCATCCCCGGCCTGGGCGACCATGATCCGCCGCACCTGGGCCGCGGTCCGCTCCATGTTCTCCCGCTTCAGCGCCGCCGCCATCGCCAGCACGCTCTCCGCGGTGACCGGCTCGCACTTGCGGTCGCTGGGCAGCAGCGCCTCGAACCCGCCCTGGTGCCAGGCCCTGATCCACCGGTCGATGGTCTTGCGGGAAACCTGCACGCCCCGGCCGCCCGGCCCGGCATGCACCTGCCCGGCGATGCCGCGGACCACCCTGCCCCGCTGCCTGGTCGATAGCCCTTCTTCCAGGGCCGGCCCGATCAGCCGGTACCGGAACAACGCGACATCCTGCGCCCTGGCCCGCCGCAGCAGCCGCTCATGCTCTGCCGAAGACATCTGGCACCTCCCTCGGTGATGACCGGGAACTTCCCGGCTCCCCAAGGTGGCGTCCGCCAGCGGTTATGTCACCGGCGAGCTCGTGTTGATCATCCCGGGCGGCCAGGACGGGGCCAGCAGCCCGCACCGCGACAGCCGGGCCGCCAGCTGCCCCGGCGACAACCCGGCCACCACCGGCCACCGGCCCGGCATCTGCTGATGCAGCGCCCCCAGCACCGCCAGGACGTCACCGGCCGCGCCCGGCGTCCCCGGCGGCCACACCGGGTCATCCACCAGCCGGGGCAGCAGCCCGCACAGCCACGCGTGGACACGGTCGGCCCGCCGGGCGAACCGGCGCAGCCACTCCCGCACCGTCGTATACGGCACCCCCAGCGCGGCCGCGACCTGGTTCCACGGCTGCTGCCGGGCCGCCGCCAGCAGCGCCGCCCAGATCACCTCCACCCCGTACTGCCTGCGCCGCAGCATCGAATCGGGCAGCAGCACCCGCGACACCCCGCACCCGGCGCACAGCGCCCGCCGCGGCCGGACCCGCCCGATCCCCCCGCCCAGCCCGACCAGATCCCGCTCCAGGCCGTACCCCCACCGGGCCAGCCGCCCCCCGCACCCCCGCTCCAGGCACCGCAGCAGCCCCGACCCGAGCTGAGCATCGACAACCGCCACGACCTGACCTACCGTTGGCACCGGCGCCTCCGAGCGCATCGGCGGCCCGTCCGGTCAGGCAGCGAACTTGAGCCGGGCGGGCCGTTCCCATTCCGTCGTGCCCACCCTGTCGCCGGCCACCACCACCCCGCAAGCCCCACCGGTCATGCCCGCCCCACCTGACGCCGGACGCTCCATCCGTGCCCACTCAGCGTGGCGGGTGACACCCGTCTCCAAGGTCTCCCCGGCGCCGTGACCGCGCCCTGCCCTCCCCAGGCCCTACTATCCAAAAGTGACGCCGCGCACCGTGCACGAGATCTGCGAGGAGTCCGGCGCGCCAGCTGCGGCGAGTGCCGGGCAATCAGGCCCGGACTGTTGCACCGCTGTGCTCTATCTCCACACAGCCGTCCACAGACTGTGGTTAACTTCCCCAGGCGTTTACACAGATGCCTGCGGTCACCGTCGTGCGTGCACCAGCGCACTGTTGCTCGGCTGGCGCGCACAGGCAAGTCGCGGCACGCATACCGACCGCACCGCGGGCGGAAGCAACGTTTCGGGCTCGTGCGTGGGCCTGCGCGCGGTAGGCCAGCATGCCGCAGTAATACAGCAGATACTGCAATACTGCGTTACTGTACGGCCAGGAGAAGGTCCGTCCTGCTCCCGTGGCCCGCAGTTCCGATGCGCGCACCGCGTGCCAGCATGCTGCAACGGTCTGCGGTAATGCCGCGGGTGCTGGCATACTGCCTGCATGACGGCGCTGAGCCTGGCCCTGGCCAACCTGAAGCCGGGCACGGGCAAGACCACCTCGGCGGTCTGGCTGGCGCACGTGTTCGCCCAGGCCGGGAACAGCGTGCTGCTGGTGGACGCGGACCCGTCCGGCAGCGCGCTGGAGTGGTCCGACCTGGCGGCCATGGACCCGCGGCTCGCGCCGCAGCAGGCGTTCCCGTTCCGGGTCGTGGCGCTGCCGTCCCGGGAACTGCACCGCCGCCTGCCCGAGATCGCCCGCGACGATGACGTGGTGATCATCGACACGCCGCAGATGGAGGACCACGCGGCGATTGCCCGGTCGGCGCTGCGGTACGCCGACGAGATCGTGATCCCGTGCGCGCCCAACCCGATCGAGATCAACCGCACCACGCCGGTCCGAGACGAGATCGCCGAGATGGAACCGGCCCGCGACCGGCCCGCCCGCTCGGTGATCCTGCTGAACCGCTGCATCACCCGGGCGCACTCGGTATCCGATGCCCGCCACGCGCTGCAGGACCTGGGTTATGACGTGCTGGCCACCGCGGTGCCGCGGCTGGAGGTGTACGCGCAGAGCTTCGGCCTGCCGATCCCGGACACCGGCTGCGATGTGTGGCGCCAGGTGGTCCGCGATCTCATCGCCCGGCGCCCCCAGCCGTGCCCGGTGCGGTCATGATGCGACCACGACACCGGTCCAAACCGCCCGGCCGCGATCGCGCTGGAATATCCCGGTGCCGCCCGGCGGACCCGGTGCGGGCCATGATCAGGGTGGAAGCCGAGAGCCTGCTACCTTCCGCCAATGCGGTGCGCTGACAGCAGAGACCGGCCACGGCCGCCTCCGGTGGCGCCAGTGCACACTGGTCAGTCCTGGTCCAGTACGTAGTCGCCGACGAGCTGGGCACCCGGTGCACCCGGAGCGGTACTCCGACGAGTTGGCACATCATCCAGGACGGTCCATTGCCGTCTGTGCGCTGGGCCGATATTCCAGAGTTGTCCATAAGTGGCGGGCGTTGTCTGCCGTCATGGCAGCGGTATTGGCAGCGGTCACGGCGGATGGCCCTGATCGCTCGACTGTCTGCTTTGCAGGCGTGGCTAGAGGGCACTCCTGTCGGCAGGCATGACAACGCGTTGAATCGTCGGGTCCTCGACGCCTGCTGGATCCGTGGCATCGGACTCTATGGGCAGATCTAGCCCGCGCTCTATATTTGGCTATAAAGCGCCACCGGCGTGTCGCGCCGCCAGGCTTCCTCAGTGATCATGCTGCTCGTTGAGGCGGGCGAGGAAGACGCTATAGGCGGCTACAGGTGCTCGTCATCATCGACATCGCACGCGGATGGCACGCGCATGGTCAACCAGGTCGGCGCTTCGGTCACCGTCAGGGGCGATGGCTGCCCCGCACGCCGAGGAGCCCAGGGCCAGCATGAGAGCATGCTCCACCATCACGCCAGCCCCGGGGCCTGCCAGGCTAACGCCCTGTGCATAAGCCTGTGGATGACTTAGGTAAACACGCTGGTCAACCACTGCACAGCTGCGGACGAGCGCGGCTGTGGAAAAGTGGATAACTATTGAGACGCCAGGTCGCGAGCCTTCCATTGTCTACAGGCGGAGCGGCGTATTCACAGGCGAGCCTGTGGAGAGGGGAACCCCGCCTTCCCGTCACGTGCTCGTGATGGCGAACCGAGAGCCTCGCCCGCCTGAGCAGCTGGCGGCCGATGTCCCCTCGATCGGGCACGCAACCGGCACCCGCCTCTTGGTCCCGAACTAGCGGCGCTGCTGGGCGTTTGGCTGTCGTCCCAGCTTGCTGTGTGTGCTAGCGGTCGTCGCTGCTGGCGGCTGTGTGGGGACGTTGCTGTACTTGCTGCTGTATTCCGCCTGCCGCATCGGCTCGCGTGCCCGGGCGCGGTGTTCATCCGCCGATCCCGGCTATACACTGCTGCCCTGCTGATCATGCGAGGCGCATATGGCCACTGGTGATGCCGGGTCAACGGCTTTCTACGACACCGTGTACGGCAATTTCGCCGATCGGTTGAGCGCGGCGATTCGGGCCGAGGCGTTCGGTGAGGAAATCGGGCAGAACTCCTGGCTCACGGCCGACGAGCACCGGCACTTCGCGCGCCTGCTGGACCTCGGCCGGTCTAGTGAGGTGCTGGAGGTGGCGAGTGGCTCGGGGGGTCCGGCCCTGTTCCTGGCCCGGGAGACCGGCTGCCGGGTGACCGGTGTCGACCTCCACCAAGCCGGTGTCGATGCCGGGAATGCGGCTGCTGCCGAGCAGGGCGTGTCCGATTACGTCAGGTTCCTGCACGCGGACGCCCGCGAGCGGCTCCCCTTTGACACCGGGTCCTTTGACGCGGTGCTGTGCGTCGACTCAATCAACCACCTGTACGACCGTGAACCCGTCCTGCGTGAGTGGCACCGGGTCTTGCGGCCAGGAGGGCGGCTCCTTTTCACCGACCCCATCACGGTCGCCGGGATGCTGCGCCGCGAAGAAATGATCATCCGCAGCGCGGGAATGGGAGAATTCGTGTTCACCCCGCCCGGCGTGGATGAGGCACTGCTGCGACAGGTCGGCTTTACCGACATCCAAGCCGAGGACGTCACCGCCAACATGGCCGCCGTCTCCGGCGCCTGGGCCACCGCCCGGGACCGGCACGCCAGCGAGCTAGACCGCATCGAGGGCGGCGAGGAGAACGCCCGGACCCAGGAGTTCCTGCGCACCGTCGAACGCCTGGCTGTGGAACGGCGGCTACTGCGACTGGCCTACCTCGCCGGGAAAATCGCTGTATAACCGCTGGTCGGTACACCAGGCCGCCCGGCCCGGCCGAGCCGAGCTACGCATTACGAGGGTGTTCTCGTGCGTTGCTCACGGGTTCAAAGCCTGCCCTAGCTTCATGTTCGCAGGTTGCTGCAGGCGGCGATCGTTGGCTATTGATGGCAGTTCGGGGACATCTCGGGGACACGGGTCCGTAATGCGTAGGCCAGGTTCCCGGTGGGACGGCGCTGTCGAACGACCTTCCGTTTTTCAGGCGTAGCGGCCTCCCTGTTCGGCTGATCAGGTCCAAGCGTGGCTGGATGTTGTCGTGTGTCTGTGGCAGGGGCTGGCTGGTGCCGTTGCTGTCAGCGACCGGATCCACTGGATCGCGCGGCATGTTGCTAAGGAGGTTGTTTTCGGCCTGGATCTGACCAGGAGATTCGCTACTCGGCGCCTTGGTCACCTGCCCCACAACTGACCGCGATGCCCGCTGATTTACCGTGCCGTCGGGCACGCAATGGGTACGGCCGATGCTGGCTCGCGCCCAGGCGCTGTTACCTGCGGAACTCCCTTGGCAGCCAGAAGCCAACCGCCAGCGCATCTCACGTGTGTCCCACAGTCACCGAGCCCGTGACGCATGAACCATTCGGTGCGGGCGGCGCGGAGCCCAGTACCCGTCTTGGGCCATTCGCCGGTCGGCAGATGACGTAGGGCCCTGCCCGGCCGCGGTCTCGCCGGTCATCTTGTCAAGTGGGGTGGTGTGGGCTATCAAAGCAATCCGGTGGCTCCCGACGCGAGGGAGGGGGTCGAGATGCCGAAGATCCTTGGCAGGCTCGCAGGCATCGACTCGGATGCTCCTGCCGATAGCGAGCGGCTTGCCCGCCAGCAGGCGGTTAAGCAGATCGAAGCCCGAGGTCGGTTCAAGATCAGCACCGCTGCGGGCCGCGGGACTGTGCTGCTGACGGTTCTGGCGATGGCCGCAGCCCTGGCCGGATGCACAAGTCCCCGGCCGGGCGCACCCTCTCCAGCCGGAGCCCGCACTGTCGCGCAGCAGCTTGCCCGCTCCGGCGCCACCAGCGTGATCGTTCTCGTTTCGGACCACGGTCACAGCACCGTGGCCACCGCCGGGACACCGCCTCCGGCAGCGGGCCAGAGGTTCCGGATCGGGAGCGTAACGAAGACGTTCACTGCCACGCTGGTGCTCCAGCTCGTCGATCAGAAGAGAATCGGCCTGGATGATCCCGTGGGCCGCTACCTGCCCGGCGTCATACCGGCCGGAGGCAAGATCACCATCCGCGAGCTTCTCCAGCACCGCTCCGGCCTGGCCAATTTCACCGACTACTCCTCTTGGATGGACCAGGCCGAGCCATCGCCGTCTATTGGGGCGATCGACGCGCTGCGGTTCGCGGCCTCCCAGCCTCTGCTCTTCGCGCCGGGAAGCCAGTGGGAATACTCCAACACCAACTACATCGCGCTCGGGCTCGTCATCGAAAAGGTAACCGGGCACCCGTTCGGCCAGGAACTCCAGCAGCGCATCCTCAAGCCGCTCGCACTCAGCCGAACCGAGCTGGCGACAACACGGCGACTACCGGACCTCCATGACCCGGGCACCAATCCGAATCTCCCATGGGCGGCGGGAGGGATCGTCTCCGACGCCCGGGACCTGGCCCGCTTTTTCTCGGCTCTGCTGTCCGGCCACCTGGTCTCCCGGGCTTCGCTGGCGGAGATGATGCAAACAGCAGGCCCCTTCCAGGACGGCCTGGGCATTTTCGCCGCCAGCCTCCCGTGCGGGCGGTTCTGGGGCCACAGCGGAGGCATCCTCGACTACGGGACACTCGTCGATGCAAGCGGTAACAGCGCTCGCATCGCCGTCATTTCCGTACGCGGACCTATCGGGCAGCGGCCGGATGAATCTGCGCTGCTCTGCCCGTCCTCGGCGCGCAATACCAGCTAGGGTGCTATCTGGCGTCCGCCCGGACAGACTCTCGCCAGGCTGGCAAGAGTAGTGACTGCGCTACTTACGGTTCGCAGCAACATTCACCAAAACAGCTAAACCACTGTTGTTAGCACGGCGTTAGCACCTGGCCTTTTCGTCCCGAACTAGAGGCGCTGCTGGGCGTTTGTCCGCTGTCCCAGCTAACGCAGGGCGTGGGTGGTAGCTCGTGCTCGTTACTGTCAGGGGGCGTTGCTGTACTTTGCTGCTGTATCGGCCCGCCCCTGTCTCGTTGCTCAACCCGGCGAGGTGCGCGGTATGGGCTCGCCGACCTTCCGCTTTTCAGGCCGGACATATCCCCAGTTGGCACAGATCGTGCGGGAGTTATGCGCTGTCGCCGGTCGCTGACGCTTGCCGTTGGCTGCTGCTGTTGCTGTCACCGTTGCTGTCAGGCGGCAGCGGCTCTCTACTCACGCGGTGGGTAACCATCGTGCAGGTGCTGCCGGAGGGCCGCAACGTTGTCCCTCGTGTTTCCGAGTCAGGCGGCGGTGCTGCCGCAGGTCCAGGCCTCCATGTCGATTTGATCGTTGCCGTCCTGGCCTGGCCGGATGGCGGAAAATCTGGCTTTGAGGAACTCGCGGCGCAGCCTGGCGAGCATGTCGGTGGCTGACGGGCTGGTCTTGGTGCGGTACCACGGGCACAACCGGCGCCGCCGGTCGATGTCGGCGGGGCTGTAGGCACTGCGGGCGTACCAGCAGACCAGCAGGGACTGGATGAGGAACCCGAACGGGACGGTGCGCCCGACGGCCTTCTCGACCCGGTTGCAGGCGTCGCCGACTCCGAGGATCTGCTTTCCTGTCGCATTCGACGGCTCGATCGCCCATCGCCAGGAGTAGCGTTCGGCGATGGCAGCGGGACCGGCTTCGGTGTCGAGGGTGAACAGTCCCAGGTCATACGGCTTGCCGGAGTCAGGGTCGCGGATCAGCACGACGCGGCCGGGGGCGGTCTTGAAGCTGCCGTGCCACAGCGCCCCGGCGGCGGCGACCTGCACCGCGGTGTCCTGGCCGTAGACGTCGATGATCGCGTCGGTCCAGGTAGCCTGCGCCGCCATCTGCGCGCAAGTGCCCAGCCGGTCCCCTTTGACCTTCGGCCGGCCGCGCTTGCCGGTGCGCGGCGGCTTCGGCCCGTACAGCACCGCGTTGGACGGCAGCCTGGTCGTCCAGGTGGTCCCTTCCACGATCAGGGACTCCCCGTGGAATGCGGCATCACCGACCCCATGAACCACGCGGCCCGGGAATGCTCCGGCCAGCAGCTTCACCATCTCGGCAGCCAGTTCTACCTGGCTGGCGGTACCCTTGCCGCGCCACAGCCGGAACAGCACCGGCAGTGCCGCAGGAGAGGAGCAGAACGGCAGCCGTACCACGATCGCCGCGACCACCCAGGTGTTCCCGAACGCGATCTTCTTCCCGCCCTGCGCCGACCCGTCATAGGCCCACCGGGCCTGGAAGACCTTGCGCCCCCAGCGCTTAAAGAACGTCCCGTCGCACGCCACCACCACCGGCTCCCCCTCGCCGGCCAGGTACTTCACGACCAGCCGGGCCACCGCCAGGCCCAGGTCATCGATGTCCCACACCGCGCCGGAGAAGAACCAGCACGCCCGCCGCCACTTCCCGGCCATCCCGCCGGCCGCCGCCATCGCCACCACCGTACTGCGATCAGCCAGGATCATCCCGCATGCCAGTGCCACGAACAGCCGGTGCGTCGAGCGGCGCGCGAACACCGGCGCCAGCTCCTCCAGCAGATCCCGCCACGTCGCAGGCATCGGTAGGCTCGCAGGCGGCAGCATCGGCGGACACTCCGGTCATCGGCGGTGTACTAAGCACCGCCGATGCTGCCCCAACAGGCCATCACCGCCAAATCAGTCCCCCAATGGCCATCCCGTCGCACCAGCCACTCTCGCCGCAGCCCCTCCGGCGCTCGGTCACCTTACCAAGAAACTCGGAAACACGAGGTTGTCCAGTCCCCTGTCTTTCAGCCTCTCGATCACATCGCGGCCTGCCAGGACGACTACCGGGTGCCCGTCTTCGCGGATTTCCCGGTAAGCCTGGGCGTCGAGGTACGAGGTAGTGACCAGGACGCCGAATTGGCGGTGCCGGAGCCGCGAGATGAGACGGCTTGTCTCTCTGACGCCGACGCCGTTGGTCGGCGCGTAGCACTTGGCCTCCAGCGCGAACTCGACGGCAACGGGGTCCGCATGGGGACCAAGCAGGTACTCCCCGACCGCATCCCGGCCACCATCACGCCACGGGCGGGTGACGTCGATCTTGTCCACGTTGGACTCACTGACTCGCCACAGGTCCGCGGCGAACTGCTCAAAGTCATGCGGGCGGCTCTTGAAGTGCTGATATACCAGGTCAAGCAGCGGTCTGTCGGCAGGAACTGGCTGCTGCTGATCGCGGGGCCGGACGATGACCGTGGGCGGTGCGAGCAGAGGATCATAAGTGCCGCGTTCTACCCAGGCTCGCCAAACTGCCGGGCAATGACTGCCCAACGGCTGCCCCGCCATGAGCTGGTCGATCCAGGCGCGCGTGACCGAGGGGGTCTTCAGGACAGTGAACCGGGCCTGGTAGTTCTGGAATCGCACTCCGCTAGTAGTGCGCCACACCGCAACCAGATCCTCTTCGCCGCTGAGCCGGTTGGAGCCCGGTGCGAGCAGGCCCCGGAACCGGACATCACGGCCACCGCCGGGCTTGTCGAACAGCAGGAAGGGCGGAACCTTGGCGCGTGCCGCCGCGTCACCGTGCACCCAGGCGAATACCCTGCTCAACAGCAGGTTCCCCCGGTTGGGGGTGTCCTCCAGTGCCCGGCCGGGCCGCCGGTTGTCGCCGTAGTAGGTGAATGTACCGGTGTAGGGGTCCAGGGCATCGGGCCAGTCGGCTTCCTCGCCAGTGGTGTACAGCACGGCCAGCTTCACCGAGTCTTTCGTCGGACTGCCCGCGGGCCGGAATCCGCCCTGGTTACCGACAGGCAACAGCTTGCACAGCGGATCATCTCGGGTGCCACCCTGGCCCCCGCCCCCTCGGTAGACGCGATCCAGAACAAGGTCAGCACCGGCCAGCCGGTCAAAGTTGACGACATCGCCTTTCACCAGCGCAGTCTCTCAGCAATCAGGACAGTCCGCAGGTCCCTTGAAGGGGATAAACCGCTTGCTGCCCGACAGGACCTGCAACGAGCATGCGCCTGCTTCGAGGAGCATCTGATCCGTAGGAGTAGGCACATCGTCCAGGACCGTCCGTCGCGGTCCGTGTGCTGGGCCGACATTCCGCAGTTGTCCGTACGGAACAGGTGTTGTCCGGCGGCTTGGCAGCAGTATTGGCAGCAGTCGCGGCGGTCGTGGCATCGATCCCGGCTATCTCTTTCCTCTGGAAACTGCACCGTGACCGCCCGAACCTTGCAGGGGATGGGCCGCGTCCGCCCCGGGCAGGCTCCCGCCTGGCCCTTGTCTCCTGACCGGAGTGTCCGCAGAGGCTCCAGGGTCAAGCGTGACTTCGCGTGTACGTTCACCAGGCGCTTTTCACCTGTGTTGGTTGTCCTGCGGTCACAGTCAGGCTTGAGGCTGGAGGGGCGGACACGGACAATCAGCGGGCCATCCCCGGATCTGAGCGCTAGTCTGAAAAGCGGAAGGTCGACAGTTCGATCCTGTCCCTGACCACCAGTCTTGGACTACTTACTAGTGCTCTGACCAGCGCAAATGCTGGCTGGGTACTTTCGTACCGCAACCGTCGAGTGACCATGACTGCCCGTGCGTGACCGTGGTCGGCCGCTCGCTATCGCACGCGGATCGCACGGCGCGCCGCCGTGTAGCCGATAGGGATGGCCCGCCTCCGGTCCGGACCGGCTCCCGGCTGCGGTCCTGGTCCGCTGCCCTTCCCCCCCATCGGACTGACTGCTGCCGATCCGTTCGCCGGAGGGCAGGTGTCAAGGGCCGATTTGCGTGTACGTTCACCAGGCAGTTCACCTGTGCTCGTTGCCCTGCGGCCAGATCGGGCCTTGATGCCGTACCGGAGGCGTGTCACAATCCGGCGGCAGTCTGGTGGGGGGCCTTTGCAGGTTCCGCGGTCATCCGGGAGGCAGCAGCCTGACGGATTGCGAGACGCAGCATGACCTCTTCCGTGTCAGGTCTCCTCAGCAACCTGGCTCACGTGGGTCAAGCCAGGTCGCGGTGCCTGTGGTGTTGTCCGGGAGTGGCCGTGGTAGCTCCCGGTCGACCACCCTATCGGGCACGAGGCGGGCACGACCTTCTGAGGCGGCAGTCTCAACTCGATGGGCCTGCTCGGAATCTTGCGCCAGCACGACCCCGATCTTGGCCGGGTGGCGGCGGATGACGCCGGACAGGTAGGTCAGCGTGGCACGAGACAACGGCAGCGCGGCACGGTAGAAAGCATCAGAGGCGCCTGGGAAGACGAAGCGTGGTAGTGATCGCTTCATCTACCAGGGGCTTCACCATGTCCCAAGCTTGCACGCCGCCCGCCTTCAGCACATAAGCCGGATAACTCCCAGATCAGGATGAAAAACGCTCACTGTCCGTAGCATAGTCAGGCCGGTTTGCGCCGTTGCGATAGCTCGGCTGGATCATCGACGATCTTTCGATCCTCCTTGACATTCTGCCGTATAATGAGTAACAGTGAGAGTGATCGAAGAGGACATTCGCTATCGCAGCGGTGGGCGTCTTTCGCGCAAGGGTAGTCTGGGCGATCGGATCGTGTGCTCATTCATGGATAGCGAAAATAGCAGAGGATCGTTTCCCGTCTTTCGCAACAGTATCTCAGAGCCTGGCTCAGCGTTGCCCGCGCAGCGTTAAGGTCCCCGACGTGCCCGCGCAATAGACGATGTGACCGTTGTGGCCGTCCGCCAGTAACTTCGCCAACCAGACGGCACCCCGGTTAAGTACGGAGACCCAAAGAATCTTTGGCACGGCGTCTCGGCAAGTGCTTGCGCTCGGGGTATTTTGAGGTCTACGATCTATAATGTGTGGTTCTGATCCGAAACAGGTAAGCCGACTTTAGGGGAATCGAATGTCGCCGCCAATGGCGCCTTACTTCGCATTTAATAACGACGGGTTCTTCGCGCTCGGCAGTAATAACATCAACGACAACACCGTTTTTGTGCTGGGGTTCGACGGCAATTTGTGGAAGACGCCGCCTCCGTTCCTCCCGAACGATTCGATTCCGAGACCGAACCGCGGGCTGATCGACGAGAATGTCGCAGCATTTCACGTCCTTCCTGATGGCGTAACCGTCTTCACCCACCACAGCGACGGCACCCTCTGGTACCCGCCGGATAGGCAGCAGGTCGACGGGAACGTGGCGAAGTTCCAGGTCTTGGATTACCAGACTGTTCTAGTGCTCGGAACCGATGGGAACCTCTGGTGGACGCCAGGAGGATTCGGAGAGGTCCCACAACCAAATCGTGCGCTCGTCGCCAGCAACGTCGCCAGGTACTATGGCTTTTCAGACAGTCAAACCCAGTCAGGACTACCCGTCGTCTTCGTGCAAGACAACGACCTGAATCTATGGTGTATACAGGGGCCGTTTGAGCGGAATAGTCCCGTCCCGAACCGCGCGCAGGTCGACGGCAACGTCCGGGGATTCGAGCCTTTGGATAGCCAGGCTGTTTACGTCCTCGGAACCGACGGCAACCTCTGGTTCACCCCGGGTCCGTTTACCAAAGGTCTTCCCATCCCCAACCCGAACCGAGGGCAGGTCGACGGCAACGTGTCGGCCTTCCAGGCCTGGGATAGCCAGACTGTTTACGTCCTCGGAACCGACGGCAACCTCTGGTTCACCCCGGGTCCGTTTACCAAGGGTCTTCCCATCCCCAACCCGAACCGAGGGCAGGTCGACGGCAACGTGGCGGGCTTCCAGACCATGGAGCCCCGCTGGGACGCAGTTTACACTCTCGGAACCGATGCCAACCTCTGGTATAACCCGGGTCCGTTTACCAAGGGTCTTCCCATCCCCAACCCGAACCGAGGGCAGGTCGACGGCAACGTTTTCGGATTCCAGGCGGTGGACTCTTATGCTGTTTTCGTGCTCGGAACCGACGACAATCTCTGGTACACGCCGGGTGCGCCCCTTCCGAGTTTTCCGGTCCCTAACCCCGATCGCGGGCTAGTCGATGACAACGTGGCGGCGCCTCAACCGGGCAGTACCGGCCTCATGGGGCCGGCTGGCCCGGGCGGCGGTTAGCCTGGGCAGTCCGCCTGACCCGTCATGCGGAAATCGCCGGTATGCTGCATCGCAGTCCGCTCAGTCCTGGCCCCATGCTCCTCTCCCTTCTTCCTCGTAGCCGCCCAAACCCAGGTGAGTGGCCGCCGGGTCTAGGGCCAGCGAAGCCGATCGCATGCGACGGTCCGCAGGGCCGCCCTAGACGCGGTGGCCGCGAGCGGGACAATCGAAAGCGAGGAAGACGAGGACCTGCCGCACAGTTGTGGCTCGGAAGTGCCTTACTGATCGGCTAGATGTGAAGGTGGGGCTGGCGCGCGCTCGGCCGGGCCTTCCAAGGCAGAGGCCGAGCGCAAGCGCCAGCCCGCGGCGGAGCGCAGCGGCGCCGCTTGATCTAAGAACGGCTCAATTCGGCAACGCAAACGTCGGCGATTGCTGCCGAGCCGGGTGTCCGCGTGCTGGCCTCGGCCTGGTCGTGGAGCTGTCGTAGGGTTGGCTGCGTGATCGCTGCTGTTGTCTTCGATGTCGGCGAATGCCTGGTGAATGAGACGCGGGAGTACGGGACGTGGGCGGACTGGCTGGGTGTCCCGCGTCACGTGTTCTCTGCGGTCTTCGGCGCTGTTATCGCGCGTGGCCTGGATTACCGGGAGACCTTCCAGGTCTTCCAGCCGGGGTTTGACCTGGAGAAAGCCCGCCAGCAGCGGGCGCACGAGGGCAAGCCTGAATGGTTCGGCGAGGATGACCTGTATCCGGATGTCCGGCCCGCGCTGGCCCGGCTGCGGGATGACGGCCTATGGGTCGGCATCGCCGGGAACCAGACGACCCGGGCGGGCAGCCTCCTGCGCAGCCTTGAGCTGTCCGCCGACATGATCGCCACCTCGGATGACTGGGGAGTCACCAAGCCAGATCCGGGGTTCTTCCGGCAGATGATCAAGCTCGTCCCGTGCGAGGCGGACCAGACCTTGTATGTGGGGGACCGGCTGGATAACGACATCTTGCCCGCGGCGCGGCTGGGCCTGCGGACGGCGCTGATCAGGCGTGGGCCGTGGGCCGTGATCCGGCAGGATGACCCGGATGCTTGCCGGGTGCCGACCATGCGGATCGGGTCGCTGGCCGAGCTGCCCGGTAAGATCGCGGCGTTTAATGCTGGAGTGTGCTGAGGGTGGCCTGCCAGCCGTAGAGCCGGTCATCGAGCCGCTGTACGCAGTCCAGCTCGGCGTGCGGCTGGAGGGCTTTGCGGACTTCGAGCACGCGGTCCATGCCGGTGGCGTACCAGGTGATGCCGAGCTGGTCCAGGGCCTGCTCGGCGTAGGCGCAGGCGGCTTCGGGGTTGTGCTGGGCAGCTTCGACGGCGGCGAGGTCCCCGAGGATGACGGTGCGCTGTTTATCATCCGCGATGGTCGCATTGTCGAGCGCGCCGCTCAGGGTTTCCTTCGCCTGCGGGAGGTGCCCAGCTTTGAGCTGAGTGTTGCCCTTGAACGCGGCGAGCCTTACCGGTGAGAACCAGGTGAACCAGTCCGGCGGTGTGTACTGGTTGCCAGCGGCAAGGGTTGCTTCAGCGTGGTCGATCAGTCGCATCGCCTCGCGGGTGTGGCCGCTGATCGTCTCGCACTCGGCTTCGACGGCATCGAGCCAGGCCAGGAATAGGGCTGAGGCCGGTGCCCGACGCGCGTAGGTCCGGGCAGCGCGTATCCGGTCGGCTGCATCGTCACGGTGACCGACCCAGCCGGGGATGAACGCCGCGTGTGCCAGGATCGCCGACCCTAGCAGGGCATCGTCTGCCTCCCCGGCTGCTTGCAGGGCGCGGACGAAGCTAGCGTCGGCGTCGTCGGGCTGCCGGAGGTCGAAGAACTCGATACGCCCGGCCAGCAGGAGTGTCTCGGCCAGGGCAGTGGCCAGGATGACGTGGCTGACCCCGGCTGTCTCGCCGAGCAGCTGCAGCTGGGCAGGCGGCAGCGGCCGGCGGCGCGGAGCGTCGCCGGCTACCGGGGGTGTGCGGGTTAGCTGGTTGTGGTGACCGGCAGGGTTTCGGTGTCTGGGTCCGGGCTGGGGGCTTCGACGGTGACTGTGTAGCCGTGGCGTTCGATGGCGCGGATGTGGTTGCGGACCTGGCGGCGGATGTCCTGGCGCCGTTCGTAGTAGTCGGTGCCGAGGTCGGTGTAGTCGGCTTCGGGGTCGGACAGCAGGGCGTGGGTGATGACCAGCTGGGTTCTGCTGATCGCGCCCTGGGCTTTCTTCTTGGGCATCTGCCTGACGAGCCGCCGGTACTTGGCGCCCAGGAAGGTCTGGGTGCGGCCGGCGTTAACGGAAGCCTCGCCGAGGGCGCCGCCGATGTAGGGGTTGCCGCGGCCGGTGGCGTTCTTTCCCTTGCGTTTCCCGGCGGACTCGCTGACCTGGGGTGCCTGCCGGGCCCAGGAGACCAGGTGCCCGGCGGTGGGGAAGACGGTCATGTCCGTGCCGATCTCGGCGATGATGTCCTGGGCGGTGATGACCCCGAAGCCGGGGATTGCATCCAGCTGGGCGATCTGGCGCGCGTACGGTTCGCACAGCACCTCGATCTTGGCGGTCAGCTCTTTGACCTGCGCGGTGAGGTGATCGATGTTCGCGAGCATCATCTGGAGGATGAAGGCGTGCTGTTCGGTGAAGAACGAGCAGTCGAGGGCTTCTTCCAGCTGGCGGATCTTGCCGCGCATCCGGGTCTGGGCCATCTGCGCGAGGACCTTCGGGTTGCGCTCCCCGGCGATGATCGCGGTCAGCATGTCCCGGCCGGAGGTCCCGTGGATGTCGGTGATCACCGACGACAGCTTCAGGTGGGCATCCTCCAGCAGCTTTTCGCACCGGGCCTTCTCGGCGGTGCGGGCCTGGACCAGGTGCCTGCGGTAGCGGGTATGGGTGCGCAGCCGGCGGATGTCCTCCGGCGGCACGAAGCTGCCCGGCAGGGAGCCCCGCTCGGTGATCTTCGCCAGCCACACCGAGTCCAGCTTGTCTTCTCCGAACTAACGCGTCCTTCCTCGTGAACGATGCGCATCGCCAGGTCAAGGGCCATCTAACGGCAGCAAGTCCGTTCTCGGCTGGGGGTGACAAGCAGCAGCGAGGAGAAGGCGGATGGGTGGTATGCGACCGTAAGTCCGCTTCCGGCAGTCACGCATCCGGCACTCACCCCCGTTGTGGCCTTGCAGGGAGGGCCCGGGACAGGTCAGCAGCTTCGGGGAAACGATCAACCGAGCTTGTGACCTGCGGTAACGTCTGGGAGTTCGGTTAACAGGTCGGTTTTGGGCCGCCCGGGCAGCGCCTTGACCTGCGCGGCGTGATACAGCTCGCAGTCAAAGCCCTCCCGCTCCAGCAGGAAGTACACCGGCTTCCAGTAGTCCCCGGTCGCCTCCATGCCCGCCTTGGTCACCCCCCACGAGCGCAGCCAGTCCGCCAGCGCCAGCAGGTCCGTGCGGACGGCCCGGAACGACCGGGTTTCCTGCTGTCGGCGGCCGCTCCCGGTGTCGCTGGGCACCCGGACGGTGACCATGACCTCGGCCTTGCCGATGTCGATCCCGGCGACCCGCTCGGCGAACAGCGGCTCGTCTTCCACTTCTTGCATCATCGCTCCTACGATGAGATGCGGATACGGTCGTGGCCGTCCGCGGGAGCTGTGGGCAAGCGGAAATCTGGTCCGCGGGCTCGAAGCACCAGTGAACAGCCCTCTAAGCAGCTCCCAGCGTCAGACTGGTGGCCGGGGTCCAGCCCGCCAAGGATCAACGACGTCAGCGGACGGCCACACCACATCCTGCAACCACCCGTGCTATGCCGCGGCCAGCATCGCCCGCCGGCAGGCCTACCGCCCGCACGTCACCGCCAGCAGCACCACGAGCGCGGCGGCGAGCCCAGCCCGTGACCACGGTCAGCCGCGCAAAAATTTTCACGCCGGACGGCGTCCCCAAAGACACCCGAGACTGGTGGTTCATCTGTACCGGCTGCTGGCCTGGCTGGTCCGCATGATCGCCCGGCATCCGCTGGCCGCCAGCGTGCTGGCCCTGCTCGCGCTCACCTGGGTTGACCTCGGCTGGGTCGGCATCACCGGGCTGGCCACCTGGGTCGTGGTAGTCCTGGCGGCCTGGCGGTTCTTCTGGCCGTCCTCGTTCACCCGCTGGGTGAAAGCCCCGGCCCGGGGCAAGTGGCGGACCTGGTTCTACCGGCGCCGCTGGGCCGGGGTGATGACGATCGCCGAGCTGGCCCCGGGGTATCAGGGCCGTACCCTGCTGCCCGTCCTGGGCAAGGTCACCGCCACCCGGTACACCGACCGGGTGCAGGTCCGGCTGGTCTCCGGGCAGTCCGCGGCGGACTTCGCCAAACACGCGGAGAACCTGGCGCACGGGTTCGGCGCGCTGCTGTGCCGGGTCCGCACCGCCCGGTCCGGGGCGGTGCTGCTGGAGTTCGTCCGCCGCGACGCCCTGGCCGCCCTCGTCCCCGCCCACCCGATCCCAGTACATCCCGACCTCAAAGCGCTCCCGGTCGGCCGCCGCGAGGACGGCCTGCCGTGGCTGGTCAAGCTGCACGGCACGCATGTCCTGATCGCCGGGGCCACCGGGGCCGGGAAAGCCTCGCTGCTGTGGTCGCTGATCCGGGCCATGTTCCCGCTGATGCAGTCCGGGCTGGCCCGGGTGCTGGCCGCCGACCCCAAGCTGATGGAGCTGGCGTTCGGCCGGGTCATCTTCGACCTGTACGGCGCCTACGCCGCCGACCCCGAATCCATCGCGGTCATGCTGGAGACCGCGGTGGCCGACATGCAAGCCCGGGCAGCCCGGTTCGCCGGACGCCAGCGGGACCACACTCCCACAATCGAGGATCCGTTCACGGTGGTGCTGGTCGATGAGGTCGCGTTCCTGACCGCCTACCAGCCGGACCGCAAGCGCAAGGACCGGATCATGGCCGCGCTGGCTACCCTGACCACTCAGGGCCGGGCGGTCGGCTACTGCGTGGTCGCCGCGCTGCAAGACCCGCGCAAGGACGTGCTCACGATCCGGAACCTGTTCCCCGACCGGATCGCGATGCGGCTGGATGAGCCGGAGCAGGTGGACATGGTGCTCGGCGACGGCGCCCGGGACCGCGGCGCCACCTGCGAGCTGATTTCCCCCGACCCCTCGACCGGCGCCGGGGTCGCGTTCGTCCGCCTCGAAGCCGACCCCGACCCGGTACGGGTCCGCGCCGGATGGATCTCCGATACCGACATCCGCGCCCTGGCCGGTGCCTGCGTCCCTGAGCCTGCCGAGTGGCAGGAGGCAGCATGACCGCGGTCACCGCCTGGCGGACCGACGAACCGTGCCCGGTCTGCGCCACCGGGCTGATCATGACCGACGACGGGTCCTCCGTGCGGGCTGAGTGCCGCCTGTGCGGCTGGGCCGACACCTGGACCGGCGATGACCCGGACGGGGGTGACTAGTGACCGAAACTACCGGCACGACCAGGACGACGCGGGCGGAACGGATGGCCATGCCGCTGGCCCGGCAGGTCGTCCTGGACCTGGCCGTCGAGCACGGCGCGTGCATCCGCCCGGTGCAGCTGCGCCGCACCAACCTCGACACCGGGCAGGTGGACCAGGTGCTCGTACCCTGCGGGCATACGCTGGCCTCGGTGTGTCCCTCCTGCGCCGAGCGGGCTCGGTCGCTGCGCGCCGCGCAGTGCCGGGAAGGCTGGCACCTCGAGGACGAACCCGACATCACCCCCGACCCCGCCACCGAGGACCAGGAGTGGTGGGTCGTGCTGCGCGCTGAGGCCCAGCAGCAACGCGACGCCGCCGCGGCGGCCGGACAGGACACGACCGACTTTGATTTGCTGATCACCGAGCTGGATGAGGAGATCGCCAAGGCGGGCATCCGCGGGAAGGTGGCTTCCGCCCGGCCGGACCGGCGGCACCGGTCGACCCGGCGCCGGCAAGATGCCCCGGACTTGCCCCGTCGTAAGGTCACCCCCCGGACCGTGGGCAAGACCTACACCGCGCCGGACGGCAAGACCTTCCGGCCGTCCATGTTCGTCACGCTGACCTGTCCTAGCTACGGGCGGGTCGGTGAGGACGGAGCACCCACCGACCCGGCTGCCTACGAGTATGACCGGGCCGCCCGGGATGCGCTGACCTTCGCCGCGCTGTTCGACCGGTTCATGCAGAACTTGCGCCGCTATCTCGGCTACGAGGTGCAGTACTTCGCCGCCGTCGAACCTCAGCGGCGGCTCGCCCCTCATGTCCACATCGCGATGCGGGGTACGGTGTCCCGCACCGAGCTGCGCCGGGTGCTCGCCGCGACCTACCACCAGGTCTGGTGGCCGAGCACGACCACCATCAAGTACGACGGCGACGGACTGCCCGTGTGGGATGAGGCCACCAGGAACTACCTCGACCCGGCCACCGGGGAAGTGCTGCCGACCTGGGACCAGGCCCTCGACGCTATCGGCCCGGATGACGAGCCGTGGCATGTGGCCCGGTTCGGGGACCGGTTCGACGCCCAGGGCGTGCTGTCCGGATCCAAGGACGCCGGGCGGTGCATCGGCTACCTGACCAAGTACCTCACCAAGCAGGTAGCCGACTGCCACCAGGCGCAGACCGACTCTCAGCGCGTCCACGCGGCACGGCTGGCGGAGGCGCTGCGATTGCAGCCGTGCTCGCCGCGGTGCGCGAACTGGCTCCGGTACGGCATCCAGCCCAAGAACGCCCGGCCCGGCCTGGCCCCCGGCAGGTGCAAGGGCAAGGCCCACGACGCCGATCACCTCGGCTACGCCGGGCGCCGGGTCCTGGTGTCCCGCAAGTGGTCCGGCAAGACCCTGGCCGACCACCGCGCCGACCGCCGGGACTGGCTCCTGAGCACGCTCGGTGTTTCGGCAACTGACCCGGCTCGGTACGCGTGGGAACCGGTTGCGCCGACCGACCCGGACCACATGGAGCACACGCGGCGGCTGCTGCACGCCGTCGCCGACCGCGCCCGATGGCAAGCCGCGCTCACTGAGGCCAGGCGACGGGCGAGCCTGTCGGGTTCTGATGCATCAGCTGGCAAGGAGGCGGCGTGATGAGGGCCCCGGATTCCCCTGAGCCTGTGTCAAGGCTTCTGTACAAGGTTGGTGAGGCTGCCTCTGCGCTGGGTCTTAGCAGGGCAAAGGTCTATGAGCTGATCAGCTCGGGTGTGCTCCGTGCAGTACGGATCGATGGGGCACGCCGGATCAAGGCCGCCGACTTGGAAGCGTTCGTGGCGTCGCTCGGCGACGAGGCTGCCTGATGACTTCCAAGGGTCGCCGCACGAGGGGCGAAGGTGCTGTCTACAGGCGCGCGATCGACGGACTCTGGGTCGGGATGCTCGACCTGGGCGTCGTGGACGGTCGGCGTCACCGCAAGACGGTGTACGGCCAGAGTGAGCGCGAGGTGCTTCAGAAGCTCAGCAAGCTCCGCACAGCACGCGACCACGGCATCGATCTGCTGGCGCCGTCGTGGACGGTCGGGCAGTGGCTCGACGCGTGGCTTTCGGAAATCAAAGGCTTCGACGGGACGCGCCCGCGGACGCTGACGCTGTACAAGGGGCTCGCGGAACGGTACGTCAAGCCGGTGATCGGAGGTGTCCGGCTCGACAAGCTGACCCCGGCTCACGTGCAGCGACTCGTCATGGAGACCCGGAATACCCAGACATCACGCGGCACCGCACCGAGCGCCTCTACCTTGCGGCATGTATACAAGCTGATCCGCAATGCCCTGGGGGATGCCTACCGCATGGAGCTGGTCACCAGGAACGTGGCAACACAGGTGAAGGCGCCTCCGCTGAGCAGCCAGCGCCGGACGGGCCTGGACCTTACCGAGGCCAAGCGGCTGCTTCGCGTGATCGACGGGGAGCGGCTGGAAGCCTTCTACGTCCTGGCGCTGATGACCGGTCTTCGCCGCGGTGAGCTGCTCGCCCTGCGATGGGAGGACATCGACCTCGGGTCTCGGCAACTTCACGTTCGCCGGGCTTTGCAGCGTGTCGATGGCAAGCTTCAGATGGCCGCGCCGAAGACAAGCAGTTCGCTGCGGACCGTCGTGCTGTCTAGGGTCGCGGTGCGGTATCTCCGGGAGCACAAGAAACGGCAGGACGCGGAACGTCGGGCGCTAGGCGATGCTTGGCGGGAACACGGGCTGGTGTTCGCTTCGTCCATCGGGACACCGATCGAGCCGCGCAACGTGAACCGGCGCTGGGACCAGCTGCGGCGGAAGGCGGGCCTGGACTGGCTTAGGCTGCATGACCTGAGGCACGGCTATGCGACATTCCTGCTGGCCAAAGGCGTTCCGGCACGAGCGATCATGGACGTGCTCGGGCACACCGAGATCGGCGTCACGATGAACACCTACGTACATGTTCTCCCGGAGCTCCGCCAGGAGGCCGCCGATGCCATCGACGAGCTGTTCGGAGCGTGAGATGAGCGGCGTTGGCAGCACTATTGGCAGCAGTAGCGCCTGTCTCATGATCGGAAGTGGCCTCTGGCCTGGCGCGCTCGGAGGGACTCGAACCCCCAACCTTCTGATCCGTAGGCAGGTTCGGCGCGTCCGGCGTGTCCGAGCCAGTCCGGTAGCGTCCAGTTCCCGCAGGCCAGGGCGGCGCTGGTGTCCGGCTGTTCCTGCCGTGTCCAGCCCGTCCGGCTGCGTCTACTTCAAAGGTGTGTCAAAAGCACCCCGTCAGCTTCCCGGCTGGCGGGGTGCTGTCATTCCTTGCTCATGACGTAGAACCCCCGGCCGGGCGACAAGACAGCCAGGCCCTCGGTGGCCAGCAGCCGCAGCGCCTTGTTCGCGGTCAGGTGCGCCACCCCGTACTCCTGCATCAGGTCGGTGATCCCTGGCAGCCGCTGGCCGGGTGCGTACTCGCCGCTGGTGATCCGTCCGCGCAGGATCGCGGCGATCTGCTTGTACGGCGCGATAGGCGAACCATGATCAACCATGGCCCTCATAGTGCCTGATCAGCGCATACACGTCATAACCATATCCAGCCATATTCAGCCATGGCCAGCCATGGCGAGGCAGTGATAGCGTCCGGTCTGTGGGTGAGTACACCGAGCCGCTGGCCGAGCTTCGCTGACACCGCGGCTCGGTGACGACACGAAAGCGGCCCAGGGCGGCGCCGACAACGCCGTGATCCCTGGGCCTGACCAAGGACGGAGCCCTTGGCTAATGCAGAATCCAAGCACAGACGAGCCGCACAGCGCCTACTTCAACGCGATCAGCCGGGCCAACGCCGACCTGGAAGAGGCCCTGAGCCACCTCCGCGCCGAGGAAGACGCGGGCCGCATCACCACGGCCGAGGCCGCCGCCGAGCGCATCGGGCTGCTTGAGCGCCACCTTGAGGTGTGCCAGCAGGCCCGGATTGCCCACCTGGGCGGCACGCCGTGAGCGAGCCCGTCAACCTGGCCTACCTCTGCCACCATTACGGCGAGGCGTACGAGATCAACATGCGGCGCAGGCGGTATGAAGCCGCCCGCCGCGACGACAGCTCGGTCCTGGCCGCGGACAGCGCCGATGCCCTGCTTGACCTGATCCGCGCCGACTACGCCGCGCACCCGGTGAGCAGGCGGATTGCCGGGGCCGACTGCCCGGAGACGCTCGGCTGCCGGTTCCTGCCCGAGGGCTAGCGGGGGGCCGGACGGGTAGCCGCCGCGTTTGGCCGTGCCGGGCGGGGCGAGGACAGGCGGGTATCCGCTCGCCCGGTGTCCCGCTTCACCCGCTCGGCCCTCTCGCGCATGGTCCGTACGACGCGGTACCCGTCATCAGGGAAGCCGTCCGCGACTCGTTGCTGGTCATCGCGGCCAGCCCGGTGGACGTAGCCGCACTGGCGGCCCGGACGGCCGACGCCTGGCTGCTGTAGCACCAGTCGATCAGCGGCACCTCCTGACGGAGTGACGTACAAACGTCACTGCTGCCTGTTCATTCGGGCGCTGACCTGCTGAAATACTCGTCGCTGACACGCAGTAAGCGGCGATGTTGAGGACCGTTGTAAGGCCAAACAAGGCCAGCCATGTCTGATTATCGATCCAGGCCCGACAGCCGACCAACTGCCAACACAGAATTGACGCCAGCTTGTTACTGTAACATCCTCAGACTAGTCATCTATTAGGCGTTACTAAGTTCGTACAAAAATTCTCTGAGAGGGTTAAATGTCGGGTGTGCCAAGTCCAAGGCACCGTGCCTGGAGGCCACTGTAAGGTCCCTACGTGACGGCTGCAATCCAGCCAGATATGTTTGTACTACTGCCTTAGAGGATGGACTAGGCGAGCCTGCTAGGCAGCGAAAATAGTTATCCACGCAGACCATGCGTTCCGGCCGAAATGATGGCATGCAAAGCTCTTCGATAGCACCTACACTATCTAGGCTCGGAATGATGGCCACAGCTATTGATGGTCTCCCCGACTGCAATTGTCCAGGAACACTGGGCAATTGCAAACGGGCCGCTGTCAATGCCGATCTGCATGAAGTCCACGCTGATTGTCCGTTTGCATCTGCGTCGCGGACTAGTCCGAGGCTAACAACCTTACCGAAGCCCCTTACCCGAACTATTGCTCGCAGCTTGCCGTTCCAGCTATCCTTTCCGATCATATTGTGAACATGGAATCCTTGCAATGACTCATGTTCTATGAGGGCACCTGTAAGTGCTTGGTCTTCGGAACCTTCGACCAATACTACGTGAGGCTGGTCAAAGCTAGTCAGAGAGTTGCGGCCTTCTTCCGCGGTTATGACAACTGTCATCGGACATCTAGTCCCATTTCCAGGGCTCCCTCAAGAGTCTCCAGGTCATAGTCGACCGCAACGGCTGCGGGCGAGTCATCGCCTGATCGTAGCTGAAGTAGTTGAAGCGCTTCTGGATCATGGCGGAAAGCCCTGTAGGCCGCACGCACACATTCATAGCTATGAGTCGAGGCAACTACTTGGGCTCCCGCGTCGCTGACTGCACGCCCTATCTCCCGCCAGACTCTCTCTAGAGCTGAGTAATGAATGCCATTCTCGATCTCATCAATCAGAACCAGCCCTCCCTGGTTCTCAAGGATTGCAGCAGCGTAGTTAGCGACTGCGATCATGCCCTCCCCCATGGCAGTCATCGGCAGTGGCGGTCCGCCTCGTAGGGTGACATAGAGGGCGGGCGTACCAGCAGCGAGAATTTCTATCGTCTTGATTTCCGGCTCTATAGCTCGCATGGCGCGCAGGAATATCTTTTCTCTGCCATTCAAGCGTATACTCGTGTATCTCTGCGCCAGCTCGGCCTGGGGAGAACGGCTTTGAGGGCCAAGGAAGTACGAAAACACTAGAGCATCGGAATCGTTTTCCGGCTTCAGCTCAAGGGAAACACCTCCGACTTGCTGAATGCCGGAAGGCCCCAGAATAGCCTGACCAAGTTGCGCGGAAACGGTCTGTATAAATTCTTTGCGCTCAGGCTCGACTGATTCTTCAGATTCAGTGTCTATCGTTATGCGCATCGAGTACGAATAGCTAGGAACAGTCGTCAACGTGCCCGTCGAACTAGATGCTGTTGATTGCAGACCAGGAGTTATACTGCTTGATACCTTATCGCGTGGAACTGAGAGGCCGACGGTGACTCGGCGGCCATTCAACTGCCCAGTAATATTTATCGGTTCGCTCGGGTCACGATTATAAAATGCCATTTCCCACGGCGTAGTGTACCTCGAGAATTCCACGTTTAGGGAACCGGGCAGCCTATATGGCCTTAGTATCGTCAGCAAAACCTGCGCTGCACGCGGACCGCAGGAATGAAGGAAAAGCGCTTCAAGGACAGAGGTCTTGCCCACATTGTTTCGGCCCGTCAATATTGTGACTGGCGCAAGGACCGGCAATTCTAGGTGGCGGAGCCCTCGGAAGTTGCCGATCTGCAAGTTCTCATACATGTCAGTCACCGTACCGCACACCCTCCTGCTTGAGGCCCTTGATGTTGCCTCTTCGACAGTCCGGCAGTCGTTTCACTTGGAAACGCCCCACGTTTAGTGGCTCGTGAAGGCGTCGGGGCCATGCCGTAGAGGTTCGCCGCGCGTGCTTAGAGCCTGGCCTCTGCCTGGCCCTCGCTGTTAGGTCCGCCGAGTCGGCTCCGGGGCCAAGCGTAGGCGCTCAGCATTCCGGCCCGTTGCTTACCCCGATCTGAGCGCGTGGCGGACATAACGGCCCAGCGGGAAGGGCTGGTCGCGCCAAGTCATCACCGCGCGGCACGTACGTGCCGCCGCAGGCCAGCGCAGCCCCACCGTATACGCGATGCGGACGGTCAGTTCATCGGGCCGAGCGACCCCGGCGTGGGTGGAAACCCGACCAGAGGCTAGGCGTTTCCTGCAAGCCTTGATGCAGGATCATGGCAGGCGTGTCACCAGTCAGCCCGTCGTGGCGTCCGCCGCTCCGAGAGATGCTGCGATTGCGGCGAACTGGTCCAGGGCCGCCTGCAGGTCCTCGACGATCTCAGCGGCGATCAGCTCTGGGGCTGGCAGGTTGCCGGTGTCCTCCAGCGACTCGTCGCGGAGCCAGAAGATGTCCAGGGACGCCTTGTCCCTGCGCGACCAGCTCGTCGTAGGAGAACGCCCTGAACCGCTCCGTCTCGGTGCGCTCATGCCGGTTCGCCGGGTTGTAGCAGGCCACGAAGTCATCGAGGTCGGCGCGCACGAGGGCGCGGGTCTTCAGCGTGAAGTTCTGGTTCGTGCGGAAGTCGTAGATCCACAGCTTCTGCGTCCACGGGCTCTCCGACGGCGGCTTGCGGTCGAAGAACAGCACGTTCGCCTTCACGCCGCCCGCGTAGAAGATCCCGGTGGGCAGCCGCAGGAGGGTGTGCACATCGCACTGCTCCAGCAGCCGCCTCCGCACCGTCTCGCCCGCGCCGCCCTCGAACAGGACGTTGTCGGGGACGACGATGGCGGCGCGCCCGTTGATGGTCGAGCAGCGACCGGACGTGCTGCAGGAAGTTGAGCTGCTTGTTCGACGTGGTCGCCCAGAAGTCCTCGCGCAGGTAGCTCATGTCCTCGCGCTCGGTCTCGCCCTGGGCGTTGACGACCTTGTAGGACGACTTCCGGCCGAACGGCGGGTTGGTCAGCACCATGTCGAAGTGCTCAGACGGAGTCGACCTGAGGGAGTCGTCCACGGTGATCAGGCTCGGGCTTTCCGGTGCGCTGATCCCGTGCAGGAGCAGGTTCATGGCGCACAGCCGGGCGGTCGCGTCGACGATCTCCCAGCCCCGCAGCGCCTCGTCCCGGAGGAACCTCTTCTCGTCGGGGTCCAGGCTGCCTGACTTCATCTGCTCATAGGCGGCAAGGAGGAAGCCCCCGGTGCCAGCCGCCGGGTCGCATATCCGCATGGAAGCCGTCGGCCGCATCACGTCCACGATCGCCCGGATCAGCGGGCGCGGCGTGAAGTACTGGCCCGCGCCCGTCTTGACGTCCTCGGCGTTCTTGGCGAGCAGCCCCTCGTAGGCGTCGCCCTTCACGTCAGCGTCGAGCGTCATCCACTGCTCGCGGTCGATCAGGTCGGAGACGAGCCGCTTCAGCTTCGCGGGGTCCTGGATCTTGTTCTGCGCCTTGCGGAAGATGACGCCGAGCGTGCCTGGCTGCTTCCCGAGTTCGGCCAGGATGTGCCGGTAGTGAACCTCCAGGCTCGTCACCGTCGAGGCGCACCAGAGATGCCCAGTCCAGGCCGTAGGGAACGATCGCAGGCCTGCTGAACGGTGGCCGCGTCTGCTCGTCGGCCATCTTCAGGAAGAGCAGGAAGGTCAGCTGCTCGATGTAGTCCTGGTAGGACAGGCCGTCGTCGCGCAGGACATTGCAGTAGTTCCAGAGCTTCTGGACGATAGTGGCACTGTCACTCATGCCGTGACCTTCTCCAGCCGGGGTGTACGGGGTTTGCGGGTTCGTGTCGACTTGTTGCCATCGAACGGTGCTCGCTCGGCGGCGAGCCGTTCAAGGAGAACGGACGCTGGTTCATCGTTCGAGTTTTGAGGGATGAGCTTTCCGGAGAATGCAGTCGCTCAAAATGCTATGCCTTAGAGCAGGCACCCGCCTCAACATAACGTTGACTTGGCACTCCATATCCGTTATCCACGAAAGTCGTTCGCCGAGTTGCGAAAGAATTTCTTGTTGTTCTGCCAGAGGGGGAATGGGAAAGACAATAGCTGATAGGATCTCCTGGTTGAGAAACGCTCTTGTTGTGCCCTTGCAAAGTTCCGACACTTGCGCGAGGACTATATACGACCCATTGAAGAGTAGAGCAAAGAATTCAGGCAATATTCCGTCGGTGTTCAGCGCGACGCGCATGAGATTCGTGGAAAACCGAGCCTCTCCCAAGTCTTCCGGTACGACGCACACCTCACCAACCGTTCCCGAACGGGATATCAATACATCACCTGGGTGCACGTCATAAGTGGATAGATCCTCTGCCTTCTTCCGACTAATATGGATTCGGCTTCCAGGGATGAAATGCATCGGCTCGACATTCTCTATTCCAAGGACAGGAACACCTTCAGAGCGGTGCTCAAATTTCTTCAAGAGACTACCGAATGGTCCCGTCTTCATACCTGGGCGATCGGCGCTAAGTAGAGGTTCTATCCGAGTGTATGACCAGCCTTCTGGCAGCACAGGAAACTGGCCTGTGACGGGCACGTCTACTCTGGTTCTACGGCCCCGGACTACTTGGCGACGCTGGTCCAGCAAGCGCTTGATCAGAATGTCGGCTGGTTCCACGTCCCCACATCGAGAACGCCACTGGGTAGTAAGCCTTCCATCTGCCGCCACTTGAAGCACAGCAGCGCGCAAGCGCTTAAGGTCCCGCCGCACTCGCTCCAGTGCCACGAGCCCGGCGTCGAGCCGGGAGAACTGCTCCTCAACAGCAGCGACAATTCGCCCTTGTTCAGCAAGAGGCGGAATTGGCAGCGGGATGCGGGCTAGATTGCTTCTGGAGATACGCCTACGTGTGGTCCCCTTCTCGTAGGCTGTCATCGCTGATCGCGACTGCGGTGCGTTGATCGTGTACATAAGCCATCGGGGGTTGACGCTCCTCCTTCCCGGACGAATGATACACACGTCGACAACAGTGACTGCTCGCTTCGCGTCGCCGGGATAGCAGCACGCTCGGCCGAGGGGATCGGGCATGCGCGCGATCAGAACATCCCCATTCTGCAGGAACGTGCAACCAAGCTGGTGTGCTTTCGCCAAGGTTAGGAAACGCGCTGATCTATCCCGATAGTACCCATCACCGACGTCGGCAAGTTGGATCAATCGAACGTCGCCACTTGGGTCTTGATCCTTGCTCTCAACCCAATCCCCATCGGAAAACACGCCATCGGATGCAACAAGCTCAGGCAGCGCAGCACGGGACCAACCGGACGGCAGCTCGTTCATGCTGCAAGCACCTCGCGTTAGCTCATTCAGTAGCGGCGTGAGTCGATCACCGAAGACCTGGACCGCCTTGCCGATGCCGCCGTGCTCCAGCAAACGGGGTGTATTCGAACGACTCGGGCGATATCCCGAGTTCCCCGGCGATGTTCTCCTTCATCCAGGTCAGCCACTGCTTCTGCTCCACCGTGAACGTGACCCCCTTCTGCTCCTGCGCGCTCAGCCACGCCGCGAACCGTTGCTCGACCTGGTCGCGGAACGGGACGAGTTCGTCGTCCTGGTGCAGGGTGTACCGTACCAGCGACACGATGTCGGTGAGCATCCTGCCACCTGAGCCGCGCACTTTCGACTTGTCCAGCAGCTCGTACGCCCGCCAGAGCACGTCCGGTGTCCACTGACGCGGCGGTCGCTCGATGGCCCTGGCCAGTTCCTTGACCTCGGTGAAGGTCAGCCGTTCCTTGTGCGGGCGGCTGTAGAGCACCTGCAGGGCGCGGATGTCGTCCTTGTGCTCCTCGATGTACTCCCGGAACGACGAGACCAGCGCGGATGCCTTCTCGCGGGCCTCGGCGGAATGCCCGGCGAAGAGCACCTCGTCCTTGGACACCTCATCGATCGTCTGCTCGTAGGACCTGCGGACATCGAGGATCGCGTTGCGCAGGTCGGGGTTGGTGGCCAGCGGCTCCAGGGCCTGGGTGAGCATGGCGGTCGCCGTCGCGGCGACGGCGGCCTGGTCGTCGGCCGGACTGGCCTGCCGCTTCGGTAGCGGCGATCTGCTGGTCGGGATCGAGCGCGTCGACCAGGCGGCGGGCGATGGTGCCCAGGTCGGTGCCTCCGGCCAGGCCAGCGAGCATGTCCCGGTCATCCTTGGTCAGGTGCTTGTCCAGCCGGGCCAGCCGCCCGGCGATCGAGGAGGCGACCTGCGGGTCCTTGCTGCCGAAGGCGACCAGCTTGAACAGGTCCTTCAGGCTCTGGGCTGGCTTGCGTTCCAGCGGCTGCACAGTCTCGGCGAGCGGGGTGTCCATGACGCCGACCGCGTCGACGACGATGAACCGGTCCTTGGTCTTCGCGTCGTCGGTGACTGACTGGAACTCGGTGTCGTCGATGACCCGGACGCCCCGGCCGAGCATCTGCTCGAAGTAGGTCCGGCTCTTCACGCTCCGCATGAACACCAGGCATTCCAGCGGCTTGACGTCGGTCCCGGTCGCGATCATGTCCACCGTGACGACGATCCGCGGGTACATCGAGTTGCGGAACGCCTGCAGCAGGTCCTCCGGCTTGCCGTCGCGCGTGCGGTAGGTGATCTTGGTGGCGAACTGGTTGCCCTTGCCGAACACCTCGCGGACGATCTGCACGATGTCGTCGGCGTGCGAGTCGTCCTTGGCGAAGATCAGCGTCTTGGGGACGGTCTTGCGGCCGGGGAACAGCTCGGTGAACAGCTTGTCCTTGAACGTCTGGAGGACCGTGCGGATCTGATCCTCCGCGACGACGGCGCGGTCGAGCTGCGCGGCGGAGTACTCGATCGGCTCATCGACGGCGTCCCAGCGGACCTTCCGGGTCTGGCGGTCGCGGAACCCGGCGAACTCCCCCGCCTCGATCGTCGACCCGGCCTTGGTGATCGCGGTCTCGATCTTGTAGACGGTGAAGTCCACGTTGACGCCATCGGTGACCGCCATGTCGTGGGAGTACTCCATCACCAGGTTCTGCCGGAAGAACCCGAACGTCTGCTTCGTCGGGGTGGCGGTCAGGCCGATCAGGTGGGCGTCGAAGTACTCCAGGACCTGACGCCACAGGCCGTAGATGGAGCGATGGCACTCATCGATGATGATCACGTCGAACGTGTCGGGCGGCAGGGCCGGGTTGTAGCTGACCTCGACCGGCTCCGCGACCGGCAGCTCGTAGACCGAGTGCTCGTCGATCTCCTGATCCAGCTCCGCCTCGCCCTTGAGGATGGAGAAGATGCGCTGGACGGTGGAGATGCAGACCCGCGACGTCGCGTCGATGGCGTTGTGCGTCAGGTGCTGGACGTTGTACTCGGCGGGGAACTTCCGCTGGGTCTCCTGGATGGTGAACTTGTCGAACTCCAGCTTGGCCTGCTTGCCCAGGTTCGACCGGTCGACCAGGAACAGGATCCGCTTGGCGTCCGCGTGCTTGATCAGCCGGTAGCACGACGTTCGCGGCGGTGAACGTCTTCCCGGAGCCGGTCGCCATCTGGATCAGCGACCGCGGACGGTCCTCGGCCAGGGACTGCTCCAGGTTGCGGATCGCCTCGGCCTGCTTGCCCCACAGCCCGCGCTCATCCAGCGGCGGCATGGCCTTCAGCCGGGCGCGGAAGGTCGGCAGGTCCGCGTTCTCGGTGATCTGCCGCAACCACTCGGTCAGCGTCTCGGGCCGGTGGAAGGTGAACACGCGGCGGCTGCGGGCGTCCGGGTCATACCCGTTGGTGAACCGGGTCTCGGCTCCGGTGGACTCGTAGATGAAGGGCAGCGGGTAGACCGGGGGCTTCATCCAGTCGGGGAGCCCCTCGACGTACTTGCCGGACTGCCGCTCCACCTCGATAAGCGTCGTCCCTTCCGGCTTGGCCTCGATCACCCCGGCGGGCTGGCCGTTCAGGAACAGGAGGTAGTCCACGCGCCCGTGCGGCTTCTCCAGGGTGAACTCGCGTACCGCCACCCCTGGACCTGCGCCGAGGTTCAGCGCCTCCTGGCTCTGGACCTTCCAGCCCGCAGCGGCGAGTTGCTTGTCGATCTGAACACGCGCCTTCGCCTCACGAGCCAGGTAGTCGTGCCCATCTGACGGATCTTGCGACTCCACAAACGGAGAATACTGGCCGGGTTCGGCGCGCACGTGCACATCTTGACGGGCAGTGGCATATCGTGACCGAGCCGCAGCGTAGGGCGGTCCTTATATGATCAGCAGTCAGAGGACAGCAGCAGCTCGGCCAGGCCGGTCACCGTGCACAGGGCCGTCGGCGTAGGTGGGCGCGATGATGCCGTACTCGCCCTCGTGATCAGGACCCACTTGACGCCCGATCAGGTGCGGAGTGCGTTACCGCTGGCCAGCGGGGTCTGTTGTCACCGTTGGTCACGCCCCGCCGGGCCTGTTTCTGTCATCCGCCCGCGCGGGCGCCGACCGCTCCAGCCGATGGCACACGGCGACAACGTCCTGCCTGGCCTGGTCGACCAGGCCGATGGCCGCGGGTTCGGCACCCTGCTCGGACAGCCAGGTGCTGAGCAGGGCGAGCCAGCGCGTTGTGGCGCCGAGCGCCTCGAGCACCATTGCCCGTTCGCGGATCGTCAGCTCGCCCATCGCCGGACTCATTGCTCAGCATGGATTCGAGCAAGCTGAGCAGTTCGGCGTTGGTGGTCCGTTCGGCCCTGATCACCGTCATCAGGCCCCGGATGATCGACCGCTGCCGCTTGACCACATCGCGCATCGTCATCAGCTCCGAGGACAAGCCCATGACCTGGAGCATGCTGGGGTCTGGCTGTGCGGCCATCACGTGATCCGCGGCTTTGGCCCGCGGCCGGGTGCGCGGCAGGATGATGTCCGCGGCGCTGACGTACATGCCGTTGTCGCCGGTCACCTTGCGGATCGCCGCGAGCACCTCGCCGAGCGGCTTCGAGACGCCCAGGCAGGCCGTGCACGCATCCAGGCTCTGCCAGGCGCTCCAATCGGCGGCCTCCGCAGCCGGTCGCTCATCGCCGCAGAAGTTGCACTGGATGAGAATGCGTCGGCTCATCGCGGGCCGCAGATCTTGCACCAGTACAGCCGCAGGTCGCGGCTGATCGCGCCGCGCGAGCGGTTGATGCCGTACTTGGGCAGCTCTTCGACGATGGCCCGGATGCTCAGATGATGCTCGCAGCGGAGCTTGTGCACCAGGTGCACGACCCGGTCCCGCTCGGCGTCGGTGGCCCGGTGCTCCGGGTAGGTCTTGCCGTCCCGCCCCCGGATTCGTACGTCAACAGCCACCCGTCCAGCATCGCATACGGGTCAGGACACCAGCAGATGGCCGCCTGCCGGTCATTCGCTAAATGTTGCCATGGTCGCCTGCCTGGCCGTCCGTGAGCCAGCCGGGCTCCGCGGCGTCAGGTGTCCAGGTTCATCGACTCGATGACTGCGTCCCCGGTCAGCCAGGGCGGCCGGACACGGGCGGTGCACGCGGCGGTGCTGCCGCGGCGGTAGTGGGTGGTCATTGCTGGTCCTCCATCTCCCCGATGACCGCGTCCTCGGCGCTGATGCGGTCGAGCTGCGCCTGGACTCCCGGTGGCATCTCGCCGCGCCTGATCGCCTCGGCTTCCTCCCGGGGTCACCTGCACCGTGTACGTGCGGATGGCGGCTTCCTCCCCGCTGTCCAGCGTGGCGCTCTTCCGGCCGTCCTCGCGGGCAGCCGCGGCTGCCTGGTCGGCCTGGGGGTCGGTCATTTCTTCTCCTCTCCCTAATGACAGAAATGACAGAAATGACAGAAATACCGATCCTGGCTAGATCCGGCCGATTCTAGAAATTCCTGGATTCGGCCCAGGAATCCCGGATTCCTGGCTAGATGACGATTTCTGTCAATTCTGTCAATTCTGTCCATAGGAGACCTCTCTCAGCAGCCTGGGGTGGACGACGAACAGCGGGCTCGGCGGGCGCCCGCGGCCAGCGTGCCGTTCCTGCTTCACTTCCCGCACCCACCCGTACTTGGCCAGCAGCTCGATCACGCTCTCGGCATCCTCGGGCCTGCGGAACCGGGACGGCATGGCCCGGTGGATGTCCCGCTGGGTGAACTGCGCCAGACCCTTCCGCCTGAGCCAGCCGAGCACCTCGCGGCCACCCTCGATGGCCGGGTCGGAACCCATGAAGCTGAACGCGGCCAGGGCGTGCTCGGTCAGGTAACCGCCGACCGTGATGGCGGCGTCCATGGTGCCCTCGCCAATCCTGTACTTGTGCGCATTGCTCTCGTTCCAGGCAACATGTAGCAGCGCGGCGATGCGCGCCACCGCCCCAGGGAGCTTGCTCGCCCAGTCGGTTATGTGGCCGAGGTCGGCGTCCGGGCGCAGCCGCAGCTCGTGGGCCTCGCGGAACCTGGTGTGCTTCTCCAGCGCGCCGGGGTCGAGCTGGAGCTTCATCGGGTCGGTCCACCCGGCGAGCGCGGTGGCCACGCCGGTCATCCGCATCAGGTAGTCCTTGGCCACGTCATACGGGACCGGCGTGGTGCGGGTCCTCCGGTAGCCGACGTTGTCGGCTGGCATCGCGAACAGGAACCGGGCCAGCAGGCCGCGCTCCCGCAGTTGCAGAATCCGGTGCAGCCTGCGCAGCACGACCGGCTGGATCGCGAGGCAGACGGTCAGTGCCGGGTTCTTGACCCAGTCCGGCGGGCGCCCGATCCGGTCGACGCGGATCTCGGCGTGCAGCCCGTTGTGCCCTTTCAGCCAGACCTCCGCGTCGGGTTCTTTCGATGTCGAGTACCGCCCGGCCAGGCTCACCAGCGGGCCGCCCTCGTCGGACAAGATGGCCAGCCGCCCGCCCTGCTCGGCCAGGAGCTGTGCCATCTTCTCGGGCGTGGTGTCATCGACGATGAGCCTCGGCATGACCGGCACCTCGATCGCCTCGGCGAGCTTGACCTTGGCGACGGCGTCCTCGGCGGCGGCGGCCCTGGCTGCCTCGGCCTGCTGCTTCTCCTGGTCGCTCTTGGCCGGGTCGGCGGCGATCACGGCAGCCGCGGCAGCCGCTTCCACGGCCGCCTTCTCCGCCTTGATGGCTGCCTTGTCGGCGATCGCCCGCGTGGTGCGGGCCTCGGTGATCTCCTCCCCGGCCTTGTCGGCGAGGATCTTCTCAGCGGCCAGCAGCGGGCTGACCAGCGGGCTGTAGACCGGGCTTTTCCGGGTGCCCGAGGCCATCGCGGGCACGGCGTACAGGTTGGTCGGCTCCGACCAGCCGGGCGTGACCTCGACGACGGCACGGCGGGCGCAGGCGGTCGCGAGTACCCCGAGGACCACCATGGCGGCCAGGTCCCGCGGCGTCTGGGTGAACTCGGCGAGCGCGGAGATCTCGGCCTCGATCCAGGCCGGGAAGACACCCGCGGGAAACGACGGCAGGACCGGCACGGCGTCCAGCAGGACCGGCGGCTCCATCCACCCGTCGGCCGCATCTGACAGGGCCTCCGTCTGCTCGCTGGTCCACTGCTGAGCCCGCAGCAGCGCCGCCTCAGTCATCGGGACAGCCTGCTCGGGCGGGATGTGGCGCTGGTCTGTCAGGTCCGAGATCACCCACCCGCGCACCTGGTCCGGGTTCTTGTGGAGCATGTACCAGGCAACCAGGCGGTCGACCAGCTCAACCGGGACCTGGTCCATGCTGCTAAGCTCACCGGCCATCGTCGGCCGCCCTGCGTGCCGAGGCGACGGTCTTGGCGACCTCGTCGGCGCCGAGCCCGGCGGCCAGGGCCACCTCGGCCAGCTCGTCGGCGGTGTCGTCGTCACCGGCCTCGAAAGCCTTGCAGGCGGCCCAGAAGAGACCGGCGTTCCGGTTGCCGGTCAGCTCGGCCTCCAGCCAGGTCACCAGGTGCTTCTGGCTGCCGCGCCAGGCCCGGGGCGCACGGTACGGCTTCGGCGGGACCAGCAGCGCCTTGCAGGCGTCCCAGTCGAGCACGGCGCCGGTCCAGGGCCGCTCATCCAGCAGCACGTACCTGCGCCCGCCGACCTGCGACGGCGGGACAAGCACATAGCCTCCGTGTGCCTTGAAGTCGATGTGCATCCCCCGGAGCGATCCGCCCCGCTGCACACCCGGCGCCGCGGCGAAGTAGACGTGCAGGCCGCCGCTCGGTGTCCTCACCAGCTTGTACGCACCAGCCAGCAGACCGGCGGCTTTCAGCCGGTTGAATGCCTCCCAGCCGTTCCCGCGCTCGCCGTGGTCGTCGACGTCGAGCACGGCGAAACGGTTGCCGGTGACCTCGGCGACGTTGTACAGCGCCCCCCCGGCCCACCAGTACCGGCACCACGCCTCGCCGTCGCGCACGATGGCAGCGTCTCTCAGGCCGTGGATCGGGACTGGCGTCTTCTTCCCGTAGGCGCAGGGCACCGGGTGCCCGCCGCCTTCGGCTATGCGGAGCGCCGCCTCGCGCAGCTCTTCGGGGGTGACGTCACCATCTGCCGTACCATAGATGCTGCTGGTCATCGAGACACACCTCGATCACTCGGTGCGCGGACTGCCCGCCAGCGCACTGGCCTACAGCCCCGGAATGCTCCGGGGCTGTTTGCTTGCTCATCGTGATCGTCATCGTGATCCTGCTGCCGTCAGCTCTGCGTCGAGCTGCTTGATCCCGCGCTCCAGCAACTCGCGGATGATCACCGACCGGGCCACGTCGCGTTCGGCGGCGAGCCCGGCGATCCGGTCGCGCACCACCACGGGGACGACGGCGCCGACAGTGGGCGCCTCGCCCGTGCTCAGGTCGATTGACCTCTTACGGCCACTCATTGTCTTAGGATTCACCTCCCCGGACGGGAACGGAAGTCACGACACCGGGTTACCTGACGGTAACTTGGTGTAAACACCCGATTTGCCTTCGTGGCGCCGGGACCGGTGTCAACGCCCTTCAACGCCCTGCATCCGCGCAGCTCAGCGGCGGTGCGCGGCCCCGGCACCTGATGCGCGCTCAGGTGGTCTCCATCGCCTGCTCACGCCAGGCAATGCCGTACCGGCACGGCACGTACCGGAGCACGGGCGCCCACTCCTTGGCGGGCGCCACGCAGTTGCCGAACGCGATCCACACCCTTGGCCGCCATCCGGCCAAGGCCCTATCGGTCGGCTCGGTGCCGAACAGCCACGCGACCGCGGCGGAGTGGTTCTCATCGCGATCTCCCATCAGCGGTCGTCCGTCTCGAAGCCGAAGTCGTCGGGAAACATCAAATCGGGCGGGAGGAAGCAGTACGCTTCCACGCTCTCGATGGTCAGCCGCTGCTCGACCCGGTTCTCGCGCTCGCAGAACCCGCACAGCTCCCACCACTTGCCCACGCCCGGCGTCGGGACGTATTCCGTGTCGTGGATGCGGCAGACCAGGTTCACGTCACCGTAGGTGGCCATGAGCCCTCTTACCCACATCCGGGCCTCACCGGGCGAGTAGAAGAGGTAGGTGAAGCCGTATTCGCCCCAGTCGATGGCCCTCACCGGTCACCCCCCGACGGGCGGCGGCGCCGCGGCCAGCCACGGGCAGGCGGGCGTGTGCGTGATGCCGATCTCGTACGGGATGCCGGTGCCGCGCAGCTCGGTGGCGATCGAATCGCAGTCCGCGCAGTACCAGAGCACGGTCATCCCGCCGTGGACGTGCAGATCTATCTCAAGCTCGGCGGCGATGGCCTCGTGCGTAACCCCGGCCCAGTTGCCGTCGGTGCCGAAACGGTGCAAAGTCCAGACGCCGCCGTGCGGGCCGTCTCTCATCACGTCGCCCTCGGCGAACATCTTGCGGGTCTTGCTCATTGCCTTCCTCGTATTCTTCTTGGTGTTGGTGGTGTCTTCACGCCGCGAACTGGACGCCGCGGCACCTGCCCGGCCCGCGTTCCTATCCGCGGGCCGGGTGGTCTTACCTGCTCATCCGGCCTCTTCCTGCGTCAAGGAATCCTTTACGCCAGATCGCCTGCCAGCGGTCCGCCAGGCAAACAGCCTCTGCTTGCTCCAGCCGATCTCGTCGGCGATCTCAGCCCAGGTGCAGCCGCTTGCCCTGAGCCCGTCGACTGCCTCGGTGACGGCGTGCTCGGCCTCGTTGAAGACTTCCCACATGGCGCCGAACTCCGCGATGTCGGACCCGCCGACCCGCCTGGCCATCTGCCTGATCATGCGGATCGCGGCGCGGCCGAACTCGCCGGTCTCGGTGATCCGCTCAGACCGCTGGCCGCGGATGCGGCACAGGTCGGAGCAGAAGCGTCGGCGGCGGCCTGGCAGGAGCTTCCCGCATCCGGGGGCCTGGCAGGTGGCGGTCACGCGGCCTTGCCTTCGAGCACGCTGACCAGGCTGTTGGTGAGGATCTTGATGCGCTTGCCCACCATGATCGTCTGCACCGGGCAGGTGCCCTCGGCGATGGACTGATAGAGCGCCGACCGGCTCACGCCGAGCGCCTGGGCGCCCTGCTCGACGTTGGTGGTGGCCGCCCAGCGGCGGACCTGGGCGAGAGTAGGGCGCGGTGTACTGGTGCGCATCGGGGGCTCCCTGGGCGTGACTCATTCCCAGGGCTGATCTGCCGAAGCGCGGTCTTGCCCGACCGGGGGCGGCACCATCTAGTGCCCGGCCCGCACGGATTCAGGGTCTGTTCGTCGTTCCAGGCCGAGCCGTGCATGTCCAGTCTATCCAGCCGGGGGCGGTATGTTCCACTCGTTCCCGCGCGTTAACCTTAAGGTGAGCTAAGGCGACATAAGGAGGATCACAGTGGCAACGATCGAGGTCGGCGTCGAGCAGGCACGCAAGACGCTCGGCGAGCTGGTGACCGCCGCCGCGCGGGAGAAGCAGATCACCATCATCACCAAGAACGGGATACCGGCCGCGTTCATGGCCCCGATGAACGTCTTCGACGTCTGCGAGCAGCTCGTCGGCAAGGAGCCGGGAGACCACACCAGCAAGGAGAGGCGGTAATGGCTGTCAAGATCGAGAAAGAGGTGCTCGCCGATGGCAAGACGATCCGCTGGCGTGCCCGCGGTGTCAGCACCGGCAAGGACCCGGTGACCGGCCGCAGGACGCAGCGAACCATAAGCGGCAAGACCCGGAAAGAAGTTGAAGCCGAAGTCAGGCGGATCGGCGCCGCAGTCGACCGCGGCACCTACATCAAGCCCTGGGATGGCACGGTCGGCGAGCTGGTCAGCGGCTACCTGGCCAACGGCGCTGACGGGTGGGAGGCCAACACCCGGTTGTCATACGCCAACGCGCTCATGCCAGCCGCCGAGTGGTTCGGCATCCGCAAGGCGCGCAGCATCGTCCGCGAGGACATCGAGGCGTACAAGCAGCATCTGCTCACCGCCGGACGGCGCCGCGGCGGCGCGGCGGGTACTGGGCTCGGGCCGCGGTCGGTCAACCTGGCGCTGGGGCAGCTCCAGGCCGTGTTCGACCTGGCTGAGCGCGACGGCAAGGTTGCCCGCAACCCCGTGCGGTTCGTCAAGCGGGTTAAGCAAGGCGAGGCCAGTCATGGCACGTGGAGCGAGGAGCAGGTCAGGCAGTTCGTCGCCGCGGCGTCCGCTGACCGGCTGTTCGCGGTGTGGCTGCTCTCACTGCTCGGCTTGCGCCGGGGCGAGGTGCTCGGCCTGCGCTGGTCGGACATCTCGTTCACGGGCGAGACACTCACCATCGCCCGCAGCCGCGTCCTGGTCGACGGCAAAGTCATTGAGAAGTGCCCGAAGTCCAGGCGGTCGGCGCGTACGCTGCCGCTGTTCCAGCCGGTCACGGCCGTGCTTGAGGCGCTGTACGCGCTCCAGGGCACGGAGAAGAATTCGGCCGGTCCTGCCTACCTGGCCGACGTCGACAGCAACTACATCGCCGTCGATGAGCTGGGCGCACCGCTGCACCCCGAGCACTACAGCGATGAGTTCCACCGCATCGCCGGGGGTCTGCCGCACATTCGCCTGCATGACACGCGCGGCTCGGTCAACTCCTACCTTGAGCGTCTCGGGGTGCCCGAGACCCTGCGCGCAGGGTGGCTCGGGCACTCGATTCAGGTCAACCGGAGCGCTTACCTGGGCAAGCCGCAGACGGAAGAACTGGCCGTCATCAGCACCGCGCTCAGCGGCCTGCTCAAGGCCGATCGGTGACATTTTCAGGCCCGTGTGACAAGGGTGTGACAAAACCGGCCCTGCTAGCGCTCTGAGGACCGGCCTGACAACTCCAGATAGAGCCCTGGCCTGCGGATTCTCTTGCGCGCTCGGAGGGACTCGAACCCCCAACCTTCTGATCCGTAGTCAGATGCTCTATCCGTTGAGCTACGAGCGCAGTCCCTGCAGCATATCGCTTTTAGCATCTTGGTTGCGCCGGTTCAGACCGTCCGTGCCCCGTACACAGCGTGATTAAGCATCTGATTCTCCGATCGCAGCACGCCAAGAACAGGCTGTCCCATTGGGTTCGTGAGATAGATCCTTCAGGTCTGGGTGGGCGCCTGGAGAGCATCGGTCGGGTCGTGGGTGGCGGCCCAGCTGGCGAGGAGGTGCAGGGCGTCGTCACCGGGTGAGCCGGCGTCGGCGCTGAAGGCGAGCACGGACAGGCCTGGGTCGGCGGGCAGTTCCATGACCTCGAAGTTCAGGTGCAGGTCACCGACGACGGGATGATGGAGGTGCTTGAGGCCGGTGCGGTGCAGGCGGACGTTGTGGGCGGCCCAGCGGATGCGGAAAGCCTCACTGCGGGTGGACAGTTCGCCGACCAGGCCGGTGAGAGCCTGGTCGTAGGGGTCACGCCCAGCTTCGGTGCGCAGCTGGGCCACGCTGTCGTCGGCGGCGCGTTCCCAGTCGATCCAGAAGTCGCGGGCGCGGGGATCGAGGAAGGTGAACCGGGCGTGGTTGACCGGCTGGCTCGGCAGGCTCCTCGGGGAGGCCCAGACGGGTGCGAACAAGGCCTGTCCCAGGGAGTTGGAGGCCACGAGGTCCAGGCGGGCGTTGTTCACGATCACCGGCACCTCGCTCATCAGGTCGAGCAGGCGCTGGATGGTAGGCCGTACCTGCTGGGCAGGAGTCCTGCGGCGGGTCCGGGCCACGGGACCGGCGGCACGGGCGAGGTCAAGTAGGTGCGCGTGTTCGGCCTCGTCCAGTTGCAGCGCCCGGGCCAGGGCTTCCAGCACGCTATCGGAGACGCCGCTGAGGTCGCCGCGCTCCAGCTGGGCGTAGTACTCGACGCTGACGCCGGCCAGATCGGCGACCTCGCTGCGACGTAGCCCCGGCACCCGCCGGTTCCGGGCATACGCGCTTTCTTCGAGGAAATCACCCCGCAGGACTTCCGGGCACAGGTCGAGACCACCCTGTTCGGGCCGCTGAATGTCACCCGGGCTGTCCTGCCAGTCATGCGCGCCCAGCGTTCCGGGCTCGTGGTGGTGATTTCCTCGACCGCCGGAATCACCGGGCTGGAGTTCTGCTCGGCCTACGCTGCCGCAAAGTTCGGCCTCGAAGGCTGGACCGAGTCACTCACCCCCGAGCTCGCGCTATTCGGAATCCGCACGATGCTGGTGGAGCCCGGCTTCTTCCGCACCGAACTACTGACCCCGGAATCGACCAGCTACGCCGAGCCCTCGATCGAGGACTACACCGAGCGGACCAAGCAGACAGTCACGGCGTGGAGCGGCATGAACGGCCAGCAGAGCGGCGATCCGGCCAAGCTCGCCGAAGCCTTGATCCAGCTGATCGACACCGAGGAACCGCCGCTGCGCTGGGCCGCAGGCGCCAACGCCGTCCAAACCCTCGAACAGAAGGCCAGAACCCTGCTCGACCAGGCCGACGCCCACCGGGAGCTGTCGTCCTCCCTCGCCCACAGGGACGCCTGAACGCCTGGCAACCGCGCCCCGGACCACGTGCGGGGCGCGTTTATGCACAGCGAACCCCAATAGCAGCGAAGCGGCGGGCAACCGTGTCGTACTCCTCAGCCGTGATGCGTGGCTCGCCACGTGCGGGCCTGGACTGTCTTGATCCTGTACCGGGTCAGGTCCCGCACCTCTTTCTGCTCCGCGGACGGGATAAACGAGCTGCGCAGCAGCCCGCACTCCAGCAACTCCGCCATCCTAGCGCAGTCCCGCGCGGGTCGGTCTTGTGCCCTTTCAGCGCCTTGACATGCGCCGGGTTCACCACGATGACCTCGGTGTAGTCCAGCTCGGTGAGAGCGTGATACACCGGCTCGGTATACACTCCGCTGGCCTCCATCACCACGTGCGTCACCCCCGCCGGCGCAACAGCCGGGCCACCTCCTGCAGCACCCCGTAAAACGTCCGGAACTCCAGGATCTCGGTCTTACGGGTCCACCGCTTCTCCCCCGGCAACCGGGTCGCCACCTTGAACACCGGTAGGCCGCCGGCGAGGTGCCCGTGGTGCGGGTCCTTTTCCGGCGACCTCCGGTCCGAACCGGACGGGCACCTTTCGGTACATCCGGCTCTCCAGTGACTATGACGTGCAGATCACGGTTGGCTTCCCGTCGTGGATCAGCTGATGGCAGGCGGCGCAGACGATGAGCGACTTGCGCCGCATGCGCGCCATCAGGCTGGCCCATCCGGGTTGGACCGATCCCGGCGTGCCGAGGTCGGCCAGCTTGCGGACCTGGTGCACCTGCACCGGGCAACGCTGCTGGCACCACTCGCACCGGCCGCGCAGGAGCCGGGTGACCAGCTCCTTGCGGCGGGCGGAAGGCAGGACCGGCAGGCGGTCATCGAGGACCGCTTTCTTGTGCCGTTTGAGCGCGATACCGCCGAACCGTGCCGCCAGCGGCTTCCTGCCCGGCCGCTCGGTACGGGCCTCGAAACAGGTCCGGGGCCCGTGCCGGGTGATGGTGACGGCCTTGTACTTGCGGGCCATCTTCGTCACCGTCGAGCGATGCTTTGCCACCAGCGTCTTGAGCATGGAGGTTTCCGCTGCCCATCGCAGCCGGTGCAGCCGGGAGACGTTCCCGGCGAGCAGGTAGTACTGGGCCAGCCCCCGGTATCCGGCTCCGTAGGCGCTGATGATCTCGGGGTCATCCAGGTTCATCAGCTCGGGCCGGTGCCACGGTTTACCGTGCTTGAGGTAGGGGGCTGTCTTGGCCGTGATCACCGCCCGGGGGACGCGCAGCCCGATCACGCTGGCCTCGATGCGGACATCGTGTCCGGCGGCTACCAGCACGCCCCGGCTCGAGGTGGCCAGGCCGACCAGCAGCCAGCCGACCGCGCCGACCACGGCGAGCCGGTGCCACCGGCCCCCCGGCCGACCTAGCGGGCCGGCCAGCCTAGCGGCGCATGCGGCTATGACGGCGACGGAGCGCCGGGCAGATACGTCCACGCGGCCGCCCTGGCGTACTTGACCTGGAACCTGACCCGCTGGAAAGCATCTGGGCTGACCAGGCTCGGGCACCGGCAAACGAGGCGGCGGTAGACGTCGTCCGACACGATCAGCGCTAGCTCGGCGCCGGATCCCGCGAGCGCACGCTTGAGCGGCCGCGCCTCCAGCATGCGGAATAGCAGGTTGATGTCGCTGCCGACGAAGCCGTGACCGTCGTGCTCGACCGGCCCGATATGGGCCGCCGCCCGGAGCTGGATCCCGGCGGCCTGGCAGGAGACATGGTTGTGCCGGCGAATGAGCCCCCGGAGCCGCTCGGGCAGCGGGTCGATGATGCCCTTGCAGGCAACGCCGGGCGGCACCACGATGAGCGCGCCATCGCCGCGGTCTTCGTGGAAGCAGCTGGCCCATGGGATGCCAGAGCCGTCGAATGCCTTCTCCAGCACCTCGTAGAGTTCCTCGTGCAAGTACAGGCGGATTTCGTCGTCACGTCCCGGGCTGGTGAATCCGGCGATGTCGACCGCGAACAGGGCACATAGCTGGCCGTCAGTTGGAGGGCTGGGCGTTCTCGCAGCCGAGCGGCTCACCGCGCGTCCGCAACTGCCCACACGCCCGAAAAGCCCGCGATACCGGACAGGCCAGCGACAGTGGCGACACTCACGCTGCGCCTCCTCCCCGAAGGTGAGAAAGGGGGGCCGCCTGCCGTCCCGTGACGTCCCGTCCGTCGGCGGGCCACAGAACCGAAGCAGTCCTCCGGCTTTCAGAGCTTAACTTTTGCCGTGCTGGCACCGAATACCTATTCGTAATCAGCGCTAGCCCGGTAAGGCAGGCCTTTGCCGCTAGCGGCCGTCAGGCGGAAGCGAAAGAACTGAAAGCCAATGCAGCTGCCGATACTCGATTTCTGCCGGATGGCCCCGTTCGGGCAACTTTAACTACCCTGCACAAGCAGATGCAAGTGCAAATGCAAACTTCGGCCGCAATCTCATGTGCAATCGATTGTCAGACAGATCGCCGTGAGTAACGGATGCGTTTGAACGGCGTGTGTATCGCGTGGCAAAAGTCGCCCGAAGCGACTTGGGTTAACGCAAGCCCGATTCACGGATGACAGCTGCGAGCACGCACCCTGAGATCCGGTTTTCCATTCCGTCCGGGTCCGCCCTCGGGGCGCGATGTAATCCCGTGGAGGTGGCCAGGGCCGGATCCTGACGGTACAGGCTACCCAGCTGCTCGGGCGGCCACGGCGCCGCCCGGCGCGCGAGGTGCCACGGCAGGTCCGCCGGCCAACAGGTCCGCCGGCCAAAAGGTCAGTAAACAAGGAGGTCTGGGCTCGGAGCGGGGCCTGGCCACCCCGAGCCCAGACAGAGAAGGCGAGAGGAATCTCGGCCTCCTCGATGACGATCATGCCGCTTGATCCTTAAACAACGCTAGGACGCAGCTGTGAACCCGCTTATCAAGTGGATGTGATGAACGCGTGGTAGCTGCGCGGCGACGTCACGCGCCCGACGGCGGGTGGTCTGCGGCTGACGGCATGCCAGGCGGCCACGAGGCGAGCTGCTCGGTCCACCTGGCCGGGAAGCTCACTCGCGGTCCAGCCGGCCAGCTCAGCGGCCATATCGCGGACCTGATCCGGCGACTGGCGGCCGCGGCCATGCACTACGGGCGCGCCGAGCAGCGGCGAACTCGATATTCGCCCGTTCCTTCCGGCGCCGGTTCGGCCAGCTTGACCTGCTGAAGCGGACCGGACTGAAGCGGCCCCGGCTGAAGTGGGACCTGCTGATGCGGGACCTGCTGCAGCTGTACTTGCTGGCGCGGGGCCTGCCCGCGCTGCGGCACTCATCGCGGTCAAGAAACTCGGCGAGATACTCGGCCTCGTCGGCGTCGATCCCGATGACAACCCGGGGCTCACCCCAGGGCTCTTTTGAGCGAGTAGCCGACGCAGCTCACTACCGGCTGCCCGGCGCGACCGCGAGTTCATGCAGTGCACGCCATTGTTCCCATGCCGATTCCAGGCGCGTCGCGGCGCGCTGAGCACGTGCGACCAATTCTGGATCACGCACCGCGCGACCCTCCCCCTGAGAGCGGACCGGCCCCGGCAACGTGCCTTCTAGAATGTGCCCGGCGGGCAATATCTTTGCCGGACAGCACCCTTGATGTGACACTCTGCCACCGGGGCCGACCCCCCATTCCTTTGATCGAGTGCTGCCGCATTCACCGTGAGCGATGCCTGACGGGCACCGGGCTGGCGAAGACGGCAGAAGGTCACTCGGAACGCTGCTGCGGAATACCCGCGAGCAGTGCACGAACCTCAGTCTCCCGGTAGCGCCGGTGTCCCCCCAGCGTGCGGATCGAGGTCAGTTTTCCGGCCTTCGCCCATCGTGTGACGGTCTTGGGGTCGACGCGAAACATCGTGGCGACCTCCGCGGGCGTCAATAGCGGCTCGGCCTCTGGTGTACGTGCGGACATGTGTGTGGCCTCTCCTCCTGGACCAGTGTTGCGATCCTGCGTTTCTTGTGTTGCCTGGTGCTCCGTGGGGAGCTTGTCGGGGATGTCCTATATGGCCGACAGAGACCATATTGCCATCACCAGCGGTGACACGTCGACCACCAGGCGCAAAGTTTCTGTACCGGGATGCCCAGTTACTCCGCCGATCACTGTCACTCAGGGTGAGTCTAGCGATACTTATCGTCGCATAGCGCCAGATTCGGAAATAACTGTCCGGCAAGTATTTGCCGGCGGTCCCCGAGCCACTCAGTTCGCCAGCCCGAATTCCGCCAACACGCGCCACCGATTGTGCGCGCGCGTATATATGGTGGCGGCGAGCTCCCACTCATCCCTGGCCGCCCCGTCAATGGCCGCCCGCATCTCGGCCACCGACTGGCCGCCGCAAAGTGCGTCGTCGCTGACCAGGTGCACCGGCCTGCAGCGGTCAAGCTCCACGAGTGAGTAAGGATGGAATTCCTCGAGCCAGCGGCCGACGTCGGCGAGTTCACCGTCGGCATGTTCCGCGATGAGCGTGTCACGCCGCCGCGGCCGGGCGGCCGACGCCGCGTAAGCCGCCCGCCAGGAACGGTCCGGTTCATGGAACGCCGAGGCCGGCTCGTAGATCCGGAGATACGCGGCGTAAGTCATCACTGTCGTATCGTGACATACCAGAACGTCCCAAAGGCAGTGGTCAAGGTAACGAGATAGTCTCTACTGTCAGTTACCAGCTAGTACGGAACGCATTGGGCATCCTTCGCACGTCTTCGCGCGGCACCCCAGGACCCGGCCCGCGGACCCGCGCACGCAATACGCTTGGTTCCGATCCCGGTTCGACGAGGAGCCGGGGCGGGATGAGAAGAGTCGCCACCGTGACCAACGTGTTCGCGATACCCCATAGGGAAAACGGCCGCCCTGGACCGGCGGACCATGAACAGGTCGTCTTCTGCCAAGACCACCACACCGGCCTCAAGGCGATCATCGGCATCTACTCTACCGCACTAGGCCCTGCGCTCGGCGGTACCCGCTTCTACCCCTACGGCAGCGAGGAAGAGGCCCTTGCCGACGTACTGAGGCTGTCGGCGGCGATGGCCTATAAGAATGCGCTGGCGGGCCTGGACCACGGCGGCGGCAAGGCGGTCATCATCGGTGACCCCGCCCAGATCAAGACCGAACCGCTGTTGCGCGCGTACGGCCGCTTCATCGCCTCCCTCGGCGGACGCTATGTCACCGCGTGTGATGTGGGCACGCGCAGCGAGGACATGGACATCATCGCCAGGGAATGCCGCCACGTGACCGGCCGGACCACGGCCAACGGCGGCGCGGGGGACTCCTCGGTGCTAACCGCGATGGGCGTCATGCACGGGATGCGGGCCGCTGCCGAGCACGCCTGGGGCAGTACCAGCCTGCGCGGCCGGACGGTCGGCGTCGAGGGAGTAGGTAAGGTCGGGCACCGGCTGGCCGGCCACCTCGTCGAGGCCGAGGCCGAGGTGGTCATCTGCGATGTCAGCCCGGCCGCGATCGAAGCCGTCCGGGCCCGTCATCCCGAAGTCCGCGCGGTCGCCGACGTCGAGGCGCTGACCGCGGAGAAACTGGACATCCTGGCCCCGTGCGCGCTAGGCGGGACGCTGACCGACCGCGTGGTGAACAAACTCACTGCGCGGATCGTGTGCGGCGCCGCCAACAACCAGCTGGCCCATCACGGTATTGAGAAACTGCTCGCCGACCGGGGCATTCTCTACGCGCCCGACTACGTGGTCAACTCGGGCGGTGTCATCCAGGTCGCGGACGAGCTGGCCGGCTTTAATTTCGACCGTGCCTGCGCCACCACCGAGCAGATCTACGCCACCACCGCGAAAGTCCTGGCTATCGCGGACTCCGACGGCGTGCCGCCGTCGGTGGCCGCGGACCGCCTAGCCGAGCGGCGGATGGCCGATGTCGGACGGCTGCGCGGAATCTGGCTGGGCACGATGGGATCAGCGTAGGCATCAGGGGCGCAAAGCAGGTACGGTTATACCTGTACGGATGCTGGTGAACGTCGCGCTCCCCGCTGCGGGGTTGCGGCGGCGTCTTATGACGCACGAAACCAGCGAGGCGGAGATCATGGGGCCTGACTGGCTCCGGACGTTCGAGGGGGTCGAGCCAATGGGGCGCGGCCGAGCCAAGGCCAAGCAGGTGAAGGTTGCTCGTCAGCTCAAGTACAAGAGCGACGACACAGACCTTGACCGGCTGCGTGCGGAGTTCGGTGTCGGCGCGGACTCCGGCAACGGTAAGTACGATTCCCCCGCCGGGGCCGATGACGACGACGAAGACGAAGACGACGAAGACGACGAATCCCCCGGGGACGCCTGGAAAGACGCCGAGGACGCCTGGCCGCGCCGGTAGCGGTTAAGATCCGACGCTCAGGCCGTCGAGCACGTGCTTGCCCCGGTCGGCGTCCGCGACCGGGACGGGGTACTGTCCGTCGAAACAGGCGCGGCATAGCCGGCTTTCCGGCAACGTCGTCGCTTCGATGAGCCCTGCCAGCGACACGTAGCCGAGTGAGTCCGCGCCGATCGAGGTGCAGATCTCCTCGGTCGACAGGTGCCCTGCGATCAGTTCGGCGCGGGTGGCGAAGTCGATGCCGTAGAAGCAGGGCCAGGCCACCGGCGGGGACGCGACCCGCACGTGGACCTCGCTGGCGCCGGCCTCGCGGATCATCGCGACGAGTGCGCGCTGCGTGTTGCCGCGGACGATGGAATCGTCGACCACCACGATCCTGCGGCCGACGATGGCGTCCCTGAGCGGGTTCAGCTTCAGCTTGATGCCCCGCTCCCTGATGGTCTGGCTGGGCTGGATGAAGGTCCGGCCGACGTAGGAGTTCTTGACCAGCCCCTGGCCGAAGGGGATGCCGCTGGCTTCGGCGAAGCCGATCGCCGCGGGCGTCCCCGACTCAGGCACCGGGATGACCAGGTCGGCGTCCGCGGGATACTCGGCGGCAAGCTGCCTGCCGACCGCGACCCGGGTGGCGTGTACCCCCCGGCCAGAGATCGTGGTGTCAGGCCGGGCCAGGTAGACGTACTCGAACAGGCACCCGCTCGGCTGCGGCGCCGCGAACGTCCGTGACCGCACGCCGCGCCCGTCGATGCAGACCAGCTCGCCGGGCGCGATCTCCCGCACGAACCTGGCCCCCACGATGTCCAGTGCGGCCGTCTCGCTCGCCACCACCCAGCCGCTGTCCAGCCGACCGAGCACGAGAGGCCGGAATCCGTGCGGATCCCGTGCCGCGTACAGCGTCTGCTCGTCCATGAAGACCAGCGAGTACGCGCCCTTGGCCAGCGGCAGCACCGTCGCCGCCGCGGTCTCGACCGTACTGGCCGCCCGGTCGGGGGTATCCCCGCCGGCCGCCGGGCCGACGCCCGCCCCGGCGAGCGCGGCGCGGTCGCTGACGAACAGTGCCGTGAGCACATCGGTGTCTGACGTGGCCACGATCCCGGCGCTGCCCTGGCCCGGGCCGCCGAGCAGGGCGGCGAGTTCGCGGGTGTTGATCAGGTTCCCGTTGTGCCCGAGCGCCAGGCTCGTCTTACCGGTGGAGCGGAAGGTCGGCTGCGCGTTGGCCCACACCGAGGCACCGGTGGTGGAGTACCGGCAGTGACCCACCGCGATGTGGCCGCGGAGCGCGGTCAGGGCGGGCTCGTCGAAGACCTGGGCGACCAGCCCCATCTCCTTGTGCACGACGATGCGGTTGCCGTCGCTGACCGCGATGCCAGCCGACTCCTGCCCCCGGTGCTGCAAGGCGTACAGGCCGTAGTAGGCGAGCTTGGCCACGTCCTCGTTCGGGGCCCACACACCGAACACGCCGCAGGCGTCTCGTGGCGGCCGGTCCTCGGGGAAGAGCTCATCCGTCAGACGACCGTCGGGGGGTGTCACTGACCCAGTTTATTCGCTGTTTCTTTTCAAAAGTCCGCGTTATTCAGATCCAGGTCAGGGTGCTCACCGACCTGTCGGCATCGTGTTCCCGCGATGCTCGCGTTATCCAGGTTCCCGCGATGGTCCTCACCGTAGCCTGGCATCGACCGCTCGCCCGGGCCTACGGCCCGGGCTCGCAGCCGATCCTGGATAACGCTCCCGGGCGCTCGCCCGGCCAGGGCCCGTACTCGCAGCCGATTCCAGATAACACTGACTCCAGCGGCAGGTAAGCGGCAAGATCCGCACGCGGGCCGCTCGCGTGCACGGCACCGGAGCCGACCGCGCCGGCCCAGTCGAGCCGGCCGACGGCCAGCCGGATCCAGGTCAGGGGATCGGTCTCGACCACGTTCGGCGGCGTGCCCCTGGTGTGCACCGGGCCGGGCAGGCACTGCACGGCCGCCACCGGCGGAACCCGTACCTCCAGGACGCGCCCTGGATGGCGGGCGGCCAGCGTGTACAGCAGGTACCTGGCCGCGACGCGCTGGGCTTCCGGGGCGGGAGGGGCACCGGAGTCCAGCGCGCGCAGCACGGCCGCGACGCTTTCCGGTCCGCGCGGGTCAGGACGCCGGGGCGGCATCAGGTCAGCCCGATAATCAGCCGAACAACGCGGGCAGCGTCTGGCTGTGCACGGCGGCAAGCTCGGTCAGCGGGATGGCGAAGCAGCCGTCCACGACCAGGCTGTCCCCGCCGACGGTGCCGATGGTCTGGCCCGGGACGCCGTGCTCGTCGCGAAGCTGGCCGAAGGCCGCCTCCGCATCCGCTCGTACCGCCACCACACAACGCCCGGCCGATTCGCTGAACAAGGCGGTGAACGGGTCGCCGGGCAGTCGGACCGCGCAGCCGGTCCCGCCGCGCAGGCACGATTCGGCGAGCGCGACGGCCAGCCCTCCGTCGGACAGGTCGTGGGCCGCGGCGAGCAGCCCGGCCGCGGCCGCCGCGGCGAGCAGGGCCGCCAGCCGCCGTTCGGCCTCGAGGTCGGGCGCCGGCGGACGGCCGCCCAGGTGACCGTGCCGCACGTGCGCCCAGGCCGAGCCGCCGAACTCCTCTCCGGTCCGGCCCAGCAGCACGATGCTGGCCGGGCCCGAGGCGTCACCGAAGCCGATCGAGACCCGCCGGCGCACGTCGTCGTGGACGCCGAGCACGCCGATGACCGGGGTGGGATGTATGGCCACCGTCCCCGTCTGGTTGTAGAAGCTCACGTTCCCGCCGGTGACCGGGACGCCGAGGGTGGCGCAGCCGTCCGCGAGGCCGCGCACGGCCTCGGCGAACTGCCACATCACCGCGTGGTCTTCCGGCGAGCCGAAATTCAGGCAGTTCGTCACGGCGAGCGGACGCGCGCCGGTCGCCGCCACGTTCCGGTAGGCCTCGGACAGCGCCAGCTGAGTGCCCAGGTAGGGGTCGAGCCGGCAGTAGCGGCCGTTGCCGTCGGTGGCCAGCGCGATGCCGAGCCCGGTCGCCTCGTCTACCCGGACCAGGCCGCCATCTTCCGGCATGGCCAGTACGGTGTCGCCGCGGACGTACCGGTCGTACTGATCGGTGACCCAGCTCTTGTCGGCCAGGCTGGGCGCCCCGAGCAGGGCTAGCAGGTCTGCGCGCAGGCCCGCGCCGTCCGCCGGGCGAGGCAGCGCGGCAGGATCGTCGGCGGCCAACCCGTCCTGGGCCGCCGGGCGTTGGGCCGGCCTGGCGTAGACCGGGCCGTCGGCCGCGGACGAGGGCGGGATGTCCACCACCGGCTCGCCGTGCCAGGTCATGACCAGCCGGCCGGTGTCCGTCACCTCGCCGATCACCGCGGCCCTGACATCCCATTTGGCGCAGACGGCAAAGAACTCCTCCACCCGGCCGGGCTCGACGACCGCCATCATGCGTTCCTGCGACTCGCTCATCAAGATCTCGGGCGGTCCCAGCGACGCGTCCCGCAGCGGCACCGCGTCCAGCCGGACCCGCATGCCGCCGGTGCCGGCCGCGGCCAGTTCGGTGGTCGCGCAGGCGACCCCGGCCGCGCCGAGGTCCTGGATGCCGACGATCAGGCCGCCCGCGAACAGCTCCAGGCAGCACTCGACGAGCAGCTTCTCGGTGAAGGGATCCCCCACCTGCACGCTGGGCCGCTTCGCGGCGTCCCCACCCGTCTCGCCAAAGGTCGCGCTGGCCAGCACCGAGGCCCCGCCCACGCCGTCGGGGCCGGTCGTGGACCCGAACAGGATCACCTTGTTACCCGGCCCGCTGGCCGCCGCGACCTGCAGGTCGCCGTGCCGCATCACCCCGACGCAGAGCGCGTTGACCAGGGGGTTGCCCGCATAGCTCGGATCGAAGTCGAGCTCACCGCCAATGTTGGGCAGGCCGAGGCAGTTCCCGTAGAACGAGATGCCGCTGACCACGCCGGGCAGCACCCGGCCGGTATCGGGAGCCGAGGCCGGCCCGAACCTGAGCGCGTCCATCACCGCGACCGGGCGCGCGCCCATCGCGAGGATGTCGCGGACGATGCCGCCGACGCCGGTAGCCGCGCCCTGATGAGGCTCCACATACGACGGGTGGTTATGTGATTCGATCTTGAAGGTGACCGCGTAGCCCTGGCCGATGTCCACCACGCCGGCGTTGTGGCCGATGCCCGCGAGCAGCGCGTCGGACGGCGGCGCCTTGGCCGCGAACTGCCTCAGGTGCACCTTGGAAGACTTGTAGGAGCAGTGCTCGCTCCACATGACCGAGTACAGAGCCAGCTCGGCGCTGGTCGGGCGACGGCCCAGGGTGTCCACGATCTTCTCGTACTCGGCCTGCGTCAGCCCGAGCTCGGCGAAGGGCTGAGGCATACCAGCCGTGGCGGCCGCCCGCACCACCGTGTCAGCCTCCGTCAAGCTGCCACCCCCGCCGCGACCACCGAGGTAAAGAAGCCGAGCCCGTCGGCCGACGGGCCGGTGAGGTCATCGACCGCGTGCTCGGGGTGCGGCATCAGGCCGACCACGTTGCCCTCCGTATTGCACACCCCGGCGATGCCGGCCGCCGAGCCGTTCGGGTTGTCGCCGGCATAAGAGAGGACGACCTGGCCGGACGCCTCGAGGTCGGCGAGCGTGCCGGGGTCGGCCGCGTAGGCTCCCTCCCCGCTCTTCAGCGGCACCATGATCTGCTCACCGGCGGAGTAGGCGCACGTCCACGCCGTCTGCGCATTCTCGATCCGCAGCCGCAGGTCCCTGGTGATGAACCGGAGAGCAGCGTTGCGGGTCAGCGCGCCGGGCAGCAGGTGCGCCTCGCACAAGATCTGGAACCCGTTGCAGATGCCGAGCACCGGCAGGCCCGCCCGAGCGGCGGGCACCAGCTCGCTCATCACCGGGGAGAACCTGGCGATGGCACCACAGCGCAGGTAGTCGCCATAGGAAAAGCCGCCGGGCAATATCGCCGCGTCCACGCCGCGCAGGTCGCGGTCGCCGTGCCAGAGCACGACAGGTTCGCCCCCGGCGAGCCGAACGGCCCGCGCCGCGTCCCGGTCATCCAATGACCCGGGAAAAGTAATAACCCCTATCCGCACGCAGGAAGTTTATCTGTCTTTCCCGCGCTAGCTGGCCGCGCGGAGCTGGCACAGCGGCGCGTCGGTGGACCACCTGATGTGCTTGCGCATGGTCACGACCGTCCCGTGCCCGGGCCGGCTGTCCAGGGTGACGTTGTCCACGCAGGCTCGCATGACGGCCAGGCCACGGCCCGACTCAGGCAGCTGGGCGACCGGAATCTGCTGCGGCTCCGCTTCTGCCTGCGCCGCACTACGCGGCGGCAGGCCAACCCCGTCGTCTGCCACCTCGACCTGGCAGCCGACCGCCCCGAGGCTAGTGACCACCGCGTAATCCCCGACTTTCTGGCCGCCGTGGGTGAGGACGTTGGTACAGGCTTCGGTGGCCGCCAGCAGGATGTCGTAGACCGATTCCTCGTCCACGCCGAGCCCGCGCAGGGTATCGCCGAGAACACGGCGCATAACCGGCACGCTCAGCTTCTCGCACCGGAATACCAGACAGAACTTCACATCAGGGACCGACTTCACTCGCATCTTGCCACCCGCACTCACAGTTCGAGTGATTCCCCGTTAACGCCGCCGAAACCTTCCGTGCAAAAGTCATATGAACGTGCAGAGCGCTCCGGCTCACCCCACGTGCAGCGTAAAGTCCTCTATGACCGGGTTCGATAGCAGATCCCGGGCCAGGTTTGTGATAGCTGTCACAGCCGCCTCATCGGCGGGCCCTTCGAGCTCCACCTCGAACCGCTTTCCCTGCCGGACGCCAAGCACCTGTCCGAACCCCAGGCGGTGGCTCGCGCTGGCGATAGCCTCCCCCTGCGGATCATGAATCTCCGGCTTGAGCATCACTTCCACGATCATCCGCGCCACGTATCCTCCAGGGCTATCAGGGCATATATCGTCAGGTGAAGAGCGTCCCACGAGGAACGCGGACGCGTGCGCTCCACCGGGCACGCAGCGTACGCGACAGTTCCGCGACAGGTCTTCGTGGAGGTTGCTCCAGAAAGGGAGGAGGGAGGCGGCCGTGAGCACTGACCAGAACTCGAGACCGATCAGCGCGGCCGGTCGGTCTCCACAAGGGTTCTGGGGCCGCATGAGGGAAGGGAGCGGGCTATGCCTGCGACCAACCCCCACCGCTCGCAGAAGTGGTACGACGTGGTGATCGTTATCATCCGGTGCGTTACCACCCTTGCTGGCGAGTGGATAAAGCGGGGCGGCCATCTCTAGCCGCCCCGCACCTGCACCGCGCAGGTAAACGGGTCCCCGTCTGTTACCGCAGGCGGGGACCACCTGCATCAACGGGCTTGACCAGAGTCAAGTCCGCTCACAAATCCATTGATACCACGAGCTGCTCTGTAGCAATCCCGCAGCTGACCAGCCAGCCATCCTCGGAAATAGGCAGATGCCTTAGACAGTCGGGCGCCCCTGCTAGATTTCCAGCTTGGCCTCGATGTCGGCTTCGGCCTGCGGGGCGTTCAGCGAAGCACTGCCCTCTGGAGCATCCGCGCCACGTATCCTCCAGGGTTATCAGGGCATATATCGTCAGGTGAGGAGCGTCCCACGGGGAATGCGGACGCGTGCGCCCCACCGGGCACGCAGCGTACGCCACCGCTCCGCGGTATATGTGTCCGGGAACCTAAGGCCATCTGGCCGGTGCTGGTGATCCCAGGCCCGGCCCGGAAAGGAGTGGCACGTGACCGTCGAATCCGGCGCCGCGACCACCGCCGCCCAGTCTCAACCAACACAGTCTCAACCAACACAGTCCCACCAACCACTGGCCCACCAACCACCGGCCCACCAACCACTGGCCGATCAGCCACCGCCGGACCGGCCCGACCAGGCCGGCGCATTCGTCCAGCTGCTCACCCCCGAGGGCGAGCGGATCGACCATCCCGACTACCCGCTGGACCTGTCCGCCGCCGACATCAGGGCCCTGTACCGGGACCTGGTGCTCGTTCGCAGGATCGACACCGAGGCGATCGCCCTGCAGCGCCAGGGCGAGCTCGGCATCTGGGCCTCGTGTCTCGGGCAGGAAGCCGCCCAGATCGGGTCCGGGCGGGCGCTGAGTCCGGACGACATGGCGTTTCCCACCTACCGCGAGCACGGCGTGGCCTGGTGCCGCGGCATTGACCCGGTGAGGCTGCTCGAGCTCTACCGGGGGGTCAGCCACGGCGGCTGGGCGCCCGAGGAGCACAAGTTCCACCTGTACACGATCGTGATCGGCAGCCAGACCCTGCACGCTACCGGCTATGCCATGGGCATCCAGCGCGACGGCGCCATCGGCGGGGACCCGGCGAGCGCCGGACGCCCGGGCGAGGCGGTCATCGTCTACTTCGGCGACGGCGCCACCAGCCAGGGCGACGTCAACGAGGCCTTCATCTTTGCGTCGGTGTTCAACGCGCCGATCGTCTTCTTCTGCCAGAACAACCAGTGGGCGATCTCCGAACCGCTGGAGAAGCAAAGCCGCATCCCGCTCTACCAGCGGGCCCGCGGGTTCGGTTTCCCCGGCCTGCGGGTCGACGGCAACGACGTGCTGGCCTGCTACGCGGTGACACAGAAGGCCATGCAGGCGGCCAGGGAAGGCCAGGGGCCGACCCTCATCGAGGCGTTCACCTACCGCATGGGCGCGCACACCACCACCGACGATCCCACCAGGTACCGGCTGGCCAGCGAGCTCGAAATGTGGAAGCTCAGGGACCCCATCGAGCGGGTCAGGGCCTACCTGGTCCGTACCGGGCAGGCCGAGCCGGAATTCTTCGCCGACGTGGACGCGGAGGCCAAGCAGGTCGGCGCCCGGGTCCGCGAGGCGTGCCGGACGATGCCCGACCCGCCGCCGCTGGCCATCTTCGACAACGTGTACGCCGAGCCCACCGCGATCCTGCGGGCCGAGCGCGAGCAGTTCGCGGCGTACCTGGACTCCTTCGAGACAGGCGCCGGGCGATGACCACTCTCACCTTGTCCAAGGCCCTCAACGAGGGACTGCGGAAGGCACTGGAGAACGATCCCAAGGTCCTGATCATGGGCGAGGACGTCGGCAAGCTCGGCGGCGTCTTCCGCGTCACCGACGGCCTGCAGAAGGACTTCGGCGAGGCTCGCGTGATCGACACCCCGCTGGCCGAGTCCGGCATCGTCGGCACGGCGATCGGCCTGGCCCTGCGCGGGTACCGGCCGATCTGCGAGATCCAGTTCGACGGCTTCGTGTACCCGGCGGCGGACCAGATCATCAGCCAGCTGGCCAAGATGCGGTACCGGTCCCGCGGGCAGGTCAGCCTGCCGGTGGTGATCCGCATCCCGTGCGGCGGCGGCATCGGCGCGGTCGAGCACCACAGCGAGTCGCCCGAGGCGATCTTCGCGCACACGGCCGGCCTGCGCGTGGTGGCCTGCGCGGACCCGGCCGACGCGTTCGCCATGATCCAGCAGTCGGTCAGCTCCGACGACCCGGTGATCTTCTTCGAGCCGAAGCGGCGCTACTGGGACAAGGGAGAGGTCGACATCGCGAACGGCGTGGCGAACGCGCTGCCGTTCGACCGGGCCAAGACCGTGCTCGAGGGTACCGAAGTGACCCTGCTCAGCTACGGCCCGCTGGTCCGCACCTGCACCGAATCCGCGATCGCCGCCCGCCAGGACGGCCGCAGCATCGAGGTCATCGACCTGCGCTCGCTGTCCCCGCTGGATGAGGACGCGATCTGCGCCTCGGTGCGCAAGACCGGCCGCTGTGTCGTCGCGCACGAGGCCCCGGTGTACGCCGGCCTCGGGGCCGAGATCGCCGCCCGGGTCACCGAGCGGTGCTTCTACCATCTCGAGGCGCCGGTGCTGCGCGTCGGCGGCTTCGCGACCCCCTACCCGCCGTCCCGGCTCGAAGATCACTACCTGCCCGATCTGGACCGGGTCCTAGACGCCGTCGACCGCTCGTTCGGTTACTGAGGAGCGATGACCATGACCGAACTGAAGGAGTTCAAGCTGCCCGACGCGGGCGAGGGCCTGACAGAAGCCGACATCGTGGCCTGGCACGTCAAGCCGGGCGACCAGGTCGAAGACGGCCAGATCATCGTGGAGGTGGAGACCGCCAAGGCAGTGGTCGAGCTGCCGTCTCCGTGGGACGGCACGGTCGCCCGGCTGCTGGCGGCCGAAGGCGAGACCGTCGAGGTCGGCGCGCCGATCATCGCGATCGAGGTGGCGGGCGCCGGCGGGCCGCCGACCGTAGCCCCTTCCGGCCAGGAAAGAGCCGATCATGCCGAACGGGCCGGGGTCGCTGCCCCGGCTCCGGCCGATAGCCCAGGAACCGGGAAGCCCGAACGGACGGCGGTCCTGGTCGGCTACGGCGTCAAGGCCTCATCGACCACGCGCCGGGCGCGGAAGACACCGCAGCCCGTGGCCGCGGCCGCCGCGCGCCCGGAGACGGCCGAAGTGCCGACGGGAGCAGCCGAGCCGACCGAACCGCTGGAGCCGCCGGCGGCACCAGGCGCACCTGCAGTCCGCGCGCTGGCCAAGCCGCCGGTGCGCAAGCTGGCCAAGGATCTCGGCATCAGCCTGGCCAAGCTGGCCGGCAGCGGCCCCGATGGCGTGATCACCCGGGATGACGTGCAGCGTGCGGCGGCCGCTGATGCCCAGCCTCGTTCGGTAAAAAACGGGGCTGCGGCCGGCCACCTGACCGCGGGCGCCAGCCCGGGAGGAGAGGAGCGCATCCCGATCCGGGGGGTGCGCAAGCACATGGCCGCGGCCATGGTGTCGAGCGCGTTCACCGCGCCGCACGTCACCGAGTTCCTGCAGGTCGACGTGACCGAGACGATGGCCGCGGTGCGCCGCGTCCGCGAGCTGCCCGAATTCGCAGGTCTGCGGCCCTCGCCGCTGCTCTTCGTGGCCCGGGCCCTGCTCACCGCGGTGGCCAGGCACCCGCTCATCAACTCGTCCTGGGACGCCGACGCGGCGGAGATCGTGGTCAAGCACTACGTGAACCTCGGCATCGCGGTGGCGGCCGACCGCGGTCTCATCGTGCCGAACATCAAGAACGCGGGCGCGCTGCCGCTGCCCGAACTGGCCCGCAGCCTGCAGGCGCTGGCCGAGACCGGGCGGGCGGGTAAGGCTACTCCGGCCGATCTGGCGGGCGGCACGATCACGATCACCAACGTCGGGGTGTTCGGGGTGGACGCCGGGACCCCGATCCTGACCCCCGGGGAGGCCGCCATCCTCGCGTTCGGGCAGGTCAAAGACACGCCCTGGGTGGTTGACGGGCAGCTGGCGGTGCGGCAGGTGAGCACCTTGTCGCTGTCCTTCGACCATCGCATCGTGGACGGCGAACTCGGCTCGGCCGTCCTGCGTGACGTCGGCGCGATGCTGACGGACCCGGTCCGGATGCTCGCCTGGAGCTAGAAGGCCCCTTCAGGCAGGTCCATCAGGTCCAGGCTGGTCGCCTCGACGACGGACCGCTCGGCGGCCAGCCTGGGCAGCACGGTGGCGGCGAAGAACCGGCCCGCGCCGACCTTGCCCGCGTAGAAGTCGCAGTCAGGGGAATCGGCGGCGATCTCGTCCAGCTCGCCCAGCTCATCCAGTTTATTCAGGGCGATCTCGGCGTGGGTCAGGAGCAGCCAGCCGATGACCAGATCGCCGAGCGCCATCAGCAGCCTGGCCGTGTTCAGCCCGGTCCTGTAGATCTCGGCGGGCTGGTCCGCCGACGCCATCAAGAAGCCCACCATGGCACCGACCATGGCCTCGACGTGGCCGGCGGCCTCGGCCAAGGCGGCCCGTTCGGTCTTCAGCCTGCCGTTGCCGCCGTCCGCCGCGGCGAAGTCCTTGATCTTGGTGAGCAGCGCGCCGAAGGCCTGGCCGTTGTCCCTGACGATCTTGCGGAAGAACAGGTCCATGCTCTGGATCCCGGTGGTGCCCTCGTACAGGCTGTCGATCTTCGCGTCCCTGATGTACTGCTCGATCGGGTAGTCCTGGAGGAACCCGGAGCCGCCGAGCGTCTGCAGGGCCACGGTGAGCATCTCATACGACCGCTCGGAGCCGACGCCCTTGACCACCGGCAGCAGCAGGTCGTTCAGGCCCGCGGCGGCCTCGTCAGTCTGGTCCCATCTACCTTCGGCCGCCGCGATCTGCAGCGTGTCCTGGATCGTGGCCGTGTACAGGACGAGGGCCCGCATGCCCTCGGCGTAGGCCTTCTGCAGCATCAGCATGCGGCGGACGTCGGGGTGGTGAATGATCGTCACGCGCGGGGCGGTCTTGTCCGTCATCTGGGTGAGGTCGGCGCCCTGGATCCGGTTCCTGGCGAAGTCCAGCGCGTTCAGGTAACCGGTGGACAGTGTGGCGATGGCCTTGGTGCCGACCATCATCCGGGCGTCCTCGATGACCTCGAACATCTGCCTGATGCCGTCGTGCACGCCGCCGACCAGGGTGCCGACTGCCGGGCGGCCCCCTGGTTGCACTGCGCCGAACGTCACCTCGCAGGTGGTCGACGCCTTCAGGCCCATCTTGTGCTCGACGTTGGTGACGACGACGCCATTGCGCTCGCCCAGCGTCCCGTCCTCGGCGACCAGGTACTTGGACACCAGGAACATCGACAGCCCCTTGGTGCCCGGACCGTGGCCCTCCGGCCTGGCCAGCACGAGGTGGAAGATATTGTCCGCCAGATCGTGCTCGGCGCTGGTGATGAACCGCTTGACCCCCTCGATGTGCCAGGTCCCGTCCGGCTGCTCGATGGCCCTGGTCCGGCCGGCGCCGACGTCGGAGCCGGCGTCCGGCTCGGTCAGCACCATGGTGGCACCCCACTCGCGCTCGATGGCGTGGGCGGCGAACCGCTTCTGGTCAGCCGTGCCGAGGTCCCACAGCACGCGGCCCATCGTGTGCCCGCTCGCGTACATCCACACGGCCGGGTTGGAGCCGAGGATCAGCTCGGCCATAGCCCAGTTCAGCGACCTGGGCGCCTCGGTCCCGCCCAGCTCCGCGGGCAGGGACAGCCGGTAGTACTCCGCGTCCATGAAGGCGCGGTAGGACTTGCGCAGCGACTCGGGAATCCGCACCGAATGGGTGGCCAGGTCGAACACCGGCGGGTTCCGGTCCGCGTCGGCGAAGGACTCGGCCAGCGGGCCGGTCGCCAGCCGCTCGAGCTCGCCGAGGATGCCGCGCGCGGTCTGTTCGTCAAGTTCGGGGTAGGGGGGCTGCCCGAGCAGATCCTGGCGCCGCAGCACCTCGAAGAGGTTGAACTCGATGTCCCGCAGGTTGGGTTTGTAGTGGCTCATCCGCTGCTCCGCCATGTTGCTGGGCCGTGTCGCCGGTCACCGTACTGCTGTCTATGCTACCCGCTAGTAACCGTCTGTGCTACCCGCTAGTAACAAGCCCGGCGAGCGCCGCGGCGTGCCCGTTTTGCGTTCGGCAGATACAAATGGCTTCGCGCGTCACTATTGGCGGCATGTCTTAATTTTTAGGAGTTTTCACATATCGTTGATCACTGGCGACTACGCTTCGCTTGTGTGACAGACGTTCGCGACTCTTCCACCGGCCTGCCCGGGCGAAGGCCAGACGTGGACGGACCGTTCGATATGCCGTCACTGCAGGGGGCGGGACGGGAAGCGATGCCGCCGCAAGGTCCATTCTCTACCGAGCCAGGTTCGCAGGGGGTCGACATCGGTGATTACGGTCGGCCGGACAGCGATGCGCTGGCCCGCAGGCAGCCGGGGACGGGTGTCGTTCACCCCCGTCAGCCGCAGGCCAGGCTGATCGCCCCGGGCGGCCGCCACCGGCGGCCGATGCCCGCCAGCCTGTCCGAGGACGCACCGGCGCTGGTGCTCGCGGTGCCGAACGTCGGCGCCGACGGCCTGACCGGTCCCACCGCGGACATCGCGACCGTGCTCCGCCTCGACAACCCGGCTCTGGACGTACGCACGGCGCGGATCGACCGGGGCGGGCGCGGCGACCCGGCCGGGATCCGCGCGGTGCTGGCCGACGCGGCGGCGAGGCGCCCCGCGGGCGCGCCCTCGGCCGTGGTGGTGCCGCTGGTGGTGAACCCGCACCCGGCCGCCGTCCGGGACCTGGTGGCCGCCATCGCGGCCAGCGGGGCCAACGCGCACATCGGCGAGGTCTTCAACACCAACGCCCTGCTGGCCGAGGCGCTGCACCACCGGCTGGCGGACGCCGGCCTGGCCCGGGCCGACCGGGTGCGCATGTTCAGCATCACGACCTCGGCCGATGGCATCATCCTGGCGACCGTCGGCGGCGAGGAAGCGGTCGGCACCGCTAGCGTCACCGCCTTCCTGCTCGCGGCCCGGCTCGCGCTCCCGGTCGTGGCCGCGTCGCTGGACGCCAAGCCCACCATCGAGGCGGCGGCCGCCCAGCTCGAAGGTATGGGCGTGACCAGGATCGCCCTGGCCCCGTGCGTGGTCGGTCCCGAAGCCGACCCGGCGGCCATCGAGGAGGCCGCGGCCGCCATCGGGGCCAAGTGCTGCGCCCCGCTCGGCGCACACGGCAACGTGGTCAAGCTCATCTCGGTCGCCTACGGCCGGGTGCTGAGCCAGCTCGAAATGCCGCCGCCCGACGCCTGACCGCACGGCCGACGAGAGAACTTGTTCCCGACGACCCCGAAGGCCCCGATTTCCCTAAGTTCCCCACGTTCCCCGAATTTTCCGGATTCCCCGAGCCCCCGTATATCACTCAAGCCTCTAGCACCCCCCGAATCTCGTACCTTACGCCCCGTGCCTCCTATAGCTACTCTAAGTAGTTAGAGTAGCCCGTCATGTGATGTTAGTCTCGTCGCCGTTGCCGCCTGCGTGGCTCGGAATGTGATCCCGAGCACATCTGTTGGTGCGGGATGATTCACACTAATAAGGGCACGGCCAGAAACTATCGCTGGCCAGCCCCGCTGGCAGAGGCGGCCAGCGGCGAAAGGCCGGCAAGGAGGATCGGTGGAGGACGCCGAAGTTGTGCTCAGGCGGGCACCGCTTTTCGATGGGCTCGGAGAGGAAAGCGCACGGGCGCTCCGGCGGCAGATGTCAGATGTCAAGTTGTCGCGCGGCGAGCACCTGTTCCTGGAAGGACAGGACGGCGACCGGTTGTACGTCGTGCTCGACGGCAAGATCAAGCTCACCCGGGCGGCGGCCGACGGCCGGGAGAACCTGCTCAGCGTGCTGGGACCGGGCGAGATGTTCGGCGAGCTTTCGCTGTTCGACCCGCGCCCGCGGACCTCGTCGGCGAGCGCCGTCACCGACGCGACGGTCGCGGCGCTGGCCCACGACGCGCTGCGCCCGTGGCTGCTCGAGCGCCCGGAAGTCTCCATGCACATGCTGCAGGCGCTGGCCAGGCGGCTGCGCCGGGCCAACGACGTGCTGGCCGACCTGGTCTTCACCGACGTCCCTGGCCGCGTGGCCAAGAACCTGCTCGACCTGGCCGACAGGTTCGGCGAGCAGGAACCCGACGGGCTGCACGTCCATCACGACCTGACCCAGGAGGAACTGGCCCAGCTGGTCGGGGCGTCCCGGGAGACGGTCAACAAGGCGCTGGCCGACTTCGCCGCCCGCGGCTGGCTGCAGATCTCGGCCCGTTCGGTACTCATCCTGGACGTCGAGCGCCTGCGCAGGCGCGCCCGGTAGGCTCCGCCCGGGCGCGCCACGCTGGCCCTGCGCAGGCGCGCCCGCAAGCTGCCTTTCATGATCGTGGCCAGTTTCAGGCGCTATTTGCCCCGAACTGGCCGCGATCATGGTTTCCCTCAGCGAGGTAGTCGAGCTGGGCGCGGACCGACCATTCGGCGGCCGGCCACAGCGACCGGTCGACATCGGTGTAGATCATGGCCACGATCTGGTCGGGCGACGTGGCGCCCGCGGCCAGGGCCGACCGGACCTGCTCCAGTCGTTCGGCCCGGTGCGACAGGTAGTAGTCCAGCGTCCCGAGCGGGTCCGCGAGCATCGGGCCGTGCCCGGGCAGCAGCAAGCCGAGCCCGCGGGCTTCGGCCAGGTCACGTAGCTGACCGAGGGTCCGCAGGTAGTCACCTAGGTTCCCGTCGGTGCCGATAACCGTGGTGCCGCGGCCGAGCACGGTATCGCCGGTGAACAGGGCGTCGTCCGCGGCTAGCAGCAGGCACACCGAGTCGGCGGAGTGGCCCGGGGTGGCCACCACCCGGAGCTCGCACCCCGCCGCCGTGACCACGTCGCCGTCCGCGAGCCCTTCCGGTCCGAGCCGGCGTGCCGGATCGGCCGCCTGCACCGGTGCCCCGGTCAGCTCGGCCAGCCGCGCCGCCCCGGCGGAATGGTCCGGATGCCCGTGCGTCAGCACGATCTTCGCCACTCGCCGGTCGCCCGCCACCGCCTCGGCGTGCACCCGGCGCAGGTGCCCCTCGTCGTCAGGTCCGGGGTCCACCACGACGACGGCGGGTGAGCCAGGCTCGGCGATCACCCAGGTGTTGGTACCCTCAAGCGTCATCGGCGAGGGGTTGGGGGCCAGCAGGCAGGTCGCCCGCGGCGTGCGGAACTGGTCAATCCCTGGGGTCGGCAGGCTCACTCCAGCTCCGTCCAGCTCACTGCGTCTCCCGGTCGCTCTTGGACGGCCGGCGGCATGGCCAGCCTGGCTTGGCCGTCCTCGACGATCACCTTGGGCAGCCGGGGGGTGATGACCGGGCGGCAGGCCAGGATGCCGGTCATGTCCTGATGCCTGGCGAGCTCGCCGAGAGTCACCGCGGTCGGCGGCAGCAAGGTGATCTCGCCGGCCTGCGCGGCCCCGAGCGCCGCGGCAGGGCTCAGCCACGTTCCCGACTCAGACTCTCCTGGATCCGCATGACCCTCCGGCACCGCCGTGGCCGTCTGCCCGGCCGGCAGAGCCGCGGCGAAGAACCACGTATCGAAGCGGCGGGGCGAGACCTCTGGCGTGATCCACCGGGCCCAGGGGGTAAGCAGGTCGGCGCGCAGCACCAGGCCGTGGCGACCGAGCACATCGCCGAGCGACGCCGAGCCGGTCAGCAGGGCGTGCCGGTCCGCGGCCAGCGCGGCGCTGTCGCTGACCAGGTCCCCTGGCGAGGGGTTAGCGAGCCCGGCCAGCAGGACGCCCGATTCCTCGAACGTCTCCCGGACCGCCGCGCAGACCAGGGCGCGCGCACGATCCGGCGGCACGTCGAGCAGGCCGCCGAAATCGGCCGGAGCCGGTCCCACCCACCCGATGGTCTCGTCGGCGTCGCGCGCGTCCACCGACCCGCCGGGGAAGACGTACGCCCCCGGCGCGAACTCGAGTTCCGCGGTACGCCGCAACAAGAACGCCTCGACGCCGGACGCGCCCTGGCGGAGCAGGATCACGGTAGCGGCGTCGCGGGGGACGGCCGGCGCGAGCCGGCCGTCCGATATCTGGCGAGCCCGCTCGGCGAGCTTGCGCGGTACCGCCACGCCCGAGGGCGCCATCCGGGGCTCGTTCATCGCTGCTGATCCACCGTTGCTGATTCGCTGGCCGTTCAGTCGCGGACTTCGGCGATCAGTTCGACTTCCACCGGCGCGTTCAGCGGCAGTTCGGCGACGCCGATGGCGCTGCGGGAGTGCTTGCCGTCTTCGCCGAACACCTCGATGAGCAGCTCGCTCGCCCCGTTGATCACCTGCGCCTGGCCGCCGAAGCCCGGCGCGCTGGCCACGAAGCCAGTGACCTTCACGATCCGGCGGATCGCCTCGAGGCCGCCGACCGCGGATGCGGCGGCGGCGAGCGCGTTCAGCGCGCAGGTGCGGGCCATTCCGGCCGCGTCCTGCGCGCTGACCTCATCACCGACCTTGCCGACGGCGGGCAGTTTCCCGTCCACGGTCGGCAGCTGGCCCGAGGTATACACGTACGTGCCGGTCCGGACGGCCGGCACGTACGCGGCGACCGGGGCCGCGACCGGTGGCAGCGTCAGCCCGAGCGCAGCCAGCCGTTCGGCCGGGCCGGTCAAGGTTTCTCCCTCTTCAGATACGCGACCAGCTGCTCGGAGTTGGGGCCGGGTATGACCGTCACTAGCTCCCACCCGTCGTCGCCCCAGTTGTCCAGGATCTGCTTGGTCGCGTGTACGAGCAACGGCACCGTCGCGTACTCCCACTTTGGCATGGACCGACCTTACGCCTTGTCCTTAGCGGCCAGATCAGGGGCCGTGACCTCACGCACCCCAGGGGCAGCGGGGCTCTCTACCTCGGGCACGGGCGGGATGGACGACTCCTCGAGCTCGGGCACCTTGACGTTCGAGATGGCCGCCTCGGCCGCCGCCACCTCGGCGTCGCCGTAGTCCTCGATCTCTCGGGGCTGCTCGTGCTCGGGATGGGCAGGGGCGGGTGCCATTTTCTCGAAGAACCTGAGCAGCTCGACGGGTACCGGCATGACCAGCGTGCTGTTCTTCTCGCCCGCGACCTCGACCACGGTCTGCAGCAGCCGCAGCTGCAGCGCGGCCGGGTCGCGGGCCATCACGTTGGCGGCGGCGGCCAGCCGCTTGGACGCCTGGTACTCACCGTCGGCGGTGATGATCCTCGCCCGCCGTTCCCGCTCCGCCTCGGCCTGCCGGGACATGGAGCGCTTCATGCCCTCGGGCAGCGACACGTCCTTGATCTCGACCCGCTCGACCCGGATGCCCCACGGGCCCTCGGTCGGCTCGTCGATGATCCGGCGCAGCTCCCGGTTCACGGTTTCCCGCTCGGCCAGCAGCTGGTCCATCTCGGACTGGCCGATGATCGAGCGCAGCGAGGTCTGCGCCTGCTGGGAGATGGCGAACATGTAGTTCTGCACGTTCACGGTGGCCTTGATCGGATCCACCACGCGGAAGTACACCACCGCGTCCACCCGGACCGTCACGTTGTCCCGGGTGATGCCGTCCTGTGCGGGCACGGCCATAGCGACGATCTGCATGTTGACCTTGGCCATCCGGTCGCCGACCGGCCGGATCAAGTGCAGGCCGGGGCCACGTATTTCAGGCAGGACCTGTCCGAATCGGTAGATAATGCCCTTCTCGTACTGCTGCACCACTTTGAACGAGCGCGCGGCCGTGATTATCCCGAGTATGACCAGGATCACGATGACGGCAACAACTGCACCCACCGGGATCACCTCTCTTCCTAGACCCCAGCGTAGTGACAAACCGATCACACGCCAGCCACGCCAAGCGAACCATAAGGTATCCGCGCGGAGATAGCCTCCGTTGGAGGAACAACCGGAGGCAGCAAGGGCATGACCACGAGGGATACCGACTGGGACGGCGTGCGGCTGCACGTGGTCACGGGCAAGGGCGGGACCGGCAAGACCACGGTCGCCGCAGCTATGGCGCTGGCCCTGGCCAGCGCCGGCCGCAAGGTTCTACTGATCGAAGTGGAGGGCCGGCAGGGCATCGCCAGGCTCTTTGACTGCCCGCCGCTTCCTTACGCCGAACGCAAGGTGGCGATCGGCCTGGGCGAGCAGGGTGCCGGGCAGGGCGGCGACGTGTACGCGCTGGCCGTGGACCCGGAAGGCGCACTGCTCGACTACCTGGAGATGTTCTATAACCTGCGCCGCACCGGGAAGGCGCTGACCAGGCTCGGCGTGGTGGATTTCGCCACCACCATCGCCCCGGGCCTATCCGACGTGCTGGTCACCGGCAAGGCGACCGAGGCGGCCAGGCGGCGGGTGGACCGGCGCCACGACACCCACGTGTACCACGCGGTCGTCATGGATGCCCCGCCGACCGGCCGGATCAGCCGTTTCCTGAACGTCAGCACGGAGGTTTCCGGGCTGGCCAAGGTGGGCCCGATAAAGACGCACTCGGACACGGTGGGCCGGGTGATCCGGTCGCCGCAGACGGCGGTGCACTTCGTCACGACGCTCGAGGAGATGCCGGTACAGGAAACCCTGGACGGCATCGCCGAACTGCACGACCTGACCGGCGATGGCATCCGGCCCGGTGGCATCTTCATCAACATGGCCCGTCCGGCCATTCTGAACAGCGCCGACCTGGCCGCGGCGGCCAGCGGATCCCTGGACGTCACCGAACTCGCCCTCGGCCTGAAGGCGGCTGGGATCAGCGACAACCACGGGCTGGCCACCGACCTGATGACCGAGCTGAGAGAGCACGCGCAACAGGTGGCGGTGCAGGACAGGGAGCGCGAGGAGCTGCTGACGTCCGGCCGCCCGCATTACGAGCTGCCGATGATCCCGGAGGGGATCGACCTGGCCAGCCTGTACCAGCTGGCCGCGGAACTCAGGAAACAGGGCGCAGCGTGAGCGAGCCAAAGGGGCGCGCCGCCGCCTGGACTCTGTTTTTCCCCCCGAACCCACCCCAGGCGCGACCAAGGAGCGACGAGGGCCCGCCGCCCCAGGCGGCCAGGCCAGCAAGGCGGTGCCTCAAAGCGCCCCGGAGGCGAGCGAACCAATGAGCACAGCGAAGCTCGACATGGACCGGATCATCGATGACCGCCGGACGAGGATCATCGTCTGCTGCGGTTCCGGCGGCGTCGGCAAGACCACGGCCGCGGCCGCTATCGGCCTGCGCGCCGCCGAACGGGGCAGGCAGGCGTGCGTGCTCACCGTCGACCCGGCCCGGCGGCTGGCTCAGTCGATGGGCCTGACCTCACTGGACAACACTCCGCGCCAGGTGGACGGGGTCCAAGCTGCCAACGGCGGCAGCCTGCACGCGATGATGCTCGACATGAAGCGGACCTTTGACGAGATCGTGGAGGCGCACGCCGACCCCGACCGGGCCGCGCAGATCCTGGCCAACCCCTTCTACCAGTCCCTGTCGTCCAGCTTCGCCGGGACGCAGGAGTACATGGCCATGGAGAAACTCGGTCAGCTCAGGCACGCCGACGAGTGGGACCTCATCGTGGTCGACACCCCGCCGAGCCGTTCCGCGCTCGATTTCCTCGACGCGCCGCAGCGGCTCGGCCGGTTCCTCGACGGCAGGCTGATCCGGCTGCTGACCGTCCCGGCCAAGGCCGGCATGTCCTATATGAAGGTGCTGAACGCCGGGTTCGCCATGATGACCGGCGCACTGACCAAGATCCTCGGTGCGCAGGTGCTCAAGGACGCGCAGACGTTCGTCACCGCGTTTGACACGATGTTCGGTGGTTTCCGCGAGCGGGCCGAGGGGACGTACCGGCTACTGCAGGCACCGGGCACCGCGTTCCTTGTGGTCGCGGCGCCGGAACCGGACGCGCTGCGCGAGGCGTCCTACTTCGTCGAGCGCCTCGACGCCGAGCGCATGCCGCTGGCCGGGCTCATCCTCAACCGCGTGCATACCTCACCGGCCCGGCGGCTGAGCGCCGCACGGAGCCTGGCCGCGGCCGAGACCCTGGAAATGCAGGACCGGCCGAACGGACCTGGGGAATCCGCGGGGCCTACTGGACCAGCCCCGCGCTACACGATCGCGGTGGCGGCGCTGCGGATGCACGCGGAGCGAATGCAGCTCGGCAAACGGGAACGACGGCTGGCGGAGCACTTCACCGCGGCCCACCCAGCGATACCCGTCGCCGAGGTGGTCGCCCAGCCCGAGGATGTCCACGACCTAGCCGGATTGCGGGTAATCGGCACGATGCTGTCCCAGCAGGGCTCGTAGCCCCGCTGGGACAGCATGGAACATCCTTGATCAGATGTGATCTTGGCTGAGGTGCGGCCCGGCCACGCTGCCTGGGCCCGCTGCTGAGCTGATTTGCTCAGCCTGCTACTTAGCCCTGCTACTTAGCTGGCGACGAGTTCGTCGATGGACTGCCGCTCGTACTCGTCGCGGGCGCGCTCAAGCAGCTCGCGCCACGAGGTCACCTCGGGCCGCCGACGGAGCAGCGCACGCCGCTCCCGCTCGGTCATCCCGCCCCAGACACCGAACTCGATCCCGTTGTCGAGCGCATCCGCAAGGCACTCCGTGCGAACCGGGCAGCCCCGGCAGATCAGCTTGGCGCGATTCTGCGCTGCGCCCTGGACGAACAGCTCGTCAGGGTCGGTTCCCTTGCATGCGGCGCGTGTGGTCCAGTCAGTGATCCACATGTGCCCACTCCTCTTGATCGTCGAGCATGGACGCTCGACGGTCGTCTCGATGGGGTTTGCGATCCCGGGGTCAGTGCGTGCGGCCGCCCTGCCACGGTTATCTGTTCGTGATCCAGCAACTTACGGAAGTACGGCCGGGATGCCAAGACCCTGGCATGGCCATTTACCAAATAGTTCTCACGGGCTATATAGAGCCTCAAATATAGTCACTCTCTGGATACAGCCATGTTCCTGTCGTTACATTCGCGGCCTTACCATGCCGTCGGCGACGACTTAGGGTAAGAAATCCGATTTATCTCTGATCGGTGATCTTATGCGTTCTGGGTAGGTTTAGGCGTTAGATGTCCGGTACGGAGGCACGGGTTACTTGCCATCGCGGCGTACTCTAAGTCGCGTGCAGCTCGGAGAGACGATTTTCACCCGGACGAGCGTACTCGGACGCCTCGTCGCCTTCGCAGCGGTAGGCGGAGTACTCGCCGCCGCCATGGTGGTCCCTGTGGTGGCCGCGACCGGAGTCCTGGTCAGGAACGAGGCCAACAAGTTCACCACCCTGTCGCTGAGCGCTCAGGGGCTCCCGCAGCGGTCGGAGATCTTCGACCGGTACGGCCACTTCCTCGCCTACGTGTACGGCGTCGACGTGCCGTACTACACGGGCGCCTATAACGCCAACGCGCTGAAGTACTTCGGCTGGGACCGGCAGCCGGTCGGCTACAGCCAGATCACGCCGGACATGGTGAACGCGCTCGTGGCCATCGAGGACTCTCGGTACTGGGTGCATGGCGCGATCGACCTGCGCGGCACGATCCGCGCGGCGGTGAACGACATCGAGCACAAGCCGGTCCAGGGCGGCTCCACGATCGCGCAGCAGTACGTGAAGAACGTGCTCCTGCTCGAGGCCGAGGAGGCGAACAACTCCCAGGCCGCGCAGGCCGCGGACGCGGGGACGCTGAGCCGCAAGCTGAACGAGCTGCGGATGGCGGTGGCCGCCGAGCACCAGCAGTCCAAGCAGGACATCGTGGCGGGCTACCTGAACGACGCCTACTTCGGCAACTTCGCCTACGGGATCGAGGCCGCCGCCGAGACATACTTCGGCACCAGCGCGGCGAAGCTGTCGATGACCCAGGCCGCCACCCTGGCCGGCATCGTGGAGAACCCGTCGGCCTACAATCCCGTCCAGCATCCCGCGACGGCCCTCGAGCGGCGCAATACCGTGCTGGCCCGGATGGCCCAGACCAACAACGGCCTCACCACGGCGCAGGCCACGGCCGACGAGGCCAAACCGCTTGGCCTGCATGTCTCGATACCTGAAAGCGGCTGCCAATCCAGTTCGGTGGGCTCGGCCGGCTTCTTCTGCCAGTACGTGGAGGAGGTCTTCCTGCACGACCCCGCCTACGGCAAGACGCCACAGGCCAGGGCCAAGCTGCTCGCCACCGGCGGCCTGAAGATCTACACCACGCTGAACCCGGCGGACCAGCAAGCCGCGAACAGCGCGGTGAACTACGTCGAGCCCGGCAACAGCAACTACTGGAACCCGGGGCATAACGCGGACACCGAGGCCGTCGTGCAGCCGGGCACCGGCCAGATCGAGGCCATCGCCGAGGACCGGCCGTACGGCACCGGCCGGGGGCAGACCGAGATCAACTACGCGGTGAACACCGCCTACGGCGGCAGCACGGGGGTCCAGACCGGCTCCTCCTCCAAGCTGTTCACGCTTATCACCGCTCTGAAGCAGGGCACGCCGTTCGGCTTCCAGATGAATGTGCCGGGCAGCACTACCGTCACCGGCTACACCAACTGCCAGGGCGGCCCGGCTGGCTACTACCAGGGCCAGGCTGGCGCCTTCAACGTGACCAATGCTGAGGGCCCAGGCTCGGCGTCCACCCAGTCCCTCTACACCGGGACCACTCAGTCGGTTAACGTGTTCTACGCCATGCTGGAGCAGAAGATCGGCCTGTGCAACGTCGTACACACGGCCGCCGACATGGGATTGACCAGGGCGGACGGCACGTCGCTGCTCAGCCGTGACGGCAGCCAGGATTCCGCCGACAACATCCCGTCGTTCACGCTGGGCTCGGTCAACGTCTCGCCGCTGTCCATGGCGGCCGCGTACGCCACCGTCGCGGCCCGTGGCATGTACTGCGCGCCCATCGCGATCGGCAAGATCCTCGACAGCGCCGGCAAGAGCATGTCGGTGCCGTCGGCCAGCTGCCACCGGGCCTTTTCCTCCGACGTCGCCGACGCCGTGAACTACATCCTGCAGGGCGTCCTGACCACCGGCACGGCCGGGCAGATCGGCGGCCTGGTCGGCCGCGAAGCCGCGGGCAAGACCGGTACCTCGAACGTGGAGGGCAACAACGGCACCCCGTACGCCGCCTTCGCCGGCTACACGCCCAGCCTGGTGGGCTACGTCTCGGTGTTCAACCCGATCTCCCCGACCGGCGACACCATGACCGGCCTGACCGCCTGCTACCGGCTGGAGGACGGCAGCCAGCAATGCCCGGCCGAGATGTTCGGGGCGAACGCGCCCGGGTCGACCTGGCACATGACGTTCGACCATGCCGACCTCGGGCCGGTTACCTACTTCGTGCCCGTTCCGGCGGACAGCCCGTTCAACAGCCAGGGCAACGGCCAGGTCGTCAACCAGCCGAAGAAGCCGAAGAAGGGCAACGGCGGCGGCAACGGCGGGGGTAACGGCGGCGGCAACGGCGGCGGCAACGGCGGGGGTAACGGCGGCGGCAACGGCGGGGGTAACGGCGGCGGCAACGGCGGCGGCAACGGCGGCGGCAACGGCGGAGGCGGCGGCAACGGCGGGGGTAACGGCGGAGGCGGCAACGGCGGAGGCGGCAACGGCGGAGGCGGCAACGGCGGCACTGGCTGAGGCAGCGGGAGGTAGCGGCAGATGGAGTACAGGCTTCTCGGGCTCAGCGGGTGCGCGGTCTCCGCGCTGACGCTAGGCACCCTGACGTTCGGCAACGAGACAAGCGAGACCGATTCATTCGCCCAGCTCGACCGCTTCATGTCGGCGGGCGGGACGTTGATCGACACCGCCGACGTCTACGCCGACGGCCGGTCCGAGCAGATCATCGGCCGCTGGCTAGCCACCCGGGCAGAGGCGCGCGAGCTCGCCGTGATCGCGACCAAGGGCCGGTTCCCCACCAAGGACGACCCGAACGGGCACGGACTCTCCCGGCGTCACCTGGCGGCGGCCCTGGACGCGTCGCTGCGACGGCTTGGCGTCGAGGCCGTCGACCTTTACCAGTTGCACGGCTGGGATCCGCTGACCCCGATCGAGGAGACGCTGCGGTTCGTCGACGACGCCGCACAGGCCGGCAAGATCCGCTACGTCGGCCTGTCGAACTTCCTTGGCTACCAGATCCAGAAGTACGTCGACCTCGCCGCCATGCACGGGCTGATCCGCCCGGTGACCGTACAGCCGCAGTACAATCTGCTGGCTCGCGCGATCGAGTGGGAGGTCGTCCCGGCCTGTCAGGCGGAAGGGCTAGGCCTGCTGGCCTGGTCCCCGCTGGCCAGCGGCTGGCTGACCGGCAAGTACCAGCGGGACGAGCCACCCGCCGAGGGCACCAGGCTGTCGGACCAGATGGACGAGGGCATGCGGATCTGGAACGAGCGCGGGCACCTGGAGCGCAACTGGCAGGTCATCAACGCGGTCCGCAAGGTCGCCGAGGGTCGCGGTGCCTCGATGTCACAGGTGGCGATCGCCTGGGTGCTGGCGCGCCCCGCGGTGCGTTCGGTGATCCTCGGCGCTCGGACCCTGGCTCAGCTCGATGACAACCTGGGTGCGGGCCAGCTCGAGCTCAGCGATGATGAAACCCGGCTGCTCGACGCGGCCAGCGACCCCGGGGCCCCCGACTACCCTTACGGCGAGCGCGGCCAGTCCCAGCGCGACCGGCGCATCTCAGGCGGCCGCTTCTAGGCGGAGTGACCGTTCCTAGGCAGAACTGAGGTGGCGGCGGACCTCGGCGGCAACGCGGGCACCGTCGGCCCGGCCCGCCACCCTGGGAGTCAGCAGCTTCATGACCTGACCCATGCCCTGCATGCCGCTGGCGCCGGTCTCGGTGATCGCGGCGCTGACCAGCGCGGTTAGCTCGTCGTCGCCGAGCTGCGCGGGCAGGTAGTCGGCCAGGACTTCCCCCTCGGCCCGTTCGGCTGCCGCCTGCTCGTCACGGCCGGCCGCGCCGAACGCCTCGGCTGCCTCCCGGCGCTTCCTGGCCTCGCGGGTGAGCACCTTCACAATCTCCTCATCGCTGAGGTCGCGGGCCGAGGTGCCTGCCACCTCCTCATTGGTGATGGAGGTCAGTGCCATCCGCAGGGTGCGCATTCGTACCTGATCACGCGCTCGCATCGCCGCGTTCAGGTCCGCGCGCAGCCGTTCCTTGAGTTCAGCCACGGGTCCATCCTAGGAACAGCGCCTAACGGGCGCTTGCGGGCCGCGCACACTCTCGGTCATGGCACCATGGGTGAGTGAAAATGCGAGCTCTCATCCCTGTCACCGCTGCGCTCGGCGCGGCCGCCGTCGGGTACACCACGGTGATCGAGCGGAACTGGTTCGCCTTGCGCCGTTATCAGGTTCCCGTCCTGGCGCCGGGCTCGGAGCCTTTGCGCGTGCTGCATCTTTCCGACGCCCATCTCACCCCTGGGCGAAAGCGACTCATGGCCTGGATCCGGTCCCTTGATGACCTCGACCCTCACCTGGTCGTCAACACCGGGGATTCCATCTCGCACCCGGAGTCCGTCCGGCCCTTCATTGATTCCCTGGGGCCGCTGCTTAACCGGCCTGGTGTCTTCGTACTCGGGTCTAACGACCTGTACGCGCCCGAGCCAGTCAATCCGGCACGGTACCTGCGGGGTCCGAGTTCCCGCTGGCATGCGCCAAAGGGTCCTAACCTGCCCTGGGAGAAGCTCTGCGACGATATGAGCGCGGCCGGCTGGCTGGATCTCAACAACCAGCGGGGGCGGCTCACCGCCGGCGGTCTCGACATAGCCCTAGGCGGGGTACACGACTCACACATCAAGAAGGACCGCTACGAGCAGATCGCGGGTCAGGCCGATCCGGTCGCCGATCTCCGCATCGGGGTCATGCATTCGCCCGAGCCGAGACTGCTTGACCAGTTCAGCGCAGACGGCTACGAACTCATGCTCGCCGGGCACACCCATGGCGGCCAGCTCTGCCTGCCGTTCTACGGCACCCTGATAACCAACTGCGGGATCGACCGGGACCGGGCCCGCGGGCTGCACCGGCATCCCGTCAACGGGCAGGCCTGGCTGCACGTTTCCGCCGGCCTCGGCACGTCGCCGTGGGCGCCCGCCAGGTTCGCCTGCCGCCCGGAGGCCACCCTGCTCACCCTGGTGCCGCGCGATTCCAGCTAAGCTGCCCAGGTTCTGCCCCGCCTCGCAGCCACTGTGCCCGGGAGTGTGCAGAGCCGTGCTCAAGCGGGTCTGCGTTTCCGCTAGACTAGCGAAGTCTCGCGCGGTACCGGTGAGGTCCGTGCGGGCGGGGTGTAGCGCAGCTTGGCAGCGCGCTTCGTTCGGGACGAAGAGGCCGCCGGTTCAAATCCGGCCACCCCGACAGGGAAACAGCAGGTCACGGAGCATATCGTGACCTGCTCTTTGCATTACACGTTCCCGGGTGTCCGATTTTGGGAGCCAATTGGGAGCGGGCAACGGACAGCGCACGGTCTCCACGGTCTCTACTGGGGTTGTTACAACTTCCTCTACGGACTTTTCAAGGGCGCACCTTCGGCGCGCCGGGCCTGCGACCCAGGCCGTGAACAGCGAAGAGCGGACGCGAGCAATTGAGAGGGAATGAGCGGCCAGGGTGACCCGCCGTCGCGGCGAGGGTTCAACCTGGGGGTCTCGCCGTTGCGGGGCGGGCCGCTTCGCCGCGTCCTTCGGACGCAAGCCCTCCGGCGCGGCGGCAGCCCGCGCACGGCATCCCGGTGACCGGCCGCCTGCGGTCCTCGCCGTATCCGCTGCCGCGCCCGCCAGCACCACGGCCAGGCCGAGAGCGTCGTGCCAAATGCGCGGATCGCCGTGAACGTGCCACAGGACCGGGACCGGTGCGCCGCGCATTGTCCGGGCTGACCCCTCCAGCCTCAACGGTGCTTCGCATCCCGCTGCGCGGGACGCGCCTGCGGCGCGCCGTTGACCCTGGAGCCTCTGCCAGCCCAGCGGGCCTGACGGCGAGGGCCAGGCCAGAGGCCAGGCCCGAAACGCGCGCGGCGAGCCTGGCGGATTCTATAGCTATTGAAGCGATGACGATAGAGGGCTGCGGATATGTCTCTATTCTCGTCGTGGCTCCCATCTTCCTCGTCGATCATTTTCCTAATAATCAACCGAACTTGACGGACAGGCGTCACTAGAACAAGAAATAGCAGCAATATAACTGAAATTAGGACATTTCGTTGGAAAAATGGATTCGCGATCCTGAAGTATAGAGCAAGTATTGCCACCGCTTCGCCGAAGAATCCATAAAACAAAACAGCGGACGCGACAAATAGCGGTGCCCAGCTCATAAGACTATCGTCAGGCCTAAATCTTTTCAGCAATTGCTCGAACGCTGAACCCTGAAGAGTGTAGCTATTCAGCAAGTGTAAAAGCCACTAAAACGAATATATGTTTGAGAAAATTTACCTGCCATAACAGGACATATCACCCAGGAGCGCGATCAACTCTTGGCTGGCAGGCAACTGGGTGGTGTGTCCTCGCAGCTCAGGACGCACGAGGCATCGCCACTCAGGCTGAATAGCTACTGAAGAGTCAATGCAAGATATAGGACAGGGATGATAGTTGCTGCGGTAATATAAAAGTCTGCATTAAAAGAGTCTTTCACAGTGCTATCCTAGCATTCAAACTGTGGCATGCGCGTCAACTGCAAACTTTGGCCACTATTTGATGACAAAATCGGCACTTGAATCGAGACGACGTTGAGCAAGATAAAGTCGCCAGAGGGTAGGTAGCAACACGGAGCGGTAGGTTGGCCGTACTTACAAACGACTGACCACCCGTCCACAGACAACGTGCCTCATGCCAGCCGCGTGCCAGAATGGGGCGGAAACCAGGGACATTGAGCTGGAGCCAAACGTTGAGCAAACCGGCTCTGACTAGGAAGGCGGCAGGTCGAACCGTTGCATGAAACGACCTTCTAAGCAACTGGTCACGCCGAGTTTCACTCATCCGCGGGAGTCACGTAGTGGCATGAGGTCTTCTAAGCAGCGGGTCACGGTCGGCTCACCTCTACCAACCCGACAGGCCTGACGGCGAGGGCCAAGCCAGAGAGAGGCCAGATAGGCGCGGCGAATCTCGCTAACTCGGGCCACCACCGGTAGGGAGACCTTCGGAGGTCCCAGGGATTCCGCTCTCGCGCCTATGAAGCTCCTCTAGCTGGTCATATATTCTTCTAATAGCAGTCGCCTTCTGGTCATCGGGAAGGATTTCGATTTCACGAGTCCGATCGATAAGGATTTGATATTCCATTCTCATTTCCCAACGGAACCGCCACCGTCCCCCAAGGTCCATCGCTCGCATAGTCGCTATGAGAAAAGTCGCGACCGCCGCAGCGACCCTCGCCCAAGTCTGGGACGGAATAATTGTAGCGGCGGAGGTTGCTGCGAGCGCAATCACCGTCGCTATATTGAACGCCCAAGCATCTAGCCAGGTGTGATGACCATCCTTGCCGCGCTGGAGCACATCGCGCAACTCATTGAGATAGGCAGGATCTATAGTATTTGGCAGCTTCCTTCTACCGAAGGTTCTCATTCGCCAGATATTACACTCAGTATTAGGTCTTGGCTAGAACGAGACCGTGCACACATAGAGGTTAACGCAGAACTCAGTCGCTGGCGTGCGTCGCGCAGAACTGGAACCCCTGCCTCGATCTCCAGGTCATGCTCGTAACGGCTTGCTGTCTCTGGAACCGTGAATGATGCAGGATCGTTAGCAATGGCTTGTAACGGCGATCGGAAGCGTTAGAGCATGGTCACTCAATAAGTGCCGTTTAATGAACTGACGTCAACTCTAGCTTGACAGTTTGCCGACTGCGGGACTCGGGTTCGAGACCTGACATGGCTGGCCCTATTTTGGCCTTACAACCGTAAGTATTCGGAAATCATGTGTTTACTAAAAGTAAGTGTGCAGGTCAGACCATAGATGTTGGGTCGTGCACCACAGGACTTCCGAATAGTTACTCTTGCACACGATGAGCTATTCAGCCTTCTTGGAAGAAGTTTTCATCTACTTGCTTCAGGACGAAAGACTCTTCGACGATGACACCACAGTCATGTTCGATCATGAGCGCGGCGAGTTCGGGACCGTCGATGAGGACAAGCCGCGCGTTGACGCGTTCGGCGTAGTCCCGGGCATCGGAGCTGAAACGAGACGTGGTGATAAACACGCCGCGGGTGGCCTGCGCGCCATGCAGTGCCCCGACGAAAGCCTGAATGTCCGGGCGGCCAACGTGGCGGTCGGTGTAGCGCTTGGCCTGGACGTAGACCACATCGAGGCCTAGGCGGTCCAGGCGGATGAGCCCGTCCAGGCCCGCATCACCGGGGGCGCCCAGGTGCTCGGCGGGGGTCTCCAGGCCCCCGTATCCCATCTTGACCAGCAACCGGAGCACCAGTTGCTCAAGGAACGTGGGCGGCTGCTTGAGGACCCGGGCCAGCAAGTCCGCTGCCACGGCCGAGTGAGCCGAGTCGATCACGTCTTCAATGGCATCGCGAGGAGACAGGTCCTCACGGCTGGTCCCGTTGTCCTTCGCGGTAGCCAGGGGTGACTGGCCTTTGCGCTGCTTGGTCCGGGTGCGGAACTCCTCGTATTCCGGGAACTGCCGCAAGACCTTCATATCCACCCGGTCCGGGCACCGTATCAGGACCTCGCTGCCCCGGTCGGTGATCTGCGTGACGCCGCGCGCCGGGCGGTCGAGCAGGCCCGCCTGGGCCAGGTGAGTAACCGCCCAGGCCACGCGATTGGAGAACAGCGGCTGCCTGCCACTTGGCAGCATAATGGCGCGGTCTTCATCGCTTACATGCATCTGGGCCGCAAGACGATCACGCAGGTCAGTTGGTGTATGAGGCTGCCGGTCCTGGTGAACGGCCAGGCACGGTCTCATCAGCGACTGGAAGTCAGGAACCGCCACAGGAGTCTCCGAAGAAGTAAGCAGGCAAGGGCGGGAAGACCCGAGGATAGCAGGATCACATCCCTCGGAACTGAGCCATCGAACATCAGCGGCCGATCTGCCCTGACGCCTCAGCGCCAACTTCGTACAGCAGTCAGGTACAGCAACCCATACGCGCTACGGCTGTCCCGGGCAGTCGACCACACCCAAGCCAAACTGCATCGTTTGACCGCGAGCAGGGCCCAGACCTCCGGTAATCGTTAACGAGTCCTTGGCCTGACCTGGGGTTCGCGGCCCGGCCGTCGATGTCGGGATGCCGGCAATCCGCCTCCCGCTCAACCGGGGTCCGCCCAGGCTCGCCCGCCCGTGCCCGACGGGGCTGCGCGCGGCCGGCCCGGCCGCGCGGAAAGGCCATTGTGAGCTTGGGAAACCGGCACCTTACAGAGGTCGAAAAATAAGCGGATTGTGATCTTCCAGGAATATGCTGACCGCATGAGCGCTCAGCAGCTCCCCGGCATGCCGCTGCCCTGGCCACTGGCCGTCACCCGCACCGGCGACGGCCGCGCGGTCGCGGTGCACGCCGGCCCGATGCTGCTGTCGGCCTTCGGTGCCGGCGACCTGGAGATGCGGGACCTGACGATCTGCGCGCTCACCGAAGGCAGCCGCTTCCAGGGCAAGACCGTCGCCGCCGCGTTCGGCATCCAGCCCTCGCAGGTGTCGCGGATCCGCTCCCGCTACCGCGAGCACGGCGCCAGGGGCCTGGTCCACCAGATGGGCCGCCCGCCGATCCTCAGCCCCGCCCGGCTGCGGCAGGCCCGCACCTGGGCAGGACAGGGCCTGACCCACGCCGAGATCGGCCGCAAGCTGGGCGTGTCCCGGTCCCGGATCTCCGAGCTGATCAAGCAGCACGGCGCGCTGCTCACCCCCGGCACCCTGCCCGGCGACGCTGACGACACCGGCGCCGACCCGGCCGCCCGCGACGGCGGAGGCACCGGACCCGGACAGCACGCCGGCACCACCGGCGGCGAAAGCGAACAGGACACCGGCGGCCAGCCAGCCGGCGCCGGCGCCGGCGCCGGCAGCGGGGGAAGCGGCGATGACCGGACCGGCGCCGAGGGCGACAGGGACAGCGGGAGCTGGCAGGTGGCCACGCGGATCGAGTCCGGGACGGTTGCCTGCCGTTACGCGGGCGCGATGCTGGTGCACGCCTTCACCAGCCGGATCGGCGCCCAGGGCCTGCTGAGGGCCGGGACCGGCGCGTCAGCGGGGACCGGCGCTTCCGGGGCGGGGGTGGACGACCTGGGCATCCTGGTGTGCACCCAGATGTCGTTCACCCTCGGCGCGCTGACGCTGGAGCAGGCCAGGCACCTTATCGCCGCCGACGCCGGGGCGCTGGCCGGACTGACGTCCCTGCCGTCGCTGCGGACCTGGCGGCAGCGGCTGGGCGAGCTGGCCGACGGATGCGACCCGCTGGCGCTGCAGCGCCGGCTGGCCAGCCAGATGCTCGCCATCGAACCCGCCGAGTCGCAGGTGTACCTGGCCGATGACCACCTGGCCGAGTACACCGGCCACCAGGCGGTCGCCCTGGGCCGCAACCCGCGCCGCGGCAAGCCGGCCAAGGGCCACGACGACACCTATATCTGCGACCTGGCCGGCCGGGCGATCGCGTTCACCACCGGCGAGCCCTCGGCGCTGTGCACCACGCTGCCCGGCGCGCTGGCGGCGCTCACCGGCGCCCTCCCGGCCGGCGCCCGGCCCGGCCCGGACACCAGACCGCTGATCGTGTTCGACCGGGGAGCCGCGTTCCCGTCCACCTTCACCGAGGCAGCCGCCGCCGGGTACGACTGGCTGACCTGGCGGCGCGCCCCCCTGGCGGCCACCACGCTGCTCCCCATCGCGCAGACGATCACCCTGCGCGGCCACCGCAAGCGGCAGGTGGCCTGGACCGACGAGCAGATCACCCTGAAGGACTACGCCAAGCCGGTCCGGCAGCTGACCCTGTTCGAGCACGGGAAGATGGCCGCCCAGGCGATCAGCGGCCGGCTCGACGCGTGCCCGGCCGAGCTGGCCGGCTGGCTGCGCGGCCGGTGGGCCGAGGAGAACATGTTCAAGTACGACATGGCCAACTACGGTCCCGGCATGCTCGCCGGCTACGCCGCCGACGAGGTGACCAACGCCAAGCCGAAAGCCAACCCGGCCTACGCCACCGCCAGGAAAGCCGAGACCGCCGCGAAGACCGCGCTGGCCAGGGCCGAGACCGGGCTGGCGAAACTGCTGGCTGACCCCACGATCCCGGCAGCCGCCAAGAACAGCGTGCTGATCCCCCGCGCCCAGCAGGAGATCACAGCCTGCCAGCAGAAACTGGAAGCAGCCGGGACCGAACGCAAAAAGCACCGCGCCAAGCTGCCCGCCAGCGAGATCGACCCGGCCGCGACCCGGGCGATCCTGCACATCAACCGGCGCTGCCTGCAACTGGTCCTGCGCCTGCTGGCCGCCAACGCCGAGCACTACCTGGCCCGCCACCTCAACGCCTACCTGGACGACGACGACGAGTACCGGGCCATCACCCGGGAGACGATCATCCGCGGTCTCGGCGGCACCATCACCTATTCGCCCAAGAACGTCACCGTGACACTGGACCGGCCCGGCCAGCCCCGCGTCGCCCGCGCCCTCGCCCTGCTCCTCGCCGAGATCAACACCAGCCCGCCCACCCTGCCCGGCGACGGCCGGCCCATCACCTACGCCCTCCGACAGTCACAGTGATTGCGTTGTCACGACCACTGATTGCCGGAGGTCTGGGGCCACGCCGGTAGTTTGCATCCAGAAGGCCAGGCGCGATAGGCACGCGGCGAACCTCGTTAACCTCCGCCGCCGCTGCCGCCAGGGGTAATGCCATGCCCGGCCTCCGTGGAGTCCCTAAGCTTGTTATTTAACCTGCCTGCTTGCGGGCGGTTTTCTTGGGCTGGTCTCGTTTGACGGTCTTGCCCACGTCGTGGCGGGTGGCCGGGTGGCGGTTCTTCGAGCCGGGCGGGCGTCCGGGGCCGGGTTTGCCGGGTTTCGGCGCGCTGGCCAGATCGGGCAGTGCCTGGCGGATGTTCCGGAACCCGCGGCGGACCCGGGCGGGGGTGAGCCGGCCGGGCGGGCAGGGCCGCTGCCAGGGCAGCCGCAGGTCTTCGGCGAGTCCGCGGGCCAGCCAGAGCTGGGTGTAGCAGGCGATGATGATCCAGGTCCAGCGGTCGGCGGCGGCCGGGTCGCGCAGCTTCGGGCGGGTCCAGCCGAGAACCTGTTTCAGGAACCTGAACGTGTGTTCGATATCGAACCGGCGCAGGAACGCCTGCCAGCTGCGGTTTACCGTCTCGTCGTCCAGCCGGGCGGTGGTGGTCCATAGCCACAGCGGCTCCGGGCTGCGGTTGCCGGGCAGGCGGGTGACGTGCAGCCGGATGAGGGTTCCCTCGATGACCGGCAGTTTCCCGTCGTGATCCTCCCAGCCGGCGCGGCTGGTCAGCCGCTGGTGCAGCCGGCCCCACGCCGTGGCGGCGGCGGTGCCGTACCGGGTGGTCTCGGTGACGGTGGTGACCGGCGGGTCCGGCCAGGACTGCTGGTCCGCGAGCTTGACCGCGGCACCGTGCCGGGCGGGCCGGCCGTTCGTGCCCGGTCCGCGCGCTGGCGCCGGGAAGTACAGGACCCGGTCGCTGCGCAGCCGGCCCAGCACCTCGACGGGCAGGCCGGCCAGCAGCCAGGCCAGCCGGGTCAGGTCGTACCCGGCGTCGAAGATCACCAGGATGGCCGGGTCGCCGTGGCGCCAGTGACCGCCATCGATGATCCGCGCCACGACCTCGCGGACCTGGCGGGCGGTCACCTCGGTGGCGTCATCGGCGGGGCCGAGCCGGACAGCGTCCAGCGGCAGCGTCCACGACGTGCGGCCTGGCTCCAGCGCCGCCACGAACGAGTACGGCCAGCCCGGGATCATCTGCGCGTTCCCCTTACCGCGCGCGTACGTATGGCAGAACAGGCGGTCCGGGCTGGTCTCCGCGTCCGGCCGCAGCCAGTTGCTCACATCGACCGCCAGCCGGATCCGGCCATCCGCCCAGGCCGGGAACGGCAGCGCGGCCAGTGACCGCCGCAGCCGCCCGATCTGCACCCGGCCACTGTTCATCGCGTCATAGACCGCGCCGTGGCCGCGGCGGCACTCCGGTACCAGCGACAGCTCGGCCAGCATATGCACCCGGTCCGGCTTGCACAGCACCGCATCGGCCAGCTCCGCCAGCCCGTCCGGCCGTTTGCTGAAGCACCGGTACAGCTCGCGCCGGAACGCCGCCAGCACCCCCAGCGCCCGGTCCTGAACGCCCCCGCCCTGGACTGTGCCCTCCGGGCACGCGATACTCAACGTCACGGCCACCGCCTCCGCCGCCGGGTTCCTTGGTCAGAACCGACGGTGTCGCGGTGGCCACCTCATGTCACGCCGACACGCCCCGCAACACTGGCAAAGCCTTGCCAGCCGGGACACAGAGGTTAAATAACAAGCTAAGAGCTCGTACCCGCGACGCTACGTCTACAGCGGCGGCGGGACGCCGACGCCGCTTCAGATCGTGAACCAGCACCACGGCAACCAGAATGGCAAGCGGTACCAGGAAGATCAGCATGAAGGCCATCGTCATCCCCCTGTCAGACGTAGCCCAACGTACGTAACCGGGCGTACCCAAGACGATCTTTTGGCAAACTGGTCCAGGTCTTGCGCGGCGTCACACCTTTGTTCGCGGACCAGACGTGGACCAGGAGTCCCGGTCGTGTGGGGAACAGCAGTCGCTCACGACCGCTACGCGAGCGGCCGAGTGACGAAGTGAGTGACAATCGCCACCGACAGCGGTGGACGCCAGCGGACACCCACGGACGGCCTGTCGCAGGCCAGCTGTCCTGCGACGCTGGCAGTCCACGTCTGTACTTGGCTTCGGGACGAAGAGGCCGCCGGTTCAAATCCGGCCACCCCGACAAGGAAACGGCAGGTCACAAGGTATTTAGTGGCCTGCCGTTTGCATTACGCGTTCCTGGGTGTCCGATTTTGGGAGCCCGTTGGGAGCGAACACAGGTAACGGTGGGCCCCGTTAGGTCCGCGCCCTAGCCCTTTCCGGAGCTGCGACAACTGACTCTACGGCTTCAAGGGCGCACCTTCGGCGCGCCAGACCGACCGGCGCGGGCCGAGACTCGCGAAGGATGCGCAGGACATGCACGGAGGGCGTGAACGACCCGGGTAGCGAAGTGCCGTAGCAGCCAGGGGTGGTGGGGACTCTCGCCGCAGGTGGGGGGCAGCCTGGCCCACTCCTCTTGCGCGGTAGCGCACCGTCGCGGGCCGCTGCCCGCCGCGCCGAAGCCCCGCACCCCGCCGCAGCACGCACCCCGCCGTAACGCACCGTGGGTCACGCGCTCAGCGAACTGGCCGGCCGGTCGTCACGCGCCAGATGCGCCAATCGCCGGACGAAAGGTCACAGCCACGGGGCCGGAACGCCGCGCATTGTCCGGGCTGGCCCCTCCAGCGTCAAGGGCACCCCAAGATCGTTTCTAACCGCTCCGCAGAAACGATCTTTGGGCCCCACCCTTGACCCCGGAGACCTCTGCCAGCTCGGCGGGCCTGACGGCGAGGGCCAGGCCAGAGGCCAGGCCCCTAATGCGCGCGGCGAACCTCCGTCTGCTACGCGATCGCCCAGAGCAGGCTGACGCCCTGAGGTAAACATTCACCCCGTGCGCGGTGGGTGGTGTCAGGTGGTTCGATTTGCTCGCTGGGGTCAGGGCGATAGCCCGGCCGCGGGTGGCCGCCAGGGGTTTCCGGTGAAGATCGCGCGGAGGACAGTGAGAGCGTCCTGTCCGTGTTTGCGGGCGGTGTCGATGTAGCTTCGGATGTCGAGCCGGTCCTGGGTGGTGTCTTCGCTGGTGAGCCGGCCGGAAACCTTCTGCTGGGTCTTCGTGGGCCGTACTCCGCGCTCGCTGATGTTGTTCAAGCGGACCGTCAATTGCGCATGGTCCGGGTGGTCAGCCGCCGGCGGGCCTGGTGCGGGTGACGCACCGGTTCCATCCGCTGTCCGGGCAGTCATTCGAGTTCGTCAAGCGGCTGCAGACGTGGCAGTCGGATCTGGTTTACTTCCTCGACGCCGCTGGAGAGCTAGCAAGCGTGCCGGCGGCATGGACTGATCTGATGGCGCCTGATCCGTTCGCGGTGATCGCTGCGGGCAGGGCGGCATTCCGCGCCGGGGATCTGGCTGACCTGGCTGAGCTGGTCAGCGCGCGCCAGGCAGCTGTCCATGGAATTACGTCATGAATGCCCACCGGATTATGTCCGGATCACGGCCGGAAGGCCGGCCTGGAGGCAGCGCTGGGAGGGCGAGCCTGGCCTACATGCTGGCTTTCCTGGCATCAGTTCTCCTGATCCTACCCATCCTGAACTATCTGTGTGATGTAATTACATGGACAGGATTCCGTTGCGGGAGGCAGCATGGCCATACGGGACGACGCCAAGGACGCTGCGCTGGCGGCGTCACGGACGCTGAACGGCGATCCGGAGAAGGTGACCGATCCGGCGTTCACCGCCGGCGGTTTCTTCGATCCCGCCGATCTGCTGCAGGTGAAGTACGAGATGGTGCGGCAGGTCGAGGTGGAGGGCGTGCCTGTGTCCGCGGCGGCCGCGGCGTTCGGGTTCGCGCGCCAGAGCGCCTACAACGCCCGGGCGGCGCTGGCCGCGGGCGGGCTGGCCGCGCTGATCCCGGGCAAGCCGGGCCCGAAAGGGGGTCACAAGCTCACCGGGCCGGTGCTGGACCACCTGGAGTCCCTGCTGGAGCAGGATCCCCGGCTGACCTTCGGCGAGCTGGCCGCGCAGGCCGCGCAGCGGTTCGGTATCCAGGTGCATCCCCGCTCGGTGCGCAGGGCGCTGGAGCGCCGACTCGCCGGCCGCGACGCCGGGACCGCCGGGCCGGCGGCGCCCAAAAGCGGCCAGCACGGCTGACAGCGGCAGCGCGGCAGCGCAGTCAGGACCGCCGCCCGGTCCGGGCGCGGATCCGGCGGTCGGGCGGTATGAGGCCCTGCGCGCGATCGCGCTGGCCGGCTCGGGCGGCGGCTGGCGGTATCAGCTGCCGGTGCTGGCCGCCCGGGGAATGGCATCCTGGCTGGCCCAGGGGCCCGCCGCCGATCCCGGCGCTGGCGACTGCCAGGCAGCAGCAGCACCGCAGGCCGGCCCGTCCCTATCCGCCCCCAACCCTGTCCCGCCCGATACGAGCACGAACGGAGGTGATGCCCGCTCGCCGGCCTGCACGTCGCTGCCGCTCACCGCAGAACATCGTCGCGGTGCTCGCGCAGATGGCGCTCCACCATGCCCGCTGTTAACGACCCCCGCCCCACTGGCAGGAAGGACCCTCCCATGAGCAGCGACGACACCGCCAAAGTGACCCCCGCCAGGCTGCGGCGCGACGCGCTGATTCTTTTGGGGTCGTCGGCGAACGTGCAGGTCAGGATGGGTGTGGTGTGTGGCAGACGTCGTTGACACACCGCAACCCTGAGTCAGGAGAGCGGTCCGCTTGCCTCGGCCTGGCCGGGGTCAGCCAGCGTGGCGGCCCGGCGGTTGATCTCATTCATGAGTTCCCGGTTCATCTCCCGGGCGGCGTCGAGGTTGTCCGCCAGCTCACTGGTGCCGGCCTCGAGCTGGCCGACCTGCTGGCGTAGCCGCGCGTTGTCCGTCTCGAGCTCGGCTGCCCGCTCCTCCAGCATGTCGAGGGCAGGGTTGGCGGCCGGCCGCGGAAGTGATCGGCGTCGGCACCGAGTTCGCGAGCCAGCCGGTCGCGCAGCACCACGAGTTCGTCGCTGAGATGGCGGTTCTGTTCTTTCGCGTTGGCCAGGTCGGTGCGCAGGCTGGCCTCGGTGACCAGCGAGCGGGCGGGTAGCCGTGCGGCCCGTTCTGCCCCCGCCTGGCGCTGGCGGTCGCGGGCGTCGGCGATGCGGGCGAGCAGGTCGCGGTCGGCGTAGAGCAAGGAGACCGAAACCCCGGCGCGGCGGGCGACGGCGGGGAACCCGATCGCCTCGCCGGCCTCGGTCATTGCCTGCAGGGCGGCAAGTGCCCGCCTGCGCTTGGTCTGGCCCTCGCGGCGCCTGGCCCGCTGCAGCGCGGCGGAGTTGTCAGTCATTGCTGGTCTCGTCTGCGGGTGGGCCCGAAGGCGACCCGGATGCGCGGCGGGATCCTGGCCAAGGCCCGCCGCGGCGAGCTCGCCCTCGCCCTCCCGGCCGGCCTGGTCCGCGACCGCCACGGCCAGGTGATGCTGGACCCCGACGCGGGCGTGCGCGACGCCGTGCGGCTGCTGTTCGGCACCTTCACCGCCACCGGATCGGCGTTCGGCGTGGTCAGGGCATTCCGCGAGCAGCAGCTGACCTTCCCCGCCCGCCACCGCCGCGGGCCCCGCCGCGGCGAGCTGTTCTTCCAGCCGCTCACCCACGACCGGGTCCTCAGCATCCTGCACAACCCCGCCTACGCCGGCGCCTACGCCTACGGGCGGGCCAGCCACGCCACCGGCCTGGACGGACACCACCACACCACCGCCAGGCCCATCGGGGAATGGACGGTCCTGATCAAAGACCACCACCCCGGGTACCTCACCTGGGACCAGTACGAGGCCAACCTGGCCGTCCTCACCGCCAACGCCGCCGCCCGCGGCGACGACCGCGCCGCCGGCCCGCCCCGCGAAGGCACCGCCCTGCTGCAGGGCCTGGTCGTCTGCGGCCGGTGCGGCCGGCGGATGACCATCCGCTACCACTCCCGCCACGGCGCCCAGATCCCGGAATACATGTGCCAGAACGACGGCATTCGCACCGCCCGGCCGATCTGCCAGCACCTGCCCGGCGACATCATCGACTCCGCGGTCAGCGACCTGATCCTCGCCGCCCTCACCCCGGCGGCCATCGAGGTCAGCCTCGCCGTCAGCGACGAGCTGACCGCCCAGGCCGAGCGCGCCGACCAGCTCCGCCGCGCCCACGTCCAGCGCGCCGAGCACGCAGCCGACGCCGCCCGGCACCGCTACCTCGCCGTCGACGCCGCCAACCGGCTCGTCGCCGACGCCCTGGAAGCCGACTGGAACACCGCCCTGCGCGCCCTCGCCGCCGCCCGCGACGACTACCGCAAGGCCACCGCCACCGCCACCGCCCTCGACGAGCAGCAGCGCGACAAGATCCGCGCGCTCGCCGTGGACCTGCCGCGCCTGTGGAATGACCCCGGCACCCCGATGCGCGAACGCAAGCGACTGATCCGCCTCCTGATCACCGACGTCACCCTCACCCGCGGCCAGGACACCATCACCGCCGCGATCCGCTTCCCCGCCGGCCGCCACCACGTCCTCCGCCTTCCCGTCCCGCTCAACGCCTGGCAGCTCCGCGCGACCCCCGCCCAGCTCACCGAGCTGATCGGCCACCTGCTCGACAGCTGCACCTACGCCCAGACCGCCGGCCAGCTCAACGCCGCGGGCCACACCAGCAGCGACGGGCACCCCTGGGACGGCGACCGCGTCGCCAAGCTGGCGAACCACCACCAGATGCCCAGCCACGACAAGCGGCTCCAGGACCGCGGGCTGCTCACCCTCGGCCAGATCGCCGCCGATCTTGACGCCCACCCCTGCAGCATCAAGCGCTGGCACCGCCTCGGCCTGATCACCGGCGAGCAAGCCGACGACCGCGGCATCTTCCGCTACCACCCCGGCCAGGCCCGCCCGGCCAGCGCCGACGCCGAAACCGCCGGCAAGCGCCTCGGCGACGATCACCGCTCAGGCCGCCGCAACCCCCACCGCACATCCGGGCGCCCCCGCACACCGAGGAAAAATGTCAGACCCCCCGGCGATACTGAAACCACCAGCACCAGCGCGACCTGAACGCCCCGCCAACCCCCGTACTCTCCAGCCACCACAAGAGGTGCAGTATGAAGCCAGATCGTTCGTCGGCCAGATCGCCGTGTCGGCTGTGAACCGGAGGACGGCGTCTTCGTGGCCGGTCTCAGAGCAGAATTCGAGCAGGTCACGGCCGGGGTGCTGGGCGGTGGCGTGCTTCGGGCCGGGGATGCGGGGGACGGCGGCCAGCCCGGCGCGGACCGCGCGGCGGAACTCCAGGATCAGCGGGTCCGCGGTGTCGGCGGGGATCACAGGCAGGCCGGCGTCGCAGGCGGCGTGCCAGGCGCCGATCAGGCCGCGCAGCGCCCGCTGCGCCTGGACCGGCCAGATCGCGTCCGGGTAGGTCTCGGCGGCGTCCTGGTAGTCGCGCAGGATGTGGGCCAGGCAGGCCTGGTGCCCGGCGATGTGCTTCCAGTCCTTGGAGTAGTAGTTCACGTACCGGTCGGAGACCACGACGCCGGCGAACGACGGCAATATGCCGAAGTCGCGCATCGATTCCAGGCTGCGGGCGCCGAGGAAGAACAGCGAGTGCTGCTCGGTGAACGCCCCGTGGACGTACATCTTCTGGCCGGCCGGGCCGCACCGGAGCGTGGTCTCATCAAAACCGGCGACATGCGCGGCGGTGATCAGCGTCTTGATCAGCTTGATCACGTCGGCGAGCAGGTCCGCGGCCTTGCGCAGGCAGGAGTGGATGAAGCCGTCCGAGACCCGCGCCCCTGTCGCGTCGGCGATCAGCTCGCGGCACCGCTCGACCGGCACATGCTGGTAGACCACCAGGTAGACGGCCAGGGCGCGCAACTGCGGGCCGATGGACAGCGGCGCGTCCGGGACGCCGGGCGGCCAGTCCGCGATGTGCTCGCGGCCGCAGCCGCACACTCCGCGGTGGAGGTCGTGCTGGATCCGCTGCGCGGACGGCTCGGGGATCTCCAGCTGCTGGCAGGACCTGGCCACTCCCGCATCCCGGGCATCAGCCAGGTCCGCGCCGCACTCGCACGTCCCGGACGGGTACCAGTCGCGGGTGTCGTCGGGCTCAGCCCAGGTCATCGCCGCTCCCGGCGCGCCGGGCTGCTTGCCCCGCTTCCGCTTCTTCTCCGCCTCCCGCTGCGCGGCCCGCCGCTGCTTGCGCGGCGGCTTGCGTCCCGGCGCGTCATCCCCCGACGGCGGCATCGAGGAATTCCCGCTGTTACGGGTCAGGGCACGCTCCAGCCGGGCAACCTGCGCCCGCAGTTCAGTGAGTTCCCCTGCCTGTCCGCGGAGCCCGGCTTCCAGGACAGCGATCCGCTCATCCCGGGCAGCGCAGCTACCGCAATCCGGGTCGGGCGGGGACAGGCCGGGCACAAGTCATGATCATCTACAGCCGGCCGGCAGTAAGCAAGCCAACACGCCGGGCCGGCTGGGCAAGATCACCACCCGGCACAGTCGTCACCCAGCGTCAGCAACACCGGCCCAGAACAGGCACCGGGTGAATGCTTACGCCCTGAGGTTTCCAATTCCGGTCTCGGGGGTCATCTCTCCGAGATCAGCGCTTGTGGCCCGCCAGATAATCGAAGCCGAAACCGGCGAACAGCCCGATCGCGGCTAGAATCGCCAGCACGACTCCAGGCCACAGGAGGCTGGACCTGATGGCTGCCACCCCGGGGCTGGGAGACGGAACTATTGTCACCCCGGGGCCGCCAGACTGACTGGCAGATGGAACAGCGCCCACTACCAGCCATATCACCATGAGGATGATCGAGAACACGCCGGTCATCCGGCCCCAGCGGTGCATTTCAGATGCGATCTTGCTGGTGCTCTCGGGAGTAAGAGTCAACGGGGAAATCGGCACCCGCCAGGCGGAAGCTGGCTGGTCTTCGGCGTGGCTGACAAGTAGATCTTCGTCTTCGTTGCTCATTCGCGCCCCTCCGGTTGAGCTTCCTTGCCTGCAAACCCCAAGCTGATTGTCCGAGTCAAGATGGGGCTGACAGCATTCTTGCTGGCACGAGTCGTCCCGTACAGCAGCGAGGTACAGCAACCCATGCGCGCTACGGCTTTCCTGGACGGGCATCCGCACATGCGCTGGGCTGCGCCAGTTGACCGTGAGCAGGGCCGCGCCGGTAGTTTGCATCCAGAAGGCCAATGCGTCGCGGACCAGACGTGGACCGAGCGCCAGGTCTGCTCCTGATCTTTGCAGCTGAGCACACCGCCGACTTACGGACTCTGGAGCCGTGAGTCGTGGTGGCGTATGCGCGGAGCACCATCGGCCACCGCCATCGCCCCGGTGCTACTCGGCCACCGCCATCGCCCCCGGTGCTACTCGGCCGCCTCGGCAGCGTTCTTGAGATGGTTCAGCCACGAGACAAGCGACCCGTCGAGCACCCGCTGCATGCCTGCTACGTCGGCCTCGACGGGAGCGCCGGCGAAGGATTCGGTGGTTTCTACGTGAGTGCCGGCCGGTGTAGCTGTGAACACCCATTCGTGCACGCCGGTGATGCTATCGCCGGTGCCGCCCCATAAGACCCGGGACTGGTCTTGCACTGCGTACACTGTGGAGGTCACGGTGAAGCCGAAGCTGGTCCAGGTGAACGATCCGCCGGGCGCGAAGGCTCCGTTCAGCTGGGCCGCAGTGATATCGGACTGCCAGGACGGCCAGGCATTGACGTCCTGGTGCAGGGCCCAGACCCGGCTCACCGGAGCGCTGATATCAATCTCATGATGCGCCAGGACCGGCGCGTTACGGTCGACGCTGGTAGGAGTATCCACCATAAGACCTTCCTTGTTGCTGGACAGCTGGCTCGGCCCCAACGCTATCCCCGCCCTGACGCGTGATCTTGCCCTGCCAGGCTGAGATGGCCTGATTTTGGCCGTAAAACAGTGCACAACAAGGAAAGACGACGCGAGCCAGTGAGAACCATCCTGGCAGGCCAGCCACCAAGTGCTCAGGTTTATCCTAAATCAAAATACGGCTCAACTCGGTAACGCAGAACTGGCGAGCTGATGCACGTGACCCGCTACTTAAGCTCATAATCCAACGCTGGCGAACCTGCGGACTGGGCGTTCATAAAGTCCTGTTCAGAGCCCTTGCTGCCAGCCGGTCATGGGGCGTCACGCCCGCCCGGGTACAGTCGCGGTATCGGTCAAACCGTCAGCAAAGGAGCCGTGGTGACAATGGCTGGTGAGACCCCGACGATCGTCCTCGTCCACGGCGCCTGGGCCGACGCGACCGGCTTCGACGCCGAGATCCGCGCCCTGCAGCGCCGAGGATTGCGGGCCATCGGGTTCGCCAACCCGCTTCGCGATCTCGCTGGCGACGCGGCCTACCTCGCCGAGTTCCTGCGCAGCCTGACCGGTCCGATCGTCCTCGTCGGCCACTCCTACGGTGGCAACGTCATCTCGACTGCCGCGACCGGCAACGATCAGGTACAGGCGCTGGTCTACCTCAATGGCTGGATGTGCGACGAGGGCGAGAGCCAGCAGCAGCTCCTCGAGCGGTTCGAAGGCAGCCTCGTGGGGCCGGCGATCAGGCCGGTGCCGTTCACCGGCCCGGACGGGAGCGAGGGCGCTGACCTCTTCCTGGACCCTGAGATGTTCCGCGCTGCCTTCGCCGCCGACGTCGACCCCGAGACGGCCGCGGTGATCGCCGCGGCCCAGCGACCGTACGCCGCCGCCGCGCCGTCGGGCCCGCCGGCGTGGAAGACGCTGCCGTGCTGGTACCTGCTCGGCACCGAAGACAAAGCGATCCCGCCAGCGCTCCAGCGGTTCATGGCCGAGCGCGCGGACGCGACGATCGTGGAGGTGGCGGCCTCGCACGTCTCGTTCGTGTCCCAGCCCGAGGCCGCGACCCAGCTTATCGTGCAGGCCGTCGAGGCGACCTCCGCAGCGCGGCCATGAACAGCGGATCCCGTCCCCGGCGGGCCGCCGGTCACCAGATTCGAGCCATGCGACGGTTACGGGCCTGACACGCCCGTAGTTTGCATCCAAACGGTCTGGCCGCGCTGTAATAGCAGATTCCACAGACTGGCTGTGGGGATCTCGCTTCGTCTGTGGACAGCCGGAGGGGCCGCGACCTGCAGGAGGTCGGCGTTGCATCGGTTATCCACATTTCCACAGTCTCGTTCGTCCACAGCGGGACAGTGGCTGACCAGCGCGTTTACCAAAACCATCCACAGGCTTATGCACAGGGCACTAGCCTGGGCAGGCCCGGGGCTGGCGTGATAGGAGCGTGCTCTCATGCTGGCCCTGGGTACTTCGCGTGCGGGGCACTCAGCATCAACTGCTTATTAAGCGTCAATGCGGTACGACAGAAGGCGCCAGGCATTACCGGGACTCGGCTTTGGTCAGGTCTGATTATCCTCGCGGGTCCAGTGCGGGCGGCGAAACAGGCGGCCCAGGCGGTCGTGCAGGCTATGGCCGGAGTCCTGCAGCGCATCGACGCGGTATACCGGAGCCCCCTCAGGTGGCGGCAACTGGGTAGCCTGCGCGTGGTCCAGGCTGGACCAGATGCAGCTACGGGTGATCCGCTGCACGTAATCGGCGTCGATGAAGCGCAGGCCAGCCTTGGTGGCGATCACGATCCCGTCGAATACATCGACTTCGGGTACTTCCAGCACATGCTCAAGGGTGCCGATTTGCGTGCCCGCGCTGCTCAGCACCGGGGTCCCGCGGACTGCGGCCTGGTAGGAGATAGCCGTATCGTCGGTCATGCTGGCACCGCCTCGCCACGTGGCAGTCCGGCTCATCTGATAGGCCCGCCGGACCCGAGGAGCGTACCACCAGCACCGCCGGGCCGACGTTATAGAGCTGCCTGCAATGAGGCGGCCCTAGCCTCATTCGCAGTCTCATTCAGCTACGTCCGCCCGGATTCACCCGTCCACTCTCGGCCGGGCCGCCGCAGCTCGCAGACGGGGTGAGTAACTAAATGAGTAACAACGGCCACTGACACCGGCGGACGCCGGGGGACGTCCACGGACAGCGCCGCGCAGGTGAGCCAAGGTAAGAGCGGTGGCACATAGCGTCGCGCGTTGGCTTCGGGACGAAGAGGCCGCCGGTTCAAATCCGGCCACCCCGACCCAGGTCACAGGCCATTCCCCACGGCGGGACGTGGTCTTTTCCCGCGCCGTACAGCAACGCCTACGAGCCAAGCTGTCTCCCGAGCCGCTTGAGCGCCTGGAGCGTCCTGGCGTCAGAAACCTTGGTGCAGACGTTCATCGTGACGTCGATCTGCGCATGGCGCAGGAGGACGGGGATGAGCAGGATCGGCCAGCGGGATCTGGTCATGAAGTCCGGTACAGTTTGCAGGCCAGGCAGAGCAGAGGCGGCTAGATGGCGCACTGGGACTGGGACGTGGTGGTTGCCGCTCACCGCGCGGGATTGTGTCCGGGTTCCCGGAGAACACGCTCGCGGCGTATCGCCAGGCGATCGTGATGGGCTTCAGCGCGATCCATGCCGGGTCAGAAGGGAGAAGTCATGCCTACTTTCGCCCGGTCCAGCGACCTGCGGGGAGCGGAGTTCGTCGGCGCGGACCTGCGTGGCGCCCGGTTCGTCGAGGCTGACCTGTCCGGGGTCGTGATGCGCGGAGTCCAGGTGGAGGGGGCGGACATCGACGCACCATTTCTCTTCGACGGCAAGAGCTCCTTGCGCGTCAACGGCGTCGATGTGGTCCCGCTCGTCGAGGCTGAACTCAACCGCCGCTTTCCCGGCCGAGCCGACCGGCGCGCCGCAGATCCGGATGGCCTGCGCGCGGCCTGGGCTGCGCTCGAGCACAACTGGGCGGCCACCCTTGAGAGCGTCGCGGCGATGCCGGCTGGCACAGTCGACGTCAAGGTGCGCGGCGAGTGGTCGTTCGCCCAGACGCTGCGGCATCTGGTCCTGGCCACGGACATGTGGCTGGGCCGTGCGGTCCTTGAGATCAAACAGCCGTTCCACCCCATCGGTCTCACGGACACAGGCACCGAGTCAGACGGCTTGGACATGTCGATCTTCGCGACGGTTACACCGTCGTATTCCGAGGTGCTCGAAGCCCGGGCGGGCCGCATCGCGATGGTGCGCGAGTTCCTCGCCAGCGTCACATCAGGGGAGCTGGCTGCAACCCGCATGAACCCGCACGATCCCGAATACCCGGAGACCACCCTCTCCTGCCTGCACGTGATCCTCAACGAGGAGTGGGAGCACCACCGCTACGCCGTACGTGACCTCGACGCGATCGAGGCGAAATACGACGCCCGGCGCTAGCTGGCCGGGCAGCAAGATCACCGTGAGCCCTATGGGCTGACAGCAGAAGTGACAGCAACGACAGCCCAGCATGGCCCCACCGAACTTGGGCCAACATGCATCGGCCGGGACGCCACAGCGCCACGAGTCGGCGTTGGCCAGAGCTGATAAGGACGAGGTCACCTGTAGCCAACGGTGAGGCTTATCCAAAACTCGATGTCGCACAAGCATCGTTGCAGGTCAGAAGCTTGAGGGGAGGGGGTTTTACATAACGCTCGGTGCTGCCAACGCAGCCGACAGCGGCAGACATAGACCGGCCGCCGCAGAACTGGAGCCGAGGTCTTGGCGGTCCCTGGACGCTTCCGGACGGTCCGCCCATTGCTACGGATCTGAGGGTTGCAATTCGGGTTGCAGTTCAACGCTGTCCGGCGTGGTGCAGCAGGCCCTGGAACCGGTCCACATGTCGGTGTGGATCAGCCAGCGCAGCTGAGGCTGGCTTCGGACGAAGAAGCCACCGCCGTAACGCAGTAAGTACTGCACCAGGCGAGCCGTGCGGTCCGGCGTTTGCTTCATCGGCACCGCCAGCTCATGCTGGTATGGGAGAGCCGAGAACCCGGTAACGCTAGATACCTCGGAGTGGGGCTATGAGCAACGACCGAGAAGAAAGAAACCGAGTTCTTGGCATACCGATAGGAACCGGTCCGCGCAACAGGCAGGGCGAAGAACAGCAGCGAGTGATGGGGTTTCCTGTCGACATCTTCGACGGCGCGAACCTCGACGGGCTCCGTTCCCTGGCCCATCCCATCCGGGGGTATAAGCGGTGGGCGCGGCGGCGTCGCCTAGGTCCCTACGCGACAGACGAAGACGAGCAGTAGCCCGTAAGCGCGGATGGCAGGGCAGATTCCTGGCTGGCCAGTTTGCTGAGGCTCTGGACGGAATATGTACCATCCTGCCGTGGGTGAACTCTGGGACCCTTCGGCACCAGGAATCCTGCGGCTGCCCTCGGGCAGGCTGGTGCGAGGCCGTGGCCTTACACCAGCCACCTGGTCGTCGAGGCGCTGTCCGGATACCGGAACGGCAAGATCCGCCAGCGCGGCAAGCCCAGGCAGATCTACTAACTTAAATACACATGAATGTGACATTCTACCTACTCTATTGGGTAGAACGTCACATTCATGCAATGGCAGCTAAGGTGTACGCGAGCTTTAGGTAAAGTACGCACGTTATCCGGCTGTGATCTGCTTACGGCCCTTGCTGGCGCCGCCGACCAGGCCGGTGCGGAGGCTGGGTGCGGGAATGGCTACCGGAGCGGTGCGCGTCGGCGTAGGCGTGGTACTGGTGAGACGCAAGGCCAGCGCTGGGCACATGTGCACCGCCTGCTGCGCGTCCTTTTCCAGCCAGTTGGGCACCGGGATGTTGAGGATGACCGGATAGCCCTGGGCGTCAATGTGAATAAGCTCCGGGACCAGGTGCGCGCAGAGCCCATGCCCGTGGCAACGCGTCCAGTCCACCACGAGCCGCTGCTGCTCTTCCTGCTCGGGACCGGTAGGCAGCGGCAGCACACCGCGGACGGGGCGGCCGCAGGACGAATGGAAGACATGGGCCGCGAGGTCCTCGGTGAACACGTCCAGGGCCGAGAGCACGAACCTGGTCATGCCGTCGGGGTGAGAGCAGGCACCACGCCCGGCTACGGCCGCGGCGGACCGCCTGGCCACGTCGAGCGCCTCGATGCCGCCCGATCCGTCGATCAGCGCGGCCAGCGCCCGTGCGATGGAGGGGAGCCCGAGCTTGCACGGACCACACTGACCCGCCGACTCGCCAGCCAGGTAACTCGCAATCCGGGACACCTCGCCGAGCGGGCAGGTCCCGTCCCCGAGCGGGAGCACGATCCCCGAGCCGAGGGTCCCCCCGACGGCGGCCAGGCCTTCACGGGACACCGGCACCACGTACGCTGTACCGGCCGGCAGCCACATACCGTGGTACCCGCCGACCAGGACGCCGTCTCCGGCCGGAGCCTGGCAGATGTCAAGGACCGCTGCCAGCGGAACACCGGTGGGCACCTCGACCACGGCTGGATGCGCGGCCGAACCCCCCACGCTGAGCAGGACCGTACCGGGTTCCTCCGGCGTCCCGACCGCGGCGAAACGTTCGGGCCCGAGCAGGGCGAGCACGGCCAGCTGGGCGAAGGTCGAGGCGTTCGACAGCAGCGTCGGCAGGTCTCCTACGCCGAAGTCACTGGCCAGGACCTTTCGGCCGGGGGGCACGGGCCGTTTGCCGTTGATGCCGCGGACAAGCGCACCCGATTCGCCTGAGATGAACCGATCGGGCATCCGGAACACGCGGGCTATCTTGCGCAGGCCCGGCTCGGCCGCGATAGCCGCCTCCATCGACCTATTCGCCAGCTCGCTACCCGAGATCCCGATCACGATCTCCTCGGCGCCAATAGCCTCGGCTACCAGCGCGGCGCCGCTCAGGATGAGGTACGGCGAGCGGATCATGAGCATCTTGTCCTTGACGCTGCCCGGCTCACCCTCGGTGGCGTTGACGACCACGATCGGCGCGCAGTCATTCGCCTCCGTATTCTTCACTACCGCACTCAGCTTGCGTGCGAAGGGGAACGCCGCACCGCCCTGGCCGCGCAGGTCGACCTGCTCGGCCATCGAGATCAGTTCCTCGGCGGAGAGCCGGGGCAGCGGCCCGAAGATATCGCGGTGGGCTTCCAGGTCCAGCCGGGGCATCCGGTCGAGTCCGGCCGTCAGCCTGGCCGCCCCGATCCGCATGATGGTGGGCGCGTCAAGGCCCTTGATCGGGCTCATTCCCGCTCGTCTCCTCCGGTCGGCCCGGGTATGTCGCGATACCTCGGGTCATTGGGCTTCGCCCTGCGTGACGGGCGGGGCGCGACGCTGGGCAGGGGGCCGGTGCGCGGCTCGCCCGCAGAGTCGGCTGGTGACGGCGGCTGACCAGGCCGAGGCATCGGACCAGTTCCCGGCCGTGCTCGTGGGTCGGTGTCCGGACGGCCCATCGGACCGGTCCCCAGCCACGGCAGCGGTCCGGTCTCGGGGCGCGAAGCCGGGTCAGGCCTGGCCTGCGGCAGGGCACCGGTACCCGGGCGGAATGCCGGTCCACCGCCCGCCCGCGGCGCCTGACCGTTGCCGACCCACGGCATCGGGCCAGTATCGGGCCGGGGCATCGGGCCAGTATCGGGCCGCGGCAACGGCCCGGTCCCAAGCTGAGGCATCGAGCCGGTGCCGGACCGGGGCATGGACCCCGAGTCAGCGCGCGGCATCGGCCCGGTACCTGCCCGCGGCATCGGCCCGGAGCCATTACGCGGCACTGAGCCCGCGCCGTTACGCGGCGCCTGACCATTGCCGACCCGCGGCATCGGGCCGGTATCGGGCCGCGGCATCGGGCCGGTAACGGGCCTGGGCATCGCCGCCCCATCGGGGCGGGGCATCGGGCCGGTATCAGGCCGGGTCATCCGGCCCGTTCCGAGCTGAGGCATCGAGCCGGTGCCGGACCGGGGCATGGGCCCCGAGTCAGCGCGCGGCATCGGCCCGGTACCCGCCCGCGGCATCGGCCCGGAGCCATTACGCGGCATCGAGCCCGCGCCGTTACGCGGCGCCTGACCATTGCCGACCCGCGGCATCGGGCCGGTATCAGGCCGCGGCATCGGGCCCGTCCCGAGCTGAGGCATCGAGCCGGTCCCGAGCGTGGGCATCGGCCCTGCGCTCCGGTCCTCCTGACCGGGAGGCGCGGGTAGCGCCGCCCGGGGACGCCCGGACTCCGGCCAGCCGAGCCGCGGAGCGGTCCGCCCGTCGGATCCGGTACGGTCCGCGTAGTCGTTGGGATACGGTGCCGCGGACTGCGCCGGACCGCCTCGCGGCCCGTACGGGTAGGAAGACAGTTCATCCTGGGGCACGTCGCCGTGTCCTCGCGGCGCGCCCGCGAACCGGGGCGGCCCGTCGTACCCGGGCTCATAGAGCGGCTGCCGGGCGGGAGCCGCAGGCGCCGGACCCGCCAGGGCCGACCGCGCCTGGTCGCCTAGGTAGGGGCGGCCGCGCATCCCGGTCGGCACGTCGTCGCCGTACGGCGGGGCGCCGAGCGGCGTGAAGCCGAGGTCGCGGTAGGCCTCGGACGACGAAGACGGCGCGGCGTAGGCCGGGGCGGGATCCAGGGCCGGCAGCGGGCCCGAGGTCGGGGACCAGCCCTGCGCCGGAAGCGCGGTCGCCGTCCATGTGCCCGTGCTAGGCCCGCCGATGGCGGCACCCCGGGCACCGCCCAGGCCGGCCGGCAGCATCTGGACTGTCCCGCCCAGCTGTGCCTGCGCCATGCTCATGGCCGCGGCGTGCATCGGCGATGAGCCCGACGACCTGGCCCGGTCGACGCTGGGGGCTGAGCCGAGGGTTTCCTTCGGCCGCAGCGAGATAGCCAGGAATCTGACAGCGAGGCCGAGGGCGGTTACCGCGATCGCGAACCCGTAGCTCCAGTCCACGTATGGTTTGGCCGCCCGTCCGCCGAGCAACCCGTGCAAGACCCCGAACACGAAGGCCACGTACGAGCTGTAGTGAATGGCCCGCCATTGCCAGGCCCGGCCGTGTCCGGTGAACCGCTTGCGGAGGATGCTCGTTACAACAAGCAGCACGATCAGGTCAGAGGCGATCGTGCCGAGCCCGATGTAAAAGGTCCGGTATGGCGAGAGGAAGGGAATGGCGGCGTCGATAACGTGCGATCGCTGGGCCAGGATCTCGGTTGCGATATGGATGATCAGAAACGCCAGCGTGCCGAAGGCGAAGGCACGATGCACGGCCTGAGCCATCACCCGGTGTCCTGGCGTCATGACGATGCGGTCGGTGGCCACCAGGCCCATCAGTACCGACCCGGTGAGGCCGACGAGCGCGAGCACCCCGGCGTAGTACAGCATGAAGTGCTGCGTAGCAGCATCGATGGTGTGGCCAGCCTTGGTTACGACCAGCACGAATATGATTACGACGGTGGCGGCGATCAGTGTTGCCATGATCTTCCGCATGTGGTCGCCAGCCGCTCCCTGTGCCCCCGAATGCACACCCTGACGACCGCGTGAACGGCCGACGGTCGTTGGCACGCGTAACCTCCTCAGGATCGTGATTGCCGAGAGAAGACCAATTGCGACGCCCAGAACGCTGGCTGTTATCCCTAGTCCGGTGGCTCGTGGACTAGTGACTATATCAGCGCTAATAACGCTTTGGCGGCGAAATGGTGTATGGACAATTTCGGACTGATGAGACCGGCGGGAGGCTAGCCTGGATTGGCCCATACCACGGGTCCGCAACGCCGGGGACCAGTAGCCGCCACCGGACCGGCGGGTCCACGGAACCCTTCGATCCGGGTCGCCATGGAGCAGCCAGAGCCAGGGCCGCCTCCGGCTAGCCGCGGCCAGGCTCGCACGGGGCACGTCATCCAGGGCTGGAGCATCCTTGGGCCAGCAGGAGTGTTGCGATATCCCAGCACGTCCCTCCTTCGCCTACCCCGGCTCCACACCTGTTATACCGTCCGCAACCGCGGCAGATCTGCCAAACCGGCAAGGTCCCTGCTTACGGAACTCTTCCGTCCACACAGGCCTGGCTGCACCTAAACGTCTATTGCCACCTGTCACACTGTTCCCAGAAAACTAGACATTCACCTATATATAGGCATCAACGGGCACATCGGCGAGTCCGTGCATAGACGTCACAGAGAGCACGGCCGGAGACCTCTATTACCACCCGGAAACGGGCCGCACCAGAGGCGGATACCGCGTTAAGAGAACTGACAGGAGGTACAGATGCCCGAATCTGCCGCGGCCGGGCGCCGCGGCCGCTACGGGGCGCCCGGCCGCCGCTGGCCGCTAGTGCGTGCCGCCTGCGGCAGGTACTCGACCGTCACCGGCAGGTGATCGGAGGCCGCCCGTGTCTGCGCGGTGTCGAGCACCTGGTGCGCGCGCATCGCGGCGGCCAGCGAACCGGTTACGCGGATCGCGTCGATGCGGCGGCGTACCCCGTGCGCGCCGTAGACGTCGTGCGGGTGGTGGCCGGTCGTGGCCTGCCAGTCAGCGCCGGTAAGCGCGGCGGCGTCGTACAGGCCGCCGGCCCAGAGCACGTCACCCGGCCGCCGGTCGGCCCAGTGCCTGCGCCGACCCTGCTCGTCGTAGTCCCACTGGCACTGGTAGATGAGATCGGCGAACCAGTCCACGCCCGCGTACGGGTCGGCGGGCTCGTAAAGGTCCCACGTCTGGCCGGCCGGGACCCGGTCCGCGCATTCGGTGTTCCAGTCGGCGCCGACCAGCGCAGGCGACTCGCTCTCGGGCCGGGTGATCGCGGCCACCAGGCGCGCGTTCTGGTCCGCCCGCATCACCCGGCTGAAGGGGGTGGCGTGGAAGGCGCCGTGCCGGATCAGGGTGCCGCCCACGTCCAGGGTGATCAGCGCGAGGCCGTGCCAGAAGTCCCGGCTCCCGTAACAGCGCAGTGAACCTGGGACCGGCTCGATCCCGTCCCGCCACATCAGCCCCACGTGGTAGCCATGGCCGCCGAACGCGAGCGCGGCCTCCCGGGCCCCGCCGGCCCTGGGCACCTCGCAGCGCATGCCCGCATCGTCCGCGAGCTGGCGCAGCCGCTGCGCGGCCGTGTCGGCCTCGGAGGCCAGGATCTCCTGGACGGCGAGCACATCGGTGTCCAGAGCCCGGATCACCCCGGTGATCAGCTCGTAGTGCCGCCGCGCCTCCGCCGAGTCGCCGGCGAACAGGTTGAGCAGGTTATATGAGGTGAAAAGCACGGATGTCGGCGATGTTCGCTGCACGCTCACCTCCGGCGAACCCGACCCGGGCGCGGAATCCGGCGGGGTTAAGGTTACCGGCGCGACCCAAGCTCTGCCGCCACCAGTTCCGCGATCTGCGCGGTGTTCAGCGCCGCGCCCTTGCGCAGGTTGTCGCCGCAGACGAACAACTCGATCGTCCGGGGGTCGTCGAGCGACTGGCGGACTCGGCCGACCCAGGAGGGGTCGGTACCGACGACGTCGACCGGGGTCGGGAACTCACCCGCGGCCGGATCGTCGGCCACCACGACTCCGGGGGCCATCTGCAGCACGTCCCAGGCCTGCTCGCGGCTGACCGGCCGGGAGAAGGTGGCGTGCACCGCCACCGAGTGGGTGGTGACGACCGGTACCCGGACGCAGGTCGCCGAGACCTTCAGCCCGGGCAGGCCGAGGATCTTACGCGACTCGTGGCGGATCTTCAGCTCCTCCGACGACCAGCCGTCCGCCTTCAGCGAGCCTGCCCACGGCACCACGTTCATGGCCAGCGGCGCGGGGAACGGCCCGAGGTCGCCGACCGCCGAACGCACGTCCCCGGCCCGCTGCCCCAGCGACCGGGTCCCGGCCACCTTGTCCAGTTGCGCGTAGAGCGTGTCGATGCCGGCCTGACCCGCGCCCGAGGCTGCCTGGTAGGAGGCGACGACCATCTCTTCCAGGCCGAACGCGCGGTGCAGCGCGCCCACGGCCACGATCATCGACAGCGTGGTGCAGTTCGCGTTGGCGATGATCCCCTTGGGCCGGTTCGCCAGCTGTTCCGGGTTGATCTCCGGCACCACCAGCGGGACGTCGGGGTCCATCCGGAACGCGCCCGAGTTGTCCACGGCCACCGCGCCGTGCTCGGCCGCGATCGGCGCCCAGGCGGCCGAAACTTCGTCGGGTACGTCGAACATGGCCACGTCGATGCCGTCGAACACGTCCTGCGACAGCGCCATGACTTCGGTTTCGCGGCCGCGGACCTTCAGCCGCCGCCCGGCCGAACGCGGCGAGGCGACCAGCCTGATCTCGCCCCAGACGTCCTCCCGGGTGGAGAGCAGGTCGAGCATCACCATGCCGACCGCGCCGGTGGCGCCGACCACGGCCAGCGACGGCCGGGCCCCAGAGACCCCGGGAGCCGCGTTCCCGCTCACCGGCCGGTCCCCCCGTAGACGACGGCCTCGACCTGATCGGAGTCGAGCTCGAAGGCCTTGTGCGTCGCGGTCACCGCCTGGTCCACGCCGTCCTGGTCCACCACCACCGAGATCCTGATCTCCGAGGTGGAGATCATCTCGATGTTCACGCCCGCGTCGGCGAGCGCGCTGAAGAACCTGGCCGTCACCCCAGGATGAGACCGCATGCCGGCCCCGATCAGGGACACCTTCCCGATGCGGTCGTCGTAGAGCAGGGACTCAAAGCCCACCGTCTCCTGCAGGCGCTGCAGGGTGGTCATCGCGCTCTGACCGTCGTCCCGGGGCAGGGTGAAGGAGATGTCGGTTCGCCCGGTGGCCACGGCGGAGACGTTCTGCACGATCATGTCGATGTTGATGCCGGCCTCGGCGACAGCCTTGAAGATCTTCGCCGCCTCGCCCACCCGGTCGGGCACGCCCACCACGGTGATCTTCGCCTCGCCCCGGTCGTGCGCCACCCCGGAGATAATGGCCTGCTCCATGCCGGCTTCCTCCGACCTGTCGTTCGCATGCCCCATGACCCACGTTCCGTTCCGGTTGGTGAAGGACGACCGCACGTGGATGGACACCCCGTAGCGGCGCGCGTATTCGACGCAGCGCGGCATCAGCACCTTCGCCCCGCAGGCCGCCATCTCGAGCATTTCCTCGTAGCTGATCCGCGGGATCCGCCGCGCGGACCGCACGATCCGGGGATCGGCGGTGAAGACCCCGTCCACGTCGGTGTAGATCTCGCACGCGTCCGCGGCCAGGGCCGCGGCGAGCGCGACCGCGGTGGTGTCCGACGCGCCGCGGCCCATCGTGGTGACGTCCTTGGTGGTCTGCGAGACACCCTGGAAGCCGGCCACGATCGGGATCGCGCCGTCGGCCAGCGCCCCGGCGATCCGCCCCGGCTTGATGTCGATGATGCGCGCCCGGCCGTGCGTGGCGTCGGTGATCACGCCAGCCTGGGATCCGGTGAACGAGCGCGCCTCCAGGCCGAGGGTGGCGATCGCCATGGCCAGCAGCGCCATCGAGATCCGCTCACCGGCGGTCAGCAGCATGTCGAGCTCACGGGCGGGCGGCAGCGGGCTCACCTGGCTGGCCAGGTCCATCAGCTCGTCGGTCGAGTCGCCCATCGCGGACACGACCACCACAACCTGGTCGCCGCCCTTGCGGGTGGCCACGATCCGCTGCGCGACCCGCTTGATGCCATCCGCGTCAGCGACCGACGAACCACCGTATTTCTGCACCACAAGTGCCACGGCCGCGCCGCACCTCCCCAGGTCGTGGATGAACGCTTGAGTTTATCCGCGCTGGTTCGCGCGGCCGAACAAGGGGGGTTCGGGGGGATGGGTCCCCCCGATCTCGGGGGGTTCCGGGGGGTCGTCCCCCCGGGTCAGCACAGTGCTCTCCTCGGCGACGTCGAGGCTGGCGTGCGCGACCACGGCATGCAGCGCGCGCAGGGCGGCCCCGCCATGGGTGCCCCAGTGGTTGAAATAGGAGTACTGCCACCACCACAGCGCCTCGAGCGACCGCCCGGCCTGGTAGTGCTTGAGGCCGTGGATGAGGTCAGCGGCCACGGCCGCGATGTCATCCGAGATCCGGAACGGCAGGCAGGAGGTGTCCGCGTAGGGATCGAACACCTCGGCGTACTCGTCGACCGCGGACAGCCGCGTGGCCAGGCCGGCCCGCAGCCCGTCCAGGTCGGGGTCGGCGCCGACCTCGGGCTCCCAGTTACCCGGCAGGATCACGTCGCGGCTGGCACCGAGCTGGGCCCCGGCGAGCAGGATCTGGGACACCTCAAGCAGCAGCAGCGGCACCGTCTCGTCACCGCCGCTGCGGGCCAGCGCCTCCACGCCGTCGACGAAGTTCTTCACGTTCGCCGCGATCTGGTCCGCTAGCGGCCGCCACTCGCCCCCCCTGAGATGATGCTGAGCTGGCGGTTCAGACATCAAGCAGTCTCCGTCCCTCGAAGGCGCGGCCCAGTGTCACCTCGTCGGCGTACTCCAGGTCGCCCCCCACTGGCAGTCCGCTCGCGGGCCTGGTCACCCGCAAGCCCATTGGCTTAACCAGCCTAGCGAGAAAGGCGGCCGTCGCCTCGCCTTCGAGGTTCGGATCGGTGGCAAGTATCAGTTCTGTCACCGTTCCGTCAGTGAGCCGCGTCATCAGCTCCCGGATCCGCAGCTCGTCCGGCCCGACCCCGTCGATGGGGCTTATCGCTCCCCCGAGCACGTGATAGCGGCCGCGGAACTCGCGGATCTTCTCGACCGCCGCCACGTCCTTGGGCTCCTCCACGACGCAGATCACCGCGGGGTCGCGCCGCGGGTCGAGGCAGATCCGGCATTCGTCGGCTTCCGCTACGTTGCCGCAGGTCCGGCAGAACCGAACCCGTTCGGTCACCTCGATAAGCGCGTCCGCGAGCCGCCTGACCTCGGCCTGGTCCACGGCCAGCAGATGAAAAGCGATCCGCTGGGCGCCCTTGGGGCCGACGCCGGGCAGCCGCCCGAGTTCGTCGATGAGGTTCTGGATAACCCCTTCGTACACATCAGGTCCTAGGTTCTAGGTCTGCGGCTCGTCGGTGTCGTCGGGGTGCTGCTCGTGCCCGGACGGGGCGCCGATGCCGAGGCCGGACAGGTCAAGGCCGCTGGGCAGGTTGAGGCCGCCGGGCAGGCCGCCGCCCTGCATGGCCGCGGCGAACGGTCCCATCTGCTGCTGCTGAAGGTCCTCGGCCGCCCGGTAGGCGTCCCGGACGGCCGCGAGCACGAGGTCGGCGATGGTCCGCGCCGTCTCCTCGGGGTCGTCGGGATCCACCGCGGTCGCCGCGATCACCAGGTCCATCAGCTCGCCCTGGCCGTTAACCGTGGCCTTGACCAGGCCACCGCCCGCCGTCCCGGTCACTTCGGCGTCCGCGAGCGCCTGCTGGGCGTTCATAAGTTGTTCCTGCATCTGCTGCGCCGCGGCGAACAGCTGCTGCATGTCCATCTGGGGTTCCACATCGCCCTCCTACGCAGAGCCTACGACTAGCCCAGCCCGGTTGAGCCAGTCAGGCACGCTGGCCTGCCCCGCTCAAGCCCGCTCAACCTTCGATCTCGCCGATCACCTGGCCGCCAAGCTCACGCTGAATAAGATCCATCCCGGTCAGTTCGGTCGTCCGGACCGCTTTGTTGTCCGGTGACGGCTCGTCCGGCAGCATCTCATCGGGCGGCAGGTCGTCCGGCGGCCCGTCGTCGTACCCGACGGGATCCGGCGGGACGAATTCCGGCGGCGCGGGGAGCTGACGGCTGGGGGCCGAGGCCCGGTTAGCGGGTCCGGGTCTGCCGGAACGCGCGCCGGGCGCGCCCGCGGGGACGTCCCCGCCGACCACGCCCTTGACCGTCACAGTCAGGCCGAAACGCGCGCTCAGCACGCGCACCAGGATGGCGTCGTGGCCGCTCACGCTGAAGCCCTTCAGATCCCCGTCCCGCGGGAACCGCAAGGTGAGGATCCCGTCCGCCAGGGAAAGCACGCTCGCGTTGCTGAGCAGCATCCAGGCGACCCGCCGCTCCTGCTTGACCGCATCCAGGACCGCGTCCCAGTTGTTCCGCAGCGAGTCGGCCGCGGACAGACCCGCCGATCCCGCGTTTCGCTCCGGCGGGGCCGCCTGCGTGGACGCGGGCTGTTCCGGGGCTGCCTGGACTGGGCCTGCCTGGACTGGGCCTGCCTGGACTGGGCCTGCCTGGACTGGCGCCTGAGCCTGGACTGGGGGCGCCTGAGCCTGGACTGGGGCCTGCCTGGACTGGGGCCGTCCGGACTGGGGCCGCCTGAGCAGGGCCTGGCGCCGGTTCGGGCGGGTCCGGGGCTGGCTGCTGCGGAGCCTGCGGGCGGGAGGCCGGCGACCGGGCGGGCTCGGCTGCCTGCCGTGCGGCGGGGCTCGCACTCCGGCCTCGTTCGGCATCATCGTCTTGACCGGAGTCCGGCGCGCGCGGGGATGCCCGCGGCACCGGCGCCGACGTCCCGCGCTCTAGCCGTTCCAGCCGGGTGAGCAGGGATTTCTCGTCCGTGGCGGCGGCCGGGAGCAGCACCTGCGCGCACATCAGCTCGAGCAACAGCCGGGGCGAGATGGCGCCGCGCATCTGATCCAGGCCCGTGCTGATGATCTCGGCAGCCCGGGTCAGCCCGGCCTGACCGAACCTGGCGGCCTGCGCGGCCATGAGCTCGGCCCGGTCCGGCGGCAGGTCGAGGAGCCCGATTTCGGCCGCGTCGGGCACGGCGGCCAGCACGATCAGGTCCCGGAACCGGTCCAGCATGTCGGCCGCGAACCGGCGCGGCTCGTGGCCGCCCTCGATGACCCGGTTCACCACGCGGAACACCGCCGCGCCGTCGGCGGCGGCGAACGCGTCGGCGATCTCATCCAGCAGGGTGGCGTCGGTGAAGCCGAGCAGCGACACCGCGCGCTCGTAGCTGAGCCCGGACTCATCGCTCCCGGCCAGCAGCTGGTCCAGGATGGACAGCGAGTCCCGGACCGAGCCTGCGCCGGCCCGCACCACCAGCGGCAGCACGGCATCGTCGACCGCGACGCCCTCTTTGCGCAGGATGTCCTGCATAAGCTCCCGCAACACCGAGGGCGGGACCAGGCGGAACGGGTAGTGGTGCGTGCGCGACCGGATGGTCGGGATGACCTTCTCCGGCTCGGTGGTGGCGAAGATGAACTTCAGGTGCGGCGGCGGTTCCTCGACCAGCTTCAGCAGGGCGTTGAAGCCCTGCTGGGTGACCATGTGCGCCTCGTCGATGATGTAGATCTTGAAGCGCCCGGACACCGGCGTGTAGAAGGCCCGCTCGCGCAGTTCCCTGGCGTCGTCCACGCCGCCGTGCGAGGCCGCGTCAATCTCGATCACGTCGATGCTGCCCGGCCCCGATGGGGCGAGCGCGACACAGGAGTCGCAGACCCCGCAAGGTTCGGGGGTCGGGCCCTTGACGCAGTTCAGTGAGCGGGCGAGAATCCGGGCGCTGGAGGTCTTACCGCACCCGCGCGGCCCGCTGAACAGGTAAGCGTGGTTGATCCGTCCGGTGCGCAGCGCCTGAGCAAGCGGCCCGGTGACGTGCTCCTGCCCCTTCACCTCGGCGAACGTCGCCGGACGGTACTTGCGGTACAGCGCTAGTCCGGACTGGGCCAGGCTCGCCGGGGACGAAGGGTTCGTGTCCTCGCGTTCCGACGCGGCTGCTGCCATCAGCTCATCCTCACCGGTAATCGGGGACCCCCCGCACACCCGTCAGAGCCCGCGTACCCTTGCTGCCTTCCGGCCCTGGGGGGGTTGGCGGGATAAACGCCGTGCGGGGGGTCGGGTGCCAGTGTAGCCAGCCTCGGGACCCAGATGTTCCGTAACCCGGTCACCGGTGGATTCGGGTAAGCTTCCCGGCGGAGGATTCGCCTAGTGGCCTAGGGCGCACGCTTGGAAAGCGTGTTGGGGGCAACCCCTCAAGAGTTCGAATCTCTTATCCTCCGCCACGCTGATCAGGTAAAACGTCCACATTGTCTTCAGCGGCGGTAACAGGCTGGTCTCAATTCTGGTCCAGACACTGGCGGCAATATGGGCGCTGACCAGCACGAACGCGGGCCTCATCGACCGCCGGGACATTCAAGTCAGCTGACCGGCTTCGCCGCTGATTGAGGCGCGGCCGAGGTCCGCAAGTTGGTTCCGAGCGCCTGATCATGCCCGATACGTGCCCAGGTCATTCCACCTCACAACGTCTTGACTGGTCAGGGCATGGTTGCCCGGTCTCCTGAAAAGCGGCAGGCCGACAGCCGACTCCCAGGGGCCGGTGAGTCTCTAGGGGCCTTCGAGGAAACAGGGTCCGTGGTCTCAGTTCTAGTCACATTCGCGAGCGTTCAAGGACGTTCGCGGGGAGCCGGACCAGCCGCCATGCGCAGGTTACAGACTGTACCGACCTAGTACGAACGGGTACCCACAGACTTGGATAGCGTGTTGGGGGCAACGCCTCGCGAGTTCGAATCTTGCATCCTCCGCCACGCTGAAATGCCAGAACTACCGTATGACAAGCCCTGTCCTTACCTCACGTTCCCGTGTGCCGAGCGGGACGACGGCAGGCGTCCCCCACTCGGCCTCGGTCGGCTTCACGTGCAAGGGCCAGTCGCGACGGCCGATCTGCCGGCCCGACCTTACGTCAATCCCACAATCGAACGAGCGCCGACACCTAAATAGATTTGATTATGGTCACAAAAAAGGCGATTGTCGCATGGATTCCGTCGCCCACTGCCGCGGCGCCGGTCGCCGAGGGCACGGCGACGACGCCGATCACCCAGAACACAACCACGAAGAGCAAAATAAATCCAATGGCGCTTACAGCGCTCTTCATTGAAACTCCAATCTGCGGATCGGCGTGCGCTCTTTGGTGATCCAGCGCTCCACGGTATTGGGATCGACAGCGCCCGCTTCCGCGAAGCCATGCAGGCTCCAGCCATCTCTGGCAAGGGCCTCGCGGACCCGATAGTACGCCATGGACTACCTGCCGTGCCGGTGAGGGAGCTTGACCTTTCCATCGTAAGACGTGCCGGAGGTTTTGTCAGGGCCGTGTCAGCGCCCCGCGTGTCGCCGACAGACTGGACCTGTGGCCAATCCGAGGTAACACCGGCAAATTGCCCCCAGGGAAGGGCTGGCGAGGAAGGAGTGGTGATCATGCGTCTGCCACCTTGTTGACTGAACTACCGGACGTGGCCTTGACTAAGACTGCAGGACATAGCCGCAGTTCAGGAGGCTGAGTGATACATCATGCTGTCCGGAATGTCGTAATCGGCAGGTCGGCGGCAGCCGTGACTGTAGCCTGGCGAGGCGCTGCCTCAGACCATCGAGGTTGGCGGTTCTGCGGACGTGATCGTGCGGGTGAGTTCATCCTCTAAGGACGGGAACCAGATCCCGTGGGTGGTGTTCCGCAAGGGCGACCGCAAGCTGGAGGTGATCCGGCCGTACCTGGACGCCGCGGAACGGGCCGGGCGGTCGGAGGTGGTGGCGATCGGGGAGGCCCGGGAGTTCCAGTGGGTCTTCGACGCGGCGAAGAAGGACGGCCCGGACGGGGTGCCGTGGTTCCGGTTCTGCCGCACCGAGCGGTTGGTGACCTGCTATTACTTCTACATCCATGACCGGCGCATAGGGCCGGCATTCATCAAGGTCTGCTGCCGGCCAGTTGGGGTGCCAGTGCTTAACCGCGGCGCGGCGGGCGGGGGATCCAGCGCGAGACTGTGTGCTGGTACTCCAGGTAGGTGTGGCCGAAGCGGCGGCGCAGCGCCCGTTCCTCGTAGCCGGTGACGAACAGGTGGAAGAAGACCGCCATGGCACCCGCGTAGGCCAGCAGCCAGAGCGACATGAACAGCCACGCCTGCCCCAGGACAATCAGGAGCGCGGAAACGTAGATCGGGTTGCGGACCCAGCGGTAGGGCCCGGCCGCGACAAAGCGCGATGGTGCGTCCCACGGACCGGGAGTGCCACGTCCTACCGCCGCAAAGTTCCAGACGCACCACACGTACAGAGCCGCCCCGGCCGCGATGACGGGGACTGCCTCCCACGAGGCCGGAGCGGCGGTGCCCCCGTGGCGCGTCAAGATCCACCAGGGAACCCAGGCTCCCCCCAGCCCCGGCACCACGACGGTGAACAAGAGATTGCGGACGATGAGGCTCAGCGTGCGGGCCATCTTTCGCTCAGCGCTCCTGCCGCGGCGTCTCCGCGCCCGCGGCGACGGGGTGCGTTCGGCGACTAGCGGGACGTAGCGCCCAGGACAGTACGGTCAGCGCCGTCATGACGGCCAGCAGTCCCGCTTCGCCGACGTCGTAGCCGGTGGTCAGGTGAGAGACGATAGCCCCGGTGTAGGTGAAGAAGGCGCCCGCGTAGGCCCATTCCTTGAGCACCGGGCGGCCCGGAACGAGCAGGGCGACCGCACCCAGCACCTTCCAGGTTCCCAGCAGCACCAGAAAATAGGACGGATAGCCCAGGTGCGTCACGAGGTCGCGGACAAATGGCAGGCGCGCGATGTCCCAGACGCCCCCAAGTGCTAGTTCGGCCGCGACCGGCACCGTGGCCAGCCAGTAGCCGACCGACCGGTAGCGCCTGGATGCGTCGCGGCTGGCGATGATCAGTGGTTCGGTCGAGGTGTTCATGTCACTGTTCTCATTCTCGTGGGCCTGTTCTCGCCGGGTTGGTGTCCGGGGTTAGCGGCCTCCCCTGTATCGCCTCGCTAAGAGTAGAGTCGCTACCTGTAGTATCACTACCTATGATGGAAGGGTAGCATGGCTACCTATGAGGGCGGAAACGTTGAAGGGTCACCTGGACGGCATCCTGCTCGCGGTGCTCGAGCCGGAGCCGCGCCACGGTTACGCGATCATGGAAGCGCTGCGGATACGCAGCGACGGTCACGTCGACCTGCCAACCGGCACGGTATATCCGGCGTTGCACCGCCTGGAGCGGGCCGGCCTGGTCCAGGCGAGCTGGTCAGCCGATGGCGGCCGCCGCCGCCGCGTCTACCAGCTGACCCCGGCAGGCCGGCGCGCCCTCGATACCGAGCGCAGCACCTGGCGGGACTTCTCCACCGCCGTCACCGCCCTCCTGCAACCCGCGCCGCAAGCGGTGAGCACCTCATGAGCGGGCCAGGTCCGCCGGAACCAGGTGCCGGGCCGGCGGTCGAGGGCTATCTCGCCGAGGTCGCAACGCGCCTGCCCGGCTCGGTCCGAGCCCGGACCGGCATCGTGGCCGAGCTGCGTTCCGGGCTCCTGGACGCCACGGACGCGCACCGGTCCGCTGGGCTGCCGCAGGCCGAGGCCGCCCTGGCGGCCATCCGCGAGTTCGGCGACCCCATCCAGGTCGCCGTCGGTTTCAGGGCCGAGATCGCCGCCAGCCAGGCGCGCCGCGTCGCGGTCACCCTGCTAGTGACCGGTCCGCTGGTCGGCCTGCTGTGGATCGTCACGGGCGCGGCCAGCCACCTCGCCAGCCGCCTCGCCCCGCCCTGGCCGTGGACAGGCCTGTCACCCGGCCTTAGCGTCAGCATCTACCTCGTCGCCGTCGCGGCCGGGGTCACCGCCTGGGCCGCAATACTCGGTATCGCCACCACGGGCCGGCTCACCCGCTGGCTGCCCGTCAGGCCACGCCGGGCTCCTACGGCCGCGGCCGTCGCCGGGTTCGGCGCGGTGAGCGCCGACGGGCTCGGTCTGGCGCTGCTCGCGGCCCAGCTGGCCGTCGCCCCGGGAAGGCTCTCCCCGGTCCCGGCCGCCGCGGCGGCCGCGGCCAGCCTCGTCCGGATGACGCTCGCCAGGCGCGCCGCACGCCGGTGCCTGGCCAGTCGCGCCAGCTTGACCTGACAACGCCCGGCCGGACCTCGGCGCAGGATCCCCGATACCGGATCGAAGCCTTGAACTTCCAGGCTCCCTCGAGTCGACCGCCCAGATAAGCCCGAGATGGTGCGCTACGGCTTCCTGGGCGCGGCCGGAGAATGCGGCGGGCGGGGCTTGGCGTCGTGGGCCTTGCGCGCGGCGGCGGCCCTCGCGGCCGCCGCGGCCGCCAGGGCGTCGGCCCTCGCGGCTTGCTGGGCCAGTTGCGGCGTCATCCAGGTGAGCATCGGGCCGAGGGCCGCGCGCCACACGCTGCCCTGGTGCCCGCCGCCCTGAATGATCACGAACGGTACGTTCGCCACCCTGGTTTGCAGCAGCTGCTTGAAGTTCGCCGCGGCGACAACATCCGGTCTGTCCTGGGCGCCGGCCGCAAGCCAGAAGGCGGGGAGTACATCGTTGATGGGCACCCGGGTGATGTATTCCCTCGGCGTGTTCACGAGCTGCAAGCCGGGACGGCCGAAGAACACGTTGACCCGGAGCGGCCTCGCCCCCGGCTTGTTGCCCGCGGGCACCGTGCTCAGGACCGGGGCGAAGTACCCCGACAGCACGCCGACGGCGCCGTAGCCGGCCGGGTCCTGCAACGCGATGTTGGCCGTGCAGTAGCCGCCTTCCGAGTAACCGGCCAGCCCCCAGGCCCGGCCCGGCGGCTGGACGCGGGCGATCCGGGCTATCGCCTCGGGTACGTCCAGGGCCACGAAGGTCATGTCCTGGATGCCGCCTGGGTTGTTGAGGCACTGCAGCCCGTATTGCTGGCCGCCGTCGGTATCGGGCATCACCAGCACCGCGGTGTCCGCGGGATGGGCCTCAAGCAGGTTGAGGAAGGTGGGAATCACGCCCATGACGTCGACCCACGCCTGCGGGTTGCCCGGCGAGCCGTGCAGCAGTTCGATGACGGGGAACTTGTAGTGCGCGTAGGCCTTCCGGAAGTACTGCGGCGGGAGGTAGACGTAGACGTCACGGGTAAGGTGGCTCCGCGCGCCGGTGACCGAGGTCTGGAACAGGTATCCGACCTGGGCGTCTTCCGCGAGGCTGGTGACCCGGCCGATGTTCTTGTCAAATTGCTTGTTTGAGCCGGCACCCGCGGCAGCGTACTTGGGGATGCTGCTCACGCCCTGGCCGGTGAGATCATTGATCATCCCGCCCCAGGTCTGGTAGTAGTCGTAGAACTTATTGACGGCGGCAACTCCGAAGACCATGGCGGGAATGAACGCCAGGCACGCGGCGAGCACGCGGAACACGACCTGCTTGGTCAGGGCCACCCAGACGAGCAATCCCCCGAAGACCACCATGAGAAGCAGGAAGAAACCGGTCCCTTGCGGTTCAAACACTCGGTCTCCTCGCCGGAGTCTGGTCTTGGTGGTGGCCCCCACAGAGGGCAGGTCGCACCACCGCAAAACCACGTGATCACAACAGCGAACGTCCGAGGCGTGACATTAAGTTCCCCCAGTGAGCGCGCCAGAGTGCATGCGGCCCCGCTCAGCGGTGGAGGTGGGATTTGAACCCACGGAGGGGTTGCCCCCTCACACGCTTTCGAGGCGTGCGCCCTCGGCCACTAGGCGACTCCACCGCAGGCGAGCTTACCCGAATCCGCGCGTGCGCGGCAGCATGACCTACCCGGCGTGCGGCACCTACCTGGCGTGCGGCCTTCGCGCGGCGAAGAAGTCACGCAGCAAGGCGCCGCACTCACTGGCGAGGACCCCGCCGATGACTTCCGGGCGGTGGTTCAGGCGAGCGTCCCTCAGCACGTCCCAGAGTGATCCTACGGCCCCGGCCTTGGGATCTTCGGCCCCGTAGACCACTCGGGCCAGCCTGGCCGCCGTCACCGCCCCGGCGCACATCGTGCACGGCTCGAGGGTGACAACGAGCGTCAGCCCGGTCAGCCGCCAGCTGCCCCGGGCCCGAGCGGCCTGCCTGATCGCGACGATCTCCGCGTGCGCGGTGGGATCATGGTCTATCTCCTTAGAGTTGCGGGCCCGCGCGATGACCGCGCCCGCCTCATCAAGGATGACGGCACCGACCGGGACGTCCTGAAGTTCGGCCCCGGCCGTTCCGGTCCCGGCCAAGGCCGACCCAGCCTCGGCCGCTTCCGCGAGCGCGAGCCGCATCGCGGGCTCGAAAGAATCGGTATATCCGGTCACGGGCCGAGCGCGAGATCGAGTGCGCGCTCCACCGCGTCGCCGAACCTGAGCCGTTCGGCGATGTGGGCCACGGCGTCCTCCGGGTACAGGTCGAGGTCAGCCGAGACGGCACCGAGTTCCATTTCATCGAGCCCTAGGTCCGCGAAGATGGAGAGGTCACCAGCTGGCAGCACCTGGTCGAGGTCGTCCTCTGCGGGCACCGCGATGTCCAGGGCCTCAAGCACCTGGCGAGCCAGCGGATAGTCCACTGCCGCGGTGAGGTCGGAGAGAAACAGCGACACGTCATCGCCAAGGACCCTGACCGCGACCCAGAAGTCGTCGCCTACGCCCGCGAAGCCGATGGTGCCACCCATGCTCGGCTGCCGGCGCAGTGCCTGGACGAAATCGTCCAGGTCGGCGGTAACCGCCGTCGGCAGGACGTCGGCCTCCCACTGGTCCTCTTCCCGGTACACGATGACCGCGAAGTCAGTCTCACCCACGTCGGCCACCGTCATCTCACCAGCATGCTCTGCACGGAGGAATGCTGTCAGATGGCCGCCGGTCGCGGCGGCGAAATCGCCGATCAGGCTGCCCCTCAGGGAATTTTGGCCGCGATGCCGGCGCGCCTGGCATGTCGGGTCACGCATTGCTTCCGCCGATCGGGCATACTGGGAGTGACACTGGGGCATACCCATGTCGACACGGCAGCTTCACCCGTTAGCATTGGCCGGGAAATCGGCAGGAGCTAGCATACGTTCTGGCAGCTAGGGCAAGTCTGGGCGCCCATAGGAGGCGACGTGAATCTGAGAACCATCGCCGGATGGGATGGGCAGCTGTCGCGTTCGTGGTGTGGTTTGTGATAGAGCAGCCGACAGCCGCCGCTCACATCGTGCACAACATCGGCACCTTCCTGACCTCGGCTGCCCACGGGCTTTCCAACTTCTTCGCGTCGATTTAGGACCCGGTGCTGCCATGAGGCTGGTTCCGAACACCGACCAGGTACCGGCCTCGGTAAATAGGTACCTTCTGCCCCACGAGCGCCAGGTCATCACCGTCCACCAGCACCCGGCCGTGCTGATCATGCCCATCTTTTGGGCTCTTCTCGGGCTGGCGATCGCGGGCTGGCTGAGCAACTCCCTCGCCCATGGCAACGGCTACGTCATCCTCGCGATCTGGATCCTGTGGGGAATCGTCTTCCTGCGGCTGGTGGTGAAGGCCGTCGAGTGGGGCGAAACCTACTTCGTCGTGACGTCGCAGCGACTGGTGCTCACGACCGGCCTGGTCACCCACAAAGTGAACATGATGCCGCTCGGCAAGGTGACGGACATGAGCTTCCAGCGGACCGCTACGGGCCGGATCCTCGGCTACGGTGAGTTCATCGTGGAGTCCGCAGGCCAGGATCAGGCGCTGAGCCACATCAGATTCCTCCCCTATCCGGAGCAGCTCTACCTTGAGGTCTGCGGGCTGATCTTCAAGGACAAGGACGACGCCTCCGACTAGCTCTGCCTGCCCGGTCACTCTGCTGGTCTGCTCACTCTGCTTGCCCGCTCGCCTCGGGGGCGCCTTTGAGGCGCCGCCTTCCCTCGTCGCTCCTTCGTCGCTCCTCAGTCCAGGCGGCGCCGGCGCCCCTTTGGCTCGCTAGGCGGTCAGCAGCACGACGCCGATCGCGGCCAGCAGCAGGCCGGCTCGCTGCAGCCAGCGCATCCGCTCGCCGAGCAGCCATCGGGCCAGCAGCACGGTCATGCCGGGATACAGCGACGTGACCACGACGGCTAGTCCGAAGAGGCCGGCCCGGGTGGCAAGCACGTAGCAGACGTTGGCGGCTGCGTCGACCGCCCCGGAAACCAGCGCGATCACGCCGGTGGCACCGCCCGCGTCCCGCCACGGACGTGTCCGGGTGACTAGAGCGATGCCGAAGGCGACCAGCGTTCCCGTCGTCCGCGAGACCGCCACCGGCCAGAGCACGCCGGACTGCCCGGCGTTCTTGAGGCACAGGAAGAACAGGCCGAATCCCGCGCCGGCGGCGACACCATAGCCGAGGCCGCGCAGCCGGCCGGCGGTGTCGTGCCGGTCATCCCCGCCCTGGCTCCCGCACGGCCGGCCTCCATCCGGCCGCCCCCGGCGGGCCGGCGGCATGCTGACCATCACGATGGCAGCCAGGCAGATCAGGCCGCCGGCGACCATGGTGGCGGTCAGACGCTCGCCGCCGGCGATGGCGACACCGACGGGCAGCACCGTGGAGACGAGCGCGGCGACTGGGGCCACAACGCTGATCGGGGCGGCGGCGAAACCGGCGTAGAACGCGATCAGGCCGGATGAGCCGCAGACACCGGACGCCGCTGCCCAGCCGATCGCGCCCCAGCCTCCGAGCGAGGTGGACGAGCCCAGGACGTGCCCCAGAAGACCGCCCAGCCACGGGGCTTCGCCGAGCAGCGCGACCGCCACCACGACCACCGCGCCCGCCGGGACGGTCACCGCCAGCACGGCGAATACGCTCGCCCGCCTCGACGCCACCCCGCCGAGAAAATCGGCGGTGCCGTAGAGCACGGCGGCGGCTAGGGCCAGGATGGTCACCACGGTCAGCGTTCCTCTGCAACAAGCGATGACGGTCAGAATATTGACCTACGCAGTTCATTCTACCGACCGCCGGTGTTCTGCGGAGAGCCCGGAGCGTCCAGAGAGGGAAAAAGATGCCGGATGTGCCCGACATAACGATCGCCGTCGCGCGGACCCTTCAGGCCCTGCGCGCCGATCGTGGCTGGTCACTGGACCAGCTTGCCGCGCGTTCCGGAGTGAGCAAGGGCGTGCTCGTCGCACTTGAGCAGGGACGGTCGAACCCCAACCTGGCCACGCTGGCCCGCATCGGCGACGCCTTCGGGGTCCCGGTGACGCAACTGGTCGATGTGGGCGGGGAGCCGACCGTCCGGATCAGCAGCCCGGACGCCTCCCGCGTGCTCTGGCACGGTCCTTCCGGTGGCACCGGGACGATCGTCGGTGCTACCGACCCGCCATGGGCGGTCGAGTTGTGGCGCTGGGAGGTGATGCCCGGCGAGTCGTTCGGCGGTGACGCGCACGCACCGGCCACTCGCGAGATGGTCTGGGTCGAGTCAGGTGCCCTGACGCTGACGGTGGCGGGCGAGCGCCATGTGGTCAGCGCCGGGCAGTGTGCACGCTTCCCGGCCAGCCGCCCGCATCGGTACGACAACGAAGGCGATCAGGCCGCCCGCCTCACCATGGTCGTCCTCATCCCGCCGTCCCCGGCGTAAGGACACGCCAGGCGCGACCTGTTGTCCCTGATCAATGAGCCAGTCGCGGGCGGCGTACGCCGACCCGCGCGCCCCGGCCATGTCGAGGTGGGGCACTAGGGAGATCTCTGCGGCCCTGGCCTGCTCCTCCCGCAGCATGGTGTGGGCGCGCACCTCCGCGAAGAACCAGTCGCGGAAGTGCGACGCGGCCTCCACCACGCCGCCGCCGAGGAAGTAGGCGTCCGGATCGAGGAAGTTCGCGGCGATGGTGAATAGCCTGCCGAGCGCGATCGCCTGCTGCCTGAAGATCGTCAGCGCCATCTCGTCGCCGTCTTCCGCGTACTTGCGGACGAGCTTGGCGGCCCTGCCGATCGGCAGGCCATTTAGCTCATGGTTGCCGTACCGGGTGAGCCAGTACGGCAGCAGGTTGTTCTGGATCCCGGTAAGCGAGGCCACGCTCTCCGCGTCCCCCGACACGCCGCAGTTACACGCGGGCATCGGCTGGCCGACGTCGAGCAGGTCGTCAAGCGGGATGGGGACGTGGCCGAGTTCCCCAGCCATCCCCGCCGCGCCCTTGACGACCTGTCCGGCCTGGATGATCCCGCCGCCGAGTCCCGTGCCGACGATCGCGGCCACCGAACTCCGCCGCCCGGATTCCGGGCCGAACCGTACGTGGTGCGCGTACAGCGCGGCCGAGTTACCGTCGTTGTTGTAGATCACCGGGAGCCCGAGCCGTTCGGCTAGGGCACCGCGGATGTCGAAGCCGCGCCAGCCGACATGACCGAAGTTGGTGGCGCCCTTGGAAGAAATGACGCCATCCCCGCTGGCCGGACCGGGCGTGTCCAGGCCCACTGCCCTGACCGCCGTGATCGGTACGCCGGTCAGCTCGAGCACCTGCTCCACGGCGACGACCAGCGACTGGATGGCCTTGTCCGGGCCATCCCGGACTTCGCTCGGAACCTCCGCCAGCCGGTCCAGGAGAAACCGCCCGCCGGAGTCCAGGATCGTCCCGTTGTTGGCCGTCCCACCGTTGTCGAGGCCAACGACAACCCAGTCGACTGGCATGCGCCCTCCTAATCCGGCCGCTGAGCCCCGCCCAGTCTAGGGAAATGCACTAGCAAAGAGCAATATTGCCCAACAGCGCCCGGATAGGCGGACCTAGCTTCGCGGCGGAGGATCGGGGATTTGAACCCCGGAGGGTGGTTACACCCAACCGCATTAGCAGTGCGGCGCCATAGACCGGACTAGGCGAATCCTCCACCCGCACGCGCGGGTGCGGTGGGCCATAGCGTACCGGCACAGACCCAGCTGCGGCAAAGCATTCGCACCGGGTGTTCAGCGGACCTCGATGATCTCGTAGTCGCCGCGCTGGTACGCCTCCCGCATCAGCCGCTTGGAGAACTTGCCCACGCTGGTCTTGGGGACTTCGGCCACGAAGCACCAGCGCTCGGGTAGCTGCCAGCGCGGGATCTGCTCGGTCATGAAGGCCCGCAGTTTCTCGGCGGTTACGTCCGCGCCGGACCGCAGCACTACCGCCGCGAGCGGCCGCTCGCCCCACTTCTCGTCGGCGACCCCGATCACTGCGGCCTCGGCCACATCGGGGTGGGCCATCAGGACGTTCTCGAGTTCCATCGAGGAGATCCATTCGCCGCCGGACTTGATCACGTCCTTGGCCCGGTCGGACAGCCGGATGAAGCCATGCTGGTCCATCGTGCCCACGTCGCCGGTGCGCAGCCAGCCGTCATGGAACTTAGCCGGGTCGTCGTCCTGATAGTACGAGCCGGTGATCCAGGGTCCGCGGACCTCGATCTCGCCGACCGCCTCGCCGTCGCTCGGCAGCAACGCCCCGCCGTCCCCCGCGAGCCGGCCCTCGACGGTGCAGAACAGCCGGCCCTGGCTATCCCGGTACGACCACTCGTCCTCCTTGCTGATGCCGGGCGGCGGGTTCGCCACGCTGGCCAGCGGCGACGTCTCGGTCATGCCCCAGGCCTGGAGCAACCGCACGCCGAGCTCCTTTTCGTACCTGACCTGCATCGCGTGCGGCACGGCGGAGCCCCCCGCGATGACCAGGCGGAGCGAGGATAGATCGCCGCCCTCGGCCCGCATATGCTCCAGGACGCCCGCCCAGATCGTCGGCACCCCGCCTGCTACGGTGACGCGTTCGTCGCCGATGAGCCGGACGATCGTGGCCGGCTGCAGGTCCCGGTCGGGCATGACCAGGGCGGCGCCGGAGAGCAGGCCGGCGTAGGCCAGGCCCCAGGCGTTGGCGTGGAACATCGGCACGACGGGCAGCACGCGGTCTCGCTCGGAAAGAGCGAAGGCATTGCCCAGGCACGCGCCCATCGAGTGCAGGTAACTGGACCGGTGGCTGTAGACGATGCCTTTGGGGTGCCCGGTGGTCCCGCTGGTGTAGCACATCGCCGCCGCCGAACGCTCGTCCAGCGACGGCCAGTCGAACGAGTCGGCCTCGGCCGCGATCAGGTCCTCGTAGCCGTACACGCCCACCCCGGTGAGCTGGTCGGCGCCGGGCGTCTCGGCGAGCGGGCCGCCGGTCACGATCACATGCTTAACCGTGGGCGCATGCGGCAGGATCTCGGCGAACCTGGGGACTAGCGACGCGTCCACGATGACGGCGTAATCTTCCGCATGGGTGGCGATGTAGCCGACCTCGGCCGTCGCGAGCCGGATGTTCAGCGTGTGCAGCACCGCGCCCATGGAGGGGACCGCCAGGTAGGCCTCGAGGTGCTCAGCGTTGTTCCACATGAAGGTGCCGACCCGCTGGTCGGCGTCGACCCCCAGCCGGCGCAGGGCGTTAGCCAGGCGCGCGGCCCGGCGGCCCGCTTCGGCGTAGGTACGGCGTCTGGTCCCGTCCCCGGTCCAGGTGACAACCTCTCGATCGCCGAATACGGACGTTCCGTACCGCATGATCGACGTGATCGTCAGCGAGAGATCCATCATCGTGCTCCGCACCGACTCACCTCCTCTGGGTGCCTGACCTGCATACCTGATAGTGCCATGAGTCAGGTGCCCGGCAGTAGACCCCACAGACCAGCAGTAATGCGTGCCATCGCGGTAAACCCGCATAAATCACAATTTGTCACATTTCGCATTAAGCGCCGGAATCCTCGCCGAGTTCCGAGTCAATACGCAGCCTGGCCACCGCTCGCGACACCGTGCTCTTCACCGTACCGAGACTGATGCCGAGCGTCGCCGCGGACACCAACGAGGTCCTCGGCCCGACCGCGACCCGTGAGTCTGCCCTTATATACTTATAGGAGACTCTAGGGAATACCTTAGAGTGCCCGATGATCGCGTAGACCAAGCCGCCGGCGCGGGCGCCTAGATGGGCTGGGAGCGCAGGAACTTGCCGAAGTGCGGGACGGTGAAGGCGATCAGGCCGCGCTCGGAGCTGTAGATCAGGCCCTTCTTGATCAGCCCGTCCCGCGCCGGCGACAAGCTAGACGGCTTGCGCCCGAGCTCGTCAGCCACGACCGAGGTCGGCACCGGGTCATCCCCGGTAGCGGCCATCGCCCGCATGTACTCACGCTCAGCGGGCGTGGCCCGCTCATACCTGCTGCCGAAGAACCCGACGGCCAGCTCACCCTCCGCCTCGGGAGCAGCCACATTCACGTCCGCGGCCGTCACCGGGCTCGATGCCGCCACATCCCAGGTCACCTTGCCGTAGGCCTGGACGAAGTAGGGGTAGCCGTCGGCGGCGGCGTACAGCGCGTCGAGCGCGTCGCTGGTGAAGGTCACGTCCTCCCGCTGAGCCGGAGCGAGCAGCGCCAGGTCGGCGGCCTCCCGTTCCAGGCGGTCGATCCGGGTATACCGGAACAGCCGCTCGGAATAGCTCTTGCTCGCCGAGAGCACCGACGGCAGATGCGGCAGGCCCGCGCCGACCACGATCAGCGGGCCGCCCGTCTGCGACAGCTCGTGACAGGCAGCGCAGAGCGCCGATACGTCGGCCGCAGGCACATCCTGCATCTCGTCGACGAACAAGGCGATCCCGACCCCGAGGTCGGCGGCGACCGATGCGGCCTCGGCGAATAGTTCGGTGAGGTCGACCTCAAGATCACCCGAATCCGCGCGGCCCCGCTGAGCGGGCACGTCGATGCCTAGCGCAACGGTGACCGAGGACCCTTTGGGCGCCTTGGGATCGCGCAGGGCGAAGGCCTTGAGTACGCCGAGGAAATACTCCACCCGGTCCGGGGCGCGATGCCGGGGCGCGAGCTCCCGCACGGCCATGTGCAACGCGCCTGCGACTGGCCGCCTGATCGACTGATCCGGCCTGGCCTCAATTTTGCCGGTACCCCACAGCCGCTGCAGGGCCATCGACCTGAAGGTATTCAGCAGCACCGTCTTGCCGACGCCGCGCAGCCCGGTCAGCACCATGCTCCGCTCCGGACGGCCCCGGGCTATCCGCTCGAGCACCACCTCGAACTGGGCGATCTCCCGGTCACGCCCGGTGAGCTCGGGCGGTCGCTGCCCCGCACCGGGGGCGTACGGATTGCGCACGGGATCCATGGCATCGGACTCTATGGCTAGATCTAGCCTGAACCCTAGATTTGCTTAGAAAGCCCTACCGGCGTGTCGCGCACCGGGCTGGTCAGTGATCCTGGGGCTTGTTGATGCGGGCCAGGAAGGCGTTGTAGGCCGCCAGGTGTTCGTCGTCGTCGACGCTCTCCCGGTCAATAGCCCGATCACTAGCCCTATCGGCGGCCTTGGCGCTGGCCGGGGCGGCCGACGGCGGCCCGCCGTGGCCGGAGTTCGCGTCCTGGTGCGCGCTGACCAGCGTGGCGAAGTTCGAGCGGCGCGCGGACTCGAGCCAGCCCAGGCCGCCGTCGCCGCGCTTTTCCCGGCTCCAGGCGAAGAACACCGCCATCACGAGCGCGAACATGATGCCGGCGCCGCCCACCCACATCACCGCGCCGCCGATGTGCACGTCACTGATGGGGCTCGGCGCCCAGCCCGGGCGCTGCTCCGCCAAGGCGGGGAACGGGTTGCTCCCCTCCGAGCCGAGGACTAGCCCGGTGAACGCGTCCACCGGCATGGCGATGAAGAGCAGGAAGATCCGGGTCGGGTAGGAGACCCGCCACCGGATCGGCTCCCGCCCGATCAGCGGCAGGAAGTACAGGTAGCCGGCGGCCAGGTAGAGCACGTGCTCGCCGTCGTGCACGGCGGCGTTGGACTCCACCAGGTTCATGAAGCCGGTCAGGTGCGTGCCGACGATAACGGTCAGGTAAAGTGCGACCCCGAACGGTGGCCAGGTGATAGCGGCCAGCACGCGCGAGCGCAGCAGCTTCTTGGCCCACGTGTGGAGCGGATTACGGCTCGCGTGCAGCAGAAGCGTGGCCGGCTGGCCGACCACGAGCAGGGGCGGCGCCACCATGAGGAGCAGCAGGTGCTGCACCATATGATCCCAGAACAGCACGTCATCGTAGCTGCCGATACCACTCTGCGTCGCGATGACGACGACGGCCAGGCCGCCGAGGAACAGCGCGGTCCGGTACAGCGGCCACGGACGCGCCGGATGACGCCGCCGCACGCGCAGCACGCCCCAGAGATAAAGGGCCGCCGCTACCACGACGAAACCCGTGACCACCGGTGCGAACTGCCACCTGCTGACGGCCTCGGCCAGGCTAAAAGGGGGCAGCTCCATGCCGCCGAGACTACTAGCCCACGGTCAGGCCCAGCTCCAGGGCATCCGACATCACGAAGCGGAGGGCGTGGGATTCGAACCCACGGTGACGTTACCGCCACAATGGTTTTCAAGACCATCGCCATCGGCCACTAGGCGAGCCCTCCTGTGGGTCACCAGCCTACGGTAACGCCGGACGGGACGTCAGCCGGCGCGACCAGGCAAGCCCGTCACCGACGTCCGCGGCCAAGACCAGGTACGCCTCGGCGGTCTCGCTGCTGAGCAGCTCGAGGTCGATCTCCGCGCCCTCCTCCAGGTGCGGGTCATAGGGGATCCGCGCCACCGCGCGGCAGCGCGCGGCGAAGTGATGCTCGAGCCGGTCGAGGTCGACGGTGCTCTTGCTCTTGGGCCGTATCGCCGAAAGCACTACGACTCCGTTCCTGACCAAGTCGCCGTAGTTGTGGGCCTCGAGCCAGTCCAGGGTGGCGCTCGCGCTTCGCGCGCCGTCCACCGATGGGGAACTGACCAGGACGATCTGATCGGCCAGCCGAAGGACGCCGGACATGGCCGAGTGCAGCAGGCCGGTGCCGCAGTCGGTGATGCAGATCGAGTAGAAATGCTCCAGCATCTGCGCCGCGTCACAGTAGTCGTCCGCGCCGAACGCGACCGACACCCCGGGATCGCGATCGGAGGCGAGCACCTCGAGCCGACTCGGCGCCTGCGACGTAAAGGCCCGCACGTCGGCGTACCGGCCGACCTGGTCGCGCTCGTGGAGCAGGTCCCTGATCGTCGCGGCCGTCTCCAGCCGGACCTTGTCCGAAAGCGTGCCGCGGTCCGGGTTGGCGTCGATGGCGATCACCCGGTCACCGCGCAGCGTGGCGAGCGTCGCGCCCAGTCCCACCGCGGTCGTCGTCTTGCCCACGCCGCCCTTGAGGCTGAGCACCGCGACCCGGTGATGACCGCCGGCGACCGGCGTCCTGACCCGGTTGATGAGGTCCCGGCGGCGCAGTTCCGCTGCCGACTCACCGAACCGCAGCAGCCCGCCGGTCGCCCGGTAGACACTGCGGCGCCAGCCAGGTCCGGGGGCCGCCCGCTTGCCGTGCAGCAGCGACTCGGTGGTCAGGCTGTCGGACGTCTCCCGGATGTACTCCGGATCGAGCGCCTGCGACGGCGGCAGGAACGCCTCGTCCCGGACGGCGCGGCGGCCGTCGGGGGCCACCGGCGGAACCCTCGTCGGCAGCGGCACGTTCATGACCGGCGGGGCTATTTCCTGGGGCGGCAGCATGTCCCGCGGCGGAATGTCCTGGAACAGATGCGGATTGCGCGGCAGGGCCACCCCGGACGCCGGGGCGTCGGCCTGCCCCTGCGGATCCGGCAGCGGCTCCATCACCGGGACGAGCGCCGCGTCGCGCACGAAGCCCAGATCCCCCGCGTAGCCCGGGTCCCCCGCGTAGCCCGGGTCCGGCCCGGCGTAGCCCGGGTCGGCCGGGTCCGGCCGGGTAGCCCAGGTCGGCCGGGTAGCCCGGGTCGGCCGGGTAGCCGTGGTCCGGCGGGTAACTGACCTGCGGCGTATACCGCGCGTCCGGGGCGTGACTCATATCCGCCGCGTAACTCACCTCCGGAATGTAGCCCGGGTCACGGTCGTCTCCCGGGTCCTGCGGGTACCCCAGACGCCGGGCATAGCCCGAATCGGGCGCATAGCCGGGTCCCTGCGGGTAATCCGGTTGCCCAGGGCCGGGCCGCCGCGGATACTCCGGCTCGTAGGAGGACGGCTCGTAGGAGGACGGGGAGAACGACGGTTGCGGATAGTCGTCGTCCGGCGCTACCGGCTCCACCCGATCGCCCCAGCCGGCCCACTCGCGAAAGGGCGGAAAGTCCTCGCCGTCGTGTTCGCCGAACGAACCAGCAGCGGGCGGATAGTCGTGCGCGTCTTCGCCGAAGATCTGCGGCGTATCGTTGTTCATCGTCACGGGTCGTCCCTCTTGGTCCTCATGAGTGGGCGCGCGTGCGGGCCGGGTTCGCCCATCTCTCCGAGCGTAAGCCAAATGACGCGCGATTTCGACACCCAGCGCACTGGTGTGGTGGCACTGAGTTGCGATATCCGGCTCCTTGTCTAGCGGACAGCCCGGAGATGACAGAGTTGGCAGGCCTGGCTACCGAACGAAGGAGAAGGAGAGGGAATGCGCGCCGTCGTCATCACCGAGCCCGGCGGACCCGAGGTCCTGCGCTGGCTCGAGGTGCCCGATCCGGTCCCCGGCCCCGGCGAGGTGGTCATCGAGGTCGCCGCCAGCGGTGTCAACCGCGCGGACCTGATGCAGCGGGAGGGCCACTACCCGCCACCGGCGGGCGCGTCGCCGTACCCGGGCCTGGAGTGCTCCGGCCGGGTCCGGTCCGTCGGCGACGGCGTCACCGGCTGGCGGGCCGGCGACGAGGTGTGCGCGCTGCTGGCCGGTGGCGGCTACGCCGAGCAGGTCGTGGTGCCTGCCGGGCAACTGCTGCCGGTGCCTGCCGGGGTGGACGTGACCGAAGCTGCCGCGTTCCCAGAAACCGCGTGCACCGTGTACGCCAACGTCTTCCAGCTAGCCGGGCTGACCAGCGGCGAAACGCTGCTCGTGCACGGCGGCAGCGGCGGGATCGGCACGATGGCGATCCAGCTGGGCAAGGCCTTCGGCGCCCGGGTCGCCTGCACCGCGGGATCGCCGGAGAAGCTGGCCCGCTGCCGTGAACTCGGCGCCGACGTGGCCATCAATTACCGGGACACCGATTTCGTCGCGGCGCTGCTTGACGCCACCGGCGGCGCGGGCGCCGACGTGATCCTGGACATCATGGGCGCCAGCTACCTGGCCCGTAACCTGGCCGCGCTGGCCGTCGGCGGCCGTCTGGTCATCATCGGCCGGCAGGGCGGCAGCCGCGCCGAAATCGACCTGGGCGTCTTGCAGGGCAAGCGGGCGAGCGTGCACGCGACGACGCTGCGCGCGCGGCCGGCCAACGAGAAGGCCGCGGTCGTGGCGGCCGTTCATGACCACGTGTGGCCGCTCGTCGACGCCGGAAAGGTCTCCGCCGTGATCGACAGGAAACTGCCCATGTCGCAGGCGGCGCAGGCGCACCGGGCCATGGCGGCCAGCGAGCATATCGGCAAGATCGTGCTGCTGGCCGGGTGACCCCCGGGGCCTCGCAGCCGGTGTGAAGGTACAGACTAGGGGAATGAGCGACGGGATGAATCCGCAAACACAAGAGCATCCGCAGGTCCTCGTGGTGGGCCCGAACGGCATAGCGACGGCGGGCAGCGAGCAGGACGAGAACACCAGCCGCGAGCGCCCGGTCACCGAGATGGTCGAGCAGCCGGCCAAGGTCATGCGGATCGGCAACATGATCAGGCAGCTGCTCGAGGAGGTCCGGGCGGCTCCCCTGGACGAGAAGAGCCGCGCCCGGCTGAAGGAGATCCACGAGAGCTCCATCAAGGAACTCGAGGACGGGCTCGCGCCCGAGCTCGTTGATGAGCTCGAGCGGCTGACGCTGCCGTTCACCGAGAACGAGATACCGAGCGAGGCCGAGCTGCGGGTGGCCCAGGCTCAGCTGGTGGGCTGGCTGGAGGGCCTGTTCCACGGCATCCAGACCACGCTGTTCGCCCAGCAGATGGCGGCCCGCGCCCAGCTCGAGCAGATGCGCCGCGCGCTGCCGCCTGGCGTGATGCCGCCCGCCCAGGAGCCACCGCAACAGAGCCCGGGCTCGGGCATGTACCTGTAAAAGATCATTTTGGCCGAACGAACCGGGTGCTTGCCCGGCTTATCCTCCACTGCCGCCGCCGTTGGCTAGGGGCGGCCGAAGCGCAGCCGCCCCAGCCAGGCGGCGGCCTCGGCGAACTCCGCGTCGGAGGTCCCCGGCCGGACCTGGGTGACGCCGCCGTCGCAGCGGGCGTAGCTGCCGAGGAAGCGTACTTCACGGCAGACCCGGCGCAGCCCCATCAGCGCCTCGCCTACCCGTGCGTCATCGACATGGCCCTCGCAGTCGATGAAGAAGTAGTACTGGCCGAGCCGGTCGCCGGTCGGGCGCGACTGGATCGTGGTCAGGTTGATGCCGCGGACCGCGAACTCGGTGAGGATCTCGAGCAGCGCGCCTGGGTGGTCCTCGACCAGGAACGCGGCCAGCGACGTCCGGTCCGCCCCGGTGCGTGCGGGCAGCGGACCGGGTGGTGACACCACGACGAACCGGGTGACGGCGTTGGCCCGGTCGTGTACGTCGGGCGCGATGACCGCCAGGCCGTACCGGTCCGCGGCGAAAGCGCCGGCGAGTGCGGCGTCCACATGCCCGTCCGCGGCCTGCCGGGCCGCCTCCGCGTTGGACGCGAGCGGAACCCACTCAGTGTCCGGCAGGTTGGCGGCGAGCCAGCCGCGGCACTGCGGCATGGCCTGCGGGTGGCCGCCGACCCTCTTGATGTCGCCGAGCTCGGTCCCCGGCTCGGCCAGCAGCGCGAACGCGATAGGGATCTGCAGTTCCGCCACGATGACCAGGTCGTTTCCCGTAGCTAGGTCATCGAGGGTGGCGGTGACGACACCCTCGACCGAGCTCTCGATGGGAACCACGGCCCGTTCCGCCGCGCCTTCCCGCACGGCGGCCAGGGCGGCCTGGATGGTGGGGCAGGACAGCGGCTCGGCGGCGGGGTCGGCGGCACGCAGCGCCGCCTCGGAGAAGGTCCCCTCGGGCCCCAGGTAGGCATAAGGCATAGCCCACATGATGCCAGCATCGCCCGGGTGCGGGGCGCGGCGGACGACTGTTCCTGCGGGGCCGGGGGCTAGGTCACCAGCGTCGACGAACGGGTCCGGACCGTCACGCCGGGGTCGGCCGCCCGTTCCACGGCGCGTAGGCCCTGACCGAGCCTCGCCGCCCGGACGGCGTGCTGCTCTTCCAGCGACAGCGGCTGCGCGCCGCTACCCGACCGGTTTCCGACCGCCCGTTGATGGAGCTGAGCACCACGCCGTTAATCCGCGGAAGCGCGCCGGCCAGCGGGCCGCAGCCGGGCGATGATCACGACGAGCGCCACGGCGGCGATCCCGAAGGCGTCTTCCACCACCCGGGCGGCCAGCACCGGCACCTCCGGCCGGCCAAGCAGGGACCGGCCCCACCAGGGGATGGCCAGGGCGAAGAACGCCACGGTCCCGGCGGCGATGGCGACCCGCCGCGGCGAGCGCCCGTCCGCCAGGATCGCGCCGATGACCACCACCACGACCAGGAAGTGATGGATCCAGGAGACCGGGGAGAGCAGCACGCCGAGCAGTGCGGTGACCGCGATTCCCTCCATCTCCCTGGACTGGAGCGCCAGCCGCCGGGCCACGGCGAAGCCGGCCACCGTGACCACCGCGGCCAGCGCGGCCCACAGCGCGCCGGGGGCCTGGCCGGGTAGGAACTCTCTGAGCAAGATGCCGCGCAGCGACTGATTGGACGTGCCCGAGTTGGACCCGAGCCGCCCGGATTCGAAGATCGCGCTCGTCCAGTAGGTGACCGAATCGCGGGGCAGCAGCAGCCAGGCGCCGACCGTGGCGGCCAGCGCCGTCACCGCCGCGGTCACCGCGGCGCGCCGCCGTCCCGACAGCCACAGGTACACGATGAACACCCCGGGCACCAGCTTGATCGCGGTGGCGAGCCCGACCAGCACGCCGCGCGGCCAGCGTGGCGCGCGAGCCGCGCAGTCCGCCACGGCCATCGCGAGTAGCACCATGTCCACCTGGCCGAATCGCATCTCGTCGCGCAGCGGGAACAGGTAGGCGCAGGCCGCGAAGATGACCGCGAGGGCGGCCGCGCGCAGCCGGCCCGAAGGAACCCGGCGCAGCAGCGGCGCGAACGCGAACCAGATGACCACCGCGAGCGGTATGTAGATGAACGGCACCCAGGCCAGCTGGGCGGCCGACCAGGGCAGCAGCGCCAGCGGCACCGCGAAGAGCGCGGCGGCCGGCGGGTAGGTGAACGGAAGCAGTTGCGGCGGCTGGGTCAGCACGGTGTAAAGCGGCTGGCCCTGGAGCACGCTCAGGCCGCCGGTACGGTAGACGGCCAGGTCCACCATCCGCTGGTCGGGCACGCTGGTCAGGTACCCGCGAACCAGCGGCTCGATGGCGGCCAGCGCGGCGGCCCAGGCCAGCACGGCCAGGACCGTGGCCGCCCATGGCGGCCAGGAGCCCAGGCGCCCAGCCAGGCGGCCGGGCCAGGTCGCGGGTCCCCGCTGACCCGCCCGGGCCGCGGCCGGGACTCCGGTAGCTGTGCTCACAAGATCACGCGGCCTTCGTCGCACGAGCTCTGGGATCCGCGACCTCTCCCGCCCCAAGCGGATCCGACCGCACCGTGCGCCCAGATCGCACCATCAGGACCACGAGCCAGACCGTGGCCGCGGCGAGGACGGCGGGGGTAATCCCGTGCCTGACCACGAGCTGAAGCCACCCGAGCCCGGGCGGCAGCGCCGCGTCGGTCTGCCGCGCGGGCAGGTAGCCGAACCCGAGTGCCGCCGTCCGGGCCAGCAGCAGCCAGCCCACCCCTTCGAGGCCTGCCACGGCGGTCCCGGGCACCAGCGGGAGCAGCGCCCACGCCAGCGCGTCGTACCACGGCAGCACGTACGGCCAGGCGAACAGCCAGGCCAGGGCCAGTGCGAAGGCGGCCGTACCGCCGATCCTGACCGGCAGCCCGCGGAGGAGCAGCACGGCGAGCACCACCATTAGCGCAATGGCGCCGAACTTCACGATGTCGGTCGCGGCCGTTCCGGCCACGGCGAGATGAACGATCGTCCGGATCACCCGCCACGGTGACCCGATCGACACCATGTCGCTGGCCCGTGACGACTGCCTGAGCATGGCCGACCCGCCGATGGCCACGGCTGCTCCCGCCGTCACCGCGAAACCCGCGCCGAGCGCCGTCAGCCGGGGCACCAGCCGCCGCCACTGGTACCCGAGGATGAGCACAAGCGCGATGGCCAGCCCGGCCCCCACCAGCGCGGACGTGACCTTGACGGCGAACCCCAAGCCAACCAGAATCCCCGCTGTGCCGGCCCGGGGGGTCGACCCCCCAGACCCCCCCGCTCCCGGGGGGACCCATCCCCCCGGACCCCCCTCGGGGGGGGCTCCCCGCCCCCCCGTGCCGCCGTGGGCCACGGTCCGAACATCACCGCCACGGCGGCGACGCCGAAGACGACGGCCTGGCCGTCCACATGCGCCCCGGCCACGAGCACCTGGAGCAGCAGCGGGTTGCAGGCCCACAGCAGGGCCGCGCGCAGCTGCTGCGCCGGATCATGGCGCGTCATCCGGTGCAGCAGCAGCGCGGTGACGGCGAAGGCCGCCAGGTTGGCCAGGCCGAGGACGAACACGATCAGCCGCACGGACGTGCCGCCGGCCAGTGCGGCCAGCCCTTGGATCGCGGTCGCGAGCGGCCCGTAGACCGAGGGCGTCCCCGACCAGTCCTGCACCGCCCGGGCCACCGGGTCACCCAGGGCGGCCAGCTGCGCCGGCGTCGTGGTGTAGGGGTTGTGACCGGTGACGAGCATCCGCCCGTAGGCGGCGTAGCTGAGGTGATCCGACGACCCGAAGGGCGGCACCAGCGTCAGCGCGGCCGCCGCCAGCAGCCCCGCCAGCAGGACGGCCCGGGCCGGCACCGACCAGCCGCCGCGGACCGCCCGCAGCACGAGCACCAGCCCGAGCGTTCCGGCGGCCAGCGCGGCCGCGGTCAAGCCGACCGCGAGGTAGGGCGACGGGTGCAGGCCGAGCGACCAGGGCGGCTGCCCGGCCGGGCCCGGCAGTACCGGTTCCATGACCGACGGCCCGGCCACCGCGACCGCGAACGTGAGCGCCACGCTGACGCCGATGGCGACGAGCCCGGCGGTCCCCTCGGACCGCGCAGGCCTCGTGAGGTCGTCACGGTTTTCGGGTCCGGCCGGACCCGGGGACCCGGCTGGTCCCGCCCGCTCCGGCCGCCTGGTCATAGCCGTGCGGCGAGGGCCCTGGCGACGTCGGTGAGCTGGTGCGCCCGGTGCAGCTGGGCGCGCAGGCCGGTGCCGGTGGCCCGGTGCGCGAGCTCCACCTCGACCTCGGTGACACGCAGTCCCTTACGCAGCAGGTCGATGGTGAGCGCGGTCTCCACCCCCCAGCCGGGGGCCAGCGGGCGGGCCGCCTCGAACGCCGCCCGGGTCAGGCAGCGCTGCCCGTTCAGCGGCTGGACCGGGCGCCAGCCGACGGCCCGGCGGATGCCGGCCCCGGACAGCCCGACGACCAGGCCGTGGCCGCCGAGCTTGACGGTCGCGGCGAAAACGGCGATGGTCATGTCGGCCGTGCCCGCGATCACGGGGACCGCCAGCGGCCCGGCCTGCGCGGCCGACTCGGCGAGGTCCGCGTCGAGGAACAGCAGGTGCCGGGGCTGCTCGCGGCGCTCGCGCTGGTCGACCACGCCAACCGCGTTGGCGCCGGTCTGCATGGCGGCCGCCTTGCCCTTGTTCCTGGCGTGGCGGATTACCACGGCGCCTGCGCGGCGGGCCAAGGCCCCCGTACCGTCGCGGGAACCGTCATCGACGACCACGACGAGGCCGACTCCGGCCAGTCCGCTCGCGGCTGCCACGGTCGCGGCGATGCGATCGGCTTCGTTTCGTGCTGGAATGACCACCGCGACGTCGTCGGCTCCGGACCCTGCTGGCATGGGGCCGATCCTAAGTCAATACGCTGCCTAGTTGCGCGGGACCGCGGGATTCGGGCTGCTCAGGCCGGAAGAGGTCGCATCATCGACGAGGGTGAACACCGAGTCAAGGCCGGTCACCTGAAGGATCTTGCGCACCGCGGGCTTGGGCGAGGCGATCTCCAGCTCGCCGCCCCGCTCGCGCACCCGGCGCAGGCAAGAGAGCAGCACGTTCATGCCGGTCGAGTCGCAGAACTCCACGCCGGACATGTCAATCACAACCCGGGTGGGCATGCCATCGACCAGGACGGCACCGAGCTCGCTGTGCAGCCGCGGAGCGGTATAGAGATCGATCTCACCGCAAATGGTCACGATTGTGTGATCATCGTGATATCGACTCGAGACATTTAGCTCCACGAGCCGAACCTTACCGCGCCGCGCGCCCGGAAGCCAGGCAACTATGCTGTGCGCATCCTTAGAGTTCGGTGTATTCCCCGACCGGGAGCGGCGCCGGATCCCTGCTCACCGGGCAGCACAGACTGCGCGGACCGCCTCGGGCACCTGACCGCTTATTGCTCGGCACCATGATCACCTCGATCCCGCAACGTTCGAGCCTGGTGTTGGTGGCCACGTTGCGCTCGTGCGATATCACCAGCCTGGGTGCCAGCACCAGCAGGTGGCCGGCGTCGTCCCACCGCTCGCGGGCCGCAGCCGAGGGACCGAGCCGTCCCTAGCCGCTGTCCGTCGCCACGACCGGCATGCCGACCGTCGTCATCTTGCTCCCGACCGGCCGGACCGGCACCTCCGCCCACACGGTAGTGCCCTCCTCGCCCGTGCTCGTGCCCCAGCGTCTCGACAGCCTCTCCACGATCCTCAGGCCCCGGCCCCCCGTGGCTGCCTGGGTTGGCTCGCCTAGCTCAGGCACCGTCTGCCCGCCGCCGTCGCTGACCGAGACCTGGACGCTGTCGGGGTCGATACGCCACGCCACGCGGATCTTGGAGCCGGGTAGCGGGACCGCGTGCCGCAGCGCGTTGCTGAACAGCTCGCTGATCACGAGCGCGACGTCACAGACGGCGGAATCGTAGATATTGGCCGCGATCAGGTCCGACACTAGGCGCCGGCGGGCTACGCCGACGCTTGAAGCGGCGAACGGGAGCAGTAGGACGCTCGCCTCAGTCACCTCCATGTCAGCCCAGCCCGTCTGTCCGACCTTGAGCGAACCCGGTACGAGCGGAAATGCCCCGTGGACGCGTTCGGGAAACACACGGGCACTCCAGATATCTGAACGGTAACGGCGTCCCAGCAGAAACCCCCGGTGGCTCCGGCACCCGCCGCCGGCACGGTAACGTCTCACCGTGAAGGTTGTCAGTCCATTCCAAAGCGTGCCGCCCGCCCGGCACGCCATAGGCTCGCCCGCATGAAGGAGCGAGCACGCGACCAGGGCGGCCCGGGCACGCTGACCGACGAACTGGTGATTCCCGAGGTGGATCCGTCGGCCCTGCCTGGCGAGCCGCTCGCCGAGCTGGCCGCCAGGTACCAGCTCAGGCCGAGCGCCGCCCGGCCCGGCATCTTCGCCTACGCCGCCCAGCTGTGGGCGCGGCGCCACTTCATCGTGAGCTTCGCCACCGCGCGTAACGTCGCGATGTATACGGAGGCCAGGCTCGGCCAGCTGTGGCAGGTGCTCACCCCGCTGCTGAACGCCGCCGTCTACTACCTGATCTTCGGCATCATCCTCAACACCAGCCGCGGGGTGCCGAACTTCCTTGCCTTCCTCATCACCGGGATCTTCGTCTTCAACTTCACCCAGCGGGCATTCATCACCACGTCCCGGGTCATGCCGGACAGCCTGCCGCTGATCAGGGCGCTGCCCTTCCCGCGCGGCTGCCTGCCGATCGGGTACGTGCTGATCGAGCTCGAGCAGCTCGTCATGTCCATGCTGGTGCTTTCCGTCATCGTGCTGGGGACACGCGAGCCGCTGACCTGGTACTGGCTGCTGGCCATCCCGGCCCTGCTGATGCAGGCCGTCTTCAACGTCGGCATGGGCTTGTTCCTGGCCCGCCTGGGCGCCGGCGCCGACGATTTCGGCCAGCTGATGCCGTTCGTCGTCCGGACCTGGATGTACGCCTCCGGGGTCATGTTCAGCATCCAGACGATCTCCTCGCTGCGGCATCATCCGACACTCACCTATCTGCTGCAGATCAACCCCGCCGCCGTCTACATCAGCCTGATGCGGAACGCGATATTGCAGTCGCAGCGAAACGCCTGGCCAGGCAGCAAGCCGTACAACGCGGCCAATTGCGCTCTCTACCATTCCGCCACCGCCGCCAACGCCAAGGGATCCGTCCTGGAGCTGAGCGCCTACTGCCACGGGACGGTGACGATGAACGGGCTGTGGCTGTGGGGCATCGGCTGGGCGATCCTGGCGCTCGTGGTCGGTTTTGTGTTCTTCTGGGAAGCGGAAACGAGGTACGGCCGTGGCTGAGCGCGCCCTGGGCGGGACGCCCTCGGTGGCATCCGCCGAGACGCCGCGTGAACCTACCGTGGTCGTCGACGACCTGCACGTGGTCTACCGCGTCTACGGGGCGGGCGGCGACAAGGGCACCGCGGCGACCGCACTCATGCGGGTGATCAAGAAACAGCGCCGCCCGTCGGTGCGCGAGGTGCACGCGATCAGGGGGATCTCCTTCGTGATCAACCACGGCGACGCCGTGGGCATCATCGGCCGGAACGGCTCAGGCAAGTCGACGCTGCTGCAGGCCATCGCCGGGCTGCTCCCGCCCGAGCAGGGCTGCGTCTACACCAGCGGACAGGCCGCGCTGCTCGGCGTCAACGCCGCGCTGCTCGATGACCTGACCGGAGAGCGAAACGTGGTGCTCGGCTGCCTGGCCATGGGCATGACCCCGCAGGAGACCAAGGACCGCTACCAGTCGATCGTGGACTTCTCCGGAGTCGGCAACTTCATCGATTACCCCATGCGCACCTACTCGACCGGAATGGCACAGCGGCTGAGGTTCTCCATCGCGTCCGCCAAGAACCACGAGATCCTGATGATCGACGAGGCGCTGGCCACCGGCGATGCGAACTTCCGGGCCAAGAGCCATGAGCGGATCGTCCAGCTGCGCGGCGAAGCAGGGACGGTGTTCCTCGTCGCGCACAACCTGGCCGAGATCGAGGCGAGCTGCAACCGGGTGATCTGGCTGGAAAAAGGCCAGATCATGCGGCAGGGCTACGATGTCCCCGCGATCGTCGACGCCTACCTGGAAGCCACCGGCGGCGAGCCGCGCAAGCGTGACAAGCCCGCGGAGAGCGAGCACAGTGCCGCTGGGTGAGGGCCGCTGGGTGAGGGCCGGTCTTAGTCCACGGCGGGTCGAAGGCGCAGGGACATGACCGTCCCGCCGGAGGGACGCGACCCGGCGGTGACCTCACCGTGCTGCGCCTCGGCCAGGCGGCGGACGATGAACAGGCCGATGCCGACGCCACCGAACCTGCGGCGATCGCCCGCCTCGCCCTGGAAGAACCGGTCGAAGATGCGCTCGTGATCGCCGTCGGCGATGCCGATGCCCTCGTCTTCCACCGTGACCTCGAGCCAACCCCCGCCCGCGCCTCCCGCGCACGGAGGGCTCCCGCCCCCTGTTTCCCCTGGCCCTTCCCCCGTCACCCGGGCCCGGATGCTGACCGTGCCGCCTTCTGGCGAGTACTTGAAGGCGTTCTCGAGCAGCTGCCCCACGATGATGTCGGTGGCCATGGTGTCGCCGCTGGCGGCCGGCAGGTCGGCGGGGATGTCCGCCACGACGACGTGCTTGTCCGACAGCGGCCGGAACGCGGCGGCCGCCCCGCGTAGCACGGCTCCCAGGTCGAACGGGCCGTTGCTGACGGGCAGCTGATCGGCGCCGGCCCGCGAGCCGAGCAGCAACTGCTCGACCAGCCTGCCGAGCGACCCGGCCCGCTCCGCGATGGTCCGCACCGCGGCACGTCTCTCTGTGTCCGCGAGCTGGTCCCAGCGGCTGGCCAGCGTGCTGGCGAATCCCTGCACGACGGTGATGGGCGTGCGCAGTTCGTGGCTGGTGGTGGCCAGGAACAGGTCCTTGGCCTCCTCAAGCTCCTTGGCCGCGGTGACGTCACGAAAGTCGATGACCAGCTCCCCGCCGTCCGCCAGCGAGGTGCACAGGACGTCGAGCCAGCGCCCGTTGGGCAGTTTGTGGGTGAGCGTCGAGCCGGGCTCCGGCAGCGGGAAGGACGGCGGTTTATCGATGGCGTCCCGCGCGGGCGTCCCGGTGATCCGGTGCGCGGCCGGATTCCACTGCCGCACCAGGCCGCCCGCGTCCAGCACGGCGATGCCGTCCGCGCTGCCGTCGATGACCGCCCGCTCGTGGGCTCGCTGCCTGACTACCTCCTCGAACGCCATCGCGTTGGTGAGGGCCACGCCGGCGTGACCGGCCAGCAGCTCGAGCAGCTCAAGCTCGACATGACTGAGCTTGCGCCTGCTGTACAGCGCGTACAGCGCACCGTAGGGCTTGCCCGCCACGTGCGACAGGCTGAGCGCGATCGTATGCAGGCCGGGCAGCGCCGACCAGATCAGGTCATCGAAGCCGCCCGATTCGCCGGTCGCCATCATGACCGTCTTACCCGAGTGCATCAGCTCGCCGACCAGGCTGCTGGACAACGTGGCGGTCCGGCCGCGCAGCCGGGCCGGCAGCCCGGCCATGCTGACCAGCCTGAGCGTGTCATCTTCGATGAGCACGAAACCGCCTGCGTCGGCACTGGTCAGCTCGCGCAGGCTGGCCGCGATGCGGTCGAGTACCGCTTCCAGGTCGCGCTGTGCGTTCATGTCGGCGACCACGTCGCCGAGGCGGCGGACCACCCGGGCCCGCTCGGCCATATAGTGCCTGGCCACATCGTCTTCGCCGGCCTGGTGGCAGACGTTGACCCAGCCCGTCACCTCGCCCGCGCCGTCGATCAGCGCGCTGGTGTCGATCCGCACGTCGATGACCGTGCTGTCCTTGCGGATCCTGCGGGTCGCGAAGGAAATCTGGCCGCCGCCCCTGACCCGCTCGAGGACCGCGTTGTGCTCGGCCTTCAGCTCCTCCGGGATGATCTGCGGCTCGAGGCCAACGACCTCAGCCGCGGCCCAGCCGAACATCCGCTCCGCCGCGGGGTTCCACAGCATCACGGTGCGGTCGGTGCTGAACGCGACGATCGCATCGGCGGCGCATTCGATCACGGCGCGAGCCGTCGCGTCCGTGCGGCTGCTGATCGCCCCCGCTTGCTCTGCGGTCACCTGAACATCGTGCCACGTAGGCACCCGCGAGTTCTCACCATATGGTCGCGCGCTGATCTATAGTGCTTTTCAAATACGAGTAAGGCCGCCTCTCCGGGGCATTCATGATGGTATGGCTGTCGAGGAAGCGGTCTTCCGCTAGGACGCGGATTTATGGACCAGGCAGAGTCACGCCCATCACCGGGCCAACCGGGACCGGGCCAGCCCCAACCGGGCCAGCCCCAACCGGGCCAGCAAGAGCGACCGGGAAAGCCTGCCCCGACGTCGCCGGAAGAGACCGCGCCGGAAATCGGCCAGGAAGCCAGCACCGAGCTTCCGGAGCAAGCTCCGCTGGCCGGGCTGGCGTCGTCTGCCCTCAGGCTCGAGCACCCGGTTATCGCGGGCTACGACGGTTCTGAGTCGAGCCGCAACGCGCTGGCGTACGCGGCCGGCGTATCCCAGCGGCTCGGCAGGCCGCTGCTCGTGGTGTACGTGTGCTCGACAGGGGTCTACTGCGAGCCGCTGACCGGGCAGGTGGTGGGGGTGCCCCGGGATACCGAGGCGCTGGAACGCTGGCTGCTCGCCGAGCTTGACCAGGTGACCGGGCACGCCGAAGTGAACGTGCACGTCCGCACCAGGCGGGGCAGCCCGGCTAGGGAACTGGCCGCGGCCGCCGAGGAATTCAACGCGGATGCGCTCGTGATCGGGGCGCCGAAGCACATCTGGCATCGGGTCGCGGGTTCGGTCTCTGGGTGGCTGGCCCGCCACGCCCGCTGCCCCGTCATTGTCGTTCCGTAAGCCAACACCGGCCACAGCCGGAAGCTGGCCGTCGGCGCCAAAACCACAGCGGAGAAATGGCCGCGCGGGGGTTCCGGGGGGTCGTCCCCCCGGAACATGCCCCGCCGGGGGGGCTGGGGGGTCGTCCCCCGGGCCTGCAGAGCGGCCCATGGCGAAGCCGAGCAAAGCTCGGCGAGTATGGTAAACCGGCTCGTGGGCGAGGAGGGATTTGAACCCTCACGTCCTTTCGGACACACGGACCTGAACCGTGCGCGTCTGCCGTTCCGCCACCCGCCCTGGGCAACGAGTAGGTTAGCACGACCGCGAGCGCTCCCGCGCCCCGGATACCATCGGGGGCGAGGGACGTGAAGGGAGGTGGCACGTTGGGAGTTCTGCAGCGCTTCGAGCGTCGTCTTGAAGGCATGGTAGAGGGTGCCTTCGCGCGCGCCTTCAGGTCCGAGCTGCAGCCGGTCGAGGTGGCGAGCGCGGTCCAGCGTGAGATGGACGACCGGGCCGCTATCGTGGCCAAGGGACGCACGCTGGTGCCCAACGATTTTGTCGTCGAACTGGCCGAGAGCGACCACGAGCGTCTCGATGTGTACGCCGAGAGCCTGGGCGTCGAGCTGGCCAACCTCGCCCGGGACTACGCCAAGGAACAGGGCTACTCGTTCGTCGGGCCGGTGCGGATGCGGTTCGAAGGGGTGCCCGATATGACCACGGGGACGTTCCGGATCCGGTCCGGCGTCATCCGGGGCTCGACCATCGAGGGCGGCGAGATCAGGCTGCCGGCCAGCGACCTGCCGCGGACGCAGGGGCGCGGATTCCCCGGCCACCCACGGCTGCTGGTCTCCGGACCAGGGGCTCCCGGCAGCCCCGCCGGCGGTGACCAGCACACCTACGAGCTCCAGGGGCCGGTGACGCTGCTCGGCCGGGGCACAGACTGCGACCTCCGGCTGGTGGATCCGGGCGTGTCCAGGCATCATGCGGAGCTAAGGGTGGAAAACGACCAGGTCGTCCTGGCGGATCTGAGTTCCACCAACGGCACCTTCGTCAACGGCCAGCCGATCAGGCGGGTGGCGCTCACCGACGGGACTCATGTCTCGCTGGGCCGGACCACGCTGATCTTCCGCCAGGATGGTCAAGACCGTGAGGATGGCCAGGGCACTGCTTACTCGCGCACCAGCTACTAGGGTCCAAGGGCGTAGCCACAGATGAACGCGCTGTCTCTCACTATCATCAGGGTGGCGTTCCTGGCCGTGCTGTGGCTTTTCGTCATAGCCGCCATCGGAGTCGTCCGCACTGACCTGCTCGGCGGCCAGTCCACCGCCAGGCGGGGCAAGGTGCGCCAGGCCCAGGCACCGCGCCAGCCTCGTCCGGCCAGGCCGCCCCGGGCCGGACGCGGATCACCGCGCGTACTGGTAGTGACAGCCGGCACCCTGAAAGGCACCAGCCTGGATCTTGCCCAGCAGCAGATCACGCTCGGGCGGGCCAATGATGCCACGCTAGTGCTCAACGACGACTACGCTTCAAGCCGACATGCCCGGATTTTCCCGCAGGACGGTCAGTGGATCGTCGAGGATCTCGGTTCGACCAATGGCACCTACCTGGACCGGCAGAAAGTGATTCGGCCGATGCCAGTGCCGTTGGGCGTGCCGATCCGCATTGGTAAGACCGTTCTGGAACTGCGCAGATGACACTTGTACTCCGCTACGCGGTACGTTCCGACGTCGGCCTCCTCCGTGAAGGAAACGAGGACTCGGCGTACGCGGGGCCGCGCCTGCTCGCGGTGGCGGACGGGATGGGTGGCCACGCTGCGGGCGAGGTGGCCAGCTCGCTGACCATTGCCTCGATGGCGAAACTCGATTCTGAACCGCCCGGCGGTGACATGCTGGCGGAGCTGTCCTCGGCGGTCGCCGCGGCCAATACCCGGCTGCAGGAGATGATCATCGCCAACCCGGCGGTCGAGGGCATGGGCACCACGCTGACCGCGCTGTTCTGGTCCGACGGGCACGCGGCGCTTTGCCATATCGGCGATTCGCGCGGTTACCTGCTGCGGGAGGGCGAGCTCTACCAGATCACCCACGACCACACGCTGGTGCAGTCCCTCGTCGACGAGGGCCGGATCAGCGTCGATGACGTCTCCACCCACCCGCAGCGCTCACTGTTGCTGCGGGCCCTGGACGGCAGGTCGATCGCCGAGCCTGACCTGTCGGTGCACGACGGCCAGGCAGGCGACCGCTACCTGCTCTGCTCCGATGGGCTGTCCGGCGTGGTCAGCGACGAGACCCTGCGCGAGACCCTCGACACCATCGGCGATCCCGAGGCCGCCACCCGCCAGCTGATCGAGCTCGCGCTGCACGGCGGCGGCCCGGACAACATCACGTGCATCGTGGCCGACGTCGTGGACACGACCACGTCCAGGCTCCCGGCAACCGGGACCCCGGTCATGGCTGGTGCCGCGGCGAGCGTCAGCGATCCGAGGCTGAGCACCGACGGTACCGCTCAGGGAAGCTCGTTCGGCCTCATCGAGGATCACCTGGGAAATCACTTCGAGGGTTCCTACGGCGGTCACGGGCAGTCGTCGACCACCGCTCCGCAGCCGATGGTGGCCGTCGATGAACTGGACCCGGCCGACATGCCGCTCGCGGTGGCCACCGAGAACGGTACCGACCCGAGGACGCCCGGAGCCCGGCGCAGCCACCGCGGCCAGCCGAAACGCACCAGGAGATCGGGCCGGCGCCGCTGGCCGATCGTGACGACCTCGCTGGTGGTGCTGGTGGCCGTCATCGTCGGCGGTGGCTACGTCGCCTGGCGGTGGAGCCAGGAGCAGTACTACGTCGGGGCTGACAGCAAGGGCGAGGTGGTCATCTACCGCGGCGTCAACCAGCGGATCGCCGGGATCAACCTGTCCAAGCCCTACAAGATGACCGGGATTGAGCTGGCGCAGGTACCGGCGCCCTACGCCGAGACGGTGAAGGCCACCGACGCGGCCAGCAGCCTGGGCGACGCGCAGGCGATCGTCACCAACGTCCGCAGCGCGGTCACCGCGTGCCAGCAGCAGTACGCCGCGCTGCGGGACTGGGTGAGGCTGGATAACGCCTACCAGACCGCGGTGACGCTGGCCACCAAGCAGCACAAGCCGACCAACCGCATACCCAAGCCGGGCCCGCCGCCGCCCAAGGCCGCGGCGACGTGCCCGTCTTCCACCGCGTTCGGCATCGCGGCCAGTGACCTGGTCCCGGCCGCCACGGGACACTCGTGAGTAGCTTTACCGCCCCGTCGCCGGCGGTCGACCCGACGGGTCCGATGGCCCAGGTGACCCGCAGCAGGCGGCGCACCGAGCTGATCATGCTCGCCTTCGCCTTCGCGCTCGTCGCGTTCGCCTTCGCGAACGTGGGGTTCGGCCTCAACGGCAAGCTGCCCTCGGGATTCCTCGAGTACATGGCGCCGTACGTGGTCATGGTCGTAATCGGCCACCTGGCCATGCGAAGGTTCGCCCCGTGGGCGGACCCATTGCTGCTGCCCCTCGCGGCCCTGCTGAACGGCCTGGGCATCATGATGACCTATCGGCTGGCGGCGCAGGGGAACCTGCTCACCGCCCGGTTGAGCTCATCGGCAACCCAGATCCAGGTCGTCTATACCGCCATCGGCATCGGGTGCTTCGTCGCGGTGCTCGCCCTTATCCGCGAGCCACGGGTGCTGCAGCGCTACACCTACACGCTCGGTGCCATCGGGATCCTCCTGGTGGCACTGCCCGCGCTGCTGCCCGCCTCGATCAGCGAGGTGGCCGGCACCGGCGCCAAGATCCAGATCCGGCTCGGCACGTTCACCCTCCAGCCGGAGGAGTTCGCCAAGCTGGCGCTCGCGATCTCGTTCGCGGGCTACCTGGTGGCCAAGCGGGACGTCCTGGCGCTGGCCGGCCGGCGGGTGCTCGGCATCGACCTGCCCCGGGCCCGTGATCTCGGCCCCATCCTGGTGGCCTGGGCGGCCAGCCTGCTGCTGCTGGTCTTCGAGAGCGACGTCGGCACCAGCGCGGTGTTCATGGGCATGTTCGTGGCGATGCTGTACATCGCCACCTCGCGGACTTCCTGGCTGCTGCTCGGCTTCGTCATGTTCGTGGCCGGCGCGTTCGCGGCGAGCAAGCTTTTCACCCATGTCGGCGAGCGATTCGACATCTGGTTGCACCCCTTCGCCGGGCAGAACCCCAGCAATAACGCCTACCAGCTCGTTCAGGGCCTGTACGGGATGGCCAGCGGCGGCCTGCTCGGCAAGGGCCTGGGCGGCGGCCAGCCCTACATCACCCCGCTGGTGCAGAGCGACCTGGTGATCAGCGCGTTCGGCGAGGAACTCGGGCTGGCCGGGGTGATGGCCATCTTGCTGATCTACGGGCTGATCGTGCAGCGCGGGCTGGCGACTGCGATGTCGGTCAAGGACCCGTTCTCCAAGCTGCTGGCCGGCGGGCTGTCGTTCATGCTTGCCCTGCAGGTGTTCGTCATCGTGGGCGGCGTTACCCGGCTCATCCCGCTGACCGGCATCACCACCCCGTTCCTGTCCCAAGGTGGGTCCTCGCTGGTGGCGAGCTGGATACTGATCGGCCTGCTGGCCCGGCTGAGCGACACCGCCCGGCGCCCGCCGCCGCGGCCGATACAGGAAGAGGGACTGACGCAAGTGGTGACGCTGAAGTGAACCGGGCGCTGCGCCGGATATCGATCGCCGTCCTCGCGATGTTCCTGCTGCTCCTGATCAACGTCAACTACCTGCAGGGCTTCGAACCCGCCAGCCTGGCGAGCAAGCCGGGCAACTCCCGGGCGTTCTACGCCGCGCAGAACCAATACGAGCGCGGCAGCATCGTCACCTCCGACGGCGTGACCATCGCGGCGTCCAAGCTGAGCAGCAATCCCAACGACGCCATCAAGTACCAGCGGTACTACCCCTTCGGTCCGGAGTACGCCCCGGTGACCGGCTACGAGACGCTTTTCAGCCAGACCGGCATCGAGGCGGCCGAGAACTCGCTGCTGTCAGGCAACGACTCCGCGCTTGATGTCAGGAAGATCATCGACCTGATCACCGGCAAGACCACCAAGGGCGCCACCGTCGAGGTCACGATCAACTCCAAGGCGCAGGCCGCGGCCTACAACGCGCTCGTTGCGCAGGGCAAGCCGGGCGCGGTCGTGGCGCTCGACCCGAAGACCGGGAAGATCCTCGCCATGGCTTCCTACCCCAGCTATGACCCGGGCCTCCTCGCCGTTCACGACGGCACCCAGCTCATCAAGAACGACAAGCAACTGCTCGCGGACAAGACCCAGCCGCTGCTCAACCGGGCCCTGCAGGGGACGTACCCGCCCGGCTCGACCTTCAAGATCGTGACGAGTTCCGCGCTGCTGACGCAGGATCCCAGCACCACGATCAACACCAACTTCGCCTCGCCGACCCAGCTCACGCTGCCGCAGACCAACCACGTGCTGACCAACAACAACGGCGAGGTGTGCGGCGACGGGAGCGGCCAGGCGCCGCTGATCACGGCGTTCGCCCAGTCCTGCGACACCACCTTCGCCAAGATCGGCATGAACCTCGGCGCGTCGGCGCTCAACGCCATGGCCGAGAAGTTCGGCATGAACAACCCGAACCTGACCGTGCCGCTGGGCGTGGCGCCGAGCAATTACGTCATCCCGCCGAGCGAGGCGCTGACCGCCTACTCGGCGATTGGCCAGTTCAGCGACACCGTCACCCCGCTGCAGGAAGCCATGTTCGCCGCGGCCATCGCCAACGGCGGCACGCTGATGAAGCCCTACCTGGTGCAGCAGGTCACCGCCAGCGACCTGAGCACGGTCCAGGCGACACCGCAGACCGCGTTGAGCCAGCCGGTCACCCCGTCCGTGGCCGGCAGCGTAGGACAGATGATGCGTGCTGTGGTGCAGGACCCCGACGGCACCGCGTTCGCCTTCAATGCCAACGCCGAGGGCGGCGTGGTGATCGCCGGCAAGACGGGTACGGCCGAGACCGGCCAGAACACCGGGCTGAATGACGCGGCCTTCACCTGCTTTGCCCCGTACGGCAACCCGAGCATCGCCGTCGGCGTCATAATTCAGGGTGGCGGTTACGGGGCTACCGCGGCCGCACCCATCGCTGTGCAGGTCATCAAGGCTTACCTGGCAACCTTGAGGAATCAGTGAGCGACTATCTGCTGGCCGGCCGTTACCGGCTGACCGACCGGATCGCGGCCGGCGGCATGGGCGAGGTGTGGCGCGGCGAGGATAACCTGCTCAACCGTGCCGTCGCGGTCAAGCTGCTGCCGACCGGGCGGGCCGGCGACGAGGCGTTCCTGGCCAGGTTCCGCGCCGAGGCACGGTACGCGGCCAGCTTGTCCCATCCGGGCATCGCGCGGGTCTACGACTACGGCGAGTCCTCCGAGTTCGGCGGCGCGTACCTGGTCATGGAGCTGGTCAACGGCGAGCCGCTATCCGCGATCCTGGCCCGGGCGGGCCGTCTTCCCCCGGATGCGACGCTGGACATCGTCAGCCAGGCGGCGCGCGCCCTCGACGCCGCGCACCAGGCGGGCATCGTGCACCGCGACATCAAGCCAGGCAACCTGCTGGTCGCCGGGGGCGGCACCACCAAGATCACTGACTTCGGCATCGCCACCGCGGTGGCCGCGGCACAGGCGTCGCACCTGACCGAGACCGGAATGGTGATGGGCACGGCGATGTACGTATCGCCCGAGCAGGCCACCGGCGCCCCGGTGACCGATTCCTCCGACATCTACTCCCTCGGCGTGGTCGCCTACGAGTGCCTGGCCGGGCATCCGCCGTTCACGGCCAGCGAGCCACTGGCGATCGCCTTCGCGCACAAGCACGAGCCGGTGCCCGCGCTGCCGCCGGACGTGCCGCAGCCGGTCAGCGAGCTGGTCTACCACATGCTGGCCAAGACCCCGGAGGAGCGGCCCGCCAGCGTCCGGGTGGTCGCCGATCGCGCCGACGTGCTGCGTGACGCGCTGGCCCTGGGCGGGTCCGCGGAGGCCGCCGAATACCCGGGCGCGACGCGGGCGGACCTGCCGAACGCGGTAACCATGGGCCTGGCCGGCGAAGAACGTCTCGGCTCCGGCCGGCCGCGGGGCGTCGGCGCGCGCCGCCCCAACCGGCGGCGCCAGGCGGTGGCCGTCGGCTCGACGACGGCCCTATGCGCCATCGCGGCCGCGGCCGGCCTGTACCTGACCAGTCATGCCACGGGCCAGACCAGCGGAAATGCCGGCAATAACAAGACGGTGCAGCTGAACTCACCGACCGCCACGCCGTCTCACAGCACCGTCAGCCCCAGCGCCAGTCCGACAGCTTCTAATGTGGTGGTGGTACACCAGCCGTCGCCCAGCCCCGCCGTCAGCAACCCGCAGCCGACGAAATCCGTTAAACCAACACCGTCCCATAAGGCGTCGCCGACGGCGAGCCCGTCAGCATCGCCGAGCAGTTCACCGAGCCCGACGAGCTCACCGAGCGCGACGAGCCCGTCGTCGTCTACTTCGCCGACGTCATAGAGACACTAGAAAAAACGCAGGGTGGTTTGGCACAGTGCGAGATATGACACAGCCCCGTCTACTCGGCGGCCGCTACGAGCTCGATGGCGTGGTGGGCCGCGGCGGCATGGCCGAGGTGTACCGGGCACGTGACATCCGGCTCGACCGGATCGTCGCGATTAAGACGCTGCGCGCCGACCTCGCCAGGGACCAGATATTCCAGGCTAGGTTCCGCCGCGAGGCCCAGTCGGCGGCCTCCCTCAACCACCCGTCCATCGTGGCGGTCTACGACACCGGCGAGGACATGGCCACCGGTGTCCCCGTGCCGTACATCGTCATGGAGTACGTGGACGGCCGCACGGTGCGTGACCTGCTGCAGGAAGGCCACCGGCTGCTGCCGGAACGGTCGCTGGAGATCATCGACGGGGTGCTGCGCGCCCTGGACTACAGTCACCAGGCCGGCATCGTGCACCGCGACATCAAGCCGGGCAACGTGATGGTGACCCGCAACGGCGACATCAAGGTCATGGACTTCGGCATCGCCCGGGCGATGAGCGACGCCCAGGCCACGATGACCCAGACGGCCCAGGTGATCGGCACCGCGCAGTACCTGTCGCCGGAGCAGGCCCGGGGCGAGCGGGTCGACGCCCGCAGTGACCTGTACTCGACCGGCTGCCTGCTCTACGAGCTGCTGACCGGCCGGCCCCCGTTCACCGGCGACTCCCCGGTCGCCATCGCCTACCAGCACGTCAGGGAGAACCCGGTGCCGCCGTCCCGGGTGGACCCCGACGTCCCGCCGTGGGCCGACGCGATCGTGCTGAAGGCCATGGCCAAGTCGCCCGCGGACCGGTACCAGACCGCTGCGGACATGCGCGCCGACCTGCAGCGTGCCGCCTCCGGCATGCCAGTCGCGGCGGCGCCGCCGACCAGGCTCGACATGTACCCGCAGACCCAGCGGATGGGCACCGGCACGATGATGGCCGGAGCCACGTCGCAGATCCCGCCGGTCGAGGACTACGGCTATGCAGGCCGGGACTATGACCGGGGCGGGCGTGGCGGCGGCGGGTCCAGCCGCCGCTGGATTCCCTGGGTTCTCGGCCTGGTGCTGGTAGTCGGCGTGGTCTCCGCCGCGGCCTACTATCTCCTGGCCGGCGCAGGTAAGACGTACGCGGTACCGCTGGTGAACGGCGAGCCGGTCGCGCAGGCGCAGCAGCAGATCGCCGCCGCGCACCTGCGCTCAACGGTCGTCAACCGGGCCAACGCGAGCGTCAAGCAGGGCTTGGTGATCAACTCCAACCCCGCCGAGGGCAACAACGTCGCCGCCAACACCGTCGTGACGTTGTACGTCTCGTCGGGACCGGGCAAGGTCGCGGTGCCCAACGTGGAAGGCAAAACGCAAACCGCGGCGGAGACAACCTTGCAGGGTGACGGCTTCAACGTCATCGTCAAGCAGGACACCACGTCAACCGAGGCTTCGGGGACCGTGGTGAACCAGAGCCCGGTGGGCAACACCATGGTCGATCCGGGGTCCAGTGTCACCATCTTCGTCTCCGGCGCGGCGAGCGTCCCGAACGTGGTCGGCCTGTCTCAGGCCAGTGCTCAGACGTCACTGGAGAGCGCGGGCTTCAAGCCCAGCGTGCAGGTCGTGGCCGGCCCCGCCGGCACCGCCCCGGGCAGCGTCTGGCAGCAGAACCCCAACGCCAGCGCCAGCGCGGCGCCGGGCAGCACCGTGACCATCCTCGTTCAGCCTCAGGCGTCGCCGAGCCCGACCGGATCGCCGACCGCACCCTCCAGTCCAACGACCCCCACCCCGACCGGGACCGCCAGCAGCGGTGGCTTGTCCGGCAACGGGTTCTGAGGTCTTAGCCGCGGCAGAGCTTGGTCACTAAGAGAAATTGAGTGATATCTATTAGTTACCACCGTCGTCGGAGAAACGAGGATCGCGCCGACCATGGCGCAGAGCGGATACGCTTAGGTCCGCATCACCGGGTTTGATCGCGGGTTTGCCTCGCCAGGTTTGCTACGCAGGAGGCCGTCGTGCCCAAGTCGCGCGTCCGCAAGAGGACGGTCTACACGCCTCCGCCGCCGAAGACGGCGCGGAGGAAGGTCAGTGCGCCATGGGTCGGTCCGACCATCGTGGCCTGCCTGGTCCTCGGCCTCGCCTGGATCGTGGCGTATTACCTCTCGAATGGTTCGATACCTGGCATATCCAGCCTGGGCGCGTGGAACCTCGTGATTGGCTTCGCGTTCATCATCGCGGGCGTCACCTTGTCCACCAGGTGGCGCTGATCCCAAGGGCCCCGACCCCGGTTTCGTCCGCCTCGAGCCCGCTCAGCGGCCGCCGCTGGTGAGCTGACCGTTCCTGGTCACGATCGCGACCGCGATCAGGGCCACCACCACGATGGTGGCGAGCACCTGCACGGCAGCGCGGTTCTTGCGGGGCGCGTACACGTAGGCCGCGGTGAGCAGGGCCCCGGTGAGCAAGCCGCCGATGTGGGCCTGCCACGCAATGACGCTGTGGAAGAAGAAGCTGAGAGCCAGGTTGATGGCGATCAGCACGACGATCCCGCGCGTGTCGAGCTTGAGCCGCCTGGACACCACGAACCACGCCCCGAACAGCCCGAAGATCGCACCCGAGGCGCCCGCCGCGGCATTGTACGGCGGCGCGAGGAAGTAGTACATCACGCTGCCGCCGACGGCACTGAGCAGGTACACCGTGAGGAATCTGGCCCGGCCGAGGAGGCCCTCGAGCGAGGGCCCCACGAAGACCAGCGCCCACATGTTGAACACGATGTCCATGAGTGCCGGACCGCTCAAGCCGCTCCCAGGGGCCAGGAACGCGGACGTGATCAGCCGGTACCACTCACCCGCGGCCACCCCGTGCAGCGGGCCGCCCTGCGTGTACGGAGCGTACCCGACCATCTCCAGGTCGTTGACGATGCTCGGGCGGACCCAGGCAATCAGGAACACCGCCACGTTGATGGCGACCAGCGTCCAGGTCACGGTGGCGCTCGCGACCGGGCGGCCGCCGAAGGTGGTCCTGGCCTGGCGGGTGCTCCGCGCGCCCTCGCCCACGCAGTCCACGCACTGCTGGCCTACCGAGGCCGAGCGCATGCAGTCGGGACACGCGTAGCGCCCGCACCGGACACAGGAGACATAGGTTTCCCTACCGGGGTGGCGGTAACAGGTCGGGACCTCCTGAGTCCCGTCAGGCCCCGGCACGACTCCGTCCGGCCGGCTCTGTCCGCCCGATCCGGAATCGCTGGGCATGCTCACGGCTTGGTCCAATCAGCTAGGAAGCGCTGTTGCCGCGTTCTACCGTGACCGACTCGATGGTCACGTCTTCCACCGGCCTGTCCTGGCTGCCGGTCTTGACCCGGCTGATCAGGTCAACCACATCGGCACCCTCGATGACCTCACCGAAGATGGTGTGCTTGCCGTTCAGCCAGGGTGTCGGCGCCACCGTGATGAAGAACTGCGAGCCGTTGGTGCCGGGTCCGGCGTTAGCCATCGCCAGCAGGTACGGCCGGTCGAACGCGAGGTCCGGGTGGATTTCGTCGGCGAACTCGTAGCCGGGACCACCGCGGCCGGATCCGAGCGGGTCCCCGCCCTGGATCATGAAATCGGGGATCACCCGGTGGAAGATCGTCCCGTCGTACAGCTTGCCCGTGGTGGCCCGCCCGGTGCTCGGGTCCGTCCACTGCTTGCCGCCCTCGGCCAGTTCCACGAAGTTGCGTACCGTCTTTGGCGCTTGATCAGGGAAAAGGCGTATGACAACCTGGCCCTGATTGGTGCGCAGCGTAGCGGTCAGCGTGTCTGTCATGCGGTTGACTCCTCGTCCAGCCAGCTAGCTAGCCGGACATTTCGTCGGCGTAAAATTCCTTCAGTCATCACCGTACCGGTAGCGCGCGATGATTGAACCCAGCACAGCCGGGAAGCCTGTGATAGCGGGATAACGCTCGGGAGGTTAACTGTGTCCCTTATCAATACCAACCGCACCACCAGCGGGGCCGCGATCGGCGAACGCGCGAAGGACGTCGCCACGCAGGCCATCCCGGTGGGAAGGCGCGCGGGAACGACAGCGGTTCAGGGAGTTCGCCAGGGCGTTCAGGGCGCAAAGGAGTGGGCGACGCCTCGGCTTGAGGACGCCGTTCTGGGCGCTCGCGTATGGGCGGCGCCACGTCTGGAGGACGCCGCGGACGCGGTGACCACCACCGTCGCCCCCAAGGTGTCATCGGCACTGCGGTCGACTGCTGACCAGATTAGGCCGAGTGACACGAAGCGGACTGGCATCCGCAGCCTGCTGAACTGGCGCGTGCTGCTCGGTGTCGGCGCGGCGCTAGCCGCCGCGGGCGCTGGCGCCGCGATCACTATGCGGCGCCGTTATGCCAGTGCCACCGAGGAGGCCAAGAACGCCACCGAGTCGTCCGAAGAACAGGCTGGCGACCCCGCGAGTGACGGGGCTACGCGTTCGGAGGTAAACGGCCGGGTCACGACGCCCGGCACCTAGCCGCAAGCCGGTATCCACATCCCCGCTGACGGACGAAAGAGGCGCCCGCGGCGCTGCTTGCCATGCTGATCGCCAGAGCCGGTCGGCGGGGCGGCGGCCGCGGGCGTCTCCGCTTCGCCGCAGGTGTCCCGGTTTTCACTGGTCCGGGCGGCTTTGCCGCCAGAGCCAGGGCCGTCCGAGACATGATCCGGTACCGTCTAGTCACGGAGCCGTGCGAGCACGGCGCCCATGACTATGACCAGTAGACGGGCGATTCGGTGAGTGATATGGACGGGGTCGAAGCAACCACGGCGGCCCAGGTGCATCGTCCGGCTTCGCCCGAACTCACCCCCCACCCACCTCCCCTTGCCCCCTTCACTGGCTGGCTCGCCGCGGCCGCCATCGCGGCCTCGACGCTGGTCATGATCGTAATCTCGGCGGCAGGCCCGAACGTCTCGGTGCCCGCCATGCGCCCGGCGGGCGGTCCGCCGTGGTGGCATGCGCTGCACCTCACGGCCACGTTCGTGACGGTATCGCTGTGGGCCGCGATGGTGCTGGGCTGCGCCGGAGTAATGGCCGGCCTCGTCGCCGTAGCCCGCGGGGCACGGCCGCCGGTCCGGCCGGTCATCGCGGCCGCGTTCCTGGCCGTGGCCGTGCTTACCGTGCTTCCGCCCGCTGGCTCGACGGACTCCATCTCGTACGCCGCAAGCGGTCGCACGGCGGTGATCGGGCACAATCCGTACCTCATGACCCCGCTGCAGCTGGCGCGGACCGGTGATCCCGTCGGCAGGCAGATACCTTTCGGCGAGATCCCGTCTAGCTGGGCAAACGCGGTATCCGTGTACGGACCGCTGGCTACCGCAGCGGAATGGGGCGCCGCCGAGCTTGGCGGGACGTCGCTGGCCCGGATCACGTTCTGGCTCAAGCTGGAGGAAGCGGTCGCGTTCGGGGCGGTGATCCTGGTCTTGGATCGCTTGCTCCGCGCCGACCCCGAGATGCGCCTGCGGGCTCATCTGCTGTGGTCAGTGAACCCGCTGCTGCTGTGGGAGATCGTCGCGGGCGGGCACATCGACGGGCTGGCCGCGGTGTTCGGGCTGCTGGGAGTCGCGGTACTGCGGGCGCGCAGCCCGCAAGCGGAAGGCAGCGCATCAGCGGAAGGCAGCGCCCGAGGGGAAGGCAGCGCGCAGGCGGAAATACTGGCCGGCGGAGCGCTCCTGGCTGGCCTACTGATCGGTGTGGCGGCCGACGTCAAGGTGGAGTACGCCTTGTTCGGCCTGGCGGTGGCATGGGCTTGCCGCCGGTCGCTCCGGGCCTTGGCGGCCGCCGCGGCCGGCTTCGGCCTGGCGGTCATCCCGGCTTACCTGGCGGCCGGCGCGCCGGCGATCAAGGTGCTCGTCACCCGGAGCACGGGAGTCACCTGGGACACGATGTACCAGCTCTTCTGGCGGCCGGTGCTCGGCTATACCCAGTTCAGCGCGTCAAGCGCTCCGCCGCACCTCGAACTGATAGCCAACCTGCTGTTCGCGGCGATTGCGGTGCTGGCGCTGTTGCGCTTCCCGGACCGGGTACCCGGCCGGCGGCCGTCACCCCGGCCCTGGCGCTGAGCGTGGCCTGGCTCTTCGTCACCGGGTTCCAGCGACCCTGGTACGACGTCATGGCCATCAGCCTGCTCGCGCTGTACTCGGCGTCCCGCCTGGACTGGGTGGTCCTGGTCCGCCTGCTGGCGGGCGCGACCATCTACGTACAGGCCATCCAGAGTCCAGCCGAACCACATTGGCTCTATGACCTTGGCCAGTTCAACGGAACCTGGCTTACGCCGGCTATCCGCCTGCTCACCACCGTCGCGCTCGTCTGGCTTTGCGTTTCCGGCCGGTGGGGCTGGCGTTCTCGGTCGGCGACCTCGCCTGGACGGCTCCCCGAACTGTTGCCGATGACCTGAGCGATGTTCTCCACAAGCACGCATTGTGGATAACTCTTTACCCAACGGCCCAGTATGCAGAGTGCCACTGGCAATCTGATGCACACTTCTGTGGATTCTGCTGTGGACAACCAGGGGCGCCTGGCACTGCGCCGGAGGCGCTCCGGTAACCTCCGGACCGATTTACTCCAGTGGCGAGAGTTACCGCTGTTCTGGGGGATCCCCGAGCGGGTCGGCAGTCAGGTACAACCGCGGCCAGCGGCAGTCGACGAACTGATCCAGGTAGCCGGTCAGGCGCTCCTCGAAGTCATCGTCTTCCGCGCGGGCACCCACGGCTTTCTCTATGTCGGAAGGGGTGTCGACGCCGAAGGCCACGGCCCGTACCTCCCAGTCGTCACGCTGTGCGCCGTCGTACCAGCGCTGCACCGTGCCCACCTGGCGGGCACAGGTATCGCCCGTAATCGCCTGGCCGTAGGTCCGCTCCCATTCCGAGCTCCGCGGGTGCCGTCCGGCCCCCGGGTTCTTCCTGTCGGCCGATTTGAGCGCGTCGAGCACCAGTGTCCACTTGTAGGCGGGGGCGAGCCACTTGGGTTCCTCCCGCTGGCAGAGCCAGCTTTCCCTCGAGACCCTGGACCTGATCGCGGTGCTCACGTGGGATGCCAGGCCGACCGGGCTGACCCGCCCGGCGATGACCGGCACTCGGGCGCCGAGGGCCGCGTCGGCACCGTGCGAGATGGCGCAGTCCCGCAGCCGGGACGGCATCATCTGCAGGAGCGAGAGCAGCGGGGTGCGGGGTACCGGCATGGGCCATCCGACCAGGTGCGCGAGGACCGACAGTTCGGCCCACAGCCTGATCGCCGGATACTCCTCGAGCGCGCGCTGGGCTATCCGCATGTCCCGCAGCGTGCAGGGCCGCCCGAAACAGTCGGCGCCGCAGGTGATGCTGCGCGACCGGACGACACCGGCCGGGGTGGCGGTGGCTGCCTGCGTGGCCGCTTCCCGGCTGCTGCCGTCGGGCATCTGTGCCAGCAGCGGGAAGTCCATGCCGTCGGCGAACACCGCGGCCTCGCCCGGCTTGAGCGTGACCAGGAAGCGGTTCTGCGCCTGCGTCATGTTCATCGTCGCGCCCACGGCGTCGCGGTCGTCGGACGCGGGCAGCCGGTGGATGATCTTCACCGCAGTGTTCTTGATGACGTCCTGGATGAGGTGATCGGGGATCTGTTCGGCGACGATGAGGCCCTCGCCGTAGGCGCGGATCTCGGCGAGCAGCCCGGCGAACATCTCGACGGCGTGCGCGCCCGCGCCGCCCGAGCCGCCGCCTGCCGCGGGCTCCGGGCGGCGGAGCAACCGGTGCGCTTCCTCGATGACGGTCAGGTGGCGGAGCGTGGCCGGACCTGACGGCTTGGCCCGGTTCACCATCCGCAGGTGTTCGACCAGCCTGATCAGGACCGTCCCCATCAGGAACGCCTTGTCGCTGTCGTCACCCACGTCCTCGATCTCGAGCACGGCGTTGGTACGGAGCAGCTTGTCGAAGTCGAGTTGGTGACCGCCCTGCAGAAACCGCCCGGTGGTACCGAGCCGCAGGCTGGAAAGCCGCACCTTGATGAAGCCGAGCACGTCGTCGGTGATCCGCTGGCTGTAGCCGATTTCCTGGACGATCCTGATCGCGGCCCGCTGAAGATCCGCGAGGTTCGGATAGCCGGGGTTGGCGTCGGCCGCGACTGTCTCACCGAGGGCCAGGTCCCAGCCTGTGTCCTCATATACCCTGGTCAGAGCCGCACTGAGCACCTGGGGGAAGGGCTCGTCCGAGCGGAAGGACGCGATGAACAGCGCCTTGACCAGGTCGGCGTGGGTCTGCAACGGGAAACGGTGACCGTTTTCGTCCGGCGCAGGCTCGAGCGGGTTGAGTCCGGCCGCGATCGCGTCCGACTCACCCGGCCGGACCCGGACCACCTCCGAGACCAGCGCACCGGTTCTCGGGGCTCCGGAGCCGATCCCGGCCAGGCGCGCAGCCATCAGCCGGTATTCGGCCTTGGCCGGCTCCACCACCAGCCAGGGAATTCCGGCCCTGGTGGCGGCCTCGAGCAGCGTCCGCACGGTCTGCGACTTCCCCGACCCGGTAGCGCCGCTGACGAACACGTGCCGGTTCAGGGAGTCGAGCGGCAGCCGCAAGGGACCTGCTGACCTGCGGTTTCTGTCCAGGATGTCGCCAACTTCTATCGCCTCGCGGCCGGCGGCGCTTTCCTGGGTGACGTCGAAGTCCGGCCGCAGCGCCAGCCGGATTCCCGGCATCTCGCGCTCGGGCGGCCGGGTCAGCGCGGCGATCAACTCGGTGCTCGCGTAAAACGGGTGGCCCGGCACTGTGTCTCCCCCGCCCGGCGCCTGGCTCGGCTGCTCCAGGACCTCCTGCAAGCTGCGAGCCGCACTGCTGGCGGGGGTGACGGCGTAGGGCAGGCCGTCCAGGTCGGCCGAGGCGCATACCAGCCCGGCCACCCGCGACGCGGCCTCGGCGCTGACGCCGCCGGCCAGCAGCCGGACCCGCCACAGGCCCGCCGAGGTGCCCTTCCTCATCTCGGCATGACGCAGGCTCAGCCGGCGCGCGGCCGTGGCCCGTTCGGGAAATCTGTCCGAATTACCCGTCGAATATTGCTCGAGCTGAGCCAGCTCATCCGCTATTTCACTGATCTTGGCCGCGCTCAGCGGATCAGCGAGAAGCAGCCAGCCAAAAGGACCTGGCCACACCGCGAGCAAGCATTCTTCCATCGACGGCGGCGGCCGGTCACCGGCCTGACGCTCATTACCCGGCAGCAGCCCATCGCTTATCCCGCCGATTGTGCGCCAGGACGGCAGTTGCGCCATCAAAGCGGTCATCGTGCCACGCAGCAGCGGCTGGGCTCTCGCGCCACCGGGAAGCGTCAGGAAGACTTCCTGGCCGACTTCACCGCCGACCAGGCCTGCGCCCGCCACCAGAACCTGGACCGGGCCGCCCGCACTGTGCCTTATCCAGCCGATGGCCACGGCGGACGAGCCATTGCCCTCGGCTTCGGCCCCGGCGTGATACGCCGCGATCAGGGCGGCGAGCCGCTGCGTCCGGCCCGGGTCGTTATTCTGGTCCTGCGCGGGCTGGGTCGCGTCGACGTCGGAGCGCCGCGGTATCTCGGTGATCCGGTAGGAGTCGAGCTCGTTCAGTGCGTTCCAAGCTAACGTCACGACGCTCCTTCCCACCCCGCAGGCAGCGTCCGCCCTCATCCGCACACCGTGTTTGCCGCGAGCGCACCCAATTGCTGCCAATCAACACGTTTGCCCGTTACCGATATGAATACCTTAAGCACGCAGAGTCGGCTTAGGAAGGCCGCCGGGGGTTCCGGCCTGGCCTGGCCCCGGCGTGGCCCGGGGCCGGTACCGCTTAACGACCTGGCGTCGCGCGCCGCATCGTGTCGGGGGACCCACGGCGACCGGGTGGGGTCGTACAGCGGGTACGGCTCGTAGCCAGGTGGGTACCCGTATTTCCAGTCGGGCCGGTACCTCTCCTCGTTGCCGAACGGCCCCTCGTCCTCCCGGCCTTCTGGCCAGTACGGCTGGGGCAGCGTCCGCCAGTCTGAGGGATCATATCGACGGCGGCGGCGCTCAGGCGATAGCCGCCGGCGGCGGGATCGTGCCTTGATCTGCAGCACCGCGAATGCGCCCATGGCGAGCACCGCCACGGCGACCAGCGCGAGCCGACCCGTGACCGAACCGCTCCCGCCCTGATGACCCGCCGCCAGCCAGGCCGCCGGCGTCACGCCCACAGCGCGAGTTATGACCGCAGCTGTCATCACCTCACCTGCCTTCCCCCGCAGGGATACCTCTGTACCGACCGCACCCGGGAAAGCGCGATCATGTGCGTGACCGGTGCCGCGGCCGCCATCTGTGAAAGAAGGCGGTGATCATGGCCGGCGGATCACGTGGTTCATGACCGGTGGGCCGTGATCTTTCATGGCGGCCGCGGGCACCGGCCACTAACACCGATCACGGACCGCTGGCCAGGTGCGGTTCGGTTAGGGCGGTTTACGTAATTTATCCGTCACAAGTCGTGAGTATCCCCGAGGACCCGGTTCAGGTAGGCGTTGCCGAACCTGGCTTCGGGGTCGACCTCGGCGCGGACCCGGCGGAACTCCTCGTACCGGGGATAGAGCGGCTGGAGGCGTTCGGCGTCGAGCGAATGGAGCTTGCCCCAGTGCGGACGGCCCGCCACCTCCGCCACGATGGACTCGAACCGGTCGAAGTAGGCCCGGTACGGCAGGCCGGCGTACTGGTGGATCGCGACGTAGGCGGACTCCCGGCCGTACGCCGTGGAGAGCCAGATGTCGTCGGCGGCCGCCACCCGCACCTCGACCGGGAACATGACGGGATCGGGCAAGCGGGGCACGGCGCGGCGCAGTTCGGCAATCACGTGGCCGAGTGATTCACGTGGAACGGCGTACTCGGACTCGGCGAAGCGGACCCGGCGCGGGGTCACGAACACCCGGTGGGACAGGTCGGCATAGGACCGGGAGGACAGCGCGGCCGAAGAGAACTTGTTCAGCGCGGGGATGAGGCGCGGCCGGGCCCGGCCGATCCGGCACAGCGTCCCGAAAGCGGCGTTCTCCATCACCTCGAACTCCCAGAACCTCCGCCACGCCGACATAGCCCCGGTAACCCCGGCCGCACCGACCGGCCCCGCGGCGGGACCGGAACCGCCGGGCGCCAGCCGGTTGTTCCGCTTGACCAGGGCCTTGCGGCCGTAGGGGAACCAGTAGAACTCGAAGTGATCGTTGGCGGCGGCCAGCGCGTCGAACTGCTCGAGGACCTCCTCCACCGGCACCGGGCGCTCGTCCGCCAGCAGCGTGAACGACGGCACGCACTGCAGGGTGACGGTGATGATCACGCCGAGAGCGCCGAGGCCGATCCGTGCGGCCGCGAAAAGCTCAGGCCGCGACGTAGCCGAACATGACACCACCGACCCGTCCGCCAGGACGAGCTCGAGCGAGGAAACCTGGGTGGCGAGCCCGCCGAGCCGCGCGCCGGTGCCGTGCGTCCCGGTGGACAGGGCGCCCGCCAGCGTCTGCGCGTCGATGTCCCCGAGGTTGGCCATGGCCAGGCCGAACCCGGCCAGCTCGGCGTTGAGGGCGCGCAGCGTGGTCCCCGAACGCACGGTGGCCTACCCGACCGTGGACCGCAAGGCCCTGCAGGCTCTTGCGACGGACGAGGCGGCCAGGCGCAACATCACGATCATGACCGACTCCGGGGCTCACCTGGACGTGGTGGACCGCGCCCTCGGTGGCGGCCACCCGGAGATCCGGGTCTGCCTGGACCTCGACGTGTCCTGGCGCCCGCTGGGCCGCAGGCCCGTAGTGCACATCGGCACCAGGCGGTCACCGCTGCACACGCCTGAGCAGGCGGCGGACTTCGCGAAGACGATCACGAGGCGCCCGGGCTTCCGCCTGGCCGGCGTGATGGGGTACGAGGGGCAGATCGCCGGCCTGGGCGATGCGCCGGCGGGGCATCCGCTCAAGGCCCAGCTGATCAGGCTGATCCAGGGCCGTTCGGTCCCGGAGCTCAACCGGCGGCGGGCCGAGACGATCCGCCAGATCCAGGCGCTTACCAGCTTGGAATTCGTCAACGGCGGCGGGACCGGCAGCCTGGAATCGACCGCGCGGGACGCGTCGGTGACCGAACTCACGGCCGGTTCCGGGCTGGTGGCCCCGACCCTGTTCGACGCGTACCGCCGTTTCACCCCCGAACCCGCCCTGCTGTTCGCGCTGCCGGTGGTCAGACGGCCGGGCCCGGGCATCGCCACGCTGTTCTCCGGCGGCTACATCGCTTCCGGCACTGGCACCCCGGACCGGCTGCCGCGGCCTTACCTGCCCGCGGGCCTGAGCCTCACCGGCGTGGAGGGCGCAGGCGAGGTCCAGACGCCGGTGCGCGGCGCGGCCGCCGAATCCTTGCTGCCCGGCGACCGGGTGTGGCTGCGCCACGCCAAGGCGGGCGAACTCGCCGAGCGGTTCCGGGAGTATCACGTGATCGATGACGACGGGCAGGCAACAGCCGTGCCGACGTACCGGGGTGAGGGCCAGTGCTTCGGGTAGCCGGGGCGGTGCTGGGGCTCATGCACAGCTACCCGTCACTTTTCGCGCTCGCCGGACTGGCGTCGCTGGCGGCCGGGGTGACCATTAGCCGGGTCCGTTCGGTCCCTTAAACCGCCGTAGCCGGCCCGGTCCGTAATTTATGCCGAACGGGCCATGGTCTTGCCCCGCGTAAAGCTGCCCCCAACCGCGGCGACGCGTCCGGCGTCGTATGAGCGAGATGGCTCGCCGAGCCGCTAAGGAACGTTGTCGTTGAGGGGGATTTCCATGTTGAACACGAATGCGCGCAGAACCCGGCAGGCCGTGGGTTGGGCGGTGCTGGCTAGCGCCGCCCTGCTGGTGACCGCTTGTAACTCATCGAGCAGTTCGGCGGTGGCGTCGGCCTCGAGCCCGGCGAGTGCCCCGCCCAGTTCGCCCTCGTCGGCAGCATCCTCGTCGAGCAACCCGGCCTCCGCACCCGCCAGCCTGCCCGCCTCACCGAACGTGACCGCCTCGGCCACCGGGACCAGCACGTTCCTGGCTCAGGGCCAGGACATCAAGGGGACCGCGCTGTACCGGCCCGCGTGTAATTCAGGTTGCCCGCTTTCCGGTGATTCCACCGCGATTCTCGACAAAATGACCTGGACCACGTGGACCGCCACCAAGGCCGTCGGAACGGGCATCTACAAGCTGGACGCCTGCAATCCGAACTGCGCCGCCGGGCCTGTTTATCCAGTGGCCACGGTAATCACGTTGAGCGATCCGGTGAAGGTTTGCTCGTCGTCCGGAACCCGCTGGTTCTGGACCCGGGCCTCGTTCACGTTCCCCAGCGGCCTGCCCAAGGCGCTGCAGGGCGGCAGCGCCCCGCAGAACCCCTGGGTCTTCTCCACCGTGGCGACCGCCGCCCAGCAGACCTGCGCGGGCTAACTGCGCGGTGATCCGATCCGATCGCCCGGGCCCGGCCATCAAGCTCCCCGACTTCGCCGTCAGTGCGCCGGACTGAGCAGGGTCCGGGTCTCGATGACGGCGAAGGCGGCGGGGGGCATCGTGACCGTGTCCTGCTTGATCGCGACCCCTGAGCTGGACGCGGCCAGCACTCCAAAGCCGGGCTGCCCGAGCGGCAGCCGGACGGTGCCGGTGCCGAGGTTCGCCGCGATCCGCAGCCGCCCCCGGCGGACCAGGAGCCAGCGGGCGTCCTCGTCGAAGTCGGCGTGCACCCGGTCAAGCCGCGGATCGGTCAGCTCGGGCCTGGCCCGGCGCAGCGCGACCAGCTCCCGGTACCAGGCATGCAGGCCCACGTACGGTTCGTGATGACGCTGCTCCCAGTCGAGCTTGGAGCGGAGGAAGGTCGCCTCGTCCTGGGGGTCGGGCACGTCGGCCGCGTCCCAGCCGTGCGCGGCGAACTCGGCCTTGCGCCCCTCGGCGACGGCCTTGGCCAGCCAGGGCTCGATGTGATCGGTGAAGTACTGCCACGGGGTGTCCGCGCCCCACTCCTCGCCCATGAACAGCATCGGGGTGTAGGGCGAGGTCAGCACCAGGCCGGCGCCTACCTTGACCAGCTCGGGCGACAGCGTCGCGGCGATCCGGTCACCGAGGGCCCTGTTGCCGATCTGGTCGTGATCCTGCAGGTAGCCGAGGAAGCGGTGGGCGGGGACGCGGAACACGTCGACCTGCCGCCCGTGGGTCCGGCCGCGGAAGGCGGACCAGCTGCCGTTGTGGAAGAACACCGTGGTGTAGGTCTTCGCCAGCGTCTCCAGCGACCCGAAGTCGCAGTAGTAGCCCTGCCGCTCGCCGGTGATCGCCGCGTGTACCGCATGGTGGAAGTCATCGCTCCACTGCGCGGCCAGCCCGTAGCCGCCCGCCTCCCGTGAGGTCACCAGCCGGGGGTCGTTGGTGTCGGATTCGGCGACCAGGATCAGCTCGCGGTTCAGCAGGGCCGCGAGCGCCTGCACCTCGGTGGCGAGCTCCTCGAGGAAGTGCAGGGCGCGGTGGTCCTCCAGGGCGTGCACCGCGTCCAGCCGCAGCCCGTCCAGGTGGTAGTCGCGCAGCCACATCAGCGCGTTGCCGATAAGGTACGCGCGGACCTCGTCGGACCCGGGCTGGTCCAGGTTCACCGCGGGACCCCAGGGCGTCACGTGGGCATCGGTGAAGTACGGCCCGAAGTCGGCCAGCCGGTTGCCGATGCCGACGTGGTTGTAGACCACGTCGAGCAGCACGGCCAGGCCGCGCTCGTGGCAGGCGTCGGCGAACCGCTTCAGCGCGTCGGGGCCGCCGTACGGCTCGTGCACCGCCCACAGGTTGATCCCGTCGTAGCCCCAGCCGTGCCGGCCGGGGAACGCGGCCACCGGCATCAGCTCCACCGCGTGCACGCCGAGGTCGCGCAGGTGGTCAAGCCGCCCGATAGCGGCGTCGAAGGTGCCCTCGGGGGTGAACGTGCCGACGTGCAGCTCGTAGATCACCGAGCCGTGCAGCGCGCCGCCGCGCCACCTGGAATCCGTCCAGCGGAAGGCGGAGTGATCGTAGGTACGGCTCAGGCCCTTGATGCCGAACGGCTGCCGCAGGGAGCGCGGGTCAGGCAGCGGCTCGCTGTCATCCAGCCGGAACCCGTAGTCGATGCCGGCCGCCACCTCAGGCACGTCCGCGCTCCACCAGCCCGCGCCGCTACCCGTGTTTTCCTGGCTCATCGGGTACCGCTGGCCCGCGACCTCCACCTCGACCTTGCCCGCATCGGGCGCCCAGACGCTGAACGCCGTCAACGGAGGCTGCCGTCTGCGCGCCGCTCCTGCTCCATCTCGTAGATCCGGTCCGGGATGAGCAACGCCACCGGAAGGCGCCTGGTCAACTCGGAAAGCGGCGGCAGCAGGCCGGCGTGCCTGACTCCGGTGAGCACGTCCCGCCAGTGCAGTTCGGGCAGCGGCAGGGCCGTGTCCGCCCAGCCGCCGCGCCGCCGCAGCCCGGCGGGCAGCCGGGTGACGACGGTGACCGCGTGGCCGCCGCGCAGGAAGGCGAACGCATGCTCGGCGGCCGACCCTTCGCTGGCCAGCGGGGTGTAGCTCCCGGCGAACCAGTCCGGGTGGTCGCGCCGCAGCCGCAGCGCCCGGGAGGTCATAAGCAGTTTCTCCGCGTCAAGCCCGACCGCCTGGTCCGGGGCGGCGTCGAGCGCGGCCAGCAGCCGCCGGCGGCGCTGGTAGTCGACCGGCCGACGGTTGTCCGGGTCCACCAGAGACAGCCCGGTGAGCTCGCAGCCCTGGTAGGTGTCGGCTACCCCGGGCATGGTGAGTTGCACCAGCTTCGCGCCGAGGGTGTTTACCCGGGCGTCCGGCGCGATCTTGGCCACGAAGCCCGCGACGGCGGCGGTCAGTTCCGGGTCGCCGAGCACGGCGTCGGCCAGGCCGAGCACCGCCGACTCATAGCCCACCCGGCGTACGATCCAGGACGTCCGCGTCTTGGCCTCGTGCATCGCCTTGTCGAGGTACCTGCTCAGCCGCTCGGCCCCGATCAGCCAGGCGCCGACCAGGGTCTGCCACATCAGGTACTCAAGGTCGGGCTCCGGGGCCCGTTCCGTGGCCTCGGCGGCGGCGCCGTCGGTGAGCCATCGCGCCAGGCCGTGCCACTCGGCCACCTGGTGTCCCCACTCCTGCGGCCATTCGGCCAGCACGGCCAGCCGGGCCCGGACGTCTTCCTGCCGTTTGGTGTCGTGCGTGGACAGCGTGGTCAGGGTGAACGGCCAGCGCCGGGCGAGGCGGCCGGCGGCGGCGTGAAACTCGGCCGGGCTGATCCCGAAGATGTCCGGGCTGCCCCCCACCTCGTTCAGCGCGGCCAGCCGTGACCAGCGGTAGAACGCGGTGTCCTCCACGCCCTTGGCCAGCACCGGGCCGGTGGTCTGGCCGAACCGCACGACCAGCTCGTCCCGCGCGGCCTGCTGTGCCGCGTCAGCAGTCACCCCGCCCAGGCCGAGCACGGCCGCCTGCACCGCATCCAGGGCCGGGTGCAGCCGCTCGTCCAGGTGGTCGCGGGCCGCCCCGGCGGCCGCGGTCACCGCCGCCGCGGCCGCGGCGGATGGCGGTTCGCCCGGGGTCACGTAGGCCCGGTACACGCCGAACTCGGCCAGCAGGGCGACCAGCACGTCGTGCAGGTCAGCGGCGGAGAAGCCGTCCAGGGCCGGGTAGTCGGCGCGGGCGAACACCCGGGTCAGCCGGGACAGCTCGGCGGCGAAGGTGCCGTCGGCGATGTCGTGCTTGGCGTCTCGCTCCACCTCGGCGAAGCTCTGCCTCGGGGCCAGGGGGGCCTGGGGGGATGGCATCCCCCCAGGCGGGGGGTCACCGGGGGGTCGCCCCCGGGGGCTAGCACAGCCGGTGAAGCGGACGTACTCCTCGGTCAGCGGGAGGTCCCCGGCGGGGTCGGTGAACAGCCCGCCGACCAGGTTGAGGGCGTCATACCCGGTGGTGCCCGCGCACGGCCAGCCGGGCAGTTCCTCGCCGTGGGCCAGGATCTTCTCCACCACCACCCAGGCGCCGCCGGTCTCGGCGGCCAACCGGGCGAGGTAGCCGGGCGGGTCGGCCAGCCCGTCGGGGTGATCCACCCGCAGGCCGTCGATCAGGCCCTCGCGCGCCAAGCGCAGTAGCACCTGGTGGGTGGCGGCGAAAACGTCCGGATCCTCGACCCTGATCGCGATGAGCTCGTCGACGTCGAAAAACCGCCGCCAGTTGAGCTGGGTGGCCGCGTCATGCCAGTCGGTGAGCCGGTAATGCTGCTGGGCCAGCAGCACGCCGAGGGGCAGGTCGGCTACGCCGTCGCGGAGCGGGAGCACGTGGTCGAAGTAGCGCAGCACCGGCCCTCGGTGCCCGGCACCGTCGGGGTTCCTCGGGGTTCTTCGGCCCGTGTCGATGATGAGATCGCCCAGGCACTCCTCAAGCGACCCAGCCAGGATGGGCATCAGCAGCTTGCCTTCCTGCGCGTCCCAGTCGACGTCGAACCAGTGCGCGAACTCCGACTTCCGGCCCTGGTAGAGCACCGACCACAGCTGCCGGTTGAGCGATTCCGGGGTCGGCCGGGCCATGTGGTTGGGCACCACGTCGACGACGACCCCGAGGCCGTGCCGGTGAAACTCGTCCGCCATCTCGCGGAACGCGGGCTCCCCGCCGAGGTCCACCGAGACCCGCGAATGGTCCACCACGTCGTACCCGTGCGGCGAGCCCGGATTGGCCTGCAGGATCGGCGACAGGTAGACGTGCGTCACGCCCAGCGCGGCCAGGTAGCCGGCCTGCTCCGCCGCCTGGCCGAACCCGAAGCTGTCCCGCAGTTGCAGCCGGTAGGTCGACACGGGGGGACTGTGCCTATTTCCGGGCCTATTTCCGGGCCCGTTTCCGGGCCCGTTTCCTGGGCCATCGCCGCGGCCCGCGAACCCAGCCGCGGGCTCAGCCACGGCGCAGCAATAGCAGGGAGTGGTTGGTCACGGTCATCACGTCTCCCGGCTTGACGGGACTCTCGTCGGCGAACTCCGTCATGGCGTACACCGTGTCCAGCACCTTGGACCAGCGCGGCCCGTAGCGGCGCGGCGGTATGACGAACTGGAGGTCCTCTTCGCTGGCGTTGAACAGCAGCAGGAAGGAGTCGTCCTGGACTCGCTCGCCGCGCCGGTCCAGCTCGCTGATCGCCCGGCCGTTCAGGAACACGGTCAGCGACTTGGCGAACCCCGCGTCCCAGTCCTCGTCGGTCATCTCCTCGCCCGCCAGGGTGAACCAGCCGATGTCACCGAGCCGGTTACGGCCGCCGCGGATCGCATGACCGCGGAAGAACCTGCGACGGCGGAAGACCGCGTGATCGGCCCGGAGCCGGATGAGGGTACGGACGTAGTCGAACAGTGCCTGGTCCTCCTCGGCCCGCACCGCCCAGTCAATCCAGGAGATCTCGTTGTCCTGGCAGTAGGCGTTGTTGTTGCCCCGCTGGGTGCGTCCCATCTCGTCGCCCGCGAGCAGCATCGGGACGCCCTGCGACAGCAGCAGCGTGGCCAGGAAGTTGCGCTTCTGCCTGGCCCGCAGCGCCCGCACGGCCTTGTCCTCGGCGGGCCCTTCGACGCCGCAGTTCCAGGACCGGTTGTCGTCGCTGCCGTCCCGGCCGTCCTCGCCGTTGGCCTCGTTGTGCTTGTGGTCATAGGAGACCAGGTCGGCCAGGGTGAAGCCGTCGTGGCAGGTGACGAAGTTCACCGAGGCGACCGGGCGCCTGCTGTCCTGCTGGTACAGGTCGCTGGACCCGGTCAGCCGGGAGGCGAACTCGGGGACCTTCGAGGGCTGGCCGCGCCAGAAGTCGCGGATCGTGTCCCGGTACTTGCCGTTCCACTCGCTCCACAGCGGCGGGAAGTTGCCGACCTGGTAGCCGCCGTCACCCACATCCCACGGCTCGGCGATCAGCTTGACCTGGGAGACCACCGGATCCTGCTGGACCAGGTCGAAGAACGCCGACAGCCGGTCCACCTCATAGAACTGGCGGGCCAGGGTGGCCGCGAGGTCGAACCTGAAGCCGTCCACGTGCATGTCGAGCACCCAGTACCGCAGTGAGTCCATGATCATCTGGAGCACGTGCGGGTGCCGCATCAGCAGGCTGTTCCCGGTGCCCGTGGTGTCCATGTAGTAGCGCCGGTCGTTGTCCACCAGCCGGTAGTAGGCCGAGTTGTCGATGCCGCGGAAGGAGAGCGTGGGCCCCATGTGGTTGCCCTCGGCGGTGTGGTTGTAGACCACGTCGAGGATCACCTCGATCCCGGCCGCGTGCAGGGCCCGGACCATGGTCTTGAACTCCTGCACCTGCTGGCCGCGGGTTCCGCTGGCGGCGTAGGCGTTGTGCGGGGCGAAGAAGCCGATGGTGTTGTAGCCCCAGTAGTTGCCGAGCCCGCGCTGGCTCAGGTGGCTGTCGATGACGAACTGGTGCACGGGCATGAGCTCGACCGCCGTGACACCGAGCTCGTGCAGGTGCGAGATGGCCGCCGGATGCGCCAGGCCCAGGTAGGTGCCGCGCTGCTCCTCCGGGATGACCGGATGCTCCTTGGTCAGGCCGCGGACGTGCGCCTCGTAGATGACGGTCTCGTGGTAGGGCGTCCGCGGCGGCCGGTCGAGGTTCCAGTCGAAGAACGGGTTCACCACGACCGAGCGGGGGACGTACGGCGCGGAGTCGGCGTTGTTGCGCCGGTCCGGGTGGCCGAACGTGTAGGCGAAGACCGGCTGACCCCAGTTCACGCCGCCCTCGATCGCCTTGGCGTACGGGTCGAGCAGCAGCTTGGCCGGGTTGCAGCGATGCCCGTCGGCCGGGTGGTAGGGACCGTGGACCCGGTACCCGTAACGCTGCCCCGGGCTGACGCCGGGCAGGTACCCGTGCCAGACGAACCCGTCCACCTCGTGCAGGGCGACCCGGGTCTCCTTGCCGTCGTCGTCGAACAGGCACAGCTCGACCCGGTCGGCTATCTCGGAGAACAGGCCGAAGTTGGTCCCGGCTCCGTCATACGTGGCGCCCAGCGGATAGCTCTCGCCCGGCCACACGGCAGTCGCCGCCAAATGTTCCCCATCCCTCGCGCTGAAATGCGTTCCGACCATCTCTCACTTTCCCACGCCAGCGGCGCCCATGCGCGGCAGTCGCGTCGTCCCTGGCCAGTCGGCTGCGGGCGGGGCCAGCGACATCCTGGCGGCCAGGGACACTGGTCGGGTTGTTCGCGGTCGTCCATGGTTGTCCGTTTTCATCAACCCGTCTTGCGAAGACACTTCGCAGCGCGTTGACTGCATTATGTCACCGCTTGTGATCAAGTTCCTGGTCACCCCCGCCGCAGCCCCGGGTCGCCGTAACTGCGAACGGATCCCAGGCCGTGACCTCACGATCTCCTGCCCCCCGGAGTGATCTGATGACCTATTCGGCCACGTGGCCACCGGCAGACTGACCACGGCCTGCCTCGCGCTTGGCGGCCTCTACGCCGCATGGTGACGCTTCGGCAGACCATGCCGCCGCTAGCAAACGATACTGAACCGCCGGCATTTCGCTGCCAGTCTCGAATATAACGACAAGGTATCGGACGGGTTGCGGAGAGTTCACGGTCCGTCCGCGAGCGTCCAGCGCTGTCCCTGCGATTTGGCCTCGCATCGCTGGACTCCCTTACCCAAGATTGGACTTATAAAAACTTCCCCGGCGTGGTTGGCTTACTCCAGCCACCGCCGGAGGCATGATTCGGAAGACGTCCGCGGCCGCAAACTCTCGTCAGCGGCAATACGGGGCGGATGCATTCTGCAAGCTCGCGACCTTAATGAAGATATTTGATCATCTCTCCAAAACATACGCGAATAACTAAATACCTTTCAGAATGTTCTAGTGGAACGCCGCGACGGGCCAGGTTCCATGCTCGCTCAGCTGATCGCATCCAGCGCAGGCGAAGCAAATAGGATACGGCCGCAACGCGGCTAGTTAATGACGATAGCGGGACAGGAAGGTGATTTCCGCGCTGGTACCAAATCTGTAAAGAATCAGCTGGCCGATAACGAAGGGAAGACCATGCGTAAGCACCAGTCTAGAAAGGAGCCGAAACGCCGCCTTTCGGGAAAGGGGGACATCGGCATCGCCGTCATGATCAGCGCGGCGGCGGCGGGGTGGGGGCCCATATCGGACCACCCGCCCGCGCCGACACCGGCGTGCGCGCAAATCAACGGTCCTGTTAGCGAGCAGCCCGTCTGACGCAGCACGCCTCGATGGGCAACCCGGAACGCAGAGCCGGGCTGCCTCATCGGGTTCACTCTAGACACGATGTCAAAACGCGCCAGCGCGCCGTGTTCTAGGCAAATCCTTCCGGCGCCGATGGACGTGACACCAGGAGTCAGGACCGATCTCAGCGCAGGGCTACCCGGCGGAGACGAACCGGGCACCTGCTGTGGCCCTAGTTGCCGAGCGGCCAGCGCTCCCCGGTCACTGACTATCCGGCCAGCTGGCCACGGCATGTGCGGGTGGCAGGATGCACGCCTGCCGGATAGCGTTTCCGCAGGCCACGCCACCAGTGACAAATAGTTGCGAATCGGTGGCATTTAGCGACACGTGTCAGCACTGTAGGCAGTCGAATAGTCACGGAGCGAAAAACTAGCTATTGATATCCGTACGTAACCGGAAGAACCCGCTGCGCGCACAGTGCATAACGGTCAGGCTTCGGACACGTTGCGGAGAGTTTGCGATTCGTCCGAGAGTGTCCAAGACTGTCTTGGGACTGCCCCTGGCGCCGCTGGACTCCCTTACCCAAGATTGGACTTGTAAAAACTTTCCCCGGCGTGGTTGGCTTACTCCAGCCACCGCTGGAGGCATTTCGGAGGACGTCCGCGGCCCGCCGGATACCTCACGAGCGGCTACGCGGGCGGGCTTATCACCCGTGATCTCGCGATCTCTCAGGAGAGACAATGATGACCTCGCAGGAAAAGGACATTGATACGGCAATTCCGGACTTGAGGGACATTCCGGTGGACCGCCTCGCCATGCTAGGCTCGTCTGCTCTCGCCCATTCGATTGCCCTTTACCGCGAGCGGCTTAAAGAAAACGGTATTCCGCTTAGTTCGTTTCAGGCCAGGATTTAGTTCCAAGGCGACCCTGGCGGGGTGGAGAAAGGGTCGAATTGGTTACTTCTCACGTACTGCCGGAGGCCGCGTTCACCGCGCTGGCCCGGTGCGCCGACGATCCGGGCGCGGTCCGGATCGTGCGCGACGCGCAGCTGAGCAAGCACCTGATGCTGCTCCATGCCATCGCCGAGGCGGCCGGTGACGACGATCGCGGACCGGCCGCCTTCCGCGCGGCCTATGAGCTGTTTGCCCGGATCCAGGCCGCGGATTCCGGGGCCGCCGCGTGGCTGCTGCGGCTACCGCACCTGGGTGGATGGGCCCACGACTGCCTCATCCATTTCGAGCAGGGGTCCGCGGCAGACTTCGGTCACTTCGCGTGCGCGGTCGCCGCGGCGGCGGTGCGGATCGGTTTCCGCTTCGAGCTGAACGTGCCGACGCAGGACGGCCGCATCCGGCTGCCAGGCCTGGGGTATCTGAAGGTCGATGAGTCGTCTTCCTGGATCAGGCTGCGCTGCGACAGCGACCGCGTGACCTGCGGCGACGAGTTCGAGGCCGACTGGCGGCAGCTCGTGCCTGACGACGGCTCGGGCTGCGCGGTTCCGCTCTGGTCCGGCACTCCGATGGTCCGGGCGGTCGCCGACGGGCTCGCCTGGTACACGCTGCTCGAGACGGATGATCCCTATCTCGATCGCTACTCCCTGCCGATGTCCAAGAACCTTGCACCGGACGAGATCCGGCGATGGCGGCACCGTCTGCAGGGCGCGTGGGAGGTACTCGTCCGTCATCATCGCTGGGCGGCCGGATCTATCGCGGACGGGATCTCCGCCGTCGTCCCGCTGACGCCGTACTCCGATACCGACCTGGTGAGCGCGACGACGCCGGCGGCCTTCGGCGCCATCGCCACCTCCTGGCCGCCGGACCCGGTGACCCTGGCCGAAACCCTGATCCATGAGTTCCAGCACGTCAAGCTGTGCGGCCTCATGGACATGGTGCCCTTGGTCGAGTCCGGCGGCGATAGGGTCTACGCTCCGTGGCGGCAGGACCCGCGCCCGGCCGGAGGCCTGTTGCAGGGGGCCTACGCACATCTGGGGATCGTGCGGTTCTGGGCGGCGCAGCGGGACGTGGAGACGGGCCCGGATGAGATCCTCCGGGCCCAGGTGCACTTCGCTCGCTGGGGGCCAGCCATCGACCTCGCCGTTCAGACGCTGCTCGAGATGGGATGCCTGACCCCGGCGGGCGCACGGTTCGCCGAGCTGCTGAGGGCCCGGGGACGGGAGCTCACATCCGGATCCGTGCCCGGCGAGGCGTACGCGATCGCCGGGGAAGTCGCGCTCGACCACTGGCTGACCTGGCAGGTCAGGCACATGGCCACCGATCAGGCGACCGTGGCCGGGCTCGCGGCCGCCTACCGGAACGGCGAGTCCTTCCCCGAACACCTCCAGCCGGCGGCCCAGATCGCGGAAGACGTTCGCAGGGCCGGCCCGGCCGTGCGGAGCCGGCTGCTGAGCATGCGCTACCTAGCGCCGACCCGCTACCGCGAGCTCTGTTCCGGCGGAATCCTTCCGCTCGGCGAACCCGACCGCCTGCTGCTGGCCGGGAGTACCGATGCCGCGGTTCAGGCATACCGTGACCTCATAGCCGACTCGGCCGAACCTGAGCCGGACGCGTGGATCGGCCTGGCGTTGGCCGTGCACCGTCAGCCGCCATCGCGGCTTCAGGCCGCGTTCGCCACCCGCATGGCGCTCATGTTCGACGTGCATGCCCGCCTCGGGCAGCACACCGATCCCCTGGACCTGGCGGGCTGGTTCGCATGACGGGACATCCGGCTCCCTGGCCGCTGCTGGATCCCGGCATAGCGAATATGCCTGCGCACGGCCACCAGCCCGTTCCCTTCCAGCAGTTCATCTTGAAGGTGCACAGCCGCTGCAATCTGTCCTGCTCGTACTGCTATGTGTACGAAATGGAAGACAAGACGTGGCGTAATCAGCCAAGGCGGATGGCCCCGGCCATATCGGCCAGAACTGCTGAGCGCATAGCCGAACATGTGAAGCAGCACAATCTTTCCGCCGTGGACGTTATCCTGCACGGCGGGGAGCCGCTGCTGACCGGCCCGGAATGGCTGACCGAACTGGCCGATTCCCTGTACGCCAGGATACCGGCCCGGGTGAATATCAGCGTCCAGACCAACGGGACCCTCCTCCGTCCCGCCATGCTGAGAACGCTCAGGGATCTCGGTATTCGCGTCGGCGTGAGCCTGGACGGCGACGCCGAGGCCACCGGACGTCATCGCCGCTACCGTAATGGCCGCAATAGCTTCGAAGACGTAGGCGATGGTCTGCGGCTGCTCGATTCAGCTGAATTCCGCTCTATTTACGGGGGCATTCTGTGCACCGTCGACGTGCACAACGACCCGGAGACCACCTATCAGGCCCTGCTGAAATTCAATCCGCCCACACTGGACCTCTTGCTACCGCACGCGAACTGGAGTTGCCCGCCGCCTGGCACCGGCTACGCGGACTGGCTGATCACGATCTTCGAACGGTGGTACTCAGCACCCGAGCAGGAGACCCGGATTCGCCTGTTCGCCGAGTTGATCCAGCTGGTACTGGGCGGACCGGGTGCGGTGGAGGGCCTGGGGCTGCAGCCCGCCACGCTCATCGTGGTGGAAACCGACGGGTCCATCAGGCAACTTGACTCGCTGAGCTCGGCGTATTCGGGTGCCGCCGACACCGGACTGCACATCCTTGCCGACTCCTTCGACGCCGCGCTCGATCACCCCACGACGATCGCCCGGCAGATCGGCGCGGCCGCGCTGCCGGCGGAATGCCAGCGCTGCCCGGTCATGCGGATCTGCGGCGGCGGCCTGTACCCCCACCGCTACCGGAGCGGCGAGGGATTCCGCAACCCGTCGGTCTACTGCGACGACCTGCTGCGGCTCATCACCCACGTCGCCGGCCGGGTGACCGCCGACGTGGCCCGGATGGACGCGGAAACCGTCGCCTCAGGCGGCGCCCAGGTCAGTACGGCTCGATCTCCGCGGTGAGGCGGGTTCGCCGGGCCGCTGCCAGGGCTTCGGGGTGTTCCGTGGTCAGCGTGTCCTCGTACCGGCGCAACGCGTCCGCGAGCAATCGGTCCGCCTCGGCGGTGTTGCCGAGCGCGGCCTGGTCGATGCCCAGGTTAACGGCCGACATCAGGGTGTCCGGATGATTCTCGCCCAGGGAGCTCTGGCACTTGGCCAGGGTTTCCCGGCCAATCCGGATGGCCGCGGGCAGGTCGCCGCAGGCGGCTAGGTCCGAAGCGTAGTTGATGCTGGCCTCCAGGGTAAATGGATGAAGATCGCCGTATTCGGCCGCGAGCCCGCGCCAGCCTTGCGAGTCGGTCCGCAGCGCTTCCTGCACCCGTCCGTCTTCGCGCAGCACGGAGGCCAGGTTGACCATGGTGCCGTAGCCGAGGTCGAACGGGAAACCGGCTTCCCGGCAGCGATCCAGGACCTCGTTGGCAAGTTCTTCGGCCGGGGCGAGGTAGCCCACGGCCCGCCGGTCGTTAATCAGGTTGGCGGCGGCGCGCAGTGTGTAGGTATGTCCCGAGCCCAGGTAGTCGCGATAGCGCTGGACCACATCCTCGCTCTCCTGCAGTGCTTCCCAGGGGTAGCCGACCTTCCGCAGGGCCGCCGCGAAGCCTTTGCGCGCGTTGAGCAGGTCGAGATTCTCCCGGCCGCCCGCGGTCGCGAATCCCTTCATCACCTCACGCGCGATGTCGAGCGATTCCTGGTAGCGGCCGAGGCCGCGCAGGTCGCGGGCTACCGCGTCGTAGGAGTGCAGGGTACGTTGGTCGGTGGGTCCCAGGATGTCGCTGCGGTCCTGATAGGTGCGCCGGTCGATATCCAGGGCCTCGCGGAAACGGCCGAGCCGACGATAGTCAGTGGCGAGGTTGTTCCGGACGTTCAGCGTCCGGTCGTGGTTGACCCCGAAGACGCGCTCGAACTTGGGCAGCAGGTCGAGGTCCTGGTCAAGCGCCTCCTCGAACTGGCTGCGGGTGCGCAGGTCAGCTCCCTGGGTGTTGGCGCACAGCAGGGTCACCTTGTGCTCGTCTCCGTAGCGGAACTTCAGCAACCGGAGCGTCTTCTGGATGAGGTCGCCGGCGTCGGCGGCGTGGCCGTCCCAGCGCATGGCGATCGCCACCTCGACCGCGAGGCTCAGGACCTGCAGGTCATCGTGGCCGAGCTGGTTGCGCCACACCTCGAGCGCGTCTTGCCCGAACCGCATCGCCTCGGCGTGGCCGCCGCGCAGGTGCAGACGTCGCACCTGGTCGATGACGAGGCGGCGCAGCGCCTCGTTACCGGTCTCGAAGAAGCTCCGGTCCGACTCGAGATGCTGAAGCGAGAGGTCGTAGGCGACGTCGCTGGTACCTCGATCGGGATTGCCGGGGTTGGACGCGGCGAGCACGATCTCGACGGCCGCCCGGTAGGCGCGGAAGGCATCCGGCCGGTCCCGCTCCAGGCGTGACCTGGTGAGGGCCTGCACCACGCGGTGTACCTGGATCAGGTCTCGCGCGCCGTTGACCTTGGCCAGCGACAGCCGGGCTAGACGGCTGGCCGCGGCGCGGAATCGCCGCGAATGCGACAGGGTGTCACGCAATCCGGGTGGCTCGGTGACCTCGCCGGTATGGCGCAGGAACAGCTCCGCGGCAATCGGCTCGGGGGAAAAGAAGGCGCACAGGTTGAACAGGTGCTCGGCGTCCGCGTTCAGCAACGCGGTGGACATCTCCCAGGCCGCCGAGATCGGCGCGGGGAAATCGGAAGGCTCCTCGCCGCCCAGGCGCTGGACCTTCTCGCTGAGCTTGTCGATGTAATCGTCGACGCCCTGCTTCGTCTCGGCCAGGTAAGCCGCGGCGTACTCGGTGGCAATGGGCAGGCCCTCGACGGCCCGGGCGAGCCGCCTAGCCTCATCAGCGCGACGCGTTTCCTCGTCTTCGTCGTTTTCCCGCGGGAATTCGAGCGCGGGCACTCTCCGGCGCAGAAAATTGACCGCCTCGCCGCCGGAGAACAGCGTGACCTCGATATTGTCGGCCCGCATGTAGGCAGGCCAGTCCCTGAGCCGTGACGTAATGATGATGTGACCGCCCGGCAAGCACTTCGGCAGGTAACGCTGCAGTTCAAGCGGCATGACGGCGTTGTCGTACACCAGCAGCCAGCTCGGCTGGGCTCCGCTCTCCAGCGTGTCCAGGACGGCCGTGATCGCCCGGTCGCGACCCCCGCCCGCCGCCGCTTGACGGAGTTCGAGCCGCTGGCCGAGCCCGACGAGCGCGTCGCGGACCCGGTCGTGGTGCTCGGCCCGTATCCACCAGATGATTCTGTACTTATCCCTGTGCCGGTGGATGAACTCCGTCGCGATCTCGCTTTTCCCGATCCCGCCTTCGCCCGAGATGACCTGGACGGCGGGATGCTGTCGTTCTCGCCCGATGAGATTGGACCGGAGCAGATCCAGCTCGGCGGCTCGTCCGGAGAAGTTGGGGTTGCGCGGAGGGATCTCGTTCGACCAGATCCGCAGCGAAGGCGTGGCCGCGGATTCCACCGGATCCGTGATCGGCAGAACGGCCACCGACGACTCTATCGTGTCTATCGTGACCGTTCCGGTCACGCTCTCGTGCCGCTGGGCCGCCTGCCAGAGCGTCCGGACCTGCGCCATATCTCCCTGCAGCGCCTCGACCACCAGCTCCAGGAAATGCCAGCGGGGAACGTGCGGTCCGCGGAAGATGTTGTGAATGGTCGACCGGCTGATTTGATTCTGCCCGCGCAGTACCCTGACCTTCACCTCGATCTCCCGCACGGACGGAAGACCGGCCTCCATGTGAAGCTGATGCAGGAGGTCGAAGAAATCGGTGACCGGCCCGGGGGGAGTCGGGTCCCGCCTGATCGCTCCCACTGTTGGATCCTCCAGGATTTGGGAGTGTCCAAGTTTGTCAAAGCTTGCACATCATCGCAATGTCCGGCTCCGGCGTCTCGGGCAATTCACGGCGTCCGTGAATCTGTAAAGGCGTCCACCGTGCCCCAGACGAGCGACTTGACAGTCACGCTAGGGAAAGAGGGATCCATCAGGATCTGTCCGGGAGGGCGTATGAGCATCCAACTCGTGGCGGTGCGCCCTACGGGGGCGCGATCGGTCGCAGGTCCCGTGCACCGCTCGATTGTGGCGGTCGACGTCGAGGGGTCGACCAAGCGGACCAATCCGGAGCGCGGTGAGCTCCGCCGCATCCTCTACGCGCTGCTGGACCAGGCGCTGGATGAGGCCGGGATAAACCCCAGGCACCTGGAGCCCCTCGTCGACCGGGGCGATGGCGTGCTGATCCTCATCCGGCCGCATGACGACGTGCCCAAGACGGTCCTGATCGGCGTGCTGATCCCGGAGCTGGCCGCGCTGCTCGATGAGCACAACACCACAGTCGCTGACCCGGCCTTGCGGCTGCGGCTCCGTACCGTCCTGCACGCCGGCGAGATCCACGATGACGGCCGGGGCTTCTACGGCGAGGACCTGGACCTGGCGTTCCGGCTCCTAGACGCGCCGAAGGTTAAGAGGGTCCTGCGGGAAACCCCTGCGGCACCGCTCGTCCTGGTGGTCTCGGAGGAGATCTTCGGCGGGATAGTCCGCCACCGTTACGTCGACGGGGGTACCTATGAGCCGCTCATCCGGGTGCGCATGGCCGGGCGTCAGCATCGCGGCTGGGTTCATTTCCCGCGGCCGACGGCCCCGGCGCGCCCGGTCGGAGCCCGGCGGCCGAAGAGCCAGTCGCGCGCCCTGTCCCTGGGCCCGCAGCCCGCGGACGTTCCGCGCCAGCATCAGTGGGACGGCGGTGTTCCAGCCGCCGTCGTCAACGGGCACGGAGAGCCTCGACGAGAGCCGGGATGACCTGATGCAGGTCGCCGATGACGGCGTAGTCGGCGTGGGCCAGGATGGGGGCGCCGGGATCGGTGTTGATGGCGATGATGTGCTTGGCCCCGGCGCAGCCGGCGATGTGCTGGATGGCGCCGCTGATGCCGCAGGCCAGGTAGAGCTCCGGGGTGATCTTGGTGCCGGTCTGGCCGACTTGCTGCTTGTGCGGCCGCCAGCCCTCTGAGGTGACCACGCGGGACACCCCGACCACGCCGCCCAGCAGGTCGGCCAGTTCCTCCAGCGGGGCGAAGCCGTCGGCTCCGCCCACGCCGCGGCCGCCACCTACCACGACCCGCGCGGTAGCCAGGGACGCGCCGCCCGCGCCGGCCGGCGACTCCACCGCCCGCACCACCAGGTCGGCCTCGGCCACCTCGGGCTTGTGCACGTGCACTTGGATGGCGGACGTTTCCGCGGAAACGTCCGCCGGGAGCGGGGCGACCGAATCAGTGGCCACGGTGAACAAGGCGACGGGGGCGGCCATGACCGCGTCCTCCAGCAGCAGCCCCGCCCAGCGGTGCCGGACCAGCCGGTGCGTCTGCCCGCCGTCGGGGGTGACGAGCGTGCAGTTCGCGGCCATCGGCAGCCCGGTGATCGCGCCGAGGTGCGCCAGCACCTCGTTGCCCCGGTCGGTCCCAGCCGCCAGCACGGCGGTCGCGCCGGTTTCGGCCGCGAGCCCGGCCAGCACCCGCGCCCAGGCCTGCGGCGCGTATCCCTCCAGGCTGGCAGGCTCGATCACGTCCACGTCGGTGACCCCGTAGTCGGCCAGCGCGGCGGCGGGCACGCCCGCGGAATCCACGAACACGACTGACCGGACAGAAGTGTCCCCGAGGGTTCTCGCGAGCGTCAGCGCGCGGAGTGAGGCGTCCGCCGGGTCGGCGCCATCGAGCTCTACCAGGCACAACACGGTCACGAGAGCACCCCTAGTTCGGCGAGGACGCGGACCAGTTCCGGCACGGCGTCGGCGCCGTTACCGAGCACGGTGGCCTGATGCTGAGCCGACGCGGGCACCCGGAGCGCCTCCTTGCGCAGTCCTTCGGCCGTCCAGGCCGGCGAGGAGCGGTCGACCGGCGCGCGCTTGGCCCGCAGGCGTCCGGGCAGCGACGGATAGCGCGGCAGGTTGATGCCTTCCTTGACGGTGATGACGGCCGGCAGGGGCAGGGAGTACGCCTCCTGGGCGCCGCGGTACTCCCGGCGGGCCACGACGCCGTCGGCAGAGACCGACAGGTTCTTGATCCCGGTGGCCACCGGCCAGCCGAGCTCGTGCGCGAGCCGGACGCCGACCTGGTAGTCGCCGGTATCGGCCGCCTCGTTGCCGAGCAGCACCAGGTCGTACCCGTGCTCGGCGACCTCGGCGGCGATGGCGGCCGCGGTCGCGATCGGGCCGAACTCCCGGCCGTCGGTCTCCAGCAGCACCGCCCGCCCGGCGCCGAGGGCGAGGGCGCCGCGGAGCTGCTCGATCGCTGCCTCGGGTCCCAGCGTCAGCACCGACACCGTGCCGCCGGCCCGCTCGGTGATCTGCACCGCCTCCTCGACGGCGCATTCCTCGTGCGGGCTGATGGAGAACCCGGACATCCGGGTGTCGACCTCCTGCCCGTCCGGGGTCACCGCGATCTTGCCGCCCACGGTGGGGACGCGCTTAACGCAGACGAGTATCTCCATGACTGGCTCAGCTCCGGATCCGCTCGTTGGCCGGGTCGAACAGCGGGGTGGATCCGGCCACCGCCACCGTGACCGGGTACTGCTCGCCCATGTACTCCACCAGCAGCGAGCTGCCCTGCAGCGCGCGATCGGCGGGCAGGTAGGCCATCAGCAGGTGCTTGCCCACCGACGGGCCCGAACCCGCGCTGGTCACGTACGACGGCCGCCCCTTGGCGTCGACCAGGCGCTCGCCCGCCGGCGACAGGATCGGCTCGCCGCCGAGCATGTACCGCGGCGTCCCGTCCGCCGAGGTGTGCGAGTCCACGGTGAGCGTGCACAGCACCGCGCACGGCGGCTCGGCCCGCTGGCGCAGGTACGCGTCCTTGCCGATGAACGCCTGCTCCTTGACCTTGGGCCGGGTCATGCCCGCTTCCACGAGCGTGTAGTCGGGGGTGAGCTCGGCGCCGAACGCGCGGTACCCCTTCTCCAGCCGCCCGGTCGTGCCGTACACGCCGATGCCGGCCGGGACCAGGCCGTGCGGCTGGCCCGCCTGCCACAGCGCGTCCCACAGCCGGGCGCCCTGCTCGATCGGCACGTGCAGTTCCCAGCCGAGCTCGCCGACGTAGGAGATACGCGACGCGAGCACGACGGTGCCGTCGACCTCGATCTCGCGGCAGGTGCCGAACGCGAACCCGGCGTGCGACACGTCGTCGGCCGTCACCGCGGCCAGCACGTCCCTGGCCCGCGGCCCCCACAGCCCGATCGTCGTGACAGCCGAGGTGAGGTCGGCGAGAAACGCCCCGGCAGGCAGGTGGTCGCTGATCCACTTGGCATCGGACATCCCGGTCGCGCCGCCGGTCACTACCCGGAATCGGTCGTCGGCCAGCCGCATGATCGTCAGGTCGGCCCGGAACCCGCCGGCCTCGTCCAGCAGCGAGGTGTACACGACGCGGCCGACCGGCACGTTCATCTGCGCCACCGCGAGCGACTGCACCGCGTCGAGCGCGGCGGGCCCTGACACCTCGAGGACGGCGAAGGCGGCCAGGTCGACCAGCGCGCAGGCGTCCCGCATGGCCAGGTGCTCGGCGTTGATGATGGGCGACCACCAGCGCGACTCCCATTCCGCCGGGCGTTCCATCAGCCGCCCCGCGTACCGATCGAGCAGCGTGGCGTTCGAGGCGTACCAGAACGGCCGCTCCCAGCCCGCGGTCTCGAAGAACACCGCGTCAAGCGAGCGTTCTCGCTCGTACACCGGGCTGACCCGCAGCGGCCGGCCGGACTCCCACTGCTCGGCGGGGTGGACAATCCCGTACATCTTGTTGAAGGCCTCCCGGGCCCGGCCGCGGACGTGCTCGACCGCGCCCTGGAAGGGGTAGAACCTGGCCGCGTCGGCCTCGTGCACGTCCACCGTGGGCACCCGGCCTGACATCAGCTCGGCCACCGCCCGGCCGCAGCCCGGGCCTTCCTTGATCCAGCTCGCCGCCGCCGACCACAGCCCCTTGACCTCGGGCATCTCACCGAGCAGCGGGTGCCCGTCGGGGGTCATCGAGATCAGGCCGTTGATCGCGTACCTGATCCCGGCCCGCTCGTCGCCGAGCAGTTCGGGCATCAGCTCGAGCGCCTGCTCCAGCTGCGGGTCGAAGTCCTCCTGGGTGAACGGCATCTCGGTGGGCGAGAGCACCGACTCCTCGATGGACGGGATCTCGTCCGGCGGGACGATGATCGGCCGGTGCGCGTACGAGCCGACCTCCATGTCGCCGCCGTGCTGGCGCTCGTACATGTTGGTGTCGACGTCGCGGACGATCGGGTAGGAGATCTCTCCCGGCGTGTCGGCGAACAGCGCGATCGGGCCGACGCTGATCATCTGGTGCACGGTCGGGGTGAGCGCCAGCCGGGCGCCGGCCATCCGGGCGATCCGGGGCGACCAGACGCCGCAGCAGATGACGACGTGGTCGGTCTCGATCTCACCCGCGCTGGTCGTCACGCCGCGCACCCGCCCGCCGGCACTGCCGGCCAGGCCAGCAGCGCCAGCCACCGAGATGCCGTAGACCTCGGTGCCCGCCAGGACGGTGAGCGCGCCGGCCCGCTGCGCCCCCTCCCGCATTAGCGTGCCGGCCCGCAGCGAGTCGACCACGCCCACCGTGGGGAAGTGCGCGCCGCCCAGGATGACCGAATCATCCAGGTAGGGCACCAGCTTGTTCACCTCGCCGGGCGTGATCACCTCGGCCGGGATGCCCCACGACTTGGCCTGGGTGCACCGCCGGCGCAGCTCGATCATCCGTTCCGGGGTGCGGGCCACCTCGATCCCGCCGCTCTGGGTGAACACCCCGAGCTCGGAGTACTGCGCGGTGCTGTCCTCGGTCAGCTCGAACATCATCTTGGAGTACTCGATCGGGAAGATGAAGTTGGACGCGTGGCCGGTCGAGCCGCCCGGGTTCGGCATCGGCCCCTTGTCCACCAGGACGAGGTCCCGCCAGCCGAGCAGCGCCAGGTGGTGCACGAGGCTGTTGCCGACGATGCCGGCGCCGATGATGACGGCGCTGGCCCGTGCCGGGGTGTCGCCCGAAGAATTCATGATCATCCTGCCAGTAGTGGTTTGTCGATTCCGGTGCGCTCCAGGGCCGCCCGGCGCCATTGCTCGGCCTGCTGGAGCTGGTTGAAGGTGAACAGGTGCAGCCCGGCCACGCCCGCGTCGGGCGGGGTGATTACGGCGGCCGCGCGGTCGAGGAACCGGTCCGGGCTGTACCCGCCGGGCACCCAGAACCGCAGGACCCAGCCGGGGTGCCTGGTGATGAAGCGCGCCGACTCCGAAGCGCCGGCCACCGCCGCCATCCGCAGCAGGCGGGTGCGCTCGGCCGGCCCGGCCAGCCCCACATATAGCGGCAGGGTCACGCCGCGGACCCTGATCCGCTGGATCCAGCGGCCGAGCCCCGCCGCATCGAAGCAGAGGTTGCTCACGATGTAGCTCGCGTACCTGCGCTTATCCCACATCGCCTGGATCGTGACGTCGTCGTGGATCTTGGGATGGCTCTCCGGGTAGCCGGTGATGCCGATCCGGCTGAACGGGTTGCCCATCTCGGCCAGCCGCTCGAGCAGCGGCAGGGCGCCGTCAAACGGCCCGGCCGGATGCGGGGCGTCACCGCCCGGCACGAACACGTCGTCGACCTCGCAGGCCGTCAGCCGGGCCACGATGCCGTCCAGGTGAGCCTGGCCGGTGACCGAACGGGCCGCCAGGTGCGGCACCACCCGGTAGCCCCGGGCGACCAGCCGCTCGGTGAGGTCGACGGTCGCGTCCAGCCCCTTGACCGGCGACGCGGTGACCGTGACGGTCATCCCGGCCGGGACCCAGTCCAGCACCGCCTGTTCGGTGCCCCTGGCCGGGAACACCTCGTACCGCGGCCGGGAGAGCAGCGCGTCCAGGCCGGTCATGGCGCGGTCTCCGCCGCGAGCAAGGCCTCCTCGACCAGCGAGGCGAGCGCGGCCTCCAGCCGGCTCACTCCGACCTCGACCCGGGTCAGCGGGAGGCAGAAAAGCGCCGCGACCCGCTCCGCCTCGGCGGCCAGCGCGGGGGTGGGTTCCTGCGCCAGCCAGACCAGCCGCTTATAGTGGCCGAAATAATCGGGCCACAGCTCCGGGTACCTGTCCAGCCCCAGCTCGGCCAGCACGCTTCGATCGAAGCTGCGCAGCAGGAAGTCGGTGAGCACGTAGGTGCCCGGCTCCGCCTCGAACATCGCCGCGACCCGCGGCGCCCCCGCGAACACGTCGTAGCAGTGCAGCCCGGGCAGCCGGCGCACGCCGTACCGGGCGCACAGCTCGTCCAGGGCGCCGTAGGTGCCGCAGTCCGCGTAGGCCAGGGCCACCGTGGAGCCTGAAGCCAGGGCGGATACCACGGCCCGTTCGGCCGCACTGATTATCTTTTGCGGCCGGTTGTGCAGGATCGCGGGCAGGGACCGTACGGCGGCCGGCCAGCCGCGGCGGGCCACGATCTGGCGGACGTGCCCGGCCAGCGCCCCGCAGGCGATGATCTCAAGCTGGCGGGAAGGGCTCTGCTCCTCCGGGGGGACATGCTGCCCCCTGGGGCTCTGCCGGCCCGGGGGATACCCCCGGACCCCCATGGCCCAGACCCCGGTGGCCCTAACCTCCCGGAAACGGCAGTTGCCCGACGAAGCGGTCGTTGAAGTCGGCGCGGTCAGAGAGCTCGACATACCTCACCTCCTCGAGCAGCGCCAGGCCGCCGGCCCGCTCGCGCAGGCTGAGCAGGGCCATCTTCGCCCCCTCGCCGGCCACGTTGCCCGCGGACACCACCCGCTGCACGGGCACCTTCGGGACCAGGCCGATCCGGATCGCGCTGGCCGCCGACAGGTAGCTGCCGAAAGATCCGGCCAGCAGCACCTGCTTGACGTCGGCCGCGGTCAGGCCGGCCTCCTCGAGCAGGATCTGCCAGCCGGTGGCGATCGCGGCCTTGGCGAACTGCAGCTCGCGGACGTCGCGCTGGGACAGGTAGATGCTGTCCTCGGCGGCTTTCTCGGGTCCCCGCCAGTGCAGCACGAACACCCGCTCCTTGCCGATGCTGGTCAGCCGGTCCGCCAGCCCGGACGCGAGGTCCCGGGCCGAGTCCTCGCTGACGAACCGGCCGGAGGAGTCGAGCAGGCCCACCTGGACCAGGCCGGTCACCGCGTCGACCAGCCCGGAGCCGCACAGGCCCTGCGGCTCGGCGTCGCCGATCACCTTCAGGCTTAGTTCTCCGGCGGTCATCGTGACCACCTCGATGGCGCCGTCGGCGGCCCGCATCCCGCACCTGATCGCGGCGCCCTCGAACGCGGGCCCGGCCGGCGCGGCCGTGGCCAGCAGCCATTCCCGGTTGCCCAGGACGATCTCGCAGTTGGTGCCGATGTCGACGAACAGGCGCACCCTTGTGTCCCGGTCCATCCCGCTGGCCAGCAGCCCGGCCGTGATGTCGCCGCCGACGTAGGCGCCGAACGCGGGGAACACCACCGCGCGGGCCCGCGGGTGCACGGCGCCCGCCAGGCCCAGGTCGGCCGCGAGCACCTCGGGGAAGAGCCGGGTGGACATGATGAAGGGCGCCATGCCGAGCGGTTCGGGGTCGATGCCGAGCACCAGGTGGGTCATGGTGGCGTTGCCCGCCACCGCGACCTCGTACACCTCGTGCGGCTGCACGCCGCCCTGCGCGCAGACCGCCCGGGCCAGCTCGGCCAGGGTCTCGGCGGCCAGCTGCTGCAGCTTGTCCAGCGCGCCCGGGTCCATCATGGTGGCGCTGATCCTGGTGATCACGTCGGCGCCGAACGGCTGCTGCTTGTTCAGCATGGACTCCACCGCCACCGGGGTCCCGGTGGACAGGTCGAGCAGGGTGGCCACCACCGTGGTGGTGCCGAGGTCGAAGGCGATGCCGAACCGGCGCCCGGTGGTGTCGCCGGGCTCGACCGCGATCAGCACGTCGTCCACGACCACCGCGGTGACCTTGTAATCCGCCTCGCGCAGGGTCCGGCCGAGGGTCCGCAGCACGGCCAGTTCGGTCCGCGGCTCCAGGTCCTCGAGCTGGGCCAGCACCCGCTCCACGTCGCTGGCCTGGTCGGCCAGGCTCGGCTCGGCCAGCTCCAGGTACCGCTTCTGCACCGCCGGGCGCAGGATGACCTGCCGCCCTACGCCCACCGTGGCCGCCTTCGGCCGGGTGGTCAGCGGCGGCACCTCCACCTGGGTGTCGCGGGTGGCGCTGGTGCGGCAGGCCAGCCGCCAGCCGTCCTTGATCTCGGCGGCGGTGTAGGCCCTGATGTCCAGGCTGGTCGGCGCGGGCGGGTCGCCGGAGATCCTGATCCGGCACTTCTTGCAGGTGCCGTGGCCGCCGCAGGTGGAGTCGATCGCGATGCCGTTCCAGCTGGCCGCGTCGAACAGGGTCACGCCGTACGGAACCCGTACGGCCCGTTCGTTGAAGACAAGATTGACCCGAACGGGCCCGGATGCCACGTCGTCGGTCACGCTCACGTGGCACCCGGCTGGGGCGTCTGGGCGGCTGCCTGCTGGGCGGCCTGTTCCCTGGCTTGCTGGGCACGGTGGGCGGCGATCCAGGCGGCGCCCCACTCGTCGCGGCCCAGCACCAGGTCGGCGGCCTTGACCGCGCGGACGATCTGCGGCGCACGCGCGTCCATGATGGCGCTGGTCAGCCCGCATCTGATGGCGATGGGCAGGAACGCGGCGGCGATCGAGTGCCGGTCCGGCATGCCGAAGCTGACGTTCGAGGCCCCGAGCGTCATGTTCACGCCGAACTCGGCCTTGAGCAGCTCGATCGTTTCCAGCGTCCGGGTCGGGTGCAGGGTGTCCGCGCCGACCGGCATGGCCAGCGGGTCGATGAGGATGTCCTCGACTCCGATCTTGTACTTCTCGGTGGCGACGTGGATGAGCTTGCGGGCCAGCTCGACCCGCCGGGCCGGCTCCTCCGGGATCTCCTCCTCGTCGTTCGGCAGGCCGATCACGGCGGCGCCATACTTCTTGACCAGCGGCAGGATCGCCTCCAGCCGCTCGTCCTCGGCCGTCACCGAATTGACCAGCGCCTTGCCCTGATACGCGGCCAGCCCGGCGTCGAGCACCTCGATAATGGAGGAGTCGATGACCAGCGGCAGGTCGGTCAGCTGCTGGATCAGCGTCACGGCCTTGGTCATCAGAGCGGTCTCGTCGGCGAGCGGCGCGCCCATGTTCACGTCGAGCAGCATGGCCCCGCCGGCCACCTGCTCCTTGACGTCGATCTCCACCCGGGACAGGTCGCCGTTACGCAGCTGCAGCTGGAAGATCTTCCGGCCGGTCGGGTTGATCCGCTCGCCGATGATCGCGAACGGCTGGTCGTCACCGATCCGTACCGTCTTGGTCGCCGAGGACAGGATGGTGTGCACGGGCGTATTCCCCGCTGTGTTTTGATTCGGCGTGTGCGTGCGTTATGCGTTCGTCAGCGCGCGGCGCTGCGCGAGCAGTTCCTTGGCCCGGACCACGGCCGCGGACGCGTCGGACGCGTATCCGTCCGCGCCCACGACGTCGGCGTACTCCTGGGTGACCGGGGCCCCGCCGACCATGACGATGACCTGATCGCGCAGCCCGGACTTCTGCAGCGCGTTGATGTTCGCCTTGAACATCGGCATCGTCGTGGTCAGGAACGCGGAGAACCCGACGATGTCGGGCTTGTGCTCCTTGATCGCCTCGATGAACTTCTCCGGCGCGACCTGCACGCCCAGGTCGATGACGTGGAACCCGGCGCCCTCGAACATGATGTTGACCAGGTTCTTGCCGATGTCGTGCACGTCGCCCTTGACCGTGCCCATCACGATCGTCCCGATGGTCTGCGCGCCGGTCTCGGCCAGCAGCGGGCGGAGGATCTCTAGCGCGCCGGCCATCGCCTTGCCCGCGATGAGCATCTCGGGCACGAAGAAGTCGCCGCGCTCGAACCGGGCGCCCACCTCTTCTAGCGAGGGGATCAGCGCCTCGTACAGCAGTGCCTCCGGGCCGAGGCCCATGGCCAGCCCTTGGTTGGTGAGCTCGAGCACCGCAGGCTTGTTGCCGATCAGCGTCTCGTCGTAGAGCCGGCCGAGCAGTTCTTCACTGGTCATGCTCTATCCTCCGCTCGCCTCCGGGGCGCCTTCAGGCGCCGCCATGCTTGCCTGGCCGCCTGTGGCGGCGGGCCCTCGTCGCTCGTTCCTCGCCCCCTGGGTGGGTTCGGGAGGGAAAGCAGAGTCCAGGCGGCGCCGCGCCCCTTTGGCTCGGTCATGTCAGCCTGCCTTCCGGGTCTGCCGGCCGGCTCGCTGGCGGTAGCCGAGGACCGCGGACAGGCCCGCCGCCTCCTCCGCGCAGTAGCCGGCTACCGCCGCGACGCCGTCCTTGCCCAGCCGGTTGGTCGGGGCCGATACCGACAGGGCCGCGACCACGGTGCCGTCGTAGCCGCGGATGGGAGTGGCCACCGCGATCAGCCCGGGCTCCAGCTCCTCGTCGGTCACCGCGTAGCCGCGGGCCCGCACGGTGGCCAGGTCGGCGCGCAGCGCCGCCTCCGTGGTGATCGTCATATCCGTCCGCCGCTCGAGCGGGCCGGGCGGCAGCTGGGCGGCGCCGTAGGCCACCAGCACCTTGCCCAGCGCGGAGCAGTGCAGCGGCACCGACATGCCGACCCAGTTGGTGCCGCCGATCAGGTACGTGCTGTCCACCTGGGCGATCTGCTCGACCATCCCGTTGCTGGCCACGCCGAGGTTGATCGTCTCCCCGGTCGCCTTGCCGAGCCGCTCGAGGAACGGCTGGGCCACCGCGACCAGCCCGGCCTCGGCGCCGCCCCGCCAGGCGAAGCTGACGAACATCTCGCCGGGCAGGAACCGGCCGTGGTCGTCCCGCCTGACCAGCCCGTTGCGCTCTAGCGCGAGGAGCAGCCGGGAGGTGGTCGACTTGGCCAGCCCGGTGGCCGCGCTCAGCCCAGTGAACGTCATCGGGTCTGACGAGTGCACAACCTCCGAGAGCAGGCGAGCCGCCCGGTCCACGGCCTGCGTGCCGTTCTGGTTGCTCATCTCTGGTGGCTCATCTCTGCTGGCTCATCTCTGCCTGCTGATCTGGGCCTGCTGATCTGGGCCTGCTGATCCGGGCCTGCTGATCCGGGCTGGCCCAAACCGGGCCGACCGATCTGGGATTCCGTTTCCTGGTCCGTTCCGAGTTCCGAGGTTCCACTTTATGGGACCTAGTTCTACTATGTGATCGTAAGGTCCGGTCTAATATCGGTCAAGCTCACGCTTGTATCCCGTTGAACACACTCGAGGGCCCGTGAGCGCTATTCAGAACCGACTAGCGAGCACGGGCCTCGTGCCCGTGCGAGCGGTCGGTACGGTCGTGGGACGAGAACCATCGCGGGACCTGAATAGCGCGAACTTCAGAAAGCAGAGTGAGAATCGATGTTCGTCAACACGATGCCGAGGTACGAGATCCTCTCCGCCGACTCGATCGCGGTGCTCGACCGCGGCTGGCGCCGGATCGTCTCCGAGATCGGCGTCCAGTTCGCCAAGCCGGAGGCGGTCGAGTTGTTCGCCAAGGCCGGCCAGCAGGTGGACGGCGACGTCGTGAAGCTCGACCCCGATTTCGTGCTCGAACAGATCGCCAAGGCCCCCCGTGAGTTCGACGTCCAGGCCCGCAACCCGGCCCACAACGTGCATATCGGCGGCGACCACATGGTGTTCAGCTCGGTGTACGGCTGCCCGTTCGTGCGCGAGGGCGACGTCCGCCGGGACGCCACGCTGAACGACTTCCGCCAGCTGGCCATGCTGTCGCAGGCCTACGACGAGCTGGATTCGGCCGGCGGCGTGATCTGCGAGCCGAACGACGCGCCGCTGGACTCCAGGCACCTGGACATGATCTACGCCCTGCAGACGCTGACCGACAAGATCTACATGGGCAACGTCGTCTCCGGGCCGAACGCCGCCGACACGATCCGGATGACCGAGATCCTGTTCGGCAGCCGGGAAGCGATCGAGCGCGTGCCCGCGACGATCTCGCTGATCAACTGCAACTCGCCGCTGCGCTGGGACGACCGGATGCTGGACGCCCAGTTCGAGTACTGTGCCGCTGGCCAGCCGGTGGTGCTGACCCCGTTCCTGCTGATGGGGGCGATGTCGCCGGTGACCATCCCGGCCGCGCTGGCCCAGCAGCTGGCCGAGGCGCTGTCCGGCATCGCGCTGGCCCAGCTGATCCGGCCGGGCTGCCCGGTGATCTTCGGCTCGTTCCTGTCCAACATCGACATGCAATCCGGGTCGCCGTCGTTCGGGACCCCGGAATCGGCCATCGGCCTGCTCTGCACCGGGCAGCTGGCGCGGCACTACGGGCTGCCGTTCCGCACCGGCGGCGGGCTGAACTCCAGCCAGACCGCGGACGCGCAGTCCGCGTACGAGGCGCTGATGACCCTGCTGCCGACCTTCCTGGCTGGCACCAACTTTGTCATGCACGCCGCCGGCTGGCTGGAGGGCGGCCTGGTCAGCTGCTACGAGAAGTTCATCATCGACATCGAGTTGCTGCGCGAGCTGCGGGTGGAGTTCACCCCGCTGGAGATCACCGAGTCCTCACTCGCCTTCGGCGCTCACACCGAGGTCGGCCACGGCGGGCACTTCCTGGGCGCAGAGCACACCATGGAGCGGTTCCGCACGTGCTTCTACCGCCCGCTGCTCTCCTCCACTGCCAATTTCGAGCGCTGGCTCAAGCAGGGCGGCAAGGACACTGCCGCCCGGGCCGGCGAGATCTGGCGGGCCAAGCTGGACTCGTTCTCACCGCCGCCCCTGGACGACGCCATCCGCGCCGAGCTCGACGACTTCGTCCAGCGCCGCCGCCGCGAGCTTGGCGACTAGCCCCTAGCGGTCCGGGCGGTAACCTGGCACGTGGAGCACCGGGTGCTGCTCAACGACGACTGCACCGTAGTGTTCCACTAAATCCCGGCTGGAGCGCAGCCATGACCATCAGCGTCTTCGACCTATTCAAGGTCGGCATCGGCCCGTCGAGCTCACACACGGTCGGGCCGATGAAGGCAGCCGGGATGTTCGCCCGGGGCCTGCGGGATGACGGCCTGATGCCACAGGTGCGGACGGTACGGGTGGCCCTGTACGGGTCGCTCGGCCTGACCGGCCCGGGGCACGGCAGCGACAAGGCCGTCCTGCTCGGGCTCGAGGGCGAGCACCCGGCCACCGTCGACGTGGACGCGATCCCGGCCCGGCTGGAGGCCATCGCGCAACGCGGGACCGTTCGGCTGCTCGGTGAGCACGAGATCCCCTTCACCGTGGGCAAGCACCTGGAGTTCAACCGCCGCAAGAAGCTCGGCTACCACCCGAACGGCATGCGGTTCACCGCCTACGACGGCGCTGGCGAGGTCATCCGCGAGCGCGCCTACTACTCGATCGGCGGCGGTTTCGTCGCCGACGAGAAGGCCGCCGAAAGGGGCGCCGGGTCGGCGTCCAGGCCAGCCGGGCCGGAGCTGCCTTATCCGTTCACGACCGGCGCGGAACTGCTCGCCCACACCTCCTCCAGCGGCCTGCCCATTTCCGGGATCATGCTGGCCAACGAGAAGGCGCTCGGCCGGACGGCCGAGCAGGTCCGGGCCGGCCTGCTCGATCTGTGGCGGGTCATGCGAGCCTGCGTCGAGCGTGGCTGCGGCACCGACGGCCTGCTGCCCGGCGGCCTGAAGGTTCCGCGCCGCGCGCCGCGCCTGTACCGGCAACTCACCTGCGAGCGGAGCAGCGATGACCCGCTGCGGGCGATGGACTGGGTGACGCTGTACGCGCTCGCCGTCAACGAGGAGAACGCGGCCGGCGGCCGGGTGGTGACCGCACCCACCAACGGGGCGGCCGGCATCATCCCGGCCGTGCTGCACTACTACGCCCGGTTCGTTCCCGGCGCGACCGAGGCGGGCGTGACCCGGTTTCTGCTGACGGCCGCGGCCGTCGGCACCTTGTTCAAGGAGAACGCCTCCATCTCCGGGGCCGAGGTGGGCTGCCAGGGTGAGGTCGGATCGGCCTGCTCGATGGCGGCGGGCGCGCTGGCCGAGGTGCTCGGCGGCACGCCCGAGCAGGTGGAGAACGCCGCGGAGATCGGCATCGAGCACAACCTCGGCCTGACCTGTGATCCGATCGGCGGCCTGGTCCAGGTGCCGTGCATCGAGCGGAACGCGGTCGCCTCCGTCACCGCGATCCACGCGGCGCGCCTCGCCCTGCGCGGCGACGGACACCACTTCGTCTCGCTCGACAAAGCGATCAACACGATGCGCGTCACCGGGCGCGACATGCTGGACAAATACAAGGAGACTTCGCGTGGCGGCCTAGCTGTCAACGTCATAGAGTGCTAGCCCATGGGAGGGTTTGACCTATTCCGTGGCGATGCCCTTGACGCCTATCCGAACTGGTCCCCACCCGCGACGATCATCAGCGACGGCGCCTACGGCGTGCGCGGATTCCATGGCGATACCGTCGGCTCGCAGGATCTCCCGCACTGGTACCGCCCGCATATCGCGTCCTGGTCGGCGGCCGCGGGACCCGCCACCACGCTGTGGTTCTGGAACACCGAGCTCGGCTGGGCCAGCGTGCATCCGGTTCTCGCCGAACATGGCTGGGAGTACGTCCAGCTCATCGTCTGGGACAAGGGCCTGGCCCACATCGCGGGCAACGTGAACGGCCGGACCATCAGGCAGTTCCCGGTGGTGACCGAAGTGTGCGCGTTCTACCAGCGGACCTTCACCCTTCCCGGGCCGAGCGGGCCGATGCCGCCCAAGCAGTGGGTCAGGCAGGAATGGACCAGGTCCGGGCTGTCGCTGCAGAAAGCCAACGAGGCGTGCGGCGTGAAGAACGCGGCCACCCGCAAGTACCTCACCAAGGACTGGCTGTGGTACTGGCCGCCCGGTGAGATGACCGAGCGCCTCGCCGCCTACGCCAACGCCCACGGCCGGCCGTCTAGCTGGCCGTACTACTCGCTCGACGGCGAGCGTCCGGTCACCGCCGCGGAATGGGATGCCCTGCGGTACCGCTGGCGGCATGCGCACGGCGTGACCAACGTCTGGTCGCGTCGGCCGCTGCACGACGAAGAGCGGCTGAAGGGCACGCTACGCCGGGCCGCGCCGCGGGTGCACAACCCGACGGCAGCTAGTTCGGCGCACCTGAACCAGAAGCCGCTTGAGTTCATGGAACGCCTGATCACGGCCGTCACCGAGCCGGGCGACGTGGTGTGGGAACCGTTCGGCGGCCTGTGCTCGGCATCGGTCGCGGCAGTTACGCTCGGGCGCCACGCCTTCGCCGCGGAGACCGACCCGGAGTTCGCGGACCTCGCGGCCGAGCGGCTAAGCCGTACCGCGGCTGCCGGGAACATCGACGCCGCCGGGAACATCGACGCGGGCCGGATTATCGGCACTTCCGGAGGCATCGACGTCGGCGGAATCGTCGCTGCGGCCGAGATCATCGACGACGCCGGGGCAGGTGCTCGGACGCGCGCGGTCTGAACAGCTTGCCTGCGGCGCCCGTCATCGGGGAGAGTGGGCCGGTGGACAGGCAGCAATGGGATGAACGGTACTCCGGCACTGAGTTCGAGTGGTCGATGCACCCGAACCAGTTCGCCGCGGCGGAACTGGCCGGCCTGCCTCCTGGCCGGGCGCTCGACCTGGCCGCCGGGGAGGGTCGCAACTCGGTGTGGCTGGCCGAGCGCGGCTGGTCGGTGACCGCGGTGGACTTCTCCCGGGTCGGCCTGGAGAAGGGGCGCAAGCTGGGCACCATCCGCGGCGTCGGCGACAGCCAGGTGGACTGGGTGGTCGCCGACCTGAGGGACTACGAGCCGGCCCGGGCGGCCTTCGACCTCGTGCTCATCGCCTACCTCCAGCTGGACGCGGCGCTGCGCGCCCGGGTGCTGGCCAAGGGCGCCGCGGCGCTGGTCCCCGGCGGGACGCTGCTGGTCATCGGCCACGACCTGACGAACCTCACCGAGGGCGTCGGCGGCCCGCAGAACCCGGATGTGCTCTACACGCCCGAGGCGGTCACTGCCGAACTGCCCGGGCTGCGCATCGTGCGGGCCGAACGGGTCAGCCGCACCGTCGAGCGGGACGGCGGGACGGCGACGGCGATCGACACCCTGGTCCGCGCGGAACGCCCGGCCCGGTAGCCGGGTCGTCGGTCACGCGCTGGCGGCCGGGGCGGAGGTACTGGTAGTCGCCGCCGGGGCGGAGGTACTGGTAGTCGCGGCCGGGGCGGAGGTACCGGTAGTCGCCGCCGGAGCAGAGGTACTGGTAGTCGCCGCCGGAGAAGACGCCGGAGCAGAGGTACTGGTGGTCGCCGCCGGAGAAGACGCCGGAGCAGACGGAGAAGACGGCGACGTGCTGTCCGACGGGGACGATGACGGCGACGTGCTGCCTGACGGGGAGGTGCTCCCGGACGGTGAGGTGGACGCCGACGGTGAAGTGGGCGCCGACGAGGAGGGGGAGGGCGACGCCGATGAGGACGATGAGGACGGGGAGGACGGGGAGGACGGCGAGGACCCACTCGGCTGCGCGGATGACGAGCTGGACGCCGGGGACGAGCCGATGGCCGGTGTCAGGGACGGGCTGACGAACCTGGACAGGCCCGGGGTCAGGAAGGCGCTCGGCGCGACCGAGACCCGGGGCGTGGCCGACGACGACGGCTGCGGGGAGGAGGCTGGCGCGTTCGACGCCGAGGAGGGCGCGATCACCACCGTGCCCGCTCCGGCCTGCGGCTGGACGCCCGTGGGATGTGGCGTGCGGTCGGCACCGATCAGGGCGAAGACCGCCACGGCGGAGGCCGCCACCAGGACGCCGCTCAGGCAGGCCGAGGCCAGCGAACGCGAGATACGGTGCCGTCCGGGGCGGCTCCCGCCACCGGGCCGCGGCGGCTCGTCGGGAACCAGCGCCGCGGCGGCGCCGGTCAGCGCGAGGAGGTTGCCCGCACCGTCCGGAGAGTCGCCGGCCGGACGGTCCTGGGCAAAGCCGGCGATGATCGATTCGGCGAGCCAGCCGGGCGCCGGCTGGATCGCCCCTACCTGGGCCAGCAGCTCGCAGGCGGTGGGCCGGTCGTTCGGGTGCTTGGCCAGGCAGTTCCCGATCAGCCCGCGAAGTTCGCCGGGGACACTGCCCAGGCTCGCCGGGCTGTTGACCAGCCGGTACATCAGCGCGGCGTGCGAGCCGGAACCGAACGGTCCCTGTCCTGTGGCGGCGAAGGTGAGCACCGCGCCCAGGCTGAATATGTCGCTGGCCGGGGTGAGGTTAGCGTCGAGGACCTGTTCGGGCGACATGAACCCGGGCGAGCCGATCATCCGGTTGGCGCCCGTAGCCACGCTCGCCTCGGCGGCCTGGGAAATCCCGAAGTCGATGACCCGCGGCCCGTCTTCGGCCAGCAGCACGTTGGACGGCTTCAGGTCACCGTGCACCACCCCGGCGGCGTGGATGGCGCTCAGGCTCTCGGCCAGCCCGGCGGCCAGCGCCAGCACCGTGCGCACCGGCAGCGGTCCGTGGCCGCGCACCGCCTCGGTGAGCGAAGGCCCCGCGACGTATGCCGTGGCCAGCCAGGGCATCGGGCTGTCCAGGTCCGCGTCGACCACGAGCGCGGTGAACAAGCCGCTTACCTTCTGGGCCGCCGCGACCTCCCGGCGGAACCGGGCCCGGAACTCGGGATCGGTAGCCAGCTCGGTCCGGATGACCTTGACGGCGATGGGCCGGCCCCCCGCGGACATGGCGAGGAACACCTGTCCCATGCCACCGCTGCCCAGTTGACCGAGCAACTGGTAAGGCCCGATCTCACGCGGGTCATCGGGCTGTAGTCCCGCGTACCCCAATTTCCACCCCGAATGTCGGCAATGGCTCGCACTCATGGTATATCGGACCATGCGACCCACGGGACCCCGGTACTCGGCTGTATACGTGCCGTAACGCCTATTTAAGAACCGGCCAGGACCGGCCCCAGGAAGGCTCCACCGCGCGGCGGGCCGCCGGCCTCAGGGCAACGCGGCCTGATGGCGGAGCACACAAGGGTATTTACCCCAAAGCGCTTATCGGGGCTGGCGGCGCGGCTGCGGCGGCCCAGTGCAGGCGGGCCCGGTGGCGGGGTGCGGCGTCCATGATCAGCGCACCCTTCTCGTCGTAGACGACGGCACCCGCGGCGCGCAAGGCGGCCTGGCTGGCCCGGTAGTGATGGCCGCACAGCAGCAGGTCCACCGGCTCCGGGCGGTTCGTGGCGGCCGGCATCATGACCCGGACCAACGGCCTGGCCGGACAGCAGCAGGCACGCTCGCTGACGCCGAGCGCCATGCCGATCTCGGCCAGCTCGTCAGCGAGCCTGGCCCGGTCGGCCCGGGTAACGGTGTTGCGGTGCCCGAACATCTGCATGCGGTCATGTTCCGGCCGGGGTGAGCCGACCAGTAGTGGCTTTGTGCCCGAGCGCGCGAGTCGGAAGTCTCGCCTTGACCGTGGAGGAGGGTCAGCAGCCACGGGACGTAGGTCACCACGGACCGGCCCGGCCCGCTGTCCGGCTCATCGGATGGGTGAAACCCGCACCATTCGGTCAGTAAAGATCTAGTCTGCCGAACGGGCGGGATGTTACCGGTCGGCGAGCAGCGTCCGTGATCCCGGCGGGCGCCCTGGCCGGTCGCGCGCACCTGCGATGTCGCGGCGCGTGTCATAGTTGATCGTGACGGCTGCCCGGATCTCGTTCGCGTCGGCCTCAGCAGACCGGCACCGCAGCGACAGTAGTGGACGTACCGGAGATACAGATGAGCTTGCCCGGCCGCCAGCAAGTGGTCCTTGATCAGATCGAACGGATCCTGGCGGCGGCTGATCCCCAGCTGAAATCGATGTTCGCCGCGTTCACGCGGTTCACGTCGCAGCAGGCCGTACCGGAAACCGAAGTCATTTCCCGCCGGACGGCGCGATGGTGGACGGTGCTGATCTCCGTCACGGTGGTCGGCGTGCTGAGCGTGGCCATGCTCTTCGTCGTCGCCACAAGCCGGGCCTGTCCTGGCCTATCGTCGGATCAGGTCGTCGCCAGCGCCGCGGTCCGGTTCGCCGGCTGTAGCAAGGCCACGAACTCCTGGAGCAAGGGCGGCCGCTGAGCGGCCGGCCGATTCTAGGCGGGATGGCTGGCGGCCTTCTTCAGCTCCGAGATACTGTCTTCGATACCATGCGCCAGGACGTCGAGGTCGGGGTTGGCGGCGAAGTCGCCGGTGATCCCGAAGGTGACGTTGCCGCAGTAGGTGAAGATCGAGATCCCGGTGCGCAGCGTCGTCGCGATCGGCACGTACGGGATGATGTCCAGGAGCCGGCGGCCCATTCCGTAGAGCGGCTGGCGGGGGCCGGGCACATTCGTGGTGACCGTGACGATCTCCCGCTGGGGCAGCCCGAACGCGTGCCGGACCCACCACGACGCGAACGGGAACGGGGTGAAGCGGCCGAGGGTCGTCAGCGCCTCGCCCATCATCGCTTCCTTGCTCGCCTTCAGGGCCAGCAGTTCGGACCGGACGGCCGCGAGCCGTTCCGCCGGGTCGGCTATGTGGACGGGGAGATCAGCCAGCAGCGCCGAGACCTGGTTGTCGTAGACGCTCTCTTCGCCCGGCGCCCGAAGCGATACCGGCACCAGCGAGCGGACCATGTGCGATCCGGGCTCCTCGCCGCGGGCGAGCAGGAGCGCCCGGAAGCCGCCGCTGATGGCGGCCAGGACCACGTCGTTCACGGTGCCGCCGAGCGCCTGCTTGATCGTCTTGACGTCATCCAGCGACCCCCGGGCCCAGGTGTAGCGCCGCTGCCGGCCGATGTGCCCGCTCAGCGAGGACCCGGTGGCCGGCCACAACGCCGGGGTCAGCTTCGCCATGGCCCGCGCCGCCTCGGCGGCCCGCCGGACGGCGCCGGCCGGGTCCGCCTGGGCGCCGCGCAGCGCGAGAGCTTCCTGGACCGGGAACACCACCGCGTCCAGCGCGGCCCGCGCCACCAGCTCGACGGAGGACGGCTCGGCGCTCGCCGTACGGTCGTCGATGACGGACGGCAAAGGTTCGGGCGGCAAAGGTTCGGGCGAGAAGTCGAAGATCACGCCGTACAGGTCGGTGCCCGAGACCCCGTCGACCATGCAGTGGTGCACCTTGGAGATCAAGGCCCAGCGGCCCTCGGGGAGTCCTTCGACCACCCAGTACTCCCACAGCGGGTGATCGCGGTCGAGCCGCTGCGACATCAGCCGGGCCATCAGATCGGCGAGCTGCCGATCCCCGCCAGGGGCCGGCAGAGCAGTGCGCCGGACGTGGTAGCGAATATCGAAGTCCGGATCCTCCACCCAGACCGGCCGGCCCAGGCGGAACGGAACCGTGCGAAGCTTGTGGCGATAGCGGGGCACCCTCGGCAGTCGCCCGGCCAGGTACGCCACGAACTCCTCGTGGGAGGGCACCGGTCCCTCGAACACCGCAATCGAGGCGATCGCCATCGACACGTTCGGGTCCCCGTCCTCCGCATCGACGAACGTGGCGTCTAGCGGGTTCAGCCTGTCCATGACGGCCCCCTTACCTAGCCGGGCCGATCTCGCCGCGCTGCCACGCCGGGTTCGGCAATGCCCAAAAGTCCTATCTGACCTGCATGGTAAGCCACCCCGAGTCGGTTGGCCCGGGTCCGTCGTCACCGGCGGCTGGGACCTTCGGCTCTGGGCGCTGGCTTTGCGTGCTGGGTGTCTGGCAGGGTAAGGGCATGATCGCATGGGCCCGGGGACTCAGGTAGCCGGATTTGGTGTCCGAGGGCGAACGGGATCTGACGGTCGCGGTGACCGGGCCGACCGGAACTTTCGGTTTCGGCCTGATCCCGCTGCTCCAGGCGGACGACCGGGTGGCACGGATCGTGGGCATCGCCCGGCGCCCGTTCGACCCGGCCGCCTACGGCTGGACGAAGATGGAGTACCGCCGCGGCGACGTCCGCGACACCGACGCGCTGCGGGACGCCTTCGCCGGCGCCGACGTGGTGGTGCACCTGGCGTTCCTGGTGACCGGGGCCGCGCCGGGCGAGGTGATCCGGTCGATCAACGTCGAGGGCACGCTGAACGCCTTCCGTGCCGCGGCCGAGGCCGGCGCGCGCCGTTTCGTCTACGCCTCCTCGGTGGCTGCTTACGGCTTCCATGCTGACAACCCGATCGGGATGACCGAGGACTGGCCGGTGCGGCCCGCCGACCGGCTGTTCTACGCGCAGGAGAAAGCCGAGCTCGAGTTCGCGCTGCGGGCCGAGGCGTCGGCCGGTCCTGCTCTGTACCTGCTCCGGCCGCCGATCGTCCTGGGACCCCACGCCGTGGGCGCGAAGAGCCCGCTGCCCGGCCCGCTCGCGCCGCTCGGCCGCGGCCTGGCCAGCCGAGTCGGCCGGCTCCCGCTGCCGGTGCCGGTGCTGGTTCCGGTGCTGCCGCTGCAGGTCGTGCACGAGGAAGACCTGGGACACGCGTTCGTGCAGTGCATCGTGGCCGCTGGACCGCCCGGCGCCTACAACCTCGCCGCCGACGGGATCCTCACGACCGCCGATGTGGCCCGCGAGTTCGGTCTGCTTCCGCTGCCCCTTCCGGCGGGACCGGCGCAGTCAGCCGCCCGGGCCATGGCGGCGCTGCCGTTCCTGCCGGCCGCCGCCAAGTGGGTGGAGGCGGCCAGCCATCCGGTGATCGTCGACACGACCCGGGCGAAGGAGGAACTGGGCTGGGCGCCGCGCTTCACCGCGCTCGAAGCACTGCGGGACACCGTGCGGAAGGGACGTTAAACCGGGTCCCGCCGCCGCCGAGTACGTCCGGCAGTTGCGCGGCGACGTTGACGTCAGAGCCTTCTCCGCCCAGGCCGCCGCCGCTACCGCGCGCGGGCGACGATCGTCCGCGCGCATTCCACCGCCTCGGTGTGGGTCGTGTCTACCTGCAGGTCATAGACGACACCCTGATGAACCGCTTCTGCCTGGGATACCGCCATCCCGGCGACCCGGTCACCTCGCGCGATCTCGCGGCCGGCGGCGACCGCGCTGTCACACCGGACACCGACCCACAGCACCGGCAGCGCGCCCAGCGCCTTCTTCCACCGCTGCTGCGACGCCGCACCACCGAGGAAGACGTCATCCACGATGATCCGCGCCCCAGCCTCCGCCATCGCCGCGACCCCTTCCATCCACGCCGCCTCCAGCGTGCGGAACCGCGACCCGACGATGACCGCCCCGTCCGGGGCGAAGTCGATCCCCGCAACCGACCTGCGCGGGGACACTGGCATCGCGCGGATCAGCGTGTCCACCCCCAACACCAGCCACGGATCCGGCAGGACCGCCTGCAGGCACCGGGCGATCCCGGACTTTCCCGAACTGGAGCCGCCATTGAGAACGATCACCTGAGTTGCCACCGCGCCACAGTACACAGCCACACGCGCCAGCCTCATAACGATTTCACTGGCGTCCGTCCGCGCAAGATATTCTTGGTGTGTCGCTCGAGAGGCGCTGCGACGGACCCTGTCCGCCACGCTCGAGCGCGGTTTCCCCAAAGGGCGCCTCCGAGGAGGCGAACTGTGGGAGCATGGTCGGCCGACCGCAGCTATGTGCAAGCGGGTATCGTGAGCGGGCTGTGGCGCTACCCGGTGAAGTCGATGGCGGGGGAGGCTCTCGCTAGCACGGAGGTTTCCTGGGCCGGCCTGGCCGGGGATCGCCGGTGGGTGTTCGTGCGCCCGGACTCCCAGGACAACGGGTTTCCGTGGCACACGATCCGCGAGTTCCCGGGGATGTCTCACTACGTTGCGCTGCTCAGCGAGCCCGCCCGTCCGGACAGGTCGCGGGTCCTGGTCCGGACACCAAGCGGCGGCCGGTACGACGTGACCGATCCTCGGCTAGCCGCGGAGTTGGGCACGGAGCTCAGGGTCATGCGGCTCGACCGCGGCGCGTTCGACGCGATGCCGGTCTCGGTCATCAGCGACTCAACGGTGTCAGCACTGTGCGCGCTCGCCCATGTGCCCGGCAACGAGCTCCGGTTCCGGCCGAACGTCGTCGTGACGCTCGATTCGGGCGCTCCGTTCGAGGAGGATGAGTGGGTCGGATCCGCCGTCCGGATCGGGGCTGCGGTGGTACGGATGGACCGCAGAGACTCTCGATGCATCATCGTCAACGTGGATCCGGCAAGTGGCCTGCCCGATTCGCACCTGCTCAAGGTAATCGGCACTACCCGGCGGGCATGCGCCGGCGTCTACGGAACGACCATGCTGCCCGGCCTCGTCCGCGTCGGCGACCCCGTCGTCATCGAAACGCGGCCTCAGGACTTAAGCGCGCAGCGGGACCCTGACCACAAGGGGCGCGGTAACTCCCCATCGGGCGGCGTAAGAGGCACGAGCCCGTCTGGGAGCGGCTGGTCCGCGATGAGCTTGGCCAGCCGGGATAGCGAGTCTTCGAGGTCTCGCGTGGTTACCACGTCGGCCAGCGCGAGACGGACGGCGGCAAGTTCGCGGGCGAGGAACTCGGTGTCGGCCTGGGTCCGTGCCGCGACCTCCCGGTCGCGCTCGATGTTGGCCCGGTCCCGGTCGTCCTGCCGGTTCTGCGCGAGCAGGATCAGCGGTGCGGCGTAGGCCGCCTGTGTCGAGAAGGCCAGGTTGAGCAGGATGAACGGATACGGATCCCAGTGGTTGACGAGGCCGAGGGTGTTGAGCGCGATCCAGCCGATCACGAGGAGGGTCTGGCCGACCAGGAAACGCCCGGTCCCGAGGAACCGCGCGATCGCCTCGGAAAACCGCCCGAACGCGTCGGCGTCGTACCGGGCGCCCATCCGCGGCGTGGCGCCGCGCGGGACAGACAGATCGGCCCGCTCGCCGAGACGGCGGGAGGGAGATCGCGCCACGTCAGCCTCCTGTCCTCCGCCAGTCCATGGGCAGCAGGTGATCCAGTACGTCGTCTACGGTCACCGCGCCGAGCAGGCGGCCATCCTCGTCACACACCGCCAGGCTGACCAGGTTGTAGGCGGCCAGCCGGACCGCGAGCTCGCGCTCGGGCAAATCAGGCCGTACGAAGACGCTCGCCTCGATGCAGTTGCCGACCTGGGTGGCGGGCGCGCGGCGTAGCAGCCGCTGGAACCCCACGGTGCCAAGATAGCGGCCGGTTGGCGTGGCTATCGGCGGTGCGCATACGTATACCTGCACGGCCGTCGTGACGGGCATGTCCGGGTTCCTGATGCGAGCCAGTACCTCGGCGACCGACACGTCCGGTGTGACGATGAGAGGCTGGGAGGTCATCAGGCCGCCCGCTGTCGTCGCGTCATAACGCAGGAGCCGCCGCAGGTCAGCGGCCTGGATGGACTCCATCGCCGCCAGCAGCCGCTCGCGCTGCTCGGCTGGCATCTCCGCCAGCAGGTCCGCGGCGTCGTCGGGCTGCATCTCCTCCACCACGTCGGCGCTGCGCTCGAGCCCGAGGCTGGCCAGCAGCCGGACCTGGTCCTGTTCGGGCATCTCCTCGAGCAGGTCGGCCAGTTCCTCATCCTCGAGGGCGGCCGCGATCTGGCTGCGACGGCTGGGCGACATGCCCTCGACGGCGGTGGCGAGGTCGGCGGGCTGGAGCTCGCGCAGGCTAGCGAGCTGTTCGGCCAGCGGGCCCGCGTTGAACAGCTCCGGGTGCTTACTCCACGGGACGATGGTCGTGCCACGGTGCCGCAGGCCCAGGCCATGTGACAGGGCTAGCGTGGAGACTTCCCAGCCGACCCGCAGGTGCTCGCGGGGGATGATGGCGACATCGACGACGGTCCCGTCCTCGGTCTGCTTGCCGTTCAGCTCGGACGCCAGGATCTCCCCGGTTCGCCGGGTGAAGCGGTCCAGGTCGACGGTGCTCCCGTTCAGGTGCGCACCGTCAATGGAGATCTCCGTGATCCGGGCGAGGTTGACGAAGATGAGGCGTCGCTGCAGTGTCACGACCAGCCCGAGCGCGCGAGGTGCCTCGCTTCCGGCCGCGGGCAGGATCACGATGTCGCGGATCCGGCCGATGGCCAGGCCTTCGCTGTCCAGCAGCGGACGGCTCTTCAGCCGGGACGCGAATACCTGGCGGTCGCTCATGGCCTGGCCACCTCCTTCCCGCAGTTGATCACCTTTCACCATTATCGTTTCCGCTGGCCCGGCCGGACAGAGGCCGTCGCCTTCGGCGAGGGTGACGCTGCGGCCCGCCGGTACCTCAGGCAGCCGCTCGCCTGCGACCGCCTGACGCGCGAGCGCCTGGTCTCCCGGTAATGGGAACCGGCGGCCCTGGACGCCCGGCGCACGAGAAGGACGCCACCCCGGCGCAGATCTCCCTGGCATGGATGCTGCACAAGAAGGACTTCATCGTCCCCATCCCCCCTCTCGTCAAGCTGACCAGCCTGAACCAACGCGGCGGCCAGGAAGGGAAACGGCCAGGGACCCCGGACTCCGCTGTCCCAGGCCCGGCGAGCACGAGAGGCTGCGGGGTACGGCGGGGCCGGTCGTGGTCGTGCTGGCGTGGTCCGGCCTGTGATGCAATCAGGATTCCGGGGGCGGTCCCCCGTGCTGCGTTAAGAGCTGCGGCCTGTGATTCGCCTGTAGTGGCGTGCGATTTGATCTCGTGTCTCTAGCGCTCCGAACGTTCCTGCGAACTCGTCTGTGCTGTGCTCAACCGCTGCATCGAGCGGATTGTTGAGCCAGAGGCTGAAGAGCCGACGTTGGGCGGCAGTGACCGTGCGGGTATGCGTCGCGGTGCGTTCAAGCAGACTTTCGGTGGCGCCGGTGAGAAGGCCGGGCTCGGTGATGACGTTGGCGATGCTATGCGGCGGTAGTTGGCCGAGTCTGTAGGTATCACCGGTAAGGATCATCTCGCGTGCCTTGTTAAGGCCGACGAAACCGGGCAGCAGGGCCGCGTCGATGACGGACGGCACTCCGACCTTGATCTCGGGCAGCCCGAAGGCTGCCGTCGTGGTGACCACGCGGAGGTCGCAGGCAAGGGCCAGTTCGAACGCTCCGCCCAGGCAGTATCCGCTGACCGCGGCGACGGTGACGACCGGCGACCGCCGGATGGCTTGCATGATCCCGGCGAGCTGGCCGATGAATGCCTTTGCGCCTGCACAGTCCATACCGACGAACGTCTCAATGTTCATCCCCGCGCTGAACGCCGCCGATCCAGCGCCCGTGAAGACGAGGCCCGTGACGCCTGGATCGAGATCAACGATGATGTCCCGGAGTCCGGGCAGGTCTTCGGCATGCAGCACGTTCAGCTTGTCGGGACGGTCGAAGGTGACCCACATGAAGGGCCCGCGACGTTCCACTGCGATATATCTCACAAGCTACTCCGATCCGCTGCCGCAGCGCCCACGGACGCCGCGCTTATCGGTCCGATGCGCCAGCACCTTCGTCGAGCCTCGCGACCAGGCCACCGCCGGCGGCAGGTGCGGCAGGCCGAACTTGCGCAGCAGGGTGCCGTTGCTCGTGGAGTCCGGGCCGGAGCCGTACTGGTAGTCGGGCTCGCCGTCGGTGGTCAGCGCCCACTCGCGGCCGTCGGACAGCGAGCGCGCCCAAAGGTCGTGCCCCCGCTGGGACACCGCGACCTTCTTGTCGGGTGACGGCACCTCCAGTGGGTTGCCCGGCGGCGTGAACTCAGCCCGCTCGCAGGCGTAGCAGTCCAGGCGGCAGCGCCAATGCTCGCCGACGCGGATGTCCCCTAGGATGTTGTCGACCGTCGCCGAGATCGAGTTGCTGCCCGTCATTCCGGTGGCACCTGGCAGCCTTCCCCGGCGCCCGCCGCGTCCGCGGCCTGGCCACTTCCGACTCGGGCCTGACGGCCTACCGCCGCCTGGTAGGCATCGAGGGCCTGGTTGTACTGACGCCTTTTGACCTCCGGCCAGATCTGGACGAACACCACCACGACGGCGCCGGTCCACAGTGCCCAGCCGAGCGTGTAGATCAGGTCGCCCACCACCAACAGGGGCTCCGTCGTCACCCAGGTTTTGAGCAGGAACCCGCCGACATGAGCGGCCAGGCCCACCACGAAGCCGATCCCGAGGATCCAGTACAAGGGCCGCTCCCCGGAAGCCGTCCGACGCACCAGCGTCAGGTTCTCGCCCACCCAGGCGAGCAGATAGTCACGTTCCCGCCCCCCGAGACCAAGGACGTCTTGTCCTTGAGCGCGCTCGTCAGCGGACGGGTGCGGAGCCCCCTCCGGTTCTCCGGTCATGGTCGAACCTCCTGACAGCCAGTTCTGCACCGGGGCTCTCACTAGGAGCCCCTCGGGACCGGGCTGAACATCCGGCCAGCAAGGTCGACGCCCGGCAACGCACCGCTCCAGATCACACTACGGATCACAGGGTCGTGCCCGACACGTGCCCGATCAGGTGGTCGGTCAGGGATGCTCACGGCCACTCGCGGGCAGACTGATATACCTGCCGACCAGACCGGCGAGCACGGATTGCGACAAGCCGCACCGCCGCCTGGCACGAGCGATCCGCTGCCCAGCGGTCTCGCGGTTGGACGGCGTCATGAGGCACCAGCCCGGACCGGGAGCGCGTCGATGACCTCGCGCCACGGCGGCAGCCTGCGCTCGTACGGCGCATCCGGGTCGAATAGCACCCGCACGCCCATGCCGCGCAGCGTCTCCAAGCTCGCACCGAACGTCGGATGGCTGGCGAGCTGGGGCTTGCAATGCGGCACAACCAGGACCGGGACGCCGTAGGCCACCATCTCGCACAGCAGGCCCATGGCGAAGTTATCCGCGTGGCCGTGGGCGAACTTGTTAGACCGGACCTTCCTAGATGTCTCGGAAGTTCCAGGATGGCCTCTGACCTGTGGGCTGACGACAGAACTCGGATGACCTGCGGTTACGGGTATTCCAGAGAGGGCTGTTCCCGGGTTAAGCGGGCTGATCTCCCGGCGTTTTGGGTGGTTTGGGGTAGTTCGGGTTCGGGCCGCGGACGGGGCGGGTGCGGGGCGGCGCCGGGGTGCCGGGGGTGATCGTGGCCCAGCCTTCCGCTCTGGCCATTTCGGCCAGGGACAGGGCCTGCAGCTCGGCGGCCAGTTCCCGGAGCCGGCGGGCGTTGGCGAACCATGGCGCGTAGGCCTGGTACTGGGCCGGGGTGAGCAGCCGGGTGACGGTCTTGCCGTGGACGGTGCGGGTCCACTGGATGTAGGGGCCGTGCAGGGACGGCGGGTCGGCCGCGCAGGCGCAGCGGGGCTTTCCGCACCGGGCGCGGCGGATGGTGATGCTGCCGGGCAGGCAGAAGCCGATCTGGCCGAGGGCCGCGGTGATCGCTGCCGTGGCCTGGGCTGCGCTGGGGTCTGGTGGTGGCATCGCCTCTCCGTGGCCAGGATCCCGCAAATCTGCCGCGGATGGGCTAGCGCGGGCCGGCGTGTCTCCCGCGCGGCTGTGCTTTAAAAGCATACGTTGTAAGAGAGATCCGTGGTGATGCTGCGGCGAGAGGGCAGCGATGGGCGAGCTGGTGCCAGCGCAGGCTGGCGGTGCGGCGGGCCCGCGGCGGCAGGCGGTGACCGCCACCGCGGTGCGCGGGCTGTCCCGGTTCGCCGCGGCGCGGGGGATTCCGCCCGGCCGGGAGTTCCTGCTGGATTATGACGTGATCGAGGCGTTCTGCGTGGCCGGGCTGCGCGGCCGGGCGTCGTCCACCCGGGGCACCTACCGGTCAGCGCTGTACCGGCTCGCGATGCTCGTGCACGGCGAGCCGGGGCAGCGGGCGACGCCGTTCGCGGGCGCCAGGGCGCCGGCGCCGTACTCGCCGGCCGAGCGCGCCGGGCTAGCCGCGATGGCGGCCGCCCAGCGCGATCCGGCGAGGCGGGCCTCGGCGCTGGCGCTGGTGGTGTTCGGCATCGGGGCCGGGCTGCGGCCCGGCGAGCTGGTGGCGCTGCGCGGCAGCGACGTGATCCGGCACGGCCGGCGTGTGAGTGTACATGTCAGCGGGCCGGCCGCGCGGGTGGTGCCGGTCACCGCGGGTTATGCCGGGCGGGCGGCCGGGCTGGCCGCCGGCGCGGGAGACGGTCACTTGTTCCGGCCCGGCCCGGCGGACCGGGGCTACAAGAACTTCGTCACGAACTTCACCCGCACCCTGGTCGCCGACCCGGCCGCGCCCGGGCTGGGCCTGAGCCGGTGCCGGTCCAGTTTCATCTGCGGCCACCTGGCCGCGGGCACCCCAGTAGCCGAGCTGCTCGCCATCACCGGCATCTGCCAGGCCGAATCCCTGGCGCGCTACGCGCGCCACGTCGACGGCGCCCCGCCCAAGGCGGCGCTGCGGGCCTGGGACAAACACCGGCAGGCGCGCTGATGGACGGCGGCGGGCTGGAGATCCCCGGCCCGGGCAGCGCCGCGGACGAACAGGCCATCGCGTTTGCCGCCGGGCTTATCGACCGCAGCGGGCAGGCCCCGGCCCTCGAGGCCGCGCTGGCCCACCGCACCGGGCGGCCCCGGCCGCTCCCGGTGCGCGCCGTGCTCACCGCGCTGCTGTGCCTGGGCCTGGATGACCGGCCGCTGTTCCTGACCGAGGTCACCCGGCTGCTGTCCTGCCAGCTGCCGCCCGCAGGCCGCCGGCTGCCCGGCGTGCCGGGCACCGCCACCACCCCGCGGGCGTTCAAGGCCGCCTACCGCCGGGTCCGGTACTGCTTCCACGCGATCGTGTCTGTCGCTGACCCCTCCGCGCTGCCGAAAAACCGGCGGCTGACCGAAGACGAACTCAAGGCCCGCACCAAGCCGATGACCCCGGGCCAGGTCGCCGCCGCGCGGGACCGGCTCGAGGCGCTGGTCAACGCGCTGCTGGAAGCCAGCGTCTCGGTCCTGTCCGAGGAGGAACGCGCCGCCTCCGGCGGCGGCACCGGCCTGGACGCCACCCCGGTGCCGCTGTTTTCCCGCGGCCCGTCCAGGCGCACCGGCCTATCGGCCAGCGACCCCGACGGCGGCTGGTACGTCCGCGAAGGGGACCACCGCGAGCGTGAAGACGACAAGGGCAAGCCGCTGCGCAAGATCTGCTGGGCACTGGAAGCCACCATCGCCACCACGGCCCGGCGCCCCGGCGCCCTGCCCGCCTGCCCGAACCTGGCCATCGGCCTGGCCCTGGCCCGGCCCGGCGAAGACCCCGGCGGCACCGGCGCCCGGGTGCTGGCCTCCATCGCCGCCCGCGGCCACAAGGCCGGCTGGCTCGGCTACGACCGCGCCTGCACCCAGGCGCTCCCCGGGCGCTTCCACCTCCCGGCCCGGGCGCTGGGCTACTCCCCGGTCATGGACTACCGCGACGACCAGCTCGGCATCCAGGCCAGCACCGGCGGCGCCATCCTCGTCGAGGGCACCTGGTACTGCCCCGCCCTGCCCGGGCCGCTGACCACCGCCACCACCCGCCTGCGCGGCCACGCCATCACCCGCGAGCTGTATGACCAGCAGATCACCGCCCGCGCCTGCTACCAGCTCAAACACAAAGACGGCCCCGACGCCGACGGCTACCAGCGGCTGACCTGCCCCGCCCTCGGCCGCCACCCCGGGCTGATCTGCCCGCTACGCCAGGCCTCGCTGTCACCACGCGACGGGCGCGCCAAGGTCCTCCAGCCACCACCCGAACCGCCCAGGATCTGCCGCCAGACCGCGATCACCATCGCCCCTGACACCGGCGCCCGCTACCGCCAGGACCTGCCCTACGGCAGCCCGGCCTGGCACCAGTGCTACGCCGCCTTGCGCAACACCATCGAAGGCCTCAACGGCTACGCCAAAGACCCCGCCCACCAGGCCCTCGCCCAGCCAGCCCGCCGCCGCGTCCGCGGCATCGCCGCCCAGTCCATCTTCACCGCGCTGCTGCTGATGGCCGCCAACATCCGCAAGATCCGCGCCTGGCGGGCCCTCACCGCCCCCGGCCAGGCCCGCATCACCCGCCGGGCACGGCGACGCCGCACCAGCCTGCGCGACTACCTCCCCGACGGCTGACAGCCCGCAGCACCCACCGCCACCACCGACCAGCACCACCCAGCCGGGCGGCAGCCACGCCACAGAACCCCCAGAACACCGCAATCTGGCTGCCGGAGCCCGGTAACAGCTCCCGCACGGCGGCCAGAGCCGATGTCAGACCCCGACGGGCATAATCAGAAACGGTCACCGATGCAGTTCTGTCGGTATGACACCGGCAGTTCTGTCGGTAACCCCCTGTGGAGCTAAGGGGACTCGAACCCCTGGCCTTCTGGATGCAAACCAGACGCTCTTCCAGCTGAGCTATAGCCCCGAGATGTCTTCCGAACAGGGTACCCGTTGCGCACCGGTTAGAGCGCGTCCCTCCCAGGAAGGAGGCCTAACCGCGCTATTTGAGCAGGCGGGACAGGCGGCGGTCGGCTAGGGGCTTGCCGCCGGTCTGGCAGGTGGGGCAGTACTGGAGCGCGGAGTCGGCGAACGAGACCTCGCGGACGGTGTCGCCGCACACCGGGCAGGGCTGGCCGACCCGGCCGTGCACGCGCAGACCGCTCTTCTTCTCGCCCTTCAGGTCCGCGGCGGCCAGGCCCGCCGACCGCTCGACGGCTTCGGTCAGCGTCGTCTTGATCGCGTCGTACAAGGTGGCTACCTCAGCCGGCGTCATCGAAGCCGCGATCTTGAACGGGGACATCTTGGCGACGTGCAGCACCTCATCGGAGTAGGCGTTGCCGATGCCGGCGATGATCCGCTGGTCGCGGAGCACGCCCTTGACCTGGGTCCGGCGCCCGGCCAGCAGGCCCGCCAGGGTGTCCACGGTGAAGTCCGCGGCCAGCGGGTCCGGCCCCAGCGTGGCCACCCCGGGCACCTCGGCCGGGTCGCGGACCAGGTAGACGGCCAGGCGCTTGCGCGTGCCCTGCTCGGTGAGGTCGAACCCCGAACCGTCGTCGAGCGCGAGCCGGAAGGCGAGCGGGCTCTTGCCCGGCTTCGGCGGCGCCTTGGGGAGTTCCTCACGCCAGCGCAGCCAGCCTGCCCGGGCCAGGTGCATGATCAGGTGCAGGCCCTGGTCGGTGGCCAGGTCAAGGAACTTGCCGTGCCTGCCCACCTCGGTGATCACCTGGCCGCTCAGCGCGGATAGCGGCGGGTCGAACGTCTTCAGCACCGAGAACGAGGCCGCGTCGGCCCGCGCGACGGCGTGACCCGCCGCGTGCTCGCGCAAGAAGGCGGCCAGCGACTCTACTTCCGGCAGTTCCGGCATGCTTCACAGTCTGCCACGAGAAAGGTGAAGTCAGTCACTCGCCGTGGTGCCACCGGGCCGGGAGGCCAGCAGATCCGGCAGCTCGCCGATGTCGGCCAGCAGATGCGTCACCCCGGCGCGGCGGAGCCTGCTCGCGTCGTCGACGTCGCTGAGCACGCCGACGACGAACCGCGAGCCGGCCCGCTGGGCGGCCAGCGTGCCGCCTTCTGTGGCCGTGACCACCGCCAGTTCACGCACGTCGCCGATGCCCAGCCGCAGGACCGCGGTGAGGATGAGGTCGGGCCAGGGGAAGCCCCTGGCCACGTCGTCCGCGCACAGCACTAGGTCCGCGCGCTGCCACCAGTCGAGCTGTTCCACCATCAAGGTGAGCGCGGGCTTGGACAGGGAGGACACCAGGCAGACTTTGATGCCCGCCGCGGTGAGCTTGGCCAGCGCGTCGTTCGCGCCGGGCAGCGGCAGCACCCCGAACCGGTCCACGGCAGCCTGGAATGACCGCTCGAAGGCAAGATTGGCGGCCTGGGCCCGGATTTCATCTTCCGGGAACAGGATCCGCATGACGTCGGCGGGCGGCCAGCCGCGCGTCCGGTCGAACTGGACCATCGACCTGACGTACGCCGCGGTGCCGGTGACCACGCCCTGAGTGGCGATGGCCTCCGCGAACGCCCGCTGGAGGACGCTGTCATCGACGGCGGCCGCCCCGACCACGTCCCAGCAGACCAGCGATACCGGAGATGCATCGCTCATCTGCGTGCCTCCTAGCGTCGGATCGGCTGTCGGACCATGCCCCGACCGCGCGGGTCAATCCTCGTCGGCTGCGGTGGCCTCGGTCCACAGGTCGAGTTCGGCGCGGTCGGACTGGACCTTGCGCCACACGGCGAACGCGCCAATCCCGAGCGCGGCGAGCACGATGAGCTTCTTCACAGCGGGGAACCCCTCCAGCATCGATGACATCGGAGCGGAAGGCGAATCGAGAGTTCCGCCAACCGCAGGTGTACGGCAGCTTAGCAAAGCCGCCCGGCTAACCGGCCCGGCCAGCCGACCCGACGCACCGGGCGGGATCTGTTATGGCTGATGAAGGAGTGTGTTGTGGGGTTACGTGGACTTGAACCACGGGCCTCGTCCTTATCAGGGACGCGCTCTAACCGACTGAGCTATAACCCCATGCCATCCAGCTGACCTGCGCAAACTGGAGCGACCAATATCCTACCGCACCGGCGCGACGGGTTGCGCCGTGGTTTCGGACCTCAGGCTCGCGCTGGTCGCCACGACCCCGCACCGCGGGAGCGTTCCGCTCGCCCCCGCGATGCTACCGTGCTTTAACCGGTGGTGCGTATCTGGTTTTGCGCGGCGCGTTACTCGGTTTCGCGGAGGGTCACTTCCACGCCGCCGACGAGCCGCGAGGTCAGGTTGTACACCACCGAGCCGATCGTCGACATCGCGGTGATCAGCACGATGTTGAGCGAGCCGAGCAGGGCCGTGTAGCCGAGCACCTTGGACGCGGAGAACCAGACCTTCGCGTTCACGCCCGCCGAACCCTGACTTGACGTGACGCTCGTCACGACGCGCTGCAGCGAGTCGAAAACCCCGAGGCTGGAAAGGACGCCATAGAGCACGCTCACGGCCACGAACAAGATGACGAAGGCGACCAGCGAGACCACGAAGCTGAACTTCATCACCGACCAGGGCTCCACCCGGGCGATGGTCAGGTGCGCCTGGCGCGCGGTGCGCTTGGACCGCCCCTTCGGCGCCTTCGTCGGCCCCGCGTTCCGCAGGGTGACCGGGCCCTCGCCTGCCGCGGTCTTGCCCGCACCGGTTTTACCCGCACCGGTTTTACCCGGGTCGGCGGGCGCGCCTGCTGCCTTGGGCGCCTCGGAAGCCTTCGTGCTCGTCCCCGACCGCAGGAACGTCCGCGCCGGGGACGACGGTGAGTTGGGCGGTGGGTCGGGCATCTCCCACGCGAACGCGGCCGGGGAAACGGCCGGCAGGTCGGCAGGCGTCGGCGCGGTACTCGGCGATGGGCGCCCCGCCGGGGCGGGGCCCGAAGACGCGGTAGCAGAAGACCCGAAACCCGACAGCCCCGCGTCCGAAGGCGCAGGACGCGGGGACACAGGACGCGAGGGCGCGGTGGCTGATGCCTCGTCACCCGGCGGCCTCGCGGCGGTTTCCGCTGGATCGGCGCCGGTCTTAGCCGGGGCGAACGGAGGAGCCCCGACGCTGTACGCGGGCGAGTCATCAGCTCCGGCCTTGCTCGCCGACGTCTCCCGCTCCGGGTCAGGTTCCTTCGCCTTGGTACTGCGCGCCGCTCCGATGGTGTCGGCGGGCAGCGCGGGCACGCCGTCGGCGATGGTGGCGTCCGCCGGGCGGGCGTCCTTGGCGGCTGGGCTGCCGTTGGACCTGACGTCCCTGCCGCCGTTGGCCGAAGCGTCCTTGGTCCCGTCGATCCGGTTCCCGGCCGCCGGCGCGCCGTTGGCCGAACGGCCAGCGGCTGGCGTACCGTCGGATGCGGTATCGTCCGGCGGCGTGGCCTTGGCGGGAGCGGGCTTGACTGCGGCCGACTTCTGCGGCGACCGCATGGGCGGTGCCATGATGCCGTCCTGCTGCGTGTCCTGCTCGTCGCCCAGCAGGTCATCACCAGCAACCCGTGACGTCACGACGGTAGGCGAGCCTCCGCCTGAGCCGTCGGGTCTATCTGTGCGCCTGTCCAAGCCGCCCTCCCTCTGATCCAGACCCTCACGAGGTTATCTCCGGACGAGACGCCCATATGACCGCCTTTGCGAAGAAGGCGGCATTCTGCCGGACTTCACCAATACCCATGGGACGCTTCTGCCCCCGAAACCGTTGCCTTCGCCGGAAAAGTAAGACGTACAGACCCGACCTTACACAATCGCCCAAATTATTCTTCTTCCCGATCGTCGCCGTCCACAGGATCCGATGAGTCGGCACTACCCGCCTCGTCCGCCAGGTCCTCGGGAAGGTCCAGGTCAGAGTCCTCGGGAAGGTCCAGGTCAGAGTCCTCGGGAAGGTCCAGGTCAGAGTCCTCGGGAAGGTCCAGGTCAGACTCCTCGTCCGCCGTTTCGACGTCGCCTTCGGCCAGTGACTCCGCATTGCGGGCCAGTGCCACCACGCTGTCCCCAGCGGCCAAGTTCATCAGCCGGACCCCCATGGTCTGCCGGCCCGACTGCTTGACCTCGCCCGCGCTGGTCCTGATCACCCCGCCGGCTGAGGTTATGGCGAAGATCTCATCGCCGGGCTGGACCATCAGCGCGCCGACGAGCTCACCGCGGGCCTCCACGATCTTGGCCGTCACCACACCGCGGCCGCCGCGGCCCTGCACCGGGTAGGCGTCGGCGGGCGTGCGCTTGGCGTATCCGCCACCGGTGGCCACGAGCACGTCGCCGCCGTTCTTGACCACGTACATGCCGAGCAGTTCGTCGCCGTCGTTGAAGCGCATCCCGATGACACCCGAGGTGGCCCGGCCCATCGGGCGCAGCGACTCGTCGCTGGCGTGGAACCTGATGGCCTGCGCACCCTTGCTGACCAGCAGCAGGTCTTCGTCGGGCGAAACCAGCCGGGCCGCGATGACCTCGTCGTCTTCGCGGAGGTTGATCGCGATGATGCCGCCGGATCGCGGCGAGTCGAAGTCGGTCAGCTTGGACTTCTTCACCAGGCCGCTGCGGGTGGCCAGCACCAGGTAGGGAGCCACCTGGTAGTCGCGCAGCGCGAGCACCTCGGCTATCCGTTCGTCGGGCTGGAAGGCGAGCAGGTTGGCCACGTGCTGGCCGCGGGCGTCGCGGCCGGCGTCGGGCAGCTCGTAGGCCTTGGCCCGGTAGACCCGGCCCTTATTGGTGAAGAACAAGATCCAGTGGTGGGTCGTGGTGATGAAGAAGTGGTCCACGATGTCGTCGGTGCGCAGCTGCGCACCGCGGACGCCCTTGCCGCCGCGCCGCTGCGCGCGGTACAGGTCGGTCTTGGTGCGCTTGGCGTACCCGCCGTAGGTGATGGTGACCGCGACGTCTTCTTCGGCGATCAGGTCCTCGTCGGCTACCTCGCCGTCGTAGGCGATGATCTCGGTGAGCCGGTCGTTGCCGTACCGGGTCACGATCTCGGCCAGCTCGGAGCCGACAATCTGCCGCTGCCGCTCGGGCGAGGCCAGGATGTCCTGGTAGTCGGCGATCTTCGTTTCCAGGTCGTCGCGCTCGTTGACGAGTTCCTGCCGCTCTAGGGCGGCCAGCTTACGCAGCTGCATGTCCAGGATCGCGCGGGCCTGGATCTCGTCGATCTCGAGCAGGCCCATCAGGCCCTGCTGGGCCTCGGCCGCTGACGCGCTGGCCCTGATCAGCGCGATGACCTCGTCGATCCGGTCGATGGCCTTGAGCAGGGCGGCGACGATGTGCAGCCGCTCGGCGGCCTTACGCAGCCGGTACCTGGTGCGGCGGACGATGACCTCGATCTGGTGCGTGACCCAGTACCTGATCATCTGGTCCAGGCGCAGGGTGCGCGGCACGCCGTCGACCAGCGCCAGCATGTTGGCGCCGAACGTCTCCTGCAGCTGGGTGTGCTTGTACAGGTTGTTGAGCACCACCTTGGCGATGGCGTCCCGCTTCAGCACGATGACCAGCCGCTGCCCGGTACGGCCGCTGCTCTCGTCCTGGATGTTGGCGATCCCGCTGATCCGGCCGTCCTTGACCAGCTCGGCGATCTTCTGAGCCAGGTTGTCCGGGTTGACCTGGAACGGAAGCTCCCTGACGACCAGGCAGGCGCGGCCGCGGGAGTCTTCCTCGACCTCGACGACCGCCCGCATGATGATCGAGCCGCGCCCGGTACGGTAGGCGTCCCTGATGCCGCGCCGGCCCACGATCAGGCCGCGGGTGGGGAAGTCGGGGCCCTTGATCCGCTCCGTCAGCGCGTCGAGGAGTTCTTCGTCCGACGCGTCGAAGTTGTCCAGGTACCAGGCGACCCCGGCCGCTACCTCGCGCAGGTTGTGCGGCGGGATCTTGGTGGCCATGCCGACCGCGATCCCCTCTGATCCGTTGATCAGCAGGTTGGGGAACCGGCTCGGCAGCACCACGGGCTCGGACGAGCGGCCGTCGTAGTTCTCGCGGAAGTCAACCGTGTCCTCGTTGATGTCCCGCAGCATCTCCATCGCCAGCGGGGCCAGGCGGCATTCGGTGTACCGCATGGCGGCGGGCGGGTCGTTGCCTGGCGAGCCGAAGTTGCCCTGGCTGTCGATGAGCGGCATCCGCATCGACCAGGGCTGGGCCATCCGCACCAGCGCGTCGTAGATCGCGCTGTCGCCGTGCGGGTGGTAGTTGCCCATGACGTCGCCGACGACCCGCGAGCACTTGAAGAAGCCGCGGTCGGGACGGAACCCGCCGTCGTACATCGCGTACAAGATGCGCGTGTGCACCGGCTTGAGGCCGTCCCGGACGTCCGGCAGCGCGCGGCCGATGATGACCGACATCGCGTAGTCGATGTAGCTGCGCTGCATCTCGTACTGGATGTCGACCGGCTCGGTACGGTCGTGGCCGCCGCCCGGGGCATCAGTAACTTCGGTCACTTTCTCGCAATCCTCAACATTTAGCTACGGAACCAGCTGACGACCTGGCGCCCTGCCGGTCAGATATCCAGGAACCTGACGTCCTTCGCGTTGCGGGTGATGAAGGAGCGACGTGCCTCGACGTCCTCGCCCATCAGCACGCTGAACAGCTCGTCGGCCTGGGCCGCGTCATCGAGCGTCACCTGCAGCAGCACCCGCTGCGCCGGGTCCATCGTGGTCTCCCACAGCTCGTTCGCGTTCATCTCGCCGAGGCCCTTGAACCGCTGCACGCCATCCCGCGGCCGCGGGTCCTTGCGGCCCTCGGCAATGCCCGCCTCGATCAGCCGGTCCCGCTCGGGGTCGCTGTAGGCGTAGCCCGGCTTGACGCCGCGCCCCTCCCACTTGATCTTGTACAGCGGGGGCTGGGCCAGATACACGTGCCCGGCCTCGACCAGCGGCTTCATGAACCGGAACAGCAGCGTGAGCAGCAGTGTCCGGATGTGCTGCCCGTCCACGTCGGCGTCCGCCATCAGGATGATCTTGTGGTAGCGGAGCTTGCTGATGTCGAACTCGTCGTAGATGCCGGCGCCGAGCGCCGTGATCATCGACTGGACCTCGTTGTTCTTCAGCACCCGGTCGATCCGCGACTTCTCCACGTTGATGATCTTGCCCCGGATGGGCAGGATGGCCTGGAACTTCGGGTCGCGGCCGCCCTTGGCCGAGCCGCCGGCCGAATCGCCCTCGACCACGTAGATCTCAGAGGCCGCCGGGTCGGTGGACTGGCAGTCCGCCAGCTTGCCCGGCAGCGCGGTGGAGTCGAGCAAGGACTTGCGCCGGGTGAGGTCACGCGCCTGGCGCGCGGCGATCCGGGCCCTGGCCGCCTGGCTGGCCTTGTTGATGATCTCCTTGGCTTCGCCCGGGTTGCGGTCGAGCCAGTCCCGCAGGTGGTCGTTGGTGGCCTTCTGCACGAACGACTTGGCCTCGGTGTTGCCGAGCTTGGTCTTGGTCTGGCCCTCGAACTGCGGCTCGGCAAGCTTGATCGAGACGATCGCAGTCAGGCCCTCGCGCACGTCCTCGCCGCTGAGGTTCTCGTCCTTCTCGCGCAGCAGCTTCTGGTCGCGTGCGTACCGGTTGACGATGCTGGTGAGCGCGGCCCGGAAACCCTCCTCGTGGGTGCCACCCTCGGCCGTGTTGATCGTGTTGGCGAAGGTGTACACCGAGTCGGTGTACGCCGCGCTCCACTGCATCGCGATCTCGACCGAGATCCCCTCGGCATCTTCGGAGAAGTCGATGACGGAGCCGTGCACCGGCTCCTTCGAGTTATTGATGTGCCGAACGAAGTCGGCGATTCCCCCGGCGTACTGGTAACGCGCTTCCCGCGGCTCGCCCTGACGCTGGTCCGTGATCGAGATGGCCAGGTTCTTATTCAGGAAGGCCATCTCCTGCATCCGCCTGGACAGCGTCTCGAAGTTCCACTCGGTGGTCTCGAAGATCGCATTGTCCGGCCAGAAGGTGATCGTGGTGCCCCGGTCCCGGGTTTCGGCCCCGCGCTCGAGCGGGCCCATCGGGTCGCCGCGCTCGTAGGCCTGGGTCCAGGTGTACCCGTCGCGGCGGACCTCGACCTCGAGCAGCATCGACAGGGCGTTCACCACCGACACGCCGACGCCGTGCAGGCCGCCGGAAACCGCGTAGGACTTGCCGTCGAACTTGCCGCCCGCGTGCAGCGTGGTCATGACGACCTCGACCGCCGGGCGGTGCTCAACCGGGTGCTCGTCGACCGGGATGCCGCGGCCGTTGTCACGCACCCGCACCCCGCCGTCGGCGAGCAGCGTCACCTCAATGTTGTCGGCGTACCCGGCCAGGGCCTCGTCCACGGAGTTGTCCACGACCTCGTAGACCAGGTGATGCAATCCGCGCTCGCCGGTCGAGCCGATGTACATGCCCGGGCGCTTGCGGACGGCCTCAAGGCCCTCGAGTACCGTGATCGAGCGTGCATCGTAGGACAAACCGAACTCCATCCTGCATAAGAAGCGCGCAGCCAGGCTCCCCGCGGTGTGCCATGCATGCGCTAATCCATTTTACCTGCGAGTACCCATTGCCAGGGCCGTCTTGTCGCACGTGTCGCGGTGCTGGCCCGGGGGACGGTGCTGGCCCGGGGGACGACCCCCCGGAACCCCCCGATTCCCGCTGCGGTTCCCGCCGTAGTATCACGCGGCCGGAGGGGCTCTGCTTGCTCCCCCGAGCCCACCCAGGTCCCCTCACGGACCGCGCGATCTCGGGCTTCACCCCTCGCTACTCGCCATACTTTCCTTCTAGCCGTACGTGTCACCTGGGCCCTTGCTGCCGGGTACCCGCCATCCGCCGCGCTGCCGCGGCGGTGCCGGGCCGCGGACCTTGACCCGCCGGACGATTCCGTCGCCGAGTTCGGCGTTGAGCCGCCGGACGAGCACCGAGGCGAGTAGGCGGACCTGAGTCGCCCACGCGGTCGAGTCGGCCGTCACCGCGAGCTCGCCGTCGGCGAAGCTGTCGGGGCGGGTGTGCGCGGCCAGGTCGTGGCCGACGATCTCCGCCCAGCGGCCGAACACCGAGCCCATCGCCGCCCGCTGCTGCCAGCCCCGGGTGTCGAGCAGGCCGCCGATCGCGCTGACCAGCGGCTGCGGGTCCTCCCGGCGAGGGCGCCCGCGAACTGGGCCCGGACGCCTCCGTCCCGCTTGTCCCCCGGGGCGCGTTCCCGGCCCGGGCGGGTCATCCTGGCCGACCGCAGGCACGCCGGACCGTTCGGCATCATCGGTCTTACCCGACCCCGGCTGGCGCGCCAGGCCGGCCGGCAGATCGCCCCTGGCCCGCGCGTCCGCCTTCGCCACGGCGAGCGCCTCGACCGCCAGCCGCACCCGGTCCGGGACGGCCCGGCCCCTAGGCGGCATCGGTGACCACGCCCGCCCGGACGGTGAACCGGGCGCCCGCGAGCATCTCGGGGATGTCGGCGGGCACCGCGGCGGTGATCAGGACCTGCTCACCGCCGGCAACCAGCGCGGCGAGCCGGTCCCTGCGGCCCGTGTCAAGCTCGGCGAACACGTCGTCGAGGATCAGGACCGGATCCTCGCGCCCCTGCTTGAGCAGCGCGAAACTGGCCAGGCGCAGCGCGAGCGCGAGCGACCAGGACTCACCGTGGCTGGCGTAACCGCGGGCCGGCAGCCCGCCGATGGACAGCTCGAGCTCATCCCGGTGCGGGCCGACCAGGCACACGCCGCGGTCTAGCTCGCTGGCCCGGGCCGCGGCCAGCGCCTTGAGCATCGCCGTCTCGAGCCAGGGCACGTCCGCATCCTGGCCGGGACCGGCCATTGCGGTGCCGTCAATCCCATCAGTATTCAACACCGAAGCCCGATAGGACATTCCGGACGATTCGCCCGGCTGACCGGAGACCGGGCCGCCAGAAACCGCCTCGTACGCGGCGGTCACGTGCGGGCGCAGCGCGGCCACCAGGCGCATCCGCCCGGCCAGCAGCGGCGCGCCCGCCTGGGCCAGCTGCGCGTCCCACGCGTCGAGCGTCGCGGTCATCGACTCGCGGGCGGCGCCCCGCAGGTGCCCCTTCGACCCGGCCGACTTGAGCAGGGCAGTACGCTGCCGCAGCACCCGTTCGTAGTCCGCCCGCACGCCCGCGTACCGCGGCGCGGTGGCGACCAGCAGCTCGTCGAGGAACCGCCGCCGCTCGCCGGGATCGCCCTTGACCAGGGCCAGGTCCTCGGGCGCGAACAGCACCATGTGCAGCGCGCCCAGGATGTCCCGCGGCCGCGGCATCGGCGCCCGGTTCAGCCTGACCCGGTTGGCCCGGCCAGGGTTGAGCTCGATTTCCACCAGCGTGCTGCCCTGGGCCCCGCTCACCGCCGCCCGCAGCACGGCACGGTCAGCGCCGCGCCTGACCAGCGGTGCGTCGGTGGCGACCCGGTGGCTGCCCAGGGTGGCCAGGTAGCCGATCGCCTCGACCAGGTTGGTCTTGCCTTCCCCGTTCGGCCCGCTGAACGTGGTCACGCCCGCCCCAAGCTCCAGGCTGAGCTCCGCATAAGACCTGAAATCGGTCAACGCGAGTCGGGTGAGGTGCACAACTCCGAGCCTACGGTGCGCCGTCGGCGAATGCCGATCACGCGGCCCGCGAGGGGCCGACAGGCCCCTCCGGCCGCGCGATACTACGGCGAGTACCGCAGCGGGGCGCGAAGCGCACCGGGGGGTTCCAGGGGGGTCGTCCCCCCTGGGTCATGCAGCCGAGCGGATCGGCATGAGCACATAGCGGTAGTCGGGCTCGCCCTCGCTCTTGCCCGTGATGACCGCGGGCTTGGTGGGCGAGGTGAACGAGATCCTGGCCGTGTCGGAGTCGATCGCCCCGATGCCGTCGAGCAGGTACTGCGGGTTGAAGGCGATCTGCAGGTCCTCACCGTCGAACGCCGCCTCGAGGACCTCCACCGCCTGCGCCTCCTCCGAGGCGCCGGCCTCGAGCACCAGCTGCCCCGAGCTGAAGGCCAGCCGCACCGGGGTGTTGCGCTCGGCGACCAGCGCCACCCGCTTGACCGCCTCGGCGAACGAGCCTGCCGCGAGTTCGGCGACGGCGCTGAACTCGCTCGGCAGCAGCGCGGAGTACTTGGGATACTCGCCGGACAGCAGCCTGGTGGTGGTCTGCCGCCCGGCTCCGGCGAAGCCGATCAGGCTGTCGCCGCCCAGCGATATCGACACTTCCGCGCCGGAGGTGAGCGCGCGGGCCGTTTCGCCGAGCACGCGAGCCGGGACGAGCAAGGCCGTGGACAGGTCCGGCCGCGCCGGGTTCCAGCGCAGCTCGCGGACCGCCAGCCGGTACCTGTCGGTGGCGACCAGGGTGAGCGTGTCGCCGGTGATCTCGATCCTGATGCCGGTCAGCGCGGGCAGCGTGTCGTCGCGGCCAGCCGCGATCGCCACCTGGCCGATGGCCGAAGCCAGTGCGTCACTGCCCACAGAACCGGCCAGCGGCGGCATCTCGGGCAGCGTCGGGTATTCCTCCTCGGGCAACAGGACCAGGGTGAAGGTGGCGCTGCCGCACTTGAGCGTCGCGCGGGTCCCGTCGGTGACCAGGTCGACCGGCTTGGCGGGCAGCGACCGCACGATCTCGGCCAGCAGTCGGCCCGAGACGAGCACGGTGCCCTCTTCGTCGGTGATCACCGGCACGATGGCCTGCGCGGAGACCTCGTAGTCGAACGTCGAGAGCGTGAGTTCGTTCCCCGCGTGCAGGCGCATCCCGGCCAGTACCGGGGCGGTCGGGCGAGCCGGCAGGGCCCGCGCGGTCCAGGCCACGGCATCAGCCAGATGATCACGCTCAACCTGGAGCTTCATGGGACTGCCTCCTGGGTTTGGTTCGTGGGGCAAAACAGAGTGTCGGTGTGCGCGTCAGCGGGTAAAGGAAAGGTGGCCTGCCGGGGGCCTCGCACACAGGGCCTACTTGGTGTTGTTCTTTTCTTATTTAGAGAATCGTCATAGTCATAGGTGCGGTGGATTCTGGGGAGAATCGAGGTTCCCGCAGTTCAGTGGCCTTTTTTTGGCCACAGGGGATGTGCCTGGCCGGGGGACGGCGCGACCCGTGCTGTGGTCGGCGGCTGGTGACGCCCGAACTTGCCACTGGTTGTCCCCCGGTTATCCGAATGTCTTCCACAATGTTGTCCACAAACTGTGCGCATAGCGATGAGTCGGCCGGGTCAGCCCGTTCGGGCCTGCTGCTTGATGCGGTTGGTTAGCTCGGTGACCTGCGTATAGATCGACCGGCGTTCGGCCATCAGGGAGCGGATCTTCCTGTCGGCGTTGATGACCGTGGTGTGGTCGCGGCCGCCGAACTGCTGCCCGATCTTCGGCAGTGACAGGTCGGTGAGCTCGCGGCATAGGTACATGGCGATGTGCCGGGCCGTGACGAGCACTCGTGACCGGGAGGTCCCGCACAGGTCCTCGATGGACAGCCCGAAGTAGGACGCCGTCTGGCCCATGATCGTCGCGGCCGTGATCTGCGGGCCCTGGGCCTCGGGGATGAGATCCTTGAGGACGATCTCGGCCAACTGCAGGTCGACCGACTGGCGGTTCAGGCTGGCGAACGCCGTCACCCGGATCAGCGCGCCCTCGAGTTCCCTGATGTTGGTGGAGATCCGGCTGGCGATGTACTCGAGCACCTCCGGCGGCACGTTCAGGGTGTCCTGGATCGCCTTGCGGCGCAGGATGGCGATGCGGGTCTCGAGCTCGGGCGGCTGGACATCGGTCAGCAGGCCCCACTCGAACCGGCTGCGGAGCCTGTCCTCCAGAGTGACCAGCCGTTTCGGGGCCCGGTCGCTGGAGATGACGATCTGCTTGCTGGCGTTGTGCAAGGTGTTGAAGGTGTGGAAGAACTCCTCCTGCGTGCCTTCTTTATTCTCCAGGAACTGGATGTCGTCGACGAGGAGCACGTCCACATCGCGGTACCGGCGCCGGAAGCCGTCCTGCTTGCCGTCCCTGATCATGTTGATGAAGTCGTTGGTGAACTCCTCCGAGCTGACGTATCTGACCTTCAGGCCGGAGTAGAGGGTCTGCGCGTAGTGCCCGATCGCGTGCAGCAGGTGGGTCTTGCCCAGGCCCGAGTCACCGTAGACGAACAGCGGGTTGTACGCCTTGGCCGGGGCCTCGGCGACCGCGACCGCGGCCGCGTGCGCGAACCGGTTGCTTGAGCCGATGACGAACGTCTCGAAGGTGTACTTGGAGTTGAGCCGCGTGCCGCCGGGCCGCGGCGGCTGGGGCATCGCGCTGGGCCCGCCGGGACGGGGCGGATCGGCGTGGGCGGGTTCACCCGTACCGCTGTCACCAGCCGGGTGAGCATGCGGCGCGGACGCCGGGGGACCGAGCCGTGACTCGAGGTCTGACTCGGGGATCTGCGGGCCCCCCAGTCCCGGCAGCCGCGGCGCCGGCGGCTCGGCCGTCAGGTCCGGGGCGGGCATCGCGGCCTGGGGCGCCGGGTCGACCGTGACGGCGAGCTGGATGTCGCGGCCGAGCTGCTGGGACAGCGCCTGGGTGATCAGCGGGCGCAGCCTGGTCTCCAGCTGTTCCTTGACGAACTCGTTCGGCGTCGCGATGAGGGCGGTGTTCTCCACCAGCCCGAGCGGCCGGGTGAGCTTCAGCCAGGCCCGCTGATGCGGCTGGATCTGCAAGTCAGCCAGCCCGTCGAGGGATCGTGCCCATACCTCTGCCAGGTCTGAATTTGCCACTTGTGCGCTCCCCTCGCATCCCCACGTCGCGAGCCGCGCGCTCACGATCCACAAAACTATCCACATGTTGTGCACGTGGCATCCCCGCTGCGTAGCGTGACGGCAGCATCTTGGGGAGAATAGCTTTCCACAGCCTAAGTCGCGGCAGCGGGGCACGCCTGGCAAACGGCGGTGTTCCGGATGGTAGCCTGGGGTGAATCCGAGACCGGCACGCCGTTGTGAAGCGTGCGTTCAGTCAAGATCCCTTACCTGGAGCCTCAGTGAGTAAGCGCACGTTCCAGCCGAACAATCGGCGCCGCGCGAGGACGCATGGTTTCCGGCTGCGCATGCGCACCCGGGCCGGACGCGCTGTCCTGGCCGCCCGCAGGCGCAAGGGCCGCGACCGGCTGAGTGCCTGATCCTGCCGTCCCAGTTCCGGATGCGTGACGGTGCGGAGTTCGCGCTCACTGTACGCACCGGGACCCGTGCGGGCACGTCCCGCCTGGTCGGGCATCTGCTAGTCCGCCAAGACGCTCTTCACCGGCGGGAACCGGCCAGGGTAGGATTCGTGGCAAGCCGGGCGGTTGGGTCGGCGGTGACCAGGAACCGTGTCAAGCGACGGCTGCGCGAGCTCATGCGCGGGTATCTTCAGTCGCTGCCTGGCGGTAGCCTTCTTGTGGTGCGCGCAAATGCCGCAGCCGCGCACGCAAGCCAGGCAGATCTGGCCGCAGATCTGGATTCGGTGATCAGCAGGTTGCTGCGGCGGCAGGTTGGGGCGCGCGTCGGTAATGCCAGATAGAGGTACTGCTAACGGTCCGGCCCGCACCGCGCCCGATAAAGGTACGGTGCCGGCGCGGCTGCTGATGTTTCCCATCGCCGGTTACCGGCGGTTCATCAGCCCGCTGCTCGGGCCGCGCTGCCGGTTCGCGCCGTCGTGCAGTGAGTATGCGCTGACCGCACTAGCCGAGCACGGCGCGGCCCGGGGGTTCTGGCTCGCGGTGGCCCGCATCGCCCGATGCCATCCGTTTAATCCCGGCGGTTACGATCCGGTACCGGCCAGGAAAACCGCCAAGGTCGCGAGGAGCTAGCTGGTGCAAGCGCTCGATCCACTGAACAACGTGGTGGCGTGGGTCATCATGCGGATACACGCCGTGCTTGGCGCGCTCTTCGGCCCAGCCAGCGGGCTGGCCTGGGGCCTGTCCATCGTGATCCTGGTCATGTTCATCAGGCTGCTGCTGGTTCCGCTGTTCATTAAGCAGGTGCACGCCCAGCGGAAGATGGCCCAGCACGCCCCCCAGCTGCAGGAACTCAAGAAGAAGTACAAGGGCGACAAGCAGCGTCTCAACGAAGAGACGATGAAGTTCTACAAGGAAAACGGGGTCAACCCGCTGGCAGGCTGCCTGCCGATGATCCCGCAAATGATCGTGTTCTTCGCGCTGTTCAACGTGCTGCATGCCATTACCGCATGGACGCGGGGCACCACGCCGAAGTACGGGCTGACGGTGCCGGTGGTGGTGAGCGCGCAGAAGGCGACCATTTTCGGCGTCCACCTGGGCGACAAGCTGCTGTTCTCGCGCCAGTCGATACCGCTGCACGTGGCCATCGTGATCGCGCTGACCGTGGCGGTCAGCGCATCGACGACGTTCATGACCGTCCGGCAGAGCGCCAAGCGCGGGCTCATGCAGACGGGCAGCGTGGACCCGGACAACCCGATGGCCCAGTCGCAGAAGTACATGCAGTACATCATCCCGTTCTTCTCGCTGACCGGGTTGTACTGGGCGTACGGCCTGGTGCTCTACTGGGTGACGACCAACCTGTGGACGCTTGGCCAGCAGTGGTTCATGTTCAGGAACTGGGAGCCGATCAACGCCTCGGCCCCGATGGGCGGTGCGACCACGGGCGGCCCGGTGCGGGCCACGCAGAGCTCGCTGCGCCCGGGATCACCCCGTCCGGGTTCTCCGGGATCTGGTGCCGCTAAGCCGGCCGGTGCGGCCAAGGCGGCCGGTGCCGCCAAGGCGGCCGGCGGCACCGCGCGGACTGGTACCGCGCGGACCGGATCGGCGGGCGGCGCGCAGACCGGCACGGCCAGCGGGCGGACGGCGTTCGGGCCAGTCCCGGGTCAAGGGCGGCACGGAGGCTGGTTCCGGTCGGACCAGTAACGGATCTGGCGGCGCCAGGACCGGGACCGCTTCCCGTCCGGCCACCCCGGCGTCCGGCCCGGCCACCGGGCAGAACGGCACGGAAAAGCGCGGGCTCCTTCGACTGGGGCGGGCGAAAGCCGAACCTGAACCCCAGGACGATGTGCCGGCTACTAAGGTGGTGCGGCAGCAACCTGTGCGGCAGGCGAAAAGCAAGCGGTCGGGCAAGCGTTGACGGCCACGCCGTGAGGGTTATTCGGAAAGCGGCTAGCGAGCACGGGCCGGTTAGCCCGTGTGAGCGGCCGCTTCAGGTTAACGGCGAGAGCCGTCGCGGGGAATCTGCATAACCCGAACTTTGAGAGGCATGGAGCACAGTGGGAGGTCCGGTCGTGAGCCAGCAGGACGTGGAGGTCACCGACGCGGAGGAGGCCCTCGAAGTCACTGAGGATGCCGAAGACGCTGGGGGACCCGCGGATGCTGCCCAGCAGCTGAGCGATCTCGAGCTCGAGGGCGATATCGCCGCAGACTACGTGGAAGGCTTGTTGGACATCGCCGACCTGGACGGCGACATCGACATGGATGTCGAGGGCGACCGGGCGATCGTGTCGGTGGTGGGCGCCACGCTGGACGAACTGGTCGGCGGCGACGGCGCGGTCCTGGAGGCGCTACAGGAGCTGACCAGGCTCGCCGTGCACCGGCAGACCGGCAACCGGGCTCGGCTCATGCTCGACATCGGGGGTTACCGGGCTCGGCGCCGCGCCGAGCTCGCCGACTACGGGCGGAGCGTGGCCGAGGAGGTCGCGCGCACCGGGGAGCCGAAGAGCCTGGCCGCCATGTCGCCGTTCGAGCGGAAGATCGTCCACGACGCGGTGGCCGCGGCGGGCCAGCGCAGTGAGTCGGAGGGTGAGGAGCCCAACCGGCGAGTGGTGGTTTACCCCGGGCAGTGACTGCATCGGACACTGACGTCCTGCCGCCGCCGGGCGCCGCGGCCGTGTTCGGGCCCGTGCTAGGCAGTGCCGAGACGTTCGCCCGGATCCTCGCTACCCGAGGGGTCGAGCAAGGCCTGATCGGGCCGCATGAGGTACCGCGGCTCTGGGACCGGCACCTGCTGAACTGCGCCGTGGTGGCCGAGCTTATCCGCGACCGGTGCAAGACGCTGGTGGATATAGGGTCAGGCGCCGGACTCCCCGGCATCGTCCTGGCCATGGTACGGCCGGAACTCGACGTCACCCTGCTCGAGCCGATGGAGCGACGCTGCCGTTTCCTGTCCGAGTGCGTGGCCGAGCTTGGGCTGACCAACGTGACCGTGTTGCGCGGCCGGGCCGAGGACGTGGTCTTGCGGGCGGACGTGGCCACGGCCCGGGCGGTGGCGCCCCTGGATCGGCTGTCGGAACTGGCCGTCCGCCTGGTGCGGCCAGGTGGCATGGTGCTCGCGATCAAAGGGCGAACGGCTGCTGAGGAATTGAAAAAGGCCCGCCCGGTGCTCCGGCGAATTGGTGCCCGCGGCGCCGAGGTTGTGTCGGCAGGGCAAGGTAAGGTCATTCCTGCGACTACCGTCGTGCGGTTCTTCGCTAGACAAGGCAGGGCATAGGTGGGGCTCAGCTATTACCGGCAGGGCACAGCGAGTCTGAGCGCGGCGGGTCTGGGCTGGCCGGAAGGATCGCTAGCGGATAGCGCGCACGGTACCGCGATGTCTGACCCGGCGACAGGCTCACGGGCCGGGATCGCGGGGCTAGGCTGGCCCGTGAGTCCCAGCCTGCCGGAAAGTTCAGGCTGGTCGTGGGAGGCAGAGCCGCGAAGTCCGGAGCACATGAGTTCAAGACAGAGTGTCGGCCGAGGATCGAGAGGCGTTCAGGTGGACGAGGGCAGGTCGGCAGCCGACGGCATCGAGATTCCCGGGGCTCGTGTGGCCCACGGGGACGAGGCCCACAGCCCCGACTCGGCGCTGACCCGCGGAGCCAGGCCGGTGGTCATACCGGAGATTCGATCGGAGCCGGCGGACACCCCGATAGCACGGGCCGCAGAGGCCGCGATCAGCGTGCGAGGCAAGAGCGACCGCCAGCCGTGGCCGCGGCCGCCGCGCTGCCGGATTATGACGATCGCGAACCAGAAGGGCGGAGTCGGCAAGACCACCACGGCGGTAAATCTGGCCGCTAGCCTGGCGCAGCACGGCTCGCGCGTCTTGGTGGTGGACCTGGACCCGCAGGGGAACGCGTCGACTGCGCTGGATGTACCGCACCACTCGGGCGTTCCCTCTGTCTACGACGTGCTGATCGACGACCGTCCGCTGGCCGAGGTCATCCGGCCGGCCGGGGACATGCCCGGCCTGTTCTGCGCGCCCGCCACCATCGACCTCGCCGGGGCGGAGATCGAACTGGTCCCGGTGGTGGCGAGGGAGCTGCGCCTGGTGCGGGCGCTGCGAGGTTTTGACGCGTCGAACCTGGATTACGTGCTCATCGACTGCCCGCCGTCGCTCGGGCTGCTGACGCTGAACGCACTGGTGGCTGCGGAGGAGGTCCTGCTCCCCATCCAGTGCGAGTACTACGCGCTCGAGGGCGTCCAGCAGCTGCTGAACACCGCCGAGCTGGTCCGGGTCAACTTCAATCCGGGACTGCACGTCTCCACCGTGCTGCTGACCATGTACGACGGCCGCACCCGCCTCGCCTCGGACGTGGCCGACGACGTGCGGGCGCACTTCGGCACCTCGGTGCTGAGCACCATCATCCCGAGAAGCGTCCGGGTGTCGGAGGCACCGAGCCGGGGCCAGTCGGTGATCACCTATGATCCCGCGTCGAGCGGCGCTATCGCCTATACGGAAGCGGCGCGCGAACTGGCCATGCAGTCGGCGGGCGCTCGGTAGCGCCGTAATCGGGAGGGGCAGTGGCTCAGCAAAGGCGTGGACTAGGCCGGGGACTCGGCGCGCTCATCCCGGAGTCCCCGCTGCTGGCCGACAGCGATGCCGCCCGGGGTCAGGACCCGGCGCTGGCGGCGGCGGCCGGTGAGGCCCATCCGGCGGCCCCGGGTGAGCCCGTGGAGGTCTTCGGAGCTCACTACAAGGAGGTCGCGACCTCGGCGATCGCGCCGAACCCCCGCCAGCCGAGGCGGGCGTTCGACGAAGAGGCCCTCGACGAGCTCGCCGAGTCCATCCGGCAGGTCGGCCTCCTGCAGCCGGTGGTGGTTCGCGCGGCCGGGCCCGGCCGGTACGAGCTCATCATGGGCGAACGCAGGTGGCGTGCCGCCCAGCGGGCCGGGCTGACCGAGATCGGCGCCATCGTCAAGCAGACGCAGGACAACGACCTGCTGCGGGACGCCCTGATGGAGAACCTGCACCGCCAGCAGCTTGACCCCCTCGAGGAAGCGGCGGCCTACCAGCAGTTGCTTGACGACTTCGGTGCCACCCACGAGCAGCTCGCGCAGAAGATAGGCCGCTCCCGCCCGCACATCAGCAACACCCTGCGCTTGCTCAACCTGCCCCCGGCCGTCCAGAAGCGCGTCGCCGCGGGCGTGCTCAGCGCCGGCCACGCCCGCGCCCTCCTCGGCCTGGACGACCCCGCCGCCCAAGAACGCCTAGCCACTCGGATCATCGCCGAGGGCCTATCGGTCCGCAACGTCGAAGAAATCGTCTCCCTAGGCGCCGACGAAGCCCCAAGAAAGCGCGCCCTGGCAAGCAGGCAACCGGTCGCTCCCGGCCTCCTGCGGCTCGCGGATCGCCTATCCGATCTCTTCGAAACCCGAGTCAAGGTCGAACGCGGCCGAAACAAAGGCAAGATTATCGTCGAGTTCGCCACTCTCGAAGACCTAGAGCGCATAGTCAAAGCCATGAGCCCCGACCTCACCCCCGAGCCAGAATCCCAGGGGTAGCTTTCCTTCTGTATCTAGGCCGACGGTTGGTGTCCCGCCGCGCAGTCGGCTGCAGCAGATCATGCAGCCGAACGCCCTTCGGTACACCACCGCGGCCCGCTAGAAGCCTCGCCAAGGCACGTATCCACCACGTGCGTGCGCCTGTCACTCAGCCCGCCAGCACGACAGCCCTGAATGTTTCACGGGAAACATCAGCCTTGTAATTAGCAGGGCTGAGGCCGGACTAAGCGGTTGCCGTCTCGCGGATGCTGGCCAGGAACACGTCTACGTCGGCTTCGGTAGTGTCGAAAGCGGTCATCCAGCGGACAACTGACTGGCGCTCGTCCCAGAGGTGGAAGGTCCAGTCGCGCTGCAGGGCGGTGATGTGCCGTGGGCGGAGCCTGGCGAAGACACCGTTGGCCTGGACGGGATGGACGATGTCCACGCCGTCGACGGCCGCCGCTCCTTCGGCGAGGCGGCAGGCCATGGTATTGGCGTGATTCGCGTTGGCGCGCCAGAGATCGTCGTGCAGGAGCGCGCTGAACTGCGCGGCCACGAAACGCATCTTGGAGGTGAGCTGAGTCTGCTGCTTGCGGAGGTAGGGGGCGGCGGCCCCTAGGCCGGGGCGCATGACGATCAGGGCTTCCGCGCCCATGGCGCCGTTCTTGGTGGCGCCGAAGCTGAGCACATCCGCGCATTCGGCCAGTTCCGCCAGCGAGCAGTCCAGTGCGGCGGCCGCGTTGGCCAGGCGGGCACCGTCCAGGTAGAGGCGAAGGTCGCTGGCATGACAGAAGTCGGCGATCTTGCGCAGTTCGGCGAGGGTGTAGCAGGTGCCGAGCTCGGTCGACTGGGTGATGGCGACCACGCCGGGCTGGGACCGGTGATCGTCGCCCCGCCCGGACAGCTTCTCCGCGATGAGCTCCGGGCTGATCTTCCCGTCCGGCGTCGGCACCAGGAGGAGCTTGGTGCCGATGAGCCGTTCGCTGGAGCCGCACTCGTCGGTGTTGATGTGCGCGGACTCGGCGCAGATGACGGCCTCGTGCCGGCGCAGCAGCAGGCTCAGGCCGAGGACGTTGGCGCCGCTGCCGTTCAGCACCAGGAAGGCGTCCTCGGCGCCGAAGATCTCGCGCAGGGCCGCGGTCGCCTGCTCGGTCCGCGTGTCGGCGCCGTAAGGGAGCGCATCGCCGGAGTTCGCGTCGACGATCGCGCTGAGCACCGCCGGATGAACGCCTGCGTGGTTGTCACTGCCGAAGCTCTTGCGTTGTGTCATGCCCACGAGCCTAGGGCGCGGCCGGGAAGGCCTTCCACTCCAGCCGTCCGCGCCAGCCCGGCTCAGCCGATGATGCGCTCTCCGATCGGGCCGAGGATGAGCATGGGGAAGTAGATGAGGCCGCCGACGATCACGATCACGCCGAGTAGGAACGCGACGAACGTCGGCCCGGCGGTGTCGAGGGTGGCCCTGGTGCGCGCGTGGACTCGGGCGCCGGCCAGCGAGCCGGCGATCGCGAGGGCGAGCACGATCGGCGCGAACCGCCCGATGAGCATGGTCAGCCCGAGGGTCGTGTCGTACCACGGCGTGTTGGCCGCCAGCCCGGCAAAGGCGGACCCGTTGTTGGCCGCCACCGAGGCGTAGGCGTAGGTGACCTCGGTCAGGCCGTGCAAGCCGGGGTTGAGGATGGAGCGGGTCCCGGCCGCGATCACCAGGGACGTGCTGCCCAGGATGAGGACCGTCGTCGGGATCGCCAGCACGTACGCCACGACGAGTTTCATCTGCGTGGCGCGGATCTTCTTGCCCAGGAACTCCGGGGTCCGGCCGACCATCAGCCCGGCCACGAAGACCGCCAGCAGCGCGAGCACCAAGATGGAGTAGTTGCCGATCGTGCGCGCCTTCCCGGCGATGCCGCGGACCACGGCCAGGGCCACCGCTAGCCCGACACCGGCCGCGGTGAACTGCGCCACTACCAGCCCGACCGTGTCCGCCAGGTAGCTGGCTTGCGTTTCCCCTCGTAGGCCTGCCAGTTAGTGCCGGTAATGAAGCTGATAGCGGTGTTGAACGACAGTAGAGGCGACATCCCCGGGGCGTGCGTCGGGTTCCCTGGCAACACTCCTTGCAGCCGCAAGATGGCGTACAGCAGGAGCGTAGAGACCACGCCGAACGCCAGCACCGCCAGCGCGTAGGCGCGCCAGGTCCAGTTGCTCTCCGGATCCACCCCTAGGGTCCGGTAGACGAGGCGCTCGACCGGCAGGAACACGCGGTCCCCCGGCGCCCTGTTCTTAGCGGCACTGCCGCTCTCAGACCCGGTGCCGCTGACCGAGACCATGCCGCGGAACGTCGCCGCCAGGTAGCGTCCGAGCAGCGGCGCGGCCACCGCGGTGACCGCGGCGACGAATAGCAGCTGCTCCCAGCCCGAGACGCTCATGACAGACCGTCTAGTGCGAGGTTGAGTTCGAGGACGTTGACGGCGGGCTCGCCGAGGAAACCCCACTGGCGGCCCTGCGTATGGCGGTGCACGAGGGCGGTCACCATGCTGACGGTCAGATGGCGGGCCCGGGCCACCTGCGGCGCCTGATCCAGTGCGTTCTGCACTGAGATATCCGGATCCAGCCCGGAGCCCGAGGCCGTCACCGCGTCCACCGGGACCGGCGCGTTCGCCGCCAGCCCGTTGAACTCCCGGTAGGCGATGGCACGCTCCGGGATGGTATTCGGGTCGCAGACGTAGGAGCCGTCACTGGCTCTCGCGTACTTCTGGCCGGGCGCCGGGCTGGTCACCGGGTTTCCCTTCGGGTCGGTGGGGACGCATGCCGGGTCGGCCTTGGTGGCGAACGGGTTGGCCGCCGACGGCCGGCCGTTCAGGCCTACCGTATTGACGCCTGCCACGAAGCCGATGAGCAACGGGTTCGACGGGCCGAGGTTGCTGGCACCCGACGACGAGCCGTCATATCCGGCGCCCGCCGCCGACGGGCGGGGCTGGAAGTACCGCGGCAGCGGGTTCCCCTTGGTATCGGTGAACGACTGCCCGAGCAGCTCCGATCCGACCAGCTTGCCGTCGCGGTACTCCAGCGAACCGTTCGCTTGGTGGTGGAAGAAGAGCTGCGACAGGCCGGTGACGACCAGCGGATAGCCGAATCCGAGCACCAGCGTTATGCCAGCCAGCATGATGACGCTGGCGAGGAGGTGCCGTCCGAAGATAGCCGAGCGCATGTCAGTGCAGTCCGATCGCGGTCAGGACAAGATCGATGAGCTTGATGAAGACGAACGGGGCGATGATCCCGCCGACGCCGTAGATCAGGCCGTTCCGCCGGAGGATGGCGGCGCCGTCGAGCGGCCGGAACTTGACCCCGCGCAGCGCCAGCGGGATCAGCGCCGGGATGATCAAGGCGTTGTAGATCACGGCCGCGAGGATCGCCGTGTGCGGGTTGCCCAGGTGCATGACGTTCAGCACCTGCAGCTCGGGATACACCACGACGAACATGGCCGGGATGATCGCGAAGTACTTGGCGACGTCGTTCGCGATCGAGAAGGTGGTCAGCGAGCCGCGGGTGATCAGCAGTTGCTTGGCCACCTCGACGACCTCGATCAGCTTGGTCGGGTTGGAGTCCAGGTCGACCATGTTGCCGGCTTCCTTGGCCGCCTGGGTACCGGTGTTCATGGCCAGGCCGACGTCGGCCTGCGCGAGCGCCGGCGCGTCGTTGGTGCCGTCGCCGGTCATCGCCACCATGTGACCGCCGCGCTGCTCGCGCCGGATCAGCGCCAGCTTCTGCTCGGGTGTGGCCTCGGCCAGGAAGTCGTCGACTCCGGCTTCTGCGGCGATGGCCTTGGCGGTGAGCGGGTTGTCGCCGGTGATCATCACGGTCCGGATGCCCATGTCGCGCAGTTCGGCGAACCGATCGGCCATGCCCTCCTTGACCGTGTCCTTCAGGTGGATGACGCCGAGGACCCGCGGCCCGTCGGCCACCACCAGGGGTGTGCCGCCGCCTGCGGCGATGCGCTCCACGATCGGGGCGAGGTCATCGGGGATGACACCGCCGGCGTCCGTGACCCAGCGCCGGACCGAGTCGGCGGCGCCCTTACGGACCTGCCGCCCGGCGAGATCGACCCCGCTCATCCGGGTCTGCGCCGAGAACGGGACGAGCTCGGCGCCGGTCAGGCTGGGCAGGGCGAGCTGGTAGCGGTCCTGCGCCAGATCGACGATGGAGCGGCCCTCGGGCGTCTCGTCGGCCGTGCTCGACAGCAGCGCCGCCTCGGCCAGCTCGGCCTCGGTAACGCCCGCGACCGGGAGGAACTCGGCGGCCATCCGGTTCCCGTAGGTGATGGTGCCGGTCTTGTCGAGCAGGAGCGTGGAGCAGTCCCCGGCCGCCTCGACGGCCCGCCCGGACATCGCCAGCACGTTCCGCTGCACCATCCGGTCCATGCCGGCGATGCCGATCGCCGACAGCAGGCCGCCGATGGTGGTGGGCGCGAGGCAGACGAACAGGGCGACCAGGACGGCGGTGGACTGGATGGCCTGGTCGTAGATGGCCATCGGCTGCAGCGTGACCACGGCCACCAGCAGGATCAGCGTCAGCCCGGCGATCAGGATGTCGAGCGCGATCTCGTTCGGCGTCTTCTGCCGGCTCGCCCCCTCGACCAGGGCGATCATGCGGTCAAGGAACGTCTCGCCGGGATCGGAGGTGATCTGGACCACGATCCGGTCCGACAGGACGACCGTGCCGCCCGTCACCGCGCTGCGGTCACCGCCGGACTCGCGGATGACCGGGGCCGACTCGCCCGTGATCGCCGACTCGTCGACGACGGCCATTCCCTCTACCACGTCGCCGTCGCCGGGAATGACCTGTCCGGCCGTCACGACGCAGAGGTCGCCCGCCCGCAGTTGGGTGGACGGGATCTCTTCCGTGCGGCCGTCCGGCCTGAGCACATGGGCGACGGTTTCCTGGCGGCTGCGGCGCAAGGTATCGGCCTGCGCCTTGCCCCGGCCTTCGGCCACTGCCTCGGCGAAGTTGGCGAACAGCACGGTCGCCCACAGCCACAGCGTGACCAGCCCGACGAACACGTCCGGCCGGTGGAAGAACTCGATCGTGGTGATCACGCTGCCGATCTCGACCACGAACATGACCGGGACGTGAACCATCGTGCGGGGATCGAGCTTGACGAACGCCTGGCCGACGGCGCGGCGCAGGATCGACGGCTCGAACAGCGAACTGGTGGGCCGGGTACGGACCTTGGGCGGCCGGGTCGGCGGGGCCGTGGCGGCTGGCCGAGCCGGGATCGCTTGCTCGCTCACGCCGGCCTGCCTGGTTCGAGTCCGGTCTCGGCCGCCTCGTCGTCAAGGTCGGCGTCAGAAGCGGCGCTGGCGATCATGTGGTCCAGGACGCGGACGACGAGCGCGGCCGCCACGAAGAACGCCACTATGGCGGCGATAAGGATGATGTCTTCCATGTCGGCCTGCTCAGAACCAGTCCGGCTTGAACATGGCGATGCCCAGGTAGATGAACACCGCGACCGAAACGGCGAGGAGCACGCCCTCAGCGACAGTCATGAACCCACCAGACCCTAGATCACGTGTCACATGGCGGTTACGAACGCTACGCCTGCCTTAGCGTGATACCTCAGATCCAAACAGTTTCCATGCGGTTTACCCCCGACTCTAAGCGAAACTCCTGCTGGCAGCGCAGGTCATCCGCTGCCAGAATGGAACACATGAGCGACCAGGTGCCAGCACCTGAGGCCGAGGCCCCCGAGGTCATGTCAGCCGAGATGGGGAACGCCGACGCCCGCGACGTAGTGGAGGCGGCTGGTCACTTCCGGATCTACCTGGGCGCGGCCGCGGGGGTCGGCAAGACCTACGCCATGCTCAGCGAGGGGCACCGGCGGAAGGGACGCGGTACCGACGTCGTGGTCGGCTTCGTCGAGTGCCACGGCCGGCGGCTGACCGGGCGCCGGTCCGCGAACGCGTCCCGGACTGGGTAGTGCGGAAGGCGGACCAGATCGAGCTGGTCGACTCCTCGCCCGAGCAGCTGCGCCGGCGCATGCTGCACGGCAACATCTACCCGAAGGAACGGACCTCGCGGGCGCTGAACAGCTTCTTCCGCACCGATAACCTGATCGCCCTGCGCGAGCTGGCGCTGCGGTTCCTGGCCGACGAAACGGATGAGGAGCTGCTGGAGCACCTGCGTCGGCACGAGTCGAACGTCGTGTGGGAGACGTGCGAACGCATCATGGTGGCCGTCACCACGGTGCCAGGGACCGATGGCCTGCTGCGCCGGGCAGCCAGAATGGCCGCCCGGCTCAAGGGGGACCTCGAGGTCGTCCACGTCACCGCCAGTGACGCGACCAGCCCGGGGGATCGTCGTACGGTCGAGCAGCTCCGGCAGCTGACCGCGGACCTTGGCGCCCGCTGGCACGAGGTACAGGACGACGATCCGGCCCGGGCCATCGCCCGCTTCGCGCGGCGGAATCAGATCACCCAGATCGTGATCGGGTCAAGTCAGCGCAGCCGCTGGCAGCAGCTGCTGGGCGGCGGCTCGAACGTAACCCGGGTTATCAGGGAGGCGGGTGCGCTCGATGTCGACGTCCATGTCATTGCCCTGCGCAAAGCGTCCCGCGCCGCGCCGTCGGAGCCGGCGCCGCCGGGCCCGGGCTCTGCTGAGCGTCCTGGCCTCGTGCGGGTAAGGGCGTCCGAGGAGCCCGCGCCGGAATCCTAAGCGCCGCGGGCGGCCGCCTGCTCGAGCAGGCTGACGCAGGTGCTGCCGAACGAGTGACCCGACGCTTCGAGGGCCAGCGGCAGCGTGCTCGTCTCGGTCATCCCCGGCGACACGTTGACCTCGAGGAACCAGGCGGTACCCCTGTCGTCGACGATGAGGTCGGTTCTGGACAGGTCGCGCAGGCCGAGGACCGTGTGGGCGGCGATCGCGATCCTCGCCACCTCCGCCGCGACCTCGCCGGGCACCCGGGCCGGGACGTAGAACTCCGTCTTGCCGGCCGTGTACCTGGCCGCGTAATCGTATTCGCCCTCGCCGGGGACGATCTCGACCGCGGGCAGGGCCTGCGGGCCGTGGCCCAGGTCGATCACGCTGACGGCCACTTCGGTGCCGGAGATGAACCGCTCGATCAGCGCGATGTCGCCGTAGGCGAAGCAGCTGAGCACGGCGGCCGGCAGCTCCGCCGCGGTGCGAACCGGGCTGGCGCCCAGGGCGGAACCGCCACGGGACGGCTTGACGTAGAGCGGCAGCCCGAGCTTGGCCACGATGAGGTCGATGACCGCGGCGGCGCCCAGGTCATGGAAGGTTTCCCGCGGCAGCGTCACGGACGGCGGCGTGACCAGCCCCGCGGCGGCGGTCAGGGCCTTGGCTGTGGGCTTGTCGAAGGCCATCTGGCAGGCACTGGCCACCGAGCCGACGTACGGCACGCCGAGCAGTCCGAGCACCTCCCTGATCGCGCCATCCTCCCCGCAGACGCCGTGAATCGCCGGGAACACGGCGCTCGGCGGGTCGGCGCGCAGGAGAGAAAGCAGGGCCGAGTCGGCGTCCGCGACTATCGCGTGGATGCCCGCCTCGACCAGGGCGTCGCGGACCCGGTCCCCGGAGCGCAGCGACACTTCCCGCTCGGGGGACAGGCCGCCGGCCAGTACGACAATACGCTCGAGATCGCTCATGGTGGTGAAGTGTCGCCTAACTAGGATGCGGAAGCCGGTCCGAAGTCATCCCGCAGCTGGATCTCGGTCTCGATCACCGAGGCGAGCCTGCGGATCCCCTCGCCGATCCGGTCTGGGGCAGGGAACGAGTAGCAGAGCCGGGCGTACTGGCTTCCTGAGCCGTCGGCGTAGAAGCCCGTTCCCGGCACGTAGGCGACCCGCGACGAGATCGCGCGCGGCAGCATCGCCTTGGCGTTGATCCCGTCGGGAAGCCGGAGCCAGACGTAGAAGCCGCCGGCTGGCCGGGTCCACTGACAGCCGGGCGGCATCATCGCCGACAGCGCGCCCAGCGTGGCGTCCCTGCGCTCCCGGTAAAGCTCGCGGAAGTCCTTGATCTGCTCCTGCCAGGGCTGGGTGTTCAGATACTCGCGCACGGTCAGCTGCGAGAAGCTCGAATGGCAGAGCACGGCCGACTCGGCGGCCAGGATCAGCTTTTCCCTGATGGCGGTCGGCGCGACCGCCCAGCCGACCCGCACGCCCGCGGCGAAGGTCTTGGAGAACGTGCCGAGGTACACGACCCCTTCCGCGTCGTCGGCCCGCAGCGCGCGCATCGGCTCGCCGTCGAAACCGAGCAGGCCGTAGGGGTTGTCCTCGACCACGAGCAGCCCGGCGCGGCGGCAGATGTCCAGGATGCGGTGCCGCCGCCCGGCAGCGAGGGTGACCCCGGCAGGATTGTGGAAGTTCGGCACGGTGTAGAGGAACTTGGCCCGGCGTCCCGCGGCCGCCGTACGCCCGATGGCCTCCTCGAGGGCCTCCGGGATCAGCCCGTCGTCGTCCATCGCCACGTGCACCATGTCGGCCTGGTAGGCCGCGAAGGCGCCGAGCGCGCCCACGTAGGACGGCGCCTCGACCAGCACGACGTCACCGGGGTCGACGAAGATCCTGGCCAGCAGGTCAAGAGCCTGCTGGGAGCCGACGGTGATCACGACCTCGTCGGGATGGGCGCGGATCTGCTCGAGCGCCATGACGTCGCAGATTCGCTCCCGCAGTCCCTCGTCACCTTGCGCGGTGCAGTACTGCAGGGCGGTCGCCCCCTGGCTGGCGATCAGCTCGCCGATCATGGCGCCGACGGCGTCGAGGGGGAGCGCCGCCACGTACGGCGAACCGCCGGCCAGCGATACGATCTCGGGGCGGGCGGCGACCGCGAACAGGGCCCTTATCTCCGAAGCTACCATGTCTACCGCGCGGGCGGCGTACTGACCAACATAACGGTCAATGCGTTGCGGCTGCGATATCGGTTGTGATTCGGGTGTCACGGCCCTCTCCTGAAGTCGGCTCTGTTATCCCGGGGGGACGATCCCCCCAGACCCCCCCTGCTCCTGGGGGGAAACCTTTCCCCCCAGACCCCCCAGACCCCCTCGGCCCCCTGGCGGGTATCATGCCAGGATACGGGGTATCTCCCGGGAACGCTTGTGGATTCTGCCTGGGAAGCCGGGGAACAGGATGTCACGTCGTATTGTCAACATTACGCTGGATAATCTCGGCGACTTGCCGCCGAAGTGCCGTAAATGCGTTTTCTGGGAGCTTGGCCCGGTCAGCCGGGCACGGGCCGAGGAAAGCGGCGACCCGGAACTCGAGAAGGAGTCATGGGTATCTTCCGTGCTGCTCGAATGGGGGAGCTGCGGCAAGATCGCTTATGTCGATGGCGTGCCGGCCGGGTACATGCTTTTCGCGCCACCGCAGTACGTGCCCCGCTCGATCGCCTTTCCCACCAGCCCGGTGAGCGCCGACGCGGTGCTGTTCATGACCGCCCATCTGCTCAGCGAGTTCGCGGGCGGCGGTATCGGCCGGATGCTCGTCCAGGCGATGGCCAAGGACCTCACCCGCCGCGGTGTGCGGGCCATCGAGGCCTTCGGTGACCGGCGATGGGACTCGCCGGCCTGTACGCTTCCGGTGGATTACCTGCTCGCGGTGGGGTTCAAGACCATCCGCCCGCACCATCACTACCCGCGGCTCCGGATGGAACTGCGGACCGTGCTCACCTGGCGGGAGGACGTCGAGGTGGCGCTCGAGCGGCTGCTCGGGTCCATGACCCCGTCGGCCCCCCAGGGTGCTCTCCGCCCGGTGTGAGCGCCGGGCGGCGAAGCCGCGAAGCCCCGAGGGGTCCTAAGGGTTTAGCCGACCGTAACTCAGATATATTCGGCCAGCTCACGAAGCAGGGCCGACTTCGGCTTGGCCCCGACGATCTGCTTGACGACCTGCCCGCCGGAGAACACGCTCATGGTCGGAATGGCCATGATGCCGTAACGCTGCGACACGGCCGGGTTCTCGTCGATGTTGAGCTTGACGACGTCGATCTTGTCCGCGTACTCGGTGGCGATCTCCTCGAGCACCGGGGCAACCATGCGGCACGGGCCGCACCATTCGGCCCAGTAATCCACGATGACCGGCTTGTCGTTCTTCAGGACCTCCACCTCAAAGGTCTCGTCCGTCACGACCTTGGTCGCACCCACTGCGATCACACCCCTAACTTGCGATGAGTAATTCTTGTGCTGCTGGTTTGGTCAGCCTTCCTGGCTGGCCAGCCAGCGCTCCGCGTCCAGTGCGGCGGCGCAGCCGGTGCCCGCCGCGGTGACCGCCTGCCGGTACGTGTGGTCCACGACGTCGCCGCAGGCGAAGACGCCATCGATGGCCGTGCGCGTCGACGGCTGGTCGACCAGGAGGTAGCCCTCGGGATCGGTGGCGAGCTGGCCGTCGAACAGCTCAGAACGCGGGTGGTGGCCGATGGCCACGAAGACCCCGGTCACCGGCAGCACGTGCTCCGTGCCGTCCTTGGTGCTCTTGATCCGCAGGCCGGTAACCCGGTCGGTACCCAGGACCTCCGCCACCTCGCTGTCCCACCGGAAGTCGATCTTCGGGTTGGCGAACGCCCGGTCCTGCATGATCTTGCTGGCCCGGAGCTTGTCGCGCCGGTGCACCACCGTCACCGACTTGCCGAACCTGGTGAGGAACATGGCCTCTTCCAAAGCCGAGTCACCGCCGCCGATGACCGCGATGTCGTGGCCGCGGAAGAAGAACCCGTCACAGGTGGCACACCAGGAGACGCCATGCCCGCCGAGTTCCTTCTCGCCCGGCACGCCGAGTTCCTTGTACCGCGAGCCTGTGGCAATGATCACGGCCTTGGCGAGGTAGGTCTCGCTGTCGGTCTTGACCACCTTGGGGGTCGCGGTCAGGTCAACCGCCGTGACGTCGTCCGCCACCAGTTCGGCGCCGAACCGCTCGGCCTGCTTACGCAGGGAATCCATCAGCTCAGGACCCATGATGCCGTCGGGAAACCCGGGGAAGTTCTCCACATCGGTGGTCTGCATGAGCGCGCCGCCCGCCGTAACCGAACCCTCGAAGACCAAGGGCTTCAGCTCACCGCGAGCCGCGTAAAGCGCCGCCGTATAACCGGACGGGCCGGACCCGATGACGATCACGTTCCGGACTTCGGTCACCTCTGCCAACCGTTATCAACCCCTCATCTGACTGGCATTCCAGTGAACCGATACTAGGGCGCGGAGATTCCCGAGGGCATGGTGATGGTGTCCACCAGGTCAGCGCGGGCGGCTGAGCAGCTCGGACCCTCCACCCAGGCGGTGTCGTGCTGGCCCGTGCGCGCCACGATGATGGTGGCCGGCTGGCCCTCGAACAGGGCGCTGTAGACCCGGACCAGACTGGCTTTACCCGCCACCTTCGCCACGCACCCTCGCGTCTGGGTGGGCGCGGCGTGCGTCGTGCCCTCCGGTACGCGCAGCGCGGCGACAAGCTGCTGCTTGAGCTGGGCGCGGGTGAAGTCGGTGTGGCTGGTCACGACCCGCAAGTAGGCCTGTGGCAGCGCCCGGCGCGGCGCCAAGGCAGTTCCGTTGATCGTCGATGCCGAGGGCACGGGGACCCGGCTCAACCCCTTCGCGGCACTGCCCGCCGCCGCGGAGGCGGAGGCGGGGGCGGTACCGGCCGCCGAGGAGGATGCGGTCTGGCCCTCGGGGCCCCGGGTTATCTGGCTCAGGCCGAACCCGCCGGCCGCCAGCACCGCGACCGCGCCGGCCGGGACGAGCACGCGCCACGTCGCCAGGCGGAAACCGCGCTTGGCGGGCCGCCGGTCAGGCGCCCCGGATTCGCCCGGGCGGTCAACCTCGCCTCGTTCGGCATAATTCTTTCTGGCCACCTCAGCCGCGAGTACGGTCTCAAGCCGCTGGGCCACGCTGTCGGGCATGGGTGGCGCCGGGACCGACGCGAGCAGCGCGGAGACCCCGGCGAGCTCGTCGTCGAGGGCAGCGCAACGATCGCAGCCCGCCAGGTGCGCGGCGATCTTCGCGCCGCGCCGCCCGGTGATAAGTCCGGCACGGAACTCGGCCACCACATCGGTGTCCAGGTGCGTCATCTGCCCCCTTCTGCTGTGCTGGCCGCTAGCCTCCGGCTCGCTCATGGGTCGCCTCCCTGCGCAGGTGAGACGCTCTCGCTCGCGGATCGGTTCCCTTGCAGGTGCGCTACGTAGGGCAGCAGCCGGGCCCGGGCCCGGGCGCAGCGGCTCTTCACCGTGCCCGGCGACGTGTCCAAGATGGCGGCGGCGTCGGCCACCGAGAAGCCGAGCATGTCCACCATGACCAGCGCGGCCCGCTGTGGCGGCGGCAGGATCCGCAGCGCGGCATCCACGTCCAGCCTGGTGTCCACGTCCAGCCTGGTGTCCGCGGCGCGCGAGGGATCGCCGTCCTGCGCCACCAGGGCCTCGAACGCCTGCTCATCCCCGGCGGACAGGACGGGCCTGACGGCCCGGCGGCGCAGCCGGTCCAGGGAGGCGTTCACCACGATCCGGTGCAGCCACGTGGTGACGGCCGACTCGCCGCGGAAATCGCCGGCCCGGCGGAACGCGGAGACCATGGCGTCCTGCAGCGCGTCGGCGGCCTCCTCGGGATCGCAGACCGTGCGCAGCGCCACCGCCCACAGCCGGTCCCGGTGCCGGCGGAAGAGTTCGCCGAACGCATCGCCGTCCCCGGCCACATGCCGGCGGAGCAACTCTTGATCAGACGGCCCGTCCTCGTCGGCGTCCGGCATCGGCCATCAGCCCGACTGGCTCGCGGCGTAACCGCGGACCGCGACGTTGTAGATCTGCGCCTGGAACTGATTGGCAGATCCGTTCAGCGGCGGGAGATAGGTGAGCCAGATCAGGACGTAGCGGCCGGTCGCACCGCTGGTCACGCTGAACGTGGTGGCACCCCGCCCGGCGGCTGAGCTTTGCAGCGCGGTGAAGGTGTTCAGGCCAGCAGCGTCGGGGGTGTTGGTGTTGCCGATCTCGATCTGGACGTGGGCGCAGCAACTGGTGCCGAACTGGACCTGGACCTGGCTCAGCCGCACCGACCGGCCCATGTCCAGGAGCAGTCCCGTCCCCTTCTTCAGGCCGCCGAAGACGGGGTTGCCGACGTAGTAGCTGGTATGCCAGAACGTGCTGGCGCTGCCGTCTAGCACGTTGCCCGTTTCGCCCGAGTCCTCGTTGCTGCCCGCAGGGCTGCCGAGCGGGTTGAAGCTGGTCGCACCGACCGGCTTGAGCAGGACAGACGCAGCCGCGGCGGGCGACGACGAACGCGGCCGGGTGGGCGGCGGCGTGGCCGAGCTGTGCGTGCTGCGACTGAGCGACCACACGGTCACGCCGACCGCCGCCAGGACGAGCACGATCACGACGCTGATCACGGCGCGGGCGGCCGCGGAGCGCCCGGCGGGCGGCTTGCGGCCGTCGCCGGCGCTCCGGGTCCTGGCCCGGGTCCCAGGCGTCGCGTCCGGCGGCGGGTACGGGTTGGTGGACCGGTCCGGCCGGTAGTCATAGCCGCGAGTCCCGGTATGGCCGGGCGGCGCGGGCGCCGGCAACGGCATCGGCGGGGTCACGCTGGTCAGGGCGTCGGCGAACGTCGCTGCGGTGCTGAGTGCCGGGCCGTGGCGGTTCGGCCGCTGGAAAAGCGCCCGGCAGGTCACGTCGTCGATGCCGGTCGGTACGCCCGCGGACACCTGGCGCGGCGTGCACGGACCTCCGTCGCTTTCCGGCGCCGGCGGGAGCAGCCCCGGCGCGGACCCGGCGGATCCCGGGCGGGCGGGCCAGTAGCCGGTCAGCGCGGCGTAGAGCAGCCGGGCGAGGTCCCGCGTATCGGTGAGCTCGGGGTCGTCGCCGCCGTCCTCCGCCGCGGTCAGGGAAGTTGGGTCCGGGCCGGCCAGGGCCGCGTCGATGCCGAGCCCGGCGATCTTCACGCCGCCGCCCGCTGTCCAGTGCAGGCAGGCCGGGTCCAGCCGCAGGTGCGCCAGGCCGCTGTCGTGCGCGATGGCGATCGCCCGGGCTGCCTCGGCCACTAGGGCGGCCGCCCGCGGCGGATCTAGCGGGCCTTCGGAGAGCATGTCGAGCAGCGACTCCGCGGCCACCCACTCGAGCACCACGTAGGGGAGCTCGTCCGCGTCCTCCACGTCGAATACCTGGGAAAAGCGCGGATCGCCGAGCCTGCTCGCGGTCCTGGCGGCGGTGACGGTCTCGGCCACCCGGGGGAAGCCGGCCGCGAAGGTCAGCACGGTGACAGACCGGGCGAGGGTCTCGTCCGTGGCTTTCCAGTACGTCCAGCCGGCGCCCGCGTTTACCTGGTCGACGAGACGGTATCGTCCCGCCAGCCTGGTTCCTGGTTCCGACGTGTATGTGCTCATAGGTTGCCACCCATGCTAATGCCGCCCGCCCTGCCGGCCGAACCTGGCGGCTATCGTCTTCGTCAGGAATCCGAACTCGGCTACGTGCAGTGACCTGGCACAGAGTGCGTAAAGCGCGACCGCGCCGCCGCCGCCGACGACGGTGACCACCAGGCCGTAGGCCGCGCTGGGGTTGTGAGCGATATGTCCGGCGCCGACCATCACCGCCAGCGCGAAGACCAGCCCGGGCACGGTGGCCAGGTGCATCCTGGTCAGGCTCCGGGCGATCGCCCAGCCGTCCAGGCTGCCGACCCGGCGCAGCAGCAGCGCCCAGCCGGCGACCGCCCCGACCAGGTTCGCGATACCGTACGCGACGGCCAGCCCGGCGACCACTTCCGCGCCCGGCAGCACGTGCAGCGCGATGAGGGCGCCCGCGATGCTGACGCACATCATGAGCAGGCCGACGAAGGCGGCGGTCCGGCTGTCCTGGAACGAGTAGAAGACCCGCAGCTGCAGCTGGGTGAGCATGTAGGGCACCAGGCCGAGGGCGAACAGGCCGAAGACCTCGCCGATGTATCTCGCCTCCGCGGGCGTGCTGCTGCCGTAGGAGAACAGGAACTCGGCCAGCGGCGCGCCGAGCACGGCGAGGTAGATCGCCGCCGGGACCACGAGCACGGAGGCCAGCCGGACGCCGATCGAGAAGTCGTCCCTGACCAGCGAGTACCGGCGCGCGCTGGCGTGCTCGCTCATCCGGGGCAGCAGCGCCGTGATCACCGAGATGCCGATGATCGCGTAGGGCAGCTGGAAGAGCTGCCAGGCGTAGGCGTACGCGGAATAACCGTTCCGGCCCGGCGCGGCCACGTTCGCGACGATCTGGGCGATCAGGTTGCCAACCCACGTGGCGATGACGTAGACCGACATCCAGCCGGCCATCCGGCCCATCTCGGTCACCTCGCCGGGCCGGAACCCGAGCGTGGGCCGCCACCTGAACCCGGCCGCCCGCAGCGACGGGAACAGCGCGACGGTCTGCGCCACGACGCCCAGCGTGGTGCCGATCCCGAGCAGTTGCACGCCCGCGGCGGAGATGCTCGACGGGTCCTTGTGCAGGCCCACCGTCGCCACGTAGAGCCCGCCGATGGTGATCACGACCAGGTTGTTGACGACCGGGGCCCACATCGGCGCCGCGAACCGGCCCCGGGTGTTCAGGATCGCCCCGATCAGCGAGCTGATGCCGTAGAAGAAGATCTGCGGGATGAAGAAGTAGGCCCAGACCACCATCAGGTTGTGCTCGGCGCCGTGAATGGTGGGCGCGGTCAGGTCCACCAGCGGAGCGGCCAGGAGCGTCGCCACCACGGTGACTGCGAGCAACGCCAGCGTGCCCAGAGTGAACAAGCGCTGGGCGTAGGCCTCGCCGCGGTCGGGGTCGCGCCTAGCCGCCCGGACCAGCAGCGGGACCACCACGCTGGTGAAGACGCCGCCGAGCATCAGGTAGTAGACGGAGTTCGGCAGCGTGTTGGCGTTGTTGTACGCGTTGGCGAGCCCCAGGGTGCCCAATGCGAACACCAGGACGAGGGTGCGCAGGAATCCGGTGGCCCGCGAGACCAGGGTGCCGACCGCCATCCCGGCGCCGGACCGCACCAGGCTGGAGCGCTGGGTCGCGGTCGACCCCGGGGAGCCGGGCGGGCGGGCGCCCGCTCCGGGCCCGCCACCGGGCGGCCCCGGCGGCCTTGAGGGGTGGCCGGGCTGCGGGTAACGCGGCTGGGCGGGGCCGGCTGGCGGGTAGCCGGTTGTCCTGGGCACCCGGCGCCAGCCGGGCGGCCCGGTGGGAGGCGAGCGGTGCGGCCGGGTCGGCGGGGCCGGCCACTTGAGCGCCAGCGGCAGCGTCGTCTCGGCCGGGCTCGGTCCGCCGCCCGGCATCTGGCCCTCAAGCGGCGGCAGCGGATCGGGGGCGGCGGCGTGCCGGCCCCGGCGCGGCGCGTCAGCGTCGTCGGGCCCCGGCTCGGGCTCTTCCAGCCAGGGCTCTTCCGGCCACGGCTGGGTTTCTTCCGGTCCCGGCTCGCGGCGGGCCTCCTGGCGGCGGGCTTCTTCGCGCCCCGGGTCAGGCGTCGTCGACCCAGCGTCGTGCATCGGCCAGGTCATCCGGTGCCTCCGTCGGGTATCGCGCGTCGCTGGTGCCAGTCACGACGCTACCTGGTGGGTCCGCCTCTTCGTTGACAAGATGCGTGTCGCCGTGCAGCCGCCGCCGGACGCCGCGAAACACCGAGGTGAGCACCAGCACGCCGATCGCGGCGGCGATCAGGACCAGGATCGCCCGGCCGTACCTGGTCGACTGCACGGTGAGCGAGTTGTCGGCGAATGTCAGCGGTGCCCCGTTCACGCTGGTGATGCTGAGCCCGATTTGAGTGGACCCCTGCGGAGCCGAGCTCACCGGCAGCCGGACGGTCACCGCATGCAGCGGCGGGATCACGACCACCTGCTGGTAGTGGCCGATCGTCAGCTGGGAGGTCGCGGCCACGCTGGCGACCACCTTGACCCGGATGGCCTGGTTCAGCAGCCCGTTCTCGACCGACACCGGGACCAGCCCGGAAGAACCGCCCATGTGCACCTGGGCCGACGTAATGATGTACTTGATCTTCTTCTCGGCGCCGTTGAGGTAGTCCGACAGGCTGGCCCACAGCGAGCGGCCTCGCGATATCCCGCCGCCGCGCCAGGCAGCCGACTCGGTGGCGACGAGGGCCTGATCCAGTGCCTGCGCGTAGCCCGGCTGGGATTGGTACAGGATGGACTTGTACACGCCGAGCTGGGTGCCGAGCGTGCGCACCGGGTCCAGGTAGCTGCGGCTGAGCTCGCCCGGGCTCGCCTGGCTGGCCGGCGGCGGCTGCCGGGACAACGTGCGCTCGGTGTCCGGCGCCGAGCTCAGGCTGGCCAGCGGGGCCGGCGTCAGCCAGGGGGTGTCCGCGGTCTCGTCCAGCAGGTCGCCGGCCAGCTTCTGTGACGGGCTCCAGTCCTCCGGCGGCGCCACCACGATCGTGCGGGCGGAGTTGGGCTCCTCGGCGGCGATCTGGGCTGTCTCGGCGAGGAACCGCTGCCTTACGGCGAACTCGGTGGCCTTCGGCAGGGTGCCGGTGCTGGTGTCGCCGGCTTTGAGCACCCCGGTCAGGGCGTCGTCGGAGAGCAGGACGTTCATGGGCAGGCCGGCCACCTGGAGCGAGGTGACCGCGTCTTGCTGGAAGACGTTGGGGTCCGTGGGCGGCATCTCGCTGCTGTTCAGCACGACCGTGCCGACGTGTTCCTTGGTGGCGAGGTTGGCGAGCGTGGACTGGTCGGCGGTTCCGCCGGGCGGCCAGGCGAGCTCATGCCCGGACTTTCCGCCCAGCACACTGTCGGCCACGGCGTCGCCGGTGGCGTAGGCGGTGGCGAGATCCGTGGTCAGGCCCTGGTGGACGAGGGCCGTCATGTCCACGTTGGCGTACGGGGTGATCACCGTCGGCTGGCCTGGCGTGGCCTTCTTCAGGGCGGCGAGCCATTTCGCCGCCGCCTGGCTGGCCGGCTCTTCTTGGCGCCGGTGCAGTTCGGCTTGGAGGCGACGTAATAGGGGTGGGCCATGGTGGCAACGTCACTGAGCAGCGCCGGGTCGATGACCCAGGTCAGGTCGGCGTCGGCGTGGCCGGCCCCGGCGGCCAGCAGCGCAGACAGGCGGCCGTCTGGGTTCAGGCTGGCGGCCAGGCCGTTGCTGGTCAAGGCGGCGCACGCCTGGTGGTGCGGCTGGTCGATGAGCGGCCATAGCCAGGAGATCTGCAGCGGGCGCAGCAGGCCCGCCAGCTGCTGCCCGGGCCAGAACGGCAGCAGCGTCTGGTCGGCGGATAGCGCCACCCCCGCGCTGTTCTGCAGCTGAGCGGTGACCGGATACACCCCGAAGGCGCTTATCCCCTGGGTGCTGACCTGGAACGAAGCGGTCCAGTAGGCGGTGCCGCCGGGGGGGAGGCTGGCGGAGATGAGGAACGGCGTCCCCGCGATCTGCAGGCTGCTGTCTCCGCCGTGGGCGAGGTAGTCATCCATTCCGATGCGGGTGAGAAACTTGGTCGGCGAGGTGAGCAGCTGCACCTCAAGCCCGGTCTGCGTCCGGCCGGTCCGGTTGCTGACCGTTCCCTCCGCGGTGACAGTGGCACCGGGTCCGGCGTACTGCGGATTCATCGAGTCGATGGCGACCGATATGCTGCCCGTCCCGGCCAGGTGCGCGGAACTGGCCAGGTGCGCGGGGCTGGCTTGCGCGGGGGCGCCCAGCGCCAGCCCGGCGGTCACGATGGCTGCGGGCACGCCGAAAGCCGCCGCCAGGGACAGGGCCCTGCGCCTGACTTTCGCCATCAGCAAGCCGCGCATACACCAAATGCTATTGCGGTTCGCGCCAAGCCCGGTGCTGTCGATACTCTCGATGGCCGTGCCTATGAGCGATGAACAGCGGAGGGCGGCCGCCGCGCTGCTGCGGGAGCGAGTGCCCGCGGTGGCCGAGATCGGCCGTCTGTTCGCGCGCCACGGCCACGAACTCGCGCTGGTCGGCGGCCCGGTCCGGGACGTCCTGCTCGGCCAGCAGCCCGGGGACCTCGACCTGACCACGGACGCGAGGCCGGAGCAGGTGCTGGACATGACCAAGCGCTGGGCCGACAAGGTGTGGACAGTCGGAATCGCCTTCGGCACGGTGGGGCTGCGCAAGGGAAATTCGCTCTTCGAGATCACTACGTACCGGAGCGAGCAGTACGGGCGGACCTCACGCAAGCCCGACGTCCAGTACGGCCGGTCACTCGAGGAGGACCTGGGCCGCCGCGACTTCACCATCAACGCGATGGCGGCCAGGTTGCCCGGATACGAGTTCACCGACCCGTTCGGCGGCTTCGACGCGCTGCGGGAGAAGGTGCTGCGGACCCCCGGGTCCCCCGAGCAGTCATTCACCGACGACCCGCTGCGAATCCTGCGCGCGGCCAGGTTCGCGGCCAAGCTGGGGTTCACGGTCGCGCCCGAGGTGCGCGCCGCCATGACCCTGCAGGCGGGCCGGCTGAAGATCGTGTCCGCCGAGCGGATCACCAGCGAGCTGACCAAGCTGATGCTGACGCCCGACCCGGCGCTCGGCATCGACGTGCTAGTCCAGACCGGGGTCGCGGATGAGGTGCTGCCCGAGGTGTCCAGGCTCCGGATGGAGGCCGACGAGCACCACCGGCACAAGGACGTCTACCAGCACAGCCTCACCGTGCTGCGACAGGCCATCGAGCGGGAGCCGCAGTACGGGCTCCACGGCGACCTGATTGTCCGGCTGGCCGCGCTGCTGCACGACATCGGCAAGCCGAAGACGCGGTCCCTGCTGCCGGACGGGCGGGTCGCCTTCCACCTGCACGAGGTAGTCGGGGCGAAGCTGACCAAGCGAAGGCTGACCGCGCTGCGCTTCCCGAACGACGTGGTACGGGACGTGTCCCGCCTGGTGGAGCTGCACTTGCGCTTCCACGGCTACGGTGAAGGCGAGTGGACAGATTCGGCGGTCCGCCGCTATGTCCGCGACGCCGGCCCGCTGTTGTCCCGGCTGCACGTGCTGACCAGGGCCGACTGCACCACAAGGAACCGCGCGAAGGCGGCGCGGCTGGCTCGCGCCTACGACGGCCTGGAGCGGCGCATCACCGAGCTCAGCGAGCAGGAGGAACTGGACAAGATCAGGCCCGAGCTCGACGGCAACGAGATCATGCGGATCCTCGGCATCCCCCCCGGCCCGGTGGTGGGGAGGGCCTATCAATTCCTGCTCGAGCTGCGGATCGCCGAGGGCGAGCTGGGCCGGGAGCGGGTTACTCAGGAGCTGCTGCGCTGGGCGGCGGTCGAGGGGATCATCCCGTCCCCGCCGGAGCCGGACGAGGACTGACCGGCGGGCCGGGACAGCCAGTAGGCGGCGGCGAGGATCGCGTACCCGGCTGCCACCAGGCCGAGGACGACCGGAGAATGGCCGTTGTCGGGCAGGAAAGCCGCGCTCAGCGCGGCCCCGGCGACGAACGTGACGTTGAACATCATGTCGTAGAAGGCGAAGACCCGGCCCCGGTAGGCGTCGTCCACTTCCTCCTGCAGGATCGTGGTCGCGCAGATCGCCACGCCCTGCCTGCACAGGTACAGGCAGAACCCGATGGCCAGGTAGGCGAGCTGGACGAAGGTCTCGCCCAGCCCGGCCGTCACGACGGCGCTCGCGGCCACCAGCAGCGTTATCCAGGCTGGCTTGGACAGCCGTCTGGTCATCGGCGGCGTGATCAGCGCCGCGCAGGCGTAGCCGATGGCCGAGAAGACCAGCAGGCCCCCGATGTGACCTTCGGCCACGGTGACGCGCGAGGAGTAGAAGTAGTTCCGGTACAGCAGGATCGACATCAGGAACAGCGGCCCGAAAAGGAAGCTGAAGCCGCCGGTCACCCCGAGCGCCGCCGCCGGGCCGCGCCGCCTGCTGACGTACCGCGCGCCATCCGCCAGGCCGGCCGCGACCGAGGCGAGCTCGCTGAGCAGCCGCCCGGGCGGCTGCCCCGGCTCCCGCACCGGCCCGAGCAGATCACGTCGCATGGTGGCCGCGATCAGGCTGGCCGCCACATAGCAGGCGCCCCCCGCGAGCAAGGTGATCGCGGCGCCGCGCTCGGTGTTGCCGGTGACCACGTTGAGCCCGAGGGCGACACCGCCGCCGACCGACGCCATGATGCCGCCGACGGTCGGCGATACCGAGTTCGCCATCACCAGCTTGTCCGCGGCGACCACATGCGGCAGCGCGGCCGAAAGCGAGGACAGGAAGAACCTGTTCACGCCGAGCACGAACAGCACCGCGACGTACAGCGGTACCCCGCGGTTGCCCAGGGCCATGAGCGCCGCGGTCAGCACCACGAACGCCGACCGGAGCACGGCCGACCAGACCAGGATCTGGCGCCGCGACCAGCGGTCGATGAACACCCCGGCGAAGGGGCCGATCAGCGAGTACGGCAGGTACAGGACGGTGAACGCCGCGGCGCCCGCCGCCGGGCTCGGGAACGACGACGCGTTGAAGAACACGTACGTGCCGACTCCGGCGGTGACGATGCCGTCGCCAGCCTGGGATACGAGCCTGGTGGCGAACAGGCGGCGGAAGTTCCGCTCGGCGAGGACCGCGCGCAGGTCGGCGATGAACGTCGATCTGCGCCGGGCCACGCGTCCAGCTTAGGGGTTTGGCGATGCGGCGCCCTAGCGTGCGACCTCGCCGGCGATGAACTTCTCGACTAGGTCCCGGCAGACGTCGTCGCCGTACTGCTCTGGCGGCGACTTCATGAAGTAGGAGCTGGCCGAGGTCACCGGGCCGGCGACGCCCCGGTCGAGCGCGATCTTCGCCGCGCGTACCGCGTCGATGATCACCCCGGCGGAGTTGGGCGAGTCCCAGACCTCGAGCTTGTACTCCAGGTTGAGCGGCACGTCGCCGAACGCGCGGCCCTCGAGCCGGACGTAGGCCATCTTCCGGTCATCCAGCCACGGCACGTGGTCGGACGGGCCGATGTGCACGGCGGCGCGCTCCATCTCGTGCGGGATCTGAGAGGTCACCGCCTGGGTCTTGGAGATCTTCTTCGACTGGAGCCGCTTGCGCTCCAGCATGTTCATGAAGTCCATGTTGCCGCCGAAGTTCAGCTGGTAGGTGCGGAGCAGTTCGACCCCGCGGTCCTCGAACAGCTTGGCCAGCACGCGGTGCGTGATGGTGGCGCCGACCTGGGACTTGATGTCGTCGCCGATGATCGGGACGCCGGCGCGGGTGAACTTGGCGGCCCATTCCGGGTCAGAGGCGATGAACACCGGCAGCGCGTTGACGAAGGCGACGTGCGCGTCGATCGCGCACTGGGCGTAGTAGCGGTCCGCCTGCTCGGAGCCGACGGGCAGGTAGGAGACCACGACGTCGGCGCCGGCCTCGCGCAGCGCGGCGGCCACGTCCACGGCCGGCTCGTCGGACTCGGTGATGATCTCCCGGTAGTACTCGCCGAGGCCGTCCAGGGTCGGGCCACGCTGGACGATCACGCCAGTCGGCGGGACCTCGGCAATCTTGATGGTGTTGTTCTCGCTGGCGTTGATGGCGTCGGAGAGATCGCACCCGACCTTCTTCGCGTCCACGTCGAACGCGGCGACCACCTCGACGTCGCTGATGTGGTAGGGCCCGAACCGGACATGCATGAGGCCGGGGACCCGGGCACCTTCGTCGGCGTCCTTGTAATACTCCAGTCCCTGCACCAGGGAGCTAGCGCAGTTACCCACCCCCACGATGGCGATGCGCACCTTACCCATCAGGATGACTCCTTCTCGGAAATGTTGTCTGGTCCTCCGGCCTGCCGCTCTGATGCGATCAGCTCGTTCAGCCATCGGACTTCCCGCTCCACTGATTCCAGGCCATGCCGGTGCAGTTCCAGGGTGTAACTGTCAACCCGCTCCCTGGTGCGCGTGAAGGCCGCCCGGATGGCCTCCATGCGTTCTTCGAGCCTGCTGCGACGGCCCTCGAGGATCCGGAGCCGTACGTCGGCCCTGGTCTGCCCGAAAAACGCGAAATGGACGCCGAACCCGTCGTCTTCCCACGCCGCGGGACCACCTTCGCCGAGGAGTTCCTGCAGCCTCTCCTTGCCGTCGGCGGTCAGCCGGTACACCTTCAGAGACCGCTTGCCCGCGCGCGACCGGGTGGTCGCGGTCGGGCCGGCCGGGACCCGCGGCCCGGTCTCGTCGTGCTCCTCGGCGATCAGGCCGGCGGCGAGGAGTTCATGCAGACACGGGTACAGCGACCCGTAGGAGAGCGCACGGAACGCACCGAGCACGGTGTAGAGCCGTTTGCGTAGCTCATAACCGTGCATCGGTGTCTCGCGCAGCAGCCCGAGCACGGCGAGTTCAAGTACGCCGGAGCGGTTGCGTCCCACGCTTCCCCCAGAAGGTCGTGGTATCCCGATATATACCGACTCGATGCCTCGCGGCGATACTTCGATCCGTTAGATCGCCACGATGTATCGAACCGATACATGTGGATGCTATGCGGTGGTTCGCCCGAACGCAAGTGCGGGCCGGTTTCTGCTGGTCCCGCCGTCCTTTGCGGCGAACACGGGCAAATCCGGGCTCGGCTCACGCTCAGTTCCGACGTACGCTGGCCAACATGACGTCAAGGCGTTCCGTCGTGGATTACGGGCTGGCCCGCCGGGCCACGCTCGCGTCCGTGCGTTCCGGGCGCACCACCGTCGCCGACGTCTGCGATGCTCACCCCTACCTGCTGCGGGCCGCGAAGTTCCACGGCGAGCCCACGCAGGACCGCTGCCCGATCTGCCGGAAAGCCAAGCTCACCCACGTGACGTACGTCTACGGTGATGAGCTCGGCCAGTACGAGGGCCGGGTTAAGCAAGCGCGCGAGCTCGCCGAAATGGCGGCCGAATACGGCGAATTCCGGGTCTATGTGGTCGAAGTCTGCCAAAGTTGCGGGTGGAACCACCTTGCTTCCTCCTACGTTCTGGGCACTGGCGAGCCTGCGGTACGCCGGGGGCGGCGTGCGCGGACCAGCCAGTGAACAACCGGCCCAGGAGGTAACGTTTGACTTCGGCGGGTTCCCGGGACGGGTGAACCCGCCTTTCAGGTAGAGGTCGCATCCCCACTAACCGCGACCTCCGAGCCACCAGCGAGGACGCGTGAGCAGCAAAGCTGATGACTTTGACGTTCGGTATCGCGATGTAGGCACGGCGGGGCACGGCCGCCCGGCGGCCGACGGGGGCTATCGGGGCAACGCGGGAGATGTCGACTACGACCTGGGCTATGACGCTGAAGGCTGGGACACCCAGGGCTTCCGCCGCCCGGAGGCGGACTACCTCGACAGCCGCGAGCCGGGCTACGCCGGCGACGTCGTCGGCACCGCGGTCCGGCCGGACGGCGGCCGCGCCCTCCGCGGCCGGAGGGACGGTAGCCACGCGCGCTCGGCAGGCGCCGAGCAGACCGGCCAGCTCGGGTGGGAATCGGAGGCCACCGGGGCCCTGTGGGCTCCCGAGACCCCTAGCCGCGGGGGCCTCGGCGGCGGCCCGGCCGGTCCGGGCGGACCGCGGCGGCCGCACGGCCCGAGGGGCTTCGGCGGACCGGGGCGCCGCGGGCTGGACCGGACCAGGGTCAAGGTCAAGGGCAGCTGGTGGCGGCACTGGACGTGGCGGAAGGCCCTGGGCGTGCTGCTGGCGGCGGTCGGCGCCTTCGTCGTGCTCGGCGCCCTCGCCGTGGTCATGATCTATGAGCAGACGCCGGTTCCCACCGCGGCGATGGCGGCCATCACCTCCTCGCAGTCCGTGGTCTACTCCGGCGACGGCACCGTCATCGGCCGGTTCGGCACCACCAACCGGAAGATGCTCACCTACGCCGAGCTTCAGCAGGATCATCAGTGGCTGGTCAAGGCGGTGCTCGCCGCCGAGGACCGGAATTTCTTCAGCGAGGGCGGCATCTCGCCCACGGCTATCGTCCGGGCCGCTTACGCGGACATCAGGAGCAATAACGGCTCGCTGCAGGGCGGCTCGACCATCACCCAGGAATTCGTCAGGCAGTATTACAGCGGCATCGGCACCCAGCAGACGCTCAGCCGCAAGCTCAAGGAGATCTTCGTGGCCATGAAGGTGGCCAAGGAGAAGTCCAAGCAGTGGATCCTCACCAACTACCTGAACACGATCTACATGGGTGACGGGGCCTACGGGGTCGAGGCGGCGGCCGAGACGTACTACGGCAGGCCGGTAGCCAAGCTCGACGTGGCGCAGGCGGCCGTGCTCGCCGCCATCATCCAGCAGCCGAGTACCTATCCGCTGCCGCAGTACCGGCCGGAGTTGATCAACCGCTGGCGCTACGTCCTCAACGGCATGGTGCAGATGGGCGATATCACCGCCCAGCAGGCCGCGGCGATGAAGTTGCCGGTCCCCGGGGACAACGTCCCGCAGAGCGTCGGCTCCGACGTCTGGGACCCCTACGTCCTCAACATGGTCTACAACGAGCTCGTTGACGTCTATCACTTCAGCCAGTCGCAGATCTACACCGGCGGGTACACGATCCGCACCTCCATCGACGACGCCAAGATGGCCGGGCTCTACCAGGCCGTCCGCGACAACGAGGCGCAGATGGCCGGCACCGCCAAGCCCTTCGACCCCACCTACATGCACGCGGGCGCGGTGCTCGAGAACCCCGGCGACGGCTCCATCCAGGCCCTGTACCCCGGGCCGGGTTACCCGGGTGCGAAGTACAACGGGACAGGGAAGGTCATCTCCAAGAGCTTCTGCAAGAAGATCGCCTGTGAAGTGAACATGGCGGTGTACAACCGCGAGCAGGTCGGTTCCTCGTTCAAGCCGTACATCCTGGCGACCGCCATCAAGCAGGGGATGAACGTGCAGACCAGCACGCTCAACGGCTACGACAACCTCTACATCCCGCAGGACATCGAGCCGACGGTGTACTCGGCCGCCGCCGTCCCGGCCGGCCAGAGCGGCTGGTACCTGGTCCACAACGACTCCGCCGGGGAGAACGGGCCGTACACGCCGCAGATGGCGATGGCGGTGTCGATCAACACCGCCTACGCGGACCTGTGGCACCGGGTGGCGGGCAACCACGGCGCGAACGTGGTCCAAGTGGCGCAGGCGTTCGGCGTGAACACCGACGCGGCCGGCATCACCGGGCCGGGCGGGATGGAGGACCAGGCGGGCGTGGCGCTCGGCCAGGCCTCGCTGACCGTCGGCGAGCAGGCCACGATGCTGGCGGCGATCGATGACAACGGCGTCTACCACGACGCCCACGTGATCACGCAGATCACGCAGAACAACGCCCCGCCGACGCCGATCAAGATCACCAGCTACCCGGTGTTCAGTTCCAATCCGGTGCTCAACGCCGACGAGGCTACCCAGGTCCAGTACGCGATGTCGGAGGACACCGCGCCCTACGGCACGGCGCCGACCGCCGGGCTGAGTAACGGCCAGGAGATCATCGCCAAGACCGGCACTACCAACACCGCCCAGTCGGCGTTCTTCATCGGGGCCATCCCCAGCCAGGCCCTGGCCGTCGCGCTGTTCACCAACGAACAGGGCAAAGGCACCGAATCGCTCGACGGCCTCGGTGGCAACTCCCAGGGCGGCTTCGGCGGTACCTGGCCGGCCGCGATCTGGCACACCTACGCACAGGACGAGAACGAGTTCATCAAGCTGGGAATCGAGCCGTTCCAAACGCCGGTCTTCACCGGTACCCCGTGGAACCAGGTGCCGCCGGGCCTGCGCCAGGTCGCCAAGAAGCACAAGAAGCAGAACCACGGCCAGGACGGCCAGAACGGCGGCCAGAACGGCCAGCCGGGCCAGGGGAACCCCAATCCCTTCCCCACTTACACCTGTGACCCGGCGGTGGTGACCTGCGGCCCCGCCGCAGACACCGGACAGGGCCCCGGCGGGGGCAACGGGCAGGGTCCCGGCGGGGGCAACGGGCAGAGCGTGAACGCCACCCCGGCCGTCGGCGGCGTCCTCGCCGGGCTGCCCGCGACTACCCTGTGGCTGCGCCGCCGCAGGCGCGATCAGTAGGCAGGGCGCGATTAGATATGGGGGTGGATGCCCCAGGCTCGACGAACACGCGGTTTGACGGCGGGGCCGAGCGCTCCGGGCGCTCCGGGCCCGGAGCCCTGGCGGTCGCCCTGGGCAGCACCAGCGTGCTGGTCGCCGCGTCGCTGCTCGGCATGGTGCTCGCGTTCGCGGAGAAGTCCCCGTGCCGGTCCGGCGCCTGGAACTCTTACGCCCAGCAGTTCAAGGACGCCTGCTACACCGACATCTACCCGCTGTACTACAACGAAGGGCTGTCCGCGGGCAAGGTGCCCTACACCGGCCACCCGGTCGAATACCCGGTGCTGATCGGCGGCGCCATGCAGGCCGCGGCCTGGCTGGTCAGGAACATCAGCGTGGCGATCAGGGGCCGCGAGTTCTTCGACGTCACCGTGGTCCTGCTTGCGGTCTGCGCGGTGGCGGGCGTGCTTGCCACCGCGCGGGCGGCCGGCCCGGACCGGCGCGCGCAGGCGCTGATGGTGGCGCTTTCCCCGGCGCTGATCTTGTCCGCGTTCGTCAACTGGGACATGATCGCCCTGGCGCTGACGGCGCTGGGGATCGCCGCGTGGGCCGGCCGCCGCGGCGTGTGGGCGGGCGTCCTGCTCGGCCTAGCGGTCGCGGCCAAGTTCTACCCGCTGGTGGTCTTCGGGCCGCTGCTGCTGCTGTGCCTGCGGGCCGGCCAGCTGCGCGAGTTCGCGAAGACGCTGGCCGCCGCGGTGCTCGCCTGGCTGGCCGTCGACCTGCCGGTGATGATCATCGCGCCGTCCGGCTGGGGGTATTTCTACGCCTTCAGCAAGGAGCGCGGGGCCGACTGGGGTTCCATCTGGTACCTGTTCGAGCACTTCAACGTGCCCGTGCTCGGCAATGTCAGCCTCAGCGCCCTGAACGAGATGTCGGCGGCCTTCTTCGCCGCCGCCTGCGTGGGGATCGCCGTGCTGGCGCTGGCCGCGCCCCGCCGCCCGCGCCTGCCCCAGCTGTGCTTCCTGGTCCTGGCCGCGTTCCTGATGACGAACAAGGTCTGGTCCCCGCAGTACGTCATCTGGCTGGTGCCGCTGGCGGTGCTCGCCCGGCCCCGGCTGTGGCCCTACCTGCTCTGGCAGCTCGCCGAGGTGGCCTACTTCTTCGGCATCTGGGGTTACCTCATCTTCGTCTACACCAGCGAGGGCAACCAGGTCACCGGCTACGCCGGCATCAGCACCGGGTGGTACTTCGCCGCCGTCGGCGCCAGGTTCCTCGCCGTTGCCCTGCTCGCCGCCTACGTGGTGCGGGACGTTCTTTATCCCGAACGGGACGTGGTGCGTGCTGGTGGCCAGGATGATCCGGCCGGCGGCGTGCTCGACCAGGCCGCGGACCAGTTCAGGCTCCGGTGGCCCGCCCTGGTGCGCGGGCCTAGGCGGCCAGGTGCTGCTTCAGCCAGCTGACATCGGCGGCCAGGCCGCCGTCGTTATCGGGGGTTTCGCAGATGACCGGGGCGCCCGCGGCGCGGACCACGCCGAGCAGCAGCGCGGGGTCGATGGTCCCGGCGGCGATGTTGGCGTGCCTGTCCCGGCCCGAGCCGAACTCGTCCCGCGAGTTGTTGCAGTGCACCAGGTCGATCCGGCCGGTGATCGCCTTGATCCGGTCGGCCGCGTCGGCCAGGTCGATACCGGCCGAGTTGGCGTGGCAGGTGTCCAGGCAGAAGCCCACGTTGGCGGCGTCACTGGCGTCTCCGCTGGCGGCCGCCTCGGTCACCGCGTCCCAGAGCCTGCCGATCGCCTCGAGTGACCTGGCCATGGCGCCGTCACCGCCCGCAGTGTTCTCGATCAGCATCGGCAGCGGCCGCTCGATGCGCTCCACCGCCTTGCGCCAGTTCTCCAGGCCGTCGGCCGGGTCCACGCCCGCCGTGACGTGCCCGCCGTGCACGATCAGGCCCTTGGCCCCGATGGACGCGGCCGCCTTGAGCTGCTGGTCGAGCAGCTTCCTGCTGGGAATCCTGATCCTGTTGTTGCTGGTGGCGACGTTGATGACATAAGGGGCGTGGATGTAGATGTCCACGCCCGCCGCGGCGAAGGCGTCCCGGATCGCCGACGGGTCACCGCCCGGTATCACCGGCCCCTTCCAGCCCTGCGGGTCGCCGAGGAAGAACTGGGCCGCGTCCGCGCCGCGGGAGATGGCCTCGTTCAGCGGGTTGTCAACGTGGAAGTGGGCTCCGATGCGCGCCATGCACCCGAGCCTAGTGCCGCGAGCCTGGTGCCCGCGGTCAGGCGAGGAAGCCGCCCTTGGACAGGCCGAGGGCCAGCCCGACGAACCCGGCGATGATGCCGGTCACGATCAGGATCCGCTGTTCGCGGGTGGCCGAGATCATCTGCACGTACAGCCCGACCAGGCACGCGACCAGCCCGGTGGCGGTCGCGGTGATGATCACCGCGGCACCGGTGTGGGCATTCCGGATGATCATGCCGAGGATGAACGATATGAGGCCGAGAATCAGGGTGAGGACGGCCATGAAATTCTCGACCGGATGCGGCTGGCCGTCCGAGTTCAGGATGTTCGCACGCGAGCCGTTCCGAACAGCGCCTGCCACGGTGATCACCTCCTGGCTGTCACTGCGTTTTCACCCGACAGTCTTCCCCGGTGTCACAGGAGAGAATCCACAGGTTTTCCGGCGGCTTCTGCCAGGGGCCTGGTGGCGGCTGGCTTGTCTGGTTACCGCGCACCGGGGATGTGTGGGTAAACTGACCGGGCTGCGGACAACCCGGCTGTTACCTGCGCCGGTTCGTGACCGCGACACCTCCTGCCACGGAAGGACCGTGGCCGCATCAGTCCAGAGGAGGCTCGGGACGCCCATGCGCCATTACGAGATTATGATCATCCTCGACTCCACCCTCGAGGAGCGCAACGTCCAGCCGTCACTTGACCCGTTCCTCAAGGTCGTAACCAGTGGCGGCGGCAAGGTCGACAAGGTGGACATCTGGGGGAAGCGCCGCCTGGCCTACCAGATCGAGAAGAAGTCAGAAGGCATCTACGCGATCGTGGACCTGACGGCGGAGCCGGCCACGGTGCTCGAGATGGACCGTCAGCTCAACCTCAACGAGGGCGTGCTGCGGACCAAGGTCATGCGGCCCGAGCACCACCACTGAACGGGGCCTTCTCCGAGACCCCGTTTCCCAGACAGCAGAATCTCTTAGCGACCGGGAGTACCCCGATGGCAGCAGGCGATACCCAGATCACGATCGCGGGAAATCTCGTTGATGACCCGGAGTTGCGTTTTACCCCGGCGGGGCAGCCGGTGGCGCGGTTCCGGGTGGCGTCGACGCCGAGGTTCCGGGACAACTCCACCGGGGAGTGGAAGGACGGCGACAGCCTGTTCCTGACGTGCAACGTGTGGCGTCAGGCGGCGGAGAACGTCGCGGAGAGCCTGCAGCGCGGGATGCGGGTGATCGTCTCCGGGCGGCTGCGGCAGCGGTCGTATGAGACCAAGGAAGGCGAGAAGCGGACCGTCTACGAGGTCGAGGTGGACGATGTGGGCCCCTCGCTGCGGAACGCCTCCGCCAAGGTGAACAGGGTCGCCCGTTCCGGTTCGGGGGACGGCGGCTACGGCGGCGGTCAGCGGTCCTCCGGCGGTTCCGGCGGCCGGTCCTCCGGCGGTTCCGGGGTCCAGGGCGGCGGGGGCGGCGGGGGCGGCGGCTACGGCGGCGGCGACGCCGATCCGTGGGCGTCCGACAACTCCGGCGGCTACTCCGATGACCCTCCGTTCTAACACCGAAAACAAAGCCAGAAATACAGATAACCGACCATCCCCGCCGCGGGCGGGGCTCTAAGGAGCACCACGATGGCCAAGCCACCACTGCGCAAGCCGAAGAAGAAGGTCTGCGTGTTCTGCCAGGATCGGATCGCCTACGTCGACTACAAAGACACTGGCCTGCTCCGCAAGTACATCTCGGACCGCGGCAAGATCCGCGCCCGGCGGGTGACGGGCAACTGCACGCGCCACCAGCGGGACGTCGCGACGGCGATCAAGAATGCCCGCGAGATGGCGCTGCTTCCGTACACGAGCACGGCGCGCTAGGGAGTCAGGCAGATGAGTCGTACACCGATGAAGCTCATCCTCACGCAGGAAGTGAGCGGTCTCGGCGCACCCGGTGACGTGGTGGACGTGGCGGCGGGCTACGGCCGCAACTACCTGATCCCGCGCGGCTTCGCGATGAACTGGACCCGGGGTGCGGAGAAGCAGATCGACCTGATCAAGCGAGCCAGGGCGGCCAGGGAGATCCGCGGCGTCGAGGACGCGAAGATCGTCGCGGGACAACTCGAAGGCCTGCAGGTCCGGATGCGGCGGCGCGCGGGCGCCAGCGGCCGGCTGTTCGGCTCGGTCGGGCCCGCGGACATCGCGGCCGCCGTGCGCGAGGCCGGCGGTCCCGAACTCGACCGCCGCCGGATCGAGGTCCGCGACCCGATCAAGACCGTAGGCTCGCACCAGGTCCGGGTCAGGCTGCACCCCGAGGTCAGCGCCGCCGTCGACATCGAGATCACCGCCAGCTAGTCGCGAGCCAGGGGCCACTTGTGCCCCTGGCCCCGTCTATCGGGCCGCGCACCCCGCGCTGCGGGGCATGGTTGTGGCACCGTACCCGAAAAAGCGGGCAGGCTGCCGCAGCCATGACCATAGCCAGATGTGCGCGGAGCTGCCCTGCGCGCTGTAGCGCGGCTAGTCGGCAGGACTGACATACCTGGACGCTAGCCGGGCTAGCTCCGGGTCAATGTCGCGCACCATCGCCCAGACGGCGGCGATCCGTGCCTCCAAGGCGGAGGAATCCGCGCTCTTGCGGTCGGCGTCGAGCTGGTCGATGGCCTCGGCCACGCGCCGGAGAGCGAACTCGTCTATCGAACACACCGTCGAAGGTTATCAGGTCGGCGGTGCCTGCGAGCATGCTTCCGCCAGCCCGGTTATCCACAAGTCCTGAGCGCCTTCCTGTGGATAAAAATTGTGGATAACAGACCGGTAAATCTTGAGGAAGTTTTTCTTCCACACAGCCGGTGGATCACGTTTCCCCTGTTCACAGGGGATTACTTATCATGTGCTCAACCGTTTCCACAGTTCTGTCCCCAGGCTGCGCACAACGTAGTCGGCGTGTCTGCACACCTTGTCCACACCACCGTCCACCGTGCGACTTGGTGCCGGGCGTGGCGGGGCGACAAAATGTCAGAGCCGTCGGCTACAACGGTGTCAGGCGAAGGTAAAAGTGCGTTCGTGCCCCGTTCATTGGCGAGCAGGGCCACTCACCCGGGGGAGGAGGGGCAGGTGAGCGTCACCGAGATTTCTCCGCGGAACGAGGATTTCGAGCGGACCCCGCCGCACGACGTGGCGGCCGAGCAGTGCGTGCTCGGCGGGATGCTGCTCTCGAAGGACGCCATCTCGGACGTAATCGAGGTGATCCGGCCGACCGACCACTACCGGCCAGCCCACCAGCTGATCCACGAGGCCATCCTCGACCTGTACGGCCGGGGTGAGCCTGCGGACGCGATCACGGTCGCCAACGAGCTCACCAGGCGCGGCGAGATCGCCCGCGTCGGCGGCGGCCCCTACCTGCACACGCTGATCGCTTCGGTGCCGACCGCGGCGAACGCCGGCTACTACGCGCGCATCGTCCGGGAGCGCGCGATCCTGCGCCGCCTGGTGGAAGCCGGCACCCGGATCGTCCAGTTCGGCTTCGCCGGCGAGGCCGACGCCGACGAGCTCGTGGACCGGGCACAGGCCGAGGTGTACGCGGTCACCGACCGCCGGACCAGCGAGGACTACCACTCGCTGTCGGAGATCATGCCGGGCGCGCTGGACGAGATCGAGGCCATCGGCAGCCGCGGCGGGGTCCTCACCGGCGTGCCCACCGGCTTCTCCGACCTGGATTCCCTCACCAACGGCCTGCACCCCGGCCAGATGGTCGTCATAGCCGCGCGACCCGCCGTGGGCAAGGCCCTCGCGCTCGACACGCTACTGCCGACGCCGACAGGCTGGACGACGATGGGCCAAGTCCGCGTTGGCGACCACCTGGTCGGCGCCGACGGCAAGCCCACCCAAGTCGTGGCCGCCACCGAGGTCATGCACGGCCGCCCCTGCTACGAAGTCGAGTTCGACGACGGCGAAGTGATCGTCGCCGATGCGGAACATCAGTGGAGAACGACTACCCGCGCAGCGCGCAGGCAGCGAGCCGAAAAGCGCCCAGTCTGGTACTGGCCCAGCGAATCAAGGCTTCGCCTGCGGGCGGCATGCAAGGCAGCCCTGATGGAACCCGACCGGCGCATTACCGCCGCTGAAGTTCTCCAGGCCGTGGGATCCGAGTTCAGAAATCTAATGCACACGGCCGGGCGTGGAGTTGGGCTGGCACCGGAAAGGGTTCCCGTAAACGCAGCGGGATCCATGAGGTCCTATACCTGGCGCGCCCCCGCGTACTCCTCACGGCATGCGCTACTCGTCACAATGGTCCAGCTGGCAGACCGGCCCAAGAACGCCGCCACCACAGCCATGCACATAGACATAGTGACGACGGCGCAAATCGCGAAGACCCTGTGCCATCTGGCCGATGGACGTCTTAACCACGCCGTCACCGTGACGCAGCCTATCGATCTGCCGCACAGGGATCTCCCGTTCCCGCCCTATGCCCTGGGCGCCTGGCTAGGAGACGGGCTATCCCAGTCTGCGAGGTTCGTCTCAGCTGACCCGCAGATAGCGGATGAGATCCAGGCTGAGGGGCTACGGGTTGTCAAGTCCCGCAAGATTCCGCTGGGGTACACGATTCGTCTAAGTGATCCATCCCCACTGGCGCAGCGAGCCTGCGCGATCTGCGGACGGCCGTTCATGCCCAAGACGGCCTCGGTCCGGACTTGTGGCCGGACCTGCGGCGGGCGGTCGCGATCGACCGAATGGCGTTCCGTGTTGGGTGCCTCGCCGCAGCCCGTCTGCCGTGATTGTGGACAGCCATCAAGCGGAGGTAGGCAGTGCCAGGCCTGCCGGAACGACCACGGAACTGCACAGGCGATTCTTCGTGTCCTGGGCGTACTCGGCAATAAGCACATCCCGGTTGAATATCTTCGCGCTTCCGAGCGACAGCGTCGTGATCTGCTGGCCGGATTGCTTGACACGGACGGAACTGTAACTGCAACTGGATCCGTCCAGTTCAGCGTGACTTCCCGGCGCTTGGCCGCTGACGTACGTGAGCTTGTTATGTCGCTTGGCTATCGGTGCGGCTGGTCGGAGAAGCGTGTGCCCGGTACGTCCGCGGCATCCTCCATCGCGTACACGATTACCTTCACGACGATCAACGATGTCTTCCGCCTGGAACGGAAGCGAGCTAGCCATCGGGAGCGCAGGCCAGAAAGAACGACACCGCGAACCCGGCAGCGTTTTATCACCGCCGTACGCCGGGTCAACAGTGTCGCTGTCCGCTGCATACAGGTGGACAACGCCGATCAGATGTACCTAGCCAGTCGCTCCATGGTTCCGACGCACAACTCGACGCTGGCGCTGGACTTCGCCCGGGCGGCCGCGATCAAGAACGACATGGCAACCGTCCTGTTCAGCTTGGAAATGGGGCGCAACGAGATCACGATGCGGCTGCTGTCGGCGGAGGCACGAGTGCCGCTGAGCACGATGCGCACCGGGCAGATGAACGACGACGACTGGGCCCGGCTGGCCCGGCGGATGAGCGAGGTCGCGGACGCGCCACTGTTCATCGACGACTCACCCAACATGTCGATGATGGAAATCAGGGCCAAGTGCCGTCGGCTGAAGCAGAAGCAGGACCTGAAGTTCGTCATCATCGACTACCTGCAGCTGATGTCCTCGCCCAAGCGAGTGGAGAACCGGCAGCAGGAAGTCTCGGAAATGTCCCGTTCGCTGAAGCTGCTGGCCAAGGAACTTGAAGTCCCCGTAATAGCGTTGTCCCAGCTCAACCGCGGCCCCGAGCAGCGCACCGACAAGAAGCCCCTATTGTCCGATTTGCGTGAAAGTGGCAGCATTGAGCAGGATGCGGACGTTGTGATCCTTTTGCACCGTGAAGACCTTTATGAGAAAGAGTCGCCGCGGGCTGGTGAGGCGGACCTGATCGTCGCCAAGCACAGGAACGGCCCGACAATGACCGTGACGGTGGCGTTCCAGGGCCATTATAGTCGCTTTGTCGACATGGCTCCCGGATGAGATCTGCTGGCGGCGGCGGCGTGGCGGAATCTCACGGTCAATGTCGTACGGGTGTCGGATCCGACATCGGCGCTGAGACGCCCTGTCCCGCAGAAGGGACTTGGCGGCTCGCCCTGACTCCTGCCAGGGCGGCGGCGCGTATGTGCCGCCCGGCGGGGAAGGAGTTTTCCTGCGCATGGCCGCCCGGGGGCGCATCAGCGCTACGCTTTTCCTGCATTTGTGCTAGCGGGGGGAGGTGCCGGTGACGATCGGACCGGAAGACCCGGCCGTGGCGGGCTGCGACCGGCTCAGGGCGGGCCACGCCGACCGCGAAGACGTGATCGAAACGCTGAAGAACGCGTTCGTGCGCGGTCGGCTGACCAAGGACGAGCTCAACCTGCGGGTTGGCCAGGCGCTCGCGGCGCGGACGTGCGCCGACCTGGCCGCGCTCGCCGCCGGCATCCCGCCCGCCCCAGCCGCAGCCGGGCCGGCGCGCCCGCCCGCCCCGGCCCGGCGCCGACCGCTGGCCAGGGCGGCCGCCAGATCCGGCACCTGCCTGATCATCGCGTTCCCCGCCTTCTGGGTCGGCAGCTACTTCGATCCGTTCGGCCCCTGGCGTGCCGTGATGGACGTCCTGGCGGTCTGCGGCCTATGGACGGCGGTCGGCATCATGGGGTACGTGCTGTTCACCGCGTGGGATCAGAAGTCCCCCCGCAGGCAACTGCCGCCCCGGCCGGGCGGCCGGGCCCTCCAAGCCGAGCATCGCAGCGGCGTCGGGCGGGGTCCGGTTCCCCCCGCCCCCCGCACCGACCAGGTTCGCGCCGACCTGCGGGCGCGTAGTTCACGGCAGCGCCGACAGCACATTCACACCCGAGCGAGCCGGCCACATGGTGGCCTCAGGCCGACGCCAGGCACGGTATAACGCTGGTAAAACCAGCACCGTGCCCGGCGCCTCCCCGGTTGTCCCAGCCGGGCATTACGTTCAGGCCGCACCAGATTCCCGCACGACCGGGCACGGAAACAGGCAGCCAGACAACGGAACCCGTGCTCCAAGAAATCTGAATCGACCGGCACCCAGGTGCGCACTTAATCGGCCCAATTCAAGGCCGGGAAGCGGAATTCCAGGTCACGCAAGATCAACATGTCACGCCACGTGAGACCCTACAGCTAGTCACCTGCGGTGACGTGGACGGCGCTGCTGATCATCTCCGACAGGCGGCCGGTCCGGCGGTATGCGGCGCGCTGGAAGGCGGCGCCGTTGCTGCGCGCGAGCAAGGCGGTCAGCAGTTCCGCGACGGTATCGGACTCTCCCGCCTCGGCCAGCGTGTCCCGGCAGTGGTCAAGCAGCATGTGCACGACGGTCTGAGCCTGCTCTGGCAGGCCGGTAACCGGGTTGAGCAGGGCGGCGTCCAGGCCGGGCCGGCTGGCCCGCCAGGCCGCCAGCCGCAGCAGCTCGGTCCGCGTCGGCGGCTCGTTCCTGCCTTCCCGCCAGGACCGGGCCTCGGTTTCCACCAGCGCCCGGGCCAGCGCGGCGATGAGCACGGCGTCCTCCGCGCGCAGGCATACGTCGGCGATCCGGATCTCGATGGTGGGGTAGCGCTCGGACAGGCGCGCGTTGAAGTAGATCATGCCCGGGTCCAGCAGCGTGCCGGTCCCCACCATCTGCTGGACCGTCTCGCGGTAGGCCTGAGCGGTACCGAACGGCTCGGTCGGCCCAGAACTCGGCCAGCGTCCCCAAACCTGGTAGCGGAAACTCGAGTACGCGCTGTCGAGGCCCTGCCAGAAGGGCGAGTTGGCACTCAGCGCCAGCAAGACGGCCAGCCACGGCCCGGCCCGGTCCAGCACGGCCACTCCCTCATCGGCCGATGAGACCTCGACATGAACGTGGCAGCCACAGGTGAGCTGCTCGTGCGCGGTCAGGCCGAAGGCCTCGGCCATGCGCTCGTACCGACTCGTGCGAATGGGTCTGGGTTCGACGGGGACGGGTGAGGTACCCAGGGCCGCCACCTGGGCTCCCGCCCTCCCGGCCGCGGTGGCGGCGGCCGCGCGGCACCGGCGCAGCTCGCGGTGCAGGTCATCCAGGGACTGGCACGGCCGCGAATTGGTTTCCAGCTGTTGCTGCTGCAGTTCGGCTTCCAAGTCCGACCGGGCGGCCTGCGCCGCCGCCTGCAGCACGGTCCCCGCCACCGCCTTGGGGCGTCCCGTGCCCGGTTCGACGAGCAGGAACTCTTCTTCGACGCCTACGCTGCGAGCATTCACCGTCCGAACGTGCCCGCAGATCGGTTCTCCATGCGGCAGGCGCGGATGTGGCCCTTGATGATTACGGCTATATGAGTAGAGTTAAGCCTCATGCAGCGTAACCGCCCCCCGTCGCCACAAGCGATCAACGTCCTACGGGCGTTGGCCGCCGACCCGGCCCAGTGGCGCTATGGCTACGACCTGGCCACCGAAGTGCACCTGAAGTCGGGTTCGCTGTATCCGATCCTGGTCCGCCTGGCCGACCGCGGCCTGCTGGAAACGTTGTGGGAGCCCGGCGTGGGCAGCCGGCCGCCGCGCCACCTGTACCGACTGACCGGCGACGGACGCGACTTTGTGGCGGCGTTGACCGCCGCCCGCGTCGACCGGACCGTCCCGACCACGCACAACCGTTGGAGTGAGGCGTAATGCTCGGTGGCCTGTTCTTCGTCCCCATGGTGGGCTTGCTGGGCATTCTCATCGCGTGGTACCGGCGCGATCCGCGCAGGTTCCTGGACGGCCCGACGGAGGACGCGCCGTTGCGCCTGATGCGCTGGGCGATCGGCCTGCTGGCCCCGCAGCGGGCCGAGTGGGGCCAGGCGATGCTCGGGGAACTCGGCCACATCGAGGGCCGGATCCGGCGGATGCGCTTCGCGCTCGGCTGCGTCGGCGCCGCCCTCGTGCTGCCCCCGTGGGGATGGGCCGCGACCGGCGTCTGGGCGATGATCGTGCTCGCGGCCGGTGCCGTCGGCCTGTACGCCGGAATGGCGGTCCACTACGGTCTCGGCGGCGGCGACTGGATCGCGGTGTCGATCCTGACTGTCTTCGTGCTCGGTGTCCTGCTCGGTGCCAGTGCTCTCGTACGCCGGCCCGGCGTCGCACTTCCCGGCCTGCTCGGCGGCTTGTTCATCGCGGTGATCTTCCTGACCGTGTCCGGGTTCACCTTCCTCGACCAGATCTTGCCGAACACGGTGGGCTGGCACCGGCTGGTGCAGGTGATCGCGGTGCCGTTCCTCGTGGGCGCCGTCGGCACCCTGTGGAGCCGTGACCCGATCGTCGGCAAGCGCATCGCCCGGCTCGCCGCCATCGTCAGCAGCCTCGGCTTGTTCGTCTACACCACCATCGCGGTCGCCGTGATCGGCGGCGGCGGCCCGCCCGACCAGGACGGTGGCTTCACCCTGCGGGGCACCATCAGTGACCGGATAGGCAACAACCTGTTCCTGCTGGGCTTCACCATCTTGGTCTTCGCCACCATCGGATGGGGCGGCGCCGCCGCGGCCGGGCGGCTTCTTCGCCGCACCCCGACCGCCACCGGCCCGGTGACCTCGAACCCCGTACCCCCGCAGGAGGCGTAACCCCGATGACGACACCCAACAACGAGACGGACCAGGGGATACGCGTACCGCGTGGGCGCCGAGCCGTGCGCATCGTGGTGATGTGCGTCGTGGTAGCCGCGATACTGTTCCTCGCCGCCATCAGCTGGACCCGTGGATAGCGGCGCGCGGTCAGGACAGCGTGGCGAGGCACAGCGTTTGGACAACTATGCCGACTGAGGTCGAACGGATTCGAACCTCCTGGACGGACCGTGCCGCATATCTTTCGAGGTGCGTGCTTCCCGTCGTGCAGGCCTAGTCGCCTTTGGTGTGCGGTGGGTGGCCTCGGCGAAGTGCCCGCATCCCCGAGCAGCCCGGGTCGTAGGGCCGGAGGCCCTGCCCGCCGGAGGCATGCACTGACGTTTTCTCAACGAGTTTCGCTTGATCATGTTGTGCTCGAATAGCACCAGGACGAACGCGGCGCGGGCGATGAGACCGATTCTGCCGGGGCTGGCGGTGACATGCTGAAGCGTTTTCCACCGCTGAGTCAGCAGCGCGAAGCCGCGCTCGCCCGGGCAGCGCACCGAGCGCAAAAGCGCGTTGCGGGCCCGGGTATCAATGTCGAGTTCTGCGACCCCGGCCGGCTTCTTCACCGGGACGTGGACGCCGTGACCTGCGCCTTCGTAGCCGGGATCGGCCAGCACGGGCATCGCGTCCAGGAACGGCCGCAGCAGGTGGGTGAGCACCTCGGGCCATCCGGTGCCACCGCGGTCATCGGCGCTATGCGTGATGGCGGCTTGTCCGTAGAGTTTTGATGGTGCTGAGGCCTTCAGATGGCCGTGGGCCTTGGCGGAATTCGCCGAGAGCATTCGGCGGTCAAGGATCGGGGAGGGCTCTGGTGAGCAAGATCAGCCCGGGCGTTCTTGCCCCGCCGCGTGAGGTGCTCACGCCTGATGAGTGGCGGGCCAGGGGCCGCGAGCGGCGCAACTCGGCGTCCCGGTCAAGCCACGCGCAGTGGGCGCCGCCAGCGGACCGGCCAGACCCGGTCACCATTCTGGAGGAGCAGGCCAAGACCCGGGTGCCGGATCTGATACCGATCCGGTACGGGCGCATGATTGCCTCGCCGTTTGCCTATTTCCGCGGCGCTGCTGCGCCGATGGCATGGGATCTCGCGCACACGCCTACGCCTGATATCCGGGTGCAGGCCTGCGGCGACGCGCATCTGCTGAATTTCGGCATGTACGCGGCGCCCGACCGGCGCCTGGTCTTTGATGTCAACGATTTCGATGAGACGCTTCCTGCGCCGTTCGAGTGGGATGTCAAGCGGCTGGCGGCCAGCTTCGCCGTCGCTGCGCGGGATAATGGCTTCAAGGACTGTGATGCCCGTACCGCTGCGCGTCTGGCCGTGCGCAGCTATCGCACTGAGATGGCGGGCTACGCTGCGATGCGTTTCCTCGAGGTCTGGTATTCCAGGATCGATATCGATGAAGTGAGCAGGCTGTTCGACGCGCTCCAGCCGAAGGCGGCCGTACGCCGCCGCCACCGGGATATAGCGAAGGCGTACCGTCGCACGAGTCTCAGGGCCTTCCTGAGGATGTGCGACCAGGTGGAGGGGCAGTACCGTATCCGGCCAGCTCATCCGGTGATCGTCCGCTTTCCTATCGAGCGCCACCCGGGCGTCCTGGAGGAGTTGCGTCGCGCTGTCGCGCTGTACCAGCACTCGCTCGAAGCGGATCGGCGGGAGGTGCTGCGGCGCTACTACTTTGGCGACTTCGCGCGCAAGGTGGTCGGCGTCGGGTCGGTCGGAACTGAGGCGTTCGTCATGCTGCTGATCGGCGACCGAGCCGACGAGCCGTTGTTCTTGCAGGTGAAGGAGGCACAAGAGTTGGTGCTGGCCCCGTTCGCCGGCCCGGGCGAATACGAGCACCAGGGCAAGAGGGTCGTCATGGGCCAGCGGCTGACCCAGGCCGCCACCGACCCGTTCCTGGGCTGGACGACCGGCGCCGGAACCAATGACACGGCCCGCAAGCATTACTACGTACGCCAGCTGCGCGACATGAAGGGCAGCATGAGCGTCCCTTTGATGGACCCGCTCCAGCTCGACTACTACGGCCGGCTCTGCGGCTGGGCGCTCGCCCGGGCGCACGCCAGGACCGGGCGGGCCACCATGATCTCCGGCTACCTAGGCACGGGCGAGGTCTTCGACCACGCCATCGCGGATTTCGCTATTGCCTACGCCGACCAGAACGAGCAGGATTACCAGCGGCTACTCCAAGCCGTCTCGGCCGGGCGTGTGCTGGCGACCATCGAGCCGTGACGGCGCGCTGGCGGACTAGGAAGGGCCCGGCCGGGGGGCTGGAGGGCGTGACACCTGGCGGTCGGCGGCGCTCTTCAGCATCTGCAGTGCGACCGGAGGGTAGATGATGACCGACAGCAGGCCGGCCACCACCAGGGCGGCGGCCGTGGACGCCCGCTGATGACCGGTCTGGACCCCGATGGTGGTAGCCACCACGATGAACGTCAAAGATGTGGCTTGCATGAAACCAGCCGCCACGGCGCGAGTACGCCCGACGACCCGCACGTACAGCAGGGCCGGCAGCCCCCGCACCGCCAGCAGCGCGACCAGGAAGACTGGCACGTCAATGATCGCGCGGGTGCTGTGGAACAACGAGGCAATGCCGAGGCCCACGCCGGTGCTCACGAAGAACACCGGGATCAGGAACCCGAAGCCGATCGCTTCCAGCTTTCCCTGGAACTCCTGCTGGGAGGCCGGCGACTCGTCGGTCCGGCGCACGATGACCCCGGCCAGGAATGCCCCCAAGATCGTGGCCAGCCCGAAGTGCTCGGCCACCACCGAGAAGGCCAGCGCGAACGTGATGGCCAACCGGACCCGCAGCTGGGAGCTTGTGTCCTCCAGCCGCTGCACCACTTCCCGCAACGGACCCCATCCCCTGACCCGCTGGGTCACCACCACGACTACCGCGGTAAAGCCGACGAACCCCGCGAGCAGCCCCAGCTCCGCCGACGGGTTCGCCGACGAAGCCGAGAAAAACACTGACAGCAGGACAAGCGGAGCGAGCTCGGCCAGCGAACCCGCGGCCATGATCAGGCGACCGAAGTACGTCTCGGTCTGGTCCGCATCCTTGAGGATGGGCACCAGGACCCCGAGCGACGTCGCCATCAACGTGATTCCCACCAGCAGGCCATCCCTGACCTCGCCGCCCAGCCGGAGCCCGTAGGCGAGCAGGAGAGCCAGCACCGCGGAAGCAACGAAAGCCTGGCCGACGAGGATCAGGACCCGGCGGTCGAACCGCCGCAGGTCGATCTCGAAGCCGGCCATGAACAACAGGAAACCCAGGCCCAGGTCCGATGTCACCCGGACAGCCACGTCGAGATGCACCCACCCCAGGACCGCCGGTCCGACCAGGACCCCGCCGAGGATCTCCAGCACCACCGCTGGCACCTTCACGGCCGGGACGAGCCCGAGGAGCAGAGGCACCGCGACGGCGACCGCGCCGACGATCAGGAGGCTGGTGAATGAGATCATGATGGACCCGGCCAACGTTGCAGGCAGGAGCCTGGCCGGCTCCATCTGTCAGTATCGGCACGCAGCCTTAGCTCGGTGCGGCAGGCCCTTACCCGCGGCTCAGTACTCGCCGGTCCGAAGCCGGGTGAGGCAGGAGGTGATCTGGTGAAAAAGTCATCTACCAAGACGCGGCACTGCGCGAGGAACGACGTCACGAACGGGGACCGGGCCATCGCCCACCGCTCGCGGGAGGCCGGCGACGGCTCCCGAGGTGCGGCGGATCGGAGTATCCGGCGGCCTCCGGCTGGCCGAGATACACGGGGTGCGGCAGGGCGGCTGCATCTCCCCGGACATCACCGTAGGCCGACGACGCAGCTGAGGCCATGGCTGTCTCCTCGAGTTCAGGGTGCTAAATCCTCGATTCGTCAGGATCGGTGGCAGTAGACGGCTTTCACCTTCGCAGCTGATCCGGCAGCAGGAATCCTCCGCCAGGGGTGATCCGTCACGATGCGCACCCGACCAAGTCAAGTGACACCATCGCCGCAGCCGCTGGACCTGCAGCGTGGAACCGGTCGTGGAACGAAAGGCCGGGAAATTTCAGTGCAATCAGCGCTACTTGTGCGATCCGGTGTGCTGTTTGTGCAGGCCAGGCTATCGGTGCGGAGAGCCGGGCCCCTCGTAACGCGCCGGGCGAATCTCGGACGGCGCGAATCCCGGCGGCGCGGACCCCGCGGTCGATCATCCGATTTTCAGACTTCATGTCACTGTCGTGACGCCCGCGGATGGATGAAACGAGTCGCCCGCGGCGAGCGTCCCAGAGCCAATCGCATCCCTGATCGCATCTGCCACCTGCTGCCAGGCCAGCCGGCGGCAAGCGGGATCGACGGTGAGGACCGGCACGTTCCGGTGCTCGATGAACCGCTTGCCGGTGCACCCGGGATCGCTGCAGTGCCGCAACTCCGCATACAGCAGGTCGAGCAGCGGCCCTCGTATCTTGCGGACCTGAAGGTGCCCGAGCGCGGGCTTGATCACCCGCCGGATGTGGACCTCGTTAGCCTTCCGGGTGGACAGGTCCCAGTCGGCGACCTCGACATACCGGTCCATCAACTGCGCCACGGGTGGCGTCCGTCTCGGGCTGGCGTCCCGCCGCGGCCTGCTCGAGCAGCTTGCCGAGCTCGATCTGCGCCGCCCGTTCGGTCTTACAGGTTTTGCGCAGCCGGATCTCGCGGCCCGTCAGCGGGTCGGTCCCGGCGTACACCTTCACGCGCCAGGATCCGCTGGGGAGTCGCTCTATGTGTCCGACCGGTCCTCTGGCCATGACACGACGGTAACCCGGACCACTGACATCGGTCCACATTCCGGTCCACGGAGACCAAGATCGGATTACCGTTTTCCCAGGTGGGGCGCCAGGGGGTCGAACCCTGAACCAATGGGTTAAAAGCCCACTGCTCTGCCATTGAGCTAACGCCCCGCAGCGCCGGCTGAGCCGACGCCTTTCCAGACGAAGCGTACCGACTTCCTGGCCCGGTCGCGTGGCCGAGGCTAGCGGTACGCGGAGATACCGGTGAGCGCCTCGCCGATGGCCAGCGTGTGGATCTCCTCGGTGCCCTCGTACGTCAGCACAGCTTCCAGATTGTTCGCGTGCCTCATCGGAGAGTACTCCAGCGTCACCCCGCTGGCCCCGAGCACCGTCCGGGCCTGCCTGGCGATGTCGATCGCCGACCGTACATTGGTCATCTTCGCGATGCTGACCTGCACCGGGCTGGCCGAGCCCGCCTCCTTGAGCCGGCCGAGGTGCAGCGCGAGCAGTTGCGAGCGGTACAGGTCCGCAGCCATCCAGCTGAGCTTGGCCTGGGTCAGCTGGAAGGAGGCGATGGGCTTGCCGAACTGCTCGCGGGTGGTGGCGTACTCGATCGCGCTCTCCAGGCAGTTCCGCGCCGCGCCGGTGACCCCCCAGGCGATGCCAAACCTGGCCTCCGTCAGGCACGACAGCGGGCCTTTGAGGCCGCTGACGCCGGGCAGCGCTGCGGCGGCAGGCAAGCGGACCTCGTCCAGGTGCAGTTCGGACGTGATCGAGGCGCGCAGCGAAAGTTTCTTGTGAATGTCGCTGGTGGTGAAACCCCGCGTGCCACGAGGGACGAGGAACCCGCGAATACCTTCCGGGGTACTGGCCCAGATCACAGCGATATCCGCGACGCTGCCGTTGGTGATCCACATCTTGGTACCGGAGAGAACCCAGTCCGATCCGTCCGGCCGGGCAATTGTCCGCATGCCTCCGGGGTCCGAACCGTGATCGGGCTCGGTGAGGCCGAAGCAACCGACCGCCTCTCCGGCCGCCATCCGGGGTAGCCACTCGGTCTTCTGTTCTTCCGACCCGTAGCGCCAGATCGGGTACATGGACAATGAGCCCTGGACGGACGCCGCGCTGCGCAGGCCGGAATCGCACGCCTCGAGCTCGCGGCAGGCCACGCCATAGGCGACCGCCCCGGCGCCCGCGCAGCCGTAGCCCGTCAGGTGCATGCCGAGCACTCCCAGCTTGCCGAGTTCTAGGATGATGTCACGGGGCAGCAGGCCCGCCTCGAACCAGTCCGCGATGTGCGGCTGCACCCGGTCGCTGACGAAGGCGCGCACGGAGTCACGGATGAGTCGCTCCTCTTCGGTCAGCTGGTCGTCGATCTGCAGCAGGTCCGTGCTCGGCGCGCCTGTGGACATGGCCGGTCCTCTCTTTTCGCTCCAGATCAGAGTATTAACCGGTGCGTTCGGTATGTCAGCCCGCCCCCAGAGTGGGCATGATCGAGGCATGAACGAACCAAGCAACAATGGAACGAAGCGCCTCCACCGGGTCCGCGAAGGGCGTGTCATCGCGGGCGTGTGCGCTGGCCTGGCGGCCTACTTTGGCGTTGATCCGACCTTGGTGCGCCTGGCGTTCGCCTTGACCACGGTATTCGGCGGCTTCGGCGTCCTGCTCTACCTGTGCGCGTGGATAGTGATCCCGGAAGAGGGCGAGGGCAGTTCCATCGCCGAGACCTTCGTTAACAAGCGACGCTCCTAGGTGTCCAGGGCCTCCGCCTCGCCCGGCTGGGCCTAGAGCAGCCTGCCGCGCAGGCGCGTCCAGCTCATAGCGAGCATGGTGGCCGCGGTGATGCCCAACAGGCCGGCTAGGCCGACGGCGAGCGGGGCTCCAATCGCTTGTGCCGCCGCGCCGCCGGCCAGGATGCCGAGCCCTTGACGGCGTATAGGCCTGACTGGGCGACGCCGAACGCGCGGGCTCTGGTGGTGGGAAGCAACGCCTGTACAAAAGCCGCGGCCGCCGCCAGCTGGTAGGCCCCGCCAGCGCCCACAGCGCCAGAACGGCCCAGAGCGGAGGCCCCCAAGCGCTGCCGATCAGCGGAGCACAGGACAGGACGCCGAGCCAGCCCGTCATCCTGATCCGCGCGGACGGGGCGGCGACCCTGCATAAGCGAGCGCGGTCAGAAATGCCGAGTGAGTACGGCCGTAGACCAGGATGGCGATAGCCACCTGGGCGAACTGATCGCCGGCGTAGGAGAGCACCTGTGCGCTCCAGAGCGCACGGAACTCGCCTACGGCAAAGACCTCGCGATAGGAGGACCGCTCCTCAGGCGCCCGCCGGTGGCGGCCTGAGTGGACCAGTTGGGCCTCTTGGCCCGCCGGAATCTGCTCCTCCTGGAGCCAGGCATGGCCTGGCTCGGCCCGAAGCTCAGTCCGCGGCTCAGACGTCACGGCCCGGTTCACCCTCGGGCAACTGCCATGGCCTTGCGCAGCAGATGCCCGATTTCGTCGCTAAATATCCTCCGGTAATCCAGAGAGGCTCCGCCTCGGACCGCCGAGATCGTCTGCCGTTGTTATCACTGTGTGATTTTCATATCGCTTACCGTGTCTGATGCGGGCCGTCTTTGCAAGAGGTATCGCCCTGAATCCCCGGTCGACTTGCCCGGTGCGCGGATCCGCTTTGCTGGTTCGGTGTCTGTCCCCTATGCTGTGTCAGTCCCCGACGGCGGGCTGATACGGTTACGGCGGCCAATGCCGTCGGCGCCCCCATCGTCTAGCGGCCTAGGACACCGCCCTTTCAAGGCGGCGGCACGGGTTCGAATCCCGTTGGGGGCACACGCCGGCTACGGTTGTCAGTACGAGGTCCTGTAGAGCAGCTTGGAGTGCTCGCCACCCTGTCAAGGTGGAGGTCGCGGGTTCAAATCCCGTCAGGACCGCCGGGATCCCTGGTGAGACTTCACTGGGGTCCCAGCCAGGTCAGGTAGCTCAGTTGGTATGAGCGTCCGCCTGAAAAGCGGAAGGTCGACAGTTCGATCCTGTCCCTGACCACCCGCCCGGAGTTCCGGTCGCTAGCCCTCCTGCCTGCAGAAACGCAGGAAGAGAGGGATTTTCGATGGTATTTACGTCCGATCCTCATGGCGATTCCGCTGCGCATAGAAGCCGCAGGCCGACGGGTCTCACGAGCGCGGATGCGGGGGATCAGCGTAAAACTACCGCTGCTGCGAGGTGGCACGGATGCCGTCCGAAGCAACTGGACGCGGGATCGTTCGCCGCGGATGTCATTTCGTTCCGGCTGCATCTGGCGGCGGAGAACAAGGCGGCCGGGACGATCAGGATCTACACCGAGGCGCCGCTGTGGTTCGCCGCCGCTCATCTGCTCGGCGAGACGGACAAGACCAGGTGGGACCAGGCAGACGCCCAGGACGTGCAGCGGTGGGTCGCATGGCTGCTGGGCAGCTACAGCGAGGCGTACGCGCGGCAGCAGTACCGGGCACTGCGGCAGTTCTTCCTCTGGCTATCTGCCGAGGACGAGATTCCCGATCCCATGGTCAGGCTGCGCGCGCCCGCGGTGCGGGAGAGTCCGGTGCCGTTTTTCACCAGCGTAGAACTTTCGAAATTGGAGAAGGCCTGCCGGGGCAACACGTTCGCACAGCGCCGCGACGTGGCGATCCTGTCGGTTTTCCGGGCGACGGGTATCCGGCTGGCCGAGTTGGCCGGGATCCGCTACGACCCGGATGACCCTGGCCGCACCGATGTGGGCCTGGATCGCCGGGAGATCGAGGTGCGGGGCAAGGGCGGCAGGGACCGGATCGTCCGGATCAATCATGAGGCCGCCCGCCGGGTCGACCGCTACCTCCGGGTACGGTCCCGGCATGAGCAGGCCTACCGGCTGGGGCTGTGGCTGGGGACCGGCGGGCGGGGGCCGCTGACACCCAACGGGATCTACCAGATGGTGAAGCGGCGCGGCGACCAGGCGGGCGTGAAGGTGTACCCGCACCGGTTCCGGCACCACTTCAGCCATACCTGGCTGGAGCGCGGCGGGGCGGAGGGGGACCTAATGGAGCTGAACGGCTGGTCCTCCCCGCAGATGCTGCAGCGGTACGGCAGCAGCGCGCGCGGCGCCCGGGCGCGCCGCCACTATGACCTCATCATGAGGGACTGACCCCGGGCTGCGCGACGTCCGGCGCCTGCCCCGCGTCATGCAAGTCCTCCCGGTTCCCGCCCGGGAGTGTCCCTCCCGGGCGGGGCGTGTGTTAAGGATCGGGTGTTCCCGGTAACGATTTGCTGCGGGTGGTGGGCGTGATGACAAGGGGGGAGATTATGACCGCATCGCAGTCCCGGTCCCGGCAGCCCAAACAGCTGGACGCGGGGTGCAGCCGTTTCCATGTGCGGTGCTGGCCGGGGTGCCGGCTGAGCTTGCGGCCGGACTGAGCTTGAATCCGGTTGAGCGCTTTTAGGTGCCGCCCGTATCGTGAGGTCGTGACACCAGAGGAAGAGGCGCACCTCCGTCAGCTCGGGCAGGCGCTGGAAGCTGTAAACCGGTGGGAAACTAACGTAACGGGTAGCCGGGCGGGTGCCTGGCAGGCCGTACCCGGCAGTGAGCTGGAAACTGACGACAAGCTTGCCCACCCATTTACGGTCAGTCTTGCCCCGTGGAGCGCGGTCACTGCTGCTGTCAGCCATCTTGGCGCGCTTCGGGACAGCCTCTTCCGGGCGACTGGGCCAGCCGAAGTGCATGCTCAGATACACACTCACGGGCAGCTAACTCTTGTTCGTGGAGCGCTTGAGAACGCTTCGCTGGCGTTCTGGCTGCTGGAAGACGATCAATCGGTAGAACGAATCGTTCGCCGGATCCAGGAAGACTGGGAGGAAGTCCGCCAGCTTGAGGTTGTCCGCGGCGAGGTCGGTGCTCCTTCGGAGAAGACGATGGCCGACCGTGAAAGGGAGATGACCGATCTCCTCGTGAGGGTGGGCGGCGACCCATCGAGGCTGAAAAAGCGTCCAGGCTACGGCGAGATCGTGAAGCTCGCTGGTGCCAGCCAGCCGGTCGGCGCCACTACTGCATTCGTGGTTTGGAAGGTATGCAGCTCAATTGCTCACGGGGAGGTGCGGGGGCTTGCACGGCGTGGCGTTTGAACGTTTCACGGAGAGGTTCTGCAACACCTCAGCCACGTGTGGTCTATGTTGTCGTCGCTGCTCAGAGCCCTGCTGACGATGGACGTGCAACGTATGCAACACCGCTAGCCGCAGTCGGTGAGGTTTGTCCCTCGCTCCTACCTGCGCGTTTCGCGCTGACGCCCTTGATGTCCGTTTTGCACCCCGAGAGAACAGGCCCGACACCGCCTGGACCGAAGACGCAAATACCGGATATGCCGGAAATGGCCCCCAGGTCATGGCCACCTTCCGGAATATCGCGGTCAGCCTGCTCTATCACGCCGGCGTCACGGAAATCACCCGAACCCTCCAGGCCATCACCCGCGACCGGACCCGCATGCTCAGCTACCTACCGCTATGAGACCGGCATCACAAACGACTTTGCCGACCCCGTGGCCGCACCCCGGGTATTCGCTGGGCGAGGAGGAACAATGCTCCAGGTACCAAGACCATCGCAAACGCCAGCCAACCTGAGATGGAGTATGCGATGACCAGGGCGAGGACGAGGCCGAACAGCAGAAGAGAGATCAAGGTGACCAGGCTCTTCATGGGAGGATCATCCTTGCGGATTGGCGAGATCCGGTGGAGCAAACCCTTCATGACAGCACCTCCGTTCGTTCTGGGGCACTAGATACGGTTGGCTCTCCGCAGGATGTCGTCTAGAGCCATTCGTCAGTCGCCTAGAGCCATACGTCACATGTCTACGGGGCGTCCGGCCTGAGTAGCCAACTGGTGGCGTCGGAGGATGGAGTCCGCTCGGCGTGCCTACCGAGCAGGTGAGCGTACGAGCTTGCCAGACGGGCGACGGCCCGACGCCAGAGGGGAGCGGGGGGACCACGACGCCGGGCCGTTACAGGGTCTTGGACGCGCCGTCGCTTGGCTTGGTTCCAGACTCAGCGGAAGTGATAGCTCTTGCTAGCTCTTCGGGCGAGTCGGCGTAGCCTCGCGTAGCTGCTCGTCTAGCGAGTCGGCATACAGCGCCGCGATCAGCTCACAAGGCCGATCCGAGCTGACTGATAAGGAAGCCGAGCGCTCTGATGAATTGCTCGCGCGCATGGATGAATTCAAGGACAAGCTGGCGCGTGATGACGCCGTAGCGGCCGAAGAGGCTGATTACGAGAAGCGCGCTGCCGAGGTGCATGAGGCAGACCTGCCGACTCGCAGGAGTGACGAGCCTGAGGCTGACCGCTGGCTGCGCAGCAATGACGGCCGGACTGCCACAGTGGCGCGCGGTCAGTCTTTCGCCTCTCATCCGGTTGTGCGAAACGAGATTGAGCGCTTCGCCGAGCGTGACAGGCATATTGTCGAGGCGCATGGTGGTTTCGGCCAGTACGTCCGGGCAATGACCACGACCGGCGCTAGCGCTATTGTCCCGGTTGTCTGGTCTGCGGATGTTATCGATAAGGCCAGGAATGCGGCGGTGGTTTTCCAGGCTGGCGCGCAGAGCGTGCCAATGGAAGCCAAGACGGTCCCTAGACTGCCAGGCACGCTCCAGAAGGCGCCACCGGCCGAAGGCGCCTTCCTGAACATCACGATTGGGGCTGTGGGGCGGCGAGCCGACTCTGTGCAACTGTTGTCGGCTGGCGTCCCTGCCCGGTACCGGTTCACTCTTGGTCCATCTACCTCGATTTCATGTGCGGCCGGATTCGTAGTCCCTCGCCGGCGTGGACTTCCGGCTTGTGTCACGGTGACCGGCGGAGGCAGGCATCCCCCGTAGCCGGTGCGGATGACGATCAGCCGGGCCCTTCGCCGCGGCAGCAGGTGACAAAGGCCCCTACCGGGCCGGCGTCAGAAGGGCCCTTCGGCAGGTGGCGGATGCCGTACGTCCCTTACCCGGCCACGACCCGGGATTCAGTATCGACGTAACCAGCAAAAGAGCAATACGTAAGAAGAGAGGTGACGATTCAAGAGAATCTGATGGCTTCAAACCGAAGGAGGGGTCATGGCGCTTCATGACATCTTCCACGGGACGCCTGCGGACAGCGGCCGGAATGTTCCCGCCACCAGCGAAGAACTCGCTCGCCAGGAGGCGGTCAAGCAGATCGAGCGCAGGCGCAGGTTCTGGATCAGGGCCGCGATGAGCACCCTGCTGATGGTCATCTTGGTGTTCATCTGGGCCATCGCGGAGTACCACAACGCGGGCGGCTGGCCGACCAACGGGTTCAGCCAGAGTTCTGGCATCCCGGACGTGTGGAACTTCTGGATCATCTACCCGGCCATCGCGTGGGTGGTGTTCCTGGCGGCGGACGCCTTGATCGTTTTCCGGAATAAGCCGATCTCGGAGGCCGATATCAAGCGCGAGATCGAGCGTCAGGCGGGCTCGCACTGACCCTGACCGCAGGTGAAGCGCCCGTCCAGCGCCCACCGGGCCGCGCGGCCCGGCCCGCCAGGCCGGGCCGCGCGGCCGGCTCATGGGTAAGCTCCCGGACCGGTCACCCTCGGGCTATCCAGGACAATGCGGAGCCTCGGCACCGCACAGCGTCAGTCCTTGACCCCTGCGGATGGCCCTCACGTAGATCCGGCGGGGGGTAAAGCCCAGGAACTGGCCGGCCTGGTAAACGAGGGACAAGACCGTACTGATACCCGACATCAGCGCGGTCAGCCAGCCGGCTCGTACCGGCACCACGCCGCGCAGCAGCGCGCCGTTCCACCGGTCAAAACCGAAACCGGCCCTCCGCAAGGCCAGCGCCAGCACCGCGATCGCGACGACCAGCACCGCCACGGTGATCCAGGCCGGCCGGTCACGCCCAGCTGCCGGGGCAGCGGCAGCGGCTCGCCGGAGGGGCGGCGGCGCCGGCTCCAGCCCAGATCATTCGGCGTGGGGGCCCGATCATGGCTGCCCGGCCCTTAGGTCCCGGCAGGACAGGACATCGGCCTCTGGCCGCCGGCATCTCGCGGCGACGCCATGGATCAAAGGGGGTGGCCTTGCCGGCACCATCCCGATGCCGAGGGGCACCCCCGGGCAGATGCGGTTCCTGCGCAGACCTCGGACGGCATCACCGCTACGTGGACCTGCCCGGCGAGAGCCTCATCGGAAAGGAAGGCGTCATGTGGCTCCCTGAGCTGGCCTTCCCGGGCGACACAGCTCAGGCCCCCGCGATCTGTGACCCGGCCCCTGCCCGCAGGCGCTTGCCAGCGGTGTTCATCACCGTTGCGCTCGCTGTTGCGGCGCTTGCGGGCTGCTCCTCGCCCTCGTCGGCGAACACGCAGCCGGTGAACACGCAGGGGGCACGGATCTTGCATCTGACGATCAACAGCCGGCTCGTGCACGGCGCGATGCCGCTGACCCTGGTGACGCCCGCGGGCGGCGGTGCTCACCGCCCGCTGCTGGTATTCCTGCACGGCCTGCACAGCCTGGGCTACGACAACAATTCCCAGCTCACAGACCAGATGTTCGCCGCGCTGCACGCGCTGGGCCCGCTCGCCCCGGACATTGCCTTCCCCTACGGCGACGACTCCTATTGGGCCAACAGCCCCGGCGCCGCATGGGCCTCCTACGTGCTCGACGAGGTGATCCCCAAAGCGCTGACGGTTCTCCATGCCGATCCGCGCCGGGTGGCGATCGGCGGCATCTCGATGGGCGGCTACGGCGCCTACGAGATAGCCCGCCTGGACCCGGGCCGGTTCTGCGCCGTCGGCGGCCACTCCGCCGCCATCGGGTCCGGGTCGCCGCTCGGCAACGCGGACGCGAGCAACGTTGACCTGATCGTCGCCGCCACGGCGAATCCGACGCTGTACGGCCACGCGCAGCTGTGGCTCGACGTCGGCGCGCAGGATCCTTCCTTCGTCGGCGCCGACCAGCAGCTCGCTGGCGCCCTGCACATCCAACTGCACACGTGGCCGGGCGGCCACGACTTCGGATACTGGAACGCGCACTGGAGCAACTACCTGGGCTTTTACGCACACGCGCTCGCGACCTGCGGGTAACGCCAGGTGATCACGCTCACCTACATCGGGACTCGGACGGTGCCCGGCACCAGGCTGCCGCGCGCCAGGAAGCGTGACCAGGAAGCTGCTCAATAACCCCTTAGGGCACATGAACACCCGGTATCGCGTGGATCGATGAGAAGTGCTGAGAGCAAGAACGCAGGTCATAGTTGGTCCTACAGGCAAAACCCGCAGCTACAGATGACCTGCGGCTGCGGTTCGTCAACTCCCTGTCACTGACGGCCGCGGCAGCGGCGCGGCGAAGGACATCGCCGCCACACCCTGTGCCGACTGCGATGCGCACGGCCTAGTCAATCACCTGGTGGCAGGAAACCTGTAGGCCACCGAGATGGCCGCCGGCGGCACCTGAGCGCCCATAGCATGCCCGCAGCCCGAGCCGAACTGGGAAATCTGCGTGCCATGCCCCGCTTATTCCGACCCACCTCGCAGCAGTACGGAATCGGCACGGGGCCTGGGTCCCGGTCTGACCTCCTATTCGGCTGACGCCGTTTCGGGGCTGTCCTGCTATCGATTTGTCGGCGGGATCCAGATTTCAGGCACCCACCGGCGTGCGGTTGATCTGCTGGTGGGAAGAGGCGGGGTTCACAGGATCCGACGGCCAGCGGGTGCGTGCCACCTCTCAACCAGAGAAAAGAGATGGCAGTGGCCATTGTAGAGACTCGCGCTATTACCGGCGGCGTGGATACGCACGCTGACATGCATGTCGCCGCCGCGCTCGATCCGATCGGCGGGTGCCGGCGTCCGGGAGTTCCCTGTCGGCGCGGCCGGTTACGCCGGGCTGCTGGGCTGGCTGGGCGGGTTCGGGACGGTGTGCCTGGTCGGGATCGAGGGCACCGGCAGCTACAGCGCCGGCCTGGCCCGCCACATGGCAGCTGCCGGGGCGGGTCGTGGAGGTGGATCGCTCGACCGGCAGGACCGCCGCCGCCAGGGCAAATCCGACCCGCTGGACGCAGTCAGCGCGGCACGGGCGGCGCAGTCCGGCCGGGCCGCGGCGCGCCGAAAGGCCGGGACGGCGCGGTGGAGGCGATCCGGGCGCTGATGGTCGCCAAGCGCAGCGCCCGCTCCGAGCGGACCCAGGCCATCAACCAGGCCCGGGCCTGATCGTGACCGGCCCCGAAGACCTGCGCGCCGGTTCGCCGCGCACGCCACCGCTAACCTGGTCACCGACCTGGCGTCCTGCGGCCCGGCCGGCGCCGTCGTCGGCTACCACACCCGGATCGCGCTGCGCGAGCTAGGCAGGCGCGCCGAGTTCCTCGACAGCCAGATCATCTGCCTCGACGCGCTCATCGTGCCCCTGGTCACCGGGCACGACCCCGGCCTGATCGCCCTGCACGGCGTCGGCCCTGACACCGCCGCGCTGCTCTGGTCGCCGCCGGGGACCACCCCGAACGGCTCCGCTCCGAGGCCGCCTGGGCCACCTGTGCGCCGCCGCCCCGATCCCGGCCTCCTCCGGCAAGACCAAGCGGCACCGCCTCAACCCCGCCGGCGACCGGCAGGCCAACCACGCCCTGTGGCGGATCGTCATCACCCGGATGAGCTCCCACCCCCCGACCCGCGCCTACGTCGAGCGGCGCACCGCCGAAGGCCTGTCCAAGACAGAGATCATCCGCTGCCTGAAACGCTACGTCGCCCGCCAGGTCTACCCCCACCTCCGCAGCGCCGCTGACTAACCCTGACTCCGGGGGCGGCCTGACCCTCAATCGGCTGCCGCACCCAGGTGCTGGCCTTCTAACGATCTGCCGGCCGCCCCCGGGCCATACCTGACCCGCTGCCCGCGTGACCTAATAAGAGCCTGCGCTCCACCCGGAGTGGCCCTTCCCTGTCTTGTCCGCACCCAGCAGCCCCAACCAGAACAACATTTCCCGACCCCGGAAATGAAAGAACTAAAACATCATCCGAGATATTGAAGAATAGGCTATACGGGTGATCGAAGATCACCGAGCCCTTCGGGCCGTATAACGCTAGATACACGGGTGATCCTCGCTCATTTTTTCGGTCCGATATGTGGAGATGATCACCCGTGTATCACTCGATCTGCGCCCAGCGGACGGCCTATGGCGCCCTGCAAATTGTCGCCCTCCGTGACAGCCGCCGACGCCGCGCTCACACTCACCCTGAATACCGCAGGACCGCGCCGAAGGTGATCGCCGCCTGGAGGGGCCGCGCCGTGGCCGGCGGCCGACGCAGAGCCAGGTTTGCCATCAGGTCAGCCGCAATCCAGCAATGGCCGTCACCGTGGGTGCGGGGGTAGCGCCGCATTCCCCGGCACATAGCACTCTTCGCAGACGACATTCGCCTTGCGGAGCCTGGGCGTAGGTGCATTCACGATCTTGCTTGCGCCACTTCGCGCTCCGGGCCAGGATGGCGGTGCCATGGAGATCACTGAACCCCCCCGACGCGGTTCGACCTGCCAGGGAGAGAAGAACCCGTCTACATCGCCACCCAGATGTGGGTGCTTGAGCCGTGGGAAGGCGAAGACCCGCCCAGGCTTGTAGCGCCCTGGGGCCGCAAGCCCAAGTTCGCCGTCAACGGCAGCCGGTCATGCGCCGAGCTGGCCATCGTGGATCACCTGCGGGCCGATGGCTGGCATGGCGTCTGGGTGAATGCCTTCCGCAGCGAGTTGCGATCCGAGTGGTTCCCGGCCCCGGCCGCCAAGACGCTCGCCCAGACCGGCGCGCCAGCCTGGGCGGTGGAGGTCTTCGAGCGTCTGAGGGCCGCGAACGGCGGATCGCTCGGCGGTTTCTTCGATGTGTTCGCCTGGCAGGAACCCGGCCAGGTCAGGTTCTGCGAGGCGAAGGTCGGCCCGGACCGGATCAAGCCCACTCAGATCAGGTTCCTTGAGGTGGCGCTGCACTTCCACCGCCCGGCGGACCTCATGATCATCGAGGTCGCCGTGCCGTCGATACCCGGTGAGCCCGGGCGAAGGCCGAAGAGCGCCTGGCAGGCCGTGGAGCAGGACGTGCAGCGGCCGACCGCCGATCAGCTCCGCTCGGACGGCCAGAGCCTTCTGAGACGGGCCGCGCGAGACCTGCTCCGCGCGCTCGACGGCGTGGCCGCCCCAGATGAGCCAGAAACGCGCGAGACGTTGCGCGACCTCATCGCTGCCGTCGAGGCGCGAATGAGGTACTGGCCGCCAGGATGACGGACGATCGCGGAGGCGCGGCCTGCTGTTGTCGGCATGATTATCGGGTTACGGATCGAAGATCAATGGCAACGCAGATTTGTGACCGGCAGCCAGGAGCTGCTTCCGCAGGCACGCCAGCTTGTCGCGGAGCGTGATCGCTCGGCCGCCCGCCCGGCGGCGGGTCCAAGCAGATCGATGCTCCTATGTCTGTCAATGGCTCGGATGATGTTTTAGTTCTTTGATTTCCGGGGTCGGGAAATGTTGTTCTGGTTGGGGCTGCTGGGTGCGGACAAGACAGGGAAGGGCCACTCCGGGTGGAGCGCAGGCTCTTATTAGGTCACGCGGGCAGCGGGTCAGGTATGGCCCGGGGGCGGCCGGCAGATCGTTAGAAGGCCAGCACCTGGGTGCGGCAGCCGATTAGAGGGTCAGGCCGCCCCCGGAGTCAGGGTTAGTCAGCGGCGCTGCGGAGGTGGGGGTAGACCTGGCGGGCGACGTAGCGTTTCAGGCAGCGGATGATCTCTGTCTTGGACAGGCCTTCGGCGGTGCGCCGCTCGACGTAGGCGCGGGTCGGGGGGTGGGAGCTCATCCGGGTGATGACGATCCGCCACAGGGCGTGGTTGGCCTGCCGGTCGCCGGCGGGGTTGAGGCGGTGCCGCTTGGTCTTGCCGGAGGAGGCCGGGATCGGGGCGGCGGCGCACAGGTGGGCCCAGGCGGCCTCGGAGCGGAGCCGTTCGGGGTGGTCCCCGGCGGCGACCAGGAGCAGCGCGGCGGTGTCAGGGCCGACGCCGTGCAGGGCGATCAGGCCGGGGGCGTGCCCGGTGACCAGGGGCACGATGAGCGCGTCGAGGCAGATGATCTGGCTGTCGAGGAACTCGGCGCGCCGGCCCAGCTCGCGCAGCGCGATCCGGGTGTGGTAGCCGACGACGGCGCCGGGCCGGGGCCGCAGGGACGCCAGGTCGGTGACCAGGTCAGCGGTGGCGTGCGCGGCGAACCGGGCGCGCAGGTCTTCGGGGCCGGTCACGATCAGGGCCCGGGCCTGGTTGATGGCCTGGGTCCGCTCGGAGCGGGCGCTGCGCTTGGCGACCATCAGCGCCCGGATCGCCTCCACCGCGCCGTCCCGGCCTTTCGGCGCGCCGCGGGCCCGGCCGGACTGCGCCGCCCGTGCCGCGCTGACTGCGTCCAGCGGGTCGGATTTGCCCTGGCGGCGGCGGTCCTGCCGGTCGGAGCGATCCACCTCCACGACCCGGACCCCGGCAGCTGCCATGTGGCGGGCCAGGCCGGCGCCGTAGCTGCCGGTGCCCTCGATCCCGACCAGGCACACCGTCCCGAACCCGCCCAGCCAGCCCAGCAGCCCGGCGTAACCGGCCGCGCCGACAGGGAACTCCCGGACGCCGGGCAGCCCGCCGATCGGATCGAGCGCGGCGGCGACATGCATGTCAGCGTGCGTATCCACGCCGCCGGTAATAGCGCGAGTCTCTACAATGGCCACTGCCATCTCTTTTCTCTGGTTGAAGAGGTGGCACGCACCCGCTGGCCGTCGGATCCTGTGAACCCCGGCCTCTTCCCAGGCCAGGCAGATCAGACCGGCACGCCGGTGGGTGCCTGAAAATCTGGATCCCGGCCGACAAATCGATAGCAGGACAGCCCCGAAACGGCGTCAGCCGAATAGGAGGTCAGACCGGGACCCAGGCCCCGACCTTACGCCCGAACTACCTCAAAACCGGGGAGGCAGGGCCGGGAGCACTTATCCACATCCTCCCTGCCGAATAGGTGCGGCCTCAGTTGACTTTAGCCCGCAGCTCTGACGTCGCACAGATCCGCCGGTTCTGTGCGGGGCCCGCAGCCCCAGGGCCACGGGCTGTTATTACCATGCCCGCGTCTGGTGGCTGATTCGCCCGGTTAGTGCACATCTCCGCTGGCGCGGTTGATGGCGTCAGAGGCTCGGCGGAGGTCGCGGACAGGGGGGCGGCGGCAGTGATGACGTGCTCCCCTTGGATCTGCCATCCGGCTCGGCGAGGGCAGGCTAGCCGGTGCGCAAGAGCGTGGTCAGGGCGCGCGCGATCCAGCGTTCGTAGCGGTCGGCGGGCCAGCCCCGCTCGACCGTGAGGATCCGGTGCACCTCGGGAGACAGCAGGGCGTAGACGATGTCGTCGGCCTCGTCAGTGCCGAGGTCGGGGTCGAGCGCGCCGGTGCCGTGCAGCGCGGCGACGATCCTGGACTGGCCGGTGAAGCGTTGCCGGCGGATCTGGGCGAGCAATTCGGCCGCCTCTGGGTCGACCTGTGCGGCCGTGGCCAGCACGGTCAGGATCGCTGAGGACCGCTGCATGAACTCTGCCACGATGCGGGCGAACGCGGCCGCCATCTTCACCGGGTCGGGTTCGGCGCGAGCGGCGCGCACCGCGGGCCGCTCGCCGAATGCAATGGGCTGGTCGTCGCCGCCGAAGGCGGTGTCCAGGACCGCGGCCAGCAGCGCCCGTTTTGAGCCGAACAGCCGGTACACGGTCGGCAGCGGCGTGTCCGCCGCCTCCGCGACCGCCTCGATGGTGGTGGCCGGGTAACCATGCTCGGTGAACAGGCGCTCGGCGGCCCGGATCACCTTCAGCCGGGTGGCCGCCACCTGCGCCAGGCGGCGGGAGTTGTCGTAGCGCCTCTTGACAGGCCCGGCCATATCGCTGATAGTACTACTAATATCGAGAGAGTGAAACTCTCACGAAATTAGCAGAAGGAGCAGCGATGCCAGTTCTCGCGATCGTCGTCAACCGGACCGGGACCATCGAAACCCATCAAAACGTCGCCAGGCGCCTGCACGACGGCCACATGCCGCCCTCCGGCCTGATCTTTCAGGTCGCCAGCCCGGCCGACCCTGGCTACCAGGTCATCTCCCTATGGGACTCCCTGGCGTCGTTCGCGCGGTTCCGTGACGAGCAACTCGGCCCCGCGCTCGAAGCAGAGGGCGTCCCGCCAGAGCACCTGACCACCACGACCTTCGAGGCGACAAGCTACATGGCCGGCGACCACGTCAACGCTTGACGCGGCCGGCCACCAGCGGTGCGGCGCCCAAGCACCCGCATCGGCCCGAGAACAGCGGCACGCCCAGACCGCGAAGACCAGCGGCGGCACGCCTGACTGTGCACATTGTTCCCGCCGGTTTACGCCTCCTGGATAAGCCCGCCATCCAGTAACGAAACCTTTCCGGGGAGTACGCCATGGCAACCGCGGCAGACCTGGAGACCGGCCTGGCCTACGACATCGAGGCAACGGGCACGCCGGTCGCCTTCCTGCACGGACTGACTTCGGCCGCCACACATGGCGGCCGGTCATCGACCAGCTGGACGGCTCGGTCACGAGCATCGCGATCGACCTGCCAGCGCACGGCGACAGCGGCGGCGACCCAGCGCCGCCGGAAGACGTCATCGAGCAGACCCACCGGCTCTTGCAGACACTGGGCATCGAGCGCCCTGTGGTCGTGGGCCACTCGATGGCAGCCGGGGTCGCCGGGCTCTACGCGTCCGCGCACCCGGCACGCGGCATCGTCCTGGTGGACCAGGCCACGGAGATCCTGCCCTTCGCGCAGCTGCTCCACCGGGTCGCGCCGATGCTGCGCGGCCCCGCCTTCGATCAGATCTGGCTCAACTTCGAAGACAGCCTCGGGCTTGATCGCATCCCCGAACCGGCCCGCAGCCTGGTGCTGGAAACGCACAAGGTCAAGCAGGACGTCGTCCTCGGATGCTGGGATCAGGCGCTGAACACCAGTCGGCCGAGCTGCAGGCATGGATCGACGACAAGGCAGCCCGGATCCAGATCCAGTGCCTCGCGATCTTCGGACGGCTGGCCACCGACGGCGAGCGCGAGCGGCTCGGCCGCCTGCCGGACGCCCAGATCGAGGAGTGGGCGGGCGACGGCCATTTCGTCCACCTCGTCGACCCCGGGCGGTTCGCGACCAGGCTCTGCGCCTTCGTCCAGCACTGCGACCAGGCGGGCTGACCATGCCCACCACAGTGCGGGTCCGCCCAGTACGGCCGTCACGGCCCGGCAGGCACTACCTGGCGATGCAGGCACCGCCATCTCCCGCTCACGAACGCATAGGAAGAAAGAATGAGAGACGCGGCCGCGAACCGGACAAGGGACAGGCTGGCGATCCGCGCGGACCAGGCGTTCGACGGGCGGGCGGTCATCCCGGGCGGGGCGCTGGTCCTGTGCGCCGACGGCAAGATCGTCGGCGTCGAGCCCCCCACCGCCCCGGTGCCGGAGGGTGGCCAGCCGCTGAATACCCGGGTGCCACCCTGCTCCCCGGCTTGATCGACTGCCACGTCCACTTGTGCGCAGATTCCCGCACCGGCGCCCTGGACCGCCTGCCGGGCTACAGCGATGAACAGCTCGGCCAGGTCATCAAGGCAGCGCTGCGCGCGCAGCTAGCCGCGGGCGTGACCACGGTGCGGGACCTGGGTGACCGGCGGTGGGCCGTCCTGGACTGGCGGGACCGCATCGCCGCCGGAACGGCAGGCTTCCCCAGCCCGGCGATCGTCGCCTCCGGGGCCGCCCATCACCACGCCGGGCGGTCACTGCTGGCACATGGGCGGCGAAGCCGGCCAGCCCGGCGAGCTTCGCGCCGCGGTCCGCGAACACGCCGAGCGGGGCGTGGACATCATCAAGGTCATGGCCAGCGGCGGGGCCATGACCGCGGGCACCGACGTCCTGGCCTGCCAGTACACCCTCGAGCAACTGCGGACCGTGGCTGACGAGGCGCACGCCTGCGGCCTGCCGGTCACCGCGCACGCCCACGCACTGCCGGCCGTGATCCAAGCCGTCGACGCCGGGGTGGACGGGATCGAGCACTGCAGCTGCGTGACCGGACGCGGCATCGAGGTACCACCCGACCTGCCCGGCCGGCTCGCCAGGAACCGGATCATCGTGTGCCCGACCCTGGGCCGCAACCCCGGCGCCACGCCCCCGCCCGCGGTGCTGGCGATCCAGCAACGCACCGGGCTCACCTGGCAGGACCGCCAGGCCCTGGCCGGCAAGCTGCACCAGGCCGGGGTCCTCATCGCCTCCGGCGTGGACGCCGGCATCAGCGACGGAAAACCCCACGGCATCCTGGCACTCGCCATCGCCGACCTCATCGCCGGCGGCATCCCGGCCGCCGACGCCCTCGCCTCCGCCACCTCGCTAGCCGCGCAGGCCTGCGGCCTCGGCGACCGCAAAGGACCGCTCCACCCCGGCTACGACGCCGACCTGGCCGTCGTCGACGGCGACCCCGTCGGCGACATCGCTGCCCTCACCGCAGTCCGGGCCGTCTACCTCGGCGGCCGCGCAGCGCAGCCCGCAACCTGAACATCCTGGCCGATGCCGACCGGATCGGCCCGCCACCTACGAGAGTCCTGTCCGGGCCAGCCAGCCCACGCCACCCGCCGACGATCGAGCTACAGCGACAGAACGCCCCGTTCAGCGTGCCGCCGGCGACAGTGCCGAACAGCCAAGACCGGCGCCAGGCGGCTACGTGCGCGCTGACGCCGATCAGCGCTTATGACAGAGTGTGACTCCACCCCTTGACTGATTCGCGTTAGCGCTGAATGCGAGAGCGCGACGGCTGTGCCGCTCGCGCAGGGCACCTGGCGCATGATAGCCAGATCAGAGCGGTCTGGAGCCTTGGCGGCAATCGAATCCGTGTCCGCGGAAGGCTCCTCTGCGCCGCGAGCGGGTTAACCGGAGGCCGGCAGTGCGCACAGGTCAGGGCGGCTCGGTGTCCGCTCTCGGCCCCGGGTCAGCGTCTGCAGGCGGTCACGAACCAGTGCCGGGGCATACCGGGGAGGCCGGGCGGCGGGACGGGGAAGCGCCAGCGCCCGAAGTCGGCTCCCGGCTCGCCGGGCTGGGTGAGGGTGGCCTGCCAGCCGCGGTCGGCCAGGAAGGCGGCCGGGTCGTCGAGGGTGGAGAGCCAGGGGGCGCCGAGCCGGGCCTGCATGTCGATCCACTCACGAGTCAGCGGGTGGGTGAGGGTGGTGGTGTTGGAGATGTCGAACCCGAGCCAGCTGCCGGCCTGGGCGAGCCCGGTCACCTGGTCCAGCAGGCGGGCGACCCCGTCCCCGGGAAGGTAGAACAAGAACCCCTCCGCCAGCCAGCACGACAGCGCCCCGGGATCGAACCCGGCGTCCAGCAAGCCGGTGGTCCACCTGCCGGTCAGGTCCACGCCGACGGCCCGGCGCGCGCAGCGGGGCTCCGCCCCGGCACCATCCAGGATGGCTTGTTTGCGGTCCAGGACCTCGGGCTGGTCGAGTTCGAACACCTGGACCCGGCCGGGCCAGGCCAGCCGGTACCCGCGGGTGTCCAGTCCCGCGCCCAGCAGCACCACCTGCCCGACCCCGCCGGTGGCGGTCACCCGCCGCAGGAAGTCATCGAAGAACCGGGCCCGGATGATCATCACCGCCAGCGCCGGGCTGCCGGCTCGCGCCCCGAGCCAGTCCTCGCCTTCGGGTCCGGCCAGGGCGGCCGCCCACGGGTCCTCCAGGAGACGGTCGGGCCGGCGGGTCTCCCCGGCCCGCGCCGCCGCGATCCACCGGGCGGTCGCCGCCAGCGGCGCGGCAGGCGCGCCTGGGTGCGGCTGTCCCTCAGACATCACCAACACCCTATCCGGACGCTGCGCATCGCCATCCGAGCGCATGTCCGCCAGCCCCTCACGAGAGAGATCAGGTATGAATCCAGGCACCGCGAAACCCTGATCATCTTGACGGACCCCGCTGCTGGGCGTGGCGCCGGTTATGGCCAGCACGCCCAGCGGCTTCCCTGCGCCGCGATCATCCACACCGAACAGGTGCCCGCTGCGGAGACATCCGGGCGAGGTGACCACGGTCGGAGGTTGCCGACGGCATCTGGTGGCGCGCAGGGGTACGAAACCTCCGCCTGCGGCATCGTCTGAGCTGTCCGGCGACTGCGGACAACCGTAGCGGCCTCGGGCCAGCTACGCGGCCCGGGCCCGGGCACGGGCTGCCCGGGCTTCCGTGAGCCGGCGGTGGGCGATGACGACAAGGTGGGACTGGCTGGCCGCGGAGGTGTAGCCGTATAGTCGGGTGCTCACGGCGTGTCCTGAACGACAGGAAGGACTCGGCGATGGCCCGGACCGTGCCGATCGCCGCCGAGCAGCCGCCGGAGGCAACCTGGAGGGCAGCCGGGCAGGTCGTCACGCTGGCCGGCGCCGAGGTGGTGGCCGTGCAGGTGGCGGCGTCCATGACGCTGGCCGCGCTGCTGTGGCCGCTGATCCCGGTCGCCCGCGCGGTCGCCGGGCTGGCCAGCGCGCTGGGCCAATGGCCACCGCTACGCCCGCTCCCGGAGCAGCAGGCCAGCGCGCCGGCCAAGGCGGTCGCGGTGATGCCCGGGCCGGGCGGTGCCGGACGGGCCGCGACGGTGCCCGGCGGCGCGCCGGGGGCGGTGCGCGCGGCCGGCGCGGTCACGCTGGGGGTGGAGGAGGAGTTCGTGCTGCTGGACCCGTGCACCGGCGCCGCGGTGCTGGCCGGGCCGGATCTGGTGCGGATGCTGGACGGGGAGCCGGGGGTGCGGCCCGAGCTGATGCGGTTCCAGGTGGAGACCGGGACCGGGGTGTGCACGAGCCTGGACGAGGCCGGCCGCGAGCTGGTCTGGCTGCGGCGGCTGGCCGCGGCCGCCGCGGCGCGGCTGGGCTGCCGGCTGGTGGCCTCGGGGGTCGCGCCGTACCGCGCGCCCGGGCTGGCCGCGATGCAAGCACTGCCCGACGTGCTGGCCTACCGCAGCCGCCTGAAGGCCCCGCTGGTCCCCAGCAAGCTCATCGATGCCGGGGTGGTGCCAGGCCCGTGGCGACGGCTGGTGTTCGGCCACCCGGAGCACGAGGACGGCGCCGTCAGTCGGCACGCCTACGCCTTCTGCGTCCTGGAGCAGTTCTGGCGCCACCTCAAGCGCCGCGAGATCTGGGCCGGCGCATCCACCAGGTAGCGCAACCCGCAGGCCCGGCGCCTGATGTCTGGTCTGTACAGTCGTCGGCATGGCCAGCGAAGTCTTCGTTGGGCGTGGGCGGGAACTCGCCGTGCTTACAGGTCTGGCGGCCAGGGCGCGCGCCGACCAGCCTCGGGTCGTGCTGATAGAGGGCGACGCGGGAATGGGCAAGTCCAGCTTGCTCGCCAAGTTCGTGCCGGCGGTTGGCGGTGCCGCCGTGCTGCGGGCGAGCGGGGACGAGGGCGAGTCCAAGCTGGGCTACGGGGTCATCTCCCAGGTGGTCTCGGCTGCCCGGAGCCTCGGGGTGGCAACGCCCGCGCTTTTGCGCGGCGAGCTGGCCGACAGCATCGACCCGTTGGCGGTGGGGGCCGAACTGCTCTCGGTCTTCGACGCGTTGGGGCGGTCGGGCGAGCTCACGCTGTTGGTGGTCGACGATCTGCACTGGTCGGACCCGCCCTCGGCACGTGCCCTGCTGTTTTGCCTGCGCCGCCTGGTGGCGGACCGCGTCCTGGTGGTGGTGACGGCGCGGCCGGGGCAACTTGCCGGCCTCGGGGAGGGCTGGTACCGCTTCGTCGCGGGTGACGAGAGAGCGACGCGTCTCCAGCTTGATCCTCTGGGAACAGCCGAGCTGGTCGAACTGAGCCGGGAGCTGGGGGCCGGCCAGCTCTCCCAGCGCGCTGCCGCTTTGCTCCTGGAGCACACTGCCGGCAACCCCCTGTACTGCGTTGCGCTGCTGCAGGAGCTGGGGGCCGAGCAGCTGGACCGGGTTCATGGCCCGCCCCGGGTGCCGAGGGACCTGGCCGGCGTTCTGCTGGCCAGGGTTTCCCGGCTGCAGCCTGCTGCCCAGGCGCTGGTGATGGCGGTCGCCGTGCTCGGGCAACGATCACCGCTCCGCCTGGCGGGCGAGCTGGCCGGGATCGACGACCCGCAGGTGGCTGCGGAGGAGGCGGTCGAGTCCTCGGTTCTCGTGCAGGTCCCAGGGGAGCTGGGTGATGACATCTCGTTCGTGCACCCGCTGGTACGAAGCGCGGTCTACCACGACCTGGGCATAGCGCGGCGTGCGGCGCTGCACCGGCGGGCGGCGAGCCTGCTAGGCGGGGAGCGTTCCCTCGCGCACCGGGTGGCGGCGGCTGCCGGTCCCGACGAAGCCCTGGCCGTCGACCTGGAGGAGGCGGCTCGCGACGCGCAAAGCAGTGGGCGGACGGCGCTGGCTGCCTCGTTGTTCGCCCAGGCGGCGGCGGCCAGCGCCGAGGCCGGCCCGCGGGAGCGCCGCCTGTTCGACGCGTTCGAGGCCCACCTGGCCGGCGGTGACGTGGCCGGCGCCGAGGCTCTGGCGCCGCTTGTCGGGCGGGCCTCACCGGGCGCCCGGCGCAGTGCCCTGCTCGGTACCCTTGACCTGTTCGCCGGCCGCCTGCCGAGCGCGGAGCAGCGGCTCGGTGAGGCGTGGCAGGCCGGGGACCGATCCGAGCCGTGGCTGGCCTCGGCCCTGTGTGACCAGGTCCCTGATCTTCTCATGCAGGAGCGCGGGGATGAAGCGGTCCTGTGGGGCAGGAGAGCCGTGGAGGCCGCCGAGGGCAACCCGCCTGTGCACGACCGTGCCCGGGGCCTGCTTGCCCTGGCGTTGGTCTGGACCTACCGGGTGCCAGAGGCGCTGGCCCTGCTCGATCAGCTGCCGGGACCGGGCGAGCAGCTGGCTGCTATCGATCTGGACGCGCTGATCTTGCGCGGGACCGCCCGCCTGTGGGCGGGTTACCCGGAACTGGCCCTCCCGGACCTGTCGCACGCTGCCGCCCGGCTCAGAGGCGGGTCCTCGGCTCGCTTCGCGGGCGTGTGCCTGACCTACCTCGCGTGTGCGGAGTACCTGCTGGGTGCCTGGGACGACGCGCTGGCCCACGCCGAGCTTTCGGTGTCCGTGGTGCGCGACGCCGGCTACGGTATTTTGTCCGCCCTGGTCCACCACTTTGCCACCCTGGTACCGATCGGCCGGGGGGACTTCGCTCTGGCCGCCCGCCACATCGAGGCTGCTCACGCTGCGGCGGCAGCGCTGGGAGAGGCGTGGGCGGGCACGGTTACCGCCGAGGCGGCCCTTGCCCTGGCCCGCGGGGCCCCGGCCGACGCCCTGCACGCGGTGGCCAGGGTGCGCGAGGAGTGGAACGGCAAGTGGTTCGGGATCACCGGCCTGCTCGACTGGCGTTCTTTGGAGGTCGAGGCCCTCGTCGCGCTGGCCCAGCCCGACCTTGCTGCTCAACGTCTCGGCGAGCTCGAGCAGCTCCAAGGCGACGGCGCCGCTCCGCTAGCCAGTGCCGTCACCGCCCGGCTCAGGGCGCTGCTCTCGATGGCGCGCGGAGACCGCGCGGCGGCGTCCCGGGCCTTCGCCGACGCCTGGCAGCACGCGAGCGGCCTGAGGGTTCCGCTCGTCCTGGCGCAGCTGGAAATGGACGAGGCCAGGTTCCTGCGCCAGAGCGGGCAGCGCAAGCGGGCGCTCGCGCGCCTGCGCTCGGCCTCCGCCCGCCTGGCTGCCCTGGGGGCGGGTCCCTACGCGCAGCTGTGTGACCAGGAGCTCGCCCGGTGCCAAGCCCAGCCGCAGCCCGGCCAAACGCGTCGTGAGCTCGGGCTCACCACCGCTGAGTTCGCCGTCGCGCGTGCCGTCGCAAAGGGCCTGACCAACAAGGAAGCCGCGGACGAGCTGTACCTGAGCGTGAAGACGATCGAGTTCCATCTCTCGCACATCTACATGAAGCTCGGCATCCGGTCGCGGCGGGAGCTCGCCCGGCGTCTCGGAGAACCCGGGCAGGGCCCGCTCAGCGCCGCAGATGAGGGAGCGGCCCCACCGACACGGAGCCCCTGAGACGTTGTCATCCCGGCCAGCCGTCCCGGACCCGGACCGGGCCTGAGGGAGCAGCGCGGGCCCGCGACGCTCCCCGCCGTCCACAGCCCCCGCGGCGGCGGCCCGGAGCAATGCTTGAAACCTGTGGATCTGCCGGGAAGGGGTGTACCTTCCCGGGTGATCCGAGTAGTAGGTTCTCAAGCAAGATCGGCGTTGCCAACGCCGGCCGGGAAGGCACACCCGATGCTCACCGTAGTCCCTGGCGACGGCTCAGGCGATGACGGCCGGGAAGGATGGCTCGTCGTCGCTGATCGATGAGATCGTGCGGGAGGGCGCCCGGCGGATGCTCGCCGAGGCGCTGCAGGCCGAGGTGGACGCCTATATCGCGGCGCATCGCCGCCGAGCGGGGCGAGAACGGTCACCGCCTGGTGGTCCGCAACGGCTCCCGCGAGCCCAGGGAGGTGCTGACCAGCGCCGGCGCGGTGGAGGTGACCGCACCGCGGGTCAATGACAAGCGCACCGACCCGGCCACCGGCGACCGCGAGCGGTTCTCCTCGGCGATCTTGCCGCCGTGGGCGCGCAAGACCCCGAAGATCACCGAGGTGCTGCCCCTGCTCTACCTGCACGGCCTGTCCTCCGGGGATTTCGTGCCCGCGCTCGGGCAGTTCCTGGGCTCGGCGGCCGGGCTGTCGGCGCCGGTGATCACCAGGCTGACCGAGACCTGGAAGGCCGAGCAGCGCATCTTCGCCGCCCGCGACCTGTCCGGCGTGGACTACGTCTACCTGTGGGCCGATGGCATCCACGTGAATATCCGGCTGGAGGAGCACAAGCTGTGCCTGCTGGTGATGATCGGCGTGCGCGCCGACGGCCGCAAGGAGCTCATCGCCCTGGCTGACGGGTACCGCGAGTCCACCGAATCGTGGGCTGACCTGCTGCGCGACTGCGCCCGCCGCGGCATGCGCGCCCCGGTGCTCGCGGCCGGTGACGGGGCACTGGGATTCTGGGGCGCGCTGCGCGAGGTCTTCCCCGGGACCAAGGAGCAGCGCTGCTGGTTCCACAAGATCGCCAACGTCCTCGCCGCGCTGCCCAAGTCCGCGCACCCCGGCGCGAAGAAGGCCCTCGCCGAGATCTGGGGCGCCGAGGACAAGCCGCACGCCCGGGCCGCGGCGAGGGCATTCGAGCGCCGCCTACGCGGCGAAGTTCCCCAAGGCCACCGCGAAGATCACCGATGACCTGGACCAGCTGCTGGCGTTCTACGACTACCCCGCCGAGCACTGGATCCACCTGCGCACGACCAACCCGATCGAATCTACGTTCGCCACGGTAAGGCACCGGACCAAGATCACCAAGGGCCCGGCTCGCGGGCGCCGGGCTCGCCATGGCCTTCAAGCTGATCGAGTCAGCCCAGGACCGCTGGCGCGCCGTCAACGCGCCGCACCTCGTCGCCCTGGTCCGCGCCGGAGCGACCTTCATCAACGGCAAACTCGTCGAACGACCTGGCGAGGAGGCCCCACCCGCAGCCGCCTAAAAGATCTTGATCCACAGGTCTTGACAATAGCTCGCAGCCCGCCGGCCCCCCGCACGTAACCGGGAGAGGCGGCGCAGGCGGCTGGCCTCGGCGTCATCCCCGGCGAAGGGTGGCGCGAACCGCGACACAAACGACAGGGGGCCGGACTAGGGAACGACCCTAGGAGCGACCCTAGGGAAGGGCGGACAGGCCCGGGAAAACCGGGGATTATCACTGGCGACATCGCGCCGGCCGATGCAGACACTTAAATCATGAGAACCCTGGAACTCGTGGTGGACATCGACAGGACCGCAGATGGTCACATCGAGGGACGAATTCAAGCCCCCGGTGAACCGGCATTGCCGTTCTCGGGTCGCCTCGAACTGCTCAGGGCCATCGAGGACGCGCTGCCCGCCGCCGAAGAGGCCGCACCTGCGCCAGGCCCGGCTGGAGACGAGGAGGGCACGCGACGTTCTCCGCGTGATCAGAAGTACCAAACAAGGCCCATCCCGCAAGAGGACGGACCTCGCAACAGGGGGTGATAGCAATGGCTATCTCTACCAATCCCTTTACCAATCCCTCTACCAAGCTGCACGTACGTGCCGCGGCCGCACGTCAACACACGGACTTAAGGCTTATCGGGCGAATGATGCTTGACCTGTGGTTTTTCGGTGTGGTGTGCGCTGGTTTGCCCGTGGCGGGGGCTCCTGGTAGGCGTTTGGGTGTCTAGTCCGCGCCGGTCCCAGGAGCCCCTTGTGCTTTCTTATCTGCCTGACGTTGCTGATGCAAGCCGGACACCGGAGTTGCCGTCTGCGGGGACTCCTGCGGGAACGGTCGTGGTGCGGGCCGCTGACCTGCTGGTTCGCGGCGGGAAGACGGTCACGGCGGGGAATGCGGTGCCGTCGGCTGGCGAGCTGGCGGTGTTCTGCCGCCCGGTGGTGACCGCGCCGGCGCTTGTCCGCAGGGACGGCAGCGTGGCGGCGGACGGCTGGCTGCCGGATTTCGTGCGGCTGGGCGAGCTGGAGAGGCACCTCGGCGACGGGGTGATCGAGGAGATCGTCGCGGCGGCGCTGGCGCGGGGGCGGCTGCGGAAGCGGGAGCGGCGCCGGATCATGTCGTATCCGCTGGTCATCCGTCTGATGATCGCGATGGCCCTGATGCCGGACGGATCGTACTGCGAGTCACTGGCCCGCCTGGCGGGGCTGCTCGCGGACATCCCGTTCGCCCTGGAATGGCATGTTCCGACGGAGAAGGTGGTCACGGACTGGCGTGCCCTGGTGCCGGCGGACGTGATGGAGGACCTGTTCTGGCAGGCGGCCGGGCCGCTCATCGGGGACGGCGAGCCGTCGGCGGTGCTGCTGGCCGGGATGACGGTGCTCGCGGCCGACGGGATGCTGGTGAACCTCGCGGACACGCCGGCGAACCGGGCCATGTTCGGCTCGACCGGGACCGGTGATGATTCCGCGCCGTTCCCGCAGCTGCGGGTGGTCGCCCTGGCCGCCCGCGCCGGCCGGGCCATGCCCGGCGCGATCCTGGGCAGCAGCCGGGCCGGGGAGCAGACCCTGCTGAAACGGCTCGCGCGCCGCCGCCCGGAGCTGTTCGCCGGCCGCGTGACCTGCTTCGACCGGAACTTTCCCGGTCATGAGCTGATCACGGCGATCCTGGACGCGGGCGGGCACGTCGTCGCCCGGGTGAGCGCCACGGTCGCGCTGCCGCTGGCGCCCGGCGGCGGCTGGCTGCCCGACGGGTCCCGGATGACCTGGCTGAACGCCCCGTCCGGGAAGAAGCAGGACCGGCTGCCGGTCCGCGCCGCCGAGCACAACGCGGTCCTGCCCCGCGGCGACGGGGAAGAGGTCTCCGAGACCTGCACCGTGATCACCACCCTCCTAGACCACCGAGGCCGCGCCCGCGGACGAGGTCCGGGAAACGTACCTCACCAGGTGGAGCGCGTCGGAGACCACGTTCGGGGAGGACAAGACGACGATCACCGGCGCCGGGAACCGCACCTCCGGCCCGGTCCTGCGCTCCGGCTCCCCGCGGCTGGTCATCTCCGAAGCCTGGGCCTGGCTCACCGCCACCCAGCTGACCCGCGCCAGCGAGGCCGCCGCGCTCCGCAGCGAGCACGCCGCCGCCCGCGCCCTGCGCCGCAAAGACGCCGCCCCGGTTACCGCCGACGAGGAATCCTTCACCGCCGCCCGCCATCACATGATCCGGTCCATGACATCCACCCAGGTCACCGCCACCTCATCACTGGACGCGCTCGCGGCCGCGGCGGACACCGCCGCCCGCGCGTGCCTGCACGCCCTCAACGTCCCCGGCCGGCAGCGCCACTCCAGACGCGCGCAGAAAGCACGCCCGAAATTCCCGCACGCCACCGCCACCAAGACGACCGTCACCGGGAAACCCCAGGTCACCGTATTCGCCCCGGGCTCCTGCTAGCTGCCCGCCCCGGACACATCACGTCAGGAAGGAGGACCGCCCCGCGCCGGGGCCGCGGACCGTGGAACCGCGCGCCAGGCCCGCCGCGACACGCGGGTCCCGCCCATGCCCGCAGACCGGCAACGCCGCCACGAAAACAGACTCAAGAACAGATAAAGAACAAGAGGCGGTACAAAGAAAGCAAAAAAGGGGCCCGCACCGTCGAGGCTTGCAAGACCTACGGCAAGGCCCAGACCGAGGTGCGCGCCCTGGACGGCGTCACGGTCGCATTCGAGCAGAGCCGGTTCACCGCGATCATGGGACCGTCCGGGTCCGGCAAGTCGACCCTGCTGCACTGCAGCGCGGGCCTTGACTCGCTCAGCTCCGGCCGGGCCTTCATCGGCGAGGTCGACCTCGCCGCCCTGGATGATAACGCCCTGACGCTCCTGCGCCGGGAGAAGGTCGGGTTCATCTTCCAGGCCTACAACCTGGTGCCGACCTTGACCGCGGCGGAGAACATCACCTTGCCGTTGCTGCTGGCCGGGAACAAGGGCGACCAGGCCTGGATCGACCAGGTCATCGCCACCACGGCCATCGCCGACCGGCTCAGGCACCGGCCCGCCGAGCTGTCCGGCGGCCAGCAGCAGCGCGTCGCGGTAGCCCGCGCCCTGGCCAGCCGCCCGCAGATCATCTTCGCCGACGAGCCCACCGGCAACCTGGACTCCCGCGCCGGAACCGAGATCCTGCACTTCCTGCGCCAGGCCGTCGATGAGATGTCCCAGACCATCGTCATGGTCACCCACGACGCGACCGCCGCCAGCTACGCCGACCGGATCTTGTTCCTGGCCGACGGGCGCATCGTCGACCAGATGGACCACCCCACCGCGGCCGGCGTGCTCGAGCGGATGCAGAAGCTGGGTGAGTAGCCATGCTGCGCACATCATTCAAGACCATCCTCGCCCACCGGCGCCGGCTGGCCGCCACCGCGGTGGCCGTCATGCTCGGCGTATCGCTGATCGCCGGGACGCTGGTGCTCATCGACACCATCAATCAGACCTTCAGCGGCATGTACACCACCGTCTACCAGGGGACCGACGCGGTCGTCAGGGCCCAGGCGGCCTTCACCGGAACCCAGAACAGCGGCGCGCAACGACCCCCGGTGGACGCCAGCCTCGTCGCCTCGCTCCGCACGGTCCCGGGCGTGGCCGCTGACGACGGCGTGGTCCGCGGCTACGCGCGCCTGGTCGGCAGCAACGGCCAGGCGGTGGGCAACCCGAACGGCATGGGGACCATCGGCCGGTCCTGGCCTGCCACCGGGCAGCTCAACCCGTGGGTCCTGGCCGCGGGCCGCCCGCCCCGTGCCGGCAACGAGATCGTCATCGACCAGAAGAGCGCCAGTGACGGCCACCTGGCCGTGGGCGACACGGCCACCGTGCTGGTGCAGGGGCCGCCCCGGAAGATGCTGATCACCGGGATAGCGCGCTTCGGCACTGCCTCCAGCCCGGGCGGCGCCTCGGTGATCCTGTTCACGGTTCCGGCCGCGCAGAAGCTGGTCGGCCAGCCCGGCAAGTTCGACAGCATCTCGTTCGCCGCGCGGCCCGGGGTCTCGCAAACCCAGCTGGTGCGCAACCTGCAGGCGGCGCTCCCGGCTGGCCTGGAAGCGGTCACCGGCCAGCAGGCCGCCAACGAGCAGCGGACGAACATCATGAACTCGCTGGGCGGCTTCAACACCCTGCTCCTGGTGTTCGCCGTGGCCGCCCTCCTGGTCGGGGCGTTCATGATCTTCAACACGTTCTCCATCACCGTCGCCCAGCGCACCCGGGAAAACGGCCTGCTCCGCGCCCTGGGCGCAACCCGCCGCCAGGTCCTGTCCTCGGTGCTGCTCGAAGCCGTCACGGTCGGGCTGCTGGCCTCGGCGGTGGGCCTCGGGCTAGGCGTGGCGGTGGCCGCCGGGCTCAAGGCCCTGCTCGCCGCCACCGGCCTCGACATCCCGGTCGGCGGCATCGTCTTCGCCCCCCGCACCGTGATCATCGCCCTGGTGGCCGGCACCGGGGTCACGGTGGCCGCCGCGCTGTCGCCGGCCCGCAAGGCGGGTAAGGTCGCGCCCATCGCCGCCATGCAAGACGCCGTGGCCACCAGCACCGGCTACGGATCCAAGCAGCGCGTCTTCGTCGGCACCGGCGTCCTCGCCTTGGGCGCCGCCGTCCTGTTCACCGGCCTGCTCGCGCACCCGTCCAGCCCGGTGCTGCTCGTCGGCGCGGGAGCCGTCCTGGTCTTCTTCGGGGTGGCCATCCTGGGGCGCACCGTGTCGCTGCCGATCAGCCGGGTGCTCGGCGCGCCGCTGCCGAGCCTGCGCGGCGTGGCGGGCACCATCGCCCGGCAGAACGCCACCCGCAACCCCAAGCGGACCGCCGCCGCGGCGTCGGCGCTGATGATCTGCGTCGGCCTGGTGAGCTTCATCACCATCTTCGCCACCTCCATCAAGGCGGCGGCCAACACCGTCTACAGCCAGTCCTTCACCGGTGACTTCATCATCAACTCCGGCGTGTACGGAACCGGCGGCGTCGACCCCGCCATGGCCCAGCGCGTCAGCCAGCTTCCCCAGGTCGCCCTGGCCACCGGGGCGCGAGTGGGAATGGCCAAGATCGAGGGCGGCGTCCAGCAGGTCGTGGCCGTCGACCCCAAGACCGCCTTCGGCATCTTCGACGTCCAGCCGCTGCAAGGAAACCAGAACGACCTGGGCCCTGACGCCATCGCCGTGTACAAGACCGAAGCCACCGACCACCACCTCAAGATCGGCGACCACATCCCGGTCCTGTTCGCCGCCACCGGCACCAGGTCCATGCGCGTGGCGCTCATCTACGGCTCCGGCGAGCCGGCCGGGAACTACTTCCTGAGTATCAGCGCCTACCAGGCCAACTTCACCAACCAGTACGACCAGGTGGTGTACGTCAAGAAGGCGCCCGGCGTCTCGACGGCCGCCGCACTGGCCGCCATCAAGACCGTCACCAAGGACTACCCCGGCGTCACGGTCCAGAACGAAGCGCAGTACATAGCCCAGGTCACCCAGCCCATCAACGGGATCGTCAACCTGTTCGACGTCATGCTGCTGCTGGCCGTGATCATCGCCCTGCTCGGCATCGGTAACACCCTCGCCCTGTCCATCTACGAGCGGATCCGGGAGATCGGCCTGCTCCGGGCGGTCGGCATGACGCGAAGCCAGCTGCGCTCGACCATCCGCCTGGAATCGGTCGTCATCGCCCTGCAGGGCACCGCGCTCGGGTTGCTGATCGGCGTGCTGTTCGGCTGGGCGATCACCCACGCCGTGAACCTGTTCGGCACCGGCGTCGTGAACATCCCCTACCGGACCCTGGTCTCCGTCGTCATCCTCGCCGCCCTCGGCGGCGTCGTCACCGCCATCCGCCCCGCCAGGCGGGCGGCCAAGCTCAACATCCTGCGAGCGATCGTCACCGAATAGCGCCCGCGCCAGACCACGCCCGGCGAGGGCCTGCACGGGATCGTGGCGGAATGGGCGATCTGTTCCGCTGAGGGAGATGTGTTCTGATGACCGACACCGCGAGCCGGCGGCCTACAGCACGCCCGGCGGCGACGCCAGCACCGACACCGCCGACACCGGCAGTGGCGCCCACCCATGTTGAGCCGGCAAGGAGTCGCGCTGTCGCGGCCAGCCGGGCGTGGTTGGGGACGAGGACCTGGCCGGCATACTGCGCGGCGGGGATTACCGCTGCTTACGGGGTGCTCAAGGCCTACTGGGTGCTCGGCGGCACGGCCCTGTGGGAGATTGCCCCGCTTTCTCAATCCATGATCGAGAAGGAGCGGTCGCACACCGCCCCTGGATGGTTCGTGATCGCAGATGCCGCCACCGTGGTGCTCGCGGCGGCGGGCGTCTTTTTCGCCCTGGCGACCGTGCGCCCACGGCGGTGGCTGCCGGTCTGGCTGGTCCGCTGCTCGCTGTGGCCGCTGGCCGCGCTGATGGTGCTGCGCGCCGTGCTGGCGGCCGTCGGTGACGTGCATCAGCTTGCCACTGGTGCGGCCACCCGCACGGCCCTGTGGGATCTGGTCTTGTGGTCCCCGTTGTTCCTGATCTGGGGCCTGCTGTGGGCAGCAACCGCACTGACGTATGCCCGCCGCGCCAAGACGACCAGGGCACAAGACGGATAGCGGCGGGTGTTCGTGGTGCAGTAGGGGACATGGCCGGGACTCACTTCCCGGTCTAATCCCGGTCGTGGCGGTGACGGGTGCGGCCGGGCCGCCTGATATTCCGTCAAGTCGTTGGACACGACCTGTCCACGCCCTTTGCCGATGCGATGCTCCCGGACAGCTCACGCCTACACGTCATGATCCCGCAGATCACCCGTCGGCACATGGACCAGCCCGTCGTTCGCCCGGGACCCTACATCGAAACACTCTCACCGGGCATGGCCGGGCACCGGTTCAGCCCGCTCGGCACCCGCGCGGGCGCGCAGATTATCCGGATCTGCGTGCCATGGTCAGCCCGGCCAAGCCGCAGCGACCTGCGCCATCAGGCGGATCTTTTGCGCGGCTGCCACCGGCGCCGACTACGCTCTGCTATCTCCGTCTGTCCGCCACTACGGCTATGGGGCTCCTCAGCGTCGCGCCTCGGTGGCTGGGCGACCAAGGCCGGGAAGGGCCGCCCTCAACGAGCTATCGGCACCCGTACTCACGATCCACGACGTACCTCATCGCATGCATGACCGGATGTTGGGCGGACGTTGGGTGGACGCGGTGAAGCGCCGCCATCAGGGTGAGGACGAAGGACCCTGGCCGCTCACGCCGCCTCAGGTACAGCGTGGGCAGCCAGGTGACACGAAGGAAGGCGGATCGCCATGGCCTACCTACAGCCACCGGCGTTCACGCGGCACGTGGTCAACCCTTTGGTATCGAGGCTTCAAACCGGCGGCGTCGCCGCGCTGACTGTGCCCGGCCGGCGCACGGGCCGGGCCCGCACGGTGCCGGTCATCCCCGTCGAGGTCGAGGGCATCCGGTACCTGGTGTCCCCGTATGGCGAATCGCAGTGGGTCCGCAATCTGCGCGCGGCCGGCAAGGCCACGCTCGCCCGCAAGGGCAAGGTGGAGACCTTCCAGGCGAGCGAGGTAGCGGTCCCGGACCGGGCAGCCATCATCGCGGCCTACCGGAAGGTCTGCGGACGCACCGTGAACCCGTGCTTCACCAAACTGCCAGACCCCAGCGACCATCCGGTGTTTCGTGTAGATGAGATGGGCACATCCAGCCGGGCATAGCACAGTCCGTGCCGGGGCGGGTGCTGCATCGCCGGCGGGTTTGCTCGTCGATAGCGCGCCGGACGCTGCGTGCGGGCGAGCGTGACCGGAGCCAAGGCGCGGAGCGCCGATCTTGTGCGTCTTGTGCGGTAGCTGGCGGTGGGGAAGGTGAAGGCCGATGGCGGCCGCAGATCCCCACCCGGGCGAACTCGCCCCGTGCGTGTACTGCCTCCAGACAGGGCGAGGGATCACCAAGGCCAACGTCTACCTCGTGCGGTCCGGGCCAGCCTGGGTGCTAAATGACCACAGTCCATGATCTTCGAGGTGTCCCGTGCCTGTCGTGCCATCATGCGTGCTGGAGCCGGCCTGGGTCGAGTTCTGCGCGCTGGCTGGCGGTGAGCCCCCGCAGCTTCATCCAGGGCACCCGCTGGGCTGCCACCGCCGCCGGGTGCCAGGTCGGGTGGTCTTCGAGCACGTGGTGCCGCATTGGTGCACGGCAGCGGGTATGAGCGGATCGCCAGCCCGGGGTGCTCGGACCGCACCATCCGGCGGCGGCTGGCCGAATGGGCGGACCTGGGCCTGGCCGAGGCACTGCGCGCCGCCGCGCTGCGCGCCTATGACCAGATCATCGGCCTGGAACTGGGCGATGTCGCGGTCGACGGGTGCCTGACCAAGGCACCGTGCGGCGGCGAGCGCGCCGGGCCCTGTCCGGTGGACCGGCGCAAGGGCGGGCTGAAGCGCTCGGTGGCCAGCGACGGGTACGGCATCCCGCTGGGCATCGCCTCAGCCGGGGCGAACCGGCACGACTCGCCGCTGCTGGCGCCCACGTTGCAGGCCGCCAGCTGGATCACATCCTGCCCGCAGACCGCACCTGCCACCTGGACCGCGGCTATGACGGCCAGCCCACCCGCCAGGTGCTTGACCGGCTGGGCTTGAACGGCGAGATCGCCCGCAAGGGCGTCCCCGGCCCCGTCCAGGCCGGCACCCGCTGGGTAGTAGAGCGAACCCGCTCCTGGATGGACGGATACGGCAAGCTGCGCCGGTGCACCGGGCGCAACGCCAAGATCGTGGGCTTCTACCTCTGCCTCGCCGCCGCGCTGGTCACGATCCGCCCGCTGATCCAGCGAGCCCGCGCGCGCTACCGCTGGGACACCCGCCCGGCCACCAAGCGGCTCAAGTAACACCTATTGCCAGGCACTCTAAGCCGGGTATGCCCAGCTCCGGTGTCGCCGGCCAGCGCAGCGAAGCGATGGTCCTTCGGCTGGCCCGGCGCAGCGGCGAAGTCGTGCCCGGCAGAGGCTGGGCATTCATCGCCGCGGACGCGGGCAGCGCGGGACCTTCGGCTCTGGTGGATGCCTGGAGGCAGATCATCCTGGGGCATGGAACAGATCCGAGGAGGGGGGTGAGGCGGGCGGGGCCGGCTGACGCCAGCCCCAGGGTCGTAGCCAGGAGGCCGCTGCTATGAGTGACATCCTTGTGGCATTCGCTACCAAAGCCGGGTCGACTGAGCAGGTGGCAGCGGCCATCGCCGAAGCCCTGCGCAAGTCCGGGAACATCGTCGATCTCCGGCGCGCCCGCGACGTCCGTGAACCCGCTTCCCGATGGGGGTGCATCGTGCTCGGCGCGCCGATCTATTCAGGGCGGTGGCATCGCGACGCCCATCGCTTCCTTAGGCGCCACCGCGGCGAGCTCGAACGCGTGCCGGTGGCGGTATTCGGCATGGGACCCAGATCCCCCGAAGAGGAGGCGTGGCAGCGGTCGCGCAGCCAGCTCGACCGGGCCCTGGCAAAGAGAAGCTGGCTGACTCCCGCGGCCAAGATCATCTTCGGGGGCGCCGACCCGCCGAACCGCCGCCAGACCCCCCGGCGGGACCTGCGAGACTGGGCGGCGATCCAGAAGTGGGCCCGGGAGATCTCCGCCATCGCGGCCGGCCGCCCGGCCTCAACCGCTTAGTTATAAGCCGTTTCGCTCGGTTTGGGGCGATCTGGCCGTCCGCCAATTCAGGGGAGCAGGTGATGAGCGAGCCCACCGAGCCGGCCGAGATCCGCCACGGCCTCGCTGTCTACCAGCGAGGCCAGGGCCATCCGCTGCTGGCATTGCCATACCCGCACGCCTCGGGCGGGGGCCCGATGATCGACGGCCCGCTGGTGTCCCTGGCGGCCGGATGCGGCTTCCGGGTCTCGACCTTCGACCCGCCCGGGCAGTACCGCTCGACGCGGCCAGCCCGGGTGAGCCTGGGTGAGATGCTGGACTGTGCCACCGAGACGCTCGGCACCCTGCGGCTGCCGGCGCGGGTCCCGGTGATCGGCCACAGCATGTCCGCGCTGTGCGCCTTCTACCTCGGCCTCGCCCACCCCGACCGCGTCGCGAAGCTCGTTCTGGTGGGTACGCCGCCCGGCAGCGGCATGGCCATCGTCCGCTACCGGGCGATGCCCTTCTGCTGGCCGCCCTGGAACCCGGACCTGTGGCGCATGGCCGGCTGGGGGATCCTCCTGGCCTCGGGGCACGGGAGCCTTGCGACACACAAGAAGATGGACCTGCTCAGCGAACGAAGCAACTTCGTCAACCAGGCTCTTGTCTCCCCGATCGTCATCGAGCCCGGCGACCGCCACCGGCCAGCGCCGCCCCGGGACCGATGGTGGCATGCCATCAGGAAGACCCGTGTCATCAGCCGGGCAAGCGAACTTCGCTGCTCCACCCTGTTGATCGTCGGCCGGCACGACCCGCAAACACCGGTCAAGATCAGCAAGGCGATACACAAGCGGGTCCCGGACTCCGAGCTGGAAATCTTCGAGCGAAGCGGGCACTCACCCTTCCTGGAAGAACCAGAGCGATTCACCCAGGTCCTCAGCGCCTTCCTGCAGTAGGAGGCCGAGCACCGCGAACCGCGGGCGGGCGCCCGGCACGCCGGCAGGCTCACATAGGGGTCTCGGTTGCGCCACGAGACCGGGCCGGGCGGCCAGTGCCGGGAATGACGCTCGCGCCGGGACGTCCGGGGAACACGCCGGGTCGCTGATGGGCCACGGCTCCATCCACTGACCGACGTCCGCCAGCCTCAGCCGCTGGGTGGTAGAGCGAACCCGCTCGTGCATGAACGGATACGGCAAGCTGCGCCGCTGCACCGAGCGCCATGCCAGGGTCATGGACTTCTACCTGTACCTCGCCGCCGCTCTTGTCACCATTGCTGCCGGCTGCACTATCTGAGGATCGGACGGCAGCGTTCCATGACGATGGATCGGCAACCCTCGTTGGTGATCGTTTGCGTGGGTCACCCTCCGCGCAGCGGGTGGGGCGGGACGTTTTCCTCTGGTGAGGGCTCCTCTGCGGCCGGAGAGTGGAAGAGGACTGCTTCACGCAGTCCGGTGGTGCTCGCGGTTCGACTCCACGTGAGGAGGCTGGTGTGCAATCCGGGGCCGAAGCGATGCTCCTGGACCGCTACCTTCCCCGGTACGACGTCACCGAGACGCACGCCGTCATCATCGACGCAGACACGGACCTCACGTGGCAGGCGATCCGGCGGGCCGACCTGTCCCGTTCCGCGGTGATACGGGTGCTCCTCGAGATGCGAAGCCTCCCCAACCGGCTGCAGCGGGTCCTCAAGAGGCGGCCCACGGAACCTTCGCGCCCGCCGCTGACCCTCGGCGACATGCAGCGCGCCGGCTTCCTGCTCCTGGGCGAATCGCCCGGCCACGAGATCGTGTTCGGCACTGTCGTGCAGCCGTGGAAGGCGGTCACCGACGACGAGCCCGCGCCGCAGGTCGAACCCGGCCGATTCGCCGCGTTCGATACCCCCGGGTACGTCAAGGTCGCCTTCAACATCCGGGTGGAGCCCTACGGCAGCGGCCGCGCCCTGATCACGACCGAGACACGGACGGCGGCCACGGACCCCGCGAGCCTGCGCCGCTTCGCCCGCTACTGGATGCTCGTCGGCCCGTTCAGCGCGCTGATCCGCCGGCTGACGCTGCGGATCGTGAAATCCGATGCCGGGCGACGACCTGGCCTGATGAGCAGCACCCGCCCACCCGGCGGGTGAGCCTGGCGGCTCGCCGGGGGCCGGTCAGGTGACGACCTGACGCCCGAGACTGCCGATCATTGCCCACACGGAACGCCGGCACCGAACGTGGGGCTTTCTGGAGAAGGCGGCGACGCAGAACGACCGCCCGGGAGGCTCTTCACGGCGTGCAGCCGGGCCCCGGCTTGACTGCCTGCCGTCGCGCACAGAGTCACGGACCGTGAGCTTCAGGCGAGAATGTCGGTCGTGGCAGTTACGGCAGCTGTAGTTCGTAATCTTCGGCTTGTTTGTGCAGGTCAGGCAGGTGCTGTCTTGTGCGGGCGAAGGTTGCGAAGTCCAGGGTCAGGTTGGGAGTGATCTGGCAAGTGCCAGATTTTACCTTGCGAGATCGGGGATAGTGGCCGGGGAACGTGGGCCCCTGACGCCGCTGCGGCTCTGCTGGCTGGTCCATGCGGAGGTTCATGGCCGCCCACACGTCGCTGCGGGAGCCCGGTGGCCTGCGCGGGAGCTGACCGGGCGCGACTGTCGCCCCGGCCCGTGTCAGTAGCTGCGGCATGCCGACTCACCCGGCCGCCCTCAGGCAGACCCGGACATCCTGGGCCGGGTGGGGACTGTTGCCCTGCAGGCAGGCGACCTTCGGCCCTGCGGCCGCCTGAGGTGCCGGCCGTAGCCTGGCCGGAAATCTGGCCTGGATGGTGTGACATGGCTGCTGCTGTTCTGGTTCCTGACGGGAGGCGCCGCGGGCGAGCCCTGGCCGTGCGGCGGCTGCCGGTGATCGCAGCCGCGGTGGGCCTGGTGGTGGCGGCGTGCGGCGGGCATCCGGCCCCGGCGGCCAGCGGGCCGGCGGTGAACTCGCTGACCGTCAAGGCGTGCACGGCCGACGGCATGCCGGCCCGGTGCGGGACGCTGATCGTACCGGAGGACCGGCTGACCGGCACGGGCCGCATGATCCCGGTCCGGTTCGTGGTCATCCCGGCTACCAGCCCGGACAAGGCACCGGACCCGGTGGTCTACTTCGCCGGCGGCCCCGGCGACTCGGCGGTGGAGAATATACCCGGCGAGGTGTCGCAGCTGGGGACCCTGAACCTGCACCGGGACCTGGTGTTCGTCGAGCAGCGCAGCACCGGCCAGTCGAACCCGCTGACCTGCCCGGCGTTCCCCGGCCTGGCCGATAAGGCCGCGCTGCGCGCCAGTATCCAGTCCTGCCTGGCCCGCCTGCCTGGCGACCTGCGGTTCTACACCACCGCGATGTACGCCAACGACGTCAGCCAGCTGCTGGGTGATCTGCACTACGCCACGGCCAATTTCGTCGGCATCTCCTACGGGACCATAGCCGAGCAGGTATTCCTGCTCCGCCACCCGGGCCAGGTGCGGACGCTGACCATGATCAGCGGATCCCCGCTCAACATCCCGGTATACCAGCGAAATCCGGAGAACGCCCAGCTGGCCCTGGATCATGTCTTCGCCCTGTGTGAAAGCCAGCCCGCCTGCCACCAGGCCTTCCCGTACCTGGCCGCCGACTGGGCCGCCCTGTGGGCTTCACTCGGCAAGTCCCCCTGGGTGCTCCCGGCCGCGCAGTCGCCCACCGGGAACACAGAGCACCTAGACCAGGCCACCATCGCCGACCACCTGTACCAGGCGATGTTCACCGGCGATATCGGCGCGATCCCGGTTCTGGTGCACACCCTCGGCGCAGCCCCCAACAAGATCGCCGCCCTAGCCTCGGTGAGCAAGGCCTTGCAGGGGTCGGGCCTGAGCACCGCGTCGGGCGGCGGCGTCAACCAGATGCTATTTGTCGCGTTCCGCTGCGACGAGCCCTGGGCCAGCGACCCGCCCGCAACGCTGTCCGGCCAGGGCGGCAGCTTCTATTACCAGACGGCCCTGGAGGCTGCCCAGTTTTATCAGTACGTCTGCGCGCTGATCCCCAAGTCCGCCGCCGCGGTGGGCCATGAGCAGCTGACCGTCTCCACCGTCCCGGTGCTGGCATTCAACGGCGCCTACGACCCGATCGAACAGCCGCGGGACTGGGCCGGGGCCCAGACATTCTTCCCCGACAGCCGCGACATCACCCTGCCCGGCCAGGGCCACGACACCACCGGCAGCTGGGGCGAATGCGCCGGCCCGCTCACCCAGACGTTCATCGGGCAGGCCAGCGTCGCCCACCTGAACACCGGATGCCTGGCCGCCGCCGGTCCCCCGCCTTTCGACCTGACCCTGCCATAACCCGGGCAGCTTGCCGCTACCGCCGAAGGAAAGCTGCGGTTCCTGGCCGATGGCCCCGCGCGCCGTGACATTCCACGATTTATCTGGTCGTCTTCGGGCAGTCCCTGATGGCTGCCGTGAGCAGATTCCGGCCACCATCGGAAGAGAGCGGGGGCACGGAACGCAAATCTACCTCTGGACGCGTCCGCGCTAGCCGTCCAGACCTGCCCTGTTACCCCTGGTCAGGCCCGTGGCCGTTCGCAAGCTTCAACTGCACGCGGCAGGTGCGACCGAAAAAGGGCGCGGCTACCGCGATCATGACGAGTCGTGAGACAAGTTCAAGACGCAGCAGCCGCTGCTGCCACGCTATCTGATGACCAGCCTCGCGTCCTGCTGAAAGACCTGCTCGGGCAGGTGGCGGGGTGTTTCGGCCGCCGGGAAAGCCGCCAGGCCGCCGCTCAGATGGTGCAGGGGCTGCTGATGGAGCTGGAAGATTACAACTGCTGGACCATCGCCGAGGCGGCCGGGCACCGGGGTCCGCACCGGCTGCAGCACCTGCTGTCGCGCGCGGTCTGGGACGAACAGCAGGTCCTCGATGCGGCGGCGGCCGGGGCGGTCGGCCATCTAGGTGACCAGGACGCGGTGCTGATCGTGGACGAGACCGCCGATGAGAGTCCGGTCCCGGGCCGACAGGACGGGCCGCCGGCGGGTGCTGTTTGCCGGCCCAGCCGGGGAGGTGGTCCCAGTGGCATACGTTGGGCCAGGCAACTGGATCGGGTGGCCGCGGCTGGGCGTTCATCCCCCGCCCTACCTGGCACCGGTTCCATCTGGCTGATCATGGGCGGGCGGCACTAGCCGCCAGAACTGCCAAGAATCAGCCGGGCCCGTCGGCGACCGCCACGATCATGTTGCCAAGATTTGCCATCGGCCGGGTGCCAAGCCCAGAACCAGCCCGCCGCGCCGCTGTCATCAGACTTCCCCGCACCTGCCCGGACTACCAAGGACTACCCCGGGGCGGGTGACAAGCGGTGACACAGCCGCAGGCCAGCACGGCCGGCATTTGATCAGCCGGCAGATGGCGTCTGTCCGGCGCCTACGGCCAGCTCCCGCCCATGGATGCATCATCCTGCTCAGGCAGGCTCTGCACCGCTGCAGGCAGCCGCTGTCGGCGGCCCCTAAGACCGGGCTCTGGTTATCACTGAAAGTGAGCGGCCGGTGTAGGCGTCCCCCTGCGAAGCCGTGCAGATCGATTAGGGCGTGACTGATGGCGATGACGGCCGGGCGGGTGCCCTCATGCAGATCATGCGTTTCTGGGCGTCTTGTCCGCCACGCGGGGCATGCAGCGCCGACGGACGGCAATTTGCCCGATATATCCGGGTCTTTCGCCTCTACTGTTCCCGGCCATCGGCCACTATAGGCCCTGGCCGGCGAGCGCGACCGTGGAGCTAACGGAGCGGAGAGGAGGATGCGATGAGCTTGTCTACGCACCGCGGTGCGCCGGTGGCGGCAAGAAGCCCGACGGCCGGGTCCGGGTCGGCTGCCGAAGCCGGGGCCGCGATAGAGGTATCGCATCTGCGCAAGACGTACGGGGCCACGGTGGCGGTCGATGACGTGTCGTTCTCGGTCGCCGAGGGTGAGATCTTCGGCATCTTGGGCCCGAACGGGGCGGGGAAGAGCACGACGGTCGAGTGCGTGATCGGGCTGCGGACCCCCGACGCGGGCGTGATCCAGGTGATGGGCCTGGATCCGCTGGTGGACCGGGCGGGGCTGCACGCGATCGTGGGAGTGCAGCTGCAGGCCAGTGTCCTTCCGGCCCGCCTGAAGGTGGGCGAGATCCTGGAACTGTTCCACTCCTTCTACCAGCGGCCCGCGGACCTGGGGGAGATCGTGGACTCCCTGGACCTGGCGGAAAAGCGGAATGAGTACTACCGGTCGTTGTCTGGTGGTCTTAAGCAGCGGCTGTCGGTCGCGCTGGCTCTTATCGGCAACCCCAGGGTCGCGGTGCTGGATGAGATGACCACCGGCCTGGACCCGCAGGCCCGCCGGGACACGTGGGCGCTCATCGAGGGGGTCCGCGACCGCGGGGTCACGATCATCTTGGTGACCCACTACATGGATGAGGCCGAGCGGCTCTGTGACCGCGTGGCACTGGTGGACCGCGGGCGGGTCGTCGCCATCGACACGCCCGAGGGCCTGGCCGACCGGGCCGGGGTGGCCAAGCGGGTGCGCTTCGTGCCGTCCGCGCCGTTCGATGACGGGCTGCTGACCGGCCTGCCCGGCGTGCGCAACGTCGAGCACGACGGCGAGCACGTCATCGTCACCGGGTCCGGGGAGCTGGCGAATGCGGTGATCCTCGCGCTGGCCGCGGCCGGGGTGACCGCCACCGGCCTGCACCTGGACTCGGCCAACCTGGAGGACGCGTTCGTGCAGATGACCGGCCGCCACATACACGGGGATGAGATAGGGAGGGTTCACCGATGAGCACCCATGCTTTGCCTTTGCCGGCCAGGACGCCCCGCTCGGCCTTCGGCAAGCTCCTGAACACCGAGGCCAAGTACGCGTGGCGGGCACCACTGGGGCTGCTGCTGGGCGTCGCGGTCCCGGTCCTGGTCCTGGTCATCCTCGGCCTCATCCCGGGCGCGAACAAGCCCGCCAAGTCACTGGACGGCCTGACCCTGTTCAGCGTCTACTTCCCGGTCCTCATCGTGTTCGCGCTGGCTGTGCTCGGGCTGCTCAGCCTGCCCACACACCTGGCCAGCTACCGTGAGCAGGGTATCTTGCGGCGGCTGTCCACCACGCCGGTCCCCCGGTCGTGGATGCTGGCGGCACAGGTCATCATCAACCTCGCCCTGGCCGTGGTGGCCTTTGCCATCCTTGTGGTGGCAGGCATGGCCGCGTTCGGCCTCGGCGCACCCAGGCAGCCCGGCGGGTTCACCCTGGCGCTGGTGCTGAGCGTCGCTGCCATGTTCGCCATCGGGCTGTGGATCGCGGCCACTGCCCGCACCCAGAACACGGCCCAGGCCGTCGGGCAGCTGCTGTTCATTCCCCTGCTGTTCTTCTCCGGCTTCTACCTGCCCCGGGCGAGCATGCCACCGGTCCTGCGGAACATCGGCGACTGGACCCCCACCGGCGCCGCCGCGCACGCGCTGCAGGACGCGATGTTCGGCTCGTTCCCGTCAGCACAATCGCTGCTGGTCCTGACCGCCTGGGCGGTCGCCTTCGGCATCTTGGCCGTGCGCTTCTTCAGGTGGGAGTAGGAGAAGCCGCGGGCCGACTGCCCAGCAGAACAAAGGAGGTGGACACATGTCCACAACAGAAGCAAGGGGTGAGATACCCCTGGAAGAAATCCAGCGCACCTTGAGCGAGGCGCTGGGCCGCGCATACCGGGTGACCGCCACGTCGGACTCCACCCTGAAGATCCGGCGCATGCCCCTGATGACAGCCATGGTCAACGTGAAGTGGGACGGGGACGGGACGACCCTCCAGGCCGCCCCCGGCGAAGCCTGGATCCTGCAGGGCATCAACGCCCTCACCATCTACCCGAAGGTACGCCACACCCTCACCCGGGCGTTTGCACCAGCGTCTTGACATGTGCATGCCGCCCCGGTCAGCACATGATGACGCCGGGTGCGAGTCAACGGCCCAGGCGGTGATCCACCTGACCGGCGAGCGGCTGATCCCGGCGGGAGGCGGGGTGCGGTGAGTGAGGACACCGGGCGGGTGGCTGCCGGGGACGGCCCGGCCGGCTTGCCGCCGGGCCCGGCCGCCGGCAGGGCACACCGTCAGCGTCGCCCGACCGGCGCGCCGCCGCCGCTGCCGCACCCGGTCACCATCACCACGACCGCGTGGCTGGTCCTGGCAGCGGTCGTCCTGGCCGCCGCGTTCGCGGCCGCGCAGGAGGCGCCGTGGCTGCGCGTCGATGACCGGGCCGGCACGTGGGTGCTGCGCCAGCTGGCGGGGATCCGGACGCCATGGCTGACCGATGTGGCCAACGGGATCGATGTGGCGGGCTCCGGCTGGGGGGCCAGCGTGCTCGGCCTGTCGGTGGTGGCCCTGGCCATCGCGTTCCGCCGCTGGCGGCATCTGGCCGTGTTCGTGGGCGGCCTGTTGTTCCTGGATTCTGTCGGGGAGCAGATCTACGACGGGCTGTCGCGGCCACGCCCGTACGGCGTGCCGATCATCGGCAGCTGGTCCGGGTACGCGGGCGGGTCGCCGCCGGTGGGGGTCCTGACGTTCTGCCTGATGGGCATCGTCTACTGCCTGGCCGTGCCGGGCCGGGCCCGCTCCCGCACCAAGGCGGCCGTGGCCGCCGTGGTCGCCGTGTTCGGTCTGGCGCGCCTGTACCTGGGTGTCGATCATCCCGACGACGTGCTGCTCGGCGCGGCGATCGCGGTGGCGATCGCGGTCACCGCGTTCGGCTACTTCGCCCCGAACGAGGTGTTCCCCGTCGCCTACCGGCGCGGCCGCACCGCGCACGTGGACGTGACCGGCCGGCGCGGGGAGGCGCTCCGCCGGGCCGTGCGCGACCAGCTCGGGCTGCACGTGACCGAGATCAAGCCGGTCAGCCTGCAGTCCTCGGCCGGCTCGACCCCGCTGCGGCTGCGGATCCAGGACGGCCCGGAGCAGTTCGTGTTCGCCAAGCTCTACACCAAGGGCCACGTCCGGGCCGACCGCTGGTACAAGCTGGGGCGGGCCATCGCCTACGGCGCCCTGGAAGACGAGGCCCCGTTCCAGACGGTCCGGCGCCTAGCCGAATACGAGGACTACGCTCTGCGCCTGATACAGGAAGCCGGGGTCCGCACCGCCCGGCCCTACGGCATCGCGGAGATCACCCCCGAGCGTGAGTACCTGCTGGTCACCGAGTTCTTCAAAGATGCGGTCGAGATCGGCCAGGCCGAGGTGGGCGACGCGGTCATCGACCAGGGGCTGGCCATGATCCGCAAGCTGTGGGACGCCGGGATCGCCCACCGCGACATCAAGCCGGGCAACCTCATGGTCCGCTCCGGGGAGCTGCTGCTGATCGATGTGTGCTTCGCGCAGGTCCGCCCGTCGCCGTGGCGGCAGGCGGTCGACCTGGGCAACATGATGCTGGTGCTCGCGCTCCGGTCCGACCCGCAGCGGGTCTACCAGCGGGCGCGGGCCTACTTCACCGAGGCCGAGCTCGGCGAAGCGTTCGCCGCCACCCGCGGGGTCGCCAGCCCCACCCAGCTCCGCGCCGTCATGAAACAAGACCCGCGCGACCTGCTCGGCCAATTCCGCACCCTGGCCCCGCATCGGCCGCCGATCATCCTGCAACGCTGGAGTGCCCGGCGCATCGCCCTGGCCGCCGCGATGCTCGCCGTCGCCGCCCTCGCCATGTTTTTCACAGTTCGGGCCTTCATCCCGGGCCCCAGGGTTTTGGGCACCAACGCTCCCAGCTGCGCCACCGGCCACGCGATGATCCTCAGCGCCCAAGCGGTCCCGTCGGCGGCCATGCTGCCCTGCATCGCCGCGCTCCCATCAGGGTGGAGCATCGGCGGCGCGGACGTCTCCAGCGGCAGGGCCCGCATGTGGCTGGACTCCGACCGGGCAGGACCGTGGGCCATCTACGTCACCCTGACCGCGGCCTGCGACACCTCGGGCGCACGGCAGGTCCCCTCCGGCCAGCCCGGCATACGGCGATTCGAGCATCCGCTGAGCCTGGCGCCGCGGTTCACCGGCCTTCGCTACTACACCTTCCCCGGCGGCTGCGTCACCTACCGGTTCAGCTTCGCGCCCGGCGCATCCCCCGCACTGGCCAGCGCCGCCGACAGCGCCCTGTCGTTCCAGCCCCGGTCCGCGCTCGTCGATTACGTCCGGCGCACCGAAGGGCTAGCCCGGTGCGGGCGAGGAGCCGCATGCCCACCGTGAGCCGTCAGGCCGCACAAACACACGGCGAGCAGCTCCTTGCCGTACCCCCGGCCAGGCACCGCCGTTACCGCCGGGCGCGACTGCCACGGCCAGATGCCAGCCGGCCATCAAAGCAGCTCGCGGGCGGCAAGAGCGGACGGCCGTGACGCGCAGAACTGGAAGATCTGGCGCAAGGTCCATAGCATCTCGGTCGGCCTCCATAGCCGCGAATATTCGGCGTTCTGCGCGAACTCGCCGCCGTCGGGCCGGCCGAGTCAATCACGCTGTGTGATGGCCCCCACGGAACCGGCGTCTGGTCGCCGTCGGCCACTCGCTGGCAGCGTCATGCATGCATACTGCCTCGGATGTCTTCGTGATCCTGAAAGCCGTGCGGCCAGCCAGCCCTCATCCCCGGCGCGGATCTCGGCCGGTCCGGGGTGCTGGCGCCGGAACTCCTCGCCGCATCGCGCGCCACCGGCCCCGGGACTCACGCTGGCGGTCACCGAAGCTGGCTGGCATCGTCTCCGGGCCCGCCGGCGCTGTCCCGCGCTCGCATCGCCACGGTCCTCTGAGACTTAATGGTATGCACACGTCACGTGTCGCCGAGCTGGTTCCAGGTCCCGCCCAGCGGCCGGACGGGCCTCTGGGCGGCCCCACAGAATCCCCACAAGCCATCTCATCCGGGGGGATGGTCGCGGGGGCGTGAAAATGGCTGCGGTGCGGGTCGCGGCGGGTGGGGGTCGCTGCCGCTGGGTGGCTGGCGGTCGTGCTGGCGTGCGGGTGCGCGGGTGGGAGAGAGTGAGTGCGGGTTGCCCGTGACGCCGGCGGACTTTGGGATACGAACCCGTCCACAAGCCTGAGCGCTGGGGCCTTGACCTGAGGGTCGCACACTGTGCTTCGAGCACGCCGGTCAGTATTCCGGGCTTGTTCCCGCCGACCGGGGCCCCCGGGCAGCCCGCTGGTTCAGCCCATCGGGACAAGCACAGGAGGTGACTGCGGTGGCGAAGGTGAAACCGCAGGTGATCGACGACGAGCAGCACGAGCGGGTCTATGAGCGGGTGGCCGCGGTCGACGTGGCCAAGGACTCCGGGATGGTGTGCACCCGCACCCCGCACCCGTCCCGGCCCGGCGCCCGGCAAAGCACCGTGTGGACGGTGAAGGCCCGGATGGCCGTGATCCGCGCGCTAGGCCGCCAGCTGAAAGCCGGCGGCATCGAGATGGTGACGCTCGAGGCCACGAGCGACTACTGGCGTATCTGGTTTTACGTGCTGGAGGCGGCCGGCCTGGCCGTGCAGCTGGTCAACGCGGCCCAGGCCAGGAACCTGCCAGGCCGCCCCAAAACGGACAAACTGGACGCGATGTGGCTGGCCCGGCTGACCGAGATGGGGCTGCTGCGGCCCTCGTTCGTGCCGCCGGCCGCGATCCGGGACGCTGCGGGACTACACCCGGGCCCGCACCCGGCTGACCCAGGAACGGACCCGGTGCTTCCAGCGGCTGGAAAAGCTGCTGGAAGGCGCGCTGATCAAGCTGTCCAGCGTGGCCAGCAAGCTGACCACCGAATCAGCCAAGGACATGATCAAGGCCATGATCGCCGGGGAACGCGACCCGCGCAAGCTGGCCGCCCTGGCCCGCACCCGGATGAAAGCCAGGCACGACGACCTGGTCGAGGCCCTGGCCGGCATGTTCGATGACCACCACGGCGAGCTCGCCCAGCTGCTGCTGGACCAGGCCGCCTTCTGCGACACCCGGATCGGCCAGCTGACCGCCCGGATCACCGCATCGGTCGCCGCGATGCCCGCCGCCTGGGGCGTGGACGCGGACGGGACCACCGGCCCGGACGCCGGGACCGGCCCGGACGCCGCCGCCCTGCCCGCGGTGGCCCGGCTGGCCGAGATCCCCGGCGTCAGCCCCGGCCTGGCCCGCTCGATCATCGCGGAGACAGGCCTGGACATGGGCAGGTTCCCCACCGCCGCTCACCTGGTGTCCTGGGCCGGGCTGTGCCCGCGGGCCCGCCAGTCCGGACCCCGCACCCGGGCCGGCAAGAAGAACCAGGGCGACAGCTGGCTGCGCGGGACGCTCGGCCAGGCTGCCACCGGCGCCGCCCGCACCCCCACCTTCCTCGGCGAACGCTACGGACGAATCGCCCGCCGCCGCGGCAAGGCCAAAGCCCAGGTCGCCGTCGCCCGATCCATCCTCGTCATCATCTGGCACCTGCTGTCCGACCCCGCCGCCCGGTACACCGACCTCGGCGCCGGCTACTACCAGGCACGCACCGACACCGACCGCAAGATCCGTAACCACATCCGCCAGATCCAGGCCCTCGGCTTCGAGGTCACCATCACCAAGGCCACCTGACCCATACCGCCCCTGACCAGGCCCGATCACCGCACCAGGCTCGGGTCCGCTAACGCACGCCCAGCTGAGGTGAGTTATTTTCCGGTCAGCCACCTGTATCGCTGCGCCGACGCCGTACCGGCGTGAAAATTGGCGGGTGGTACCGCCCGTGACGTCGTTTCCACTCTGGTGCGGTTGAGGCCGCCGGTCAGCCTGACGCCGGGAGCCGGTTACCTGAGGGGCCGTTCATTGTTGCTTCGAGCACGCGGGTCAGTTTCTTCCGCACGCCCCCGGTTCCCCGGGCGGTACCGCCTCGCAGGTTAGCAGTCCAGCAAGGGTGAGGTGAGTGAGACATGGAAGAGGTGACCGATGAGCCGCTGTACCGGGACCGGGTGTGCGGCATCGACATCGGCAAGGCCGGGATGGCCGCCACCATCCGGGTGCCGTCGGACGCGAACCCGGCGCGGCGGGCGCAGGAGACCCGCAGCTTCGGCACCACGAAACGGGAGGTGCTGGCGCTGGCGGACTGGCTGCGGTCCTGGCAGGTGCCCGCGGTGGTGATGGAGGCGACCGGGGATTACTGGAAGCCGGTGTTCTACCGGCTGGAGGCCGAGGGATTCGAGTGCGTGCTGGCCGACGCCAAGCAGGTCAAGCACCTGCCCGGCCGCCCCAAGCGGGACCCGTCCGACTCGCGGTGGCTGGCGGCGTGCTTCGAGCGCGGCGCCATCACCTCCTGCTTCGTGGCCATCCCGGAGTTCCGGATCATCCGGGAGCACACCCGGTACCGGCGGGACCTGACCGCCGAACGGACCCGGGAGAAGCAGCGCGCGGAGAAGCTGCTGGAATCCGCCGCGATCAAGCTGTCCAGCGTCCTCACCGACCTGCACGGGGTGACCGGCCGGGACATCATGGACCACCTGATCGCCGGCGAGCGCAACCCCAAGGTGCTGGCCCAGCTGGCCCGGGCCCGGGCCCGCCGCAAGATCAGCGAACTGGAGGCCGCGCTGGAAGGCGCGGAGTTCTTCACTCCCCAGCTCGCCGCCCTGCTCGCCCGGATGCTCGCCCGCATCGACCAGCTCAACGCCAGCATCGGCGAGCTCACCGCGGTGGTCGAGACCCTGCTGGAACCGTATGAGGAACAACTGCAGCAAGCCGAGTCGATGCCCGGCTGGGGACGCCGCTCCGCCCAGGACGCCGTCGCCGAGACCGGCGTCGACATGACCCGGTTCCGCACCGGCGGCCACCTGGCCTCCTGGGCGGGCCGCACCCCGCTGGACAACCAGTCCGGCAGCCGCAACGGACGCGCGAAATCCAAGAAGGGCAACCGGTACCTGGCCGCCATCACCGGCGAGACCGCCGTCGCGGCCGGCAAGACCCAGACCCGCGAAGGCGCCCGCTACCGGCGGATCGCCCGCCGCCGAGGCAAACCCAAAGCAGGCGTCGCGCTCGGCAACACCCAGCTGAAGGTCTACCACAAGCTGCTGTCCACCCCCGGCATGCGCTATGAAGACCTCGGCGTCGACTACTACGACAACCGGGCCAGCACCCGCCGCCAGGTCCGCGCCCTGCAAAAGCGCGCCAGCGAGCTCGGATACACCCTGGTCCCGGACCTGACCGGCTGCCCGGAGATCGCCTGACCCTCAACCCGCCCGCTACCTGATGCCCAGCCGCCGCCCCAGCGACTGAGCAGCCAGCTAACCCGCCACGTGATGTGAACCCGGCTCCGCAAGCTCCGCCGGGTGCTTCCGCCTGCCCACGCAATGTCTAATTTTCGGGTCAGTCCGCGCCCGCGACGGCGATCCCCACAAAAAACCCACGTACAGAACGGCATTACCCGGCACAAGACGGCACGGGTGCTAAAATGGCCTTACTAGCCCTGACGAGCCTTTATGCAGGCAGCGCAGGGTTAACGATCTTGAAACTTCCCGTGGTCCGGGCGGGTACAGACCTTCTGAAAAGCGGAAGGTCGGCAGTTCGACCCTGCCCCTGACCACCACTCCGGAGCTTCAGGTGTTAGCCCGCCTGCCTGCGGGAACGCAGGAAGTGGTGGATTTTCGATGGTGTGTACGCCAGATTTTCGTGACGGCTCTGCCGTGCCCGGAAGCCGTGAATCGGACGGTTCTGCGGGCGCGGAAGCAGGGGATGAGCGTGAAATTACCGCCGTCCCGGCACGGCGTCGGCGTCGTCCGGGGCAGCTGGACGCGGGGCCGTTCGCGGCGGACATCGCCTCGTTCGGCTGCACCTGGCGGCGGAGAACAAGGCGGCCGGGACGATCAGGACCTACACCGACGCGGCGCGCTGGTTCGCCGCCGCTCACCTGCTCCGCGACACGGGCAAGACCAGGTGGGAGCAGGTAGACGCCCGGGACGTGCAGCAGTGGGTCGCGTGGCTGCTGGGCAGCTACAGCGAGGCCTACGCGCGGCAGCAGTACCGATCCCTGGGGCAGTTCTTCCGGTGGCTGGCCGCCGAGGACGAGATTCCCGACCCGATGGCGGGGCTGCGGGCGCCTGCGGTGCGGGAGAAGCCGGTGCCGTTTTTCACCAGCGTAGAACTTTCGAAACTGGAGCAGGCGTGCCGGGGAAACACGTTCGCGCAGCGGCGCGACGCGGCGATCCTGGCGGTGTTCCGGGCGACGGGCATCCGGCTGGCCGAGCTGGCCGGGATCCGTTATAACCCCGTTAGCCCTGGCCGCAGTGACCTGGATCTGGACCGCCGGGAGATCAGGGTGCGGGGCAAGGGCGGCAGGGACCGGATCGTCCGGATCGATCATGAGGCCGCCCGCGCGGTGGACCGGTATCTGCGGGTCCGGTCCCGGCACGCGCAGGCGCACCGGCCCCGGCTATGGCTGGGGGTGAACCACCGGGGGCCGCTGACCGCCAACGGGATCTACCAGATGGTCGCCCGCCGCGGGAAGCAGTGCGGGGTGGATCTGTGGCCGCACCGGTTCCGGCACCATTTCAGCCACACCTGGCTGGACCACGGCGGGGCGGAGGGCGACCTGATGGAGCTGAACGGCTGGACCTCCCCGCAGATGCTCCAGCGGTACGGCGGCAGCGCGCGCGGCGCGCGAGCGCGCCGCCACTACGACCTCATCATGACGGACTGACCCGGCAGGCCGCCCCGGTTCGGCCATGGATCCTCCCCGGGCTGGCGGCGTGCGCTGAAGGCCGCCCGGGCCGGTGCTGGCCTGTTGCGGGTGGTGCGCTGGTAAGAGGGGGAAGATCATGACTGCACCGCAGTCCCGGTCCTGGCAGCCCAAGCTGCTGGACGCCGGGGGATTCCAGCCGGAGATCAGCTCGTTCCGGCTGCACCTGGCCGCCGAGGGCAAGGCCGCCACGACGGTCCGGACCTACACCGAGGCGGTGCAGTGGTTCGCGGCTACCTGCCCGGTCCGGGAGGCCGGCCGCCGCCCTGTCTGGGAGGACGTCAAGCGGCAGGATGTGCAGGGATGGATTGCCTGGCTGCTGGGCCGGTACAGCGCCGCCTATGCCAGCAGCCAGTTCCGCGCCCTGCAGCAGTTCTTCAAGTGGCTCGCCGCCGAAGAGCAGATCCCGGACCCGATGGCCGGGCTGAGGCCGCCGCACGTCCCGGACAAGCCCGTCCCGGTCTTCGCCGACGGGGACCTGGCCAGGCTGGAGCGCGCCTGCGCCGGCCGGTCGTTCCAGCAGCGCCGTGATGCCGCGGTGATCGCCGTGTTCGCGGCGACCGGGATCCGCCTGTCGGAGATGGCGGGCATCCGGTATGACCCGGACGACCCGCGGCGCAGCGACATCGACCTGTGGCAGCGGGAGATCACCGTCCACGGCAAGGGCCGCAAGACCCGGGTCGTCAAGATCAGCCACGACGCGGCGCGCAGCCTGGACCGGTACCTGCGCGTCCGCGCCCGGCACGCCCAGGCATACCGGCCTCAGCTGTGGCTCGGGGTGAACAACCGCGGCCCGATGACCGCCAGCGGCATCTACCAGGTCATCACCCGACGCGGCCGGCAGTGCGGCATCGAGGTGTTCCCGCACCGGTTCCGGCACCACTTCAGCCACCTGGCTAGACCACGGCGGCGCCGAGGGCGACCTGATGGAACTCAACGGCTGGACCTCCCCGCAGATGCTCACCCGCTACGGCGCCAGCGCCCGCAGCGCCAGAGCCCGCCGCAGCTACGACCGCATCATGGACAACGCCACGTAACCCGCGCCCGCCAGGGCTCTCTCTTCAGGGATGTCTGCTCCATCAGGGCATCCCGCAGAGGCGAAATATCCGCCCGATCTGTATCTCCGCTTGCCCTGCCGGCAGGGGCGTCAGTGGCGCACCGAACGGGTCGTTATGAGCGAGTTGGCGGTCGGCGGGGGTCTGGCTGCCGACCCGGACAGACGGATCGTTATGCCGCCGTGATGGGATAGCTGACCGGGCTGGCGGGTTTCGTGGCGTCAGCCGCGCGTGCATCCTGTGCGGGCGTCGCGAACGCGGCTCATTATCAGCGTGTGAACACGTTCGTGTGCTCTGTCAGCGGAGGTAAGCCGGGTTGAGTGGGTCTGTGAGCCTGTCTCCCTCCGCGGGGCAGGTTCCGTGGCCGCAACGGCGATCGCCTCGCGTGACGATCGACTCGGCGGCCGCTCCCGAGTTATGAAGGCCCGCCAAACCATGCAATGCTCACGTAGACGGCCGGACCGGGAGCAAGGACAGACCCGTTCTGCTGAACGCTCTGATAACTCCACAGCGCTCTGCTGCGATCAACGCCGCGCAGCAGTTCGAGGCCGGAGTTCTGGCAGCCGAAGTCGATAGCCTTGCCTTTGTAGTCACCATGTGCTCCCTGGACCGCGAGGCACCGTTGCCCTGTGGTCAGCTGAACGGCCCATGGGAAGTCGAGGTCCGTACCGCTGGCAGCGCTGACACTGGGGAGCCCCGGGGTGACGATCTTCACTACGCTCCTCTGCCAGGGTTCTGTCATGCACAGCACGGTGGCCGTGGGGATTTTCGCTGTGGCGACGGCCCAGCAGGGGTCATAGACGTAATTCCCGGAGAAGCAGCGGTAGACCGGGCCCTGAACGCTGTCAGAACCGCTGACGCACGAACCGTCGAGCGTCTGAGAGACCGGCAGACCCGGGATCGGCTGCTCAAGGCTGCCGACCGGGGCGACATAGACGACGCTGGTAACCGGACTCGCCGAGGTCGTCGGGGTGACGGTGGAGCCGGGCGGGCTTGGGGTGGCGGCCCGGGCTGGGGATGGTGACCGGTGGGCCTCGCCGCCGGGCGACGGTGCCGGCGAGTGGCCGCCGCACCCTGCCAGGCCGGCGACGATGCCTGCCACGGCAAGCAGCAACCACCCGTGCCTCACATCTGCCAGACTGCCGGACGGGTGCTCCGGCTGCAACTGCGAGCGTCCCCGGGCTGCCCGGATGTCAGAGACCCCGGCTCGGCCGTGGCCTGGAAGGTGCGGACCCTGTTCATCGATGACATCGACGGCAGCGCCGCCGATCAGCCACCCCAGTCCCCCGGGCAATGGGAACAATGGCGGCTGCACGTCACCCGCAAGGCGATAGCCGCCAGCTACCTCACCCACCACGGGAGACCCGGCCCCCCGCCGCGAGGACCAGACCCGCCTGGTGCACGCATCCTGCCAGCGCGAGCCGCAAGCCCGTCAACGCGGGAAACCGGAATAGCAACAGCCTCAACCTGCAACGATAATTGGACGATGTGACTAGAACAGATGCGGCAGGACGTGCGCTTCGGGATCCGCAGCCGCTGCACGTCCCGCCTGAACTCGCCGACGAACTCGCCGCCGCCGCCGGGCAGGCCTCGGACCGGCGGACGTCCCGGGCGGGCAGAACGGCAGTTTCGTGCTCCGGTTCATGTCGGCGCTATAGGCGGCGGGTGCCGCACACCATGAAGGAGCAATCCCATGACCGAGAGCATGATCACGGTCGCCCTGGTCGCCGGCGATCCCGCTCACGAGGACCTGCAGCTGAACCAGACCAGCCTGGCAGCCGCCGCGAGGACCAGCGGGGTTCATGGCGCGGTCGTTCACGGCCGGCAGGACGCGGGCAGGCGCAGCACGGTCTGGTGCTTCGACATCGAGCGCGCCCGCGCCGCGGATCTTAAGGACGATCTGCAAGCCATCTGGGCCGGCCAGCTTGAGTCCGTTATCTGGCGGCCAGCCGGGCCAGCCGAGGTCATTCGTTTCAGCTGAGGGACGCAGACCTGGTACGTGCTGCGCCGTCCGCGCCCCGGGTGCCCCGGCACATGTGCCATACCCGTCGCGGTCATGAGCCCGCGCCTCAGGCACGTGTCCGTACCGTGCCCGCAGAAGCTCATGCATCTAGCCGCCGATCAGGCGCAGGGAGGACTCTGGGCCGCCCTGAACTGCACACACGTCTCTGGGTAATTAGTCATTCACGACACGTGGTACGATGAGGCACATGACGGAACGGGCCTAACGGCTAGCGCGGCCAGCAGCCCGGCAGCCGACAAGGCGTAAGTCCCAAATTGCAGCGAATGCGCGGCCGCCCGCTCCGTTATGCAAGACGGCGCCCTCGGTAACGGGGGCGCTTTCGTATCGGCCCCATTCCGACGTCCGCCCGGGCAGCGTACGGCAGGCCAGACCTTAAAGCCCTCCAGTCCGGCCGCCTCCGGAAACCCGGATCTGCCGGCCGCCCGCACGTCCTGACTGCCCAGGGCGGCATCGGAACCCGGCCCACGAGGATCCGGGCGGGATCTGCGGGCAAGCCGCCGGCCACCGCGCGCCGGGCAACCTACTTCGAGCCGAGCAGACCCTTCTTGAGTCACGCCTCGCCACGGCACCCGGCCGGACGGCCTGCATCCTTATTCATGACCGCCCGGCACGGGACGCGCTATGCCGCGATGAGTTACGTCGGGACCGCCGCGTCTGCGGATGGTTCGGCTACGAGGACGACGGCCCTCTGTCACCAGGCACGGCGCCGCGGACGCTTACAGCCCCGACGCACCTGAACCTCCGCCCCGCTCCTGGTCACAGCACGTTGCGGAGGCTCGGTGCCAGGACGCGCGCGGACCCGCCGTTATGATCGGCCATTCCGCGTCAAACGACCGCTTCAAACAGCGTCCAGAATGGTAGATCTGGATGGCCCGACGCCCGTACTCGAGCCGAGTAGGGTAGTGACGGATTCGTGGCCTTGAGGGGCAGCTGCCCGCTTCAGGCAGCCGGGGAGCGGCGTTCAGGAGGAGTGCTCGGCCAGCGCGGTGAGGCGGCGCAGGGATTCGGAGATGACATTCTGCTGCCCGTCGAGCCGGCGGGCTTCGCGCTCGGGCAGGCTGACGTTCACGTTGATCGAGGTGCCGGTGCCGGCCTCGGCGAGCTGCCAGACGATCTCGATGTCGGAGACCTGGCAGGAGATGGTGACTCGTTCGTTGGCCTGGTCGACCCGCAGTTTCTGCGGCATCGGGAAGTCGGGGTAGCCGGCCTGCCATTGGGTGAACTCACCGGGGGCGTCTTTGCGTACGGTCTCGATGCCGGCCCACCAGTCCGGGAACCGGGCCGGGTCGAACAGCAGCTTCCACACTTCCTCGACCGGTGCCCGGCACTGGGCGCTGAGCGCGAATCCGGGCATCAGGGCACCTCCGTGAGCTCGTCCAGCCCGGCCAGTTCGGCGGTGAGGCGGCGCAGTTCCCATCCGGGCTCGACCAGGCCGACGATCGGCGCGCGGCCGAGGTCGACGAAGTTGGCCAGGAGCTCGGCGCCCATGTTGTGGTCCAGGTGACGCCGCCCGCCTTCAGCGGCCTCGCTGAGCCGGCGCCGGGCTTCCGCCCGGTCGCCGCGGGCCAGCGCGATCATCCCCTGGACTCGCGTCATCCTTGGCACTAGCGCCCATGGCTGGTCGCTGCCGCGCACCGGCTCCAGGGCCGCCCGGCGCACCTCGGCAGTCGCCTCGTCCGGACGGCCGGAGCGGGCCAGCGCCTCGGCGCGGGCCAGCCGCGCGGCGGGCCGGCTCACCTCCGCACCCTCGGCCAGCGCCTCCCCCAGCAGCTGCGCTGCCTCGGCGTAGCGGCCGGCCGCCAGCGAGATCAGCCCCGTGTCGTGGCGGGCCAGCACCGCGGCCGCTGAGGAGTCCATCCGTTCCGCCTTCGCCAGCTGCTCGCCGGCCACCGAGAGCGCCTCGTCGTGGCGGCCGAGGCGGGACAGCACGAACGCGCGGGCGGCCAGGCATGGCAACTCGATCACTGTCATGCCGCGGGTCGCCGTGACCGCGGCGTCCGCCGCCTGCAGCGCCCCGGTCAGGTCGCCGGCCGCGCTGAGCGCACACGTGGCCTGGATCCAGATCGAGTAGGCGACGTCCGGTCGGCCGGCCCGTTGCGCGGCAGCTCCGCCGCGCTCGGCCACCGCCTCGCACTCGGCGAACCGGCCCCGCCGGATCAGCGACGTCACCTCAGCCGCGGCCATTTGCGCCACGATCGTGTCGCTGGGCTCGGTGACCTGCGAGGTCACCTCCTCGAGCAGCACGGTAGCGCGCGCCGGGTCGCCGGCCGCCGATTCGCCCCAGGCGGCGCCGAGCAGGATGTCCACCCGCAGCGGCGGCTGCGGCGAGGAGCCCGGCAGGTCCAGGTAGCCGGCCACGTTCAGCGTGTGCAGGTCGACCCGGACCAGGCGGCCCGCGAACTCGCAAGTCGCGATCAGGTAGGCCCCGCTGGCCGCGAAGTCGGCATGGTCCACGCCCGCGCAATCGACGTGGATCCGGTGCTCCAGGGCGAAGGTGTGCGGGTCGCGGAAGTCCAGGTTCTGCCGGGCCTCGGCCACCACGATGGCGTAGCGCCCGTCGGGGGTGAAGTACAGGTTGTACGGGTCATCCACCGGGATGCCGCGGCGGCCGGGCGGCCGGTGCGGGGGTTGACCGGGGTGAGGCTGTTGCCCAGATCGTTGGCCACGTACCGGGTGCGCATGTCGTAGGCGGGCACGACGTGCTGCGGGTTGAGCCCGGTCTGGTAGCTCCACAGCACCCGGTAGGTGGCCGGGTCGATGACGGTCACCGCGGACCCGCCGCTGTCGGGCACGTGGATCCGGTACGGCACGCCGCGGACCGCGGGGCTGAGCATGTCCGGCCCGGCGGCGGCGTAGATATTCGCAGGATCTGTCACCGGCGGCATCCCCGCCAGCGGCACCGACAGGTCCGGCATGGGGCCCGTCGCCGGACGCGGTGCCGGGCTGGTCTGCGAGGCGGAGCGGGCCTGCGAGGCCGGTGCAGCCGGATGCGATGCGCGGGCCGGAGCGGAACCGTTATCCGCTCTCGGCGCGGCCGGCCGCAGAGCCACGGCGTAGACCGCGACCACGGCTGTGATGGCCAAAGCCAGGCCACCGACCCGGGCCAGCCGCCTGGCCCGTCGATGCGCCGGTCGGCCAGTATCACCCATACCGGTCCTCTCCGCGGCGTTATCACCACACGGGCGGCAGGATGCCGCAGCTCATCGGGAGCCCTCCCCGGGCCAGCGGGGACCCGGCCGGGGCTAGCGGGCTTGATTAGGTTAGGCTAACCTAATCCAGTCAGAAGCGTCTGGCCAGTCCCTCAACGCCTGCGGAGTCCCGGATCGATGAGTGAAACCCAGACCCTGCTGCTCGGCTTCATCGCGGGCGTGACCATCCTGGTCGGGCTGCCCCTGGGCCGGGTCCGGGCCCCGCGGCCCGGGACGCGCCAGTTCCTCAGCGCCCTGGCCATCGGCATCCTGCTGTTCCTGGTCTGGGACGTTCTCGTGCACGCTTATGACCCTCTGGACACCGCGCTCGGGCGACTGCACGACCGAGCCGGGGGGATCGGCCCGGTGGCGGGGTACGGCACGCTGTTCTTCCTCGGCCTGTCCGCCGGGCTGCTGAGCCTGGTGTACTACGAGCGCTGGCTGGCCCGCCGCGGTCAGCCGCGGAGCCTCGGCCCGGGAACGATGGCGCCGGGCGAGCTGACCGCGGCCCGCGCGGGCATCGCTAGCTGGTCCGCCGCCCGCCGCATGTCGCTGCTGATCGCGGTCGGCATCGGGCTGCACAACTTCGGCGAGGGCCTGGCCATCGGCGGCAGCGCCGCCACCGGCGCTATCGGGCTGGCCACCGTCCTGGTCATCGGCTTCGCCCTGCACAACGGCACCGAAGGATTCGGCATCGTCGCCCCGCTGGCCGCCGACGGCGACCGGCCGTCCTGGAGGTTCCTCCTGCTCATGGGCGCGATAGGCGGCGGCCCCACCCTGGCCGGCACCGTGGTCGGGCGGCAGTTCACCAGCCAGGCGATGAGCGTGATCTTCTTGACCCTGGCCGCCGGGTCCATCCTCTACGTCGTCATCCAGCTGCTCGGGGTGGCGCACAAGAACAAGCGCAAGGACCTGCTCTACTGGGGTGTCCTGCTCGGGCTAGCCGCCGGGTTCGTCACCGACATGGTGGTCACAGCCGGCGGCGCGTGAGAAACATCCCTCTCGCCGATCGTCCCCTGAACGCACAAGGGCGATCAGGATCCAGGCTCCCGGGCACTGGCGGGACGGCGCTCACGGGTGATCTGGCTGTTCCCCAGCCGCCCCAGGCTTCCCCAGGCCTTCGCGCCGCGGCCGACGACGTGACGGACACCGGCTGGCCCAACATGTGCCCGGTCGGCACCGTAGCTGGCGAAATCGCCGACGGCGCGCGCCGTGCCGTGCAGCCCGCCGGGGAACACGAGGGAGCAGCCCACGGTCACCAGCCGCCAGCTGCCAGCAGCTAGTGCGCTGACCACGAACGTTTACCGGGTCCGTTATGCGGCTTTGGGTTTCGGGCGGCCCCAGCGTTGCTGGCGTTCGCTGCGGACGCGGGCTCGTTCGCGGCGCTGGGCGGCCAGTACGTCGGGGTGACGGGCGTGGGCGTTACGCCAGCGCAGGTATGCCTGGAGCCTGCGGGCCAGTACGGTGTGGCTGGGATGGTCTGAGCAGCTCATGACAAAGGTCCGCAAGGGACCGAAGTGCGCCTCGATCGGGTTGGCCCAGGACGCGTTCGTGGGTGTCAGGCACAGCTCGACGTTCTCCCGCCTGGCCCAGCGGCGGATCGCCGGGGTCTTGTTCGCTGCCAGGTTGTCCAAGATGACGAACAGCCGGTAGCCGCCGGGCCGGGCGGCCCGGATCGACTTCAGCGCGGCCAGGGTGTGGTCCGCGCCCTTGTGCTCGCGGGTCACGCCCCACAGCTGGTCGTCGCCGATGCCGTAGCAGCCGTGGAAGTAGCGGATGCCGTGCGTGCGGTGGTAGGTCGCGCGCAGCCGGACTGCCGCTTGCGATCCGCCCAGCACGCGCCGTGGCACGGGCGGATCGACAGCGGCCCGAACTGGTCGAAGGCAAAGCAGCGGTCCGGGTAATGGCTGGTCACGTACTCGATCCGGTCCAGCTTGGCGTCCCGGTCCGGATCACGGGACTCCTTCCAGGTCCGGGTCCGCTGGAAGCTGATCCCGCGGGCATGCAGGATCTGCCGCAGCCGCTCCCGCCCGATCCGCACCGGCCTGGGACGGCCGGCTAAATAGGCGGCCAGCTTGCGCAGGCTCCACCGGGTGAACGGCTGGCCCAGCTTCTCCGGCCGGGTCCTGGCCGCCGCGACGATGACCTCGATATCGCCGTCACTGATCAGGCGGGGACGGCCGCCCGCCCACCGAGGGTCCAGCGCGGCCAGGCCCTTGGCGTTGAACAGGTGGATCACGTCCCGGACAGTGTCCTCATCGGCGGCGACCAGCCGGGCGATCGCCGGTACCAGCGTGCCCGACGCCGACGCCATGATGATCATCGCCCGGCGCACCCGGACTGACCCGTGCTTGCCCCGCCGCACGATCTGCAGCAGCCGCCGCCCTTCCTCATCAGTCAGCCGCCGCGCCCGGACCTGCTCAGCCATCACGCCTCCACGCCACTCGACCATTCATCACACGATCGAGTGTGGAAGCAATCACCGCAACCTGTCAGCCATCCCGGCGAACGTTCGTGGCCAGCGCACTAGCGCCGCCGCCGCATTTGACCAGTCCACCAGGGCCGGATGCGCAGCGCCGTGGTCGAGCAGATCTACCGGACCGCCGTCGGCGAGGACTACCCTGCCGGCGCGCACCCGAGCGCCTTCTGCTCCGCTACCACCTTGCAGCTCGCCGTCAGCGCGCTGCAGCTCAGCCGAGGTAACGTGGTCGCGGATCTGGGCTGCGGGCACGGCGGGCCCGGCCTATGGGCCGCCCGGCGGACCGGGGCGGCCCTGATCGGCATCGGCCTGTCCCTGGCCGGCATCGAGCTGGCCCGGCGGCAGGCAACGCAGCTCGGCCTGGACGGGCAGGCCCGCTTCCTCGTGGGCGACCTGGCCGCCACCGGGCTACCCGATGCGTCCTGCGACGCTGTGATCAGCCTGGACGTGCTGATGTTCGTCCCAGGCAAAGCCGCCGCCGCCCGCGAGATCGCCCGGATCTTGCGCCCGGGCGGCCGGCTGGCCTTCACCACCTGGGAACGGCTCGCGCACCCGGTCGGCGATGACCCGCAGCGCCGGGCGCTCGCCAGCACGTTCCGCGACCACCCCCTGCTGGAATCCGCCCGAGCCGACTACCGCCAGCTCATCGAAAACGCAGGCCTTGCCATCGAGACGTACCACGAACCGCCGGGCTGGCGGTGCCAGCAGCAGGCACTCGCCGAAGGCATCATCGCTGCCGAAGCAGAGGTAACCGAGGATATGGGCCGCCACTACACGGCCATGGCCCGGGTCTTCCTGGCTGACCTGCCCGGCCTCCGGTACATCCTCGTTACCGCCTGCCGCCCGGCACACACACCCGGATAGCAATCCGCCTCCCGGCAGGCACCGGCCGGCACACCACCGGCCACCGCGCCATCGCTGGAACAGCCGATTGCATGTGGATGAGACGGCACGCCGATATACCTCCGGTCAGCGCGACCGCCTCGCCGCTGGTGACACCGGGGATCT